>CAVYAB010000001.1:0-28041 GCA_963766425.1 uncultured Alphaproteobacteria bacterium
AGACAATTGTACCGGCCTTTTACAGATTGGCCAGAATTTTTTCCTCAACTAGCTTCTGAATGTCTTCTCTTGTTACTCGCTCGCCGATGGAAATGCGAATTACAAATCCGTCAGATTGCTTTTGTATCTGAAACTGGCGAATATGCGGCGTACAGGCGGGTCAAGAACGAGCGGAGATAAACCATGATTGTGAATTCAGTTCCCTGGCCGAACGGTGCGAGAGTTGCCTGCGCGATTACGTTCGACATGGATGCGGATAGTCTTGTTCATATTGAGCACCCGAAGGATTCCATCAAGCGGGTTTCTACCATCTCCATGCTGCGCTATGGGCCGCAGGTTGGCGTGCCGCGCATTCTTGAGGCTTACCGCCGTTATGGCATCAAGCAGACGTTCTTCGTTCCCGCCTGGTGCATAGAGCAATATCCGGGTGCCATCGAAGGCATGATCAATGACGGCCACGAGGTGGGATTTCATGGTTATATTCACGAAGCACCAAACAGCCTATCCAAAGCCGACGAGCATTATTGGATGCAGCGCTCAATCGACACGATTGTCAAACACACGGGGAAACGGCCGCGCGGCAATCGTTCGCCCCTCTATAATTTTTCGGACAATACCGCTGACCTCCTTGTGAAGGAAGGGTTCCTCTATGATTCCTCACTGATGGGCGACGACGTGCCGTATATTCTGAAAACCAAGATGGGCGAGCTGGTCGAGGTGCCGACCAGTTGGGCGACGGATGATTGGCCACCATATGTCCATTCGATTGACCTTAATTACGTTATGCAGGTCATGTCACCTGAGCGGGCGATGGAAGGTTTTCTGGCGGAGTTTGAGGCCATGCGGCGGGCTGGCGGCGGGCTATGGATCGGCATTTGGCACCCATTTGTGAGTGGCCGGCTTTCCCGTTGGTTGCGGGTGGAGGCGATGATTGAATATATGCTGGGCACAAATGAAGTGTGGTTTGCCACCCTTGAGGATATTGCCAGGCATATCCTGAAGTGCCGTGAAAACGGTACATACAAGCCGCGCGTTGACCAACTTCCATACTATGACAAACCAGTCGCTCCAAAGCGGACTGGATCGCCCAAAAAGCGTCGTGGCTAAGCCACGAAACCCCAGCAAAAAATGTGCTGGACTCCAATGTCAAAACTTCTCAACATGCAATAAAAATTACTCGTAGTAAAATTGGGGAGTAAATCATGAAACATCTTCTTGCAGGTGCCGCGACGTTTGCTTTGATGACAGCAGCATCAGGTGCTGCCTTTTCCGAGGATACAATTCACATGCTGGCACCAACCTGGCTTGGTTTTGCTCCGGTTCATGTGGCCAATGACTTGGGATGCTTTAAGGACGAGGGTCTCGTGGTCGACTATAAATTCGAGGACGACCGTTCAAACGTAATGGCGGCCTATGCGCGCGGCGACATCGACGTGGATATGCGAACTGTTGGTGAGCATCAAGGGAGGCCACGCGATGCTTCAACACCAGGTGTCATTATTGGAACAATTGATGAATCGGTTGGCGGCGACGGCGTAATTACCGACGAAACTATCAAATCAGTTGCCGATCTCAGGGGAAAAACAGTAGCTGCTGAACCCAACATACCGGCGCGGTTACTCATGCAAATGGAATTGAAGAAAGCGGGCATGACTTTGGCAGATGTGAAAATCAAAGATATCGCCACAGCAGACACGGCTGCGATTTTTGCAGACAACTCGATTTCCGCAATTGCGACCTATGAACCCTTCATGTCGCAGGCTGTTAAGGCATCGGGCCGACCAGGTGCGCGTGTATTCTTTTCCTCGAAGGACTATCGTGGCATTATCATCGACGTGATCACAGCGCGCCAGGAAGACCTCGCGGCCAATCCGAAGAAGTATGCAAGCTTCCTGAAGTGCGTCTACAAGGCTGTCGATTACAGCAAAACAGAACCGGCAAAGTATGCAGAACTGGCGGCCGCGCACTACGGGCTTACTGCGGCCGAGGTAACCGACATCCTCACGACAAGCCTGGCCTATACAACGCTGGAAGACGCCAAGGCCTATCTGGGCAAGCCCGGCGGAAAGGGAACACTGCATGATATCTTTGATACAGTCATGCAGTTGAACCTGGAGAACGGTGCGGCTGACAATAAGCTTGATGCCAGCCAGCAGATTGACAACGCTGTGATCAACACTATTTCAGCCCCGTAGAAGGGGCTGAAACGTCAAAATATGATACGCGAGCTCTTTACCTTTAGAGGACGCGCCACGGCCCGCACCGAGATCCTGATTGGTGTGATGATGGCCATGGCCGTTCTTTTCCTGTGGGAAGCGGTGGCTCGCGCAGGGTTTGTGGCACCGCAGTTTCTCCCATCGCCCAGCCAAGTGGTGGTGGCGCTGTGGACGATGGTCACGACGCAACATTTGTTGTGGCATGCCGCCATTTCAAGCCTGCGTGTATGGGTCGCGTTCCTGCTTGCCGCGGCGATGGCAATTCCCATTGGAATACTGATGAGCAGTTACCGGATTGTTGGGGCTTCCCTTGAGCCGATCATCGATTTTATCCGCTATCTTCCGGTTCCAGCACTCGTGCCGCTCTCCATTATCTGGTTCGGCGTGGGGGAAGAGACAAAGATATTTTTGCTTTGGCTTGGAACGTTTTTCCAGCTTGTTTTGCTGGTGGCAGATGACATGCGGCGGGTGCCACACGAGTATGTTGAAATCGCCTTCACGCTAGGCGCCAAGCCACGTCAGGTCCTAACGGACGTTGCGTTTCGTGCCATGGGCCCATCACTGGTTGATAATCTCCGTATCACGCTCGGCTGGTGCTGGACCTATCTGGTGATTGCGGAAATCGTTGCAGCAGATTCAGGTCTTGGATTCGTTATCTGGTCGGCGCGACGTTACGTGAAAACACCGGAAGTGATGGCCGGTGTTGTGGTCATTGGTCTTATCGGGCTGCTTACCGACCAGATTCTGCGCGCGATGCACCGCCGCATGTTCAGGTATATGTGAATCTGTGGCAAGCGATTATCTCACATTTGAGAAGGTTACCAAGGCATTTGGGCCCGTGCTTGTCGTATCTGAGTCAACGCTTGCAATTGCGCGCTATTCCCTTGTGGTGTTTCTCGGTCCATCAGGTTGTGGCAAAACCACCTTGATGCGCATGGCAGGCGGGCTTGACACACCAACTTCAGGCACAATCAGACTTGATGGCGAAGCCGTAACCGGACCAGATCGCCGCAGGGGCATGGTGTTTCAATCCTACTCTTCATTTCCCTGGCTTACGGTTGAAGGCAATATTGCCTTTGGAATGCGCTACCGCAATGATCTTAACGCTGCACAGCGAGCCGAGCGTGTTAGCCATTATCTTAAACTTATTGGACTTGAAGATTTTGCAAAGTCATTTCCCAATCGTATTTCAGGCGGCATGCGCCAGCGCGTTGCCATCGCGCGCAGTCTCGCCGCCGGTTCAGATGTACTCCTCATGGATGAACCCTTTGGTGCGCTCGATGCACTCACGCGCGAACGGCTACAGGTTGAGCTTCGCCAGATTCAGACGGAGGAAAAAAAGACCATCATCTTTGTTACCCATGATGTTGAAGAAGCTGTGTTTCTGGCCGACCGGATTCTCCTGTTTTCCGCACGGCCTACAAGGGTTCTCAGGGATATCGATGTCGCCGCCATACTTGGCACATCGCGCACGCTTGCCGCGCGCGAGTCCCAAGAGTTTTTCATACTGCGCAATGAGATTTTGCATCTCATTCGTAATGAAGCTGGAGTTGTGAAATGAAGGTTTCTTTGCATGGCAAAAATGTCGTGATTACGGGTTCAAGCCGTGGCATCGGTCTCGGCATTGCCAAAGTGTTTTGCCAACGCGAATGCACGATTGACGCTGATTGCTGATGACCCTGCGGTCTTCGCTATTGCCAAGGACATAGGTGCAACCGGCACTTTGGCGGATATCACTGACGGGACAGCAATTTCGCAGGCTCTCTCGGCACTTTCTCACATTGATGTGCTGATCAATAACGCCGGCCTTGAACTTCTCACTCCGATTGCCGATGGTGGCGATGAAGTTGAAGAAATATTTCGCCGAATTATTGAAATAAACATTATAGGCACGCAAATTGTTACGCGGCGCGCTGTCCCGAAAATGTCGAGTGGCAGTTCCATTATCAATACGGCTTCAATTTGGGGGCGCGTCGCCGAACCTTTGTTCGGTGCGTATGTTGCCTCCAAACATGCGATTATCGGGTTGACCAAAACGTGGGCCAAGGAGCTTGGATCAAGGGGAATACGGGTTAATGCCGTATGTCCGGGATGGGTGCGTACCGACGCATCGATGCGCTCGCTCAAGAACATGGCCAAGCGGCGCGAAGCCAGCGAGCAAGAGCTTCTGGCCGCTATCATTGGCGGTCAGGCGCTGCCGGGACTTATGGAGCCAGAAGATGTGGCGGAGACCTATCTGTTCCTTGCGTCGGATGCCGCGAGAAATATTACAGGTCAATCGCTTGGTGTTGATCGGGGAGAGGTGCCATGGTGAATTCATTGAACGGAAAGCGCGTTCTAATAACCGGGGCCGCAAATGGCATTGGCTACGCAACGGCAACCATGTTTGCAAATGCTGGTGCCCGTGTCATAGGGCTTGATCTTGACACATCGCGCGAAGCAATGCGCATACTTCGCTGTGACCTTTCGCGAGAGGCCGACATAGTTGGCGCTGTCGCGGCAGCAGTTCAGGAGCTTGGCGGTATCGATGTGCTCGTCAACAATGCGGGCATCATGGAGGAAGCTCCGATCCGATCCATAACTGGGAAGCAAATAGACCGCCACTTCGCCATCAATGTTCGTGGCGCCATACTGGTCACGCGAGAGGCCTTGCCGCATCTTGGTGAAGGGGCTCGTATCATCAATCTGGCGTCTGAATTGGCCTATCTTGGCCGTGGCAATGCGTCAGTCTATTGCGCGACGAAGGCTGCGATGCTGGGTTTAACGCGATCGTGGGCGCGCGAACTTGCACCCCATATTCTCGTCAATGCGGTAGCTCCTGGCCCAACCGACACTGCCCTTCTTGGCTTTAATACTATGACTGTGGAACAGAGAGCACTAGAAACTGCCCATCCTCTCGGACGAATAGGCCGGCCCGAGGAGATTGCGTCTGCCATCATATTCCTTGCCGGTTCCGGAGCTACGTTCTTCACCGGCCAATGTCTTGGTGCCAATGGTGGCGCGGCAATGCTGTGAGAAAGAGCAACAAGTGAAGTTGCTTTGTTACAGTGACAGACACACGTATTTAATTGAATGCACTGTCACCGTAACCCGAAGAGTTGCATCGTCACGCGGTCGAAAATCTCGAAAATCGTTTCAGTGTCATTATGTCGAAACGGTTTCCTCAGGACGACGGCTGAGATTGCAATCTGGACAGATAGAGAATATCTTACACCTGCAGAAATTGACCATATATTTTCTGTCTCTGCTTCGTCATCGACTGTTCAAGATCAAGTATCTGGAGGCGCATGACATGACCCAGTTTTCAAAATTTCGAGTTGCAACTCTCAGCGTGAGCTTTGCTACCTTTGCGGTGTTGGCCGCCTTGGCCCAGACAGGAAGCGCCCAGGCCGCCACGGGTTTGAGCCAGTGCAGCGGCCCGTCGCTCCAGAACGTCATCGAATGTTGCAACGGATATGTTGCCAAGCATCCTCAGATGTGGATGACCAGGAGCCATAAAAGCTGCCGCGAGGTGGTGAGTTGCCGCAGGGCGAAAAAATCTCTGACCTCTGTCGCACTTGTCAGAATTTGTTCAGTAAAACGGCCCGAACTTGAAATGCACGGCAAGGAGCCCGAGACCAGGCAAAGATCCGACATCAGGGTTAAAACCGATTTTCACCGCGTCGGGACGACAGTGTTGGGACTTCCGCTTTATCGATTCCAATACCGCAACCGGCCTGGGGTTTATCTCGGAGTGATGGCACAGGATGTGTTGAAGGTTAAGCCTTCGGCCGTCTCCATCGGCGCGGATGGCTACTACATGGTTGACTATGGCAAACTCGGCATCGCAATGGAGCGCGTTAAATAGCAGGGGAGGTTCTGGACCCTGACCAGCCCCTACACACCGCAAGGGCCGCAGCCGGGCAGTGGCTCGGACGGGCCACTTCCGAGGTCGGAAAAGACCAGGCTTTAAGCACTGACAAGAGTGAGCAATCAATCCGACGACGTTTCTTCGGAACCTTCGATTGCCTCTGGCAAATGCATTTCCAGCGGGGTTTGTTCATCGCCATCAAGGGGGTCTTCGTCAGCCGTCAGATCATCGCCACCGCGTGGCAGTGGCATTTCGAAATCCGGTGGCAGGTTTGCGTCGAGGAGCCCTGCCCCTTTCAGTTCCTGAAGTCCTGGAAGGTCCATCACTTCATTCAGGCCGAAATGACTGAGGAAGGAATTGGTCGTGCCGTAGGTCACGGGCCGTCCCGGCGTGCGGCGGCGTCCGCGCATTTTTACCCAGCCAATTTCCATGAGGATGTCGAGGGTGCCCTTGGAAATAACAACACCGCGGATTTCCTCGATGTCGGCGCGGGTTACGGGCTGGTGATAGGCAACGATCGCCAGGGTTTCGAGCGCTGCCTTAGACAGGCGCTTCTGCTCAAATGTTTCGCGGCGCAGAACGAAGCTCAGGTCTTCTGAGGTACGAAGGGTCCATTGTCCGGCAATCTGTACGAGGTTCACTCCCCGGTTGGCATAGTTGGCCTGGAGATCGGCAAGCAACGCCGGCACGTCCGTGCCTTCGGGGAAAAAGCCCTGCAGCTTTTCAATTGCGACAGGCGCTTCAGCGGCAAACAGAATGGCTTCGATGATGCGCAAATGCTGGCTTCGATCGGCGCGCGGATGCATTCTCACCACAGCCGGCGAGATTTCCATTTCGTCTGCCTCTGGAGCGTCGCTCTGCTCAATGCTCATGCTTGCTTGTACCATAATCATATCCTGAAAACATTAGGCGGCATTTTCGCGCCGGCGCATATAGATCGGGCGAAAGGCATCTTCCTGGCGCAGTTCAATGAGACCCTCGCGGACCAATTCCAGGCTCGCGGTGAAGCTGGAGGCGCGAACCGAGCGGCGCATGTTTGGCGGGGCCAGATAAGCTTCGAGCCAGTGATCAAAGGTGCTCCAGTCATCCATGGTGCCAACCAGCCGCTCAAGGGCCTCGCGGGCTTCCTTGATGGACCAGGTGGCGTGGCGCTTGAGAGTATAGGTCTGGTGGCTCGCTTTGCGCTGGCGGCGCTCGGCATAGGCCTTCAAAAGGTCGATCAAATTGTCGGCATATTCGCGCTGGGTCTCAACAACCAAGGGTTCCGGATTGCCACGGCCATAGACATCGCGCCCGAGAATATTACGCGCCATGAGCTTGGCAGCGGCATCGCGCATGGCCTGCAGGCGCTGAAGCCTGAAAGCGAGCCGCGCGGCAATGTCTTCAGCGGGCGCTTCTTCCGAGCCGACAAGATTGGGAAGCAGAAGGCGGGACTTGAGGTAGGCAAGCCAAGCGGCCATCACCAAATAGTCGGCCGCCACTTCAATGCGCATTTTGCGCGCGTTATCGATGTAGGCCAGATATTGCTCGGCGAGCGCCAGGATTGAAATCTGGGCGAGGTCGACCTTGTGGTGACGCGCCAGCTCAAGCAGAAGATCAAGCGGGCCTTCAAAGCCGCCGACATCCACGATCAGCGCGTCATCGGATGCAGCAGAATCGCTACGCAATGGCCCTTCGCCATCGGGCCACAGTTCCTGCACTTTCGTTTCGTTGGTGTCTGTCATCCTAATGTCAAATTCCCTACCGCGCACTTTCTCAAATGCACAGATGATTCGCTTGAGTGGCCTTAGCTTATCCCCAATTTCAAGCGGAAACGACCAATTCCAAATCCTTGAGAGCGGCCTTTTTGTCAAAGGCCTGCGGTTTGCGCGCCGACTTGAGCGCCGCTTTGGCCCTCCGCAGGGCCCTGCCCTTCAGTTCTCCCGCGGCAGCTGCAACTTCGCGCATCTCGTCCAGCTTGCCATTGCAATGCAACAGCATATCGCAACCGGCGCTCAAGGCTGTTGAACATTTCTCTTCGAGAGTTCCTGAAAGGGCCTTCATGGAGAGATCGTCGGTGATCAGAAGCCCGCGAAAGCCGATCTGCCCGCGAATCACCGACTTGATGATTTTCCTGGATAGGGTTGCCGGGGCCGCCTTGTCGATAGCCGTGTAAATTACGTGGGCCGTCATCGCCATGGGCGCATCGGCAAAAGCGGCGAAGGGCGGAAAGTCCACACGCTCCAATTCATCCCGCCTGGCGTTCACCACGGGCAAATTGTGGTGGCTGTCCACTTCAGAGCGGCCGTGGCCGGGAATATGTTTCATGACCGGCAAAACTCCGCCATCCATCAGGCCCGCCGTATGGGCCCGGGCCAGCGCCATCACGTGCTCAATGTGAAGGCTGTAAGCCCGGTTGCCAATGACATCATGAGCACCCGCTTGAGGCACATCCAAAACCGGGAGGCAATCGGCGGTTATTCCAGCTTCAATAAGGTCATCAGCCATGAGGCGGCCCACATGGCGGGCGGTGCGAAGTGCGGCAAGCGGATTTTTGGCGTAGAGGTCGCCGTAGGCGCGTGCCGAAGGATATTTCCGCCAGTAGTTTGACGGCGGCCCCAGGCGCTGCACCCGGCCGCCTTCCTGATCGACAAATACGGGCGCATCCCGGCGGCCAACGGCCTCGCGGAAGGCGGAGGTGAGCGCCTTGATTTGCACGGGCGTTTCGCAATTGCGCTTGAAGAGAATGAGGCCCCAGGGATTTTGCTCGCGGAAAAACGCGATCTCGGCGGAAGACAGCTCTGTGCCTTCGCAGCCGCTTATGAAGCTTCGAATTTTCATGGATGCAATTTCTTGCCGGGACTTGAACTATTGCTTGCGAACAAGACAATCTCTTTCGCCGGCAGCAATCAGCGAACTGCAAATCTTGGTGGCCTGGTCGCGCGATGCAAGTGGACCAAGCGCCAGGCGATAACGGGTGCTGCCACTCACGGTGGCGGGATTGATTGCCGGGGGAAGGTTTCCAAGGATGCCTGCATGTTTCGACTTCAGCCGGCCAAACTCGGCGTTGGCATCGGCTTCCGACTTGAATGATGCGAGCTGAACATAGTAGCCGCTGCCCGTGCTTGCGACCTGCGTTGGTGCGGCCTGTTCTTGGGCGGGTGCAGTTTGCGGGAATGCCGCTACCTCTTGTTCGGGCACAACAGGTGTTGTGGCGGGCGCTTGAGCTGCGGCAGGCGCCTGATCATTGGTTCCTCTCAGCAAGCCAATAAGGGTCTTTTTCTTTTTGACAACCGGGGCCGGCGGCGTGGCAATGGGTTGATCAACAGCAAGAGGTGCGGCGGCATTTTGGTCCGCACCAACTGACTCTGACGGAGGTACAAGAACAACGGGCGCGGCGCCCAATGCGTTCTCGGCTGGTGCCTTGGCTTTCTTAAGGACCGGCTTTTTAACGATGGTTTCCGGATCAACGTTTACAATTTCTTCCTTGGCAGGCGCTGTTGCAGCTGGCGGCGAGGCCTGCTCGGTAGTAATCGCCGCTGCTGCATTTTCACCTGGTACTGGAGCAATCTCCGATTCCACGGCCAAGCCGGTTGAATTTGTCGTCGCCGGGGGAGACGTCAAAGCCACAGTCTTGTTTGCCTGAGGCGCAGTAAGCGCCCCTTGCGTGTCATTGTTCGTTCCCGGCGGCGGGGGCAAGGGCAACGGCAGAGCTTCACCGCTTTCCGACAGGGAATCAAGCGATCCGGCGGGCTGCGGGATCTGCTCGGCATCGCCTTGCTGGCTTTCCGGTTGAATTGGGGTTTCTTCCGTGGGGACTACCTGGCCGCCGAGAACTTCGTTGTCGCCTATGATGCGATCATAGATTTGCTTCTTCGACGCCGCAGACCCGGCAGCATCGGCCGGTCCATCCAGCGGCTGTTCGGGCGCGGACTTGGCCGACTGCACGGGGGCTGCAACAACGGGCGCGGAGTCAGTGGAGACGTTGGCTGCAACCGTCTTGACCTTCGTCTGGTAATACCAGACGCCAGCGCCCGCAGCGCCGGCAGCCAGCATCAGGAACAACAACAGCAGCCAGGGTCCGCTTGAGCGCCTGCGCTCATCGCCATAGGCTCCATCGTTTTCGCGGTAAGCCTGATTGTAGTCGGTGGCACTGGCCCGGCGCGACGATCGCGGCGGTGGAGCGTCCTCAAACATTTCGTCGCCGTAATCCTGGTCATAGGCCTGGGGCTGCGCCCGCAAGGCGCCTGGCCGCTGCAAGGAACGCTGCGGGTTTTCGTAACCGGCCCCGGCGTAGCCGAGATCATCCGGCTGAGCCCGGCGGAAAGCATCCGGTTTTGTCCGCTGGGCCTGCAGGCGTGGCTCGGCTGCCGGAGGTTGTGACAGGGATCCGGTAAAGCCCCGTTGGGGTTGCTGCAGCGGGGGCGGTGTATAGGATGAGGGTGAATAGCTGCGTGGCGGCTGGGGCCGGTACTGCGGCTGGAACCCGGCCTGAGGACCCGCTGGCGGCCGCGATTGCCCACCCAGTGGAGGCCTTGGCGGCGAAAGCTGTGGCTGTTGGGAAACTGGTCTTAGCGCTGGCCGACCAGGTGGCACGGCGCGTGAGTCGCGAGTGAAGTCTGATTTGGCTTCATCATCGGCGAAAGTGAACTTCGGCTTGGCTGCGGGTGGCGCGTCAGCTTTGATCGTAACAATGGTCGGGGCTTCTACAGGAGCATTCTCGGCCCGCTGCTTTGCCGCAGTGACCCGCTGTTCCGCCAATCTCTCCGCTGCTGCACGCTGGGCGCGAAGCTTCTCGGCCAGCACATCAGGTGCTTGTGGTTGAGAGCCCGGCGGCGGCATTTGCTGCTGCGGCCTGGCAACCGGCGCCTTCATCGGCATGCGCGGTGCCATGGGCGCTGGTTTCGCTACGGGCTGGGCCAGCTTAACCTCCGCCTTTTCTTCAAATGGAATCGTTTCGGGCGCCCTCGAGAACTCTCCCGAAAGGCGCGGCAATTCTTTGCCACCTATGCCTAAACGTTCGCGCCAGTTGCGTTTTTCCGTATCGTTCGAGGAGTTTTGATCCATCACAAGCCAGTTCCGTTGTTACATCTCTTCGACGGGGTTAACGCCTAAAATTCGAAGACCATTTGATAGAACATAGCGAATCGCCCGCAAAAAAGCGAGCCGCGTATCGGTTAATATTATGTCATCTCTAAGAATAAATCTCAATTGCGGCAACTCTTTGCCTTTGTTCCAAAGAGAATGGAAATCGCCAGCTAACTCATAGAGATAGAACGAGATACGGTGTGGCTCGTGGGCGAGCGCTGCGCCTTCCAGCATTTTTGGATACTCCGCCAATCTACGTACCACATGACGTTCGGCCTCGTCATTCAAAAGTGAGAAGTCATGGTTAACAGCGACTCGGCCAAGCTCCGCACCATTGCGCAAGACCGAACACACCCGCGCATGGGCATATTGCACATAGAAAACGGCGTTGTCTTTTGATTGTTCCGTGACTTTTGCAAAATCGAAATCAAGCGGCGCTTCATTCTTGCGATAGAGCATCATGAAGCGGACGACATCTGCGCCGACTTCGTCCACAACTTCACGCAGTGTTACAAATTCGCCTGAACGTTTTGACATCCGAACCGGTTCACCATTGCGAAACAGTTTCACCAACTGGCAAAGCCTTACGATGACGTCGACCTTGCCAGAACCTGCAATCGCAGAGGCAACGGCTTCGAGCCTTTTGACATAGCCGCCATGATCCGCGCCGAGGACATAAATCAATTCCTTGAAGCCGCGATGAATCTTATTGCGGCTGTAGGCAACGTCTGATGCAAAATAGGTGTAGGAGCCATCCGACTTGAGCAGCGGCCTGTCGATATCATCGCCAAATTCCGTGGCCCGAAATAGCGTTTGCTCACGGTCTTCCCAATCTTCAGGCAGCTCGCCCTTTGGCGGCGGCAGGCGGCCTTCATAGACGTGGCCGCGTTTGCGAAGGTCAGCCACGGTATCGCGAACCTCACCGGAATCATGCAGGGACTTTTCCGAGAAGAAAATATCCTGATGAATTTTCAGACTTGCGAGATCGCTTTTGATCAGGTCCATCATCATGGCGATGGCCTTGTTGCGCGCGATGGGAAGCCATTGCTCCTCCGTCATTGCCAGAAGATTTTTTCCATGTTCCGCGGCAAGGGCCTGGCCAACGGGAATCAAATATTCGCCGGGATAAAGGCCTGATGGAATTTCACCAATATCCGTGCCCAAGGCTTGCTGGTAGCGCAGGAACGCTGAGCGGGCGACGGTATCAACCTGGGCGCCGGCATCATTGATGTAGTATTCCTTGCTGACTTCGTAACCCGTCACCTTCAGAAGCTCAGCCAACGCATCGCCAAAGACTGCGCCGCGACAATGGCCGACATGCAACGGCCCGGTTGGATTTGCGGAGACATACTCGACATTTGTCTTGATGCCTTTGCCCAATTCGGAACGGCCGTAGGCATCACCCTTTTCAAGAATTGCTTCCAGGATTTTTGGCCAGAAAGTTTCTTTGAGGCGGAGGTTGATGAAGCCGGGACCAGCAACTTCGGCTGATAAAACATCGGGTTGTTGCTCCAACCGTTTTGCCAGCACCTCGGCCAGGACGCGTGGTGCCTTGCCTGCCGCTTTGGCCACCACCATGGCCGCATTGGTTGTCACGTCGCCATGGGCAACATCACGCGGAGGTTCGGCCGTCACGCGAGACAGATCAAGGTTGGACGGCAGTTCACCTGCTGCCATCATGGCCGAAAGTTCATTTCTTGCGGCTGTTTGAAAGTGTGCAAAAAGGTTCATGTGATCATTCTAAGTTATTGGAATTAAGCAGTTTGTTGTCGAGACCACGTTTTTAGTCTGGCGCGTGATCGGACGGAAAACCGCATTCCGCTTTTCCTGATCACGCGCTAGCGGAAAAGCTGGTCGAGGTCAAACAAACGCTTGTGCTGGTCCAGTGCAAAACGGTCGGTCATGCCGGACAGAAAATCACAGACCTGGCGGGCATAATGGTTGCGATCAGATGCAAGGTTATTGTCGCGCCAGTCCTCAGGCATGAGCGAAGCATCGTTCATATAGGCCTCGAACAAATCGCGGATAACGCGCTGGGCGCGATCCATGATTTCAAGAACCCGCTCGTGACGATACATTCGAACTGAAAGGAAACCTTGCAGCACGCGATTGTTTTCGGCCATCTGCGTGCCAAATTGCGCCACGGCGCGCTTCTGCGAGCGCACGTCGTCGCTTGATTTCACTCCGGCTTCCGAACAATTTTTTTTCGTCTGCGCTATGACATCAGCGACCATTCCCGAAATCACGCGGCGCACCGTTTCATGAATGATGCGCGATCTTTCCAATGCGGGATAAAGCTTGAGCACAGCGGAAAGTGCTTCACCAACCAGCGGAATATCACCGAGGTCGATGATATCGAACAGTTTTGCGCGAAGGCCATCGTCGATGTCGTGAGCATTGTAAGCGATATCGTCGGCGATGGCTGCGACCTGCGCTTCAGCGGAAGCAAAACTTGCAAGTTTGAGGTCGTGCACCTCGGCATATTCGATAATGACTTGCGGCAATCCGCTGTCCTTGAAATGGCCGAGGGCATGCCCACGGGAATCAATCAACGGACCATTGTGCTTGACCAGGCCTTCAAGAGTTTCCCAGCTGAGATTCAGCCCATCAAAATTCGCGTATTTCCGTTCCAGCCTGGTGACAATGCGAAGCGACTGGGCATTGTGATCAAAGCCGCCGAAGGGGGCCATCAGCTTGTCAAGCTCGCGCTCGCCGGCGTGGCCAAATGGCGTGTGGCCAAGGTCGTGGGCCAGGGCCAGGGCTTCGGTGAGATCCTCATCGAGGCCCAGGACCCGGGCAATGGCCCGCGCAACCTGGGCCACTTCAATCGAATGGGTAAGCCTGGTGCGGTAGTGGTCGCCCTCGTGGTACACGAAAACCTGGGTTTTGTGCTTCAGTCTCCGGAAGGCGGAAGAATGGATCACCCGATCACGGTCGCGCTCGAAAACCGAGCGGGGTGGGCTCTCGGCTTCAGGAAACAGCCTTCCCCTGCTCTCTTCGGGTTTTGCCGCGTAGATTGCCGTGTGTCGCTTCATTTACCGCACCATTGACAATTCCACGCCCAAGACCGACATAAAAGCCTATGGAAAGTACTGTAAACATTACTGCCCGCGCCGCAAACCGGATTTGTGAGATAACCGCCGGTCAAAAAGAACACCATAGCCTCAGGATTTCGGTTAACGGCGGCGGCTGCTCCGGCTTTCAGTATGATTTTGCAATTGCCACTGATCGCAACGATGATGACCTGGCGATTGAGAAGGATGGGGCCACGGTTCTCATTGATTCTGTTTCGCTTGTTTACATGTCAGGTTCGACCGTTGATTTTGTGGATGACCTGATAGGCCAATCTTTCAAGGTGCAAAATCCTCTTGCCAAGGCTTCCTGCGGCTGCGGAACCAGCTTTACAATTTAATCCATCCTGCCGGGGTCAATAATGCGCGTTGCGACGTGGAATGTGAATTCGGTCAAGGCGCATATGGAAGCAATCACCGGGTGGCTTGGCGAAGCAAAGCCCGATGTCGTGTGCTTGCAGGAAATCAAATGTGAGGACCAGAATTTTCCCTCGGCAATTTTTGAGGAATTGAATTACAACGCGGCGGTGTTTGGCCAGAAGACTTACAATGGCGTAGCCATTCTTTCGAAGTTCCCATTGGAAAATATCGTTCGTGGCCTGCCCGGTGATGCATCCGATGAGCAATCACGCTATATCCAGGCAACTGTTGTGGATGGCTCGCAAAGCGCCACGGTAGCTTCCATCTATCTGCCCAATGGCAACCCTACCGACTCGCCGAAATACCCATATAAACTGGCCTGGATTGACCGGCTCATTGCCCACACCAAAGAATTGCTGAAACAGGAAGAGGCCTTGGTTTTGGCTGGCGATTACAACGTCATTCCCAAAGCCATTGATGCCAAGACCCCCAGCCAATGGGTGGGAGATGCGCTGTTCCTGCCTGCCACGCGGGCGAAATTTCAGGAGTTTGCGGCTCTTGGGCTTACCGATGCGTTTCGAGCACTTCATCCAACGGCTGCCAATCAGTATAGCTTCTTTGATTATCAGGCCGGTGCCTGGCAAAAAGAAAATGGCATCCGCATTGATCACATGATGCTGTCACCCCAGGCGGCAGACCGTTTGGTGTCAGCCCACATTGAAAAGCATGTGCGGGGTTGGGAAAAGCCTTCTGACCATGTGCCGGTCATGATTGAACTTTAGCAACGGAAAAGGCCCGCCGATGTGATCGACGGGCCTTCCAATTCAGTGCTGGAAATTACTTAGGGGCTTTAATGCCGAAGGAAGCCAGGCTTGCTTCAAAAGGCTTGTAGGCTTCCTTGGCAGTTGCAACATAGAGCTCGTTGAGCTTTGTGGCCTGGGCTACGAAAGCTTCGTAAGCTTCCTTGGCGTAGCCCTGCTGAACTTCGAGGGCCTTTTCAAAAGACTTGGTGGCGGTTGCCTTTTCGACAACTTCCGTGCCTTTTTCGAATGATTTGCGAGAGAAATCAGTGGTTTCCTGGGCAATGGCCTGGAAACCCTTGGTCAGGGCAGTTCCCGAAGCGACAAAAGCTTCATAACCATCTTTGCTCAGGGTCTGGAAATCTTCAAATGACTTGATCATGGGGCTCTCCGTTGGGATCAGTTTCTTACCGTGTGAACCATATATGTGCACTGCACCATAAATGTCAAGAACATTTTTTGCAGTGCAACATGGAAGAAACAGGTGCGATTCAGGCATTTACCGGTTAGTAAGTCTAGAATCGTTAATTCGAGTGTGGGCGTTTCTGGGGAAACAGTTGGGGGTCGGGGCTTGATTCCGACAATTTTGCGGTCAATCAGTACTCAGTGTTTGAGTACAAAAAGACGAGTTTGGGATGAATTCTATTGCTATTTCGCAGCCGTGCCGGCCCTTCATCCTGGCGCGCCTTATGGTCCAACTCACTGGCTTGGTCATTGCCAGTATGGTTTTCCTGGGAACTTTCAATCACACTGAGGCAAAACCTCAGTTTTCAGCCATTGCAGTAGACGCACGAACGGGGAAAATTCTGTTCAGCAGTGATATTGATGGAATGCGCCATCCGGCATCTCTCACCAAGGTCATGACGCTTTATGTGCTGTTCCAGGATCTGAAAGCCGAGCGCATTAAGTTGACCAGCGACCTAAAAGTGTCGCAGCGGGCCGCTTCCATGCAACCTTCCAAGCTGGGAATGAAACCCGGTTCTGCAATTTCAGTTGAAAATGCCATCAAGGCCCTGGTGACACGATCTGCCAATGACGTTGCCGCAACCATTGGTGAAAACCTCGAAGGCACTGAAGCCAATTTTGCCGCGAGAATGACTCGCGTCGCCCGGGCGATTGGCATGACGAAAACCACGTTCAAGAATGCCTCGGGCCTGCCAAATCCAGCGCAGGTGACAACGGCGCGCGACATGGCGACACTCAGCCTGCGAATTCAACGGGATTTCCCAGAGTATTACCCTTATTTCCGCATCACTTCCTTCACTTACAAGGGACAAACCATTCGCACCCATAACCGCCTGCTCGGCAGGTATCAGGGAACGGATGGAATCAAGACGGGCTATATTGGAGCGTCCGGCTTCAATCTCACGACCTCCGCCAAGCGCGGCGACAAGCGCATTGTTGGGGTTGTCATGGGATCAAGCTCCGGAAACGCACGCAACAAGTACATGATGAAAATGCTTGATAACGCTTTTCCAAAATGTGTGGGGGGCAAGATGATTGCCGCCGCCGCGGGCACCTCGGAAGGGGCTTTGATGCCTGCAACGAAAACAGCTGAGGCCGAAACAAAGAAAAAACCTCTTCCTGGCGAAAAGAGCGTCAATGTAAATTCAGAAGCTGCGCCAACTGAAGGCAGCGACGCGGCACCCGTTGAGGGCACGACATTCAAGACAGTTGTCGCAAGCATGGACAATTCATCCGCACCTGATCCAAAGGTTCTGGAAGCAAAAATTGCAGAAACCGCTGTTGCTTCAACTGAGGAAGCTGAAAAGCCAGTTGAAAAACCACCGACCAAGCTTCCCTTTGCGGTGAAGAAAAAAGTGACTGCGCCGCCAGCCAAGGCGGTTGTAAAGGCGGTTGTGGCCAGTACCGCGCCAACCTGGAACATTCAAATTGGAGCTTACCCAAAGAAAGAGGAAGCGCGCCTGAAACTCAAGGAGATTCGTGCCTCCGGGTTTAAATTCCTCAGCGGAAAACAGGCCATTACGGTGCAAGTGCAGAAGGGTTCCAAAACGGTTTACCGGGCAAGATTCTCGGGCTTCACACAAAAAACCGCCAAGGCAGCCTGCGCCCAGCTCTCGAAAAAAGGCTTGCAGTGCCTGACGTTTTCGCCTCAGTCCTGAAGCAGAATATCCTTGGCCTGGTTGATTTTGGCGGCGAGATAGTCAGAGCCGCCGCGGTCGGGATGGAAATCCTTCATGAGGCGGCGATGGGCGTTCTTGATGTCATCGTTCTTGGCCCCTGCCCTAAGGCCGAGTACCGCCAAGGCCTCGTCGCGGGACATGGTGCCCGAATTGGACTGTCTGGCCTTATCAGTCCCCTTCCACGTATCGCGCCAGGCAGGGTTGTTGCGATCAAGCCATGCTTCGAGCAGTGAAACGCTTTGGTCAGATGCCCTTGCGCAATGGTTGTATAGTGATTGCAAGTCGTTTGGGTCCATTTCCTCGAGTCTTGCACCTTTGAAAGGACCTGTGAGAACTTGCCCCGTCATCTTGCCGGAGTCATGATCGAGTTCCATGGCGAGAATGGCGGTTGCCACGCGTGATTTTTGCCCGGTCGATTTCCTGGCCCAGGGAAAACCATTGGGAAATGCTGCCGACTGGCCAAGCATGCCAAGCCCAAGGGCAAACAGCGGTACGGCATAGGCGGTAAGCCCGCGAAGGGCGAGCAGTCCTGACAATGCAATAAGCGCTCCGCCCGCCAGTTTCCTGGTGAGGCCGGGAACCTGGCTTGGTGAGGTTTTCGCAAATTTCCGGATGAGCCACAGGCCGCCAAAAACTATGACTACTGCAATGATAAAATTGACCATGACGGTTCTATTTCAACTGCTGTAACAGCAGATTGGAATTTCCGCCCTTGGATTTCGCATGGTTTTCGAGCGCCGCCCGGCCGCCTGCGGCATAGACTGCCACCGCTGAAAGCAGTTCACGCAGCATATGGGCCGATGATTCATTGAGCTTGAAATAGGCACCGCGGCTGAGCTTGGCCATTTCCCTGAAACAGCGTTCGGCGTTGCCATCGACACCTTCCTGAAAGGCGAAGATAGGTGTGCCCTGCAAGCCGATTTCGCCGGCTGCCTGACACAGGACATCGATGTTTTCTTCCATGGCGTCGCCCACGTAAATAACGGCGTTTACTTTGGTCTTGCTCATTTCCTTTTTGATGTGGGCAAGGGCGCGGCCAATTTGGGTGTTGCCGCCACGGCAATCCACCGTCGTCATCAGCCTGGCGAGGGCGGTTGGGTTGCTCACCCACTTGCTGGCGCGGCATTCATTGAAACCCCTGAAATAGACCAGTTGCACGTCGAGCCCGCCAATACGGGCCGTCTCGGCAAACATTTCAGCCTGAATGGAAAGCGCGCGGTCCCAACTTGGTTGCCGGCTCATGGTGGCGTCCATGGCAAATATCAGCTTGCCGCGATTGCCGTCCTTTGCAACAGGCGGCAGACCACGGACTTTCTCAAGGAAAGCGGAAACGTCGCCTTCGCTTTTTGACGTGACCGAGGTCGTTGATTTGGCCATATCCTTGCCCCCCTTTATCGACGGCGGCGTTACAGATAGTGCGCTTTTTGGGAATTCAAAGCAATTTCACCAGGGCCTATTCGCAAGATTCTGCTTTCAGGAGCTCCAAATGGGCCAGCTTCCCCGAGAGGGCAAAATTTCCATAATCCATGACCAGACCGGTGGAAACACCATTCTCGTACATATCAAAATTGATTTGATAGAGCGGGGTCTCCGCATTGATTTCATCGGCAGCATAGTAACCGATGGTGACGGGCCAGGAAGGAAGGGAGAGCAGCGGAGCTGCCTGGGGATTGTCCTTGTCCTTCTTGCCTTGCCCGGCATTCACTTTTCTGCCGATGGTGCTGATGGCACGTACGGTTTTCTCCTCGTCAGAACCATCATAGACAAGGGAGACGTCACGGGTTTCGCCTTTTGCGGCCGCGTCCATCAGGCGCAATTGATGGCGCATCGGGAAAACCGTTTCAGCGGAAATGGAAACTTTCTTCTCCTTCGGCAAGGCGATGCTGACTTCGCCGGCACTGCTCTTGTCGGCACGGGCAACGCTCAGACGTTTCTCGCTTTCCTGCATGTTATCCACAAATTCCTTTTCGCTGTAATTCATCGTCTTGCCGTCACCGGTTTCCCAGGATGATGATTGGGTGTCGAAAAGTCGCGAGGTTCCCTCTTTGTAGTCAAAGCGGTTGACCAGGCGGAAACTTACGGTCCAGCCATCACATTCGCTGCCGGACACCTCATAGGCCATGCGGCCCGAGACACTGCCGAGATTGGCACTTTGGCTGGTACGCAGCAGTACCAAGTCATAAACGGCGCGGTGCGGCGCCACCACCGAAGCGAAAGCCGCTGGTGCCAGAGCCAGAAGTACGACCGTCAATAAAACTCTTTTCAACACCCTTGAATCTCCGTGGTTCCAGTGGTCCATTGCCGACCTGTTTAAACTGATTTGTGGCTTGGAAGGTTAAGGCAAAGCAAACATGACAACAATGGCCAAAGCAAGAATTCTGGTGGCTCACCGTTTACCAGTCGAAGTGGAGGCCCGGCTTTCCCGCGACTTTGCGGCTGAGCTGAATACGGCGGACCGCGTGATAAGCGCTTCGGAGCTGATTCTCAAGGCGAAGGACTTTGACGCACTTCTGATATCCTCCATGTTCAAGTGCCGGGCCGATGTCATCAATGCCTTGCCGGCCTCCATACGCATGATTGCAACATTCTCGGTCGGCACCGACCATATCGACATCCCGGCGGCGAAGGCACGAAACATTGCAGTTTCCAATACGCCCGATGTACTTACCGACGCCACCGCGGATATTACATTGCTGCTCATGTTGGGTGCCGCACGGGGCGCAAGCTGGGGCGACCGCATGGTGCGGGAGAACAGATGGCCGCCCCCTTCGCTGGTTGCTCCACTTGGGCTCGACGTCAGCGGACGCAGGCTCGGCATTCTCGGCATGGGGCGCATTGGCCAGGCAGTGGCCAGGCGGGCGCAAGCCTTCAATATGGAGCTGCATTACCACAACCGCAAACGGGTGGATGCACGTCTTGAGCATGGCGCCAAGTTTCATTCCCGCTTTGAAGACATGCTGCCCCATTGCGATTTCCTGTCCATCAATTGTGCGTCAACGGCTGAAACGCGCGGCATCGTAAATGCCAGGCACCCTTTCCCTGCTGCCGCCCGATGCAATTGTGGTGAATGCGGCGCGTGGCGACATTGTGGATGACGATGCCCTGATTTCCGCGCTCAAATCCGGAAAGCTGGCAGCGGCCGGGCTCGATGTATTCAAGGGCGAGCCCAACATCGATCCGCGTTACCGGGAACTGGAAAACGTGTTCATGCTGCCGCATCTCGGCAGCGCCACAAAAAATACGCGCATTGCCATGGGCATGCGGGCGGTGGATAATTTGGAGGCATTTTTCAAAGGCGGGAAACCTCGCGATCTTTTAACAGGAGCATGAGATGAAATTGATCGACAAACGACTTGCCGAACTTGGCATTGCGCTCCCCACACCTGCAAAACCGATCGCCAATTATGTGCCTTGGGTGAGGACCGGAAACCTTGTGTTCATATCCGGCCAAGGTGCGGTAAGGGACGGCAAGATCGAATACACCGGCAAGGTTGGCGACACACTTTCGGTTGAGGACGCCATTGCTTCGGCGCGGTTGACCGCGATCAATGTCATTGCCCATTTGCGCGATGCCTGTGGCGGCGATCTTGACCGGGTGAAACGCATCGTGAAGCTTCTGGGTTTTGTCAATTGCACGCCGACCTTCGGCGACCAACCCAAGATCATCAATGGCGCATCGGATTTGATGGTTGAAGTATTCGGCGACAAGGGCCGCCACGCGCGGTCAGCCGTGGGTGCACCGTCGCTTCCCTTCAATCTCTCGGTTGAGGTCGAAGCCATTGCGGAAATTGAATAGGCATGCGTTTTTCGCCGCAACTGCGTGAATTCGACTGGCTTGTGGCGCGGCCCATTGCGCACCGCGGGCTGCATGCCAAAAGCAAGGGCATCATTGAGAACACTGAAAGTGCCTTTGCCGCCGCAATCGAGGGCAACTATGCCATTGAATGCGATGTGCAATTGACGGCTGATGGCGAGGCCGTGGTTTTTCACGATGATGATCTGGACCGCCTTAGCGAGGCGAACGGCCCGGTTAAGGGGCTCACGGCCAAGGAATTGAAGCGTGTGAAGCTGAAGTCAACCACGGACCGCATGCAGACATTGGCGGAACTTCTGGAACAGGTTGCTGGGCGCTCTACCCTTGTTATTGAACTCAAGTCCCTGTGGGATGACGATGATACGTTGGTGAAACGAGCATTGCAGATTCTTGAAGGTTATGACGGACCCTGTTGCCTGATGTCATTTGACCCCAGTCTGGTCACCAGGCTGCGCGAGCTCTCGCCTCAGACGGTGCGAGGCATTGTGGCGGATCGCGCCACGCACCCCTTTTACAACACCCTGCCCCTGGCAAAGCGCTACGCCATGCGGACATTTTCCCATCTTGCCCAAACGCAACCGCATTTCGTGTCCTATAATTGGCGCGACCTTCCTTTTGAACCGGTCACGGAAATCCGCAAGCTGGGGCATCCGGTGATCAGCTGGACGGCGCGCTCAAGGGAGGAAGCTTCGCAGGCGCTGCGCTATTGCGACCAGGTTACTTTTGAAGGCTTTAATCCTTGAAACTTCGCACAGTCGACAGTGTAATGGAAATTCCGGCAGATCAATGGAATGCCTGCGCCAATCCATCGGGCTTCAATCCTTTTGTAGCCCATGAGTTTTTTAGCGCGCTGGAGAAAAGCGGTTCGGCCACGCTCAAAACAGGTTGGAAGGCCGAGCATCTGGTCATTGAAAATGCGAGAGGCGAGATTGAGGGCATAGCGCCATGTTACGTGAAGTCACACAGCCAGGGGGAGTATGTTTTTGACCACGGCTGGGCCGAGGCTTTCCACCGGGCCGGCGGGCGCTATTATCCTAAATTGCAGACTTCCGTACCTTTCACACCGGTCACCGGCCCGCGTTTGTTTTCCGCCAGTGCTGAAACGCGCGCGCACCTGGCCAAGGGCCTGGTTTCCGTTTGCACGGAGTTGAAAGCCTCATCGGCTCATATCACCTTTCTGCCGGAAGGAGACTGGCAGCGCGCCGACAGGAAGCAATGGCTGCAACGGCAGGATATTCAGTTCCACTGGCAAAATCACGACTACAAATCCTTCGACGAATTTCTTGCGAGCCTATCTTCGGCCAAGCGCAAAAATATCCGCAAGGAGCGGCAAGCCGTGCGCGATGCCGGCATCAGCTTTGACTGGATCACCGGCAAGGAGTTGCGCGAAAGCCACTGGGATGCGTTCTTTGACTTCTACATGGAAACGGGCTCGCGGAAATGGGGATCGCCCTATCTGACGCGGAAGTTTTTCAGCCTGGCCAGCGCCAGCATGGGCAAACATATTCTGCTTATCTTCGCGAGGCGCTCCGGGCGCGTTATCGCCGGGGCATTGAATTTCATCGGCTCCGAAGCGCTCTATGGGCGCAACTGGGGCACGCTTGAACACCATGATTTCCTGCATTTTGAAGCCTGTTATTATCAGGCCATAGACTTTGCCATTCAGCACAAGTTGAAGCGGGTTGAAGCAGGCGCGCAGGGACAGCACAAGCTGGCGCGGGGCTATCTGCCGGAGAAAACCTACAGCCTGCACCACTTTGCCCACCCCGGTCTGGCGCGGGCCGTTGGGGAATACCTGGAACAGGAACGGCGCGCCATCGATCAGGATCAGGCACTGCTTGCGGAGCATTCGCCCTTCCGGCATGAAACTGATGACTGAAATGGAGTTATGCCCATGACCTATGACCCCAACAATATCTTCGCGAAAATACTGCGCGGTGAAATTCCCAGTCATAAGATATATGAGGATGAGCATACGCTGGCCTTCATGGATGTGATGCCGCAAGTGGATGGACACTGCCTGGTCATTCCCAAGGTCGGGTCACGTAATTTGCTGGATGCAGAGCTTTCGACCTTAACGCCTCTCATGGCCACGGTGCAGAAAGTGGCACTCGCGGCGAAGGTGGCTTTCAATGCCGATGGCTTGCAAATCCGTCAGTACAATGAGCAGGCTGCGGGACAGACGGTGTTCCACCTGCATTTCCACGTGTTGCCGCTAAATGAGGGCCAAACGCTTCGCCCCCATTCCGGTAAAATGGCGGACCACGCAGTGCTGGCGAAACAGGCGGAGATGATTAGGAAGGCGTTGTAACTCACCCACCTCGTCATCCCGGCGGACGCCGGGAACCAGGCTTGCAACCAGTGAACATGCGGAAAGTCTGGGTCCCGATTTTCATCGGGATGACGGAAAAGTGGATGGGGATGGGGTGGCGGATAAGCGCGGACAACTACTTCGTCTTGGCAGGCTTCTTCTTCGGCGCTGATTTGGATTCAGCCTTCGCCTTGTTGCGGGGAAGCGATTTGCGTTCTGGCGGTTTTGGCAAACTCTTTTCCTCGTCGCGGCCGAGGTATTGGAATGCCAACTCATCACCCTTCAGCAGGATGCGAACGGTGCCGCCTTTAGTCAGTTTGCCGAACAGGACTTCTTCAGCCAGCGGCTTCTTGATGTGTTCCTGGATGACGCGGGCGAGCGGCCTTGCGCCCATTTGCTGGTCGTAGCCCTTCTTGGCCAGCCAATCCGCAGCCTCGGCTGAAATCTCGATGTTGATCTGGCGCTCGGACAATTGCGCTTCGAGCTGGAGGATGAATTTCTCCACCACCTTGCGCACGATATCCGGCGGCAGGTGGCTGAAGCCAATAGTGGCATCAAGCCGGTTGCGGAATTCGGGTGTGAACATCTTGATGATGGCTTCAGTGTCATCACCTTCGCGCACGGAGCTGCCGAAACCGATTGCGGCGCGGGCCATGTCCTGAGCCCCGGCATTGGTGGTCATCACCAGGATCACATTGCGGAAATCAACGGACTTGCCGTTGTGGTCGGTGAGCTTGCCGTGGTCCATGACCTGCAACAAAATATTAAAGAGATCGGGGTGGGCTTTTTCGATTTCATCGAGCAGCAATACGCAGTGCGGATGCTGGTCAATGCCATCGGTGAGCAAACCGCCCTGGTCGAAGCCCACATAGCCCGGAGGGGCGCCGATAAGACGTGATACGGAATGGCGTTCCATGTACTCCGACATGTCAAAGCGCAGCATGTGGACGCCTAAGACTTCCGCGAGGCGCTTGGCCACTTCGGTTTTGCCGACGCCGGTGGGGCCGGAGAAGAGATAGGAGCCGATGGGCTTTTCCGGTTCGCGCAAGCCCGCACGGGCCAGCTTGATGGCGGAGGTCAGGGCTTCGATGGCCTTGTCCTGGCCGAAGACCAGCCGCTTCAATTCGGTGCTCAGGTTCTTGAGGACCGTGGCATCGTCCTTCGACACGGTCTTGGCTGGAATGCGGGCCATGGTGGCGATGGTGGCTTCGATATCGGCCACGTCGATCACCTTCTTGCGCTTAGACTCGGCCACCAGCATCAGGGACGCGCCGGTTTCATCGATCACGTCAATGGCCTTGTCGGGCAATTTGCGGTCGTTGATATAGCGTGATGACAATTGCACGGCGCTTTCGATGGCCTCGTTGGTGTAGGAAACCTTGTGGAATTCCTCGTAGTAGGGCTTGAGGCCCTTGAGGATGGCGATGGCATCGGGCAGCGAAGGCTCGTTCACGTCGATCTTCTGGAAACGGCGGACCAGCGCCCTGTCCTTCTCGAAATGCTGGCGGTATTCCTTGTAGGTGGTGGAACCCATGCAGCGCAGATTGCCGCCCGCGAGCGCGGGCTTCAGCAGGTTGGAGGCATCCATGGCGCCGCCGGAAGTGGCCCCTGCCCCAATCACAGTGTGAATTTCGTCGATGAACATGATGGCGCCGGGACGGGCTTCGATTTCCTTGATCACGGCCTTGAGGCGCTCTTCAAAATCGCCGCGATAGCGGGTGCCAGCGAGCAGCACGCCCATGTCGAGCATGTAGATGGTGCAGCCCTTCAGGACATCGGGCACTTCGCCATTGATGATCTTGCGGGCGAGGCCCTCGGCGATTGCCGTTTTGCCCACGCCGGGATCGCCCACGAAGAGCGGATTATTCTTCTGGCGGCGGCAAAGAATTTGAATGGTGCGGTTGACTTCGTTCTCGCGGCCAATGAGCGGATCAATCTTGCCGTCGGCGGCTTTTTTGTTGAGGTCGATGCAATAGGCTTCGAGCGCATCGGCATCGCCCTTCTTCTTGCCCCCGCCATCGGCACCGTCACCCTCGCCGCCACCAGGACCAGTCTGCTGTTCCTGGTCAACGCCGCGCACGGGCCGGGCCTCATTCATCCCTGCCCGCTTGGCAATGCCATGGGAAATGTAATTCACCGCGTCATAGCGGGTCATGTCCTGTTCCTGGAGGAAGAAGGCGGCGTGGCTTTCACGCTCGGCAAAGATGGCCACAAGCACGTTAGCGCCCGTCACCTCTTCGCGGCCAGAGGACTGCACATGGATGACCGCGCGCTGGATCACCCGCTGGAAGCCGGCGGTGGGTTTTGATTCGAGGACGTCATCGGAAATCAGGTTGGCCAGTTCCGTATCGACATAGTTCGTCAGGCTGTTGCGCAGTTCATCCACATTCACGTTGCAGGCACGCATGACGGCCACCGCGTCCTTGTCCTCGATCAGCGACAGAAGCAGGTGTTCCAGCGTGGCAAACTCGTGGTGGCGCTCATTGGCAAAAGCCAATGCGCGGTGGAGGGCTTTTTCGAGGCTGCGTGAAAACGTCGGCACGGCTTGCTCCTTCTGGTTCCTGCAGGTTTTGCCCTTCTCGCCGAGGCGCCCACATGAACTGACTGATTTGGACTTCATTATATAGGCATTTTTGCGAACTTGGGGAGAGGCCGCATAAAAATAGATTTAACGGGCGGTTTTTCTTGCGGATGAACCGAAAATGAACGGCCAGTTCAGGTTCATTTCAGGGTGAATCAACCATTAAGCGCGCCATCGAAACACGACACAAACAGAGGAAACTACAGAATCATGACCGCTACCCTTTCAGACCATGCCGATATTTCTGCCTTCAGCTTCATCGGCGAGACCTTTCCGGCCCTGCGCCGCCGCAGCGCCAAGGTTGCGCTTCGCAAGCATCTGCTCGGCCTCGACGACTACCTGCTGAGCGACATCGGCATTACGCGCCTCGAGGTTCTGAACGGCGACTTCTAAACCCGAATTTACCCGGCGACAGGGGCCGCCAGTGAATGGCGCCCCTTTTTCAATGAAACACTAAAACAGGACTAAGAATCATGACCGCTACGACCCTTACCAACCGTACCCCAGTATCGACCTTCGCCTTCGTTCAGGACGCCCTCAAGGGCCTGCGCCGGGCCCGGGCCCGTTCCGCCTCGCGCACGCTTTTGCTCGGCCTCGACGACCACTTGCTGCGCGACATCGGCCTTACCCGCGATGACGTGATGGTAGGCCGCTTCTAAACAACCATTAACGCGGAGACAGGGGAGCGCATTTTTGGGCATATTCTTATCGACGAAGTCGCACAACTTCGTCGGAATATGCCTTGGCACCCCTATTCTTTTTCCATGGTGCATTGCAGGGGCTGCTGGTGCTTCTTGGAAAAATCCATCACCTGGGTGACTTTTGTCTCGGCAATCTCGAAGGTGTAGACACCGCAGACGCCCACGCCCTTCTGGTGGACATGGAGCATGATGCGGGTGGCTTCCTCGGCCGACTTCGCAAAAAACACCTGCAGCACATGGACGACAAATTCCATGGGCGTGTAGTCGTCATTCAGCAGCAGCACCTTGTAGAGGCTCGGCTTCTTGGTCTTGGGCTCGGTGCGGGTGATGACCCCCACCTGCCCGCCGTCCCTATCCTTATGTGAATCTTTTTGCGCCATGGAGGGGATTATATAGGCACTCATGGCAAAATTGGGAGGGGGTGGGGAAAAGTGACTAAATGGCGGAATTTTGGGCAGGGCTTCGCCGGGGGTGAAAACGGTTATGTCGCCCGCGTCGGCAGTTTCCGCACTTCTTTCCCGGCTTCCGCTTCCGCCAGACGCAGATCATACTGGCTCTGCAAATTAAGCCAAAACTGCGGGTTGGTGCCAAACAAATGGCCCAGCCGCAAAGCCGTGTCGCCCGTAATGGCGCGCTTGCCCTGAATGATCCGGCTGATACGGTTCGGCGGCACCTTAATCTGCCGGGCAAGAGCACTGGCGGTCAGGCTGAGTTCGTCGAGTTCATCGCTGAGAATTTCACCGGGGTGAATAGGCTGGCGAGTCATGGTTTAGTCCTCAATGATAGTCCACAATTTCGACATCAGATGGGCCATTTGCTCTTTGCGGCCACTTGAAACAAATGCGCCACTGCTGGTTAATGCGAATACTGAATTGCCCAACCCTTTTTCCGCGCAAAGCTTCCAGTCTGTTGCTCGGCAAAGCTCGCAAATCTTCGAGAGCTGTTCGGCCTCCAGAATTTCAAGCCGCTTATATGCCTGTGCCGCAAAACCCTGAAAATCCCGAACAAACCCTCCTTCTGCAAAGGCTTCGGTGCGCTTGTCACGATAGCTCAGGATCATGAAATACAATAACAAGTAATACGCTGTACGTCAAGCGTACCTATTGTTTGAGCCTAGCGTGTCCCT
>CAVYAB010000002.1:0-20159 GCA_963766425.1 uncultured Alphaproteobacteria bacterium
CGCTCTTCCCAAAATCACCCCCGCCATCGTCAAGCAACACGGTCTCAAGCCTGAAGAATATGAGCGCTTCCTGCGCCTGCTTGGCCGCGAGCCCACCATGACCGAACTCGGCATTTGCTCGGCCATGTGGAACGAGCACTGCTCCTACAAGTCTTCCAAGAAATGGCTGAAGACGCTCCCCACCACGGGCTCCCGCGTCATCCAGGGGCCGGGAGAAAATGCTGGTGTAGTCGATATTGGCGATGGCCAGGCCGTGGTCTTCAAAATGGAAAGCCACAACCACCCTTCCTACATCGAACCCTATCAGGGCGCGGCCACTGGCGTCGGCGGTATTTTGCGTGACGTCTTTACCATGGGCGCCCGTCCAATCGCTTCCCTCAATGCGCTCCGCTTTGGCGCGCCCAATCATCCCAAAACCCGACATCTTGTGTCTGGTGTTGTGGCTGGCATCGGCGGCTATGGCAATTCTTTCGGCGTGCCAACGGTTGGCGGTGAAGTGAATTTCCATGAACGCTACAACGGCAACATTCTGGTTAATGCCATGGCCGTTGGCCTCGCCGACGCCGACAAGATTTTCTATTCAAAGGCCAAGGGCGTTGGCCTCCCCGTGGTTTATCTCGGCGCCAAAACGGGCCGCGACGGAATCCACGGCGCCACCATGGCTTCCGCTGAGTTTGACGACAACGCCGAAGAGAAACGCCCCACCGTGCAAGTCGGCGATCCTTTCACCGAAAAATGTCTGCTCGAAGCCTGCCTTGAACTGATGGCCTCCGGTGCCGTCATCGCCATTCAGGACATGGGGGCTGCTGGTCTCACCTCGTCTGCTGTCGAAATGGGAGCTAAAGGCGATCTTGGCATTGAACTCAATCTCGACATGGTGCCCTGCCGCGAAGAACATATGACCGCCTACGAAATGATGCTGTCCGAAAGCCAGGAGCGCATGCTCATGGTGCTGCGCCCGGAACTCGAAAAACAGGCCGAAGCCATTTTCCACAAATGGGGTTTGGATTTTGCCATCGTTGGCCACACCACCGATACGCTGCGCTTCATCGTAAAGCACGAAGGGGAAGTAAAAGCCGATCTGCCAATCAAGCAGATGGGCGATGAAGCCCCCGAATATGACAGGCCCTGGATCGAGCCGAAAAAGCTCGCCGTTTTGAATGATGTGCCCGCCCCAAATGATCTCAAAGCGGCTATTCTCAAAATCATGGGCTCGCCCGATATGTGCTCAAGGCGCTGGGTGTGGGAACAATATGATCACTTCATTCAGTCCAACTCCGCCCAAATCCCTGGCGGCGATGCGGGCGTCGTGCGCGTTGGACCCAACAAGGCGATTGCACTCACCACCGATGTCACGCCCCGCTATGTCGAGGCCGACCCCTTCGAGGGCGGCAAGCAGGCCGTGGCCGAAAGCTGGCGTAACCTGACTTGCGTGGGGGCTGAACCCATCGCCATCACCGACAACCTGAATTTCGGCAATCCCGAGAGGCCCGAGATCATGGGCCAACTCGTTTTCGCCATCAAAGGCATCGATGCCGCCTGCCGCGCGCTTGGCTATCCCGTCGTGTCCGGAAACGTCTCACTCTATAATGAAACCAACGGTCAGGCCATTTTGCCCACCCCCGCCATCGGCGGCGTAGGACTCCTCACCGACCTGAGCAAGATGACTACCCTTGCCTTCAAGGCTGAAGGCGAAGCTATTTTGCTTTTGGGCGGCCATGGCACCCACCTAGGCCAATCCATTTATCTCCGCGAGGTTTTGGGCCGCGAGGAAGGCTCTCCTCCACCCGTCGATCTGGCAAAGGAAAAGCTTCACGGCGACTTCGTGCGAAACCTCATTAATCGCGGCCAAGTCACTGCAGTACATGACATTTCCGACGGCGGTTTGGCCGCCACGGTCATCGAAATGGCGCTTGCTGCTGGCCTTGGGGCCAAACTGGACGCCATGAACCATCAAGCCCTCTTCGGAGAGGACCAAGCCCTCTATGTCCTGACCTGCAAGGCTGGGGAAGCCGCCAAAATCATCACCCAGGCCCATGTCAAAGGCATCGATGTCATCCGCATAGGAACGGTAACCCGCGATGCTACATTGAATGTCCAGGACCAAGCGACTATATCTTTGGCTGAGTTGAAAAGCGCCCATGAAGGCTGGTTCCCGGCCTATATGTCGGGCGAACTCCAAGGGAATTGACCGATGGCCATGGCCGCCGCCGAAATTGAACGCTTCATCAAGGAAGCCCTGCCCGATGCGAGTATCGAAATCCGCGATCTCGCCGGCGATGGCAATCACTATGCCGCCACCGTGGTGTCAGCAGCCTTCAAGGGCAAGTCTCGCGTCCAGCAGCATCAAATGGTATACGCATCGCTCAAAGGCCGCATGGGCGGCGAGTTGCATGCGCTCGCGCTAACAACAAGTGTTTTGGAGAACTGATCATGACTGACATTGCAAAATGGATCGACAACGAAGTGAAGACCAATGATGTGGTCCTCTTCATGAAAGGCACGCCCGACATGCCCATGTGCGGCTTCTCCGGCAAGGCCACGCAAATTCTCAATCACATGGGCGTCCCCTTCAAGGGCATCAATGTTCTGGATTCCGATGAAGTCCGCCAGGGCATCAAGGAATATGCCAACTGGCCCACCATCCCGCAGCTCTGGGTCAAAGGCGAATTCGTCGGCGGCAGTGACATCATGATGGAAATGTTCCAGTCCGGTGAATTGAAGCAGCTGCTTGCTGAGAAGGCGATTGCCTGAGGATGGCGCTCACCTTCTTCTACGCCCCTAATACCTGTGCGCGCGCTTCTCACATTACACTTGAAGAAGCTGGCGCAGCCTATAAGGCAAAGCGCCTTAACTTTGCCGAGAATGAACAGCGCAAGCCGGAGTATCCTCAAGATCAATCCCAAGAGCCGGGTTCCCGCCCTCGTGACTGACCAAGGCATCCTCACCGAAACACCGGCCATTCTGGTCTACGTCGCGCAAATGTTTCCCAAGGCCAATCTTCTCCCGCTCAACGATCCATTCCGCCTAGCCCAAATCCAGTCCTTCAACAGCTACCTCTGCTCAACCGTGCACGTGGCCCATGCCCATCGGATGCGCGGCTATCGCTGGACCGATGATCAACCAGCGATGGAAACCATGAAAAAGAAGGTCCCGCAAAACGTCGGAGATTGCTTCGACCTCATCGAACGCGAATATTTCAGGGGCCCCTGGGTCATGGGCGACGATTACACGCATCAGCGATCCCTATCTCTTCACCCTCTCCGGTTGGCTTGAAGCCGATGGAGTTGATCCCAAGCACTTTCCCAAAGTGCTGGATCACCGCAATCGCATGGCAGAACGTCCAGCCGTCAAAAAGGTTCTGGCCAGCGAAAGCGCTTGAACATATCAGCCCCGCGTTGCCGTTTATGGACGGCCCGGCGCTCTTGAAGCATTCTACCGCTCAGCCATGACCGACCAATCCAGCAAATCCACAGCCTTCGCATTATTGGGCTTCACCGTGATTGTCTGGGGCGCGGCGCCCGCCTTCATCCGCTCTTTATCGCTCGCCACAGGCCCGGCGGACGCGCTCGTCATCCGCACCATTGCCGTTGCCATTCCCTGCCTCCTGCTCTTGCCATTTTTCGGCGGCTACATAGTGGCGCGAAAAGACATCGCCCGCCTGCTTCTGATTTCCCTAGGCATGTTCGGTTATTTCGCGGGCTCCATCTTCGGCTTCGCATATGTCACATCCGGAGTCGGCGGCATCATCATTTCAACGCAACCGCTCCTGATCGCCATACTTGCCAGTTTTTTCGGAACCGAAAAAATCACCATCCCCACCATCATTGGTCTCATCGTGTCGTTCGCTGGCACGCTCTATCTGTTCAGCGGCGACACGCCAGCCGGAACGACACATGAAAACATTGTTGCTGGCGGCCTGATGATTTTCGCCTGTGGTGCGGCCTGGGCAGTCTACGTGATTTTCAGCAAGACGCTTATCCAAGCCTATGGCTCCTTCAAGATCACGGCCCTATCGTCCATACTCGCGGCGCTGCCTGCACTTGCTTTCACGTCATCCGACACCTGGCAAGCCGCCCGCAGCCTGGACACCAATGGCCTGCTCGCCCTGTTCTATCTCACTTTCGTTGGCACGCTGCTGACCGTCAGCACCTGGAATTTCGCCACCGCCAGGCTCCAGCCAACAACGGTCGGCGCGTCTCTCTATCTCATACCCGTACTTGCGGTAGCCTCCGGGGTGGTCCTGCTGGGCGAAACGGTAACGGCACCAACGCTTGTGGCGGGCGGCATCATTCTGTTTGGCGTTGCCATTGCCCAGTTTGGCCCATTCATTCGCAGGAATATCCGGCAAAGCAGCCCTTGACTTTATAGGAAAAAACACCCATATGCAAACGATGGATAGGATCGAGAAACAAATCCCCTGGTATTTCACCCCCGCCGTAGTTATCGTTGCGGGCTGCCTTGTGGCCATGGTGAACTTTGGCGTCCGCTCCAGCTTTGGCCTGTTCACCGCTCCGATCTCGGAAGCTCATGCGTGGCCCCGGGAAATCTTTTCCTTCGGCGTTGCCCTGCAAAATCTTCTCTGGGGCATTGCCACGCCCATCGCCGGCGCCTTGGCAGACCGTTACGGCTCTGCCCGCGTGCTGATGGTTGGTGCCATCCTCTATGCCGTTGGTACGGTGGTGATGGCTGTCGCCGAAGTCCCGCTCATGTTCCACTTCGGCGCCGGAATCCTGATCGGTATCGGCGTTGCCCTCTCATCCTTCGGCATTGTCATGGCAGCCCTCGGCCGCATCGTGCCACCGGAAAAGCGCTCCTGGGCCTTCGGCATTGCAACTGCCTCCGGCTCCCTCGGCCAATTCATTTTCGCGCCCCTCGGTGGTGCATTGATCTCCGCCTACGGTTGGGAAAAAGCCCTCTTCATACTGGCCGGCTTCCACGCTGCTCATTCTGATTTTCGCGCTGCCCCTCATGGTGCAGAATAGCTCGAGCACAAAAGTAACCTCCGGCGAGGCCGACATCACCATGCGCCAGGCCGTAGGTGGCGCCTTCGGCCATGGTTCATACCTTTTGCTTGTATCCGGTTTTTTCGTCTGCGGCTTCCAGCTTGCCTTCGTCACTGTTCACCTGCCGCCCTATCTGGCCGAACACGGCATCAGCAAGGAATTCGCCGGCATCGCCATGGGAGCCATCGGCCTGTTCAATGTAGTGGGCTCATACATGTCAGGCATCATTGGCGGCAAATATCAGAAGAGAGTTCCTTTGAGCTTCATCTATGTCTTGCGCTCGGTTTCCGTTGCCGCATTCATTCTCTTGCCGATCACCCCGGTCACCACGATTATTTTCACCGCCACCATGGGCTTCCTGTGGCTCTCGACCGTGCCACTCACCATGGGGCTGGTCACCGTAATGTTCGGCACCCGCTACATGGCAACGCTCTATGGTTTCGTATTCCTCAGCCACCAGATCGGCTCCTTCTTCGGCGTCTGGCTTGGCGGCAGGCTCTATGACCAGTTTGGCTCCTATGATCCCGTCTGGTGGATGGGCGTTGCCTTGGGAGTGTTTGCAGCCATCGTGCATCTTCCCATCAAGGAAATGCGCGCGCCCAAGTTCGCTGCGGCCTGAGATCCATGCGCTGGCCCGGCCACCGCCTTGCCATCAGCCTGTTCTTCAGCGTGATATTCCTGTGGATTGCCGTCATGGCCATCCTCATGCGGCAGGCCTCCCTTCCGCCGGAAGCATCAGGCCCCATGCTGGCCGTATTTGAACCCGGAACAACCCCCGATGACATTTTCGCCAAGCTCACCATTGCCGGCGCGCGGCCCATTCGTGAAACCGCCTTCGGATTCATCTGGGTGGTGGCGGGCGATGAGCCGGGGCTGGCTGGACGCCTCGCCGGCCAGGGTGCAATCGGTGCCTACCGCGAACTGCCCCTGAACCCCACCATTGCCGGCTGCTTTGCCCTTGCCGATGCCAAAATTGCGGCATACACGGGGCCATGATGAACGCCCATGATGCAGTAGCGCAGCTCAAAGCCAATGTGGCCGTGCCTTTCAATCAGGCGCACGCCATGCCCAAGGCTGTTTACACCTCGGAAGATTTCGCCGCCAAGGAAGTTGAACAGATTTTCAGCAAGGAATGGTTTTGCGTAGGCCGTGCGAGCAGCCTGTCCAAACCCGGCGATTACGTCACCCTCGAATTGGCCAACCAGCCCATCATGGTGACTCCGCGATCGCGGCGGCACACTGCGCGCCCAATCCAACGTCTGCCTGCACCGCATGTCCATTCTCTTGAAAGACTCAGGCAACACCGGAACCATCGTCTGCCCCTATCACGGCTGGAGCTACAATCTCGATGGCTCGCTGCGCGCCGCCCCCGCCATGACGCACAATGAAGGCTTCTGCAAAGACGATTACCGCTTGCCGCAGATCCGATGCGAGGAATGGCTGGGCTGGGTGATGGTGACGCTCAATCCCGATGCGCCCTCGCCTTACAAGAAACTTGCCGATGTTGAGCATCTGATCGCCGACTACGGCATGGAAAATTATGTCGAGGATTTCCACGAGCAGTTTATCTGGAACACGAACTGGAAAGTGCTGGCCGAGAATTTCATGGAGAGTTACCACCTCCCCGTCTGCCACGCAAAAACCATCGGCGGCCTGTCAAAGCTCGATGAAATGGTCTGCCCGCCGGGCCTGCCACCTTTAACTATCATACCATCCTGAAGGACGACACGTTGAAAATCGCGCTGGCCCATCCCAGCAATACGCGCATGCAAGGCGAACGCCGCCGGACAACTTTCCTGCTGGCCATCTATCCCAGCCTGCTCATCACCCTGACTCCAGGATATTTCTGGTATCTCTCGCTCCACCCCCATGGCGCTGGCCAGGTCCGCGTCATTTTTGGCGGCGGCATGTCACCCGATTTTGCCAATGACACCGGATGCGCAAGCCCATTTCAGGCAACTCAAAACCCTGCTCGATGACGTCAACGTCGAAGACAAGGGCTGCACCGAACGGGTCTATCGAGGCCTGTGTTCTGACATGGCCAAACCCGGCCACCTCTCCCATCTGGAGCGGCCCAATTTCGACTTCGCCACCTACATCGCCTCGATGCTCAAATAAACAAAACGGCGGGACAAGGCCCGCCGTCTCAAACTCAACAAACGCCAAACAGTTAGCGTGAATAATATTCCACCACGAAGTGTGGTTCCATCTGAACTGGATAAGGAACGTCAGCAAGAGCTGGCACACGCACCAGCTTCGCCGTCATCGCCTTGTGATCCACTTCAACATAATCAGGCACATCGCGCTCGGCCAACTGAACGGCTTCGAGCACAACGGCGAGTTCCTTCGACTTTGCGGTGAGCTCAAGCGCGTCGCCAGCCTTGATGCGCATGGAAGCGATGGTCACGCGACGGCCATTCACCTTCACATGGCCGTGGCTCACAAACTGGCGTGCGGCAAACATGGTGGGCACGAACTTGGCGCGATAGACGATCGCATCGAGCCGGCGCTCCAGAAGGCCGATCAGGTTTTCCGAGGTATCGCCCTTCATGCGTGAAGCCTCTTCATAGACCTTCGAAAATTGGCGCTCGGAAATATTGGCGTAGTAACCCTTGAGCTTCTGCTTGGCCTTCAGCTGAATGCCGAAGTCCGACATCTTGCCTTTGCGGCGTTGGCCGTGCTGGCCGGGGCCATACTCACGCTTGTTGACCGGGCTCTTCGGGCGCCCCCAGATATTTTCGCCCATGCGGCGATCAATTTTGTGTTTAGCGGGCTGACGCTTTGTCATTTACGGTTCTCCATAACCATTAAGTTGGAACCCACCCTCCTCTTCTGGTCTCCCAGCCGACAGAACCCTTTGGGGCTCACGGGTAAGCAAGGTGCGGCTTCTAGCGGAGCCAAACGGCCCTGTCAAACCGGCAAATCCACGAAATGGTGCCTCAGGAAGCCCATGGCATCATAGGCCGCCAATGACTCCGAAGCACTGCCCCTGGCCGAGGTCAAAAGTACCGTGTTTGGCTCCGGAACCCCTGATTGGAGTCCTGTCAATGTGAGGCCTGCCAGAACATCACTCACCCGTCGTGCGATGGCCGGTGCGGGGTCGAGGTAGTTCACCTCCCAGGGCGCTACCAGCCTCATTTCCTCGATCAAAAGCGGGTAATGGGTGCAGCCCAGCACCACCACATCCGTTTGCTTGCCATCCCGCTTGCGAAACACGGGCGCTATTTCTTCGCGCAATTCATCCAGATCAGGCGCATGGCCCTTGAGCTTTTGTTCGGCGATTTCAGCCAGCCGTTTCGCCCCATGCAGGATCACCTTACAGTGAAAGGCATAGGTATGAATGAGCGTATGGGTATATTCGCGGCTCACCGTGCCGGGTGTGGCCAGCACGCCAATGATGTTTGATTTGGTCTGTGCCGCTGCCGGCTTGATCGCCGGAACTGTACCCACAAAAGGAATTGTATATTTTTCACGCAGCGCCGCCATGGCAAGGGTTGATGCCGTGTTGCAGGCAATCACCACGATATCTGGCTTGGCCTTCTCAATCAGCGCTCCAATGACATGCACCACACGACCAACCAGTTCATCCTCTTTCCATGCACCATAGGGAAAGCCTGCATTGTCAGCGGAGTAAATCAAATGCGCTTCCGGCAATTGCGCCCGCACACAGGAAGCAACCGTCAATCCACCCATGCCGGAATCAAACAGCAGAACGCGGGGAGCAGTCATTCCTTGGAGCCCTTAGGCCGCAAGTGCGTGCGTGTAAGAGATGAAACCATTCCACGCAAGGAACGAATTTCCTGTTCAGTCAATTCCGCCCGCACAAACATATTGCGAAGATTTAAACGCATGGTTGGCCTCTTCTTTTCGGTCTTGAAAAACCCGGCGTCATCCAGCTCCCGTTCCAAATGATCAAAAAATCCGTAAAGCTCTTCCTTGGTGGCAACCCGCGTGTTCGGCGTCTGCAAACCGGGGCCACTTAAAGCCGCCAATTCCGGCGATTGTTGGCCGAGAGTTATCGCCTGTTCCTTGAACCACTCGTAACCCATGAGCAAAACCGCCTGGGCAATATTTATCGATGCAAAGGCCGGGTTAACGGGAGCTGTCACAATGATATCCGCAAGCGACACTTCCTCATTGCTGAGGCCCCAGCGTTCGCGCCCAAAAAGCAAAGCGACTTTTTCGCCACGCGCAACGCGCACCCGCATATCATCACCCGCCTGCTCCGGTGTGATCACTTCCTTGATCATGTCGCGGGGCCGCGCCGTTGTGGCATAGACATAATTCATGTCAACGAGTGCTGAAGTCAAATCATCGAAAACCTTCGCCCCCTCAACAATCCAATGGGCACCCGATGAAGCAGTCAATGCCTTTTCATTGGGCCAACCATCCCGGGGTGCCACAAGCCGCAACTCATGCAAACCAAAATTCGCCATGGCCCGGGCCGCAGTGCCGATATTCTCTCCAAGCTGCGGATGCGCCAGCACCACCAGGGGTGCCGGTCCCAAAACCTGATTCTGCGTTTTGTCGGTGCCAGCCATGTTCCCACGGGAAATAGCGAAGTTAAAAGCCTGACGCTAGCCTTTCCCGTCGAGCTTCCGGGCGTTGCGCAATTCCGGGAACCAGCGCGACCAGAGGAACGCCACTGCCATGGTGCCCGCTCCCCCTATAGCCACCGCCGCAACCGCCCCAATCCAGGCCGCCACGACACCGGCGCGGAACTCACCCAATTCATTGGACGCCCCTATGAACACCCGATTAACCGCATTCACGCGGCCCCGCACCGCGTCCGGTGTCCACAATTGCATCAGCGTTTCGCGCACATAGACACTCACCATGTCGCAGGCCCCCATGAGGGCAAGGGCGACAATCGACAATGGCACCGATTTTGAAATGCCGAAAACCACCGTGCAAAGTCCAAAACCCGCCACGAATAGAAACAGGATCACGCCAGCCTTGTCCCGAATTGGGATATTTCGAAAGCCAGAACGCCATAGCAATGGCCCCGATACCAGGACCTGCCCGCAACAGGCCAAGCCCCCATGGGCCGACCTCCAGAATGTCGCGTGCATAAATCGGAAGCAGGGCCACGGCACCGCCAAGCAAAACCGCGAAGAGGTCAAGCGAGATGGCGCCCAGCACGATCTGCTCCGATCTGATGAACTTGAAGCCCGCCAGCAAGGTGGCAAAATTGGTTTCCTGCGCATGATTTTCCTGCGGCACACGGCCAATCAGGACCACACAGATAATGGCCAAAACCATCAAGGCCATGGCCACGCCATAGGCAAATTCCCCTGAAATTCCATACAACAACCCGCCAGCGACAGGTCCCGTGATGGTAGTGATCTGCCAAGTCATGGAATTGAGCGAAATGCCGTGCGCCAATGCTGTCTTGGGCAATAGATTGGGCGCTAGCGCATCGGCAGCCGGGTTCATGAAGGCCCGCGCCGTGCCAAAACCCACCAGGATCACAAAAATCGGCCACACGTCCTTGAAGGCAGAAACCGTGAAAATCAACAATCCAAATGCACAAACGACTTCAATAAACAGGCATAAGGCTATGATAAGCCGGCGATTAAATTTGTCGGCGATAAGTCCCGTGACCAGTACCAGGAGCAGCGCTGGCAGAAATTGGGCGAGACCTACAAAACCAAGATCAAGCGGATCGCGGGTAAGATCATAAACCTGCCAGCCCACGGCCACCGACATGATCTGCACGGCAAATCCCGCCGAACCCAGGGCCGCAAGATAGAAAACATAGGGTCTGTGATGGAGAGCATTGGAAGACGCCGACATTTTGCATACGTGCCACGAAGGGGAGCCTCAAGTCAAAACCAAATCCCCTCTCTCATAGGTGCCTTGCGGCAGAGTAAGGGTTGGACATCCCGAAATCGCCTGCTATAGCAACGCCGAATTCCAGCCTAAATGATGAGGTTCTGCAAATGACCAAGATAAAAGTCGCCAATCCTGTCGTTGAACTTGATGGCGATGAAATGACCCGCATCATCTGGGACCTGATCAAGAAAAAGCTGATCCATCCCTATCTCGATGTCGATTTGCACTACTACGATCTCTCGGTTGAAAACCGCGACGCCACCAATGATCAGGTGACGGTTGACTCGGCCAACGCCATCAAGAAGCATGGCGTCGGCGTGAAATGCGCCACCATCACCCCCGATGAAGCGCGCGTGAAAGAATTCAACCTCAAGCAGATGTGGAAGTCGCCCAATGGCACCATCCGCAATATCCTGGGCGGCGTCATTTTCCGCGAACCCATCATTTGCAAAAACGTGCCCCGCCTCGTGCCGGGTTGGACCAAGCCCATCATCATTGGCCGCCATGCCTTCGGCGACCAGTATCGCGCCACGGATTTCACCTTCCCTGGCAAAGGCACACTTACAATCAAGTTCGTCGGCGATGATGGCAAGGTGATTGAAAAGGAAGTATTCAAGGCGCCGGGCGAAGGCATTGCCATGGCCATGTATAATCTGGACGACAGCATCAAGGAATTTGCCCGTGCCAGCCTGAACTACGGCTTGAACCGCAATTATCCCGTCTATCTTTCAACCAAGAACACCATTCTCAAGGCCTATGACGGGCGCTTCAAGGACATTTTCCAGGCGATCTTTGAGTTTGAGTTCAAGGCCGAATACGAAAAGCGCGGGCTCACCTATGAGCACCGTCTGATCGACGACATGGTGGCCTCCGCCATGAAATGGACCGGCGGATACATTTGGGCCTGCAAGAACTATGACGGTGATGTGCAGTCTGATCTCGTGGCCCAGGGCTACGGCTCGCTTGGCCTCATGACATCTGTATTGATGACACCCGACGGCAAAACCGTCGAAGCCGAAGCGGCCCACGGAACCGTGACACGTCACTATCGTCTGCATCAAGAGGGCAAGCAAACTTCCACCAATTCCGCCGCTTCAATCTTCGCCTGGACCGGCGGTCTCAAGCATCGCGCCAAACTCGATGGCAATGCGGCACTGGCAAAATTTGCCAGCACATTGGAAGCGGTGACCGTTGCAACCATCGAAGAAGGCAGCATGACAAAGGACCTCGCGGTCCTCGTGGGGCCAGATCAAAGCTGGCTCTCCACCGAGGGCTTCATCGATGCCATCGACAAAAATCTGCAAAAGGCCGCAGCCTGAATAGCTAGACCTCCTCACAAACGTCAAGAACGCGCGGCAAATCCACGGGCTTGCCGAATACGCCCAAGAGCCCCGCTGGCCATTGCTTTTTTGAGCAGGTCATCGGCACTGTAGCCCGTCATGAAGTAGACTTTCGCGTCCGGCCATTGCGCACGGATTTCAAGGAAACTGTCAACGCCGTTCTTGTCCGGCATCATCACGTCAAAAAATCCGAGATCAAAAGGAGCGGACCGGTAGGCATCAATGGCCGCCTGTCCGCTATAGACCACCTTCACCTTGTGGTCCTCCATCGAAAGAAGATCAGCTAAGGCATCGGCATTGTCGGCATTGTCGGCAAGAACAAGAATAGAAAGTGTGCGCGCCATGTCAAGCAGCCTCCTCAAGTTTTTCGATTATGGGAAACCAAGCGGTGAAGCATGCGCCTTCACCAAGTTTGGAGGTGATTTCAAGCCCCCCGTCATGCTGTTCCAGAATTTTCTCAACCGCCGGCAGGCCAAGACCGGTGCCAAAGCTTTTGGTCGTAAACAGCGGCTCCCTGATCTTCTGAAGATTTTCCGCCGAAATGCCAGGTCCATTGTCCGCCACAACAATTTCAACACCGCGCCCGGTCCGGTGGGATTTGATCTTTATGTTCGGAACGAATTCCGAGTCACTGGAGAGTTCGTCGCCCTTGCCCACAAGCGCTTCCGAAGCATTGCTGATCAGGTTGATCAGGCTGCGGCTCATGCGCTCCGGGTCAATGGCGGTCACCAGACCGTCCAGTCCCAACGTGCAATCAATGGTCACCACAGATGGCAGTTTCGCCGCCTCCTCCTCAATGATCTTTGCTAGCCAAGTGTCAAGGTCAAGAAGTTTGCGCTGGGCCGCACGGGTGCGTGCAAAGTCCAGAAGCTGTGAAATGATATTGTCGCAGCGCACGACGCCATTGTCGATTCTTTGCAGCTGTTGTTCAACACCAAGCCCCTTGCCCTTGATTTTTCGGTCCAGAACGAAGGCGGAGGTCCGCACCGCAGCGAGCGGGTTGCGCAATTCATGGGCCACTGTCGCGGTGAGCTGTCCCAGCTGGGCCATCCGGCCCGCCTTCACCATTTGCTCCTGGGTGTCCTTCAGTTTCTGGATGTTGTCCGATAGCTCCGCGTTAAGCCGCGTGACCTGGTCATTCACCGATTGGAGATCGTTGATTTTCGTTATGTCGACAAAGGTAACCATCACCGAGCGGCCGGCGACGCCGGCATTTTCCAGCCAACCGGAAGAAACAACCATGGCGCGCGCAACGACCTTGCCACGCGACAGGAGGTCGGTCTCAAAACGCGATGCAGTACCGATCATTTCCGCGATACCGTTAGCCGGGCAACAGGCAAGCACATCCTTCGGGTCGGCCGCCGAAAATTCCGCTTCCGTCATGCCAAGAAGATTAAGCAAAAAGGGATTTAGATAAATCGTGCCGCCATTTTCATGCAGATGCCAGATTCCAACGGGAACAGTCTCGGCAAGCGCACGGTAGCGGGCCTCCTTGGCTTCTAGTTCCGCCTCGGTCCTTTTCATCTCCGTCACATTAGTGTTTGTGCCTATGAGATAGGTCGTACCATCAGACGTTGCCACGCGGGCCTTTCGCGTAAGGGAGTATACCGTCGAACCATCAGTGCTGGTCGCAAGCTCCATAGAATTCAATTGGCTCTGGCGATTTAAGAACCCTTCGGTCGCCTGCCATGAACTCCTTTGCCTGGCTCTCTGGATAGAAATCCGCATCAGAAAGTCCGAGTAGCTTTTCAGCTGGCGAGCCAATGATTTTGCAATGGGCTTCGTTGGAAAATACAAAGTTCAGTTTCTCGTCCTTGACGAAAATCGATGTTGGCAGCATGTCGAGAATTTGCAGAAGCACATCGCTGTTGTTGATGCGCGAGACAGGCGTCTTTCCGTGAATTGTCATTGCTAAATCTCTCCCCAGAGCTAAGCGTGCAAATGATCAGGCGGCTAATTTTTCGAGACGGTCCAACAGCACAAGGGGATCGAACGGCTTGTTCAGAATCCCGGTCAAAACAACATCATCAAAAAGCGCAAGTTCCTTGCTGTGTTCAGAAGCATTTCCCGTAATAATGATGGTTGGCACGCTTCGTCCCTGCTTCTTCAGCGTCGTGTAAACATCGATGCCATTGATCAACGGCATTTTAAGATCCAGCACGAGCACATCCACGCCCCCGGCCACGACGCGCGATATTGCATCACGGCCATTGCGAACCAGTTCGCAGCGATAACCATTGCGATTGATGAGCTGAGCCAGCGTCGGACCAAAATCCGGGTCATCTTCAGCAACGAGAACAATCCCGGATGATCCAAGTCCCGCAACAGAATCAAGCACCTGATAGAGATTGACCGGCTTTGAGAAAACTCCCATTGCGCCACCAGCCATGGCCTGCTGCAGCAGCTGCTCCACGCTGTATCCCGTCATCATGTAGACTTTGGCCGCGGGTTTCAGCCTTTTGATCTCCAGGAAACTTTCCACACCGTTCTTTCCCGGCATCATCACATCCATGAATGCGATGTCAAAATCTTCCTTGAGATAGGCCGCTATGGCGCCGTCGCCGTCATAGACCACAAGCGGTCTGTGCCCTTCCATTTCTAGCAGTTCACCTAAGGAATTGGCGTTGTCTGCGTCATCATCAACAATAAGTATGCGTAGTGAACGTTTCATGCGGCTTTCTCCCCAGAATTTTCGCGAATTGGCAACCAAAGCGTAAAGGTGGCGCCCTTCCCTTCAACTGAATTGATGTCGAGGCCACCTCCATGCTGTTCAAGTATCTGTTCCACCGCGGAAATCCCGAGACCGGTGCCAAAGTTTTTGGTCGTAAACAGCGGTTCACGAACTTTGGTCAGGTTGTCTGCGGAAATTCCTGGTCCATTATCGGCAACGCAAATCTCCGCACCGCGTATTGTGAGCCGTGTCGTGATGGTGATGACAGGCGTTTCCGTGAATCTTGCCTTGGGATCATCGCCCTTGCCAACCATCGCCTCTGATGCATTGGAAAGCAGGTTGATGATGGCGCGCTCAAACCTTCCGGGTTCAAGATCAACCAGCTTGTCGCCCAGGCCGAAAAAGCATTCGATGGAAACCAGTTCTGGCAGTTTCTGCGCCTCGCCCTGGATAAGTTTTTCGAGCCAGACATCAAGCACGGTCGGTTCTGCATTCACTGCCTTGGAGCGGGAAAAATCCAGGAGTTGCGTAATGATGTTGTCACAGCGGATAACGCCATTGTTGATGCGTTGCAATTGCGGTTCCACGCCAAGGCCCTTGTCCTTGACCTTGCGCGCCAGAAGGTAAGTTGAGGTTCGAACCGTGCTCAGAGGGTTTCGCAATTCATGGGCAACGGTTGCCGTCAAATTGCCAAGTTGTGCCATCTTGCCCTTGCGCAGCGCGTCATCCTGGGCTTCCCGAAGCTTAGTGATGTTTTCATTGAGTTGCCGGTTTAGAGTGCCCATCTCATTGTTAACGTCTTGGATTTCTTTTGAAAATGTAATGGCCTGATTGTGGGATTCGGCAAGTTCACTGTGTGCTCTTTCGAGCTCAATAAATTTTCGCTTCAGCAGACGTCCAACGAATTGTCCGTAGAACGAAACGGCACAGATCACCAATGCCATCAGCACACCAATGTAGAACTCATAATTGCGCAGTCTGGTGACGGTCGAAGCGGCATCGTCGGAGACTTTCAGTTTGACCCGCCCAATCAATTGATTGAGGTCTCTGATGTTGTACCTGAGTGAGTCGTAGCGTTCGACGATGCGGGCGACCGCCGTTTGGGCTCCGGTGCCGTCATTTGAATTGATCGAAATAGCCACCTTGTCCGCAAGCCTTTCAATCTCGGTCATGGTGGTATCCATCCGCCGCAACAACGCCAACGCCTTCGTTGCCGGTTTCTCCTCAAAATGCAGCGGAAGTTGCGCGCGAAGCCGATTGATTTCCTGGCGGAATTCGTAGGTCTTGGACTTGAATATCGATTGCGCTTGCGTCGGCGCCTTCGTGTTTAGCACCTTCACAAATCCCGATTGTGCGTCTGAGGCCGCGTCCGCAATGACCCACGATGACGTCAGCTGGCGGTCAAAGAACAAGGACTCATTGACATTTGCCTGGTAGACCCCGATCACCAAGTGGCTCAGATAAAGGCCGCAGAAAATGGCCACGAGATTGAACGCAGCAATAAGAAAGTAGACAAATTGCACTCTGGGCCAGGAATTTTGGCCGTTCTGTCGTATTGCCTTCCCCAACGCCGCCGCTCCCAGCCTGCCCAACCACAAGCAATTGAAAATCCACGCTGCCCCAATTATGGTAAACAAATGGTTGATTTTCCGGTTTCCGGCCTGAAAGAAGCGAAATTAGCTGAGTATTTCTCGGGTGGCTGCCAATGTGGCGCGATCCGGTTTCATGTGGCAGGCGCCCAAGGGCGAGTCGGAATTTGCCATTGCCGCATGTGCCAGAAGGCATTCGGATCGTGGCGCGCGGCCCTGGTTTCAGTTCCAGCCAGCAATTTATCTTGGGCGCGGGGAAAGCCCTCCGTGTTCATCGCATCGGCCATTGTGGCCCGCGGCTTTTGCTCCGGGTGCGGAACGCCCCTCTATATGCGTGAGGACGGCGATGCGAATTTTGAACTCGCCATCGGATCCTTCGACGAGCCCTCAAGCTTAGGCCCCCTCGATGAACAGGTGGGCGTGGAAAGCCGGGTATCTTGGTTTAGGGACATGCATCTCTTGCCGGAACAAACCACCAGCGAGACACGCACTCCTCAGGATCTCGCCACGCTAAAAAGCTTGCAGCACCCGGACCACGATACGGATCATTGGCCATGAGCGAGATGATCACTGGCGGATGCCAATGCGGCCAGGTGCGCTATGCGATCACAGGCCCGCTTCACAACCCGCACATCTGCCACTGCCGCATGTGCCAGAAGGCCTTTGGCAATTACTTTGCAGCACTTGTCGGCACGGCACGGGAGAATTTCCGCTGGTCGCGCGAAAAACCGGGCGTGTTCAGGTCATCGTCCATCACCTCGCGTTACTTTTGCTCAACCTGCGGTACGCCCCTCGCCTTCGCCTATGATGAGTCAAAGAACATCGCCGTAGCGATTGGCTCGCTGGACAATCCGGCCGCCGTCTTGCCGGAACAGCAGTATGGCATCGAGGCGATGCTGCCCGCCTTTGCAGGTCTGCACACCCTGCCGGGAACGCGAACCGAAGACGACATCAAACCGGAGGAACTTGCGAAACTGAAAAGCCTCCAGCACCCGGACCACGATTAGCTGGCAAGTACCGCCCTTATCGCTTCAAGTGCTTCTGCCGCTTTCCCTGCATCAGGTCCACCAGCCTGCGCCAGGTCTGGCCTGCCGCCGCCACCCTTGCCACCCAACACGGAGGCCCCTGCCCGGACCAGATCGACGGCATTCAACTTCGATGTAAGATCGGCGGTAACGCCCACATAAAGGCTTGCTCTTCCTTCGCCATTGGCGCTGACAAGTGCCACCACACCCGAACCGAGCCTGGCTTTGCTTTCATCAACCAGACCCTTCATGTCCTTTGAATCCATGTCACCGAGCACACGCCGCATGAACTTGATGCCTTTGATGGTCTCAACTTCGCCTTCGCCCGCGGCAGCACCGCCGCCAAGCGCCAGGGCCTTCTTGGCCTCGGCCAGTTCGCGCTCAAGCTTCTTGCGTTCGTCAATGAGGCTCTCAATGCGGCTCACCAATTCCGATGGTGCCGTCCTCAGCATTGCGGCGGCAGCTGCCACCCGCTTGTCCTGCAGGTCAAGATATTCACGCGCCGCCGAACCAGCCAATGCTTCAAGCCGCCGGACACCCGCCGCCGATCCGCTCTCGGCCAGAACTTTGATGAGGCCAATATCACCAGTGCGCGACACATGAGTGCCGCCGCAAAGCTCCAGCGAATAGATGGGTCTTGCAGCGCCTTCTTCATTGCGCCCCATGGAGACGGCTCGCACTTCATCGCCATATTTCTCGCCAAACAGCGCCATGGCCCCTTCGGCGACGGCTGCATCAACCGACATCAACCGCGTGCTGACCGGCCCGTTCTGCAGAACAATGCTGTTCGCCATGGCTTCCACAGCGGCGAGTTCTTCAGCACTCATGCCCTTGTTGTGGGAGAAGTCGAAACGCAAACGATTGGGCTCAACTAGCGAACCCTTCTGGGCAACATGGGTGCCCAAGGTCTTGCGCAATGCTTCATGTAGCAAATGCGTTGCCGAATGATGCTGCCGGTTGCCCGAACGCCGCACGTGGTCAACTTTGAGCTCAACTGCGTCTCCCAGAGCCAGAGTGCCGTGTTCAACTTCACCCATGTGAATGATCAGGTCGCCCACACGTTTTTCCGTGCCCGTTACCTTGAACTGCCCGCCGCCTGCCGCTTTGATCACGCCACGATCGCCGGTTTGGCCACCCGACTCGGCGTAGAATGTCGTCTGGTTGACGACAATCGAAGCCTTGTCACCGGGTTTGAGAGACTTGACCTGCTTGCCGTCAACAACCATGGCCACAATCACGCCTTCGGCCTTCTCCGTGTCGTAGCCCAAAAATTCCGTGGCCCCCACGGCTTCGCGGATTTCAAACCAGATCGCATCAGACTTGCTGTCGCCCGTACCTTTCCAGGCGCGGCGCGCCTCGGTCTTCTGTACATTCATGGCTGCCGTAAAAGCATCGGTGTCCACGACAATGCCGCGCGAACGCAATGCGTCTTGGGTAAGGTCAAGCGGAAAGCCATACGTATCATAAAGCTTAAATGCCGTGTTGCCGTTGAATGTGTCACCACTCTTCAGATTTTCCGATTCGTCATCGAGAATCCGAAGGCCGCGTTCAAGCGTCTTGCGGAAGCGGCTTTCCTCCAACTGAAGTGTTTCCGTGATCATCTCTTCCGTGCGGACAAGTTCCGGATAGGCCGCACCCATCTCGCGCACCAGGGAAGGAACCAGTTTCCACATTAGCGGCTCGCGTTGCCCCAAAAGTTCGGCATGGCGCATGGCGCGGCGCATGATCCGGCGCAGCACATAGCCGCGGCCCTCATTGGAGGGCAGGACGCCATCCGCAATGAGGAATGACGAGGCGCGCAGGTGATCGGCAATCACCCGGTTCGAGGCTTTGTTTTTCCCTTCGGCCGGTACACCTGTTTTCTCCACGATTGTGGAAATCAGCGCGCGGAATAAATCGGTTTCGTAGTTATCGTGGGTGCCCTGCAGGACAGCGGCAATGCGCTCCAGCCCCATGCCCGTGTCAATGGATGGCTTGGGCAAGCTAATGCGCTCCACTTTGCTCACCTGCTCATACTGCATGAACACCAAGTTCCAGATTTCAATAAAGCGGTCCCCATCTGCATCGGCACTACCCGGCGGGCCACCCGGAATCTTGTCCCCGTGGTCATAGAAAATTTCCGAGCACGGGCCACAGGGGCCTGTGTCACCCATCGACCAGAAATTATCCGAGGTCGGAATGCGAATGATGCGACTGTCGGGCAGCCCCGCGATTTTTTTCCACAGGCCAAAGGCTTCATCGTCTTCCGAGAAAACAGTAACCGTGAGCTTGTCGGCAGGCAGACCATATTCCTTGGTCACCAGCGTCCAAGCCCATTCAATCGCATCAGGCTTGAAGTAATCGCCGAACGAAAAATTGCCGAGCATCTCGAAAAATGTGTGGTGGCGTGCGGTATAGCCCACATTGTCGAGGTCATTATGCTTGCCGCCCGCACGCACGCATTTCTGCGCCGTCGTGGCCCGGCTGTAGGGGCGGCGCTCGGCGCCCGTAAACACGTTCTTGAATTGCACCATGCCCGAATTGGCAAACATCAGGGTTGGGTCATTACGTGGCACAAGGGATGACGAGGCCACGACCTCATGGCCACGGGTCTTGAAAAAATTAAGGAAAGTTGAACGTATCTGGGCAAGGCTGGTCATATAATATCCAAAGGTCCGGCGGTGGAAACAGTTGGAATGCTCTTTAAGGTGCGA
>CAVYAB010000003.1:0-146970 GCA_963766425.1 uncultured Alphaproteobacteria bacterium
CGGAATTTTTCCGCGAGGGCCATCACTTTGAACATCTTGCAAACACCGTTTTGCCAAGTGTGGTCAAAAGGCAGGAAACCAGCCGCAAGCTGCGCCTGTGGTCGGCGGGCTGCTCGTCGGGGCAGGAGCCCTACTCCATCGCCATGACACTTGCGGAAACCATGCCCGACCTTTCGCGCTGGGACGCGAAAATCCTGGCCACCGACATTGATACGGATATCCTCGCACGGGGGCGCAAGGGCAGCTATCCCCTGGCGGAAATTCTCGAAATTCCGGCGCCGCTGCGGCAGAAATATATCGACGCGCAAACCGACGATGGCGGCCGCATGAACTATGCGCTGCGCTCGCTCATCACCTTCAACCAGTTGAACCTGCATGGGGCCTGGCCGATGACCGGCAAATTCGATGTCATCTTCTGCCGCAATGTGATCATCTATTTCGACAAGCCGTCGCAATGCCTGCTGTTTGACCGCTTTGCCAATTTGCTGAGCGATGGCGGCTATCTCTACATCGGGCATTCGGAATCGCTCTACAAGGTGACCGAACGCTTCCGCTCCATCGGCCAGAGCATTTACCAGAGGATTGCATGACGGAGGTCAGGGTTCTCATTGTTGACAACTCGGCCATGATGCGGAGCTTCCTGCGCGAAGTTCTGACGGGCGATCCCGGCATTGAGGTGGTAGGCGTTGCCTCCGATCCTTTCTCGGCGCGGGAAAAAATCAAGCTGCTCAACCCCACTGTGGTGACACTCGATATCGAAATGCCGGGAATGGACGGGCTGACCTTCCTCGAACACCTCATGCGGCTCAGGCCCATGCCTGTCGTGATGGTGTCATCGCTCACGCAAAAGGGTGCGGCCGCAACACTTAAGTCGCTTGAACTCGGGGCCATTGATTTTGTGGCCAAGCCGACGGTGGGCCTGGAAACGGGATGGCCGGATTTCCGGGCCGAGGTCATCGCCAAGGTGAAAACCGCTGCTACCGCCTATGTTCCCTATGAAGTGCCAGTACCGCGTTATCTCGCCAAGCCAGCGGGTGCGTCGGGGCCCGGCCGCCTTGTCGCAATCGGCGGCTCGACAGGATCGGTGGCTGTCATTCAGCACATCGTGGTGGCGATGCCTGCGGCTGGCCCTGCCATGCTTGTGGTGGTGCATATGCCGGCCCTTTTCACCAAGCAGTTTGCCGCAAGGCTTGATGGCCTCAGCGCCATGCGGGTGCGGGAAGCGGCCGATGGCATGAATGTTGTGGAAGGTTATGTCTACATCGCACCCGGTGAGCGGCACCTGACGGTCAAGCGCAAGGCTTCGGGCTATGTCTGCCAGCTTGAGGACGGGCCAAGAGTGAACGGCCACATGCCATCGGTTGATGTGCTTCTGGAATCGGTGGCCATTGCGGCGGGGCCTGCTGCACTCGGTGTTATTCTCACCGGCATGGGCAAGGACGGCGCCATCGGCCTAAAGGCCATGCGCGATGCGGGCGCACTCACCGCCTGCCAGGACGAGGCCACGAGCCTGATCTATGGCATGCCCGGCGCTGCGGTTGCCGAAGGAGCGGTTTGCGAGGAGCTGCCGCTTTCCGAGATTCCCGGTTACATTTTGCGCAATGAGGGGCGGCCATGAAGAACTTCGCCATGATCCATGATGACGTGGCAAGCCGCCAGTCCCATTACGATCGCGCGGCTGACGCCACGGCGATCTGGATTTTCCAGGGCGACTTTTATGTGTCCTCGCGGCCGGATCTCTTCCTAACCACGGTGCTGGGCTCGTGCATCGCGGTATGCATGCGTGACCCCATCGCGGGCTGCGGGGGCATGAACCATTTCCTGCTGCCCGATGCCGAAGACCGGGGCGATCACTATCCGGGCCTGGCGTTGCGCTATGGCAGCTATTCGGTCGAACGCCTGATCAACGCCATTCTGTCGCGCGGGGGAAAACGCGAGCGCCTTGAAATCAAGGTCTTCGGCGGCGCCAATGTGCTCAATGGCGCTTCCGACGTGGGTGCCCGCAATGTGGATTTCATCGAGCATTATTTCGCCAAGGAGCGGCTTTCCATAAGGGCAGCGGATTTGCGCGGCACGTCACCCCGGAAGCTCCGCTATTTCCCGACAACGGGCCGGGCCCAGGTGTGCGAACTGAGAAATGGCGAGGCCCGCGATGCCATCACCTCCGAAGCCGACATGCGCGCCAAAATGGCCTTCACCAAGGTTTCCGGCGAGGTGGAGATTTTCAAGGCGGAAGTTTAACGTCTTCTCCTGCGAAGCGGCACCCATATTCCGTCATCCCGACGGACGTCGCTATCGGATTCACACCTCTTTGTTGCCTCAAATTTAACAATCAACGCGCTGAATTCATTCTTTATGTCGTCATCCCGACGGAAGTCGGGACCCAGGCTTTCCGCTGGTGTGCCGGTTGAAAGCCTGGGTCCCGGCTTTCGCCGGGATGATGGAAAGGGATAGTAGGCGTAACATCATATTCTGAACCCAATCAGACTTCTCCCGTTAAACAATTGGTTACCATGCTGAACTAGGGTTCAGCGGCGATTTGGGTGGGGCAGGATGATTCTGGAAAATTCCGCTTTTGAGTTCAGCGTCCTCGATAAAATCAATGGCTTCCTGTACCGCTGCAAGGCGGACGAAGCCTATACGATGATTGGCCTCACCTCGGGGATCGAGCGCATCTTCGGTTATCCCGTGGCCGACCTTATTGGCAACCGGGTGCGCACCTATTCGTCAATCATCCACCGCGATGACGTCAAGAGCGTTGACGATGCCGTCAACCAGGGCCTTGCCAGCCGGACCAATTATGACATCGACTACCGCCTTGTGGCCGCCGACGGGCGCGCCATCTGGGTGCATGAAACAGGCGGCGGCATCTGGGACGAGCGTGACGAGCTGTTGTACTGCGAGGGCGCTGTCACCGACATCGACGCGCTTTACAACCGCATGCAGCAACGCACCGATCAACTGGCGGAAGCCGCACTCAAGACGACGGACGTGCTGGAGTCACTGCGCTATCTCAAGCTGCTGGCGCTGAACGCCGGCATCGAGGCGGCGCGCGCCGGCAGCGCAGGAGCAGGTTTTGCCGTCCTCGCCCAGGAAATGCGCAAGCTTGCATATCAATCCGAAGAGACGGCGAAGTCGATTACCGTCAGGTGACGGGCGGACTTCCTAAGGTGCCGCCACCAGCTTGGTCGGCATTTCCATCAGGGAAAACTCCGCGCTGTCGCAGCTCACATCGGGATTGGTGGGCTGGAACATTCCCAGCGGGTTATCCTTGAACAGCCAGGCATGCAGATCATAGTGGTGGAACATCTGGGGTATGAGCGGCTCGTGGCCTTCCATCGGTCCCTGGAAGGGCTGGCCCAGAAGGACCGGCCGCTCCTTGGCCACCGCCAGGGGCACAAGCCATTCGGCCGCGACCAGCTTGAGCTTTCCTTTGCCGACCGGCTCATAGATCAGCACATTGGGCTTCAGCGGATCGGGCGGCCCCTGGATTGTGAGGTTGACGAAGTGAACCCCCATGGCCCCCTTGGCGTAATTCAGGTGCCCCTCCATCGTCGAGCCGTCGTAGTGGACGCAGCCCACCGTCGACAGATAAAGATCGCGGACGGCAACGTAAGGGTCTTCATACTTGGCAAGCGCCTTGCGCATGGCGTCGATCTCGGCCTGCGGGGGGTCTTCGGCATTGGCTGGGCCGACCCCCGGGTTCATGGCGATCAGCGCAATTGTGGCCGCGGCACCAAAACGGGCAATACTGGACATGGTCATCTTGGATCCTCCCTGGATTCTCAACCGACGTCTTCAAAATGGACATCGTGTTGAGGCCAAGCTTTTCATAAAAGCCGCATTATTGGCAAGCCCGATTAAAGGTCAGGACTGATGTCCTTAGGCGTGACAAAGCGCAGCAGTGTTCCCGCCCCTGCTGTCAAAGATTCCCAGTTATCCAGGTCAAAGCTGATAACGGCGAGGCCGGCGGTGGGATATTTCGTTTGCAGCCGCTCCCGCAGTTTTTTGTCGCCCGCTCCAGCGAGACTTTGCGCCAATCTTCCAATTGACGGGTTATGGCCAACAAGCGACACGGAGTGCGCGGCCCCGGCCTTGCGGCGCAGGCAGTCCATGAGCGCCTTGCCATCGCCGAAATCGTAGATTTCCGGTGCAATGAGAATTGCCGGGGGCGTCTTCAGTTCCCCCGCGACAAGGCCCCAGGTTTCCCTGGCCCGCCTGGCCGGCGAGCAGAGTACGAGCTGGGGCACGAGATCATTGGATGCCATGTAGCGGCCGACAGCCGTGGCGGCAAGCCGCCCTCGGTCATTGAGCGGCCGGTCTGAGTCTTCCTGCCCCGCCTCAGCCAGGCTCGACTTTGCGTGGCGCAGAAGCATCAAGTTCAGCATGGTTGTCCTCCCTCGAATAATTGAATTGCCTTTGCCGGCGAGCCTGCACAGTATTGGAGACCGGACGCATGGTATGAAATCAGGGAGCCCGGCGCTATGGCCATAAAGTATTCCAAGGCCTTGATCGTGGGAAGCGGCAGCGGCCTCAGTGCGTCGCTCACCCATCTCTTCGCGCGCGAAGGATTCAAGGTGGCACTTGCAGCGCGGAACACAGATAAGTTGGCACCCCTGTGCAGCAGCACGGGAGCTACCGCATTCTCCTGCGACGTTTCCGATCCTGCCCAGGTGTCACGTCTTTTCCAGGATGTCGATAGCAAGATTGGTGCCCCGGATGTGGTCGTATTCAACGCTAGCGCCCGGTCGCGGGGGCCGTTCATTTCGCTCAATGCGGCTGAGGTCGAGGCAGCGATCAGAACGAGTGCGTTTGGCGGCTTCCTCGTCGCGCAACAGGCAGCAAAGCGCATGGTGCCGCAAGGCCATGGTGCAATTCTTTTTACTGGAGCGTCGGCGAGCGTGAAGGGTTATGCGCAATCAGCTCCTTTCGCCATGGGCAAGTTTGCGCTGCGGGGCCTTGCGCAAAGCATGGCGCGCGAACTGGCCCCGCTTGGCATTCATGTCGCCCATTTCATCATTGATGGCGCCATCAGGAATCCCGGAACAACCGAACCACCCGAAAAACCGGATTCGATGCTCGATCCGGACGCCATCGCCGCCAACTATCTGCATGTCCTTGGCCAGCCACGCAGCGCCTGGACGTGGGAAATGGAACTCCGGCCATGGGTTGAGAAGTTCTGAGCCGCAAACTCGCCCGTCAGTCGGAAGAGACGGCGATCTGATCATCAGCAACATCTCCCATGGTGGCCGCGACTGGGAGGTATTTTTCCTGGATGACAAAATTGAGGAAGGCTGAAAAAATCAAAAATGATAGAATTATAATCCTTGACTCTTATATTCCTATATGCCAGTTATATTCCTGTCCATCCCGGAAGGGGTCTCGGTCATGACGGTGATCATAGATGGGGTGGATGTGGCGCCTGCGGGTTTGGTGAAACGTTCATCAAACACTCGGGAGCTGACGGTTGGTCCCGTGGATACTACGGTCCACTGCGCCTTAAATGGCTAAACAACCCTAGCGGAAAACCTCAGACACCGTGCGATCTAGGGCTCTGCAAGTGCCAGCCGGACAGCAAAAACCGCCGCAAAAGCGTGGACGCGGACTTCGCGTCAACCGCCGGACCACACGACCGGCATTCTTGCGAGCTTTGCGTCCACGCAACCCTTCGCTACCCCCTCAAATCGTTTCGTCGTTCCTCACCCCCGGAAACGGCATTACCGTTTTCACCCCCGGCGAAGCTGTGCCCGACGCTCATTGACAAGTGAATAACTACCCCACCCGCCATCCCGGCTTCTCGCCTTGGCGAAGCTGAAGCTTCGCTTCGGCGTAGCCAGGTCGCCGGAATGACGAATTGGGTGGATCAGGCGGGCGACTTTTCGCTGATCGAAATTTGATAATTGGCAAGGCTTTGCCCGAGAGATATTGCGCCTGCTCCACGCGCCAGGAATAATCGTGCAAATTCAAAAACCTGCCAATTTGTTAAGCTGATTACAGAACTGGCACAGGTGATGCAGTTACGTTGCTCAAGGTGAAGCCCGGTACGGCGCCACCGAGAGTCCCATCAAACTGCAGGACTGTGGAGTCTGGACAATGACACAAGCTGACAAGAGAATGAAGTCCGCGATACTTGAGACACACGAGAGCGGCATTGAAGAGGTGGCAAACCTGGTTGCTGCATATCGCAGCGCGAATGAGAGCTATTCCACCATCGCGGCGCGGGACGCCGGCCAGTGCATGTCCGTTGGAGTGGAATTGCAGGTACTGCAGCAATTGGCACAATTCGACAAACTTCTAATTGCACTGAGATAGGTGCAGCATTTTTTCAAGTACAGAAACCTGTCTGGTACTTGACGCCCGCCATATCTGGCTCCCGGGATTGCCGAGGCGGCGGATTCGCGCGAATATGGCTCCAAGCGTGATCACTTAAACAAACACGCAGGGAGCGAAATATCATGAAATTCAAGCATATTCCGGCATTTTTAGCTGGCAGCGCCTTTGCGCTCATGGCCAGCATTTCCATGGCCCAGGCGGAAAAACTCGTCATCGCCACCTGGGATGGCTACACGCCCAAGGACATGGTGGAAAAATTCAAGGCCGCCACGGGCATCGATCTCGAGCTCACCATGCACGCCACTAACGAGGAAATCATGGGCAAGGTGACGGCCAGCGGCGGCGAAGGCTATGACATCATTTTCGTCTCCTCGCCTTTCGCCGAGGCGCTGCACAAGCTTGACCTGCTGGCGCCCATCGACCACGCAAAAATTCCGAATTTTGCCAACCTCTATCCGGAGGCAAGCCAGCTGCAGCACGATCCCGGCAACACCTATTCGGTGCCCTACACCTGGGGCACTACCGGCCTATGCTACCGCTCGGATTTTTTGAAGACAGAACCCGCCAGCTGGAACGACCTGCTCAACCCGACTGATGACCTAAAGGGTAAGATCACCATGCTGGCCACTGACCGCTGGCTGATGTCGGCGGCCTTCCTGGCGGACGGCATGTCGGTCAACACCGCCGACCAGGCAAGCCTCGACAAGGTGCGCGACCAACTTGTGGCCACCAAGAAAAGCCTGCTCGCCTATGATGATACAACCTTCTATGCAAAGCTCGTCTCCGGCGAGGCCACGCTGGTTCACGCCTGGGATGGCTGGTGCAACTACGGCACGGCCGAGAATGCCGCGATCAAATATGTGATCCCCAAGGAGGGCAGCGACCTCTGGGTTGATACCCTGGTCATTCCCAAGGCTGCCAAGAACCTGGACGCGGCGCACAAGTTCATCGACTTCATCTTCAATGCCGAGAACGGCAAATGGGTGGTCGAGAACATCATGTACAAGGTGCCAAACAAGGCCGCCATGGATACGGTCGACAAGGCAATGCTCACTGCCTATCCGAACATCGCCATGCCGCCCGCTGATCTTCTGAAATACGAGCAGTTGCGTGATCTCGGCGACGGCATGAAGGCGTTCTCCAAGACCGTTTCGGAAATCATGGCGGCGAAGTAAGCAATACTCCTCATGCTGAGGTGCGAGCGAAGCGAGCCTCGAAGCACCTGCATGGGGCTCCGGCCCGATTTGTGGCTGACCCTTCGAGGCCCCGCTTTGCGGGGCGCCTCAGGGTGAGGGTTTGTTGATGTCCAACCGCCTCATTTCATGGCTGCTCATGGCGCCGGGCCTTTTGTGGCTGACGGCGCTGATGATCGTGCCGTGCCTGCTGGTGTTTGTGCTCATGTTTTTCGAGCGCGGCACCTATGGCGGGGTAGACTGGTCGGCGGCAACGCTCGACAATTTTACCCGGGCGTTCGATCCGCTTTACCTGTCGATTTTTCTCGACAGCGCCCGCATAGCGTTGGCGGCCACGGCGTTTGCCCTGCTCATCGGCTATCCCGCCGCCTATGCCATCGTGCGCGCCCCGGAACGCTGGCAAACCTCGCTGCTGTTTCTCGCCATCCTGCCGTTCTGGACCAATTATCTCATCCGCACCTATGCCTGGATCGTGCTGCTCAATCCGGTGGGCGTCATCAACAATGCGCTCACGTATGTGGGTGTGATTTCGCAGCCGCTGCCCATTCTCTACAATGAATTCGCGATCATCCTCGGCCTCGTCTACAACTATACGCCCTTCGTCATCCTCGCGATTTACTCAGCGCTGCAAAGGCTCGATCCTTCCTATGCGGAAGCCTCGCGTGATCTCGGCGCGACGGCCATTACGACATTTTTCAAAATCACCTTGCCGCTGACGACGGCGGGCGTGGCGGCGGGCGCGGTTTTCGTATTTGTGCTTTCGATCGGCAACTTCATAACGCCCGATCTCCTCGGCGGCGGCAAGCAGCAGATGATCGGCAACCTGATCTATGACCAGTTCCTCTCGGCGCGCGATTGGCCGTTTGGCGCTACGCTTTCCGCATTGCTGATCGCCCTCATGATGCTTGCCCTTTTCATCCAGGCCGTCGCTGCAGGCCGGGCGCGGGGCGAGCATGTCTAGGTTCCTCAAGGCCCATCTAGGCGCCACCTATATATTTCTCTATATTCCGATTGCCGTGCTCATGGCCCTGTCTTTCAACAAGGCGGGCCTGCCCACGGTCTGGTCCGGGTTTTCGGTTGAATGGTATGGCAAGATGGCCAGCAACCCCAAGATACTCGCCTCGGCCTGGAACTCAGCCGTCGTGGCTTCGATTTCAACCGTCATCGCCACTGTGCTTGGAACCCTGCTGGCGCTGGGCGTGGAGCGGGCCAAGCCATCGGCGGCGCGCGATGCGCTGCTGTTCGCGCCCATGATTGTGCCGGATATCGTTCTGGCCATCGCCCTCCTCACTTTTTTCACACTCATCAAATTCACCCTCGGGCTGCACTCCATCATCCTGGCCCATGTGGTGTTCAACATTGCCTTTGTATGCGCAGTTGTGCGGGCCAGGCTGAAAGGCTTCGACTGGTCGCTCACCGAAGTTTCCCGCGATCTCGGCGCCGGCCACCTCATGACATTCCGGAAGATAACCCTGCCCCTGATCCTGCCTTCGGTCATTGCCGCCGCACTTCTTGCTTTCACCCTTTCAATCGATGAATTCATCATCGCCTATTTCACCGCCGGCGCCGGGCAGGCATCAACAACGCTTCCCATGCAAATCTATTCCATGATCCGCTTCGGCGTGACCCCCGAGATCAATGCCATGGCAAGCATTGTCATGTTCGTGAGCTTTGTGCTTGTGTTTTTGGCCCAACGATTGAACAGTGGGCGTATTCCAGGTGCCTGAAAGCCCTGTTGGAACAGAATCGAATTCCCTCAGATATCACTGCATGATTTAACCAATAGAACCACCAGCGAAGTGCGCTTGGTGATTTGCAGCTTGTGAAAGACTCTCCGCAAGTGCTCGCGGACGGTATTGTCGCTAATTCCAAGTTCTCGCGCGACTGCCTTGTCGCATTTGCCATCTGCAATAAGGAAGGCGATCTGCAGTTCGCGGGCCGTGAGCACTGTTGCAAGATTTTTGGACACGGACGCAGTGCCGGCTTCAACACGTTCGAGCAACACATGACTGACTTTATTGATAATGATAGAGCCCGCCCGCCGGCAGGAACCCATCAGTGCCGGGACATAGCGCATGGCGCGCCACTGCCCTCGCGAGATGGCCTCATATTGCCGTCCAGCCGCCTCAAATCTTATCACATGATTGTGTGCCCGCTCATCCGTGTGGTGAAAAGCATCGTCAACTATTCGTATGAAGGGCGTAGACATTACACGTGCCTCCGGCCGACCTAGGCCGTCCCAAACCTGCTCTCACTTCAATTGACCGGCATCGGCCGGCACACAAACTGGTGGTGCCGCGTTCACATTCAAGTCAGTCAGCTTCTCGCGTCGTAACGGAAACTTCGATGCTCGTGCCAACTTTATGCCGTGAGGTATCATTTCAAACACCCATCATTTGTCAATTGGTAAACAATAATAATTAATCGGTAAGGTTAATTTCTTGATCGAAATGCCCAAGCGGCGAAGCAGCGAACCAGCGAAACAGTGAAACAGCGAAGCCGCGAACCAGCGAAGCATTGTCAACTACCCTCACCCTCATCGGCCAAATCTCACGAGTGTTTGGTCAGCTGCACCTCGCTCGGCATTTCTAAATTGGTGTAGCATTGCGGGCGTCAGGCGAATGCCGCGGTTGAACATGCCAGCCGGCGCCATTGGAACGCCGGGGCGGCAGCCCCAGGCGCCACCGGCGTGAGGCGTTGGTCCTGCAACATGGACAGCAATGACAGCCGGATCGCCGCCACGTTGCTGAGCACACCATACCGGACTTCCCGAATGGCCCGGGCACGTATCTACGCTGTAGAACAGTGACCGCGCCGTGAAACGGTCCAGGCGCTCCGCATGTTCCCACATGGTGCCCGCAGGTTTATCCCCGGGGTAACCAGCGATATGCAGCAGGCGGGCGGCGCGGATCCTTTCGAGCTGGGCCTGACTTGGTGCCAGCATTCGGATGCCCCGCACCGGAGGCCGCACGGGCTGGGCAAGCACAATGATCCCGTAATCCGCTTCGCGGTCCATGGCCCGCACGAAGCGGGCGGGAGCGTACCAGCGCTGGGCCCAATGGACCGCCAGGGGTGGGGCCGCCCCATTGCGTCCAACGCTGATCCTGATGCGCGCCGGCGACGCACGCCGGCCCATACGCCGCCGGAGGGCACTGTAGAGACAATGGCCGGCGGTGATAACAACCCGCGGAGTGATGAGAAAGCCGCTGCAGCCGGAGAAACGCCCATCGCCAAAGTCCCGTTCAACCTGACAGACGGCAGAATAGGGATGGCGCGCGGCGTTAAGAACCCGGGTGCGGCCATCGACCGGTCCGATGACGGCATAGTCCATGTTGTCGGAGGTGCGGTCGAGCCAAAGCAGTGGTTGTTCGTCCTGTAACATCATGCACCGCCTTCCAGCGTGTCAACTTGGCTCGACGCAGGCGTAGAGTCCGAAGCTTCTGCTTTCGTTTCAACAGGTCGCACGTCGTCCATCGCTTGCGACCAAACCTCCTCGATCAGCATGTCGGCGTTTTTCCGCCCATGCAGGAATTTCGCCGTGCTATCGATGAAGGCTAGCTCCTCTTCCGAAAAACCTGTCGGTTTCTCCAGTCGCGGTTCAGGCTCATGCAGCCTGATCACTTTCGACACCGCCGTCTTGCCCAGACCATCGAATTCAGCTTCGACAAGCTCCTGCAATTCGACATCAATACCGTAGCCTGCTTTCCTTCCTGAGTTAGCCTGAACTGTGCGCATGGGATTCTCCGTTTCTCATTCAAAAGTCCGTGTGTTTCTAATGAAGGACCAATCAAAAACATTCTCGCGCGACTGAAGCCAGATCTCATACATGTGGACTTCGCGAATGCTCATTGCGCCACGCAGGAGTCCGGCCTGAATGCGGATACTGTTCCGATGTGCAGGCAAGACCGCGTCTATCCGCGCCTGAATGCGCGCTTCGCCCCTTGCGCCTTTCGCATGTTCACCAACACGCACCGCGATTGGGTTGCTTACTGTCATGCCAATAGCGACGCCGCCGCCAGGGAAGGAGATACGGTAGAGATTGGCACCTCGCTGATTAAATCGAGGGTGGCTTGTGCCAGTCAGAAGGTCTGCAAGCCCCACCGAACCACTCCAGCCTCCCCAAAGGCCAAAGGGGCTACTCCGCGGTTCCGCAGGCGTTCCTCCTGAAGCAGCACGCGCGTATTCAAAGCTCTGAGAACCGCTGCGAATTCGAATGATCTCGCGATCGACAATCGCATCAAGGTGATTGGCGTGCATCAGCGTCGATCCTTTGATTGCGTTTCAGCGACTGATGCCCACCACGGAGACGCCAGCGCCTTTCGCGCATGGCAAGGGGGAGGTACTTGCGGCCAGCTGCGGCAGAACGGATTGCAAGGATCTCCGCAACATTTGCCTGGGGTTCGCGCCGCAAAACAAATACCCGTGCAGGGCCGGTGAGAAGTGTTGCAATGCCGGGGCCATGGCCGGCAACGCTGCTTTCGCCATGGACAACACAGCCTATGGCAAGGTGGCCCCTGGAAAACGAGCGCCCAAAGCGATGGTCGGCATCAGTGATTGCCACGAGGTCGCCAAAGCGCAAAGCCCCAAGTCCATGACGTTGGATTGTCGGCAGATCAAACATCTGGATGTCGTAATCGCCGCGGCCTACATCCGACTTTCCCAGACCGGAGCCCATGAGCGCTGAGGGAATGAGATGCGTTACCGGAACCGACAAACGGTTGTGCTCGGTGCGCAGGCCCCATTGGGCGAGGAGACGCGGAGCCGCATTGAACACGGCGATCTCGGGATGTTCGGCAAGACGCGTTCCCACGCCGCAGGCGTACACCTGTATGCGGTCACCAATCGCCATCCGGCGCATCGCATGGAGGGGAAAATCCACCAGGATCGTGTCGATCCCGCCATGCTTGCCGGTGACCGTGCCAATTGCACCAGCCGCCGCGCCTGATACCGCACGAGCAATATTGCCAATGCAGGTGAGAAGCTGGAGCGCCTGGTTCGGCCCGTCGCGGTCACCTTTCACCGAGCGGGTTTCGTTGCGGATGGAAACGCCGGGCTCGATATGATCGCCAGCGATGCCGACGCATGGGTCTCCAACACGGTGGGACAGTACTATGCCGCCAGTGCCGGGCAGGATACGCGGCCTGCCATCCTGACCGATGCGATAAGCATTCGTACCGGCGATAGGCGAGGCGATGGTGCCAATCACAGTGATCATCACCAGCTCACGCTCGTTGATCACGGGTCCCCTTGTGCCGCTGCTAGCGCGCAACTGTCCCTCCATTATTCAGGTTTGTCCAAAAAGTTTGCGAGCCTTGCCAGGGAAGGCATTCGGCGACCGTCAGCCGGTAACGTTCGGGAGCGTACTCTCCGGGGAAATCCGGATTGTTCACAAGATTGGCCCTGGGGGCAGCTAGCCAAACGCCTGCGACTTGGGTGTCCATCAGACCTGCGAGCTCAAGGGCTGGCGTTGTACGGGCTGCAAGTGCTGCACTGAGCCCTGACCCTTCAGGCAAGCGTTGTTGGCCAACACCCGCCAACTCAGCGTCCAGACAAAGCGCAGGAGCGTTGCCATCTTTGCCTGCAGAAGTGAGAATTACAGGAATAGCCGGTGCAAGGCTCGCAGCAAGGGCCAGCGATTGCAGGCCACAGGTGACGAGTGGCGACCAACCCAGATCAAAACTGGGGTTCAGCGTATGAATGAGAGCGTCGAAGCACGATACGATACCGGGTTTGGACACGGCGCGGCCGGGGCTTTCCTGCGGATTATCGCCGATCCATTGGAATGCGCCATGCACCACACCGTTGGCGTAGGCTGCTTGCCATATCTCGAGGCCCTCGCCGATGCGTTCATGGTTACCCGCCTCATCATCATAGAGTCCGGCAAAGGGGGGCGGTGTTACATCATCAGCGTTGAAACTGATGAGCGACATGAACTCCCGGCTAAACCAGACTTCGCATACCAGTGACAGCGCCGTGGCCAAAGGAAGGCCCATGGGACGGAGAAGCAGTCTTGCATCGAGCACGACCGGTTGCCGCCCGCCGGCGGCGAATGCTGAGAGCGAGCACAGGGTGGCCATGGCATGGCGGCCTTATGCGGGAACGCGGGCGCGCGCCGTGTTCACCGGGATGCCCAGCGCCCACCGCAAGCTGCGATCCACGCCGGGGAAACTGCGGCCTTCCTGCGTAAGCCTGTAAGCGGCGATCCAGGCCTCGGCCTGGGCCGACATGGGCCGCGCCTCCGAACGGAACAGCTCGGGATCGACGCTGGACGGGAAGTCGTTGCTGCCGATAAATTGCAAGAGCCTGCGCCCGACCTCAGCCATCTTTGCGCGGTGCGAGAGCTCCGCCATGCCGCCGAGATAACGGTTTGATACGGCTTCAACCACATCCCATTTGGTCATCGCGTCGAAGGACTTCTTGATGTCGGGTGCATCAAGCAATTCAAGGCAGGTCTGGAGGTAATTGCCGGTTTCGCGGGCAAGAGCCAGAATATTACCATAGCTCGCGCGGTCGATGGCGTAACGCAGATCCGTCCCAAGCCGCTGCACCGTGGCAATCGCGCCGAACGGACGGTCGGAGATTTCCGCCGAGCCGCGGATAACTTCGCCGACGACGAGGTCGCGGAAGTATTGGGCGAGCGATGAGTTGAAGGCCACGAATTGGAAATGGAAATTGCGATTTACTGCCGCACCTTGGGGTGCGGGCATGCTGCCGTAGTTGAAAACACGGCGATAAGCGAGGCCGCGGTCGCGCCGCGTATAGCGCAGCGGCCGCCATTTCTCGAGGATGTAAAGGCCGCGCGCACCTGGCCCTTGCTGGATTTTCATGCGGCCAAGCGCGAAGAGGCGGCGCAGCACGTCCACCACTTCAAATACTTTCATACGTTCGTGTTGATATATAAAATAGAGTTCTGCCGCCGCGTGAACCTGGCTTGGAACGACCGACTCATCGAAATCCGCCTTGAGCAGAGGATAGGGAATCTGGTCGAAGGGCTGGACACCATTGGGACCGAGGCCGATGAAATCGGGAAAACTTGCAGCAGTCGGACTCGAGGCACTCTCCAGCGACCGGCCGAGGAAGCCTTCGAACTGCTGCTCGAAAGCAGCACGTTCCGAGGGTGAGAGGTTCGGCAGCTCATCGCGCAGGACGCGCTGCAGAAGGCGTTGGAGAACATCATGTGTGGCTGCGTTCGACATAGCTCATCCTCTTTGCTTACTTCGGCGTTCCCGCATTTATTCAAGACGCGGCTGTCGCAGTGTTGTTTGGTGACTCTTGACGGCCATAAACTTGTTCACGCGCGCATTTGACCGCTTTTCTCATTTGTTTCCGGATCGGCAATGCAATATTCATTTCCTTTGCTATTGGTTCCAATACGCCAAAGAGATAGTTGACTTGTTCACTGACATTCATTTCCGCGCTTCCCGCGATATCTTGCGCTGAATTCAAATTACTGGCTACAAACAGGCTGTGCAGGCTTGAGTCGCCGTTCAGAATGTCATTCAAGAACGAGAGGGTCTTTTCATCACAGTCGCTTCCCTTTTTGTTGCTGCAGCATCCGTCACAGCAGTCCTCGATTTCTTCGCGTATTGCTTCAAGTTTTCCCACGGCTGCCCACAGCGGACTGCTCAGATCCGCCTGTTTTGTAAGTTTCTTCAGTTTCTTGTCGATACGTTTGAGCTGAGCGAGAAGCGCAGCATTTTCAGAGTGGATTAGTTGCAAGGCCATCAATGCCTCCTATTCCTGCAGTTTCCCGGTAAAGTTCAAACATCGTTGTCGAGCCTCACGCGGAGTTGTTTTTTCTTATTGACCCTGAAGGTCAGAGCTGTTTCAAAATCAGGCGGCATCAGCATATCGGTGACAACGGGGCAGGATTTGTGTTTTATATCGCCTTCGATTGCGATTTCCTGCCGGGTTCTTTCGATAAGGGCTGCGATGCCATGTCCTGCCAGAACGTCCTCGATGAGGTTGCGCCGGCAAATGGGTGTGATCGTGGAAACAAGACGCGCACTCGCGCGTTCTTCTCTCAATTGATAACACAGCAAGTCAGACATCATGCGCGCCTGACGACGACGAACGGAATTTGCAGCCGCGCGACGGGCATTTTCAGCCAAGCGACGGGCATTATCAGCCACTTCAGCGGGAATAGCTGGGTTGAAGGGCGGAATGGGGAGCATGGGGATAGGGGTAACAAAACGGCGCCAGTCGATAAGGGTTGGGGCCATGGACCTGATCGCTGCGGTGGCAGCGCCAAATCTCGGTGATCCACCCAATAGGGTATTAAATGCAATATCTATCTGCTCAACAATCGCACCATAGGCGCCGGCGCGAACTTCCGCTTCGCCGAGTCCAGCTGGATCGGTGCCAAAAGCGTAGAGGTCGATGGCCCGATCAAGGTCATAGACAAGTTTGGCGAAGAAGATGATGTTCTGTGCATCGGCCTCGTCGCAGGAGCAACACAGACAATCAATCCACTCGGCGGCGGTCGAGCGAGCGAGTGCAATCTGGATAAGCGCGATGGTCTGTGTGTCTGAGTTGCCGACGAGTGACGACTGACCCATGAGAAGTGGTGAGCGGGCGAGGAAGGGCAGCCGGTAGCCGCCGTTGCTTACAGCGAAACCTTGGACGAATAGGCTAAGTGCTGCGATGAAACGTGCAAGCGGAGGCGACGGCGGCCGGATTTCGGCGCTAACGACTGAAATGAACCGGCGGAAGCGGCGCACGCTCATGCTGGCAACCGAGCCTAGCGCCTTCAAGCCGTCGGCGGAGGCGTCAGCTGCGAGATCGAGCAGGTCGTCGAGTTGACGCGACAGATAGCCTTCGTCGAGCAGTGATCTCAAGTCTGCCGTGTCGCTCGTCTCAAGTTGATCATAGATCTGCACCAGGGAAACAGTTCCGCGCGGCCAGAGGTCCGGCGAGGAGACACCACTGGCGTTGCGGTGCAGGAGTTGCAGTTCGTTGATCACCGTGTCGCGGCGCTGGCGCAGGGTCGCTGCGGGAACGCGTGGGATATGGGTGCTGCGGGTTACGCCGGCATCGGCCAATGCATCGCCGAGGAGGACAAGGATAAGGCTGGCGATGGCATCGCAGGCCTGGGCCAGACGGCAGAAGGCGCCGCCGCTGCAGGTTGTAAGTGCAGCGGCATAGCGCGAAACCCTGGCATAGTCGCCAAGTGTGCGGCGCGCGGTCATGGCGCGATCTGAGGATTGGGGATCAAGCGCAAAACGGGCGGCATTCAGACCATCGGCTGCGGCGGCGCGAATGGCGCGCGCCCAGCCCCGCATCTCGGCGCCGATCTCAGCCAAGGCAGGGTCACTCGCAATTTCGGCAAGAACCCGTTCGAGGTCGCCCTGGGCGTCAACAATCTCCGGACGCTTGTCGGTAGAGATTGCGGTCGTTGCAACAGCATCTATCACCACACTGAAGGGCAATCCCTTGCGTTCGCGGTCGATCAAAAGCGCGTCCTTGCCATAGCGCAAGAGAAGACCGCGCGAGAGCTCTTCGACATTTGCCGGATCGCTGATCTTCAATGCCTTGCGCAACACCAACTCGACAGTTTTTTGCGGCGGGGCGCGGTCCAGATCTGATGCGGAAAGGAGGGCGGGGCTAGTTGTGATCATTTTGCTGGTCCTCATGCCACGGCTGCTAACTGGACGAGTGGCCGCTCGCGTTCAGCGGCCGCAAGACGTGAAAGATGTGAAATAACGAGATGCGACAGGCGTGTCGCATTCGCCCCATTGCCTAATGCCATGCTAGAGGCAGACACCAAATGGCGCGGTGGAAGTTCTTCGGGAACCTTGCCTGCGGCGAGCTTGAGCGCACCGCGGCGAATGCCAGTTTCATCCCGCTTCGTGAAAGGAATGATGTCAACGAGGGCGCGTTGACCCAGCGCACGGCGAGGCTGGAAGGCGATCTCATCGACAATCAACGGAATTGCCGAGGGTGCCGATTGCAGGATTGGACCTGGAATTCGGTGGCCCTTCTGCGGATTGTAGAACGTGCTCCAAATGCGTTTTGCAGAAGCTGCCTCTTCGGCAAATCCCATGCGTTCCATCATGGCAGCGAGGATAAACGTGCGGAGGTATCCTGTGGGATGGGCTCCGCCTGGCCTGTAGGTCATGGCGCGCGGCGCGGGATGGGCGAGGAAAACCATCATGCCTGCGGCAGCAGCGGGTCCACCGAGCAGGATGGCGGCCAGATCAGCAAATATCTCCTTGTGCCAGCGACCGTAGGTGGACACGGCTTGCGGGTTTTGGCCGGAACTCATCATGCGCCGGGTAAGCGAAGTGCGGTTCTCGTGCCACAGCCCCAGGTCTGCCTGAAGATTATGGGACACCTCATGAAGGAAAACGGCTTGCCAGGGATTGTCGCGGTCCCAAGGAATCCGGATCACCGGGAAGGGATTGCGGTCTCCGAGCAGACGCGCGAGCTGCACGCCCCTTCGCATCGTGGCGGGCGAATAGCCATGTTCCAAATAGGTCAGGGGTTTCAGCAACGGCTTGGCGAGGAGTTGGGGGGCTGCCGCACGGATGGCGCGGTAGCAATCCACAGCGATCACGTCATGGGCCGCGAGGGCTGGGGCGAAGCTGGAGCCGCGCTGGCTGAAGATTTCGAAGAACATGCCGAAGCTGCGACGGGCGCGGTCAACTTCGCGTTCCACCATGGCCATCGCAATCAGGCGCTGGCCAGGGTTTGCTGCGCTCCAGCCGGCGTCCATGCGCTTAACCTGACTAACGCTTCTCTGGCCGATCTCACCCAGGCGGCGGTTTGCAGCAAAGAAGTGTTCACGCGAAGGCGCATAGGGCATGTCCTGCGGTCTCAAGCCAACACGGCGGGGTGTTAGCTGTGAAAGCCTGTCAGCCCTGGCCACAAGACCGCGCCGTTTGCCTTCGAGAAATTGCAGTACCACGGGCGCTGCCATGGCGGGCTCCCAAAATGTTGCGATTGAAAAAAGAGCGTGGGGGGTCCCCGCCGGTGCGGGCCCCCGCGCAAGTAGATATCAGAGCCGTGTGATGCGGACAGGCCCGCGAACAACAAAGGTACGGCCGCGGCGGCCCGCACCGCCGCAATTGCAACGGGGCACACCAAGTGCGCCGCCACCTGTACCTCGCATAACCCGTGCCACGATGGCGCGGCCGCGCATGAGAGGTTGTGCCAAACGGCGCAACATAGCGGGATTTGCGGCAACGCGTCGTGCCGTGTTGAGGGCAACTTGCGGGCGTTGCTGGGCCGGGGTGCGGCGGACCGCGGCGGTACGGCGCACACTGCGAACAACACGCGGCAAAGCTCGAATGGCTGCGGGTCCGCGGGTGTTGACCAGGGTTTGTGCAGCCTGTCGAACCTGGCGAACGGCCCGAACGCGTGCTGCCGCGGGTGCAGTTGCCGCCGCTTGGCGCATAAGTGCGCGTGCGGCAACGGCGGCCGCGATTGGCGCCACGGCCCGGTTACGTGCGGCAAGTTCGGACATAGCCTCCAGGGCGTCCTCTTCGGAAGCGCCTTCCATCCGGAGTTGGCCCAGGACGCCTGCCACTCGGCCAGCAATTTGTGCTGCGGGATGAGGGATGACTCTCAAGATTGGTGCGGCGGCGCGCGCAACTCGGCCGACTATCGGCGCTGCACGGCGCGCGACAGTGGCTGCTGTCCTGACCACGCGGCGCGCGACGCGCGCCAGACGGCGGAAGAACTCATCTGAGTCCTCGGCGGCAAGGGCAAAAGCCAGCGCTTCGTCCATGCTGGATTCCTCGCCAAACTCATCGGCCTCATCATATTCATCCCAGGAATCGCCTTCATCACCCTCATCGAGGGCATCCATTTCATCGCCTTCGTCGAGCTCATCGAGCTCGTCCATGTCGTCGCCCTCATCGAGTTCGTCACCCTCGTCGAGCTCGTCCATTTCGTCATAAGCTTCCGACTGCCCTTCGGCTTCGCCAGCATCCCACTCGTCAACGAGATTTTCTTCGTAATGTGCCATGACGGCCTCTCCTTCGGCTCAGTTGAAGCTCACACTTGATAGTTCGTCAGGAGGTCATAGTGCGCGCGGAGAATATCGATTGAAAGTCGCACAGGGCCAGTGCCCGTTTTATGGTCATCCGTTCGGGGGACAGGTAACTCCAGGAATTGAAAATCCTCGAGTCAGTGGTTCAATTCCACCCAAGTTGCCATTTTCCCTTTCAGTATTTGCCCCACTCAAATTCATTCCTTGATCGCAATTGCTCTGCTAGAAGAACTGCCATTCATGGGAGAGAACAATGGCAAAAAAGCCTGCGGCCAAAAAACCGGCGATGAAAAAATCTAAGAAAGTGATAGCGCTTTTTCCGGAAGCGGCCTTCGGGCCGGCGCTTAATTCCGTCGGCATTGGCCAGGCGCTGAAGAAGCTCGGCCACAAGGTGGTTTTCCTGTCGGATCCCGGCTTTCTCGATGTTTACAAGGGCTATGGCTTCGAGGCCCATGCGGTGAACCTGTCGGCGCCCATGCCACCTGAGGAAATGGCGAAGTTCTGGGTGGATTTCATCAATGGCCACATCCCCAATTTCCGCAAGTCGCCTTACGATCAGATCGACAATTATGTGAAAGGCTGCTGGGAGATGATTGTCGAGACGGCGAAATGGGCGGAGAAGGATTTGCCCTCCGTTCTCGCCGAGGTGAAGCCCGATGTCATCTGCGTTGACAACGTCATCCTGTTTCCGGCGATCAAGCGCTACGGCCGCGACAACAAGAAGCCCTGGGTGCGGGTGATTTCGTGCTCGGAGAACGAGATCGAGGATCCGGATATTCCGCCCCATCTCTCGGGCTGCGGCGAGAAGGACAAGAAAGGTTTTGCGAAATACCGCAAGCATTTCAACGCCACGATCAAGCCGATCCATGATGCGTTCAATGCTTTCCTGAAATCTGTTGGCGAGAAGAAATATCCGCTGGGGCAATTTTTTGAGGCGAGCCCCCACATGAATATCCTGCTTTATCCAACGGCCGCAAAATTCAAGCGCCGGCACAAGCTTTCGCCCAAGCAGTTCCAATATCTCGAAGGCTGCGTGCGGAAGGATGCGCCCTATAAAGTGCCGCAGTTTCAGGCGAATAATGACAAGCCCCTGCTCTATGTGAGCTATGGCTCGCTGGGCTCGGGCGATACGGAATTGCTGAAGCGGGTGATCAAGGTTCTGGCCAAAATGCCGGTGCGGGCGCTGGTGAATGTGGGCGACTATCTTGATCAGTATACGGATATTCCGCCCAATGTGCTGATCGACAAGTGGTATCCGCAGCCTTCGGTGATCCCGAAAGTCGACGGCGTCATTCACCATGGCGGCAACAACTCCTTCACCGAATGCCTCTATTTCGGCAAGCCCGCCATCATCATGCCCTATGTCTGGGATGGCCATGACAATGCCACGCGGGTTGAGGAAACGGGCCACGGCTTCAAGGTTGACCGCTATACCTGGACCGACGATGAACTGGCGGCCAAGATCATGACCATGCTCACGGACAAGAAGATGAAAGCGAAGCTGCAGAAAACCTCGAAAGCCATGCGGGCCGAACACGGGCCCACCAAGGCGGCCAGGATCATTGACGGCCTCACCCGCCGGAAGATCGCCTGATGCCCACAAAGCTCGACAGTTCCGCGCCGCATTTGCACGCGCCTGCAACCTTCGCAGGCCCGCTGAAGGATTGGGGCCACCAACCCAACCCGATTGCCGGAAACTCCAAGAATGACGGCGTGCTGCTGCACAAGGGTCCGGATGGCCAGCCGGAAGTGGGCCTGTGGCAATGCACGGAAGGCACCTGGCCGCTGGAAATCCCCCGCGATGAGTTGTGCCATTTCGTTTCGGGCCGTGCCACCTACACCCATGAGAGTGGCGACGTCATCGAGGTCAGCCCCGGAACCATGGTGCTGTTTCCCGCGGGTTGGAAAGGCGTTTGCACCGTTCACCAGACCATGCGCAATGTTTACATGTTGAGATAGAAATGAACCTCACCTCCTCCGCCCCGCACTTAAAAAATCCCGCAACCTTTGAAGGCCCGTTCAAGGATTGGGGTATCATCCCCACCATGATCGAAGGGGAATCGCGCACCAGCGGCGTGGTGATCTTCAAGGGCCCCAATGGCCAAAGTGAATCCGGCATCTGGATTTGTACGCCGGGTTATTGGAACTGCCATGTGACCAGCGACGAATTCTGCCACTTCCTGCTCGGCCGCTGCACCTATACGCACGAGTCCGGCGAGGTGATCGAGGTCGTGCCGGATACGGTTGCCTTTTTCCCAAAGGACTGGCGCGGCACCTGCAAAGTGCAGGAAACCATCCGCAAGGTTTACATGATCAGGTAGTTGGCTTTGGCATATCTGCCACAAGCCTGAAACCCAAGTGTGTCGGCGGAGCTCCCGTGGCGCAACCGCCGGACGCCGGGTCACGCACAAAAACAGAGACCGCCGCTTCATGTTCACCTGCAGTGACATAAGCGGGGCACAGGTCGCCGAATCCGGGCTTGGCGCAGCTTGATGTCCATTCCCACACATTACCATCAAGATCGGAAATGCCCTCGGGCGTTGTTGAGAAAGAACCAGCCATGCGAGGTGGACCTGATTGCGTGGTCTCTTGCCCATAGTTCGCGGCCCAGGCGAGGCGCGGATCGGTAAAGAGTGGTGCCGGTTTTTCATGGGCGAGCGTTCGGGCGATCACGCGCCATTCGTCAAGAGTTGGCAGGCGCAGGCCTCCGCCGTCGCGGGCATTGGCCCAGTTGAGATACTCGTTCACGTCAAACCAATTGACACCCGTCACCGGCAGTTGATCTGAAACCGAAGGACCGACTGGCAAATGTGAGCAGCCCCCATCAGCGAAACACTGCCGCCAGGAGGCGATGGTGACTTCATGAGGTGAAACCTGCAGGGCGTGCCCACCAATGGCGATGGGGATCATTTGCGGCCTTTGACCGGCATCGCGCGCCGTTCCGGGCCAGCTCAGCGCCAGTGCCGCAACAAGAAACGCAATGCCAGTCCGGACCATGGGCGTGTTCTCAATTTGTAAGTGGTGCTGGCTTGGCAACCTGCATCATCAGGTCATCGTCCCATTCGCCGTCCACCACGACGTGGGCAGTTGCACCAAGCATCACCGCCTCGATGAGGTTGTGATTGACATAGGCGTAGATGCCGGGCTGGCGGAACTTGTACATCATGGCGCCGGCCGAACCGCCGCGGATGAACCAGGTTTCGAGCCCGGTGGCCGGCACATCGGCAAAAGATCCGGTGTCCCAGACATAGTCGCCATGGCCGCCAATGAGATGGGGCCTGCGTGTCCCGGTTGGCCTGGGCATGGATGAAGAGCACCGTTTCGCCAACTTTGGCTTTCAGTGCGGCATCCTCGGTCAAGGCACCTGCGGCCCCATTGAAGACCACATGGGTTGGCGTCAGGGTTCTCATGACATCGAGGCTTTCGGACAGATCTTCACCGGCCGTTTCGTATTTCTTGAAGGCGCCTGTCTCGTCGCGCGGAATGTAGAAGTCCTGCTCGCCGATATAATAGGCGCGGTCATATTTGAGCGGATTGCCCTTGCCGTCGTTCAGGCCTGCGCGTGGCAGCACCATGACGGCGCCATTCATGCCGTGCACCACGTGATAGGGGATCATAATATCGCCCGGCGCGCAGTGATAGACGAATACGCCCTGCTTCACTGCTTTCCAGCGCAGTACCACCTGTTCGCCCGGCAGGACTTTCGTCAATGCCCCACCCCCGAGCGCTCCCGTTGAGGCATGGAAATCTATATTGTGTTCCATGAGGTTAGTGTCGAGGTTCTTGAGGGTGAGCTCGACATAGTCGCCTTCGTGCACCACTATCATGGGGCCTGGGACTAAGCCATTGTAGGTCAAGGCCCAGATTTCCGTGCCTTCCCCGTCGATGACCAGTTTCTTTTCTTCGATCGTGAAAGTCACCTCCACAATCTTCGGTCCGCCCACCGCCACCTGTTCATGCTCCGGCAGGAACGGCGGGGCCACCATGGTTTGCTTCACGCGCGGCAGGGTCGAAATATCGACCGTGGCCGGTTGTGCGTCCTGGGCAATGGCCTTGGCAGTGCCCAGGGCAACAACCGCAGTTGCCGCAAGCAGGCCGCGGCGCGACAGGTTCGGCGTGTTGAGTGTTTTAAGATCTGACATGATATTTCCCCTAATTAATGTGAGCTGAAGGTTCTAAGGAGCTGGATCATTTCACTTCAATCACAGTCCACATGCCCGCCATGAAATGGCCTGCATAATTACAGTAGAGAATGTATTTCCCGGGTATCAGCTCCAGCGTCATTGAAGCTGATTTGCTTGGATCTATTTCGGCGAGTTGCCCCAGGGTCTGGATGGTTTTCTCGTCCACTTCGTTGGTGGCTGCGTCGTAAGTGAGAATTTCATTTTCGTCAGTCACCCGCGCGAGGATGACCTCGTGCACCAACGTGCTTGCCAGATTGGTGACATTGAATTTCACGTCGCCACGGGACACTGCCGCCGGGTTGGCATTGATGGCCATCTTGGCCAATTTCATATTGCCGTGCATACCCATGCCCAGATTCATGGATTTGCTCAGATCAGATGAACCTGCCTTGTCGATCAGGGTGACATTTACGACTGTTTCTGCGTGAACCGCCGTTGCCATTACGGATGTAATGATCGCAACTCCGCCCATGGATTTTAATGTTTTCAGCACGTGCTTCTCCTCTTGTGAACAACTGCGATACTTATTTCTACACTTCACTGATTTTCCGGTACTTGATCCAAATCATTCCCGGGCCATTCAAACTGAAAATTTTTTTGGCCGCATTCGGGCGCGTTTCCGCAACGGCAAGCGATAGCCGGGGAATTTTCACATGACACCCTGTCCTTATTTCCAAGCGGTGGTGGCGCTTGGCTAAGGCGGCCTAGACTTTAAGTGTCCCATCGGCTGACCCTTCCAAATTTACATCTTGCTTTTCAGGTAAGCGATCAGATTGATCAGCTCATCTGGTTTCTTGATTCCGGCAAAGGCCATCTTTGTCTTGGGAACAATGGTCTTGGGACTCTCAAGATAGGCGGTCAGAGTGGCCTCGTCCCATACAGCGCCGGTCGCCGCATATTCTTTCATTCCCTCTGAATAACCATAACCCTCAACGGCCGCAGCTTTGCGGCCAACAACACCTACGAGGTGTGGCCCGACTTTGTTGGTTTTGTCTGTGACGGTATGGCAAGCCATGCATTTCTTGAAAACTTTCTCGCCTGTGAGAGCATCGCCGTCGGCTAGCGCCGGTCCAGCAAGCAGGCTTATGCACAAAGTAATCAGAACAAATAGTTTCATAGCTAGTATCCTTCGCCTTTAGTGGATCTGGCAACTTGGTTAAGCGCGCAAAACACGTAAGCTGATAATATTCACTTAAAAATGTATTTCAAGTACATCTTTATTAAGAAAGGCCGGGTGCGGCAGTTTGACAGACCGGGCGGACGGTTTAGACCTTGGTGAGGTAGAGTGCGGACAGACTCCGCTTATCACTTATAAGATCGGCGAGGTTGGTTTGTTCCAGCTTCGCGAAAAATGCCTCAAGCGCGCCATGCAAGACATGCCTTAACTTACAGGCTGGCGTAATCACGCATTGATTGGTTGCGGGATCAAAGCATTCGACCAGGGCTGAACCGGTTTCCGTGAGGCGCATGACATGCCCCACATTAATCTCTTTGGCGGGCCTGGCGAGGCGCAAGCCGCCATTGCGGCCTCTCAAAGTATCAAGATAGCCCGCAAGGGCCAATTCATGGGTAATTTTCATCAAGTGGTTCTTCGAAATGCCATAGGCCTTGGAAACCTCGGTGATGGTCACATAAGCGGGATGCTTGACCGCCGCGTACATCAAGAGGCGGAGCGCAAAGTCGCTGTAGGAAGCAATCCGCATGGGTATAACTCCAGTAAAACTCTGTCCGACTATATGATATATTGCTGATACATCAAATAAATTGTTCAATTGCCCTTTTGTCTCAGCTGCAAGAGCGGGAAGAGCCCAAAGGCTATTTGTCCGGCAATTCCCAACAACCCTGATGTTGTCAGGAAAAGTGCAAAATACTCAGCTCCTGACCGATTGAAGGCAAATACGGACAAGCCGAACTCAGCTAACATGAGGAGTCCAAAGGCTACGGCTCCCATCGCAAGCCGGTGCGGGATTTTTTCTGGAACTGAAAACTGCGTGGCCAGTCTGCGGCACGCGAGCCAGGAGATGGCGAGCATGACCGGCAGTTCAATGGCTACTGCCGCAATCTCGCCAGTGATTGGCAAGAGGACAGTCACACGCAATGTGCCAAGCACAAATCCGGCGGCAAAAACAATTACAAAGTAAAGAAGCCCGGCTTTGATTGCTGAAGGCATATCTGCGCTCAAGCGGTGATCAGCTCCCACGCGATATCGCCTTCGTCATAGGCATGAAGTTCACCCATGCTGATGTCAAACCAGATGCCGTGCAATGAAAGCTCCTTGCGAGTTTCCTTCATGCGGATCCACGGAAAGGTGCGCAGGTTCGCCAATGAGTGTTCAATCGAGGCGCGCTCGATATGGCGTTCGTGAAGGGCTGCATCGTGGCTACGCGGGAACGGCGCGGGCCACATCCTTGATGGCGCGCATCCAGCTGCCAATGAAATCCGTGTGGCTCAGGGGACCCGCATCGCCCACGGCGGCGCGGATACCGCCGCAGCGGCCATGACCCATGACCACGAGGTGTTCAACGCCAAGGGAGAGCACCGCAAATTCCAGTGCGGCACTCGTCGCATGGTGCCCGCCATCAGGCGTATAGGGAGGCACCAGATTGGCAACATTGCGCACCACAAACATCTCACCGGGGCCCGCATCGAAAATAGTTTCGGGGGCGGCACGGGAATCACAGCAGGCGATCATCATGATCGTCGGTTTCTGCAGGCCCTCGCCAAGCTTGAGATAGCGTTCCGATTCAGACGCGTAACGGCCTTTGCGGAAATTTGCATAACCATCGAGAAGCCGTTTCGGCAGGGCCATTGATCACTCCAAGAGATACCGGTCTTGTCTTGGGGGAAGTGGATTTATGAGTCAATCATCAGCCCCAACAATTATCTGTCACCCCGACGGAAGTCGGGGCCCAGACTATGGGCAAGTTCGCTGGTTGCAAGTCTGGGTCCCGGCGTTCGCCGGGATGACGAAAGAAAATGTTAAGCGCCGCTGCCCCAGGGGCCGTGGAAGTCGCCTTCCGCGTCCAGCCGCTTGAAGCCATGGGCCCCGAAGAAATCACGCTGGGCCTGGATGAGATTGGCCGTACCACGCTGCCTGGCGGTAACTATCGAAATAGGCCAGCGCCGAGGAAAGCGCCGGAAGGGGCAGGCCTTCCTGCGCGCCACGGGCAACGATATGGCGGAGTGCTGGTGTTGCGCCCTGCATCATGGTGACGAAATCAGGAGCAACCAGAAGATTGGTGAGGCCCTTGTTCTGTTCATAGGCCGTGGCGATGGTATCAAGGAACTGCGAACGGATAATACAGCCCGCGCGCCAGATGCGGGCGATGGTGGCCATGGGCAGCGTCCCAGGAGAATTCCTTTGAGGCTGCTTCAAGCACTGCAAAGCCTTGCGCATAGGCGGCAATTTTTCCGGCAAAAAGCGCAAGTTCCAATTTGTCGATCAAGGAATTGGGATCGCCGAGAGAGTGTGCGCTGGCCTTTGCATAAGCCTTGGCAGCGGCGGCCCGCTCGGCCCGCATGGACGACAGGCTCCGCGCCGCAACGGCCGCTTCAATGGCCGTTGCCGGAACGCCCATCATCTGCGCCTCAATAACGGCCCAGCGGCCCGTGCCTTTTTGGCCAGCGGAATCGACAATCATATCGACCATGGGCTTGCCCGACTTGGGATCATTGGCGGCCAGCACGGCGGCGGTGATTTCGATGAGATAGGAATTCAGCCTGCCCTTGTTCCATTTGGCAAAGACTTCGCCGATGGCTTTGGGTGCCATCCCCAAGCCATCGCGCAACACGCCATAGATTTCGGCAATCATCTGCATGTCGGCATATTCGATGCCGTTGTGGATGGTCTTGACGAAATGGCCCGCGCCATTGGGGCCGAGCCAGGCGCAGCAGGGTTCGCCCTTGAATTTGGCCGCGATGGCGGTGAGAACTTTTTCAACCCGCGCATAGGACGCTGGCGTTCCGCCAACCATGATGGAGGGACCATGGCGGGCGCCCTCTTCGCCGCCCGATACACCCATGCCGATGAAGGTGAGCCCGCTGCCTTCAAGCTCCTGGAAGCGGCGCATGGTATCCCGGAAATTGGCGTTGCCGGCATCAATGATGATGTCATCCTTCGCCATGAGTTTTTTGAGTCCTGCGATTTGTTCATCTACCGCCTCGCCCGCCTTCACCATGATGATCACCGGGCGCGGCGGGCGAATGCTGGCGATGAATTCTTCCATGGATTTGGCGGGAACTAGATTGGCTTTCAAATCTCCAGCCTGGGACATGAAGGCATCGGTACGTTCAGGCGTGCGATTGAACACCGCGATGCGGTTTCCCTTTTCCGCAATGTTGAGGGCAAGGTTGGAGCCCATTACGCCCAAGCCAATGAGGCCGATTTCTGCATTCGACATGTTTTACGCCTTCATTCCAATTAACGAGCGACCCTATTTAGTCGGATACTCGTTGGCGTCAAATACATGATGATGCACGCGGCCGGTGAACATCTTGAGGAGGTCTCCGGTCACTTCGCGGCTTTGGAAACGCACAGCAGATTCAAGGGCCTTTTTACAAGTGGCAAGATCGGGATAGCGAATGGCCAGCGCCATGGCGAAGGTGGGCGCTCCCTCGTCGCGCTCGCCGCCATCCAGCACGCGCACTTCCTGGGCACCGGGAAATTTGGTCCAGAGGGGCACGAGGCGCTGTTTCACAAAGTCACGGAAGGCCTGCTCCTGGCCATGGTGAATTTCGCCCTCAAAGAAAGCGTAACGAATGATCATGATTGTTTCCTGAAAAGGAGGTGCGACGCGTGGATAGCGCCGCACCCAAGGGGAGACAGGGAGTTATGCTTTGCCCCAGATTTTCTTATACTCGTCACGGTAGCCGTTGCCGGGATCGAAGGTGTTTGAGGGTCCACCATCGAACTCAACATTGGCTTTGGTGACAACATGGAGCGGCGAGACGTAACCCGACCAGGCAACACCTGCCATGGCGCGGTTCAGTTCGTCTACCAATTGCCAGCCCTGAAGGTTCAAAGGCTCTGCAACGGTTGCAGCCTGATACTGGCCCGCACGAACGCGCTGGTAGGCCGATTCAGAACCGTCACCGGCGGAGACGTTGGTTGGCTTGCCCGTGCCTTCAATGCCAGCGGCTGAAAGCGATGGGCCCATGAAATCGAAATAGAGATCATTGATGGCCAGCGAGTGGGTCCACTTGTCGCCGTGGCGTTGCAGCAGCGAGGTGGTGAGCTGCGGCATGCGCTGGGAGGTTTCAGCGATAGGGGTATCCACCCATTCAACCGTGGTGCCGCCCAGGGCTTCGATGACTTCCTGCATCTTCTTGGCCTTGGCAATGGCGATGGCATAGGTCGAGTCGGTGAAGAATACGCAACCGGGCTTGCCGCCCGCATCAATGAAGGCCCACATGGCGGCAGCAGTTGAAACCTGCATGGGGTCCGTCGTCACGTTGGCGAATACGCCAGCTTCGGCTACGGGGCCAACAACGGGTGCGGCATGCCAGGAGACGAAGGGGACGCCTGCGGCCTTGGCTGCTTCCATGGCGGGAGCCTGCTCAACGGCGTCAAAGCCGTTGATGATGATGCCATTGGGATTGAGCGCCATGGCTTGGCCGAAGGCGGCGGTGCGGCCTGATACGGAGCCTGCGCCGTCAATGGAGGTCACTTTCCAGCCAATGGCTGCGGCTGCTTCCTCAACGCCTTTGGTGGCGCCCAGGATGCCGCCATTTTTCATGTCGCCAGCGAGCACGACGATGGATTTTCCTTCCGCGGCCTTGGGGCCGGTCGTGGGGCCATCCCACTTGTCCACTTTCATGGCATATTTATCGACGATGGCCTGGGCATCGGCTATAGAGTCAGCGAAGGCAATTTTGGTGAGCACGGGGACGGAAAATCCGAGTGCGATGCCGTGAAGAAGTAGTTGTCTGCGATCCATAGTCTCTCTCCCTTTTAGCCGCGCGCGCCCTGTGGCGGCGGCGGTGGTGGTGGTGAAGGTGCTTTCTGGGCCGCACCTCTTTTGCGTTGGGCGTAACCTGCTATGCCAATGGCCACGAGCAGGGTTACGCCGTTGAACAGCGGTTCTACCCAGAATGAACCGCCGGTTTGCTGAATGCCGGAAATGCCGACTGCGAGAATCATGACGCCCACAAGCGTGCCCCAGACATTGACGCGGCCTGGCTTGATGGTGGTCGAGCCGAGGAAGGCGCCCACCAGTGCGGGCAGCAGAGAATTCAAGGCCAACGCTGGCCTGGCCAATGCGCAGCTTGGAGGCGAGCAACACGCCGGTGAGGGCTGTCATCACACCGGAAGCTATGAAGGCTCCCATCACGAAACGGCGCACTGGAATGCCGTTGAGGGCTGCGGCCTTGGGGCTGGCACCGATGGCGTAGAGATAGCGGCCAATGGGCAGATATTCAAAAATCAGCCACATGCAGAAACCGATGGCGAGGACATAGTAACCGGTGATCGGCAGGCCAAAGAGCATGGTGGAATTCAGGGCATAGAAGCCATCGGACACGACGCCCACAACCTGCCGCCCGCCGGTGTGCCACAGGGCAAGTGCGTAAAGAATTGTTCCGGTGCCGAGGGTTGCGATGAAGCTGTCAATCTTGGCGACTTCAACGAGCAAACCGTTCAGCACGCCCATGAATGCCCCAAGGCAGAGCACGATGAGCACTGCGATGGGCCAGGGAATGCCGTAGGCGGTTTGCAGGCTGATAGCCAGGATATGCCAGAGCACGATGCCGTAACCCACGGTCAGATCAATGCGGCCCGCCGCCATGGGGATCATGGCGCCCAGCGACAGAAGCGCAATGATGGCCTTGTCGGAAATGATCGAGCGCACATTGAGAAGGGTTGGAAATGTTTGCGGCAGCGTAAGCGAAAAAATAACGATCAACAGGACGGTGAGAATGACCAGGCCATAGGTTGGCAGGAGGCGCATGAGTTTTGCACTGAAGCTCAAGCTGCTTCAATTCGTGGCGGGTGGGCTCAAGGGCGTTTGATTGAATGGATTGCATTTGCTTAAGCGACCTCGGAGGCTGATGCGGCGTGAATGAGAGCTTCTGTTGAAAGATCTTTGCCGGTAAGTTCGGCCACGATGTTCCCACGCGAAAACACCAGGGCGCGGTGGCAGATGTGGGCCACCTCTTCAAAGTCGGTTGATACGACGATGACCGTCAGGCCGCTTTCCAGTGCCTTCGAAATGAGGTGGTAGATTTCAGACTTGGCACCGACATCAACGCCAGCGGTTGGGTCTTCGGCGATCAACAGCCGCCTGCCAGTGGCCAGCCAGCGGCCTACAACGACCTTCTGCTGATTGCCACCGGAGAGAGCTTCAACTGGCAAATGCGGATCATTGGGCCGCAATCCAACCGTTTTGCCAATGTCGATGGCTTGCAAAGCTTCCAGCGCCGGTGACAGGATGGAGAACAGCGAACGCCCGATAGCGCCGGGATTGAGAAATGTGTTTTCGCGGATAGAGAGCGACAGCGCTACCGACTCTTCGGTGCGATCCCGCGCCACAAGACCAATGCCCTGGGATAGCGCTTCGGAAGGCGACCTCAAGCTGAGCGAGTTACCATCGAGTCTGATATCACCGGAAAAAGTTTCCGCGCCGAACAGGCAGCGGCCCACAGCTTCCTGCCCAGCGCCGCGAAGACCGACAAGGCCAAGCACTTCACCGGCGCGGGCTGCAAATGAAACGGGACCAACGCCCGGACCGATCAGGCCTGTTACAGTCAGGGTTTCAGGGCCATCCCGGCGATCAGCACGGTGATAGAGCTGAGTTACGGCGCGACCCACTATGAGGTTGACGAGTTCCGTCGGCGTGGTTTCGGAAACCTTGCGGTCACCTACCAGTTTGCCATCGCGCAACACGGCCACGCGGTCGGCGAGTTTAAAAATTTCATCGAGGCGATGAGAGACATAGATCATGCCGACGCCGCGCGCTTTAAGAGAGCGCAGAACTTTGAACAGGCGTTCCACTTCATCGGCGGGCAAGCTGGCAGTGGGTTCATCCAGCACGAGGACATCGGCTTCAACGGCGAGCGCGCGGGCAATGGCCACGAGTGATTTTTCGGTGCGGCTCAAATCCTGCACCCTTCGCGTGGGATCGAAATCGCAACCCACCAGGCGAAGGGCATTTTCAGCGCGGGCTTCCGTGGCGCGCCAATCGATCAGGCCTTTCGACATGGAGAAGCCCTGGGCGAGGCCTACATTTTCACCCACGGTCATCCATTCAATGAGGCCCAGATCCTGATGAATGAAGGCAACCTTCTGCTTCTCATTGGGTTGCGGCGGACGATGGAAATAGGGTTCTTCCTTGAACAGGATGCGGCCTTCATCGGGGGTGTGAATGCCCGCTAGCGATTTGATCAGGGTGGATTTGCCGGCGCCGTTTTCGCCCAGCAGGGCCAGAATTTCACCGGCGGCCAGATCAAGCGACACATCGCGCAAGGCAGTGGTGCCGCCAAAGCGCTTGGTGATGTGTTCAAAAGCCACGAGCCGCTGGTCCAAACTGTCCTCCCAATAACGCCAGAGGTTTACCCTCCAATCAATTGTTATCGATAACATTCTAGGATGAGATTTTCCCCGAGTCAACACTTTATCGCCGCCCTATGCGCGCGTGCCGTCGAGGAGGCGCATGGCCTCGGCGTTGTCCCTGCCACCCAGTCCCATGGCAACCAGAATGCGATGTATCTCGGTCACTGCCGAGGTGAGAGGCAGTGGTGTTTTGGTTTTAAGGGCAAAAGCCTGCACCGAGTCCAAATCCTTCAGCATGTTATTGAGGCTGCCTGTTGGAGTGAAATCGCGGGCCGCAAATTTGACCATGAACTCCTGCATGATCCGGTTGTCGGCGCGGCCACCTGCGAGTGCCGCCGGAATTTTTTTTGCATCGACGCCTCCAGCTTCGGCAAGTTTTACGGCTTCCGCTACGGCCTGAAAGGCAAGCGCGCAAAAAAGCTGGTTGACCAATTTGGTTGTCTGGCCCGCGCCAGAACCGCCCATCAAAGTATAGTTGGCGCAAAGGTCTTTCATCACCAGACGGGCGTGTTCAAAATCTTTTTCTTCGCCACCTGCCATCACGGTCAATTTGCCCGAGAGAGCGCCGGGCACGCCGCCTGACAGCGGGCAATCCACCCACTTCATGCCAGTCGCTTTTTCGAGTTGTGCCGCCATCTCCGCGGTTGCGGCGGGATCAATAGAGGACATATCAATCAGTAATTTTTTGATGGTTGCAGCGCTGGCAATTCCGTTGTCGCCAAAAACGGCTTTGCGCACGATGTCAGCATGATTCAAACTCAGAATGACAAAGTCTGAATTCGCAGTTGCTTCGTGGATACTGCTGGCGGGCATTGCCCCGAGCTTGGCAAGGGCCGCAAGTTTTGCCGACGTCGATATCAAAGACCGTCACCTTGTGCCGACATTCGAGAAGCCGCGTTGCAATGGCCGAGCCCATGAGGCCTGCACCAATGATTGAAACGGATTGGCTCATGGGCGAACTCCCTGCGACATCAGATATTCATTTGAACGAACAATCAATTCATCCAGCGGCAGCACCACGTCGAGATGAAGTGCCTTCTCTTCGGGTCCCGGAATTTCAATGGTCTTGAGCTGGCTATCCAAGAGCGATGTTGGCATGAAATGGCCTTTGCGGTATGCCATGCGGGCCGCCAGCAGTTCCCGGCTGCCGTGGAGAAATATGAAGGTAATCGGCGTTTCCGCAGCTTGTGCTAGTTTCTGCCGATAGACCTTTTTCAATGCCGAGCAAGACGCCACTACGCCTTTTCCTGCATCGCGTTCAGTTTTCATAGCTTTGCCGATTATTTCCAGCCAGGGCCAGCGGTCATCATCGGTGAGCGGCGTTCCTGCCGACATTTTTGCAATGTTGGAGGCGGGATGAAGCTTGTCGCCTTCAATGAAAGGACAGTTCAATTCCTTGGCCAGTCCCTCGCCCACACTTGTTTTGCCACAGCTTGTAACACCCATGACAATGACTGCACCCTTGAACATGTCACAGCACCGAAGTTATGCCGCCATCGACATAGAGGATATGACCATTGACGAAGGAGGAGGCATCACTTGCCAGAAATATGGCGGCGCCGACGAGTTCACCGACATCACCCCAGCGTCCGGCGGGCGTGCGCTTCTCCAGCCATGAGGAAAATTCCGGATTGTCCACCAGGGCCTGGTTGAGCGGCGTTTTGAAATAGCCGGGACCGATGGCATTGACCTGAATGCCGTATTTCGCCCAATCGGCGCACATGCCCTTGGTCAGCATTTTCACCGCACCCTTGGTGGCGGTATAAGGTGCAATGCCAGGGCGGCCGAGTTCGCTTTGCACGGAGCAGATGTTGATGATTTTACCACGGCCACGCTTGATCATGGGGCGTGCCACGGCCTGGCCGGTGAGGAACGCGCTTTCAATGTTCATGCGCATGAGTTCACGGAACTTTTCCGGCGGGAAATCTTCCAATGGTGTTCTGAACTGCATGCCCGCGTTGTTGAAGAGAATATCTATCGGGCCAATGTCCGCTTCGATACTGGCCACAGCTTCTGTAACTCTTTCCTGGGAAGTCACATCAAAATCCAGCCCGTGAACCTCGAAGCCCTTTGCGCGCAATGCTGCAACTGCACTATCAAGTTTGGTCCTGTTGCGGCCGTTCAGAATAATTTCAGCGCCTGCTGCAGCCAGCCCTTCGGCGATGGCAAAGCCGATGCCCTGGCTGGAGCCCGTGACTAGGGCGCGTTTGCCTGTGAGATCAAATAATTTTAGCAACATGAGCTCCACAACTCCCTGGCTTCACAATCAGAGCTTGACCAAATAAGTGTGTAATGACTATCATGTTATCGATAACATTCTCAAGACAAATTTTTCAGGAGCAGACATGAACCGCCCGGATGTGCTGATGATCGGCCCCTACCCGCACTGGGATATGGAGCCGCTTGAAGGAAATTACCGCCTGCACAAATTGTGGGAAGCCACCGACAAACCGGCATTTGTGTCTGTCCGGTCTGACAAAATTCGCGCCATCGCAACGCGCGGTGAACTTGGCGCCAATGGCGATCTCATCGGAAAATTGCCCAAGCTTGAAATCATCAGCTGCTATGGCGTGGGAACGGATGCCATTGATCTCGCCACGGCGAAATCACGCGGCATCAAGGTCACCAACACGCCGGATGTGCTGACCGAGGATGTGGCAGACATCGCCCTTGGCCTTCTGATTTCCGTGGCGCGCAAAATTCCCCTGGCCGATGCCTATGTGCGCGATGGCAACTGGAAGAAGGCCAACATGCCACTCGTCACGCGCTTTCATGGCAAGCGACTCGGCATCATCGGCATGGGCCGCGTGGGTGCGGCTGTCGCAAAACGGGCCGTTGGCTTTGACATGAAGATTTCCTATTTCGATGTGCGGCGCAGGGATGATCTCAATTTCACCTATGAAGATTCAATTCTGGCGCTGGCGAAGAATTCCGATTTTCTAGTTGCCACTGTTGCGGGTGGCAGCGGCACGGCGCGGCTGATTGATGCTAAGGTATTCGAGGCGCTTGGCGCGAATGGGTATTTTATCAATGTTGCCCGTGGTTCCGTTGTTGATGAACCCGCAATGCTCGATGCGCTCATGGGCAACAGGATTGCAGGCGCAGGGCTTGATGTGTTCTGGAATGAACCCAACATCGATGCAAAATTCCTTACCCTTCCCAATGTTGTGCTGCAACCGCATCATGCCTCAGGCACAGTTGAAACACGTAAAGCCATGGGCCAGCTTGTGCGGGATAATCTGGCGGCGCATTTTTCTGGACAAAATTTGCTGACACAGGTTGTGTGAAAGCCATGAAAGCTGTTGTCATTCACAAGGCGCTTGATCTTCGCATTGAAGAGCGTGACGTTGCCGCGCCGGGAGCGGGCCAGGTGGCAGTAGCCATCAGGCGTGGCGGCATTTGCGGTTCCGATCTGCATTACTATCGCCATGGCGGTTTCGGAACGATCCGTTTGAAGGAACCCATGGTTTTGGGTCATGAGGTTGCGGGCGAAATTACCGCACTTGGCGCTGGCGTTACTTCAGTGAAAATTGGCGATCTTGTTGCCGTCAGTCCCAGCAGGCCTTGCGGCAGTTGTATATACTGCCAGAAAGGGCAGCAAAATCATTGCCTCGACATGCTGTTCTACGGCAGCGCCATGCGCATGCCCCATGTGCAAGGGGCATTCCAGCAATCCCTCATCGCATTGGAAAGCCAGTGCCATAAAATTGCCTCTGGCGTTTCAATGGAAGAAGCTGCCTTTGCCGAACCATTTGCAGTTACACTCCATGCCATTGTGCGTGCCGGCTCGCTGGCGAACAAGAATGTTCTGGTTACGGGTTGCGGGCCCATCGGGGCCCTGGCCATCGTTGCCGCGCGGGCCCATGGGGCGCGGGAAATAACAGCAACTGATGTTTCCGATTACACGCTTGGATTGGCGCAGAAAGTGGGTGCCGACCGCACGGTGAATGTGATGACTAATGCGGAAGCCATGACGCCGCTCAAAGCCAACAAGGGTCACTTCGATGTGATGATCGAAGCGTCAGGCAACGAGCAGGCGTTACGCCTTGGCCTTGAGGTTCTGAAACCACGCGGTGTTCTCATTCAACTGGGTTTGGGCGGTGATATTTCTGTTCCACAAAACATGATCGTGGCGAAGGAAATCGAAATCCGGGGATCATTCCGTTTTCACGAGGAATTCGCGCTGGCGGTCGATCTTATCAACAGAACGCCGCGTTGATTTAAAGCCTTTGCTCACGGAAGTCCTGCCGTTGCAGGATGCCGAGAAAGCCTTTCAACTCGCAGGTGACCGGGCGCGCGCCATGAAGGTTCAAATCGCCTTTTGATCTCACGCACTTTCGCGGGCAATGACCTGGTATTCCGTGATGATGGTTTCGGTTGCGAGTTCCGTTTCGGCCCTCGCGCCCTCAATGGCGCGTATCAGCAGATTTCCGGCCCGGTGGCCGATGTCATAGCAATGGACGCCGACGGTGGTGATGGAAGGAACGCAACAGCTTGCCACTTCAAAATCACCAAAGCCTGCAATGGCGATGCGTTTGGGCACGGGCCATTTGCGCCTCTGGCATTCCATCACCGCGCCAAAGGCCGAGAGATCGGAGACGCAGATTGCCGCTTCAACTTCCGGCCATTGCTCAATAAGGCGCACCACGGCTTCGCCGCCCTGCTGCATGGAAATGGGCGGGGTGCCAAAAGAAATCACGCGCCCCGGTCCAATGCCAAGCTCGGCCACGGCAGCCTCGTAACCGGCGCGCCTGTCAGCACCGCGCGTATCCCGGCTGGTTGAGCCGCCGATGAATGCGATGCGGCGATAGCCTTTGCCATAGAGATATTTCACCAGTTTCCGTGTTGCGTCGGCATTGGAAAAACCGACAACATGCTGCACGGGAGACTTCGGCAGGTCCCAGGTTTCAACTATGGGGATTGCCGCCTGCTCCAAAAGCTTTCGTCCGCGCGGCGTGTGCCTTCCCCCCGTAACAATGATTCCTTCGGGTCGCCTGCGCAGCATGGTTTCAATGAGCTGCTCTTCCTTTTCCACCGAGTAGCCGGTGTAACCCAAAAGCAGTTGCAGGCCGGTTTCGGCAAAGGCATCGGTAATGCCACGGGCGGTATCGGCGAAGTTGGAATTGTTGATGGATGGGATGAGGGCCGCCACGAAGCCCGTGCGCTTCGATGAGAGCGAGCCCGCCGATTGATCAAGCACATAACCCAGCTCCTCAACTGCCCTGATAATACGGTTCCGGGTGTCAGCGGCAATTGAGGCGCCATCCTTCAAGGCCCGGGATACGGTCATTGTAGAAACGCCGGCTTTGGCTGCTACATCAGCCATAGTGGGGGCGGATCCACGTCTTTCGTTTGCTTTTATTGTTGCCACTTTCTACTATGCGCTTTCTCATTCGAGATTTGCTTGTTATCGATAACGTATCACAATCCTAATAATTTGGAACAGGGGTAGAAGATGTATTACGGCGCAGTTGAAGGCACAGGCTTTGAAGATATCGATTCCCGCTTCAATGAATGCATCATCGGCCATGCGCGTGTTGAGAGGTTGTGGACGGGGGCGCGCTGGTCGGAAGGACCGGCCTGGTTTGCGGCGGGGCGCTATCTCATCTGGTCCGACATCCCGAACAACCGCATGCTGCGTTACGACGAAACCGATGGCTCGGTTTCGGTTTTCCGCCATCCTTCAAACTATTCAAACGGGAATACGGTGGACGGCCAGGGGCGTCTGGTTTCCTGCGAGCATTACGCGCGCCGCGTGACACGCACGGAGCACAATGGCTCCATCACAGTCATTGCCGACAACTTTGAAGGAAAGCGCTTCAATTCGCCCAATGATGTGGTGGTGAAATCGGACGGCTCCATCTGGTTTACGGATCCGCCTTACGGCCATCTCATCGATTATGAGGGCGAGCAAGGGACAAGCGAAATTGGCGGCAATCACGTTTACAGGGTTGATCCCCTGAGCGGCGAAGTTGACCTGGTTTGCGTTGACTTTGACAAACCGAACGGACTGGCCTTCTCGCCCGATGAAAAATATCTTTACATCGCCGACACGGGCGTCAGCCACAAGCGCAACGGCAACAAGCACATCCGCCGCTTTGACGTGAAAGACAATGGGGAAGCCCTTGGCAAGTCCAAGGTCTTTGCCATTTGCACGGCGGGTCTGTTTGATGGTTTTCGCGTGGATCGGGATGGGCGCATCTGGACCAGCGCTGGTGATGGGGTTCATTGCTACCTTCCCGATGGCACCTTGATTGGCAAAATTCTCATTCCTGAGCTGGTGTCCAATGTGTGCTTCGGGGGCGCAAAATTGAACCGTCTCTTTATTTGCGGCTGCACCTCACTTTACTCGGCATATCTCGGCGTCAACGGCATTTCGCCCAGCTAGAATAGTTCTGATAGACGCCTATCAGGAATTGACAAAATTCTGCCTGCGAGTCCATATGGGGCATGGCAAGAGTTACTATTGAGGATGTGGCCCTGGAGGCCGGTCTTAGCGTTGCAACCGTTGACCGGGTGCTGAATGGGCGCGCCGCAGTCAGGCCGCAAACTGCCTCGCGGGTTGAAAAAGCCATCCGGCATTTAAACTATCAGCCGGACCGGCTGGCGGCACGCCTGGCAAAGGGCAAGGAATACCGCTTCTGCTTCGTGCTGCCGGAAGGCAACAACAGTTTCATGATCGAGCTTGGCGAAGAGGTGCGCGCCAATGCCGCACGCATGGTTTCCGAGCGTGTGCATATTGACCTCCGCCTTACCGATGTGTTTGACGCCAGCACACTCGCTACGACACTGGACAGTATCGGCGATATTTATGACGGGGTGGCCGCCGTGGCCCTCGATCACCCGCGGGTGCGCGAAGCCATCAATGGATTGGTGGAGCGCGGTGTTTCCGTTGTGACACTGGTGTCTGACGTGCCGAGTTCAAAGCGGTCCCATTATGCGGGGATCGATAATTCGAGCGCGGGGCGGACCGCCGCCACGCTGATGGGGCGCTATCTTGGCAACAGGAAAGGCAAAGTTGGCCTGATTGCCGGCTCCCTTTCGCTCCGGGATCACATCGAACGGCGCTTTGGCTTTGAACAGGTGATGCTGCATGAATTTCCGCATCTCACCATCTTGCCTGTTCTGGAATCGCGCGACGACTGGCAGCGGGTTGAAAAAGTCACCGCGCAAATGCTTGCCGACCATCCCGATCTTATTGGCATCTACAATGTGGGTGCGGGCGCGCGCGGCATCGTTACGGCGCTTGAAAATGCCGGGCGGCAAAATCAGGTTACTTACATCGCCCATGAACTCACCGATCACACGCGCCGGGCCCTGGTTGACGGCACCATCGACGTCATCATCAACCAGAACGCGGGCCATGAGGTACGCAGCGCCATTCGCGTGCTGATGGCGAAGGCTGACAAGGCGCCACTCGTCGAAGCCATGGAACACATTCGCATCGACATCTTCGTGCGCGACAATCTTCCTTAGAAAGCAGACATATGTATCTCGGACTTGATATTGGAACTTCCTCGGTTAAAGGCGTGCTGATTGATGACAGGCAAAAGATCGTGGCGTCTGCCACATCTCCCCTGAAAGTGTCACGGCTGCATGAGGGATGGTCCGAACAGGCCCCGGCGGACTGGTGGAAGGCCACGCAGAAGGTTGTGGCACTCCTGAAGAAAGCGAAGCCAAAAGCCGTGGCCGCCGTTGAGGGCATCGGGCTTTCGGGCCAGCAGCATGGGGCCACGCTGATTGACAAGTCGGACAAGGTTTTGCGGCCCGCAATCCTGTGGAATGATGCGCGGTCGTTTGCCGAGTGTGCAGAAATTGAAAGCCGTGAGCCGCGTTCCCGCGAAATAGCGGGCAACATTGCCATGGCGGGCTTTACCGCACCAAAATTGCTCTGGGTCAAAAAGCACGAACCTGAGACATTTGACAGGGTTGCGAAGGTTCTTTTGCCCAAGGACTATGTCCGCCTGTGCATGACCGGGGATTATGCCTCTGACATGTCTGATTCGGCTGGAACCCTGTGGCTGGACGTGGCAAAGCGCCGGTGGTCGGACGAATTATTGACGGCATCTGATATGCGGCGCGAGCAGATGCCGAAGCTTTATGAAGGTTCGGAAGCAACTGGCCGACTTTCGCCTTCCGTTGCCAAGGCCTGGGGCATGCCAAAGCTTCCTTTCGTTGCAGGTGGCGGAGGTGATAACGCCGCATCCGCCTGCGGCATGGGTGCGGTCAATGCCGGCGCCGCCTTTGTATCCCTTGGCACATCGGGTGTGCTGTTCGTCTCCAACGAGAAATTCCGCCCCAACACCAAAGGCGCGGTGCATGCCTTCTGCCACGCGGTGCCGGATACCTGGCATCAGATGGGCGTTATTCTTTCTGCTACGGCAAGTTTGGAATGGCTGGCCAGTATTTTGAGAACGCCTGCACCAAAGCTCACGCAAAAACTCGGAGACAAAATAAGCGGTCCGTCGTCGGCCATGTTCCTGCCCTATCTCTCGGGTGAGCGCACGCCTGTGGCTGATGCGCAGGCGCGGGGCATTCTGATGGGTCTTGGCCATGAAACCGATTCCAATGTTCTGACCCATGCAGTGCTTGATGGCGTTGCCTTTGCTTTCCGCGATTGCCTTGAGGCCCTTAAGGCTGCGGGCACAAGTGTTGACCGCGTGACCGCCGTTGGCGGCGGTTCACGCTCGGAACTGTGGCTCAGGATTATTGCCACGGTACTTAATATTCCGGTTGATGTGCCGATGGATGGGGACTTCGGCGGGGCCTTCGGGGCCGCAAGGCTTGGCCTCATTGCGGCAACGGGCGCATCGGTTGCTTCCGTGTGTACGGCTCCCAAAACCGCCAAGACAATTTCGCCAAATGCAAAGCTGCGCGCCTCTTACGAAGACACCTATCACCGCTATGCCAAACTTTATTCTGCGACCAGGGAGATCAATCGCTCATGACAAAGTTTTATTCCATCACGGACCCTATCAAGTATGAGGGACCGGACTCCAAGAATGCCCTGGCTTATCGCTGGTACAATCCGAAACAGAAAGTCCTGGGGAAAACCATGGCGGAGCATTTGCGCTTTGCGGTTTGCTACTGGCACACATTGTGCTGGCCGGGTACCGATCCCTTTGGTGGCGAGACGTTCAACCGCCCGTGGCATCATATGGGCGACCCGATGGCAGCGGCGGCGACCAAAGCCGATGTGATGTTTGAAACACTGCGTCTCCTCGGCATTGACTATTTCACCTTCCATGATCTCGACATCGCGCCGGAAGGCAAGTCGTTGAGGGAGTTCAACGCTAACGTGACTGCCATCGCGAATATCCTCGAAAGCAAGATGGCGAAGTCTGGCAAGAAATTGCTCTGGGGCACGGCCAACATGTTTTCCAACCGTCGCTTCATGGCAGGTGCTGCCACCAATCCTGATCCCGACGTTTTTGCCTATTGTGCCGCCCAGGTGAAGCATTGTCTTGACGTCACCAAGGGACTGGGTGGCGAAAACTATGTGATGTGGGGCGGGCGCGAAGGCTATGAGACGCTCATCAACACCAATATCGGGCAGGAACTGAAACAGGCTGGCCGTTTCCTGTCGCTGGTTGTCGATTACAAGCACAAGATTGGCTTCAAGGGGCCTATTCTCATTGAGCCCAAGCCCAAGGAACCGACAAAGCACCAGTATGATTACGACACAGCCTCGATCTATGGCCTGCTCAAATCCTACGGGCTTGAAAATGATGTGAAACTCAATCTTGAGCAGAACCACGCCATTCTGGCGGGCCACAGTTTTGAGCATGAGATTGCCCTTGCCGCAGCGCTGGGTGTGTTTGGTTCGCTCGACATCAACCGCGGCGACTATTTGCTGGGCTGGGACACGGACCAGTTCGCCATGAATGGTCCCGAGGTGGCACTCACCATGTTTGAAGTGCTGAAAGCCGGCGGCTTCACTACCGGCGGTCTTAATTTTGATGCCAAGATCAGGCGTCAGTCGATTGATCCCGATGACCTGCTCCACGCGCATGTGGGATCGATGGATGCCTGCGCGCGCGGGCTTTTGATTGCGGCGCAAATGGTGAAAGACGGCAAGATGGAGAAGGCCGTAGCCAAGCGCTATGCAAAATGGGAAGAGCCGCAGAACCAGGCCATGCTTGCGGGCAAAGAAAGTCTGGACAAGATTGCGGCCCGTGTCCTTAAATCGGGACTCGACCCGCAGCCAAAGTCTGGCCGCCAGGAATATCTCGAAGGTGTGTTGAACAGCTACATATGAGGATGTCTTTCCATGGCAACGAACATCAAAGGCCCGGCGATTTTTCTGGCACAGTTTGCAGGCGACGCAGCGCCCTACAATTCTTTTGACAGCATCACCAAATGGGCGGGTTCGCTGGGTTACAAGGGCGTGCAGATTCCAACCTGGGATGGCAGGCTTTTTGATCTCAAGAAGGCGGCGGAATCCAAAACCTATTGCGACGAACTGAAAGGCATTGCCAAGAAGAATGGGGTTGAGATCACTGAGCTCTCAACCCACCTGCAGGGCCAACTCGTAGCGGTGAACCCGGCCTACGACGAGGCCTTTGATGCCTTTGCCCCGACAGCCGTGCACGGCAAGCCCAAGGAGCGGCAGAAATGGGCGGTCGAGCAAATGATGATGGGGGCCAAGGCCTCCAAAAATCTTGAGCTGACATCGACGGTGTCATTCACCGGTGCGCTGGCCTGGCCTTTTACCTATCCGTGGCCACAACGCCCGCAGGGCCTGATTGAAACAGCTTTCGGCGAATTGGCCAAACGCTGGAAGCCTATTCTTGATGCCTATGATGAGGCCGGTGTTGATGTGGGCTATGAAATTCATCCCGGCGAGGATGTGTTTGATGGCGCAACCTTCGAAATGTTCCTTGATGCGCTCAAGGGCCACAAGCGCTGCCAGATCAATTATGATCCCTCGCATTTTGTGCTGATGCATCTGGATTATCTTGCCTTCATCGACATCTATCACGAGCGCATTTGCGCCTTCCATGTGAAGGATGCGGAACTGAACCCCACGGGACGGCAGGGAGTTTATTCGGGCTATCAACCGTGGATCAACCGGGCCGGAAGGTTCCGCTCGCTGGGTGATGGGCAAGTTGATTTTGGCGGGATTTTTTCCAAGCTCTCGCAATATAACTATTCTTCTTGGGCGGTGCTGGAATGGGAATGCTGCATCAAGCATTCCGAGCAGGGGGCGGCTGAGGGCGCGCCATTTATTGCTGGCCATCTCATACGCGTTGCCGAAAGGGCCTTTGATGATTTTGCCGGCGGCAAGACTGATCAGGCGCAGATCAAACGGCTGTTAGGTTTGTAGGAGGCGGAAATGGCAATCGAGGGCAGGAGCGACGCGAAAGGCTCGGGGAAAATCCGCCTTGGCATGGTGGGTGGCGGACAGGGAGCATTCATCGGTGCGGTTCATAGGCTCGCCGCACGCATGGACGATCACTATGAGTTTGTGGCTGGCGCGCTTTCTTCGGATGCGGCGCGTTCAAAAGCATCTGGCGAGGAACTTGGACTGGCAGCCGATCGCATTTATGCGGATTTCCGCGAGATGGCGAAGGCTGAAGCCAAGCGTAAGGACGGCATTGAAGTGGTTTCCATCGTCACGCCCAACCATATGCATTTTCCGGCAGCTAAAGCGTTCATCGAAGCGGGCATTCATGTGGTTTGCGATAAGCCGCTTTCGCTCAATCTCAAGGAAGCGCTGGCACTGGAAAAACTTCTGACTAAAAACAAGAATGTCATTTTCGCCCTCACTCACAACTATTCCGGCTATCCAATGATCCGTCATGCGCGGGCCATGGTTGCCGCCGGTGAACTCGGCGACATTCGCGTAGTGCAGGGCGAATATCCACAGGACTGGCTCACGACTGACTTGGAGAAATCCGGACAGAAGCAGGCGGCCTGGCGTACTGATCCCAGTAAGACTGGGGCCGGTGGCTGCGTTGGCGATATCGGCACGCACACTTATCAGTTGGGTTGTTTTGTATCTGGCCTGAAGCTCGATGAACTGTCGGCTGACCTCACGACATTCGTGAAGGGCCGCCGGGTTGATGACAATGTTCATGTAATGATGCGCTACAAGGGCGGGGCCAAGGGCATGATTTGGGCCAGCCAGGTTGCTCCGGGCCATGAGAATGGTTTGAAGATCAGGGTTTATGGCACCAAGGGCGGATTGGAATGGGTGCAGGCCGATCCTAACTATTTGTGGTACACGCCTTTCGGCGAGCCGAAGCGCTTGATCACCAGGGGTGGCGCTGGTTCGAATGCGGCTGCGGCGCGGGTAACGCGGGTTCCGCCGGGACACCCGGAGGGTTACCTCGAAGGGTTTGCCAATATCTACACGGAAGTGGCCCGTGCCATCAAAGCCAGGCGCGCAGGTAAAAAGCCGGACAAAGACGTGCAATTTCCCGGCATTGAAGATGGTGTTGCGGGCATGGCGTTCATTGAGGCCTGCGTGAAATCATCGGCAAAGAACGGCAAGTGGACAAAGGTTTAATATTGCGACGCAACATCGCAGGCTGAGCTATTGTGCACTGCACCATTTTATGGCATAGAACCTCATCTGCTTAAATTTAGCCCGATGGTGGTGAACATGACACTTGCGAATAATGTGATTGCTGGCCGTGACCAACGTATTGCCGATCTTGCCTACCGTATGTGGGAAGAAGATGGCCGCCCGGAAGGCTGCGCCGAAGCCCATTGGCTGCGCGCGGTTGTGCTGGTTGATGAAGCTGCCCCTAAGAAGAAGCCAGCGCTGAAAACCGCAGCTGCTCCAAAGACCCCGAAGAAGAAATAGTTTTCCCTCCCAATCCTCCCTGAAACTGATGGCCTCCATGCCTATCCGCATGGGGGCCATTTTTTGATGAGCGTACCTCTTCCACTGAGCGATAAATGCCCTATAAGACCCGCGATCCCAAATTTTGGAAACGGAGATAGTAATGGCCAAAGTTCGTGTTGCAGTGAATGGTTTCGGTCGTATCGGGCGCAATATCGTGCGCGCCATTTATGAATCAGGCCGCAAAGACATTGACGTTGTAGGCATCAATGATCTTGGCCCGGTTGAAACCAACGCCCATCTGCTGCGTTACGATTCCGTTCATGGCCGCTTTCCCCATGAGGTGAAGGTTGCCGGTGATATGATCAACATCGGCACGGACAAGTTCAAGGTTACGGCCGTCAAGGATCCAGCGCAATTGCCGTGGAAAGAACTGGGCGTTGATATCGCCTTGGAATGCACCGGCATTTTCACGGCAAAAGACAAGGCGTCAGCCCATTTGACGGCAGGTGCCAAGCGCGTTCTGGTGTCCGCCCCCGCCGATGGCGCGGACCTTACAGTTGTTTATGGCGTGAACCATGACAAGTTGACCAAAGATCATATCGTTGTTTCCAATGCCTCGTGCACGACGAACTGTCTGGCACCCGTCGCCAAGGTGCTGCATGATGCCATTGGCATTGATCATGGTTTCATGACTACCATTCACGCCTATACGGGTGACCAGCCTACACTCGATACGATGCACAAGGACTTGTACCGTGGCCGTGCTGCGGCCATGTCGATGATCCCCACATCAACCGGTGCTGCCAAGGCAATCGGACTGGTCATTCCTGAACTTAAAGGCCGCCTCGATGGTACTTCCATTCGTGTGCCAACGCCGAACGTTTCTGTTGTGGATTTCAAGTTTGTGGCCAAGCGCGCGACAACGGTCGAAGAGATCAACGGGGCGATTAAGGCTGCGGCAGAAGGTAAACTCAAGGGTATTCTTGGCTTCACACTTGATCCCAATGTTTCTATCGACTTTAACCATGACCCCCATTCTTCGACGTTCCACATGGACCAGACCAAGGTTCTCGAAGGAACATTCGTGCGGGTGCTCGCTTGGTATGACAATGAGTGGGGCTTCTCGAATCGCATGGGCGATACGGCGGTTGCCATGGGCAAGCTGCTCTAAACAATGACTCGCCCCCTGCTCATAGCGCCATCGATCCTCTCGGCTGATTTTTCGAAGCTGGGAGAGGAGGTGCAGGCCATTGACCAGGGAGGAGCCGATTGGGTGCATGTCGATGTGATGGACGGGCATTTTGTGCCCAACATCACATTTGGCGCGCCAGTAATGGCGTGCATACGACCAGTGACCAAGCGGGTCTTTGATGTGCATCTGATGATTGCGCCCGCGGACGCCTATCTAGAGCAATTCGCCAAGGCCGGGGCTGACCTGATCACCGTTCATGCGGAAGCGGGACCGCATCTGGATCGTTCGCTTCAAACCATCCGGGCTCTCGGAAAACGGGCCGGCGTTGCGCTCAACCCAGCCACGTCCGCATCCGCCATCGCCCATGTTCTGGACCGTGTCGACCTAGTGCTCATCATGACGGTGAACCCTGGTTTTGGCGGACAGGCTTTCATCAAGGCCATGCTTGCCAAAATCTCCGAAATTCGTGAAATGACGCGTGGCCGCAATATCGACATTGAAGTTGATGGCGGGATCACGACCGAAACTGCACCTTTGGTGGTCAAGGCCGGTGCCAATGTGCTGGTTGCAGGTTCGGCGGTGTTCAAGGGCTCCGACTATGGGGCCAATATCAAGGCCATTCGGCAGGCTGCTTCCAGCATCGTGGCCTAGGGCCGCTTCTCCGCCCATTCCGCAAAGGCCTTGAGCCATTTGCTGAGGCGTTTCAGGGTTGCCTCGTCAGTGAGGTTGCCTTGGGCATCGAATTTTTCGTGGGCCGTGCTTACAAAAATTTCCGGTCTTGGCATGACGATGGCCTCTTGGGACTGCAGGGTTTGACGCAAGTGATACTGGGACCGTGCGGTTCCAATGGGTCCGTCTGAAGCTCCCACAATTCCTACCCTCTTCCATTTCAGGGGTGAGGATCCGCGCGACAGCCAGTCGATGGCATTTTTCAGGCCGCCGGGGATGGAGAAATTATATTCCGGGGTGACAATGATTACCCCATCACTGGCGCGGATTTTTTGATCAAGTTCAAGAATGGCGGCGGGCTTGCCTGTCGCTTTCTCATCATCACCGTCGTAGACGGGGATGCCATTCAACCGGATGGGCTCAATTTCCATACCCTGGGACTGCAGTGATATCAGCGTGCGAAGAAGGGCCGTATTGTAGGAAGCCTTCCGTAAAGAGCCGCTTATCCCAATAATCTTCATCATTATCCCTGTTTCAGCAATAATTTCTATTTTTCTCTTTTATTTTTGCTAAATTTGCAACAATAAAGCAATATGGAACAGTTTTCGGCGCTTCGGCTGTTTATTTCGGTTGTCGATACGGGCAGTTTTTCCGCGGCGGGAGAGTTGCTGGGCATTTCAACCTCCGTTGTCAGCCGCCAGATTGCGGCACTTGAAACCGAGCTTGGCATCCGGCTGCTCAAGCGGTCAACCCGGCGGGTTGAGCTTACCGATGCGGGGTCGATCTATCTCAAGCGGGTTCGCAGCCTTCTTACGGAACTTGAGGAAACCAACAAGTCACTCAAAAACCCAAACTCAACAGCGGCGGGAAGGTTCCGGATCGTCACATCCACGGCCGTCGGGCTTTCTCTCATTGTCCCCGCCATCGCTGATTTCATGGCCGCCAACTCTCAAATTGCCATTCATCTCGATCTCCTGGACCGGGTCATTGATCCGCAGGAAGAGGATTATGACCTGGTTCTGCGGCTTGGTGACATTTCAGAAACGGCCGGGAACATGCTGGCGCAAATCGAAGTGGGGCTTTTCAGCTCACCTGCCTATCTCGCCCACCACGGCAGGCCCCATGGGCCCGCTGATCTCGGCAATCACCGCGCCCTTTACCTGGCGGGCCAGCAGAACTGGAACCTCCGCGGCAATTTCGACGCAAGACCCAAAATGCAGTTTTGCTCGAACCGGCTGGAGGCCCTCAAGGCCGTGTGTCTGGCCGGACAGGGCATTGCTCTCCTTCCCATCTTTCTGGTGCGGGCTGAAATCGAACACGGCGATCTGGTGCAACTGCTTGATGGTTTTGAGCCGAAACCTTCTATCCTTGTCGTTGCCAAATCTCCATCGCGATCCGAAACCACGGCTTCACGGCTTTTCCAGAACTTTCTGGAATCCCGCTTTAGACGGCTGCGGCTTTGAGTTTCTTTGAGCGCTTGGCGAGGAGGCCCGTCAGCCAGTCAGGATCCATTTCGGGGACCGACGACAACAGCAGTTCCGTATAGGCGGGATAGGGCGGCGACAGAACCTTGGACTTCGGTCCCTGCTGCACAACCTTGCCCTGGTGCATCACCACGATTTCGTCGGATATGGCACGAACCGTTGCAATGTCATGGGTGATGAAGAGGTAGGAAACATTGGTCTGTTTCTGCAGGCGCATGAGCAGCGAGAGGATTTCCTCCTGCACGATCTGGTCGAGGGCAGAGGTCACCTCATCGCAGATGATGATTTCGGGTTCGGCCGCCAGGGCACGTGCAATGGAAATGCGCTGCTTCTGGCCGCCTGACATTTCGCCGGGCAGGCGATCGATAAAGCTTTCGTTGAGCTCAATGGATTCCAGCAATTCAACCACTTTCCGGTCGCGGTCAGCGCCTTGCAGCCCGAGATAGAATTCAAGCGGCCGGCCAATGATATCGCGCACCTTCTGACGCGGGTTGAGGGCGGTGTCTGCCGACTGGTATATCATCTGGATACGGCGCAGCGTGTCCTTGTCGCGCTCGCGCAGCGCGCGTGGCAAGGGCTTACCATTGAAATAAATTTCACCCTTTGATGGCGGCAGGAGCCCGGTGATGGCGCGGGCGAGCGTTGATTTTCCCGAGCCTGACTCGCCCACAACGGCGACAGTGCGCCCGCGCGGAACCTGCACCGTGACATTATCCAGAACCTTGACCGAGCCGCTATAGCTTGCATCTACTTTATGAATGCGGAGCGCAATATCGTCGCTGATTGATTCCGGCTTTTGTAATTTACGCACGGCCCACAGAGAGCGCGTGTATTCCTGGGTGGGGGCTTTCAGCATGGCGCGCGTGGTCGCTTCTTCAACCAGATTGCCGTAGCGCAGAACCATGATGCGGTGGGCCATCTGGGCCACAACGGCGAGATCATGGGTAATGTAAATCGCCGCCGTATTGAACTGCTCGACGATATCGCGCATGGCGGCCAGCACTTCCACCTGGGTGGTCACGTCAAGGGCGGTGGTGGGCTCATCGAATATGATCAGATCGGGACGGCAGGACATGGCCATGGCGGTCATGGCGCGCTGCAACTGACCGCCGGACACCTGATGGGGAAAACGATCGCCGATGGTATCGGGCTTGGGCAATTGCAGGCGCTTGTAGAGGTCGCGCGCATCGGCCTCGGCCTTTTCGCGAGACATGATGTTGTGGCTTACGGCCGTTTCAACGGTCTGATCAATGATGTGATGGGCCGGATTGAATGAGGCTGCCGCACTTTGGGCCACGTAAGCAATGCGCGATCCCCACAGGGCGCGGCGCTGCTCCTCGGAAGCCGCAATAAGATCGATCCCGTCAAAGACGATGGTGCCAGCACTGATGCGGCAACCGGGTCTGGCAAAGCCCATGGCGGCAAGGCCGAGCGTGGACTTGCCCGCACCGGATTCGCCGATGAGGCCCAGGACCTCGCCGCGCTTCAAGGCCAGGTCTAGGCCCTTAACGATCGGGTTCCAGACGTCATCGCTATAGCCGTCAATCTTGAGGCCTTTGATTTCGAGCAGAACTTCGCCTTTAACGCGCTTCTTGTCAGACATCATCAGGAAGCCCACCTGTCTTCTGGAGGAACCAATCAACTACGAAATTCACGGCAACCGTGAGAAGCGCAATAGCGGCGGCGGGATAAAGCGGCGCTGGCCTACCGAAGCTGATCAGCGACTTGCTTTCAGCCACCATTGAACCCCAGTCGGCGGTAGGTGGCTGAATGCCGACGCCAAGGAAGGAAAGCGCGGAAATCGTGAGAAACACGAAACAAAAACGCAGGCCAAATTCTGTAATCAGAGGTGGCAGGATATTGGGTACAATTTCCTTGAATACGATCCAGCGCATGCCCTCACCCCTGAGCCTTGCAGATTCCACGAAATCCATCACCACGACGTTCAAAGCCACGGCGCGGCTCAGGCGAAACACGCGGGTTGAATCAAGGAGAGCCAAAATCAGGACCAGGTTTGTAATGCTCCGGCCGGCAACGGCCAGCAGCATGAGGGCAAAAATCAGAACCGGAATGGCAAGAAATGCATCAACGACGCGCGAGATGCCCTGGTCCAGCCAGCCCCGTTTCAGGGCGGCCAAGACTCCCAGGCTTCCGCCCAACACGAAGGAGAAAGAGGTGGTCAGCAGCGCAATGCCAATGGTGTTGCGGGCACCATAGATCATGCGTGACAGCGTATCACGCCCGATCTGGTCAGTTCCCAGCCAATTTTCCGGGCTTGAAAGCTGATAGGCCTTGCCAACGATTTGGGATTCCCCATAGGGGGCAATCAGGGGAGCAAAAATCGCGCAGATGGCATAGAACAGAATGACGATCATGCCGAACCAGGCGGTCAACGGAGCGGTTTTCAGGTTACGCCTAATATTCTCGATGACGGAACGGCGCGCCTTGATAACCCGGGTGGGCGGTGTGGCTGTATTCATTTTGGATGCAACAATCTTGGATTGGTTACAATTGAGACGACGTCGGCCAACAGGTTGAGCAGAATGTAGGTGGCGGCGAATATCAGGGCGCAGGCCTGGACCACCGGCATGTCGCGGCTGGATACGGCATCAACCAAAAGCTGGCCAACGCCGGGATAGACGAACACCACCTCAACGATCACCACACCCACCACGAGATAGGCGAGGTTGAAGGCAATGACGACGGCAATGGGGGCCCAGGCGTTTGGCAGTGCGTGATGCCTGATGACATTGGATTTCGAAACACCCTTGAGCTGCGCCATTTCAATATAGGGGCTAGCCAGCAGGTTGATGATCGCAGCGCGGGTCATGCGCATCATGTGGGCGATGATCACCAACGTCATGGTAATGGCCGGCAACGCGGCGCGGTAGACATGCTCAAAAAACGGCGTTCCGATGCTGACCGTGGAGTTGGGGTAGAACAACCTCAGCTTCACGGCGAGAACATAGACCAGGATGTAGGCGATGAAAAAATCCGGCATGGCAATCGTTGTCAACGTCACAGAATTGACGATGCGGTCAAACCAGGAATTGCGGTAAAGCGCTGCCATTGCACCCAGCAATAGAGATAGCGGAACGGCAATGGAGGCAGCCATCGCCGCCAGAAAGAAAGTGTTGTAAAGCCGCGGCGCAATCGTGGCTGACACGTCGCGTTTCATGCTGCCGCTCAGGCCGGAATAGGAAGATCCGAAATCGCCCTGCAGCGCGTTTCCAATCCATTCAAAATACCGAACCGTGGCGGGGCGGTCGAGGCCCAAGTCACGCTTGAAGGCCGCCACGGTTTCCGGCGTGGCGCTCTGGCCCAGCACATTCTCAGCGTAGCCGCCAGGCAGCATCTCGAGCGACGAGAAAATGATTACCGAAACGGCAAGCAGCGTAACTATGCCTAAGCCCAAACGCTGCAGAACAGTTCGCAGAACTGGATGCATTCATCCCCCTTTTTGGGCTTCTTTTTTGGCCCCGTTTTTTTAACCCTAGCAGAACGGTAAAACACCGCCACAAAAAAACCGTATGGCGACATGCGACCCATTGCGACATCCGAGCGACGAAAACAAAAAGGCCCCGCCGGATTACCGGCGAGGCCCCTGATCAAACTGGTCGTTCCTGGATTACGCCATCCACCAACGTTCCATCATATAGCCGCCGTCGCTGTCCTGGTCCGAGTTCAACTCGCCATGGGCCACAGCTGTGCTCAACGCGCCGACGAAGTTGTAGAACATCAGCACAACCTGGCCGCCGTCGTCATGAACAATTTGCTGACATTCGGCATACATGGCCGTACGCTTTGCTTCATCAAGCTCGCTGCGGGCCTGAACCAGAAGTTCATTGAAGCGCGGGCTCTTGAAGTGCGTGTCGTTCCAAGGTGCATCGGCTGCAAGCGAGATGGACAGCATCGTATCCACCGTGGGACGGCCGCCCCAGTAGCACATGCTCCATGGCTTCTTGAGCCAGACGTTGGACCAATAGCCATCATCGGGCTCGCGGATCACGTTGATCTCAATGCCTGCCGCCTTGGCGCTTTCCTGCATCAGGAGAGCTGCGTCCAATGCGCCGGCGTAAGCGGCATTTGGCGGACACGAGAAGTCGACCTTGAGATTCTCAATGCCGGCTTCCTTCAGGATCGACTTGGCCTTCTCCGGATCGTAGGTATGCTGCGGCTGCGGATCGATGGCATATTTCATTTGCGAGCCGATAGGATTGTCATTACCTACCTTGCCGTAGCCAAACAGCACCTTGTCCACCATTTCCTGGCGGTTGATGGCGTATTTGAGAGCCTTGCGCACGGCGGGATTGTCGAAGGGCGCCACATCTGTGAGCATCGGCGCGGTATAAGGAGTCGGGCCGCTCTGGTTGTAGATTTCCGTGTTCGGCGCGCTCTTCAGCATGTCGATGGTCTTGAGATCGGCACGGTCGATGAAGTGCACTTCACCGGAGAGATAGGCGTTGGTGCGGGCCGCGACATCGGCAATGGTGATCATTTCGATCGCGTCGAACCAGGTGTCCTTGAAGAAGTTCGGATTGCGTTCGCCAATCAGCTTCACGCCGGGCTCGTAAGACTTGAGGATGTAAGGTCCGGCACCAATGCCCTTTTCCCATTCGATTTTGCCGTCCGTGGAGGGGTAGATCGACAGGTGATAATCAGTAAAGCCGAAAGGAAGATCGACGTTGCCGGAAGACAGTTCAATAACCACGGTATCGGGGCCATCAGCCTTGACGCTCGTCACGCCGGGGAGATATTCCTTTGCCGGCGACTTAGAATCCGGCCCGATGTGATAGTTGATGGTGGCCACGACATCGGATGAATCGAGGGTCTTGCCGTTGTGGAAGGTAATTCCCTTGCGGAGCCTGATGACCCACTTCTTGGCACCATCGGATGGCTCGAAGGACTCGGCCACATGCATGATCAGGTCGCCTTTTGGATCAAGCTGAGTGAGCGGCGCGCCCATGACCGATTTGCCGAACTGGAAGTTAAACCCGTTGGTCCAGGTGGCGGGATCCAGCGAGTCGGTGGTCGAGCCGTGTCCGGAACCGTACTTGAAGGTGCCGCCCTTCTTGGGTTCGGCGCGGGCTGCGGTTGCGAACATGGTGTTTGCGGCGGCGGCGGTAATGCCAACAGACATGGCAAAACTCATGAAATCGCGGCGCGATAACTTACCCCGGCTTACCGCCTTGGTAACCTGTTTCATTTTCATTTCAAATTCGGTCATGTGTTTTCTCCTTGGTGACCAGGTAGCTTTTTAGGTCGGAGAAGATGGTGAACTCAGCGGAAGTCTCACGCGGCGAACCCTGTGCCGCCCAAAAAAAACCTAACCGTCTCCCTGTCTTCTTCATTATTAGTTGGAGGCCTTCCATGAACCTCTCGCGACAGAACCTCTCATGCAATGAGGCATCCGTCAATGGTCCTGCCGGTCATAAAGTGGTGAATTGATTGAACCAAAGTCATTGTTACAGCATACAAAAACGACCAAAAAACCGTAGAGAGCGGCACCCATGCTTTGGCTCTTCACAGTTTTGCAGATCAGATTTAAGGTTGGGACCGGAGAGACTGGGAGACTGCAAGCAGTGGTTCAGGGAACTGCCGCGCAAGGAAATGAAGGGGTTCTTGGCAACCTGATTGTCCGGATCGGCAAACGCCTGTTGCCTGCTACCCTCAAAGGTTCCCTCCAGCTCACCCTTCCATCGGGAAAGCAAATCCTGATTGGCACGCCGGGGGAGGGATTTGGGGCTGATCTTACGCTGCGGAATTTCAAAGTCGTCTGGGCTAGCATCAGGCGGGCCCAGCTCGGCTTTTTTGAAAGCTATCTTGCGGGTGACGTTGAAAGCAGCGACCCCACCAAATTTTTCAAGTTCTATTTGAAGAACCGGGCAGCGCTTGACCGGGCTGCTACCGGTATTTTTTCTGCCAGCTGGCTTGATAGGCTCTGGCACAGGGCGCGGGATAATAACCCCAAAGGTTCGAAGGAAAATATTTCCGCCCACTATGATCTCGGCAATGAGTTTTACAGGCTCTGGCTCGACGAAACGATGACCTATTCATCCGCGGTTTTTGACACGACGGGAAACAGCCTGGAGGCAGCCCAGCGGCGCAAGTATGCCAAGGTCATGGACGCGCTGGAGTTAAAGAAGGGTGATCACATACTTGAAATTGGTTCGGGCTGGGGCGGCTTTGCCGAAGAGGCCGCCAAAAAGAAAGCAACGGTCAAGGGCATAACCCTCTCGCGCGAACAGCTGGCCTATGCCGAGCAACGCATTGCGAAGGCGGGACTCGACAAGCGCGCCAGCTTTCATTTTGAAGACTACCGCGACACGACGGGCAGTTTTAATGGCATTGCTTCCATCGAAATGATCGAGGCTGTTGGCGAGCCCCACTGGCCTATTTATTTTCGCACGCTTTATGACCGGCTGAAGCCGGGGGGTATTGCCGCAATCCAGGGCATCACAATTTCCGAAGCCAATTATGAAGCCTACCGATCAAGCGTGGATTTCATCCAGCGTTATATTTTTCCAGGTGGCATGCTACTGACGAAAACCATTTTGAAGGAGCAGGCGGCAAAGGCGGGCTTGATTATTGAGCGGGCCGAAACCTTCGGGCAAAGTTATGCCACAACCTTGCGGTTGTGGCACGAGCGCTTTGAGGCGGTATGGCCGGAAGTTGCCAAGCTTGGTTTCGATGAAAAATTCCGGCGGTTGTGGAAACTCTATCTGGCCTATTGCGAAGCAGGCTTTGCGGAATCCGTTGTCGATGTCGGAATATATAAATTGAGAAAACCGGTTTAGGTTGCCAACCTACTCTGGAAGAACTTCCCTGTGTCCCAGACTTCTTAAGGCGTCAACGATCATGTTGAAGCCTTTTTTTGCTGGTGCGCTCACATGCCTGGCTCGCATGAAGGAATGGGCGAGTGCCGGTTCCTCCCGGAGAATTGCCGGAATCCCGGCAGCGCGCATTTTGTTATAGAAGATCAAACCATCATCAAAAAGCGGATCGTGGGCGGCCACGGAGATAAAAGCCGGCGGAAGGCCTTTCAGGTCATAGGCTAGATTGGGAATAGCCCGGGGGTCAAACCAGTTGGGATTTCCTCGCGGCCCCAAAAAGCAATCGAGATAAAATATCATTTCTGGCTTTGTGAGACACGGTGCATGGGCGTTGCGGATATATGATGGTGTGTTCACGTCGGCGCCCAAAACGGGATAGATCAGGACCTGGCCCCGGAGTTGTGGCGCGCCGTTGTCACGCAGTACCAAGGCCAATCCCACCGTCATTTGGCCGCCTGCACTGTCGCCTGCCCCCACAATGCGATCGGGATCTATGCCGAAGGCGCGGCCTGAGCTTCGCATCCACAACAGCACTTTGAGCGAATCTTCCAATTGGGCTGGGTGCGGATGTTCCGGTGCAAGACGGTAATCAACCAGCACCACCACACAATCGGCCCCGACGGCCATTTCGGCGCACATGTCGTCGTGGGTTTCGCAGGAACCGAGGACCCAGCCGCCGCCGTGAAAGTAAATGACCGCAGGTTTGGGCGCTTCGCCCGGTGGGCGAAAGACGCGGACATGAATGCCATCCACATCAATATCTTCGACGAGCAGGCGCTGGGGCCGCTCGGCACGGAACAGGCGGCAGACGTCGTCCCAGGCCTTGCGTTGTTTGGGCAAAGGCCAATCGGCACTTTCCGGCGGCGAGTGTTTGGAAAGCTCCTTATAGAAGGTGAGCATGCCTTCATCGATGTCTTGGGTCATCAGCTTCGCGCAACTGTAATTATTTGCCGACAGACTTGCACGAATGACCCTAAGAAGTCTAATTGCACCTATGGTATGGCCATGGAGCGAGAAAAAGCCTGAACTGACAGCAGCACCGGAGCAAAAATCCGCGCGCGTTGATGTTGTCGATCATCTGGTCGCCGCCCTTCCCGATCCCATTCTGATCCTGGACAGCAATGGTATTGTCATCAAGGCAAATGCCAATGCGGAAGAGATGCTGGAGATGATGCCGGTTGGGTTGCACCTCAGCCAGACGATCCGCGCACCTGCCGTTCTTGAGGCCGTAACGCGTGCCATGTCGCAAGGTGAAAGCTTGAGCGTTGATTATGAAATGCGCGGTCCCCTTGCCCGGCATTTTGAAGTCTATGTTTCGCCCATAGCTTCTGCCCAGGCGGAAAGTCCCGCGGTACTTCTAGTGCTCAAGGATTTGACTCGCGAGCAGCAGATTGAACGCATGCGCTCGGATTTTGTGGCCAATGCGAGCCATGAACTGCGCACGCCATTGGCCTCGCTTTCAGGTTTCATTGATACCCTCCAGGGCGCGGCGCGAGCCGATGAACCGGCACGCGAAAAATTCTTGAACCTCATGCGAACTCAAGCCGAACGCATGCGGCGGCTTATTGACGACTTGCTTTCGCTTTCGCGCATCGAGATGAACGTCCATCTCCGCCCTTCGGCAAAAGTTGACCTGGCACAGGTGGCCCGCCATGTCTGCGATCTCCTGTCAAGCATGGCGCAGGAAGAAAAGGTTGAACTTCAAATCAATTTGAACTCAGCGCTTGAGGTCGCCGGCGAGTGGGATGAGCTGGTGCAAGTAGTTCTCAATCTCATCGAGAATGCCATAAAATATTCGGACCCCGACAAAATCGTAACGATTGAGGGTGGAACCGAAGCCGGGTTCGTCACTCTCTCCGTAATTGATCAGGGCCGTGGAATAGCGGAGGAGCATATTCCACGCCTTACGGAACGCTTCTATCGGATCAGCGTGCAGGAAAGCCGGTCGCGCGGGGGAACGGGCCTTGGCCTTGCGATCGTCAAACACATTCTCAATCGCCATCGTGGCCGCTTGCTTGTCACCTCCAAGCTGGGCCACGGCAGCCGTTTCACCATTCGGCTCCCTTCCATCTAAAAACCTTTTAATTACAATATCATATGTTGTCATAAAAGTGTGATATAACCGTCGCATAAGCATCATCAATGGTTCCTAGGTTCCGGCCTGTTCTATTCACAAGGAGACCACAGAGATGAAAAAAGTTTTATTGGCCGTGAGTGCACTCGCTCTCTTCGCAGGCCCCGCGTTGGCCCGCGATCAAATCCGTATCGTTGGTTCTTCAACGGTTTATCCCTTCACCACAACGGTTGCCGAGAACTTCGGCAAGACCTCCGGCATGAAGACGCCCGTGGTTGAATCAACCGGAACCGGCGGCGGCATGAAGCTGTTTTGCGCCAGCGTTGGTGAAGACAGCCCGGATTTGACCAATGCCTCGCGCCGCATCAAGAAGAGCGAATTCGAGGATTGCGCCAAGAATGGCGTGACTGACATCGTTGAAGTCAAGATCGGCTTTGACGGCCTGACCCTTGCCGCCTCAAAGGATGCGCCTGCAATGAAGCTGACCAAGCAGCAGATTTTCATGGCATTGGCCAAGCAGGTTCCAGATGCTGATGGCAAGCTAGTTGATAACCCCTACAAGATGTGGAGCGACGTAGACGCTTCCCTTCCTGCCGAGAAAATTGAAGTTCTTGGACCTCCTCCAACATCGGGAACGCGTGATTCATTCATGGAACTGGCCCTTGAAGCTGGAGCTGCCAAGTTCAAGTCGCTTGAAGCCCTCAAGAAATCAGATGCAAAGGCATTTGAAGCCGTGTGGAAATCCATTCGTGAGGATGGCGCCTATGTTGAAGCCGGCGAAAACGACAATCTCATCGTGCAGAAATTGCAGGCCAATCCGGCAGCACTTGGCATTTTCGGATTTTCCTTTCTGGAAGAAAATGCCGCTACCATCAAGGGTATCGAAATTGACGGCGTAGCGCCTGCTTACGAAACCGTTGCTTCCGGCGACTACAAGATGGCACGCCCGCTCTACATCTATGCCAAGAAGCAGCATGTTGGTGTTGTTCCCGGCATGGCTGAATTTGTGGCCGAGTATGTTTCAGATAAGGCCTTGGGCGCCGATGGCTACCTTGCCGACAAGGGGCTTATCACCCTTCCAGAAGCCGATGCTGAAAAGTCACGGGCCATGGCAACCGCCATGGATGTTCTCAAGATTGACGGTCTTAAGTAATTAGGACCTGATTAGGCGAATGGGGTGGACTTTGCGGATGTACCAAGCCGCCCCATTCGATCATAATTCACCCGTTAGAGGTGAATGAAAAACAAGACAGGGACCAAAGAGTTCATGACTGCCTGGACGCTACTGATCATTGCCGCGTTGACGGCCATTGGGTTCTTTGTTGGCCGGGCACGGGCGCAAGGTCTGCGCAATGCGGGCACAGCCAGCCTCCATTCTCTGCCAACCTATCACGGCCTGCTTATGGCCTCCATGGCCCTTGCAGCAGCCAGTATCACAACTCTTGCGGTTGCGCTTGTCGCAGGCTCCGACTCCATGATCATGCCAGCGGCTGCCACTCTTCTTGGCACGGGCGCGATTGCGGCATCACACACGCTTATCACCAGGGATTTTCGCGCCCGCAACCGCTTTGAATATTTTGTCAAGCTTGTACTCATTGCCTGCTCCGCCGTTGCGGTTCTCACCACCATCGGCATCGTGTTTTCAGTCCTGTTTGAAACACTGGCGTTCTTCCGTGAAGTTTCGCCTGTCGAATTCCTGTTCGGCACCCATTGGGCGCCCACATCCACGCCAGCCTCATTTGGTTTCATTCCCCTGCTGGTTGGCTCGCTGCTTATCACTTTCATCGCCGTCCTGGTTGCGGGCCCGCTTGGCCTTCTCTCGGCCATTTACATGGCAGAATATTCCAGCCGAAAAATGCGCGGTGTCCTTAAGCCGATGCTTGAAATCCTGGCCGGCGTGCCAACCGTGGTGCTTGGCTTCTTTGCGGCGCTCACCGTTGCTCCCCTCATTCGCAATGCTGGCGAGAGCCTTGGATTGTCGGTTGCTTCTGAATCGGCGCTGGCGGCGGGACTTGTTATGGGCATGATGATTGTGCCGCTTATTTCATCGCTGTCCGATGACATTATCAATGCGGTTCCGCAATCCTTGCGCGATGGCTCCTACGCCATGGGGGCGACAAAATCTGAAACCATCAAGCGGGTAGTTCTGCCTGCCGCCTTGCCCGGCATTGTTTCCGCCTTCATGCTGGCAATTTCACGGGCCATTGGCGAGACGATGATTGTAGTGATGGCCGCAGGCCTAGCGGCGAACCTGAGTTTCAATCCTTTGACGGCGGTGACGACAATTACCGTGCAGATCGCAACCTTGCTGGTGGGCGACCAGGAATTTGATTCAGCCAAGACCCTTTCGGCCTTTGCCCTTGGTTTTGTGCTGTTCTGCTTCACACTTGTTTTGAACTTCATCGCACTTCGCATTGTGCAGAGATACCGTGAACAATATGACTGACGCAGTGATATCTGATACATTCGACAAGGGAAATGCGGCCTTCATTGCCAAGCGCTACGCAAGCGAACGGAGATTCAAAGCGTATGGTGCCGTGGCGCTTGCGGTTTCAGTTCTGTTTCTGGTCTATCTGATCGCCGATATCGGCATCAAGGCGTGGCCAAGCTTCTTTGAGCACCGCGCGGTTCTCGAGATCAATCTTGATGCCAGCGAAGTCCCTGCCACCGATGTGCTGAAAGGCGATTTTGAAGGACTTGTTAAAAGTGGTTTCCGGAGCAACTTTCCCGGCGTGACAACGCGGAGCGATGTGAAAAAACTGAATTCTCTCCTGTCAGTGGGTGCAGCCGATGATCTCCGGCAGCAAACGGCGGCAAATCCCGCCAGTATTGGAACAGCCGTAAAGGCCGATGTGCTCCTGTCAGATGATGCGGACCTTTATTTCAAGGGCATGCTGACGAAGACAACCAAAACGCCTGGAACAACCACCTTGCAATTGGCGCAAGCCGGCGAAGAGTTTATCTTCACCGGCGACCTTTCCCAATTGGCGGTTGGACAGATTGTACGGGCCAATGGCGGGGCTCTTAGAATTGCAAGCGTAGAGCCAAGCCTTGCCAAGGCTGAGGCCATAATGTCCCCAGAAACACTCAATACCCTGACGGCCAGCAACTGGGACATTCTGTCATTTTCCAAAGCAGAAGCGGACCGGCGTGTTGATGACCGGCAAATTGTGTGGCTCGAAGCCTTGCGCGACAAGGGTGCAATCGAAAAACATTTTGCCTGGCGCTTCTTCACCGCTGGAGACTCCCGCGAACCGGAACTCGCAGGCCTGCGTGGAGCCATTGTTGGCTCGCTTCTTACCCTCATCATGACACTTTCACTTAGCGTGCCCCTTGGCATTGCGGCTGCGGTCTATCTTGAAGAGTTTGCGGCCAAGAACAAATGGACTGAAGTCATTGAAGTCAACATCAACAATCTTGCAGCGGTTCCCTCTATTATTTTTGGCCTGCTTGGCCTTGCCGTATTCATCAATTTCTTCGGCCTGCCACGCTCGGCTCCCCTGGTGGGCGGGCTTGTATTGGCGCTTCTCGTTTTGCCCACCATCATTATCGCCTCTCGGGCCGCATTGAAGTCCGTTCCTCCTTCCATCAAGGAAGCAGCCTTGGGTGTTGGCGCTTCACATCAACAGGCTGTGTTCCATCATGTGCTGCCCCTGGCGATGCCGGGAATTCTCACCGGCACAATTCTCGGCGTTGCCCGCGCCCTTGGTGAAACGGCGCCCCTCCTGATGATCGGCATGGTGGCGTTTATTGTTGATATTCCCAAAGGCTTCACTGAAGCTGCAACCGTCCTGCCGGTGCAAATCTATCTCTGGTCGGACCTGCCGGAAGTCGCTTTCCAGTCGCGCACGGCGGCGGCCATCATTGTTCTTCTCGTCATTCTCTTTTGCCTCAATGCCGTCGCCATTTACCTGCGCAAGCGCTTCGAGCGGCGCTGGTAGGATTAAGGAAAACATCATGGATGCTTCGCCCCAGAAATCTACCCTGTCCAACAACCCCCGCATTTTGGCCGAGCGCGAAACCAAGATCGTGGCCAGTGATGTGAATGTCTATTACGGCGACAAGCATGCCATCAAGCATCTTTCCATTGATATTCCGGACCGTGCTGTTTCGGCTTTCATCGGCCCCTCGGGCTGCGGCAAATCCACCTTCCTGCGCTCGATCAACCGGATGAATGACACGATTGATGGCTGCCGGGTGACGGGTGATATTCTGGTTGACGGCAAGAATATTTACGACCGTGACCTCGATGTGGTGCAGCTCAGGGCCCGGGTTGGCATGGTTTTCCAGAAACCAAATCCCTTTCCCAAATCCATCTTCGAGAACGTGGCCTATGGCCCGCGCATTCATGGCATTGCCAAATCGAAAACCGACCTGGAAGAAATTGTCGTGAACAGTTTGAAGAAGGCCAGCCTCTTCGAAGAAGTGAAGGACCGGCTCGACCATCCCGGTACTGGCCTTTCCGGCGGCCAGCAGCAGCGCCTGTGCATTGCGCGGGCCATTGCGGTGAACCCTGAAATTATCCTCATGGACGAGCCCTGCTCGGCCCTTGATCCTATCGCGTCTGCCCGCATTGAAGAGTTGATTGATGAAATCCGCCAGAACTATTGCATCATCATCGTGACCCACTCCATGCAGCAGGCGGCGCGGGTGTCACAACTCACGGCCTTTTTCCACCTTGGCGACCTGGTAGAGTTTGGTGACACGGACGACATGTTCACCACGCCCCAGGACAAGCGCACACAAGATTATATCACTGGCCGCTTCGGCTGAGCCCATAACGGAGACCTCAATGTCTGACCACACAGTTAAATCCTACGATGACGATCTGGCCAGCCTCAAGCAGATGCTGGCGCAGATGGGAGGCCTTGCGGAAGAGCAGCTTGCCAATGCCATTGATGCCGTTGCCAAACGCGACATCAAACTGGCAGACCGGGTGATTGCGGGCGACGAGAAGATCGACGCGCTTGAACAGCAGATTGAAGAAAAATCAATCCTTACCATCGCCAGGCGCCAGCCCATGGCGCAGGACCTGCGGCAAATCATTGTGGCGATCCGCATTTCGGCGGATCTTGAGCGCATTGGTGACTTGGCCAAGAATACGGCCAAGCGTACCCATGCCATATCCGAGCAAATGCCGCGCAAGCTGGTGTCAGGCCTTACCCGCATGGGAAACCTCGCCCAGGAACAGCTTAAAAATATCCTTGATGCCTATGCCCAGAATGACGCCGACAAGGCCATTCTGGTGTGGCGTTCGGATGAGGATATTGACGCCCTTTACAATTCCATTTTCCGCGAGCTTCTGACCTACATGATGGAAGACCCGCGCATGATCGGCCCCTGCACCCACCTGCTGTTTGGGACTAAGAACATGGAGCGCATTGGTGACCACACCACCAATATTGCCGAGAACATCTATTTCCTTGTGCATGGCAAAGCCATCACAGAGGAACGGCCAAAGAAAGACTCGACCAGTACAACCAACTATAATTTGACTACGTGAGACGAAAACGATGTCTGCTTCGATCCTGATTGTTGAAGACGAAGAGCCTATCCAGATTCTTCTCAGCTATAATTTTGAGGCCGAGGGTTACCGGGTTCGCGCCACGGCGCAGGGCGAAGAGGTTGCCCGTCTGGTGAATGAGGAGCGCCCCGATCTTATTGTGCTGGATTGGATGCTGCCTGGCATTTCCGGCATAGAAGTTTGCCGATTGCTGCGGACGAGGCCTGAAACCCGCGACATTCCCATCATCATGCTGACGGCGCGCGGCGAGGAAAATGAACGGGTCCGGGGCCTTGCCACCGGTGCTGATGATTATATGGTGAAGCCATTTTCCGTGCCGGAGCTTCTGGCGCGGGTTCGCACCATCCTGCGGCGCGCCAATCCTGATGCGGTGGCAGAAGTCTTGAAAGCCGGTGATATTGCTCTCGACCGGCGGGCCCGGCGGGTGACGCGGTCCAAACGCGATATTGAACTGTCGCCAACAGAATTCCGCCTGCTTGAACACCTGATGCAGAATCCGGGCCGGGTCTATTCACGCTCGCAGCTTCTTGATGCCGTGTGGGGCCGCGATATCTATGTGGATGAACGGACCGTTGACGTGCATGTGGGCCGCCTGCGGAAATCACTCCAGCGCGGCCGTGAAAGCGACCCCATCCGCACAGTGCGCAGCATGGGCTATGCCTTTGATGAAAGATTTGGCGCGGCGTGAAAATCGTCTTCTCCTGCGAAGCGGGAGAAGAAGGGACCCGTTGCAAAGCAACGGGGAGATGAGGGCGCTTTGGCCTCGTTCCCCTCACCTTTCCCATTGCGTTCCGCAATGGGCCCCTATCCTCTCCTGTTTCACGGGAGAGGATAATCAGGCCTACCCAAACTTCCGGTGCCTGCGGTCCTGCATCGGCTGATAGGCGGCACGCGCGTGATACTCGCAGTAGGGCGACTTATCCCTAGGGGAATGACCACAGAAGCAGAAATCTTCCGTGCCGGGATCGCCAATGGGCCACTTGCAGGTCTTGTCCGAGAGATGAAGGATGGTGACACGGCCGCCCTTTGGCAGATCAACGAGGCGTAAAGGCTGTGGCTCCGGCAAGGCGATCTGGCGTTGCACGGGTTCAACACGCACAAAAGTTTTGAGCACTGCATTGCCGGTGCTTGGCATGGAAGGCGCACCCACTGGCCTGCCGGGATGGCTGGGTTCGCGGGTTTTGCGCGGGGCGCGCGGCTCGGTGGAGCGGGGCTGGGTGACACGGCCTGAGAGATTAAGCCGGTGCACTTTGCCGATCACGGCGTTTCGCGTGACCCCCATCCCGAGTCTTGCTGCAATCTGGCTGGCGCTGTGACCTTCGGTCCAAAGCTTCTTGAGAAGCTCCACACGCTCGTCGGTCCAGGGCATTTTTTCGTTGCCGATAACTTGTGTAGGCATGTCGTTCACTTTGAATCCCCCATCTAGCGCTGAAATGATGTTTCAGCGCGTTGACGCTATAACTGACTTTGGAACGCTACATATCGTAGCTCTAATGAGCGAACACTACTATACGCGGTGACTCGACTTCAAGAATCCAGCGACGTGTTTTTAATGTTTTCCCCAGTTAATCGCGCGCGTCGTTTGGTTAACAAGACCTTACTGCCATCGGGAATCAGAGGTCCATGCGCTGTTTTGACTCATGTCGGTGAGTGCACTGCACGCGATGCAATTGACCCTGTGCAATCATGCACTTATAGTAAGCAAAAATATTTTGCGTCGTTCCCTGAGCGGCGCATTTTGCTTTGGGCTAAGGTCAAATGACGATGATTACTGCAGTTCTTCCAACCTATAACCGCGCCAAAATATCTTTTGAGCGTGGCGAAGGCATGCGCGTTTTCACGCCCGAAGGCGAAGCTTACCTGGATTTCGGCGGTGGCGTTGCGGTCACAAGCTGTGGCCATGCGCATCCGCATCTGGTCAAGGCATTGACCGAACAGGCGCAAAAAATCTGGCACACGTCGAATATCTATCAGATGCCGGGACAGGAGAAGTTGGCCCAGCGGCTGATCGATGCAACATTTGCTGACACGGTGTTCTTCACCAACTCCGGTGCGGAAGCCTTGGAATGTTCGATCAAGATGGCACGCAAGTATCATGCAGCCAAAGGCCAGCCAGAGCGCTTTCGCCTGATTACATTCGAAGGCGCGTTTCATGGGCGCACGCTGGCGACCATTGCGGCTGGCGGGCAGGCTAAATATCTGGAAGGCTTTGGACCCAAGGTGGAAGGCTTTGATCAAATTGCCTTTGGCGATTTTGAAGCGTTGAAAGCGGCCATCGGCCCGGAGACCGCAGGCATCCTGATTGAACCCATTCAGGGTGAAGGCGGGGTTCGTCCGGTGCCGACAGAATCCTTAAGAGCGATGCGGGCACTTTGTGATGAACACGGCATTCTCTTGGTCCTCGATGAAGTGCAATGCGGCATCGGCCGTACCGGAAAGTTTTTTGCCCATGAATGGGCTGGGATCACGCCAGACATCATGGCGGTGGCAAAGGGCATTGGCGGCGGTTTTCCTTTGGGCGCGTGCTTAGCCACGGAAAATGCCGCCCAGGGAATGACTGCCGGAACCCATGGTTCAACTTTCGGCGGCAACCCGCTTGCAACGGCGGTTGGCAATGCGGTGCTTGACATCGTTCTGGGCGATGGTTTTCTGGACAATGTGCTGCAGCGGGCGCTGGGCCTAAAGCAGAAATTGGCACGGCTCAAGGATGAACACCCTTCAGTCATTGAAGATATTCGTGGCTCGGGCCTGATGATGGGGATCAAGTGCAAGGTGCCCAACACGGAATTTCAGGCGATGGCGCTGGAACACAAGCTTCTCACTATTGCGGCGGGTGACAATGTCATCCGCCTCTTGCCACCGCTCATTGTAAGTGATGATGATATATCCGAGGCCGTGCATAAGCTGGAAATGACCTGCCGCAGCCTTGAAACGAAGAAAGCATGAGCGACAAGCCACATCACTTTCTGGATCTCTCGGATTTCGAAGGCGGAACCCTGCGCAAAATCCTGACCACCGCACGGTCGATGAAGCATGTGCGCGCCGGGCAATCGAAGGGGGCACGCGAAGGAACAGCTCCGCTCAAGGGCAAAATTGTTGCACTGATTTTTCAGCAGCCCTCAACACGCACCCGGGTTTCCTTCGAGGTTGGCATTCGGCAACTCGGCGGTGAATCTCTCCTGATTTCAACGGGTGACATGCAATTGGGGCGCGGTGAAACCATTGCTGATACGGCAAAGGTTCTCTCGCGCTTTGTAGATGCCATAATGATCCGCGCCAAGAATCATGATGATCTCCTGCAACTGGCGGAACACGCAACGGTCCCGGTGATCAACGGCCTTACCAACAAGTCCCATCCCTGCCAGATCATGGCGGACATCCTCACCCTTGAAGAACGGGTGGGGCCATTGGCGGAGCAAACCATTGCCTGGGTTGGCGATGGCAATAATGTTGCCGCCTCATTCGTTCATGCGGTGACGAAATTGGGCGGCAAGTTGCGCCTTGCCTCACCCAACTCGCTTTCCCTAAGCCCTGACCTGTTGAAATGGGCCCGCGCCAATGGCGCAGATATTACGGTCACCTCGTCGGCGGACGTGGCCGTAGCGGGTGCAACTTGCGTTGTCACCGATGCCTGGGTTTCGATGCACGATGCTGATGCCACAAACCGCCATAACCTGCTGAAACCCTATCAGGTCAATGAGGCCCTGATGAAGAAGGCAGCACCTAATGCTGTCTTCATGCATTGCCTGCCGGCGCACCGCGGCGAGGAAGTCACTGGCGACGTTCTGGACGGGCCGCAATCGGTGGTATTCGACGAGGCGGAAAACCGCCTGCATGCTGCAGAAAGCCATTCTTCTGCATTGTTTCGGTCTGACATGACAAAAGCAAGCGACACGGTCATGCCCTTCGAGGTAAAACCTCTGGGGGTTCGCGGGCGCATCGTCAGGCTGGGCGCCGTGGTCGATGATATTGTGCATCGCCACGACTATCCACCCGTTGTATCGGCGCTCCTCGCCGAAGTGATCGCGCTCACCGCCATGCTGGGTGCTTCGCTGAAATTCGACGGCAAATTCATTTTGCAGACCAAGACCGATGGCCCGGTTGACATGATCGTGGCGGATTTTGCGTCGCCCAATGGGGTGCGCGGCTATGCGCGCTTCAACAAGAAGAAACTGGAAAAGCTCGCTTCGCCCACGCAACAGGATTTGCTGGGCAAAGGCTATCTCGCCATGACGGTTGACCAGGGTTCCGACATGGAGCGCTATCAGGGCATTGTGCCGCTTGATGGCACCACGCTTGCCGCTGCGGCGGATACCTATTTCAAGCAATCGGAACAAATCCCCACGCGGCTGCGCCTGGTATCCGGACCCATGATAACACGCGGTGAAAAAACCACCCATTGGCGCGCCGGGGCCATCATGGTGCAGCATTTGCCAAAAGAAGGCGGCATAAGTCCCATTCATTTTTCATCGGGGGACAATCCCGAGGGTGAAGCGCAGCTGCCGGAAGATGATAACTGGGTGAAGGCCAAGCTGCTGCTCGACACGGTTGAGGACCATGAATTGCTCGATCCCACTTTGACAACCGAGGAATTGCTATACCGGCTATATCACGAAGATGGCGTCACGGTTTATCCCGCCAGCCCCATCACGCGGCACTGCACCTGTTCAGTTGAAGCGGTTCAAACCATGCTGAAAGGGTTTTCCGAAGATGACCGCAACGACATGATCGAGAATGGCGAGATCAAAGTCATTTGTGAATTCTGCTCAAGCACCTATCGCTTTGCGCCTGAGACGCTTGCGCCTTTAACTACCGGCAATGCTCCAACAGCCTCTCCATAAAGTTCTCGCATTTCCGCAATTCTGAAATGTCGATATATTCATCGGGCTTATGGGCTTGTTCGATGGAACCGGGGCCGCAAATGATGGCGGGAATGCCAATCTCTTGAAACAGGCCAGCTTCGGCGCAGTAGGACACCGCGTGGGTGCCGTTGGCACCCGCGAGATGGAGTGCGAGATGTTCTGCGGGTGAATTACCCTCCGGTGCGAGGCCCGGCACGATGTTGGTTTGCTGGTTCTGGATGCCCGTATCCCGCGCGATTTTTTTCATCGCGGGTTCAAGGCTTGCGGCGAAGTTTTCAAATCTTTTGGGCACCTCGGCCGGATCAGCCAAAGGCAATAGCCGGGTTTCCCATTGGAAGGAACAGCGGCGCGGGATGATGTTCTTGGCGGTGCCGCCCTCGATGACTCCGACGTGGATGGTCGAATAGGGCGGATTGAAACGGCCGGAGGGATCGCCGCGAGCGGTCAGGTCATTCCTGATACGGTTAATCTCGCCCAAAAGTTCGCCCGCCACCATGATGGCGTTGACGCCCTGATCGGTGAGGCTTGAATGGGCCTCGTGGCCCGTGACTTCGGTGGAAAAGGTTATGGCCCCCTTGTGGGCGTTCACCACCTGCATGGAGGTCGGCTCACCGACGATCACCGCGCGGGGTTTTTTCATGTGGTCGCGCATATGGGCCACGAGCGGGCGCACGCCCTTGCAGCCCACCTCTTCATCGCAGGAAAGCGCCAGATGTATGGGTGTTTTCAGTTTGGCGGCCTTGAACTGCGGCACCATAGCAAGGACCACGGCGATAAAACCCTTCATGTCGCAGGTACCGCGGCCATAGAGACGGCCATCGCGTTCGGTGAGTTCAAATGGATTGCTCGCCCATTTCTGGCCATCGACAGGCACCACATCGGTATGCCCCGAGAGCACAATGCCACCTGCGATATCGGGGCCGATGCTGGCGAATAAATTGGTCTTCTTGCCCGCTTCATAGTCCACACGGAAATGCGGTACATGCCAACCGTCGAGATAGCGCTCCACAAATTCAATCAGGGGAATATTGCCATCCCGGCTGGTGGTATCAAAGCGCACCAGCTCCGCCAGCATGGCCTGGGCCGAATAATTCTGTTGCATCTTTCAGTTCACGCTGTGCTGGTCATAGGGGCTGTCGAGGGAAAAGGCAGGAATAAGGACATCGAAAGTTTCCCCGTGTTGGTTCTGCATCATGTAGCTGCCCACCATGAAGCCGTTGGGCGTGGAAAGCGGGCAGCCCGAGGTATACTGAAAATTCTCGCCGGGCTTCAGGGTTGGCTGCTCGCCCACCACACCATCGCCGCGGACTTCCTGAATCCTCCCGAAAGCATCGGTGATTTTCCAATAGCGCGTCAGCAAGGTCACAATTTCAGCCCCCTGATTTTCAACGGTGATGGTATAGGCCCAGACAAATTTCGCCTCGTCCGGCCTGGACTGGCCTTCCAGAAACTGCGGCTGCACATTTATGCGGATATTGCGGGTCGTGCGATTGTACATGGGCCGCAATGTAGCTTACTGCGCGCAGTTTTCCACTATATGAGTTATCCCTTGCGAAAAGGTGCGGAAATCCGCCAATAGACCTATGACAAACAAATCAAGCACCCCGCAAGGCATCCTGCCTGCCCGCATTATTGCCGAATATTGCGCCAGTGGGCTCATCAGTCCGGGCCGTAAACTCGACAGTGACCAGATCCAGCCAGCCAGCCTTGATCTTAGGCTTGGCGAATGGGCTTATCGGGTGCGGGCCTCGTTTCTGCCCGGCCCCAACTCAACTGTGGAGCAACGGCTGCAGTCCCTCGTTCTCCATCGCATCAACTTGAGCGAGGGTGCGGTTCTGGAAACGGGCTGCGTTTATATTGTGCCGCTCCTTGAATCCCTGAAATTGCCCAAGGGCATTTCGGCGGCGGCCAACCCCAAGAGTTCCACAGGGCGGCTTGACATCTTCACCCGGGTGATTGCCGACTACGCCCAGGAATTTGACAAGGTGCCGGAGGCCTATGCGGGGCCGCTCTATGCGGAAATTTCGCCTCGCACTTTCTCCATTCTGGCGCGCACGGGTTCAAGGCTTTCGCAGATCAGGTTCCGCGCCGGTGCCTCGCTTGCTTCCGATGATATCATCCGCGCGCTCCATGCAAACGAAGGCCTGATCTCGGAAGGCGAGGTCAATATCGACAATGGGCTGGCGCTGACCATTGATCTCTCGGGCGCTGACAAGGACAATCCCGTTGGCTTTCGCGCCAAGCGCCATTCGGGTCTTGTTGATGTGGACAAAAAGGCAGGGCTTGAGGCTTCTGATTTCTGGGAGCCCATCTGGCAGCGTGGTTCATTGGTGCTGGATCCCGACCAGTTTTATATCCTGGCTTCCAAGGAAGCGGTGCGGGTGCCGCCGACCCATGCGGCGGAGATGGTTCCGTTCAATCCACTGGTGGGCGAATTCCGCGTGCACTACGCCGGGTTTTTTGATCCGGGCTTCGGCCACAGCTCCGGCCATGGCGAAGGGGCGCGTGCAGTTTTGGAAGTGCGTTCTCATGAAGTGCCGTTTATTTTGGAGGATAGGCAGATCATTGGGCGGCTGGTTTATGAGCCGCTGACGGAAATACCATCACAGGTTTATGGACAAGGCATTGGTTCAAACTATCAACGGCAAGGGCTGAAGCTTTCGAAGCACTTCAGGCCCTATGATCCGGGCAAGAGATAAACTCAAATCCCCAGGAATGGCTGCAAGAGACGGCCGATCCAGGTCTTGAAGTGCGAAGGCGCTTCGGTGGCGTAGAGGCAGATGCAGGATTCGCCCTCTTCAATGATGGGGCAATGTTCCGTGTCTTCATCAAGGTCGGCAATATCGCCGCGGGAAAACCTGCCGACCTTGTCCTTGAAGGCGCCCTGCAGGACCAGCGTAAGTTCCTCGCCACCGTGGCCGTGTTCAAGCATGGTCATGCCGGGGGCAATCGACAAAAGCTTAAGTGAACCCTTGACATTTATCGACAGGGGCAATTCGTAAACGGCAACACCGGGGGCTTTTTTCCGCCAACGCAATTGAGCGAAATCCTGCCCTCCGAGAAGCCGCTGGAGCGGCGATGGCATATCACCTTTTATAATTACGGGTTTCACCGCAACCATATCATAGAGACTGGCAAAAGTTGCAGCCCGGCACACATCGGACACCGCGGAGATTTGCAAGTCATCCAGAATTTCGCCGCCCAGCGCTTCGGCTTTGCGAACCGCGGTACGGCATTCCGGACACATGCTGATGTGGCAGGCGGCCGCAACGCTCAGGGCTTCGCCAAGGGTTCCGGCCGCATAGGCCAGGATCGTGGCATCATCCAAATGGTGAATAATGGTCAATTCACCGCCTCCAATAACTTCCGCATGCGCCTGTAGGCCAGGCGCATGCGGGACTTCACGGTGCCAAGGGGCAATTTCAATCGTTCTGCAATCATACTCTGTGGTACGTCTTCCACATAGGAAAGGATCAGTAGCTCGCGCTGTTCTGGCGGAATTTGCGCCAAAGCACGGGCAACCTGGGCATCTTCCTGGCTTCGGTTCAAGACCTCATCATCTGGAGCTTCATCGGACGGGGCATCAAAATTTTCGAGATCGGTAAAATAGACCGATGATTCACGGCGCAACCGGTCAATACGCAGGTTTCTCGCAATGGTAAAAATCCAGGTTGACGCGGAACCCCGCTCAGGAACAAAGAGGGCGGCCTTTGACCAGACGGCAATCATGGTTTCCTGGACCAGATCTTCAGCCAATTCGGCGTTAGCACCCTTTCGCATCATGAAACTTTTAACTCGCGGCGCGAAATGATCGAACACAACCGCAAAGGCCGCGCGGTCACGGAAACTGGCCACGCGAATCAGCATGGCGCCAAAATCATTCTGCCTGGAAGGTGTGAGAGGAATATGGGTCTTCTCAGCCATTCGCAGCAACACAGCAGTTACTCAGGGATTCCAACGAACTTACCACCGTATCTACGTTGCCAGGGCCATTACGGATCACTGCAGTTTCCGCTCAATTTGCTCGTTCCATTCCTTGGTAAACACTTTCTTCCTGCCCTCAAAGGCATCGACTTTGCCCCAGACAATCCAGTGAGTTTTTGTCGCCGTGAGCCTGCCGTAGGTTTCGGTTCGCGTATTCCACTTGCCGCGCTTCAATTCTTCGGTCCAATGGGTTTCCATTTTGGCCGACAACGGGTCGTCCGGCATGATCGCATAATTTTCCCGGCCCACCGAATACGTAATGAGTTTATGTGGCTGAATTTCGTTGGAACCGAAATCATCAACAATCGCAAGGCGCAATTCTCCCGTTTTGGGGTCAACAGTTGTCTCACGCTTGTGCCATGGTTTTTTCAGTTCCTTGAGCTTGGCAGGCTCTGCGGCTTCTTCGGATTTCCAAGCGACTGGCTTTTCATTCTCAATGTGTTTGCGCACCGGGAGATGCAGGGCCGAGCTTCCAGAAAACAAGGTGAGCGTGACAGGCTCGGGTGCGGGCCACATCATGGGGAAATAGCTGGTTGAAATCGATACGCGGATTTTATGATCCTTGGGCACGCGCCAGGCGATATCATCAAGCTTGATTCTGATGCTGTAGCGTTTGCCGGGAACAAGAGCGGTTGGCGTTTCGCGGCTGTCGCGCATGCAGAGATTTTGCAGATGATAGGTGATGCGGGAAACTTCGCCGGTGGGCCAGACATCATTCAAACGCACCGCCACGCTCGCCACGGGCTGGTTAACGCTGAAATCAAATTCAACCGCGGGCTGGCCCACGATATCCATGTCTGTCTTGAGAGCGGGAGAATCGAAGGTGATGGATTGCGCATCATCGCGGGTCTGATCACCGGGAAATTCGGGACCCAACCAGATGATGCAATATTCGCCGCCGTCGCCGCCGGTTGTTTGCTTGGATGAGATCGTAAGAGCCTTTTCGGTGCCCGCAGCACCTGAAATGCCTTTGTCGGTCAAAAACCATTTTTTGGTGTCCGTATTGCCGAAGCCCCAGTAGGAGTCGGCAATCCAGCGGCCCGGAAGTTTATTTTTTGACGTCCCGGGCTTGTCTGCATCCATGACATAGACGCGATAATCGGGATCACTCGTGACGCCGGTGGCTTCGCCTTTCAGCCAGTGGTCCCACCAGCGGAGGATTTCCTGCAAGAATCCAATGCGGGGTTCTGGCACGGCAAAATGCGGATATTTATGGGCCCACGGCCCGATGATGGCTTTCCGCGGGGTGCGCAGGCCTTTCATCAGGCGGGGCACGGCATTGGAATAGGCGTCATACCAGCCGCCAACGCAGAGTACCGCGGCGTCAATGGCACCAAAATTTTCACATACGGAACCATGCTTCCAATAGGCATCCCTATGCGGATGTTGCAGCCATGGAATTAGAAGGAAGGGTTCGGCTTTCAGCCGCTCCAGCCACATCTTGCGCCATTTGGTTCCAACAATCTTGGGATCGGGCGGGCGCGAGGAATAAGCCAGCATGGTTGCGGCCCAGCCCAGATTTTCATTGAGCAGGCAGCCACCCTTGTAATGAATGTCGTCCTCATAGCGGTCATCGGTGGAGCAGATGGTGACGATGGCTTTCAAGGCGGGTGGTTTTCGCGCGGCCACCTGCAGGCCGTTAAAGCCGCCCCAGGAAATTCCCATCATGCCGACTTTTCCGGTGGACCATTTTTGCCGTGCAATCCAGGCAATCACCTCCAGCGCATCATCCTGCTCCTGCTTGGTGTATTCATCGAGCATGATGCCGTCGCTGTCGCCATTGCCGCGCATATCCACGCGGATCGCGGCATAGCCGTGGCCTGCGAGATAGGGATGGGTGAGCGCATCGCGCACAATGGTGCCATCGCGTTTGCGATAGGGGAGATATTCGAGCACGGCGGGTACGGGCTTTTTTTCCGCGTCCACCGGAATCCACATGCGCGCCGCAAGCTTCACGCCGTCAGACAGGGGGATCCAAAAATTTTCCACTTCCTTAATTTTGCGTGGAAATTTCTTCACGGTCTTGATGGTCATGAGGATCCTCTGGTGTTCAATCGGGAAGATTGCCGTGGTGGGCAAGGTGGCGGGCGGCGTTAACGATAGCAGAAAAACTTTTTCGTGCAGGCTCGCTCATATGCCTGGCACGCAGGAAGGCATGCACCAGAAAGGGTTCATGGCGAACGTGCACGGGTATATTTGCGTCACGTAATTTGTCCGCATAATTTTCGCTGTCGTCACATAAGGGATCGAGGCCAGCTGCCACGATAAAGGCAGGCGGCAGGCCAGCAAAATTTGTTTCGCGCAAGGGTTCGGCAAATTTATCGGAGCCGCCTTTATAAATGTCGCGGTAGTAGAGAACATCTTTCGTGGTAAGGCCCGGTGCATTTGCCTGGCTGATATAGGAGCCCTTGGTGATATCCCCACCAAGACCGGGGTAGATCAAAACCTGCCCGGCAATTTGAGGCCCGCCGAAATCGCGAGCCTTCAGGGCGAGTGCGGCAGAAAGATTGCCTCCGGCGCTATCCCCACCGACAATGATTTTGCCAAACTGCCCGGAAAGGTGCTGCAAAACGGCCCAGGCATCGTCAAAAGCCGCCGGGAAGGGATGTTCGGGGGCCAGGCGGTAATTCACGCCAACGACAGCAATATCCGCGCGCGCGCTGATTTCGGCACAGACATCATCATGGCTTTCGAGGCCCCCCAGCATATAGCCGCCGCCATGGAGATAAATCATAACAGGAAGGTCTTTTGACAGCTTTGGCTCATAGAGGCGGCAAATGACGGGCCCCACGGCGAAATCCTTAACGGCGATGTTTTCCGGCCGGGGTATGCGGAAATGGGCGCAGTAGAGGTCATAAAAGTTCCGCTGCTCGCTCAAGGTAAATGACACGGCATTGGCGGGGTAAAAGCGCTCGCCAGCTATCATAAAGGCCCTAATTCCGGGGTCTTTCAGGGCGGCATATTTGGTTTCGAGGGGGTCTTTCATGGAACTTCCAACCTACTTCGCCCGTTCCATGATGCAAGCCCCGAAAATGAACGGCAGATAAATGCCCCGCTCAGGATGAGTTCAGACGGCGTCTCGTAGAAAGACACCATCAAATGAATTCGAGAGGGAACGCAAATGTCTAACTTGATCACAAAAATCGCCGCCGCCGCAATGTTCGCGGGTTTGCTGGCAACCTCAGCCCAGGCCCAGTCCACCAAGCCATTTGCCGGTGTTGTTCTGGTCGCCGCCGTTTCGCCAGATGAAATTCAGCCCCAGGCCTTGCGTGAAGCCGCCAAGCCAAAATTCAAGCGTGGCCAGATCGTTAAGTATTCAACAGCGATGGCCCCAGGCTCAATCGTCATTTACAGCAAGCAAAACGTTCTGTTCTTCGTCCTCGGCAACGGCAAGGCCGTGAAGTACCGGGTTGCCACAGCCCGCAAGGGTTTTGAATGGTCGGGCACCAACAAGGTGAGCTTCAAGACGGAATGGCCGGATTGGCGCCCACCAACAGAAATGCGCGCCCGTCATCCTGAATTGCCAGCCTTCATGGCTGGTGGCGTAAAGAACCCATTGGGCGCCCGCGCCATCTATCTCGGCGCATCGATTTATCGCATCCATGGCACCAATGAGCCAACGTCCATCGGCAAGTCGGCCTCGTCGGGCTGCATCCGCATGCTGAACGAAGATGTGTCTGAGCTCTACCAGTTCGTGAAGCACGGTGCCACCGTAACGGTGCTCTAAGGCTCGCCGCCCCTAGACGTGCAACAATCCACAGACTAGCATTGCGCCCACGCGGGCGTAGTTCAGTGGCAGAACGGTAGCTTCCCAAGCTGCATGTCGAGGGTTCGATTCCCTTCGCCCGCTCCAATCAATATTAGTTCTGTAGTTTCGACAGGCCGTGCTCGGTTTTATTCCAGGTGAAGGGCGCAAACACAAACTGCCACAGGGCGAGCCAGGCGGCCACGGAGATGAGAAGCCAGTAAACAGGCATGGTTGCGATGGTAAACCACCAGCCCCCCAGTCCTCTCTTCCGCAGGGCAACATATCCTGCCAGCATCGTCACGCAATAACCGAGCGCGAAGAGCGCTAGGCTCAGGCAGTTTAATACCGTCAGCAAGACAGACGAATTCAAGGGACCTAAAGCCAAGTGCCAAAGAGTGACTGCAATGAAAAATGGATGAAACAGGGCCGAAACAAAAATGCCCGCCGTGAAGGCCTGCAAAGTCCAGAAACCGGATAGTCCAAGTTCCCGGATGGCGCGCAACGGATTTCGCATATGCACCAGCCAAGTCTGCATGAAGCCTTTAATCCACCTCGCCCTTTGGCGCAGCCAATTCATGAATTGCGTGGTGGCTTCCTCGAAGGTGTGGCTGTCCAGAACGCCGGTCCGATATCCGAGCCGGGCCAGGCGCAATCCCAAGTCCGCGTCCTCGGTTACATTATAGGGGTCCCAGCCGCCGATTTGGTGCAGGATGCCGGTGCGAAAATGATTTGAAGTTCCGCCCAGGGGCAAGGGCAAATTCAGCGCCGCAAGGGCAGGCAATATCAATCCAAACAGCGTGGCATATTCAAGGCTGAATTGGCGGGTCAACCAGTTTTCATCGGGATTGTAGAAGGTGAGTTTGGCTTGCAGGCAGGCCACTTTTTCGCCGCTTTGGGCGAACTTTCGCGCGGCCTCGCGCAGCTGGTTGGGTTCCGGGATATCTTCTGCATCATAAATTGTCAGCAGCTGCCCGCGGCAAAACTGCAGCGCGTAGTTCAATGCCTTTGGCTTTGTTTGTGGCGGCCCCCTCGGCACTACAATAACTTCAATCTGCGCAGGCAGATCATGCCTCAAGAGCGCCCTTTGCATGGTTATGTCGAATTCTTCGACAATGATCTTGATGTCAAGTTTTTCCGCCGGATAGTTCAAATTGGAAAGCGCCCGGAGCAGCTGATTGAGCACTGATGTTTCCTTGAACATGGGCACGAGCACCGAATAGACTGGAAGCTCCGCGTCGGCCAAGTTTTCATCGTTTCCCGCCAATGATGGGCGGAGCGGAAACAGGCAAAAAAGGCGCATGGCCACCACGGAGAAGAAAAACATTCCGATCACGGCGCTTGCAGCGGTCCAGACGGCGCCCGCCGGCAGAAGCGCTAGGCCCATGCCGAAGCAAGCCACAAGGGTCAGAAAAGCTGCGATTTGATTTGCCGTCAGGCGCCGCTTCGCCGAAAGATGCGGATAGGTGTTGAAGAGGCCAAGAGTTGCCTGGCCAAGAATTTTTTCACCCCAAATGTGACCCACGCTGTTGTGAAAGTCGGAAGGGCTCACGCGCGCGACGACGGAGAGGCCATGACGCCCGGCATGCTCGGCACCCTTTGGACCACATGTGGCGAAAAGCAATTGATCCGGCCATTGGACGGGCACCACGCCGTGGCACAGGGTCCGCTTGATGGCCTGGGAGGGAAGGCGCTGCAACGCATCTTCCACGAGGTCCCGTGACAAAAGAGGCAAAACATCGGGCGCGCCAGAAGCTAGTTTGGGATCCGCTGTTGTACCGCCTGTGGAAGGCAATGCAGTAAAATTACGCCACTCACGATCTTGATAACGCACCAAACGCCCCCGGGATGGAAAATGCCCACGCCAATAATTTCAATAAAGCTAAATGTGGAAAGGATTGCAATCAAATTGGGCGCTTGCGTGGCGGGATTTTTTATTGGCTGATAGTTTTCAGTCCTGCGACGGCCCAAGAGCAGGTTCCGCCGGTGCTTTCCTTGATTCGTCATGTCGGCAAGGTTGCAAAACCTCCCGCCTACCTCAACAGGCAAAAAAGTGTAACCCATGTGTCCGGTACGTTTCGTCACCCATGTCTCAGGCCGTACATTATTCCTGCAGTTTCGACAGGCCGTGCTCGGTTTTATTCCAGGTGAAGGGCGCAAATATGAATTGCCACAGTGCGAGCCAGGCGGCCACGGAGATGAGAAGCCAATAGAATGGCATGGTGGCAATAGTAGACCACCAGCCCCCCAGTCCTCTCTTCCGCAAGGCAACATATCCTGCCAGCATCGTCACGCAATAACCGAGCGCGAAGAGCTCCAGGCTCAGGTATTTTAGTACCGTCAGCAAGAAAGACGGATTCGAGGAGCCCAAAGCCAAGTACCAAAGAGTGACTGCAATGAAAAATGGATGAAACAGGGCCGAAACAAAAATGCCCGCCGTGAAGGCCTGCAAGGTCCAGAAACCCGTGGGGCCGAGTTCCCTGCCCGTCTTCACAGGATTGCGCATGTGCACCAGCCAGGTCTGCATGAAACCTTTCAGCCACCTTGCCCGTTGGCGCAGCCAGTTGAGAAGCTGCGTGTTGGCTTCCTCATAGGTGAGGCTTTCCACGACGCCGGTGCGAAAGCCGAGCCGGGCCAGCCTGAGGCCCAAGTCCGCATCCTCGGTAACATTGTAGGGGTCCCAGCCACCGATTTGCCGCAAGTTGCGAGTGCGAAAGTGATTTGATGTGCCGCCAAGCGGGAGGGGCAGATTATGGGACGCAAGGGCCGGAAGGATCAGCCCAAAAAGTGTTGCGTATTCCGCTGTGAACTGGCGGGTCAACCAATTTTCATTGGGATTGTAAAAGCTGAGCTGGGCCTGCAGGCAGGCAAGTTTTTCACCGGCGCCAGAGAACTTCCGAGCGACTTCGCGCAGCTGATTGGGTTCCGGCACATCTTCGGCGTCATAGATTGTCAGCAGGCTGCCGCGGCAAAACTGCAGCGCGTAATTCAGCGCTCGCGGTTTTGTCTGTGGCGAGCCTTGCGGCACCACGATGACTTCAAAATGCGGAGGCAGATCACGTTTCCGCAGCGCGCGGCGCATTGTCGTATCGGTTTCCTCAACGATGATTTTGATATCCAGTTTTTCCGCCGGATAATTCAAATGCAGGAGTGCCCGAAGGAGTTGTTTGAGGACAGAGGTTTCCCGGAACACGGGCACGAGGACAGAATAGATGGGGAGCTCCGCATCATTCAAATCCATTGCATTCCGTTTTCCTGAAGGCGGAAGGGGAAACAGGCAAAAGAGGCGCAAGGCCACCACTGAAAGAAAAAACAATCCGAACACGACGCTGGCTCCGGTCCAGACGGTGCTGGCTGGAAATAACGCTAGGCTTATGCCGGGGGAAACCGCAAGCAACAGGAAAGCGATCATCTGACACAGCGTCACCCGGCGCCGGGCAGAGAATTGCGGATGGCTGGCGAACAGACCATAGGTGGCACGCGCAAGGATTTTTTTGCCCCAGACCTGGCGCACGCAAGCATGGAAATCCATTGGTGCTATGCGCGCGATAACGGAAAGACCGTGGTGCCTGGCATAGCCGGCTCCCCTTGAGCCGCAAGTAGCATACTGCACATGACCGGGGCGCCATGCCACGGGCACCACGCGGACGCCCAAAGCCTGCGCCATAGCCTGGGCCGGAAGGCGCTGCAAGGCATCTTCGAGATGATCTCGTGATAGAAGAGGCAAGACATCGGGGTCGAGTGAAGCTAGCTTGGAATCTGCTGTTGCGCCAACAATGGAAGACGATGTAGCAAAGCTACGCAACTCTACGTCTTGATACCGCACCAAACGCCCCCGGGATGGAAAATGACTGCCTCTAAATTTCAAGTAAAGCGAGTCATCGGAAGAATTGCAACCCTTGCGGGGAAAAATTTATTTTGGCTCGCTTTGGCTTTGGTTGCCGTTGATCCTGCAGCAGCCCAGGACGCGACCGTGCCTCAACTTCCCCTGTTCCGGCATATTGATGGCGTTGCAAAGCCGCCCGCGGACATGGCCCAGCGCAATATCCGCCTTCTGACTGATCGGGACTTTCCGCCCTTCAGCTATGAAACGCCTGAGAGCAAGACGGCGGGCGTGTCGGTTGATCTGGCGCTTGCTGCCTGCGCGGAGTTGAAGGCTAACTGCGTGGTTATCGCCAGGCCATTCAATCAGCTTGTTCCGGCGCTCATCAACAATGAAGGCGATATTATAGTTTCAGGCCTCCGGATCGACGGGAAGATTCTGGAAAAGGCCATGATGACACGGCCTTATTTCTGGTCGGTCGGACGCTTTGCGGTGCGCGTGGGAAGCCAATTGCGCGGCAGTGATATCCGCAGCCTTGCGGGCAAACGCATTGGCTATGTGGCGAACTCGAGCCATGGGGCGTGGTTGGAAAAATACTATTCGCGCTCAACCCTCACGCCCTTCCCGAGCGAGACCGAAATGTATGAGGCCCTGCGGACAGGCGCACTTGATGTGTTGTTTGGCGATGGCTTGCGGCTGGTTTACTGGCTTGCGGGAAGCTCATCGCGGGGATGCTGCAAACCGCTGGATGGGGCTTTTGTGGACCGGCAATTTTTCAGCCGCAATCTTTCCTTTCTCACCCGCCGTGACGACCAGGAAACGGTCAGGGCATTTGACTATGCTTTGGACCGGCTGCAGGAAAAGGGTACCTCCACCGCTATCTTCTCGCGTTACTTGCCAACAGGCCTTTGGTGAGCGAATTCATCGACCGAAATTCCCACTGCTTCGGCCAAGCTTGTGAACTTGTTCTGTGAAACTTTCCGGGACAGGCCATTTAGAATTTCTTGTACCAATTCCGGCCCCTGAAAAACCAGCGCGGAGTAAATTTGCAACAGGGAAGCGCCAGCACGAATTTTTATCCAAGCCTGTTGCGCATTGAAAATGCCGCCGACGCCAATCAGCGGGATTTTTCCCTCGGTGAGACTATAGAAACGCGCGAGCTGCCTGGTCGACAGTTCAAAGAGCGGCGCGCCTGAAAGCCCGCCCGCTTCCTGGGCGTGGCGGGATTGCAGCGAAGGCCTCGAAATTGTAGTGTTTGAAATGATGACACCATCAACCGAAGAATTCAGGCAGCAGTCAGCGATGGCTTGAAGTTCGTCGTCTTGCAGGTCAGGCGCGATTTTGAGCAGCATCGGCACTTGCCTTTTTTGGTTTTTCCGCGCTTCATTCAGCCGCTGCAACAGGGGGCGCAATTCTTCCGCAGACTGCAAATTGCGCAGGCCTGGCGTATTTGGCGAAGAAATATTTATTGTGAAATAATTGGCCACGTCAGAAAAAGTACTGATCCCTGCGACATAGTCGGAAACACGATCGGCTGAATCCTTGTTGGCACCAGTATTGATGCCAACGATTCCCAATTTATGTTTGCGGCGACGCAGCCTTTCGAGGACAGCGACATGGCCCTCGTTGTTGAATCCCATGCGATTGATCACAGCCTGATCTTCGCCCAAGCGAAAAAGGCGGGGACGGGGATTTCCGGCTTGTGGGCGAGGCGTTACTGTTCCCACTTCCACAAAGCCAAAACCCAAGGCCAACATGGCGTCTGGCACTTCGGCATTTTTGTCGAAACCGGCGGCAAGACCCAAAGGATTTTCAAAGTCCAGACCGAAACACGAGATGGTGAGATTGGAAAGGGAACTGGTTTTTAAGTTTCCAGCGAGGCCTGTCTTCAGTGCCTTGATGGTCAGGCCATGCGCTGCTTCTGCATCCATGCAATGGAGCAGCGGGCGCATCGCCCTGAAGCCGAAATTGAACAGGCTCATTTCGGCAGTCCTTCCGGAAACTGATGGGCACCGTCCACCAGTGGAAGCGGAACGGCTTCGCTCATGGCATCAAGTTGCAGCGTGCCGTAGATATGGGGAAACAGATCGCCGCCGCGGGAGGCCTCCCATTTCAACCTGGGGCCAAGGTTTTCTTGCGCGACAGAGATCAGCATCAAATCCGCTTTTCCGGGAAAATGTTTTTGGGCCGTGGCGCGGACCTGGTGGGCGGCTGACAAATGGATGAAGCCATCCCTTCGGTCCACGTCCGATCCCTCATAGATGCCATGCGCCTGCGCTTTTTCCCATTCCTGTTTTGACATGATTTTGTAGAGGAAAGGCACGCACAACCCCGCTGATTTGCGCGGCACCTTAGCTATAGGTTTGGCACTGGACAACTAACGCGGAATGAGGTATTAGTTCCTACAATAGAGGATTAAATATCAGAGACGGATATGGCAAAAATGTTCAGCCACAAGCAGGTTTGGGCTGCGATTGACACAATCGCGGAGCGGTATGGCTTTTCAGCTTCAGGGCTTGCAAAGAAGTCGGGACTTGACCCCACCTCTTTCAACCCGTCCAAGCGCAATGGTCCCGATGGCAGGCCACGTTGGCCCACGACTGAAAGCATCGCCAATCTGCTGGAGGCGGCCGGAGCCTCGGTTGAAGAATTCAGCGACCTGCTTACGGGCCGCAAGGGCCAGCCACCAAAGCGCAAGCAAATTCCCTTGTTGGGGTTGGCGCGGGCTGGCAAGGGCGGCTTTTTTGATGATTCGGGCTTTCCCGTCGGCAACGGCTGGGACGAGATTGACGTTCCAGGGGTGACCGACAATACGGCTTATGCGCTCGAAATCACCGGCGACTCCATGCTGCCGGTTTACCGCGAGGGCGACACCATCATTGTTTCACCTGGCGCCACCTTGCGCAAAGGCGACCGGGTAGTGGTGAAAACCACTGATGGCCAGGTCATGGCCAAGGTCATGCAGCGGCAGACGGCGAAAAACGTCGAGCTCGCCTCCTTCAACAAGGACCACGACACCAAGACGTTGGACATGAAGGACGTGGACTGGATTGCTCGGATTATCTGGGCGAGCCAGTAAGTTCACCCTTTAATGCTTTTCCAATTAGTGCCCGCGTATTCGCCACGCCATAAAGCGCTGCGAATGAGCCAAAGCGGGGGCCGCGTTCTTCGCCAAGCAGGACCTGATAGAGCATGTTGAACCAGGATTGGGCCACGCCGACGGAGCCATCCTTCTGTGTCGTGGTGTAGGGTTCGCGTCTGCCGATGTCATAGACCTTTTGCTGAATGGCTTCCGGGGTGGAACCCTCGGGCAATTGTGCCAAGGCCGCTGACAAGTCTTCCAGCGCCTTGCGCTCTTCATCGGTTGCCGCACGATATTTCTTGTTGGGCTTCACAAAATCAGTGAAGTATCGAAGAGCATAACCCACCATGCTATCAAGACGCGGATGGGTTTCGTAGGAAACCCGCGGCGCGTAGCGCTTGAGGAAAGCCCAGAGCACGGACTTGTCTTCGGTGTTGGCCACGGCCACGAGATTCAGCAATAGCGAAAATGAGACGGAACCTTCCTCGGGGGCCGGTGGATTTCCGCCATGGATATGCCAGAGCGGATTCATCAGGCGATCCTTGATCTCCTGCTTGCCATAGGCATTCTGGAACTGCGCGTATTCATCAACCGCACGCGGGATCACGTCGAAGTAAAGTTTCTTGGCCTCGCGCGGGCGGTTATACATGTAGAGCGAAAGCGAATCTGTATCCGCATAGGTCAGCCATTCATCGATGGTGAGACCGTTGCCTTTGGACTTGGAAATCTTCTGGCCCTTGTCATCAAGGAACAGTTCATAAACGTAATGCTCCGGCGGAAGCCCGCCGAGGATTTCGCAAATTTTGTCGTAGACCACCGCATTGGTTTGATGGTCCTTGCCGAACATTTCGAAATCAATACCGAGGGCCGCCCAGCGCATGCCGAAATCGGGCTTCCACTGCAGCTTCACATGGCCGCCGGTCACCGGCAATGTCGTATCGCGCCCATCCTCATCGGCAAAAGTAATCGTGCCATTTTTGGCGTCCACTTCCTTCATGGGTACATAGAGAACCCTTCCCGTGGTGGGCGAGATGGGCAGGAAGGGGCTGTAGGTTGCCTGGCGTTCCTCGCCAAGCGTCGGCAACATCACCGCCATGATGGCGTCATAGCGCTCGGCGGCGCGGCGCAGCATGGCATCGAACTTGCCCGCCTTGTAATATTCGGTGGCGCTGGCGAATTCATAGTCAAAGCCGAACGTATCGAGGAAACGACGCAGCATGGTATTGTTGTGGTGGCCGAAGCTTTCATAATCGCCGCCAAAGGGATTGGGCACGGAGGTGAGCGGCTTGTGAAGGTGTGGCTCCAAAAAGCTGCGATCCGGAATATTGTCGGGAATTTTGCGCATGCCGTCCATGTCGTCGGAAAAGCACAGAAGCCGGGTTGGAATATCCGACATGGTCTCGAAGGCGCGGCGCACCATGGTGGTGCGGGCCACTTCGCCGAAGGTGCCGATGTGCGGCAAGCCCGAGGGGCCGTAGCCCGTTTCAAACAGGATTTCCGTCTTCGGTGTCTTACTTTTCTTGATCCGTGCCAAAAGTTTCCGCGCTTCCTCGAAAGGCCAGGCACGGCTTTCAAGGGCGGCGGCAGAAAGGACGGAGTCGGTCATGGAGATCACTCGAAGCTATTCAGACAAATGCCCGGCGTTGTTAGGCATGTCTCAAGACTTCGTCAATCACTGACGGTGATGAAAGGCTTAAGTGCGCTCAGCCCACGTATTTCTTCAGGAAGGCAACCGTTCTGCTCCAGGCCAGTTCTGCGACATCCTTGTTGTAACGCGCCGCATTGGTGTCGTTGTTGAAGGCGTGGTTGGCGCCCTCGTAGATGTAGAGCTCATAGACTTTATTGTTGGCTTTGAGAGCCGCTTCAAAAGCAGGGATGCCCGCATTGATGCGCTCATCGAGGCCACCGTAGTGTAAAAGCAGAGGCGCGGTTATCTTTGGCACATCCGCATCGGCGGGTTGGCGGCCATAATAGGCAACACCGGCCCCGAGACCCTGATCTGCGACAGCGAGCGCATTCACGGCACCGCCGCCCCAGCAGAAGCCCATGGCTCCAGATTTGCCATTGCTAGCCGGATTGGCTTTTACTGCGGCGAGTGCCGCGGACGATGAGGCATCAATACCTGCCGGCTTCAGCGTGCCAATCATATCGCGGGCCTTGTCGGCGTCCTCGGGGGTGCCGCCGAGATCGCTTAAATAGTCGGGCGCCAGGGCTGCGAAGCCTTCAGCCGCCATGCGGCGCGCCACGTCCTTGATATGCGGATTGAGGCCGCGATTTTCATGAATGACAAGAACGCCGGGGTATTTGCCCTCGGCACTTGGCTTTGCAAAATATCCGGCGCCTCCGGCATAGGTCAGGGATTCGCTGACTATTCGCGGATCGCCTTCCGGCAATATGTCGGCATGAGCATAATTGTTTTCGAGAATGGGCAGGAGAGCCGTTGCAGCCGTTGTGCTGCCTGCAAGAACGGCAAGCTTTTCCATGAATTCACGGCGGTTCATGCCACCGTGGGTGAAACGATCGAAGAGGTTGATATATTTCTGGTCCATGACGGGGCTCCATTTTGCTGCTTAAAGAGAGGGCATGAATGACGATTCACAAAATCAAAATAGTGTGATTAGGGGCGTAAATGTGGCCGTGCTGGTGGGTGTTGAACTGGCGACACCGACAGGGAGATTGGCGGCTGCCGAGGGGTTGAACCTGTTGGGGCAAGGGCCTCGCCTCATTTGCCATGCTTCGTTCCTGATTGACCGGTTGGCTTTTGCGGCAGGTGCTCCCAAGGGTGTGGTGCGGGCAGCGAAAGAGCAAAAGCATTTGGATGTGGCGGAATTGTTCGCTTTCGTCTGCCCGGCGCGGATGGCCACGCCAACGCCCGCCGGATTTGCCAGATCCCTTGCTCTTGATCCATTGCCCAACGATCTTGAAACCCTGCATCTCGTGGCCGACGAGCTTTTGACGCGGCTGAGCAATCGCCATTACCCCGCGCCGCGTGAAGCGGCAGAAATTGCGAATTATCTGGCGCGCACAAATTGGCCTTGGGCGAAGCCGGTGATGGCCGCTTTGCTGAAGGCCAATCCCACGCTTGATGTCGGCACCTTTGCGACGGGCCTTAATGTGTGGGACCGGATTGAGGAATGGGAAGATGATGGCGTGCGGCCACCGGGGCGGCATGAGCGCGTGACACCGGAGGAGGCCACGGCATTTCTGGATGAAGTGCTGGGGAAATTTTCGGAACCTCGCCCGCAGCAGAAAAATTATGCGGCCACCGCCACCCATGCTTTCGAACCACGGCAAAAGAAAAGTGAAAACAATATTTTGCTGGCAGAGGCCGGAACGGGTCTTGGCAAAACGCTAGGCTACCTTGCGCCCGCTTGGCTATGGGCCAAGAAAAACAACGCGCCGGTCTGGATTTCAACCTACACGAAAAATCTGCAACGCCAATTGGATCAGGAAACTGCAAGACTGGTGGGTGATCCGGAAGAGCGGCGCACCCGCATTGTCATCCGCAAGGGCCGCGAAAATTATCTCTGCCTGCTCAACATGCAGGAGACTTTTGGAAGATTGAGCGGTTCAAATCCGCGCGGCGCATTGCTCGGCGCCCTCATTGCGCGCTGGGCACGGTTTACCCGTGACGGCGACATGGTGGGAGGAGATTTCCCCTCGTGGCTCCTTTCGCTGTTCTCCGATGTAACGATTGATTACGAGGCCCGCGCCTTGTCACCCTCTTCGCTCGGTCTCACGGACCGGCGAGGCGAATGCATTTACTCCGCCTGCCCGCATTTCAAGAAATGCTTCCTCGAGCGCAGCGCGCGCGCCGCCCGCAAGGCAGACATCGTGATTGCCAATCACGCGCTGGTTTTGAATCAGGCGGCTGTCGATTACGCGCTCGGGGTTGCTGAAACGGAAGAAGAGGAAGCAGCGCCGGGCGGCTTGCGGCGGATTGTTTTCGATGAGGGTCATCACCTTTTTGATGCGGCCGACTCGGCCTTTTCCGGGCATCTCACGGCGCTTGAAACAGCAGAACTCCGGCGCTGGCTGCGCGGACCTGAAACGGAGCGGCGGCGCGGGCGCGGCCTGGTGGACCGCATCGGTGATCTTGTGGCCGACAATGAAACTGCAGAAAAACTGGTGCAGAAAGTTCTGCAATCGGCTTACGCTTTGCCGGGGCCGGGCTGGACACGGCGGGTGCAGGCGGGAACACCGGAGGGTGTTACCGAACATTTCCTCTCCCTGGTGCGTCAGCAAGTTCTTGCACGGGCCGAACAGAATGCCGGCAATTCCATCGAAACGGATTGCGCGCCACTCATTGATGGCCTGGCGGAGGCCGCGGAAGAATTGGCCACGGCGCTGCATGATCTCAAACGTCCCATGACCAAGCTCGCCGAAGCCCTGGCGAAGAAACTTGATGACGAGGCGCAGGAACTTTCCACCTATGACCGGGGCCGCATTGAAGCGGTGTCCCGCTCGCTCAAGAAGCGCGGCGAGTTGATGGTGGGCGGCTGGATCGACATGCTCACAAGATTAATGGAAACAAAGAATCCACTGTTCGTTGAGTGGTTCGCCATTGATCAAATATTTGGCCGCGAGGCTGATGTGGGGCTCCATTCCCATTGGGTTGATCCGACGGAGCCCCTGGCGCTGGCGGTGCTCAAGAATGCCGATGGCATCATCATTACGTCGGCAACTCTCAAGGATCGTCCGCCCGATGTGCCTGATGATTGGGCGAATGCGGAAATGCGCACGGGCGCCGTGCATCTGCCCTATCCCGTAAAGCGGGTGAGTTATGATTTACCTTTTGATTATGCCGCCAAGTGCCGGCTGCTTGTGGTGAATGACGTAAACCGCGAGGATATGGATCAGGTGGCCGCCGCCTACCGCGAATTATTCATTGCAAGCCGTGGCGGAGCACTGGGGCTATTCACAGCGATCTCAAGGCTGCGCGCTGTACACAAGCGCCTGAGTGTTGCTCTCGCCCAAAAGGGCTTGCCACTTTATGCCCAGCATGTGGACCCGATGGATACGGGAACCCTCGTTGACATGTTCCGCGCCGAACGGGATGCCTGCCTGCTTGGAACTGATGCGGTGCGCGACGGCGTTGATGTCCCCGGTGACTCGCTACGGCTTATCGTGCTGGACCGGGTGCCGTGGGGAACGCCGACAATTCTTGAACGGGCGCGTCGGGAAACATTCGGCGGCAATGCCTATACGGATATGGTGGTGCGCCTTAGATTACGGCAGGCCTTTGGCCGCCTGATCAGAAGCGAGAATGACCGGGGCTGTTTTGTCATCCTCGATCCGCGCCTGGCTTCACGTTTCACGACAGCGTTTCCACCGGGATTGGCGGTGGAGCGGGTGGGATTGGTTGAGGCGATTGAGCGGGTGAAAAGCTTTACGCAAGTTGATTTGCCTGATGGAGAGACAGCATGAGTGACTTCAGAATGTCGGGCGGATGCCAATGCGGCGCAGTGCGCTATGCCCTTCTCGCGGTGGCAGATACCCCCTGCATCTGCCACTGCCGCATGTGCCAGAAGCAGACTGGGAACTACTTCGGGGCCTTTGCCGGCATCGACGAAAAGCATTTTGAGGTTACGCGCGGGGAAGTTGCTTATTTCCGCAGTTCTGACATTGGCGATCGCGGCTTCTGCCGTGATTGTGGCACACCGCTGGTTTACAGATACACGTCCGTTGCCCGGGTTGCCGTCACGCTTGGATCCCTTGATGATCCGTCCAGACTGAAGCCTATCGTGCAGTATGGCGTGGAATCGCGCATGCCATGGTTTTCCGAACTTGCCAAACTTCCCGCCACTGAAGCTGATGATCCTGAGACCTGTGAGAGCATCCGCCGGAGTAACCGCCAGCACCCGGATCACGATACCGCTACCTGGCCACCACAAAAATAGTTCCTCTCGACAAAGCCGCATTCGCCCGCTAGCCAGTTTTCAATAATTGGAGAAACTCATGCCCGGCACGATTAGTACGGAACAGGCACTTATTTATGTCATGGTCACCATGTCGGGCGTGGAAGGGCCAATCAACGCCAGGGAGCTGAAAGAGATCGGCCGGGTGGTGAAAAGCCTGCCGATCTTCAAGAATTTTGACAGCGCGCGATTGACTACCGTGGCGCAGGAATGCGGCGAGATGCTGCAGGAGCCGGAAGGCCTTACGACTGTGCTGGGGCTGGCGCGCGACCAGCTATCGGCCAAGCTGCGCGAAACGGCTTATGCGTTGGCCGTTGAAGTGGCGGCAGCGGATTTGGCCGTGGGTAAGGAGGAGCTGCGGTTCCTGGCAATTCTGCGCGATACCTTGGGTCTCGACAAGCTGGTGACAGCCGCTCTCGAACGTTCGGCCATCGCGCGCTATCAGACGCTCTAGAATGCGGGAGTTTTATCCGGAACTGCAACCCTATGCCCGTGGGCGGCTTCGCGTTTCCGACTTGCATGAAATTTATTACGAGGAATGCGGTAATCCGAAAGGCAAGCCAGTTGTCGTTTTGCACGGTGGTCCCGGTGGCGGCATTTCGCCTTTCCTGCGCCGTCTGCATGATCCCAAGCTCTACCGCATCATTCTATTTGACCAGCGGGGCTGCGGGCAATCCACGCCCAATGCGGAACTGCGGGAGAATACGACCTGGCATCTGGTGGCCGACATGGAAGCGCTGCGCCAGCATCTTGAAATTGAAAAATGGCAGGTGCTTGGCGGTTCGTGGGGATCGACGCTGGCGCTAGCCTATGCCCAAACCCATACGGAGCGTGTGGATGAGTTAATCCTACGCGGTATTTTTACGGTCCGGCAGCGCGAAATCAAGTGGTTCTACCAGGAGGGGGCCAGCGCACTGTTTCCCGATGCCTGGGAGGCCTACGTGGCGCCTATCCCGGCCAACGAGCGCAATGATCTCGTTGCCGCCTATCATAAGAGACTAACCGGCAATAATGTCGCCGAACAATTGGCCTGCGCCAAGGCCTGGAGCCAATGGGAAGCGAGCACGCTTTCGCTGCGCCCCAATCCCAAGCTCGTCATTGAATTTGGCACTGATGCCTTTGCTTTGGCCTTTGCCCGCATCGAATGTCACTATTTCATCAACCGGGGCTTCTTCGAGAGCGATGACCAGCTCCTCGCCGGAGCGGACAAATTCGGGGGGCTGCCCGGCGTGATTGTCCAGGGCCGTTATGATGTGGTCACCCCGGCGGAAACTGCCTGGGCCTTGCACAAGGCCTGGCCTGAGGCGGACTTTGAGATCGTTCCCGATGCGGGCCATACAGCCACGGAACCGGGAATCACTGACGCGCTGATTCGGGCGACGGATCGATTCGCCATGCGGGGCGCACATAGCTGAGCCACGTTTCCCGCGCTTGAATCTCTATATTTCGTTCATATTTCAATGGCATAGCGCTTAGTAGACGCGAAGGTGCGCTTTAAGGAGGTCATCATGACCAAAGTATTCAAGGAACTGGTATTCGGCTTGAGCCGCGGATTTGGGATTTATTTTTCCCAGCACAATGATTTTATTGAGTCAGTTATGACACCTGGCCGCGCTCTTAAGAACCCACGCTAAACGATTGTTCTCGAACATTATTGTTCCGGCTTCAGACCACTAGGTCAGTGATCTGTCCATGATCTCGCCGCAATGTTGCCCGCCCAGCGCCCCGTTCTGCCCGTCTTGAGGCCATGTTCGAAAGTCACTCTCACACTCAATCCAGCGGGGATTAGCCAGCCAAAAGCTGGTTCTTGAGAGGGAACATTTTCGGGAACCTAGTAAGCTACCCCTGTTTGTGAGCGAGTTGACCTGTGCGGCTCCTGTCGCCGTCCCGAGTTGTGCGGGTCAAGGGCCCGTCCACGCTTTGTTGAGTGTGGACGGGCCACGCTACTTCATTCTTTGCGCGAATTCTTATCGCCTAGGTCATTCAACCTAGGTGGAATGCGCGGCTAGCCGAATCGCGCTAGAAGAGTTCCATGCAACTGAACCAAGTCATCCTTCAAATCGGGTCCCTGGCCTTCACCTTGCTTGATGTATTGCTGGCGGGAGCTGGGCTTGCCCTCATTCTCATCGCCAGTACGTTAATCGTTACGTGGCGGGGCCAGCGGAACCGGAAGAGCGAAACCCTTGAAACCATGCGGCGCGCCTCGGAGCTGGAGTACCGTCTGGCCGAGATGACGGGAACGCTACGCAATTTTGCCGATCAATCACAAGGCGCCCAGGCTCATCTCACCCGCACCCTTGACGAGCGACTGGACCACGTGGGGCAGCGCATTGGGCTGGGGCTCAATGACCAGGCGGAGCGCACGACACAGTCCCTCACCCATCTCTATGAGCGTCTGGCGGTCATTGATGCAGCCCAGAAGAACCTGACGTCGCTTTCCACCGAGATGATTTCGCTTAAGGACATTCTGTCCAACAAGCAGGCGCGGGGCGCCTATGGCCAGGGGCGCATGGAGGCTATCGTGCGTGACGGACTTCATGCCAGAGCTTATGCGTTCCAGCCCACCCTCACCAACGGGATGCGGCCCGATTGTCTTATCAGCCTGCCGGATTCAGAGCTACGTCTGGTGATTGACGCAAAGTTTCCACTGGAGGCATTCAACAGCTTGCGTGAGGCCAAAGGTGAAGGCGATGTTCGCGCCGCTGAAGCGCGGCTGCGGAGCGATGTTTCAAAGCATGTGAAGGACATTGCCGAAAAATATTTGATCACGGGCGAGACCCATGAGACGGCCATCATGTTTGTGCCGTCTGAATCGATCTATGCGGACCTGCATGAAAAATTTGAGGACATCATCCAGAAGGCGCATCGGGCACGGGTGATCATCGCCTCACCCAATGTATTGATGCTGCTCATCCAGACCATGCAGGCAATTTTCAAGGATTCGGCCATGCGCGAACAGGCCCATGTGATCAAGATTGAGGTGATGCGTTTGCTCGAAGATGTGGGGCGCTTGAAAGAACGCGTCAGCGATCTGCAAAAGCATTTCGGCAATGCAAATTCGGATCTGGAAAAGCTTTCACTCTCGGCGGAAAAAATCGTCAAGCGGGGGCTTCGCATTGAAAGCCTTGAGGTGGAAGAGCCCGTCAAGCTGGCGGACGCAAAACCGAAACTTGTCAGCAGTAACGACTAGAGCAAATCCCGGCGAAGGTGAATGACTTCGCCGACAAGGATTTGCTCCAGCATGTTAACCTGGCGCGAGTCCTTTTCGGCGGGATGATTCCATCCCGCCGGGACCCGCGCCAGGTTTCACTTATTTGCGGCAAAGGCCATTTGCATGTCTCGTTCGCGTTTTTTCTCAGTGCGGTACATGATATAACCTGCAAGACCAACACCAACGCTGACCACAAGCACAATGAGAGTTGCCAGCGCATTGATATCAGGTGTCACACCAAGCTTCACCTTGCCCCAGATTAGAATCGGAAGCGTTGTGGCTCCCGGGCCCGTTGTGAAGTTGGTGATGACCACATCATCCAAAGAAATGGTGAAAGCGAGAAGCCAGCCGGAAATCATGGCGGGTGCGATGATGGGCAAGGTCACGTCAAACAGCACCTGCCAAGGCTTAGAACCCAAGTCCATGGCGGCTTCCTCCAATGACACATCCATGGACAATAGCCGCGATTGAATGATCACGGCCACATAAGACATGGAAAAAGTCGTGTGGGCGATCGTTATTGTGGTGAATCCACGCTTTGCCGGCCAGCCAAAATAACGTTCCATAAAGACAAACAACAGGAGCAGGGAAACGCCGGTTATGACTTCCGGCATGATAAGCGGGGCGGATACCAGCCCGGAAAAAAGGGTGCGGCCACGGAACTTGGAAAACCGTGCCAGGGCCATGCCAGCCATTGTTCCGAGAATTGTTGCAAAGGTTGCGCTGATTACAGCAATTTCCAAAGACAGGGTTGCCGCCTTTATGATCTGCGCGTTCTTGAAAAGCTTGAAATACCATTCAACGGAAAAACCGCCCCAGACAGTGACCAGCCGCGACTTGTTGAATGAATAAATAATCATCGAAATGATGGGGATGTAAAAGAAGGCGAAGCCGAAACACAGGCAGGAGAACAGGAAGGCGGAGCGCTGGCGCATTATTTTGCCCCCTCGACTGATCTCTCCTGCATCCTGTTATAGAGCATGATGGGCACGACCAGGAGCATGAGAAGGGCAACAGCAATGGTCGACGCCATGGGCCAATGGCGATTGAGCGAGAACTCATCATTGATCACACGGCCGATCATCGGGTCAGCGGCATTGCCCACAAGGCTTGGAATAACCAATTCACCCGTTGCGGGTATAAAAACCAGAAGCGCACCAGCAACAATCCCTGGCGCTGAGAGTGGCAAGGTTATGTCCCTGAAAACCTGCATTGGCCTGGAGCCCAAATCCATCGCCGCCTCATTCAGGGTGTAATCAAGCTTTTCCAGATTGGCAAAGAGCGGCAGGATCATGAAGGGCAAGTAGGAATAGACTACGACAAGAATGACAGCGAAGTTCGAATTCATCATGGGGATTGAATTGAATTCAGAGCCCGCTGGCAAAAACACATTGACGACGGATGTCAGCCCCCGGTTGAACCAGCTGTTACTTCCCATCATCCCAATCCAGGCATAGACGCGCAGCAGAAATGACGTCCAGAACGGCAAGATCACAAGCAGCAACAGGATATTGCGCCACACGCCTTTGGCCCGGGCGATGCCAAGGGCCATGGGATAACCGAGAAGCAGGCACAGTCCCGTTGCAACGAGGGCATTGCGCAGGGCCGTGAGATAGCCCCTCAGATAGACGGTATCGGAAAAAAGCCGGGCAAAGTTTTCAGATGTGACATAGGGCCAGGTTTCGGAAAACCTGAATGGGGGCTGAGCAATCACCGATTCAGCCAGGCTCATGGCAATGATGATGAAGAAGGGTGCCACAAAAAACAGAATGAGCCACGCATATGGCGTGGCAATGATGATGTCGCGCCAGGCGTTGCGATCCAGCCAGTTGCGAAAGCCACTTTTCCCGCCGGGCAGTTCAAGTTCCTGCGGGACCGGGCCGGATTTTTGTGGAGTTACACCTGCCATAGACTAGTCCTTCAAGAGAATTGCGGCGGAGGGTTCAAACGAAAGCCAAACCTTGTCTTCCCATTGGGCAACGCGGGCACTTTCTCCACCACGCTGGTCATTCACACGGTTGACACGGACCAAGGCAGATGACGGCAGTTTCACGCGGTAGAGGGAATCCTTACCAAAGTAACCGAGATCAAGAACCTTGCCTTCGACGGCATTGAGGCCTTTGGCCGGCGCCTTCTTGTTAATCGATATTTTTTCGGGACGGACAGCCACGGAAACGTTTTGGCCGACATCGACTGCGGCATCACGGTCAACGATGATTTCGCCTGCCCAATCGGCGCAAGCGACGATGGCCTTGTCCTTAGTTACGGATTTGACAGTTCCGGCAAACTGATTGATGGAGCCGATGAAGTCGGCCACAAATTTGGTTTTGGGAAACTCATAAATCTCAGTCGGTGTGCCGGTCTGGCGAATGAACCCCTTGTCCATTACGGCGATGCGCGTGGAAAGGGTCATCGCTTCTTCCTGGTCATGGGTGACGACAACAAAAGTAATTCCAGTCTTCTCCTGAATATTCATGATTTCAAATTGGGTGTGCTCGCGCAATTTCTTGTCGAGGGCGCCGAGCGGTTCATCAAGAAGAAGTACTTTTGGTTGCCTTGCCAAGGCACGGGCCAGGGCCACACGCTGGCGCTGTCCACCGGAAAGCTGGTGGGGTTTTCGCCCGCCAAATTGCGAGAGCTGCACAAGATCAAGCATTTGCTTCACGCGGTCCTTGCGCTGGGCATCCGTCATTTTCTCGTGCTTCAAACCGTAGCCTACATTTTGCTCAACAGTCATATGGGGGAACAGGGCATAGGACTGAAACATCATGTTCACGGGCCGCTCGTAGGGCGGAACGCTGGTCATGTCCTGGCCGTCAATCCAGACGCGCCCTTCGGTGGGGGATTCAAAGCCCGAGAGCATGCGCAGCAAGGTTGTCTTGCCGCAGCCAGAACCACCCAGTAACGCAAACAATTCACCTTTGTAAATGTCCAGGCTCACATTGTTAACGGCAACAAAGTCACTGAATTTCTTGGTGACGTTTTCAATTCGTATGAAAGGCTTGGCCTTCGTGTCTTCCCAGGCTTTGCCGGTATTTTCGATTCCCATTGTTCGTCCCCAAAAAATTCAGCCCGGCGGGTGCCGGGCTTCACTGGTGTTAGGAGGGTGAGCCTGTCTTGATTGTGCTCCAGGCTCGGGTTCGGGCCCTATCTATTTCTGAACTTGAGGTTTTTGTGGTCCATAGATGCTTTCTCAATTCCTCACTGGGATAGATGGCGGGATTGGCGAGAATTTCAGGATCCACAAACTTATTGGCAGCGAGATTGGCGTTGGCGTAGTTGGTGTACGCAGTGCATTTTGCGATGACCTCAGGCTCAAGCAAATAATTGATAAATTTGTGGGCGTTATCAACATGCTGGGCATCAGCAGGAATGCACCAAAGATCAAACCATGCGGGTGAACCGGTTTTTGGCACGAAATAGGCAAGTTTGATGTCGATGCCTGCTTCCTTGGCACGGGCATTTGCTGTTGCGTAGTCGCCAGCCCAGTTGTTGATCATGCAAAGTTCCTTGTTGGGAATGGCATTCAGGTAATTGGAGGAATCAAAGGCCCGGATGTATTGGCGGATGGGAGCAAAGGCCTTGACCACCTGATCAAAGTCAGCGGGGTTCGTTGTATTGGGATCGAGGCCCAGGTAAGCAAGGGTCATGGGGATGACATCCGTTGGGCTCTCTAAAATGGAAATACCACAATCGGCAAGTTTGGCGGCATTCTCAGGTTTGAAAAGAATGTCGAGACTGGACAAATCCGCATCGGGAATACGTTCCTTTACCATGTCCACGTTAAACGTCATTCCCACCGTGCCCCACATGTAGGGGGCGCCATATTTGTTGCCAGGGTCCCATCCTTCATTGGTTTTCAAGGCCACGGGATCGAGATTTCCCCAATTTGTCAGTTTGGAACGGTCCAAGGGTTGATAGACTTTGGCTTCAATGAAACGTTCAACGCTTGTGCCGGATTGCAGCACGAGATCAAAACCGGAGCTGCCGGCCAGCATCTTGGCTTCCATGGCCTCGGTGGAATCATAGAGGTCGTAAGTGACCTGAATGCCGGTGGCGGACTGAAAATCCTCAACGGTTGTTTCGCCGATATAGTCGGTCCAATTGAAGACGTTGAGTACGGCTTCCTCTTGGGCCCGGGCCCGGCTTATGTAGGGCATGGCCAGAGCGGCACCCGCCATCAGACTTAACGATGATCTGCGTGTAAGTTTCATTTTCTGCTCCCTGTTTGGCTCTTGACGGCCGTGATTTTGAATGTTGGTTCAATACTAGTTGTTTCCCACAATAGCCTCAAGCCCTCTTTTTAAAAGTGACCTGGCTATGATCAAGCGCTGGATTTCGGAGGTTCCTTCCCAAATGCGGTCGGCCCGGATTTCCCTTAAAAAGCGCTCGGCTACGTTTTCACGCATATAACCACGGCCGCCAAAAATTTGCACCGTCCGGTCGGCCACTCGAAAGGCCGCCTCCGAAGCAAAAAGTTTGGCCATGGAACAGCGGGCATGGAGAGCCTTAAGATTATCGCCCCGGTCATGGGCTTCAGCTGCTTCATAGGTCATCAGCCTTGCCGCCTGCAGGTCCACCACACTGTCGGCCAGCATGGCTTGAATAAGCTGGTAGTTCGAAATGGAATCGCCAGAAACGACACGGGTCTTGGCAAAATCGGTGGCTTCTTCAATCAGCCGCGCCATGGCCCCGCAGCAGCGGGCCGCGATCATCAGGCGTTCGCGCCGGAACCAGGCGTGGGTAAAGCCCATGCCAGCACCTTCTTCGCCAATGCGGTCGGCAACGGGCATTTTGACATCGGTGAAGGACACGATGGGGTGGTGGTGGTCATAGGTGTGGGTGTAGAGGGGCGTACGCTCAACGCGAACGCCGGCCGCATCAACGGGGCAAAAAAACAGGCAGTGCTCGCCGCTTTGCAATTTAGCCTGCACAATAATGGTGCTGGCCAGATTGAAACTGGTGACATGCCATTTCTCGCCGGAGATGAGGTAGTGGCTGCCTTGGCGCTTGGCCGTGGTTTTGATGGCTTCGGGGTCGGAGCCTGCGTCTTCCTCGGTAATGGCGTAACATAAATGCACCTCGCCCCGCGTTATGGGCATGATGTAACGCTTCACCTGATCGGCGTTGCAGGCTTCAAACATCCAGCTCTGGACCTCGCCGTAACACCAACCCAGCGCGTTGGTGACGCGCCCAAATTGCTCAACGATGGCCACTTGCGTCAGCAGGGGCAGCGCCAATCCGCCCAATGATTTCGGCGTATCCATCAGCGTGATGCCCGCATCAATGGCAAATTTCTCATGGCGCAGGCGCAAGTCTTTTGATATGCGCCCTTCATTCATCTCCGCTTCAATTTCGAGGGGCTGTAATTCGCTATCGACAAAGGCCCGCACTTTTTTGCGCCAACCAATCGCTTCAGCTGGCAGCTCAAAACTCATGCCTGGAAATGCTTGGGAAAAAACGAGACCAGAGTCGCCTGCAATGCCATGCGCGCCTGGGCCGCGTTGATGGTGAATTTTGCCTGCGAATTCACACCGAGCCACAAGCCGTCGCCAAGAGATTCCAGCGCCCGCATAACGGTGTTGGCGGCAAGCTTGTAGCCGCCCTCCCTGATGAGTTTTTCACAGAGGCCACTGACTACCTTGGTTCGCTCTTCATCATAGGCCGAGCATATTTCCACATAGATGGGCCTGCCCTGGGTTTCGCCCCAAAAGGCGATCCAGGCCGCCAGTTTATCGGGGGTGAATATCTTGTCGTTAAAATCGCCAAGGACGACGAGCTGCAATTTCTCGGCCACCGTGGCCCCCGGGGTTGCAAAGGCGCTTTGCCAGTTCCGGTAATACTCCTCCGCCAAATAGGTGAGGCAAGCGGCGAGAAGCTTTTCCTTGCTCTCAAAATGGAAATTGATGATGCCAACGGAAAGTCCCGCCGTTTTGGCCACGTCGGCCACAGTGAGGGCGGAATAACCTTTTCGGGCCAGAACCGAGATAGTGGCATCAATCAGTTGCTGCCGCCTGACGGGTCTTGAGGCCTTGCGGCTTTGTGGAGATGTTGTCACTTCGGTGATTGCCGTCACACTTGCCTCGCATTGAATTCAACTTCAGTAAAGCTAGCGAGAATACAGCGCGCGTCAATCCCCAGCGCGTGACCAGGAAAAGTGGACCCCGGTTTTCGCTTACGCGGACCTTCGGTTCCGTCCGATCACGCGCCAGCTTATAATCGACGATCACGTTTTTCACCTCGGGCCGTTCCGGCCCGAGGTGACCATGATCTAGCACGGTTATTGCGCCGCATTGACCTCACAAAGACAGCACCATAACAGGGAGAAACGATGCTGGATCATGAACTTCGCCACATTCTCAATGATGAAATCCATGGGCGGCCGGGGCTCGCGGTTGTGGCCCCTGCCCGCATTACCCATCTGGCCTTCACGCTGACAAAAGAAGACAGTGATCCGCTTTTGCAGGTGACCAAGCTCTGTGATGCCTTTGGGGTGAAGGCCCCGCTTGAGGGTGCCCGCCACCATAGCGCGGACCTCGTCAATGGCCTGTTCAAATATGAGCGCCACGGGGAATTTTACCGGATCAGCGTGACGGCGCAAAATACCCGCAAAAAACTTGAGGCCATTTCACTCCTTCCGATGGGGTGGATTGATGAGCTGCCGGGCAAGCGCCTGGTGGCTATTCATACGGAAGTCATGTCCAGGGACATGAAGGTTCCGACGCCCGCAGTTTCTCAAAAAATATTTTGGCCACGAGGATCTGGCGGGTTCGAAGGTGAGCCATGGCCGTGCCACGGTGTGGACCGATTTCAAGATCGGCGACGATGGCTACACGCGCATTCTGATCCAGGATCAGGGCCTGACGCCGCTGTCGCTTGGCCGTGTCTCGCGCCGCATCCACGAAATTGAAACCTACCGCATGATGGCGCTTCTGGCCTTTCCCCTGGCGCTGGAGTTGCAGGCGCGGCTTGGCTCACTCGAAAAATCCCTGTCCGAAACAATTGAGGGCATGCTGTCGACCCATGGTATCGATGAAGATGCAAGGCTGCTCACCAGCCTCAGCACCACGGCGCGCGATGTGGAAGAAATGTCCAATCGCAGCAGTTTTCGTTTTGCCGCGGCGCGGGCTTACAGTGCTCTCGTCACAAAACGCGTGGCGGAGCTTGGCGAGGAACGGGCCGTCAATTACCAGAGAATTGGCGTGTTTCTTGACCGCAGGTTCAGCCCGGCAATGACGACCTGCTTTGCGGTGGCAGAGCGCATTGCCGATTTGGCACGCCGCAGTGAGCGCGCCAGTAACCTGTTGCGAACGCGCGTTGATATTGCGCTGGAAGGCCAGAACCAGCAGCTGCTGCGTTCGATGGAAGCGCGCACCAGGCAGCAATTGATGCTGCAGGAAACGGTTGAGGGAATATCCGTCGTCGCCATCAGCTATTATCTCTTCAACATTGCCGCAATATTTGTAAATGGCGCGGCAAAGTATTTCTTCGGGGAAGGCGTCAGCTTTCCCGACTGGGCCCTGGTGCCGGTCATACTCCTGCTGGTGTGGTGGGGCATCAGGCGCCTGAAACGGCGCATCAGAAACTCGCATCCTGAAAATCAGACGGCGGCCAAGACATCGGCGAACATGGTGACTGCCGCCTCACCTTTGGGCGAGAGAAAATAAATTCCGCGATCTTCCCGCACGAACCAGCCATAGGGGTCACGCTGAAGAATTCCTGCCGCGCGCTCAACTTTCGTTTGGGCAACAATGTCTGAAACTTTTGACGCGCCCGTAGTCTTGAGGAATTTCACGCAGCGCAAGGCATCCTGGCGGTAGGCGGTAACCAATGGGCGCTTGCTGCTGCCACCGGAATTGTGATCGCCGATCCGGCGCTGAAACTCTTTCAGAAGAACGGCCTTGCGGTGCTGTGCCTTGCGCGGCTGATAGGGTGCGGGATCGAGATAGGCTTCAACCCAACCCTTGTTCACGACCAGCAGCCCCAGGCCCAGCCGCTTGCACAGGCCCAGGATGTCCCGCGGAAGCGGGCGTTTCGGTTCCGGAACGGCAAGATAAACGGTGTCGGTGACAGCCTGGCGGTCAATGCCTTGGAGCACGAGTTGGAGATTGAAACCGGTTTTAAGCTCGACAATTACCGGCGGCTCATTACCCCTGACGGCAAGGACATCGCAATCGCCGATTTCGGCTTTGACATCATAGCCCTGCGCCTCAAGAAAGCGCTTCACGGGGAGATATAGGTCGGTTTCAAGCAAAATTATAGGTCCCAGAAATGAGCCCGGAACCTACAATGATTCGTTTACGAAAGATTTATTTGCTGATGAAAACTTCAGCCGTGATGATTGTCTTGATGTTGGCAAAGGCACTGGCAACGGCGGCCGTATCGGTTGCGACGAAGAAATTCGAATCCGGATCGGTGGCGCAGTTCTTCAGGCGCTGGGTGGTGGCATTGTCATCAAGATCATAGGCAATCGTGATGACTGTAATGCCCTTGGCCTTGGCGTTTGTGCAGAGGGTTTCAAGATTTGACTCACCCTGGGCCACGGTGCGGGTGCTGCCCGAACCAAAGGCAGGTTCCGTCTGGGCGCCATCGGTCAGAACGACCATGAATTTCATGGTTTCATCGTCGTCATAGTCCGCGGCATCACCGAGAGTGTCATTCTCCGACAGCATGTGAAAACCGAACTCCACGCCAAGGGCAATATGGGTCCAGGCATAGGGGGTCATGATGTCAAGTTGTGATTTCAGGCCGGAGAAGTCATTGGTCAATGGCTTCATGACGAGGTTATTGCTGACATAGCCGCTGCAGCCCGAAGAGATATGAACAGGAGCCTGCGCCTGGCCCCACTTGGAGGCATTGGCCGAGGTCGGCGTTGCGTCAGTCAGGTTATAGGGATATTTGCGGTCCTGAGTGCAACCCGTCCAGTTGCCTGAACCCGTTGCTCCCAGAATATAGGAATTGGGCAGGGTGCCATAGACATGGTGGGAAAACGGCACGAGGCCAAATTTCACCTTATCGGGATTTGCGGCTTCGAGATCGCTGATCAAATCCTTGGCGGCGTTTCTCATGGCCACGTATTTTACGCCCCCCGCGATCGTCTCATTCATTGAGCCGGAATAATCCAGGACCAGGGCAATCTCGGCTTTCTTGTCGCCGGGGACCGCCACTTCCGCCGAAATCGAGAGCTCCATGGAAGAAATGCCGCCAAAACGCATAAAGGATGTTGGCATGTTCATATCTGCCGCGGCAACCACGGTGTCGTCTTCAATTTCAAAGCTGCGCGTGACGTCGGCGCCTGAAAGGGATCCATTTTGCAAATTCGCCAAAAAAGTCGCTTCAGCAAGCGCCACACGCTCTTCGTTGGTTGCGTCTTTTGTCGAGGCGGCTGCGAGTGCTGCAGAATCAAGGCTAGATTGCAATTCCGTGGTGCCGGCGAAATAGCGGACGTAGTCGATGGCCGATCCGGCAGCCACACAAACGGGAACTGCCGACAGGGCGTAGAGAATTGCAACAGTGCCCCTTTGGCATGTGCCAAAGCGCTTCACCAAACCTTGCAGATTTGAACGGATTTGCATCTTTTTCGCTCCTTTGTCTCAATCCGGAACGCTGTCCGGAGGTATGGAGGTCAAGGAGCAAACCATGATCCAAATCGATGGTTTATGGAGTCTTACCTGCTGGAAGGGTTTATAGATTCTTAACTAAAAAGGTCGCCTTGAACGCATTGCGGCCGTGAGCGTGCCTTCGTCGAGGTAATCCAGTTCGCCGCCCACGGGCACGCCATGAGCCAGCCTGGAGGTGCTGAGACCCAGGCCCTTTAACCGTTCGGTAATGTAATGGGCGGTGGTTTGGCCCTCTACCGTGGCGTTGGTGGCGAGTACGACTTCGCGCATGCCTGTAGTGGCGGCGCGTTCGATCAAGTGGTTAATGGCCAGGTCTTCCGGCCTCACACCTTCCATGGCGGAAAGGGTTCCGCCGAGCACGTGGTAAAGGCCGGTCCAGGCGCGGGCGCGTTCGAGGGCCCAGAGATCGCCCACCTCTTCGACCACACAGATCGTCGTGCGGTCCCGCCTGGGGTCAACGCAAATCGTGCAGGGGTCAATTGTATCGACATTTCCGCACTCACTGCAGACGGTCACCTTGTCCTGGGCATCAGCCATCGCCAGCGACAAGGGGGACAGGAGCTTTTCACGATTCTTGATCAGATAGAGCGCAGCACGGCGGGCCGAGCGGGGACCAAGCCCCGGCAATTTTGCCAGGAGCTGGATGAGCCGCTCAATTTCAACGCCTGCGGTTCGTTTCATTTCAGAAGGGCAGCTTCATGCCCGGCGGCAGGGCCATGCCGCCCGTCACCGATTTCATTTCCTCGGCCATCAGGGCTTCGCTCTTGGCTTTTGCATCGGCATGGGCCGCCACGATAAGGTCTTCGAGAATTTCTTTCTCGTCTTCTTTCAGCAACGAGGCATCCACGTGAAGGGCCGTCATGGTGCCTTTGCCGGTGAGGGTTACTTTCACCAGATCCGCCACCGGACTGGCCCGTGACCGTTGCCGCTTCCAATTTGGCTTGCATGTCCGCCATTTTGGATTGCATGGCCTGGACCTGCTTCATCATGTCACCGAGGTTCTTCATCATTTTCTTCCATTGGTTTCAAAGTTTCGGGATCGCGCACATCGGTTACCGCGCTGCCGGGAAAGCGCTTGAGAATGGCTTGCACGGAAGGCTCCTCGCGGGCCTCGCGGAAAGCGGATTCCTTTGCATCTTTTTTCTGAAGAGCGAGAGGTTTGTCGCCGCCTTCCTTGGCCACCAGCACCATCCAGCGGCGGCCGGTCCAGGCCTCAAGCTTGCGCGACAGTTCACCGGGAATTCCCGGAGAGGCGCCTTGCTCCATGGCCAATTCAATCTGGCCTGGGGCCACGCGAATGGGCCTGACAAAGCGCTCGAGATCGCCCTTCAATTTTACGTCGCGCTTCTCAACGACAAGGGCAATGATATCGGCGAAGGAGGAAAAGGCGCGGGTTTCGGTCGGCGCTTGCGGGGCCGACAGTTCCGGTTTCATGGCAAGCGAACCTACGGTTTCGGCAACCGGTTGATCGCGTTTTTGCGGCTGAGCCATGACAATGGGCGAGGACTTTTCGGCAGGCGGGTTTTGCTTTGCCAGTTTCAACAGGTCCTCTCCGGAAGGCACGTCAGCCGCATGGGCCAAGCGAATGAGCACCATTTCAGCGGCGAGCAGGGGCTGGCCGGCGTAGCTTACCTCCATGATACCCTTGAGCAGCATTTGCCAGGCCCGCGTGAGATGGGCCATGCCGAGACGTGTTGCGTAATCCAGCCCACGTGATTTTTCGGCCTCGGTGCGCGAAGGATCGGTCAAAGCTGATTCCTTCACCACTTTCAAGCGCGTGACCCAATGGACGAAATCAGCGAGATCATTGAGGATGGTCTCCGGATCGCCGCCGCCTTCATGCTGGGCTTCAATTTCGTGAATGGCGCGGGCCGTATCGCCCGTCATCACGGCATCAAACAGGTCAATGATGCGAGACCTGTCGATGAGGCCCATCATGCCTGCAACGTCAGCCGATTTCACAACACCTTCGCCATAGGCAATGGCCTGATCCAGCAACGACAGGCCATCGCGCACGGAACCTTCGGAAGCCCGTGCAATCATGCGCAAAGATTCTTCATCGATCGTGACATTCTCAAGCTTTGCAATGCGGGCGTAGTGCTGCATGAGAAGGGCCGCATCCAAGCGCTTCAAGTCAAAGCGCTGGCAACGCGAAAGAATAGTGACTGGGACTTTGCGAATCTCCGTGGTGGCAAAAATAAATTTGATGTGGGGCGGCGGCTCTTCCAGGGTTTTGAGCAGCGCATTGAAGGCGCTTTTGGAGAGCATGTGGACTTCGTCGATGATGTAAATCTTGTAGCGCAGCGAAACCGGCGCATAGCGCACGCTGTCGATAATCTCGCGCATGTTGTCGACGCCGGTGTTGGAGGCGGCGTCCATTTCAATCACGTCCATGTGCCGCGATTCCAGAATGGCTTCGCACTGGGGGGTGAGTTCCGGCATTTCGATGGAAGGGGCACCCGGATAATTCAGGGCGCGGGCGATGAGGCGGGCGGTGGTGGTTTTGCCAATGCCGCGCACGCCGGTGAGCATATAGGCCTGGGCGATGCGGCCCGTTGCAATGGCGTTGGTGAGGGTGCGCACCATGGCTTCCTGGCCGATGAGGTCAGCGAAATTCTTGGGCCGGTACTTGCGGGCGAGGACGCGGTATCCTTGAGCGCTCATGCTATTTGGTTCTTCCGTCATGATGGCTCAGAATATTAAAGGTGGGAGGCTGGACGGGCAACCCGTTCCGATCTCGTTGGGGCTGCTTCCTTCCGGACCTGACCCGGTTGGCGAGCGGTACGTCCGCCGCCAACCTCCCGAGGGCTATATCGGTGTTTTGGGCTGAAAAGGCAAGGGTAGGGAGAGCATGTTGCGGCAAAGTTGCACGACTTTGCCGAAAACAACATGCTCCAAGCTAATAATTGGCGCGAATTCTTCTCGCCTAGGTGAAGTCACCTAGGCGGAAAGCGCGCCCCACCTTTGCCGCTGCTGTCACAGGCTGCCAATGATCTTGCGATAGTCGTCCTCAGGGAAGGCCTTGAGCGTTGTGGTGCGCACATTGCCGCCCATGGCGAGGGTGAGGTTGAATTTCGCCAGCGTAGCATCGTCGGGGGCCTCCACAATCGCCACCATGTCAGAGGCGCCGGCAGTCATGTAGAATTCGCGGAGTTCGCAGCCCATTTTCTTTGCCAAAGCCCGGCCCGCATCCAGACGGCTGGGGCTTTCGCGGACATTTTTTACGCCTTGATCGGTCCAGTTCATAAGCAGGATGTATCTTGCCATGTGATCCTCCCAATTGCTTTTCGCGAGGCAAGGCGATTATCCGCCTTTTTCCGGCGAAAGTGGCCAAGATTAGCACGGTTTTGCAGCCTTGGCGATGTGCTCGGCCCGCCCTGATTGACCTGAAAGGCCCGCTCGCTTATCTGAGGGCCATGAGCCTGCGCGACATCATTACCCTGCCCGACCCGCTTCTGCGGCAAACCTCCAAACCCGTTTCGGGCGTGGATAAGGCGACGCGCAAGGTTTTCGATGACATGCTGGAAACCATGTACAACGCTCCGGGCATTGGCCTGGCAGCGGTGCAGATTGGGGTGCCCCAGCGGCTGGTAGTGATTGACCTTTCCAAGGATGGCGAGGAGCGCCAGCCGCTTTTCATGGCCAATCCGGAAATCATGTCCGCCAGCGCGGCGTTAAGCGACTATGAGGAGGGCTGCCTTTCCATTCCGGAATTCTATGAGATGGTGACGCGGCCATCGGAGGTGAAGGTGCGCTACCTCGACCGACAGGGCGAGCCCCGGGAACTTGCTGCCAGCGGCGTACTCGCCACCTGCGTCCAGCATGAAATCGACCATCTCAATGGCGTGCTGTTTATTGATTATATTTCCAAACTGAAGCGCGACCGGGTGGTCAAAAAATTTGTCAAGGCGCAAAAGCTGGGAAAGCTTTAGGCCCATGAAGCTCGTGTTCTTGGGCACGCCCGAATTCGCGGTTGTCACGCTGAAAGCGCTTGTGGCGGCGGGGCATGATATTGTTTGTGTTTATTCACAACCGCCACGCCCAGCGGGGCGGGGACAGAATTTGCGGCTGTCGCCTGTGCATAGATTTGCAGTTTCAAAAGGCATAGAGGTTAGAACGCCTCTCTCTTTGAAATCAGTTGAAGAGCAAAAATCATTTGCCGCGCTCAAAGCCGATGCTGCTGTGGTGGTGGCCTATGGCCTCATTCTGCCACTTGCAATTCTGAATGCTCCGCGCCTTGGCTGCTTCAATGTTCACGCCTCGCTCTTGCCGCGCTGGCGGGGGGCGGCACCCATTCAACGCGCCATCATGGCGGGCGATGCAGAGTCAGGTGTCACCATCATGCGAATGGAATTGGGGCTGGACACGGGGCCGATGATGAAATTTGGCCACTTTCCAATCACCGCGGACACCACTGCTTCCTCCTTGCATGATGAATTGGCGGTACTTGGTGCGAATTTGATGATTGACGTTTTGAAGCATCCTGAAAACGCAGGAACACCGCAACCTGCCGAAGGTGTCACCTATGCCACGAAGATTGATAAAGCCGAAGCGAAAATCGATTTTTCAAAATCGGCTGTGGAAGTGCGCAATCATATTCACGGCCTGTCGCCATTTCCCGGCGCCTGGTGCATTCTCGTTGGTTCACGTGTGAAAATTCTCAAAGCGCAAGTTGTCGATCATGTTGTGGCTGATGCGCCAACATTTGCGTGTGGCAGCGGTGCAATAAAATTTCTCTTGCTTCAACGTGAGGGGAGAGATGTGATGGATGCAGCTACGTTCTTACGCGGGTTTCCCATTGCGCCCGGCACGAAGCCCACCTGATGCCGCGCTACAAGCTGACATTGGAATACAATGGCGCGGCCTTTTATGGCTGGCAGATTCAGCCGGGCGATGCCACTATTCAAGGGGTGTTGACGGATGCCATAACCAGAATCAATGGCGAGCCTGCCATGGTGCAGGGGGCGGGCCGCACGGATTCGGGCGTGCATGCGCTGGGCCAGGTGGCCCATGTGGACCTGTTGCGCGAATGGGATCCCTTCGTGCTTCGGAACGCCATCAACGCGGGGGTCCGGCCGCACAAGGTTTGTGTTCTTGAAGTCGAGCTTGTACCCGATGATTTCAACGCGCGCTTTTCCGGCACGAAGCGGCATTATCTCTACCGCATTCTCAATCGCCGGGCGCCGCCAACCCTTGATCTGGGCCAGGTCTGGTTTGTGCCAGTGGAGCTTGATGCCGCAGCCATGCATGCGGCGGCGCAAATTCTGGTGGGCCACCATGATTTTTCAACTTTCCGCGACAGCCAGTGCCAGGCGCAATCTCCCATGCGCACGCTGGACCGCCTCGATGTGAGCCGCTTTGGCGAGTTCATTGAAGTCCGCACGGAATCACGCTCTTTCCTGCACAGCCAAGTGCGTTCCATGGTGGGGTCATTGAAGCTGGTGGGCGAAGGCAAGTGGACTGTCAAAGACCTGAAGGCAGCCTTGGATGCAAAGGACCGTGCGGCCTGCGGCGTTGTGGCGCCGCCGGAAGGGCTTTATCTCGTCAGGGTTGATTATTGAAATAGGCGGCGATGATGCGGCCATAGATGATTTGCGTGGCGCGCAGCTCATCAACGGAAATGCTTTCGTCCACCTGATGGATGGTGGCGTTAGTGGGGCCAAATTCCAGCACCGGGCAATAATTCTTGATAAAGCGCGCGTCCGAGGTTCCGCCTGATGTCGAGAGCTTGGGCACCAATCCGGTTTCCTGTTCCACCGCATCCTGCACGACGCCCACAAAGGCGCCGGGTTCGGTAATGAACGCTTCTGCACCTTCGTAAGAATTGACGGTCCATTTTCCACCGAGTTCCTTTTTGACTGTTTCCACATAGCCGTCCACCCAAGCGCGCAGGGATTGGAAATCATGTTCGGTGCTGTAGCGGATATTGAATTTCGCCGTGGCGCGGGCGGGAACAACATTGCCAGCGGGATTGCCTACATCAAAGGTTGTCACCGCAAGGGATGAAGGATCGAAGTGGTCATTGCCGTCATCAAGCTTGGCATAGGAAATCCGGTCCAGCAGGCGCGAGAGTTTTGGAATCGGATTGTCTGTCTTGCTGGGATAGGCCACGTGGCCCTGGGTGCCTTCCACGGTGACATCAAAACTCAGTGAACCCCGACGGCCAATCTTGATGGTATCACCCAGTTTTTCCGCGCAGCTGGGCTCGCCCACCAGGCAATGATCCGGAATATGGCCATTGGCCTTCATCCATTCCAGAACCTTCACGGTGCCGTTAATGGCGGGGCCTTCCTCGTCGCCCGTAATCAGAAATGAGATAGAGCCAGCAGGCTTGCCGCTGTGCTTCACATAATCAATGGCGGCGGCGGCAAAGGCCGCGACGGAGCCCTTCATGTCGGTGGCGCCCCTGCCATAGAGCAGGCCATCCTTGATCTCGGCGGCAAAGGGCTCGTGTTTCCAATTGGCCTCGTCGCCCACGGGTACTACATCGGTGTGGCCGGCAAAACACAGATGCGGTTCAGCGGTTCCGATGCGGGCAAAGAGATTTTCAACGTCTGGTGTTTCCTTATCCTTGAAAATCAGGCGCTGGCAGACGAAGCCATGGCTGCTCAGCAGATTTTCAAGCACAGTCAGCGCGCCGCCCTCATGGGGAGTGACGGAACGGCAGCGGATGAGATTTTGGAGAATGACGACGGAGTCGGTTGGCGTATTTTTCATGGACACCAGCATAGCGGCAAAAAATACGTCCGGCCAGAATGACCGGACGCATTGTTAATAGCGCTAGAATTCAAGCAAGCGGGTCGTTGCCGTATTGGTTTGGCCCTTCGGTGCCACGGAGGAAACCGCACTCGACCAGAAACCAGATACTGCCAATGAGCGGCACCAGGATAATCAGCGTCCACCAGCCGGATTTGCCGCGGTCATGCCAGCGCTTGGCATAGATGGCGAGGGCCGGATAGAGAAAGACCAGCATGGTTATCCAAATCGGGATCATGGCTTTGTTCGCCGCAGCCATGGCTGCTTCAGGGTCCATGCCGGGGTCCATTCCCGCCATCATAGATGTGCCCAGGATCATGCCCAAAACAATGATAACAACCCATTGTACAATGATCATCGCAAGCACGCTCAGCCAAAAAGGCTGGCGGCTGATACGGCCTTCAAAGCTCGTAAAGAGATATTTCCAATCCATTCTTTCCTCCGGGCGCGCATGGCGCCGTTGAAGCCCCCAAGAGGCTTTATCCCCGAGAATCACTTAAACCGGAAGTGGAAGTTTTAATCCCTCAACAATTCATTGATGGAGGTCTTGGAGCGGGTTTTTTCGTCCACGCGCTTGACGATGACTGCACAATAGAGCGATGGGCTGGGCGAGCCATCGGCAAAGGGCTTTTGCGGCAGGGAGCCCGACACCACAACGGAATAGGGCGGCACGCGGCCCATGAACACTTCGCCCGTGGTGCGGTCGATGATCTTGGTGGACTGGCCGATGAACACGCCCATGGAAATGACCGAGCCTTCGCCCACGACAACGCCTTCGACAACTTCCGAGCGCGCGCCGATGAAGCAATTGTCCTCGATGATGGTGGGGCCTGCCTGCATGGGCTCCAAGCACGCCGCCGATGCCGACACCGCCGGAGAGATGCACATTCTTGCCGATCTGGGCGCAGGAGCCGACCGTCACCCAGGTATCAACCATGGTGCCCTTGTCGACATAGGCGCCCAAGATTGACAAAGGAGGGCATGAGGATGGCGCCAGGTGCTATGTAGGCGGAATGGCGCACGATGCAATTTGGCACGGCGCGGAAACCCCCTGCCCGGAAATCCTTGGCGGTCCAGCCCTCGAATTTGGACGGCACCTTGTCCCACCATTTTGATTTGCCGGGGCCGCCGCCGGTGAGCGCCATGTCGTTCAGGCGGAAGGACAGGAGCACGGCTTTCTTGAGCCACTGGTTGGTGACCCATTGCGTATCATTGGCGCCAGGCACTTTTTCCGCAACGCGGGCTTCGCCGGAATCGAGCATTTCCAGAGCAGTGGCAACCGCCTTGCGCACCGGCCCCTTGGTTTTCAGGGTTATCTTGTCGCGCGCTTCCCAGGCCTCTTCAATGATGGCTTGAATGTTTTTCATGGGAGGCTCCCTCTTGATGATGCGATAATTTCACGGATACGGATTTCAGGAATCCGGCGAGATCGCCGGTGACATGATGGACATAGTCGGCGCGGCCAAGGCCATTCAAAATATTGGCGTCGGCATTGTCGTCCGAGGTGACCAGAACCGTGGTCATGCCCAAGTCATGGGGGGCCTGCAGGTTGCGCGCGATGTCCTCAAACATGGCGGAGGTTTCAGGCCTGATTTTGGTTTGGCGGATAAATTTCTCGTAGGGTCCGCGTTCCGGCTTTGGAATGTAATCGGAATGGACGATATCAAAAATATCCTTGAAGTGGCGGGTGACACCTAACTGCTTCAAGACGCTTTCGGCATGGGCCACAGTGCCATTGGTGAAAATCAGTTTGCGCCCGGGAAGCGCATGCAAGGCTTCATCCAATTCAATGTTGGCGGGAACGGGCGCGTAGTCAATGTCATGGGCATGGCGCAAAAAATAGATGGGATCAACTTCATGTTCCACCATGAGGCCGCGCAGCGTGGTGCCATATTTGTGGAACAGGCCCTTCTGAATTGTGCGCGCTTCGGTGGGGGCGATTTTCAGGATTTCAGAGACAAGACCCGTCATCTTTTTGTCGATCTGATCAAATAGGCGGCAAGAGGCTGGGTAGAGCGTGTTGTCGAGATCAAACACCCAGGTATCGATATGGTCGAAACCTCTCATACACCGGTCCGCGAAACACGGGTGCCAACGCCGTGCGGCGTCAGCAATTCGAGCAGCACGGAATGGGGCACACGGCCATCGAGGATAATCACGCCTTCAACGCCTGATTCAACTACGGCCACGGCACTTTCAACTTTTGGAATCATGCCGGCGGTAATCGTGCCATCGGCGATGAGATCGGGGATATCGCCAATCTTCAATTCGCTGATGAGCTGCTTGTTCTTGTCGAGAACGCCTGCGACATCGGTGAGCATCAGAAGGCGCTTGGCCTGGGTTGCCGTGGCAATGGCGCCTGCCGCCGTATCGGCATTCACGTTATAGGTATCGCCATCCCAGCCCACGCCGATGGGGGCGATCACGGGAATGGCGTCGCTCTTCATGATGGTTTGGAGAATTTCGATATTGATGCGCGCCGGTTCACCCACAAAACCAAAGTCGATGTTTTCAACCTTGCCGGTTTTCGGGTCGGTCTTTTGTTTCACATAGCGTTCGGCGATCAGCAGGTTTCCGTCCTTGCCGGAAATGCCAACGGCGCGGCCACCGGCCTGCTGGATGGAGGCAACGATCGATTTATTGATGGAGCCTGCAAGCACCATTTCAACAATATCCATGGTCTCCTGGTCGGTCACCCGCAGCCCTTCGCGGAACTCCGGCTTCACCGCGAGCTTGTCCAGCATCTTGTTGATCTGGGGCCCGCCGCCATGGACCACGATGGGGTTAAGCCCGCAGACCTTCAGCATCACCATGTCGCGGGCAAATTGCTGGGCGAGCTTGCGGTCAACCATGGCATGGCCGCCATATTTCACCACGATGACCTGATCGTCATAGCGCTGCAGAAAAGGCAAGGCTTCCGAGAGGATTCGGGCCGTTTCGGGAACAGGAATGTCGGTCATGGCAGGAATATCCCAGCAGTCATTGGCACGCCTTATAGGGCAATTGCCGGGCTTGCCAAGATTGAAGTTTGCTGGGGTTAAAGGAGGCCCGCAATTTCGGCGCGCAGCTCTTCCAGGCCGGTAAACTTGTCGCTTGAGGTGGCGTGGATCAGGGGAAAGGCGGCGGCACGTTTTTTCGCTACGGCTTCGGTTTCGGCATAGACCTTTTCAACTTCGGCGGGCTTTAACTTGTCAATCTTGGTGAGAACCAGTTGATAGGTCACAGCCGATTCATCCAGCAGCTCAAACATCTCCTCGTCGGCGGCGAGCACGCCATGGCGCGAGTCAATCAGCACAAAGGCGCGGGTCAATCCGGGCCTTCCCCGCAGATAGCCGCGCAGCATGGATTGCCATTTCTTGACTTCCTTCTTCGGTGCCTTGGCATAGCCATAGCCCGGCATGTCAATGAGGGTGAGGGCATCGGCGATGTTGAAGAAATTAAGCTCGCGGGTGCGGCCCGGCGTGTTGGAGGCCCGCGCCAGTTCCCGAACCCCGGTAAGCGCATTGATCAGGGATGACTTGCCCACATTGGAGCGGCCGGCAAAAGCGATTTCAACGCCCTTGACCGGCGGCAATTGTTCAAGGGCCGCAACCCCCAGCATAAAAGTAGAGGGGGCCGAAAACAGTCTCCGGCCCGCCAATAACTGATCGCTGGTGAAGCGAGAGGTCAAGTGGCCGCGGTTTTCTTTTTCAGGAACGGCAGGCTGTCGCGGATGTTACCCAGGAGATCGATGTCCACACCGTGACGCTTCATGATCACCGATTGCTGGAGGATCGAGAGCGAGTTGCTCCAGGCCCAGTAGATCACCAGTCCCGCCGGGAAGCTTCCCAGCATGAAGGTGAACATCACGGGCATCCAGTTGAACAGGCTGGCCTGCACCGGATCGGGCGGCGTCGGGTTCAGGCGCATCTGCACCCACATGGTAATGCCCATGAGCAGCGGCCAGACACCCAAGGCCAGGAAGTGAGGCGGCGACCAGGGAATGAGGCCAAAGAGATTGAAGAGATTTGTCGGGTCGGCCGCCGAAAGGTCGTGCACCCAGCCATAGAAAGGCGCGTGGCGCAATTCGATGGAGGTCAAGATAACTTTGTAGAGCGAGAAGAAAACCGGAATCTGCACCACCACCGGCAGGCAGCCTGAAATGGGCGAGACCTTTTCCCGCTTGTAGAGCTCCATCATGCCCTGCTGCTGCTTCATCTTGTCGTCGGGATAAAGCTCCTTGAGCTTTACCATTTCGGGCTGAAGCTTTTTCATCTTGCTCATGGAGGCATAGGACTTGTTGGCCAGCGGAAACACCGCGAGCTTGACGAGAACCGTTGCAATCAGAATGGCGATGCCGAAATTGCCGACAATGCCCTTGATGAATTCGAGGAGATAGAACATGGGCTTGGTGATGAATTCAAACCAGCCCCAATCGATCATGAGATCGAATTTCGTGATCTTGTATTTGTCGCCAATGGCCTGGATGGTTTTGACCACCTTGGCGCCGGCAAAGAGCTGGTCCTGATAAAGCCCTTTGCTGCCGGGCTGGACGATGACCGCATCCTTGGCCAGGTAGTCGGTTTGATAGACATCACGGCCATTCTGAACCTGATGCAGAAAGCTGGTGGTGATGGCCCGCGTCTGATCGGGGATCATGGTTGCGGCCCAATATTTGTCGGTGAAGCCAAGCCAGCCGCCTTGCGAGTCGATCTGCGTTGGTTCGGTGGCACCTACGACATCGCTGTATTTTATTTCCTGGAGCTTGTCTCCGAGGAAGCCGAGCATGCCTTCAAAGAACACAAACCAGCCGGCAATTTTTGGCGTGTCCTGGCGCTGGATGCGGGCATAGGGAATGAGCGCCACAGGAGCGGCGGAATTATTCTCAACGCCTTGCGTCACTGAAAATACATAGTGGTCATCGATGGAAATCTGGCGGGTGAAAATCAGGCCTGCGCCATTGTCCCAGGTCAGGGTCACAGGCTTTCCAACGCCCAGAACCGCATCGGTGGGTGCCTGCCATAGGGTTTTAGAATCAGGCAGCTTGGCTGTTGTTCCGGTTGCGCCGACAAAACCCTGCTCGGCAAAAAATGCATTGGGTGATCCCGCCGGCGAGAGCAGCACAATGGTCGGGCTCTTGGGATCAATTGTTTCGCGATATTGGGTTAGGTGAAGATCATCAAGCTGGGCGCCTGCCAGATTGATGGAGCCCTGCAGTTCCGGCGTTTCAATCTTGAGACGGGGCGAACTTGCCAAAGCCTGATCGCGGGTGATTGCGACCGCGGGCTGGGCCGTGCCCGGCACTTGCGCTGTCGTTGTTGCCGTCGTGGTTGTTTGCGAGGTTGCCGCTTCCTGCTTTGCCTTCTCGGCCACAGGGACCGCATAAAAATATTGCCAGCCAAAAATGATCGCCATGGACAGCACAATGGCCAGAATGAAATTCTTGTTGTTATGGTCGATCATCACTTACCCTTGTCAGCCACTTCATGTGGCGTGGCGTGCAGCCGCTTCAAGGCCGACATTAAATCTTTTTGCAGATCAGCAAAACTTCGCGTGGCCGTGGCCATACGCCCAATCAGCACATAATCAAAGCCGCTTTGGGCTTGCCCGCCCAGAACAAGTCTTGCCGCTTCACGCATCCGGCGCTTGGAACGGTTGCGGGTCACCGCATTTCCAATCTTTTTGGTGCAGGTGAAGCCGAGGCGCGGGGCTTGCCGAATCCTGACGGTTTCGGGCCTGCACCACCATGCCGGGCGTGGCCTGTGACGGCGCTCTCGCGGCGGCAACAAAGTCCTGCCGGCGCTTGAGATGTTCCATCGTCGTGAGGTTAGGCCGAGAGCCGCTTGCGGCCCTTGGCGCGGCGGCGGGTAATGACATTGCGGCCACCAACAGTTGCCATGCGGCTGCGGAAGCCGTGCCGACGCTTGCGAACGAGTTTGGACGGTTGGTAAGTGCGCTTCACAATAAGTCTCCGTATCCTTTGGCCGCATCCCCGAAACACCAGTATTTTCAAATACATGCCCTGTTGCTTTGGGAAGCAAGGGAAGTGCCTTCGAGGAGGGATTATCTCTCTGTCTTGAATTGGGGCGGGTTATAGGAGGAAAGTGGCGGGAAAGTCAACGCGTGAGCCTTCCTTAACCACACGGTGCCTGACTTGTTCTCAACTCACTGTGAGAAGGGCTTTTCACGAGCGGGCACTTGCTGCATGACTTTATGCATGGCCAGCCCTGCAAATTTTACTTCCGCCAAACGCTGGATTCCGCTGGCCCTGATCGTCTGTCTCATGGTTGCAGTCTACACTCTGGGCCTTCATGAGCATCTGAACTTGCAAAATATTGCCGCACACCGCGAAGAGTTGCGCCTCTTCATTGCTGACAATTGGCTCCTGGCCCTGCTCATTTATGCTGCGGTCTATGTGGTCGCCGCTGCCCTGTCTTTTCCGGCGGCCGGCTTTCTCACTGTCATTGGCGGTCTTTTGTTTGGCTGGCTTGTTGGTGCAATCACAACGATTTTTGCCGCGACGACTGGAGCCACAATTATCTTTCTTGCCGCCAGGACCTCACTTGAAAAAGTGCTGGCGCGCAAGTCCGGCCCCCTCCTGAGCAAGATAAGAGAGGGTTTTGCCCGAGACGCCTTCAACTATTTGTTGTTCTTGCGACTGGTGCCTCTCTTCCCGTTCTGGCTGGTCAACATTGCTGCTGCGCTTGCCCACCTTCCGCTCAAAACATTTGTGTCTGCAACGTTTTTTGGAATTATTCCGGTAACGACAGCCTTAAGCTTCGCAGGTGCCAGCTTTGACAGCGTCATCGATGCGCAAAAAGCTGCCCATGAAACCTGCCTTGCGCAGAGTGGTTCTGCCAATTGCCCCTTCGATTTTTCTGCTGACCACCTGCTAACCCCGCAAACTTTGATTGCCTTCGTAGCGCTCGGTATTTTGGCACTCATCCCGGTAGTCGTGAAGCGATTGAGGACAAAGCCATGATCTATGACCTTGCGATTATTGGGGCAGGTTCCGGCGGGCTTTCGGTTGCGGCGGCGGCGGCGCAGTTTGGCCAGACGCGTTATCTTGTTCGAAAAAGGGAAGATGGGCGGGGATTGCCTGAATTATGGCTGCATTCCCTCCAAGGCGCTTATTGCCGCTGCAAAACAGGCCCACACATTCCGCACGGCGGGCAAATACGGAATCTCGGCCAATGAACCAAAAGTCGATTTTAAAAAGGTTCATAAGTATGTCCAAAGTGTCATTGCCGCCATTGAGCCCAATGACTCGGTGGAGCGTTTTGAAAAGCTGGGTGTCAAAGTCGTCTTGAGTGCCGCAAAATTTCGCGATGCAAAAACTGTTGAAACCAAAGATGGGGTGTTTTCAGCCAAACGCTTTGTGATTGCCACCGGTTCGCAGGCGGCGGTTCCGTCAATACCTGGCCTCGCAAATGTGCCCTACTTCACCAACGAAACAATTTTTGACAACACGACACTGCCCGAGCATCTCATCATCATCGGCGGCGGGGCCATCGGAGTGGAACTAGCGCAGGCCTACCGGCGTTTGGGTTCGGCTGTTACTGTCATCGAGGCCTTCGAGCCCTTGGCAAAGGACGATCCGGAACTTGCGGGCATCGTACTTGAAAGCTTGCGCGGAGACGGAGTCAAAATTCTCGCCCGAACAACCATCAAAAGAATATCGAAATCAAAAGCTGGCATTGTCATTGAGACAGAGGGGCAGGGAAAAATTGCGGGCAGTCATCTGCTCGTTGCCACAGGACGCGTCGCAAATGTCGACGGGCTTGATCTTGAAGCGGCAGGCGTTGCCTACACCGCGAAAGGCGTCACGGTGGACAAGGGTCTCAGATCATCCCAGAAACATATCTATGCAATTGGCGATGTGGCGGGCGGTTTGCAGTTTACCCATGTTGCAAATTATCACGCGGGGCTTGTCATCCGGAACGCCTTGTTCCGGCTGCCCGCCAGAAACCGGACTGATATCATTCCGCATGTTACCTTCACGGACCCGGAACTTGCCCAGGTGGGGCTGACGGAAGCTGGAGCAGTGGAGCAATTTGGTTCCAGCTTCAGGGTGGTTCGCTGGCCCTTTCATGACAATGACCGGGCTCAGGCTGAAGGCAAGACCGCAGGTTTGATCAAGGCGGTAATCGGCAAGCGGGGAAAAATTCTGGGCGTGGGCATCGCAGGTGCGCAGGCGGGAGAACTCATTCAGCCCTGGGTACTGGCCATGACCGAGGGTTTGAAAGTCAGGTCAATCGCCAGCATGGTTGCGCCCTATCCCACGTTGGGCGACATCAACCGGCGGGTTGCGGTAAATTATTTCTCCGGCCTTGCAACCCATCCATGGTTGCGGCGCGTAATAAGACTAATGAGTTAAAGACGGCATGCAGGGAAAAGAACATTCCAAACAACCCGGTGTCCTGAGAGGTCTTTCAGGCAAGGTATTGTTATTGACCATTATTTTCGTGATGCTTGGCGAAATTCTCATCTTCCTGCCGTCAATTGCAAATTTCCGCATCCAATGGCTGAAGGGACGCATTGCTCAGGCCGAAATCGCAGCCCTTGCCGCCGAAGCTGCCCCTGACCAAATCCTGTCCAGTGACCTTCGCAGCGAAATCCTGATGGGTGCCGGCGTGTTTGGTCGTCTCCTTGCGAAAGGACGAAAGCAGCAAACTGGTTCTGCGCAGTGACGGCGATTTCATGATTGAAGCCAGTTATGATCTCAGGAGCACCATGTGGTACGGCGCAATCATGGATGCTTTTGGCGCAATGTTGACGGGCGAAAATCGCGTAATCGGTGTGACGGACGTGCCACCCAACATGTCGGGCGATCTCATCGAAATCGCGCTCTATGAAAAGCCGTTGCGTGCCGCGATGTTCCGCTACGCCATCAACATTCTTTTGCTTTCAATTTTCCTGTCGCTGCTGGTTGCGGGCATGATATTCGCGGCACTGAACTGGGTGCTGGTGAAACCCATGCAACGGCTTACCCGCAATATGGTAGGCTTCGGCCAAAACCCGGAAGACTTTTCACGCATCATCTCGCCCTCAGCCCGGCGTGATGAAATCGGCATTGCCGAGCGCGAATTGCGCGATATGCAGATCGGAACTCGCCTCCATGCTGCAGCAGAAAAACCATCTTGCGGCCTTGGGCCTGGCGGTCAGCAAGGTGAGCCATGACTTGCGCAACATGCTGACCTCGGCCCAGTTGATCTCTGACCGCATGGCAAACGTGGAAGATCCCACGGTGAAGCGTTTCGCGCCAAAGCTCATCGGCTCGCTTGACCGCGCCATTGAATTCCTGAGCCAGACACTCAAATTCGGCAGGGCCCAGGAACTGCCCCCGCAACGTGAGAAGCTGGGTCTCAGCGGGCTAGTTGATGAGGTGATTGAGGCGGCGGTTGTAAAGGCTTCAAGCCGCATCACGATCAGCAACGCTGTGCCAACGGGCGTTTCCGTTGACGCGGACCGGGAGCAGTTAATCCGTGTGCTGACCAATCTCATGCGCAACGCCATCCAGGCCATCGAATCCGCTCCAGGCCGAACGGTCGGACGCGCCCAATGGCGCCATTACCCTGCAGGCCAGGCGCGAAGGCAGCGTGACCGTAATCGAGGTCAGCGACAATGGCCCCGGCATTCCGGATCAAATTCGCGACAAGCTGTTTGAAGCCTTTCAGAGTGCTGCACGGCAGGGGGGCACGGGGCTGGGCCTTGCCATCGCCGCCGAACTGGTGCGCGCCCATGGCGGCGACATCCAATTGCAGGGCTCCACGGAGGCTGGAACCTGCTTTGCCATTACCATTCCCGACCATGTCACCCAGTTGCGGAGCGGGCGCGGCGGAAACCACAAGATTTCGCTCAAGGCGTAGTTTTTTGGTAAGACTTGCGTTGCCCGCGGGGGCGTATTAAGGAAGCGCCACTTCCCGCAATAATGCGCGCCCGTAGCTCAGCTGGATAGAGCACCAGACTACGAATCTGGGGGTCAGGAGTTCGAAATCTCTTCGGGCGCGCCAAATACGCTGTTTGCTGCCGTGTATAGGGGAGGTGGGGTTGTTGTAGGTGAGTTGGGGTGGGGTGGGTGGGGGGGGGGGTGGAGGTGTGGGGGTGGGGGGGAGGGGGGGGTGTGGTGAGGGTGGGGTGGTGTGATGCGATGGTGTTTGTTTGCGCGCGCGTGTGAGCTGCGGCGCTGGAGTTATGGTTGCCAGGCGAAGAGGTGGATGCCGCCGCGTGATCGAAATGCAGGTGTTGTTGACGACGATGTCGATACCGGCGAGGTCGAAGTTCTGCTTGTTCAGTGGACAGAGGGCGGGGATGTAGTGCTGTCTCTCTCCGTGTGCAGTTCTGTCATGCCAGTGTCGACCAACAATGCGCGCTTGGGATGGTTGATGATGTGCACTTAGATCGGCTCGGCTACCTGCTCGGCGAGCAGCTGGTAACGAGGATAGGCGTAATGGTGATAGAGGCGACGGCGTTCATTTTTTCCTACCCGAGTAAGGCAACGCGGCTCGCGCTGCTTCCCCCTTGCGTGCCTCCGATCCGTGTGTTAAACACTGAACCATATGGTTCAGTATATCGACGACCCGCTTCGATGCTTCGTTCGCCGCGCTCTCGGACGCCACGCGGCGCGGCGTTCTGGAGCAGCTCGGACGAGCCGACGCTTCGATCACGGACCTTGCCGAGAAGTTCCACATGACGCTCACGGGCATGAAGAAGCACGTCGGCGTCCTGGAGCAGGCGGGGCTCGTCACCACGGAGAAGATCGGGCGCGTGCGGACGTGCAAGCTGGGCCCGCGCCGATTGGAGGAAGAGACGGCGTGGCTCGAGAGGTACCGCCAGCTCTGGGACGCACGCTTCGACGAGTTGGACAAGGTTGTCGAGGAACTGAAACGGAAGGAGAAGAGTCGATGAACGCAAGAAGCGAAAGTGAGCCCGGCCCCATGAAGAACCGCACGACGGTGGAACGGAAGTCGGACCGCGAGGTGGTCGTCACGCGGACCATCAACGGCCCGGCGCGCATCGTGTTCGAGGCATTTACCAAGGCCGAGCTGTTCAAGCGTTGGTGGGTGCCGAAGTCGATGGGAATGACCCTGCTTTCCTGCGAGGTGGATGCTCGTGTCGGAGGCAAGTACCGATTGGTATTCGACCACGATGGCTCCGAGCCTGCCGCGTTTTTCGGCACGTATGTCGAAGTGACGCCGTACTCGCGCCTCGCCTGGACCAATGACGAAGGTGGCGAGGGCGGGCCTGTCACCACGGTGACCTTCGAGGAAAAGGGCGGCAAGACGCTGGTGGTCCTGCACGAGCTCTATCCTTCGAAGGAAGCGCTCGACGCTGCCGGCACCGGAGCAGCCGATGCAATGGGCGAGACGTTCGATCAGCTGGACGAGCTTCTCGTCGCCCTAAAACGAGCCAGTGAACCCGGAAAAGTTGCTTAGCATAGAATTGGGCATCTTCACTTCGCAAATGATTCCGTTGCTCGACCGATGCGCTAGGCGCAAGCGCGGGAGGGTCATGAGGCGCGATATCCATCTCGCGGGCGGTGCGTGAGGAAAGGAAGTGGTATGGCTAAGCTCGTGTTCGGAATGAACCAGTCCCTGGACGGCTACGTCGACCATATGGCGTTTGCGCCAAGCCCCACGCTCTTCCGCCACTTCATCGAGGAGGCTCAGGGGCAGGCGGGCAGTGTGTACGGTCGCCAAATGTATGAGGTCATGCGTTACTGGGACGACGATCATCCTGAATGGGATGCAGAGGAACACGCCTTCGCGGCGGCGTGGCGGAACCAGCCGAAATGGGTCGTCTCGCGCTCGTTGAAGTCGGTCGGCCCCAACGCCACGCTTGTTGAGGATGATCTTGAGGGCGCGATCCGCGAGCTGAAGGCCGAGCGCGACGGGGAGATCGAAGTTGCTGGCCCGCACTTGGCGCAAAGCCTCACCGAACTTGGCCTGATCGATGAGTATCGAATCTACCTGCACCCCGTCGTGCTTGGTCACGGCAAGCCATATTTCGCCGGACCCCGGCCGCCGCTCCGCCTTATGACTAATGATCGGATTGGCGAGGATGTGATCAGGTTGACCTACGTTCCTGCTTAATCTCGCGACTCGCCGGATGGAAATCGCCGCTGAAGTCTGGTCTTGGGTTGGGACCAAAGCGACGGGAACGGCCCGCTTTGGTGGCGAACCCCGACGACATGGCGCGTGCATAAAGGGCAGCTATCGACCAACCTCTCCGGAACCTGTCGGTCGGCAGACGGACCCGTTGCGGTTATAGCGCTCGCGAGCCGGAAGGGCGACGCAGTGCGGCGATCTGCGCTCGCTAGCGGCGCTAGCGAAGTAGGAACGGCAGATTGTATTCGTCATGTCTATCCAACGTGGCGCGCCATTTAACTTTCATGTAAAATCTCCGGTATTTGATTTAATCCATGGTGGTCAGGCCTTATGCCGCACTATGTGACCGACGCAGGAGCGCTCGCACCGCGCGGGCGAGACCATATTCGTAGGCGGCAGCGCCCAGGTTTGCCCCACCCAGGAATATAATGGCTTCATTCGCAGAGATGGAATTGCTGAGCAAGGTTGCTCCGAAGGCACCGACATAGTACGGGGCTTCCTTGGCGAATTCAGTGCCAACATAGCCGAAAGCCGCCGCCACCCTCCGCGCGCGGACGCTGTTGCTTTTGAGCCGCAGCAGATCGTACGCGGCCTTCGACAGCAAGTTGGTGCTCGTTCCGGTATTCTCAAGCAGCAGCCAGTTCACCTTCAGGTTCACCCGCAATCCAGCCCCCCACGCGACATAGGTGCCGGCGAGAAACAGGATCGCGGGCAAATGGTCGAGGCCAAGCAAAAAATTCGACAGGACGAGGGTCATTCCAGCTGCCGTGGCGACAGCGTCCAGGGCGTAGGTCGAGGCAATGGTGGCAAGCAGGCTTACAGCCCAGCGCTTTCTGTTTGAGAGGGCTGGAATACGTCGGCATTCAGCGGACATTTCGGCATTTGGCGCTGTCATGGCTGGGTCCAATAAAGTTACATACATACCGTACGTATGTAACTAACATGTTTACTGGCCCATGGGAAGTCATTTAGATTGGATACGCACGGTATGCACGTAGACGGGAGGGCGGACCATGGCAACCAAGCAGAAGTCAGGCCGTTCGACACTCACCAAAGCCGTGGCGCGCCAACGTTATGTCGAGATTGGTGAGGATGTCGTTCTCGAGCAGATCCAGAAAGATTCCGGCTTGCTCGACCGCCGCGCCATTGCGGTTGGACCGTTTGCCCGCCTGGACGCCAGTGCGGTCTCCGTTCGCGATGGCAAGACGCGCGGCGCCATCACCAATCTGTTTGGCAGCCAGGCCGAATTCCAGGCTGAAACGATGGCGCTGGCTCTTGGTGCCAGTCACTGGATTGAAGAAATCGAGTACCCCGATCCTGCCGCCTTTCCAACTGCCGATGCCTGGGTGGATGCGTTCTTTGCCGGACAGGCTGCACGGGGACCGCAACACGGCGCCAAGCCAACGGTGAACTACGCATTTCTCTGGGCGCTGTGGCTCAGCGTCGTGCCCTATGGCCTGTGGAGCGAGCGGATCAGCCAACCGAGTCTGGAAGAGCAGGCACAATGGCTGAAACGCCTTGAGGCCGTGTACCAGCAGGCCCTCGACCATTTCGGCATGACCCTGCGCGAAGGCACAACCGTAAACGATCTCGCGTGCGCTGTCGCCAGCCTGATCGAAGGTGCCTGGCTCAACCAGTGCCTGACGGGCCGTCACCTCTGTGACCCGTCGCAACCAATTTCCATCGTGCTCCGCCGCTCAGGGCGACTGTTATGGCTTGGGGCCACTGCACTGCCAGTTTCGGGACATTAAGCAAGACTAATACAGCTCAATTTAAACCGCCCGTATGGCGACGGCGGAAGGCGCGTTCTTCCAGGGCAATGGCGGCATTAACCGTCAGCGGCAGGCCGGCGGCCCACTGGACCTCGTCGCGGGTGATCCCGATATCCCGCAGCAGGTAATCGTCAAAGTTGCCGAGGGCCACAATCCGGCGCTTGGCCTTCCAGTTCCGCAACAGGCGGCGGGCGAACGAAACGATCCCATATTCACCCCGGGAAATGGCTTGGTTCAAAGCATAGTCTCTCATGACACAATCCTCCAAAGCCCCAAGAAAACCATTTTTCCTGGGCGGCGCCACCCGAAAGCGGCTTAAAAATCACGTTTGTGATGACCCTTTATCGAAGATTTCTATTGATTAGTCCAACGAATGTATTTTATAGTATCCATCAGTTACATTGATGATACGAGGTAAGCCATGATCCCAAATCTTGATGTCGATTTGTTGAAGACATTTCTGGCCATTGCCGACACCGGCAGCTTCACCAAGGCAGCCGAAGAGGTGCATAAAACCCAGTCGGCCATTTCCATGCAGATGAAGCGGCTGGAAGAGCTTCTGGGCGTTCCGCTCTTTGCCAAGGATGGCCGGATGAGCCGCTTTACGCCTGATGGCGAGCGGCTGGTCGATTATGCCCGGCGCATCGTGTCCTTCAATGACGAGGTGGTTTCCGTCTTCACCAAGCCGGAGCTCACCGGCACCATTCGCTTCGGCACGCCCGATGATTATGCCGAAAAGTTCCTGCCGGAAATTCTGGCGCGCTTCGCCCGCACCCATCCCCTTATTACCGTCGATGTTGATTGCGTCGGCAGCAGCGAATTATTTGGCCGGGTAAAGCGCGGCGAAATGGATTTGGCCCTTGTCACCCATGGCTGCGACATTGTCACCGACGAGCCCGTGCGGCGCGAGCAGCTGGTGTGGGTTACCTCCATGCGCCACTGCGCGCATATGGCGGAAGTCGTGCCGCTCGCGGTTTCCCATGCGGGCTGCGAGTGGCGCAGCAAGGTGCTCAAGTCGCTTGACAAACAGCAGAGAAAATACCGCGTGGCCTATTCAACACCAAATTCAAACGCGGTGAATGCGGCTGTCATGCAGGGTCTCGCTGTTGGAGCCATGCCGGAATTATGCGTGCGCCCCGGCATGCGCGTTCTCACCGAGAAGGATGGTTTTCCGGCACTTGGAAGTTTCGATATCGGCCTGGTGCGAAAGCCCGGAAAATCCAACAAGGCGATTGACGCTCTGGCACTCCATGTCAGGGAGAGCCTCTCCAATCTGCAACCGCAATTGGTTGCGGCGGAGTAGCGCGTTGGCTGCTGCAATTATTCCGCCCATCGGGTTTGGCACGTGGCCGCTGAAAGATGAAGTTGCGCGCGACAGTGTGGCGATGGCGTTGGATTGCGGCTTCCGCCACATAGATACGGCGCAGGCCTATGACAATGAAAAAGCCGTGGGCGAAGGCCTGCGCGCTTCGGGATTGAGGCGTGAAGAAATTTTCCTCGTTACAAAAGTGCATTTCGACAATCTTGAACAAATCGAAATTCCTGCCATCGGTGCGCGCCAGCCTTGGCGCCTTGAAGGTTGATCGTGTTGATCTCCTGCTCATTCATTGGCCGCCGCGGGATGACACTCTGTTTGATCCCGCTGTTGATGCCCTGTGCGAAGCACAAAGCCTTGGCCTCGCAAAACATGTGGGCGTGAGCAATTTCACGCCAAAGCTTTTGCGGCGCGCGGTGAAACGCGCGAAAGTTCCGCTCATCGCCAATCAGGTTGAATTCCATCCGCTTATTGACCAGACAAAACTGCTGGCCGCAGCGAAGGAACTTTCGCATCACGCTTGAAGCTTATTGCGTACTGGGGCGCGGCAAGGTTCTGGGCCAACCCGCCATCCAGCAGATCGCGGAGCGGCGGGGCTTGAGCGAAGCGGCCATCATCCTGCGCTGGGTGATGCAGAAGGGTGTTGTTCCGCTGGTGCAAACCACTAAGCGAAAAAACGCTGAAGGCAATCTGGCAGCCCTCGACTTCACCCTCAGCGAAGTGGAAATGAATTCCATCTCGACGCTCAACGCAAGAAACGAGCGGTTTATTTCAGGTGGTTCCTGGGCTCCGGACTGGAATGACGGCGCGTAATTTCCTCCTCCTCTATGGAACTGTTGACCCATTCCCCTTCCCTCATGCTGAGGTGCCCGGCGCAGCCGGGCCTCGAAGCACCTGTTTCTGCGTCAACCGACCCTTCGAGGCCTTGCTACCGCCAAGGCACGTCAGGGTGAGGATTTACAGAGGCCCTAATCCAGCTGGACAATTCCTTCTTTTAGAATTTTCTCGATTGACGGAAAGTTCTGTTGCGCGGCTTCGGGCACGTCCTGCCAATCGGGGACCGGAGTCAGTGATTTGAAATAGTCGAAGGGCAGGGTTCCCGGCCCGCTGGCGCTTCCGACGATGATGCGGCCCACCATGCCCGCCTGTTCATGGGGCGTACAGAAATAATCATAAACGCCGGGCTCTGTCAGCGTCACTTCAAAGTGGTCACCGGGATTGACCAGAAAGTCGCTGTTCCAGGGTTTGGCTTTTTCCGGAATGCGCAGGGAATGCTGGTCATTGTCGGGATGGTAAGCGGCAACGGAATGAACATTTGCCATGATCATCCAGCGCAGCGTCGTGCCCGGCTGAACCAGCAGGCCAATGGGATCGTACCAGACCTTGCTGCCATCCTCGTTGCTGTTCATGGCAATGTCGATAGCCCCGGTGTGTGCCTGGGCAAGTCCGGCGAGCCAAAGCCCGCCGGTTGCCAGTAATGTTCGTCGCCCAATCATCATTTCAGATCGGCCGTCGCTGGATCAACATGCCAGACGACGACATGGTAGTGCGGACTTCTCAACGCCGGGATGGCCGGCATTGTAATACATGTCCACCGACACGGCAGGTCCACCCGCCACGGCAAGGCCGGCAAATTTCTTCTGGGCGTTAAGGTCCGCCAACGGCACCATGTAGATGGTGCTGACCAGCTTGCCGGTTTTGTCATAGGCGGCAAATGGCCCGACGGGCAGTGTTGCGGGATCGACATAGAGCGTGCCCAGACCTGGAATCATGTCCGGCAGGGGCACCAGCGCGCTCACCGCCTGATAGGCGCCGCCTGCGGGTTTCATGGGCGCGGCATTTTCAGCAAGCGCAGCTGTGGTCATGACACCGGCCAACAGGGCGGCTGACATCGCAATTTTCTTCAACATTTTTTTCTCCATCATGATTTGCATAAATCAATGACAGGAGAACGGGTGAGGTCAGTGATGCAAAATCGTCGTTGGCATATTCAAGCGGGCAAGCACGGCATCGGTCACCCTGCGGCAGCGCGCGCCGCCGAAGGGAAAGGCGGTGAGTGAAACCGCCGTCAGGTGTTCCTCGAGATCGCTCCGCAGCATGGACTTGGCGCGGTGCAGGCGCGATTTCACCGTCTGCTGCCAGAACCCCAAGGGTGGTTGCGGTTTCCTCCACCGACATGTGCTCGACAACGCGCAGCATGAAGACTTCGCGAAAGCCATCGGGCAGTCGGTCGATGGCGTTTTCAAGTAGCCTGCGTACGTCGCCCATGGCGGCCAATCGTTCCGGCGTGTACTGATCTGTTTCCATGTCGTCGGGCCTATCCTCCAATTCGCCATCGGCCAGCACGACCCGCCCACGCCGCTTCAACAGCCGGACTCGGGAGATCGCCAGATTAGCGGTTATCTTGGCAAGCCAAGCGGCGGCACTGGAGGGCTCGCGCAAGCTTCCCAATTCGGTAAAGGCTTTGACAAAGGCATCCTGCACAATGTCCTCGGCTTCGGCATCATTGCGTAAAATGGCGCGTGCAATCCGGAACATGCGGCGGTTGTGCTGGCGCATGATGTCGGCCAGGACATCGGGTTCACCCCGATGCGCCCGTTCGACCGCCGAACCCATATCGGCGACGACTATCTGTTCTGAACCCACGGAAGATCGCATCACTGACCTTTATTCCCTGTTCACCTGCATTAACACCCCTTAGACGCCATGATTGGCCAAGAGGTTCCCGAATTTGCAAAATTGTCGCAACACAGGCACAGAATTGGTGGTTTAACGTTAATCACCTTAATCATGGCTGGAGGGAAGCTGGCCCATCCAGAGCTTGCCATCATCGGTGTGGGGCGGAAGATAGCGGCGCCAGGGTGGAATTGCCTCAAACTGCGCGCCTGCCTCATCGGTCAGATAATCATAGCCGATTGATTGGTACCGGAGCTCCGGATCAAGATGCTTGTATAGATCGCGGCGCCCCGCCCGCCGCGACGGCGAAATCATTTTCAGATGATAGAGGTTGATATTGGTATCGCGAATATTAAAGGCACCGTCGGGGAACCAATGGGCGTGTAGACCAATGACAGGCTTCAGATCAGGAACGAATGCGGGGAATAATCTTGGACTGCGTTTCCGCCCCCAGACGCCGTCAATTCGGTAGACTTCTGGTTCATAGAGTTCCCGAAGCCTGAAAGTCCACGCAAAATTTCTGTTCGAGCGTGTCAGGGCGCGAAAGCGGTTGACAGCAGTCGATTCGAGTCGCTCGTCGGGATCGATCGCAAGTATCCATTTTGCCCCTTGTTTGTGAGCGGCATTAATCAACGTATTCTGGCGTCCCGCTTCATTGGAGAATATTTCCTCGGACTGCCTGTCATCGTAGCTCACCCAGCCATCCACGAACGGCTTGATATTTTCGATCAGGTCAGGGACGAGATGGCTGTCATAGCGAAAGGAAAAGACCGCAATGACCGGCGGACTGCCCAAGCGGCGCCACCATGGCCGGGGGCTGTTCACGTGATATGATATCATTCGTGGACTGTGACCTGGGAGAGATGGACAGCATCCGGATCCACATACTGGCCCGCATCAATTTCCGGAACGAGCCCGCGCATGGAGAGGATTCCCGCCGCCTTGGCAAAACACCCCAGCGCAACGAGCGGCAGCGAGGCGATTGCCAGCAGGCGGTCACGTCCGCGCAGACCCTCGCGCGCAAACTTGTAAGCGCGCAAGCTATGTTTCAGAAAAAAGAACACAAGGCTTATTGGCTTCTTGCCATGGATGCGCCGCATCTCGATGCCGAAGCGGTGGCCCCTGCGGTACTGATCGCGCAGGAGTTTGAGCAAGTTGGTATTGTTTCGGTGCAAGGTGATCACGCGCGGGGACCAGACCGGTTTGTCGCCAGCTTCAAGCCTTTCCAGAAATTCGGAATCCTCACCCGTTCGCAGGGCCTCACTGAAGAGGCCGTAGCGGTCAAAGACATCGCGGGCAAAGGAAACGCCAAACAGAATAACGCGGTCCTGGGGAAGATGCGGCAGCCGGTGCGGGAAGAGGAGAAGCTGATCTGCCCATGCCACGAGATGCAAGGGCCTGTCGTGCATCATCGCGGAGGCAACGGCCCTATGTCCGGCCTGGTGGAGCTTCAACCTTTCGCGGGCCCATCCCGATGCCGCGATGCAATCACAGGCGAGAAAAGCCACATATGGCGTTGTTGCTTCGGCAATTCCCCGGTTCCGCGCTCCGCCGGGAAACAGCAGGCTCGCGGTCTCGATTACCTTCACGTGACAGCTGTTTTTTTCCAGAAGACCGGATGCATCGCCGCCATTTGAATTCACGACGATGACTTCGCAGGGCTCGTCCTGCTCAAGAATTGATTTAACCGCCCGGACCAACAGGGGATCAGCAGCAACCGCCAGCACGATGACCGTGAGCAAGGGGCGGCCGATTTCCGCAGACATCATTGGAAGTACCAGCCATGGCAATTACCGATCAGAATTTTTTGCATCCTGCCGTAAGTTAATTGCCCCGCCCATGTGCTGTTTTTCTATAATCGCGCGATGCAGTCAACCCCGCGTGAATGCCCAATTTCCTAATAAAATTGCATGTTTTTTGTTATGCAACACATGCGGGAAAATCATTGCCATTGAGAGGGAGGAAGGCAAAGTTCGGAATTGCTGCCAGTCCCCCTTCGCCAAGGCTTCGGCGGACACCGGCCTTTCCAAATTCGCTGCGCTCATTAAGAAAAGCCAAGTGGTGGAGCGAAGGGGGATCGAACCCCTGACCTCGGCATTGCGAACGCCGCGCTCTCCCAACTGAGCTACCGCCCCGGCCGGGAGATGTTCTAGAGACAGGCTGAAACCCCGTCAAGGCAGCGCCTTGCGCTTCAGGCCCTTCGGCCTTACATGTGGCGCGGTCTCAATCAAACATGTCAGGCATCATGGAACATCCCGTCATCTGGCTTATCCTCAATCTGCTCAATCTGTATTTCTGGGTGATCCTGATCACCGTGATCATGAGCTGGCTTATCGGCTTCAATGTCATCAATGGGGCCAACCCCTATGTGCGCCAGATCTCCTATGCCCTGCACCGGCTGACGGAGCCGCTGCTTGGCCCCATCCGCCGCTTCCTGCCCGATCTCGGCGGCCTCGATGTTTCGCCCATCGTCCTGCTGCTGGCCCTGCAGTTCTTGCAATATGCCATCGTCTACTATGCGCCCCGCTTCTTGTGAGCGGACCGCTCACCCGTAATTTCCTCGCTGTCCGGGTAACACCCAAGGCGTCCCGCAATGAAGTGACCGGGCTTTACACGGCAGCCGAAGGGTCGGTGTCGCTTGCCGTCAAAGTCACGGCGGCGCCGGACAAGGGCAAGGCCAATGCCGCGGTTACCTCATTGCTTGCCAAGAAACTGGGTGTGGCGAAATCCATGCTCACCCTTGTCAAAGGCGAAACAGACCGCAATAAGACCTTTCAATTCACCGGACCACTCGAACCCCTCGAGGCCCTAATCGCCTCACTCACCAACACAGGAAAAAAAGATGGCGAAGATCATTGACGGCAAGGCCTATGCGGAAGGTTTGCGCGGGCGCATGGCGAAAACTGTCGCTGAGCTTAAGGCAAAGCATGGCCTCACGCCGGGGCTTGCGGTGGTGCTGGTGGGCGAGGATCCGGCCAGCAAGGTCTATGTGGCAAACAAGGCCAAGCAAACTGTCGAAGTCGGGATGAACTCCTGGGAGCACAAGTTGCCGGCCACAACGCCTGAAGCAGAACTTCTGGCGCTCGTCGACAAGCTGAACAAGGATCCGGCCTGCCACGGCATTCTGGTGCAGTTGCCGCTGCCCAAGCACATTGATTCCGACAAGGTCTTGACCGCCATCAATCCTGACAAGGATGTGGATGGTTTCCATGTGGTGAATGTGGGCAGGCTTTCGACAGGACAGGAATCTCTGGTGCCCTGCACGCCGGTGGGCTCCGTCATGCTGGCGAAGGATGCGCTGGGTTCTCTCGCGGGGCTTGAGGCCGTGGTCATCGGCCGCTCAAATATCGTGGGCAAGCCCGTGGCGCAATTGCTGCTGGCGGAAAACTGCACGGTCACCATCGCGCATTCAAAAACCAAAGACCTCGCGGGCGTGGTGCGCCGCGCCGATCTCGTCATTGCCGCGGTTGGCCGCGCCGAAATGGTGAAGGGCGATTGGCTGAAGCCCGGCGCCTGCGTGATCGATGTGGGCATCAACCGCATCGAGCGCGACGGCAAGGGCAAGCTCGTCGGCGATTGCGATTTTGCAAGTTGCGAAAAAGTTGCGGGCTCCATCACGCCGGTTCCCGGCGGCGTCGGCCCCATGACCATTGCGTGCCTCCTGCGCAACACAGTGCGCGCGGCTTGCGCGCAAAAAGGCATCGCCATACCGGAGCTCTGAGTTCCACAAATCAGGGTTAAGTTTTTATTGCCTCAGCGCAAGATGCAATTGCGCAAATGTCCGCAACCAATTTTTCATGATTAATGAATTTCACGGGTTTTCGATAAAAATTTACCGACCCGCTTAACTGCGTTGCAAGCGCGCAGGCAGAGTCTTCACGCCAATAGTTTTAATGGAATGGGGACTTTGTGATGAACAGTAAGATCCTTGCTTTGTTATTCAGTGTTGTGTTGATCGGAACGGCCGGTGCCGCACAGGCCCGCAACGATTACAAGTTCAGCGTGCCGGCCAAACAGGTAATAGCGGCCGCAAACAATCCGGTCCTGCCGCCGGTGGCTCACCAGACCAGCCGCTACCGTCACGGTGTCATAGCCTCTGCCTCCCGGATGCTGGACAGCCGCCGCTACGCGCGCGGCACGCCAATGAATCTTGCCGCCTCCGCAGTCTATTCGTGGACAAAAAAAATCAAAACCTTTTTTGACTCTCGCGTCATCGAGGAAAGCTGCCTTGCCACGGCAATTTATTTCGAGGCCCGGTCTGAATCACAGGAGGGGCAGTTGGCAGTGGCTACGGTTATTCTCAACCGCGCCAAGTCAACGCACTATCCTTCCTCCATCTGCGGCGTGGTCTACCAGAATGCGAGCCGCTTCAACGGCTGTCAGTTCTCGTTCGCCTGCGATGGCAAATCCGATCTGCCGAAAGATGTCCGCGCCTGGGAGGCGGCACTTGCTGTTACGGCCCTGGCACTCGCCGGCGGCAGGAAGGAAAAGAACGGGGAAATGCAGGTCGTCGCCACGGCAACCCACTACCACGCCGACTATGTCGCGCCGAAGTGGTCCAAGTCGCTCAATCGCCTGACCAAGATCGGACGCCATATTTTCTATTCGCAGGGCTAGGCAAACGGCCATATTGCGTGACGGCTGGTTCCCTGGCGCAAATCGGCTTAGTCATTCGCTTAAATCCTGACTACACAGTGAAACCGGCAACTCATGTTGCCGGTTCCATTATGCCGCTTTCCTGCAACATTTGCCCCATGACCATTGCCTGCGCACAAAAGGGGATTGCAATTCTGGAGATGTGAAGCTCGCTACCAAGGCGCAGGGACAGGAGCTATTATCGGCCCCATGACACTGGAGCAAACCATACCTTTCCTCATCTTCTCGCTGGTTGCAGCGATCACGCCGGGACCGAGCAATGTGATGATCACGGCAACCGGATCGGCTGCGGGCATAGCGCGCGGATTGCCGTGTGCATTGGGGGCAGCTGCTGGCATGGCATCACTGTTGTTTACCGCGGCACTGGGCCTTGGCCAGCTCTTCCTTGGTCACCCGGAAATCCTCCGCGCCATGAATTGGTGCGGGGCTGCTTTTCTGCTGTGGCTTGCCTGGAAAATCGCATGGGCGGGCAGCACAGGCGAGTCCTCCGCAACAAAGCCCGTGGGATTTATCGGTGCGGCCTTCTTCCAGTGGGTGAACCCGAAGGGATGGCTGGTCGCGGCAGGTGCTGCCAGCACCTATCTGCAGCTCGACACCGGCAGTCAAGTGTTGCAGGCCCTTGTGCTGGCCCTGCTGTTTTTCGCCGTTGCGTTTCCGAGCGGCCTCGTCTGGCTGGTGCTCGGCGCCTCCATGCAAGGCCTGCTCCGCAATGAGCAACACGCGCAGGTGTTTAACATCGCCATGTCGCTGGCACTCGCCGCATCAGTTGTCATGATCTTGTGGTAGAGAACGTTTTTATTCCGACACACCATCGACAAGCGCCGCCAGCTTCTTCGGCGCGCCTCGAATTCATGATGAACTCACAAAGTCTCTCAGCATAAATCACGTCAACATTTTCTTCCAAACTGGCATGGAAACTGTGTTCAAACTCAAAAATCCTCCATCTTAACGACCCAGGAAAGGGATTCGCCATTCCTGGGGCGCTTGTGTTAAAATCAGTACCCGGAGCATTGCCGACAAGGTTAAATTCAATGCCCCGGCCGTGCCACGATTTGGAGAGAAAAATTTTCTAACGGCAACCTAAGGTAGTAGTACGATGCGTATGTTTTGCGTGTTTGTTTGTATATTTGTGTCAGGTATTTTTTCCACCCAGGCCTTCGCGGACGTTCAGTCCTATTGCGAGGTCTATGGCCGGGATTTTGCCAATGGGAAGACCTCCGATATGGATGCCTGGGAGGCCAAATTCCGCAATGCGTTTGGCGATTGCATGACCCAGTATGCGGCCGTATCCGGGGTTGAAGCTTCGGCCGGGAAGGTCGCCAAGAAAGCCGCCGGGAAAGTCGTAGTCGTGCCGGCAAGGGATTATTCCAGAAAGAAGAGAACCCCGATACTTTCGCCGGGGACTATTGCTTGGAACAACTATTGCGCCGCAAAGTACGCCTCGTTTAATCCGGCGACGGGCAACTACAGATCCCACGCAGGAAAGGAACGTCCCTGCCTCGTTCCATCTAACTAGACGCAGTTCCGCGAAATCTGATAAAAATTTTCGGCCTTGCCACCGCTATTTCTTTGCAGCCTTGGCCCGCGTGATGCCTTCGAGAATCATTTGCTCCGCCTCGATCGCATTGCCCCAGCCCAGAACCCTCACCCATTTGTTGGGCTCAAGGTCTTTGTAGTGGACAAAGAAGTGTTCAATCTGCTGTAGCGTAATTTCCGGCAGGTCGAGATAATTATGCACATTTTCATAGCGCCGCGTCAGCCTTGGCACGGGCACGGCGATAATCTTTTCATCGCCTCCCGCCTCGTCCTGCATTTTTAAAACACCCACAGGCCGGCAGGCCACAACGGCGCCCGGAATGATGCCGCGCTGGTTGGCAATCAGCACGTCAACGGGATCGCCATCGCCCGACAACGTATGGGGTATGAAGCCGTAGTTTCCGGGATAGCGCATCGAGGTATAGAGAAAGCGGTCCACCACAAGGGTCCCGGCTTCCTTGTCCATCTCGTATTTTATGGGCTCGCCGCCCACGGGCACTTCAACGATAACGTTGATTTCCTTGGGCGGGTTCTGGCCGATTGAAATGGCGTCAATACGCATGGGGCTTTCCTTTGTATGAAATCTCGTAGCATACTCTCTGCCATGAGACATTTGGCATTTTTGGCATTTCTCGCCGCAGGGTCGTCTATCGCATTTGCGGAGCAGATCACCAGCATTTATTCCGATTTCGACCTAAAAAAATGCGAGGCCCTTGAGCTTTATGGCGGAGACAATGAAGGCGAAGGCGGCGTTTGGCAGTGCCCGGGCATAGAGGGATTTGATGTCCTCTATCTGGAAGGTGACTTGCGTGGCTTTGTTGCCTTTGGTCCCGAAGCGCGCAGCCAATGCACGTCTGCACAAACCTTTGGCGCCTTCAATTCGCCTGGCCCCAAAATTGAATGGCGCATGGAAAACGGCAAACCCCTTGCCACCATTTTCCGCTGGTTCACCGACAATGGTTCCGGCGAAGAAGGCGCCAAGCAAAACTGGCTGGTGATCACCAAGCTGAACGGCAAAGACGCCTGCCGCACCGCGCTGATCGACACGAAATATCCAAACGCAAACACTGTGGCGCGCGGGATGGCCGATGAAAACTCTCGTGGCTTCAACTGCGAGAAGGACGTGCCGAAAGTTGTTTCTCAACGCGTCATCAAGGCAGACGAAATCATGTCTGGTGCACCCTGTCCGGGCGGGCCTTACCGCGAGGAGTGATCAGGCCGCGTCGGTTGCTTCCTTGGCGCGGCTCATGCGCTTGCGCTCATTTGCATCAAGGTAGGTCTTGCGGAGTCGGATGGACTTGGGCGTGATTTCCACCAGCTCATCATCGCCCACATAGGCCAAGGCCTTTTCAAGCGACATTTTGATCGGCGGTGTCAAGACAACGGCCTCATCCTTGCCGGAGGCGCGTACGTTGGTGAGTTTCTTGCCCTTGATCACATTAAGCTCAAGGTCATTGCCGCGTGTATGCTCGCCGATGATCATGCCGGCATAGACCTTGGTGCCGTGCTCGATGAACATGGGGCCCCGATCCTGCAGGTTGAAAATGGCATAGGCCACGGCCTCGCCGTCGCCGTTGGAAAGCAGCGCCCCCGTATGGCGGCCCGGAATATCGCCAACGTAGGGGGCATAGGCGTGGAACAGGCGGTTCATGATCGCGGTGCCCCGTGAATCTGACATGAGTTCGCCCTGGTAGCCGATGAGGCCACGGGTTGGGGCATGGAACACGAGACGCTGGCGGCCGACGCCGGAGGAACGCATGTCGCGAAGCTCCGCGCGGCGCTCGGACAGTTTTTGCACGACAATGCCGGAGTAGGTTTCGTCAACGTCGACGATCACCTCTTCAATGGGCTCAAGCTTCTGGCCATTCTCGTCGGTTCGGAAGACAACGCGTGGACGGCCAACGGTGAGTTCAAAGCCTTCCCGGCGCATGGTTTCAATCAGGATGCCCAATTGCAATTCACCGCGGCCCGCCACTTCAAAGGCATCGGTTTCATTTTCGGATGCGGTGACCTTCAACGCCACATTGCCTTCGGCTTCGCGCAGCAGGCGCTCGCGGATGACGCGGCTTTGCACCTTGTCGCCTTCCTTGCCAGCGAGCGGTCCATCATTGATGCGGAAAGTCATGGTGAGGGTTGGCGGATCGATGGGTTGGGCCTTGATGGGTTCATTAACCGTGGGATCGCAAATCGTGTCGGCCACGGTTGATGTGGTGAGGCCCGAGATAGCGACGATGTCACCCGCAAAGCATTCGTCCACCGGCACGCGCTCAAGGCCACGGAAGGCCAGAACTTTCGAAATGCGGCCCTGCTCCACAACCTTGCCATCCTGAGCCAGGGCGCGCACCGATTGATTGGCCTTGACTGAACCGGAGCGAACCCGGCCCGTAAGAACCCGGCCCAGAAATGGATTGGCTTCAATGGTTGTCACCAGCATGCGGAAGGGGCCTTCCTCGATGACGGGCGGATTGAAGTGCGACACGATGAGATCAAACAGGGGCGCCATGGTATCATGGGCATTGGTTGGCGTGGTGGCCATCCAGCCCTGCTTGGCTGAGCCATAGATGATCGGAAAATCAAGCTGCTCTTCGCTTGCATCCAAGGCTGCAAAGAGATCGAAAACTTCGTTCACCACTTCATTGTGGCGCTCATCCGGGCGGTCGATCTTGTTGATACAGACAATGGGGCGCAAGCCAATCTTCAACGCCTTTTGCAGCACGAACTTGGTTTGTGGCATGGGGCCTTCGGCAGCGTCCACAAGCAGCACCGCGCCATCGACCATGTTGAGAATACGTTCAACTTCGCCGCCGAAATCGGCGTGGCCCGGCGTATCCACGATATTGATGCGTACATCTTTCCAGACCAGCGAGGTGACCTTGGCCAGAATGGTAATGCCGCGCTCGCGCTCAAGATCATTGGAATCCATGGCGCGCTCGGCCACCTTCTGGTTCTCGCGGAAAGAACCGGACTGGGACAGAAGGCGGTCGATCATGGTGGTTTTGCCATGGTCAACGTGGGCAATAATCGCAATGTTGCGCAAATTCATGGGGCGCCGGAACTTTCTCTATTGTCTGGAGTTGGGCCGCCAATAGCACGGGCTTATGACAAAGGCAATTCGCCGGGAAAGCTTACGCTTCTTCGCCCACAAAGACGTCAAAAGCCGCCAGAAACTGTCCCCTTATCTCGTCCCTTTCGAGGAGGATTTCATGAAGCGCTTCGCGGATCGTGATGAGAGAGACCCCCGCTACCCTTTCGCAAAACCGCTGGGTAGCTTCGTTGTCCACGACGCTGTCCATCCCTGCGACCACAATCAGGACCGGACATTTCAGGCCTTTTGCACTTTTCATGCCGCGCAAGGTGGCAATTGACTTGAGCGTCGCCGACAGCCAGCCGTAGGTTGGAGCGCCGGTGGCAAGTGCAGGCGCTGCCTCCAGCACTGCAGTATCGCGGTTCCAGCGCCTTTGATCCTGCGTCAGGGGATTGCCCGCAAAATCATTCCGCCCGAGGGGCGTTTTCTTTCTGCCCGGCAAATAGACCCAGCCCAACTTCAGGGTCATTGCGAGCGAGGTCAGGAGACGCACTAGGGACACGGGCCAGGCCCCATAATTGAGATCTATGAGAGGGGCTACAAGCACGCACTTCTTGAACCAGTTGCGGGTGCGGATGAGGCGCAAAATGATGTTGCCTCCGGTTGAGTGAGCCAGCACGTAGTAGGGCGGCGGACAATCGGGCAGGACTACCTGGGTCATGAAGGCGCGAATGTCTTCATCATATTCTTCATACTCATCAACGTGGCCGCGCAAACGTTTTTCGGTGAGCCGTTGCGAACCGCCTTGCCCACGCAAATCAACGGAGGCAACGCAAAAACCACGGCCCATGAGATCACGCGTTGTTTCGAAATAGCGTTCGATGAAATCGGCGCGGCCGCCGAGAATAACAACTGTTCCCCTGGCATTGCTCACGCGCACGGACATGGCGCGCAAATGATAGCCGTCATTTGTCACCACGCGCGTGCATTCAGCGCCCTGCGGCGCGGGATTTTCAGGAGTTGAAATCAGTTCCATTGGCCCCTGCTCTAACGCAGAGGCCCGTTATGGGCAAGGAACAAGACTTACTGAACTTTCTTTACCTCGGTCAGTTCACCGCTGGCGGAACTGAGTTTGATGACATAGGCCTTGCCGCTGCGCGTGGCATTGAAAGCAAAAACCTGGCCGGTGCAAGTCGTGGGTTTCACGCTCGTGAACCCATAACCAGAAACAATCTTTTCGGCCTTATCGCAGGACATGCCCCCAGTGACCGGCGCGGCCGGAACAGTTTTATTTTCGACCGAAGCTACAGCTTTCTTTTCCACTGCCTCCACGGGTTTCTTTTCAGCCGTCGCCGCAGGCTTCTTCACTACAGGCTTGGGCACGGAAACAGATTTTACAGCCTTCTTCTTCTTTGGCGGAACGTAGACCGGTTCATCGTCCTCAGCACGATACTCGGGCGCATAATAATCGTCATCCGGATCGTAGTAGGAAAGTGGGCGCCCATCATCGTCATAATATTCGTCATCTTCAAAATCATGCGAATATAGATCACGCGGCCGCGGGTAGTAGGTGTAGTAGTCAGGCTGGAAAAAACGCGGGATCCAGCGCGAACCGGCCTCGGCAGTACTTGGCATCAATAGAGTGCCCGCAACTGCGGCCAAGGCCACGAAACTTATAATACGTGTCAACACCATATTTTTTCCCCTCAACCTCACCCAATCAGGCGAACAGACGAGATCCGGCCCCGGTAGGAATCAAACTTGATCCTGAACTTTCCACCACGCTTCTTGGCTATGAATGTATAAGAACGGCCGCCGCAGTCTGTCGTAATAATGTTGCGATACCCGCGGTCCCGCAACTCCCAAACCGCTTCCCTGCAGGATACGCGGTCCCTGATGATCGGATGGGGAACAAAATACCCTGGTCGTGGATAATAACCATAACCACCGCAGCGGAAGGGATCGTAATTGTAGTAGCAATAACCGCCAGGCTGACCGATTCCGATAGTGACATTAACTTTTGCTTCAGCAACCTGGGGTGAAAGGGAAAAGGCCGCCGCAAGACCAGCCGCCACTAAAAATTTCTTGAGCATAGCATCGCCCTCCATAATCGCAGGCTCCCCAGCCTTATCGGACGCGATCATGGCAGAATGTTGCTGAACAATGCCGAAAGGCCCTGTTCATCTGCCGTTCAACTTCATGGCAGAAACAAGGCAAAGGGGCCGGAACGCCTTGTGGGCGTTCCGGAAATCAAAGTGGATTAGAGCCACTTCACGCTGATGATGTGGCCATGCCAGTTGGCCTTGATCTTGACGGGATTGCCCATTTTCTTGGCCGTGTACTGGTAAACCGGGGCGCTGCAGTCGAAGGGGTTAACGTTCTTGAAGTTCATCATTTTCAACTTCTGCTTAACCTGCCAGCAGCTCTTGCCGCCGTAGTAGGGGTATTCCACAGGATAGTAGCCGCCGCCGTAGCCGCCGCCGTAGCCGCCGCCAAAGCCGCCGCCAAAGCCGCCGAGGTTAACGTCAATGTCGAAGCTGTCGGCCTGAGCCTGCTGAACAGGGGCAAGCGCGGTGAGGGAAAGAGCAACTGCCGCAGCAGCAATAAGGGACTTGGTAATCATTTGTTTTCTCCAGGGTTCGAGTTTCGTTTTGTTGTGACGACCACCTTGGCCATCGATGACACCGAAACTAGCCCTCTCAACTTGAATGCAATCAGAACCTGATGTTCATTTTCAGTTCATTTTTGGGGACCCTCGCCCCTTGTAATCAGGAAAACAAAAATTATCTCTCCTGGAGCGGATGCCAATAATGGGTCCGCCGTTAACGCATTGCTTTAGGAGAATGTGACATGTTTGATTTTACCCCCCTCTACCGTTCCAGCATTGGCTTTGACCATCTTGCCCGCATGCTTGACGATGCCGCGAGTTTTGAGGCCCCCGCCTATCCGCCCTATAATATTGAGCGCGTTGGCGAAGATGAATACCGCATCACCATTGCGATTGCGGGTTTTAGCGCTTCGGACATCAATCTTGAAGTGAAGGGCAATGCCCTCACGGTTACCGGCAAAAAGACTGAAAAACCTGATGGAAAGACCGAGTATCTGCATCAGGGCATTGCTGGCCGCAATTTTGAGCGCCGCTTCCAGCTTGCCGATCACGTAGAAGTGACCGGAGCAGACCTCAATCATGGCCTGCTGCATATTTCGCTGAAGCGCGAAATTCCCGAAGCCTTGAAGCCACGCACGATTGCCATTCGCAGTGCGAATGAGCAGAAAGTGCTTGAAGCAAAAAAGGCGGCTTAATTCTTACCGGGGGGCGCTTCCAGCAAGCGCCCCTTTCAGTTTGCCGACCTTCCAATGCGGCCGAGATGGGTGTCGTGGAAATCGCTTGGGTATTTGAGGCCATAACCGATAGCCCGGTCAAAGCCGATATGCGCCAGCCAGATGCTGGCAAGCACTTGTGGAAAAAGTTCGCCTGCGAGGACGCCATAGATGGCCAGCAGCCAGGGGCCGATGGTTGAATGACAAATGTTGTAGACCACGGCGCCCCGTCTTGGCCCCATGAAATAGAATGCGAGACACAGGTCCGGCACCAGAAACAGGGCCGCCAAGATCCAGTAGGACTGCTTGAGATAGATAAATGCCGCTAGGCTCGCGGCAAACAGGGCGAGTCCTTCAAGGCGTAGAAAAAGTTTGGGTTGGCCGGTAATCATGATTGCAGTTCCTTAATCAGGGCCAATAACTTTCGCACATCGGATTCGGGTGTTGCGAAAGACAAGACAAAACGCACAAATATTTCGTCATCGGATATTCCATCGCCCAAACTATCTGGCATCCAGTCATAAAACCTTGCACCTTGGGCTGCGAGCACATCATCCAAAGCACGAGGCATAACGAGCCTGTCATTCAGAGCCCGCGGCATGACAACAAAAACCTCATTGGCCTGGACTGGATTCGGAATACGGATTTTTTTGAATGCTCTCAATCCATCGGCAAGTTGCTTGGCAAATCCATTGGCCATCTTTGCATTTTCCAGCCAAAGGTCATTTTTGAGATAGGCAACCATCTGAGCACCCAAATAGCGACCCTTTGAAACAAGCTGGCCGCCGCGCATGCGGCGATAGGCGAAGTCATCGGCCAATTTTGTATCAAAGAAAACTACAGCTTCAAGCATCATGGCACCATTCTTGGTGGCCCCAAAGGACATGACATCGACGCCGGATTTCCAGGTGAGAGTTGCGGGGCTAACGCCCAGACCTACAACCGCATTGGCAAAGCGGGCACCGTCTATATGCAGTTTCATGCCACGTGGCTTGATCAGATTTGATATCGCTTGCACCTCTCCCGGTGAATAGACTGTGCCGAGCTCTGTGGCGTTGGTGAGCGAAACGGCAGCGGGCTTTGGATCATGCTCGCCACGAATGAACCCTTTGAGGCATTTTTCAATCATTGCAGGCGTGATTTTTCCTGCCGGGCCATGGAGGCCTATGATTTTTGCACCGCCTGTAAAGAATTCCGGAGAAGCACATTCATCACAGTGAATGTGCGCTTCGCCATGGCAGATTACCGCGCCGTAAGGAGGCGTGATTGCTGAAAGAGCCAGACCATTTGCTGCTGTACCAGTTGTCACCAAGAAGGAGCGCACTTCTTTTTCAAAAACTCTGGAAAGCAGTTCTTCTGATTTTTTCGTCCAGTCGTCGTTGCCGTACGCTGGGGCCGAGCCAGTATTTGCTTCGCCAAGGCTTTCGAGAATGCGGGGGTGAACGCCATAGTGGTTGTCGGATGCGAAATTCATTTGAGAGCTCCAAAGGGGGAGTTATTCCCTACCGTTTCGTCAGGAGATGGTCGAGGGCCTTAAAATTTTTCACGCAATTTTATTGCGTATTTTGCTTCCAAACGATTCCTTCCTTGCGCAAGGCTCCAGATCGTGTATTTTGAAGAAAGGACAGTATAGCTGTCCTTTATAAATGGCAATTTTGGACTTGTGAGCCCGGATGAACCGGAATACGACCACAACAAATCTGAAAGCGACGGCAAAAACAGCCGCCGATGCCGTTTGCCTGTTCCGAGCCAAGGCCACTAAACGCAAATAAGGGCAGGCTCGGGCGGAAAAGACGCTCTCAGAGTTTGATCCCTTACGCGAGGCTCCGGTGGCTCCAAAATGCCCCGCCCCCGAGAGATCAAACCCAGAGGCAAGGAATGAAATGACGGTCCCTCGGGACCGAAAGGGAATGTTGGAAGAGGACGATAGCCATGAGCCAGTCACTTCATATGCTGCCGGAGGGGATGCGCGAACCCCATGGGCTGTATCATCCCCGCAATGAGCATGATGCCTGCGGCATTGGCCTCATTGCCAACATCAACAATATCAAAAGCCACCGCACCATTGATGATGGCCTGAGCATTCTCAAGAATCTTGAACACCGTGGTGCCGTCGGCGCTGACCCCAAGGCTGGCGATGGCGCCGGCATCATGATTCAAATTCCGCACCTGTTTTTTTCCGAAGAAGCCAAGCGTCTGGGATTTGAATTACCGGCGCCGCAGTCCTATGGCGTGGCCTATCTCTTCATGCCGCGCGAGACGATTTACCGGCAGGACATCGAACGCATCTGGTGGGAAACGTCGCGCGAAGAAGGCCTGAAGGTTCTGGGCTGGCGGGATGTGCCGGTTGATTCATCGGTGCTCGGCTATTCGGTGAAGGGCACGGAGCCATTTCATCGGCAGGTGTTCATCGGGCGTGGACCCACCATCCGCGACGAGGCGCATTTCGAGCGCAAGCTTTTTGTCTGCCGCAAGGTTGTTTCCAATCGCGTGCTGGAAGTTCTGGGAGCAAAGGCCAAGACCTATTATCCGGTCTCGGTTTCCAGCCGCACCATTGTTTACAAGGGCCTCGTGCTCGGCAAGGACCTGGGCGCTTACTACAAGGACCTGACGGACCCGCGCATTGAATCGGCTCTCGCCCTCGTGCACCAGCGTTTTTCCACCAACACATTTCCAAGCTGGCCGCTGTCGCATCCCTATCGCTTTGTCTGCCACAATGGCGAGATCAATACGGTGCGCGGCAACTACAACTGGATGGCGGCGCGGCAAGCCAACATGAAGTCAACCGTGCTTGGCGAAGACCTCTCAAAGCTCTGGCCCATCTCCTATGAGGGCCAATCGGATACGGCGTGCTTCGACAATGCCTTGGAATTTCTCACCATGGGCGGCTATTCGCTGCCGCATGCCATGATGATGCTCATTCCGGAAGCCTGGGCTGGCAATCCATTAATGGATGAAGACCGCCGGGCTTTCTATGAACACCACGCGGCGCTGATGGAACCCTGGGATGGTCCCGCCGCCATGACCTTCACCGATGGCCGTTTGATTGGCGCAACGCTTGACCGCAATGGTTTGCGACCGGCGCGTTATCTCACCACTGATGATGGCTTTGTGCTGCTTGCTTCCGAAATGGGCTGCCTGCAATTTGCCGAAGAACATATTACGCATAAGTGGCGCTTGCAGCCCGGCAAAATGCTGCTCATCGATCTAGAACAGAAGCGCATCATTTCCGATGAGGAATTGAAGAAGACGCTTTCCACCGCGCATCCCTACAAGGAGTGGCTGAAGCGCACGCAGGTTGTGCTGCGTGATTTGCCCAAGGCCAGAACCAAGCGGCCGAAGATCATGGTGCCTTTGCTCGACCGGCAACAGGCCTTTGGCTATTCGCCAGGAAGACCTGAAAATCCTCATGGCTCCCATGGCGCAGACGGGCCAGGAGGCGGTGGGTTCCATGGGCAATGACGCGCCCATTTCGGTTCTCTCGGACCGGGCCAAGATGCTTGATACCTATTTCAAGCAGAACTTCGCGCAAGTCACCAACCCGCCGATTGATCCCATCCGCGAGGAACTGGTGATGTCGCTGGTCTCGTTCATCGGGCCACGGCCAAACCTGCTCGACCTCAAGGGCACTTCCACACACATGCGCTTGGAAGTGTCGCAACCCATTCTGACCAATGAAGACCTCGAGCGCATTCGCACCATTGGCAAGGTCAGCGAGAACCCATTCCGGACCGCCACCATCGATATCACCTATGATGTGGCCAACGGACCAGAATACATGGAAGCGGCACTCGACAGCGTGTGCACGCTTGCCGAGCGCGCCGTGAGGGATGGCTATAATATTATCATTCTGTCGGATCGTGCCGTATCGGGCGAGCGCGTGCCGCTGCCTGCGCTTCTGGCCACGTCCGCTACGCACCACTATCTCATCCGCCGGGGTCTCCGGACCTCCGTGGGTCTTGTCATTGAATCCGGCGAGCCCCGTGAAGTGCACCAGTTCTGCGCGCTCGCAGGCTATGGGGCGGAAGCGATCAACCCCTATCTGGCGTTTGAAACGCTGGAAGGCATGGTCTCCGAGCTGGAAGAGGAAGTAACGCCATACGAGGCGGTGAAGCGTTATATCAAGGCAGTGGACAAGGGCATTCTCAAGGTCATGTCCAAGATGGGCATCTCGACCTATCAGTCCTATTGCGGGGCGCAGATTTTCGATGCCATCGGACTCTCAACGGATTTCGTCGACAAGTATTTCACCGGCACGGCCACGCAGATAGAAGGTGTGGGCCTTGCCGAAATCGCCGAAGAAACTTTCCGCCGGCATGAGGATGCCTTCGGCATCAATCCGGTTCTGAAGACTTCGCTTGATGTGGGCGGCGACTATGCCATGCGCATCCGGGGCGAAGCCCATGTGTGGACGGCGGAAACGGTTTCAAACCTGCAGCATGCGGTGCGCGGCAATTCGGTTGACAAGTACCGGGCCTTCGCCAAGCACATCAACCAGCAGTCCGAACGGCTCAAGACCATGCGGGGCCTGTTCAAGATCAAGACGGCGGAAGACATGGGCCGCAAGCCCATCGAACTTGACGAGGTTGAACCCGCGAAGGCAATCGTGAAGCGCTTCTCGACGGGCGCCATGTCCTTCGGCTCGATCAGCCGCGAGGCGCATACGACTTTGGCCATCGCCATGAACCGTATCGGTGGAAAATCCAACACCGGTGAAGGCGGCGAGGAATCGGATCGCTTTGTGCCGCTGCCCAATGGCGATTCCATGCGCTCGGCCATCAAGCAGGTCGCTTCCGGGCGCTTTGGCGTCACGGCGGAATATCTCGTCAATTCCGACATGATGCAGATCAAGATGGCGCAGGGTGCCAAGCCTGGCGAGGGCGGGCAATTGCCCGGCCACAAGGTTGACAGCATCATTGCGCGGGTGCGCCATTCGACGCCGGGCGTGGGTCTTATCTCGCCACCCCCGCACCATGACATCTATTCCATCGAAGATCTGGCCCAATTGATTTTCGATTTGAAGAACGTGAATCCCAACAGGCCTTGTTTCGGTGAAGCTTGTTTCTGAAGTGGGCGTGGGAACCGTTGCTGCGGGTGTTTCAAAGGCCCATGCGGACCATGTGACGATTTCCGGCTATGAGGGCGGCACAGGTGCATCGCCTTTGACTTCCATCAAGCATGCGGGTTCGCCCTGGGAAATTGGCTTGGCCGAAACCCAGCAAACGCTCGTTGCCAATGATTTGCGTGGCCGCATTGCGGTGCAGGCCGATGGCGGCATTCGCACAGGACGCGATGTTTTGATTGCCGCACTTCTCGGTGCCGATGAAATTGGTTTTGCCACGGCACCTCTTATTGCGGCGGGCTGCATCATGATGCGCAAGTGTCATTTGAACACCTGCCCGGTCGGTGTTGCCACGCAGGACCCGGAACTGCGCAAGCGGTTCAAGGGGCAGCCGGAACATGTGATCAACTATTTCTTCTTTGTTGCTGAAGAACTTGCGCGAGCTCATGGCGGCCATGGGCATCAAGACCTTCAGTGAATTGATCGGTGCCACGGAATGGCTGGACCAGCAGGAAGCGATCAGCCATTGGAAAGCAAAGGGGCTCGATTTCTCGAAAGTCTTTGCCAAGGCTGATGTCCAGACTCCGGTTGCAACGAAAAAGGTGACTTCGCAGAATCACGGCATCGACAACATCCTGGACCGCAAGCTGATCGAGCAAGCGTTGCCCGCCTTGGAAAAGGGAACGCCTGTTGAAATCATCTCGAAAGATCAGGAACAGGGACCGCACGACGGGCGCCATGCTTTCGGGTGAAGTGGCCAAACGCTATGGCCATACGGGCCTTCCTGAAGATACGATCACGGTGAAGCTCGATGGCGTAGCGGGCCAGAGTTTTGGGGCCTGGGCCGCACACGGCGTCACCCTTGAACTTACGGGCGAGGCCAATGACTATGTTGGCAAGGGCTTGTCCGGCGGCAAGCTTATCGTGAAGCCGCAGGACAAGATCGGCTTCATTCCGGAAAAATCCATCATCGTCGGCAACACGGTTCTTTACGGCGCCATCACGGGCGAATGTTATTTCCGCGGTGTGGCGGGTGAGCGTTTCGCGGTGCGCAATTCCGGCGCGGTTGCTGTTGTCGAAGGTGTTGGCGATCACGGCTGCGAATACATGACAGGCGGTTGCGTGCTGGTCATTGGCGACACGGGACGGAATTTTGCCGCGGGCATGTCCGGTGGCGTGGCTTACGTTCTCGATGAAGCGGGGGACTTTGCCCAGCGCTGCAACCTCGCCATGGTTGATCTCGCGCCAATTCCTTCCGAGGACGCAACGATTGAACGCCTGCATCACCACGGTGGCGATCTCGAAAGCCATGGTCTTGTCGACGTAACAGCCCACATGGACAAGCATGATGGCGAGCGCATTTGGGAACTTCTTGTCGCGCCACTACAAATACACGAGTTCGTCACGGGCCAAGTCGATCATTGACAATTGGGCGCAGTATCTGCCGAAGTTTGTGAAGATCATGCCGGTTGAATATGCGCGGGCCCTTTCGGAACTGGAAAAGGCGCAGGAAACAAGCGATGGCATGACCATCGGCGTCAAGAGGAGCGCATAGTGGGCAAGGTTACGGGCTTTCTTGAAATCGACCGGCAGGAACGGAAATACGCGCCTGCCGCTGACCGCGTGCGCCATTACAATGAATTCATCATTCCGCTTTCGGAAGAGGGCACGCGCAATCAGGCGGCGCGCTGCATGGATTGCGGCATTCCCTATTGCCACAACGGCTGCCCGGTCAACAACCAGATTCCGGACTGGAACGACCTGGTTTACAACAACCGGTGGGAAGAGGCTTCGCGCAATCTTCACTCAACCAATAATTTCCCTGAATTTACGGGACGTATTTGCCCAGCTCCCTGCGAGACGTCCTGCACGCTGAACATTGACGATAATCCGGTGACGATCAAATCCATTGAATGCGCTATTGTGGATCGTGCGTGGGCTGAGGGCTGGTTGAAGCCGGAAATTGCGCCGGAAAAGACGGGAAAGAAAATTGCCGTTGTCGGTGGCGGTCCCGCAGGCCTGGCGGCGGCACAACAACTGGCGCGGGCCGGGCATAATGTTCATCTCTTCGAGAAGAACCGCAAGGTTGGCGGCTTCTTGCGTTACGGCATTCCTGATTTCAAAATGGAAAAGCACCACATCGACCGCCGTGTGACGCAGATGGAAGCGGAAGGGGTGACTTTCCACTATGGCGCGCATATCGGCGTTACCCAAGATGCCCAGCAACTGGTTGACAGTTTTGATGTGGTGCTGATGACGGGGGGTGCTGAAAAGTCACGCGATCTTCCCATCCCGGGCCGTGAACTTGCCGGCATTCATCCGGCCATGGATTTTCTGCCGCAACAGAACCGCCGGGTATCGAAAGAGTCGCCGCTCGACAACAAGCCCATTCTCGCCGGTGGCAAGCATGTGATTGTCATTGGTGGCGGTGATACGGGTTCAGATTGCATCGGCACATCGCACCGCCAAGGCGCATTGTCGGTGACCCAGCTTGAAATCATGCCACGGCCACCTGACAAGGAAAACAAGCCGCTGGTCTGGCCCGACTGGCCCTTGAAGTTCCGCACCTCTTCCAGCCAGCAGGAAGGGGCTGACCGGGATTTCTCCGTCGTCACCAAATCCTTCTCCGGTGAAAATGGCGAGGTGAAGAAACTGCATTGCGTGCGGGTTGATGGCAAGATGCAGCCCATCGCGGGCACCGAATTTGAACTCAAGGCTGATCTTGTTCTGCTGGCCATGGGCTTCCTTGGTCCGGTGCAAGAGGGCATGCTGGCCTCGCTTGGCGTCAAGCTTGATGGCCGTGGCAATGTGGAAGCCAACATGATGAATTACAAATCCAGCATCCCTAAGGTTTTTTCAGCGGGCGACATGCGCAGGGGTCAATCGCTGGTGGTCTGGGCCATTCGCGAAGGCCGTCAGGCGGCGCGAGCCGTCGATGAATTCCTCATGGGCGAGACCACATTGCCGCGCTAGCTATTCCGCGGGCTTGATATAGCTGAAATCATCAAAGCGTCCGGCGGGAGCCTCGCCTGCGAGGCCGAGAATAAAAAGTTTCTCTGTCTCGCTTCCGGGCACGATGTCTGATCTGGAGATCGCCGGGATAACGATGCTTCCGGCAAGCACCCGCGAAAGATCCGAAATCACTTTGCCATCGGGCTGGAATGTGACGGAAGTTCCATCCACATTGTTCTGCCCGAACATGGGAACTACAGTGACTGCGGCAGACGGGGCGGTAATTGCCGGTGTAACGACGGGCGCTGTTTCAAACTGGCTCGCGCCGATCACCCGCTTGATTTCAGCCAACAGAAGCTGGCCGAAACGGTTGTTGCCCTGTTTGAAAAATGTAACGCCATCCCTTGAACGCAATTTTCGCACCTCGCCGGTATCATCGGGGCCTTTGTCGGTATAGGCACCGTCCGGCGTCAGGAAGGCCGAACGCAAATCCACATAGATCTGACCTTTGCTCTGGACTTCCTGCTTTTGCAGGGCTGCCAGGATCTGCATATCAGCGTCATATTTTGCATCACCCATGGGGGGAATGCTAACCCAAAACACTTTCACGCCAGAGGCATTGAGAACATCAAGCAGTCCATCAATCATGGCCTCATAGGCTGCAGTCCACTCCGGTGTGTTAAACACAAGCCGGAATTCGCCGGAACGAATAGCCTGGCGGTCATTTGCGCCCATGAGAACAACAACGGCTT
>CAVYAB010000004.1:0-130236 GCA_963766425.1 uncultured Alphaproteobacteria bacterium
AAAGTCTTTGCCTTCCATAATCTTGGGAAGACTCTCGACCCAATCATAAACTTCAGGGCGGGCCATCCCTGATGTTTCCTGAAAGCGATTGACGATTTCAAATCTGGGTTCCGGTTCAGCCATGCGGCTGAGGCCGGCGCCAAGGCCTCCCGCCAAGGCATCGCCAATGACCAGGATGCGATAGGTGTCGTCAACGGGTTGCGGGTTCACCTCTTCAGTCGATTGCGACCCCATGATGGGAACATTTTGAAATGACTGGGCCTGCAACAGCGAACTGCAGAGAAACAGGCCCAGTGCGGCGATGATGGGGCGCAACAGCATGGCAGCATACTAGCCCGCGTTTTTCAGGCGCTCAAGCAGCTTGGCGCTGGGCTTGCCATCAAGCGGCAACCCAACGCTTTTCTGATAAGCAATGATCGCCTCATAGGTCCTGGCGCCGAAGCGGCCATCGCTGCCGCCGGTTTCAAAGCCCAGCCGCGACAGGCGCTTTTGAAGGTCGACGCGCTGGGCAAAGCTCAGGTCATAATTAATGTCGGGCCAAATGCCGACAAAGGGCCCTTGTCCCCGAATGCGGTCGGCCAAGTGACCTACGGCCAGGGCATAGGAATGGGAGAAGTTGTAAGCCATAAGGCACTGAAAGTTTTTCGTCACAAGAAAAGCCGGGCCGTCAATGCCTTGCGGAATCATCACGAATGCATCGGCCTGGGGTGCGCCAAAGTTTCCACTGCTGGCAAGTTTCACGCCAAGCTTCATCCATTCGGAAACCGGTCGCCATTTGCTGCGGCCAATCATGGCCTTGTTGAAATTTGCGGGGAGAGAAACTTCCCAGCCCCAAGGGCGATCAGATTTCCACCCCGCCTTGGCCAAATAATTTGCGGTTGAGGCCAAGGCATCTTCCTTGGAACCCCAGATATCCTTCTTGCCATCGCCGGTCCAATCCACGGCATAGGCCAGATAAGACGTCGGGATGAATTGGGTATGCCCCATGGCTGCGGCCCATGACCCGGTGAAATTATTGGGCGAGCGCATTCCATTCTTCAAAATCCTGAAGGCGGCGATGAGCTGTTCGCGGGCGTATTGTTTTTTCCGTCCGGCATAGATGAGGGTTGCGAGGGAGCGCATGACGCCCATGGAACCCTTGTCCTTGCCGAAATTCGACTCCATGCCCCAGATGCCCAACAGAATATGCCGGTCGACCCCGTATTTCTTTTCTATCGCCGACAGTAATGCGGCGTCGCTGCCCTTCATTTGCTGACCCGTATCAATGCGGATGGGGGTCACGGCCTTTGCGAGATAGGCGGACGTCGTTGAGGTGAATTCTGGCTGGGTTAAGGCCAGTTTCAAAACGGCAGGGTCCGGATCGGTAATGCCGGCAAAGGCCGCATCGAAAAGCGAGCGGGAAATGCCAGCCGCTTTTACCTTCGGCCAGAGCGACTGGATGAAGGCCTCAAATTTTGCGTCCGCATGGGCAGCGCCCGTCAACAGCGGGGTTGCAATAATCAATGAAGCGATAAGCCGTTTTAGCATGTGTGACCGTCCCTGATCCAAGCCTGGCGATTCGCCGCCGGCGCCCTGCATGTTTAGCAGGGAGAGAGAAAAGCCACCAAATGCGGCGTGAATCAGGCTGCGTTGCGCTGGGTCAGGTGATTTTCCCAGGCCAGCGCCGAGGCGACAATCATATCGAGATCATTGTATTTCGGTTTCCAGCCCAGAATGGCCTTAACCCGGTCGGCACCGGCAACAATGGCTGCGGGGTCGCCAGCCCGGCGCGCGACTTTGTTGGCCTTAATGGGTCGGCCAAAAGCCTTCTCCACCGCACGAATGACTTCGAGAACCGAATAGCCTTTGCCATAGCCGCAGTTGAAGATGCCGCTTTCGCCGCCCCGGCGCAGATGGGAGAGCGCATCCACATGGGCGGCTATCAAATCACTCACGTGAATATAGTCGCGGAGGCAGGTGCCATCGGGCGTTTCGTAATCGGTGCCAAAAATATCCATGGATGGGCGCTGGCCGAGCGCCGTCTGGCAGGCCACCTTGATCAGGTGAGTGGCCCGCGGCGTTGATTGGCCAGACCTGCCCTTGGGATCGGCGCCTGCCACATTGAAATAGCGCAAGGCCACATAGTTCAGGCCATGGGCGGCATGGGTGTCGCGCAGCATCCATTCAGTCATGAGCTTCGAAGTGCCGTAGGGTGAAATTGGCGCCGGTGCCGCGGTTTCAAATACGGGCTGGGTCAGGGGATTGCCATAGACGGCCGCAGTTGAAGAAAAGATGAAGCGCGGAATTCCAGCTTTCACGGCACAATCGAGAAGGGTTCGCGATTTCACCGTATTGTTGAGATAATAGCCCAAGGGATCGCTCACGGAATCCGGCACAATGATTGAACCGGCAAAATGCACAACTGCATCGAATTTATGCTCTGCCATCAGGCGGGTAAGAAAATCCTGCTTCGCCAATATCGCCTTCGATCAGTTTGGCCTGGGGTGCTACGGCCCACCAGAAACCGGTGGACAGATTGTCGATCACGACGACATCTTCACCGGCATCAACAAGGGCCAAAACCATATGGCTGCCTATATAACCAGCGCCACCTGTCACCAAAACTGTCACGATCAAATGTTCCTTAACTTGTCACCAGCCTATGCTAGGTTGAATTTTACGAAAACTATACTGCAGCCTGCGTCCCGTTCAATTTTTTGGTTAAGAGCAAGTTAACATGCAACGCCCGATCAAGAAGGCAATATTTCCCGTCGCCGGTTTGGGCACGCGGTTTTTGCCTGCCACCAAGGCCATGCCCAAGGAAATGTTGACGATCGTTGACCGGCCTCTCATCCAGATAGCCGTTGATGAGGCCCGCGAAGCCGGCATCGAGCATTTCATTTTTGTCACGGGCCGCAACAAGAGCGTGATCGAAGATCATTTCGACAAGCAATATGAACTGGAATCAACGCTGCGCAAGCGCGGCAAATCCGTTGAACTTGATATCCTCGAAGAGGATTTGCCGGCAGCCGGACAAACCAGTTTCACCCGCCAGCAGGAACCGCTGGGATTGGGGCATGCTATTTGGTGCGCGCGCAACATCGTGGGCAATGAGCCTTTTGCCGTTTTACTGCCTGATATGGTGATGCATGCCAAGCCCGGCTGTTTGAGCCAGATGATCGCCACCTACAATGAGCGCGGTGGCGGAAATGTCATCGCTGTGGAGGAGGTAAGCCCGGACCAGGTGCACCGTTATGGCGTGGTCGGTGCCAAGGATTGGCGTGGCAAAGGTTTCACGATTGATAAAATGGTCGAAAAACCGCGTAAAGAAGACGCACCCTCAAATCTGATCATTTCCGGGCGTTATATTTTGCAGCCCGAGGTCTTTGATGAACTCTCATCCCAGACACCGGGAGCTGGCGGAGAGATCCAAATTACCGACGCCATGATACGCCTGATGGCACGCCAGCCCTTCCATGGCCTTGCCTACGAAGGCACCACCTATGACTGCGGCGACAAGCTGGGATTTCTCGCGGCCAATGTTGCCTATGGTCTGGAACGCGATGACCTGGGTCCAGGATTCCGTCAGGTGCTGCAAAAACTGATCGCCGACCATGGCGGCCACGTTACCTGGAAATCAGGCTGATTTCGCTACCGGCGCAGCACAATTCCAGTCATGACGCGCTGGTCGTTATAGTTGCCGCCTGATGAAGCGGCTTCAAACCATGTGCCATCGTAGCTCGCTGTCCATGCCAGGTTGGGATTGAGCTGCCATTCCAAACCGAGCTTTGATGATATGGTCTTGGCGGTGCCACTGGTGCCCTCTTCCACTTCGAGACCCAACCCTGCGGCAAGAATTACATTCTCGCGCAGTTCATGGGTGAGATCAGCTCGTCCCGACCAGGTTTTTGTGCCCGATGAAGTGGCCGAGGACGACTCGTTCAGTGTGGTTGCAAGGGTCAGCAAGAGTGAGGTTAAATCTGTGGGGCTCCAGCTGAGATTGCCATTTATGCCAAAGACATCATTGGTTGAGAGTGCCGAGTCCTCATAATCGCGTGAGACATAGACGAGCGAGGCTTCGCCTGACCAAATAGGCCCGCGATCAAGAGTGACACCCACACTTGTAGTCAACCCTTGCGAGTCACGGCGCATCCCATTGCGGTCGAATTTCTCGTCATGAAAACGCGGCGCATAGGTGAGTTCCGCGAATGGTTTCAGTGCTGGCGGTTCAATGTAGGAAACCCGGAGGCTTGCTGTTGGCGTGTAATTGTTGCGATCGGAGTTGTCTTCCGTGCCACCGCCGGAGAGGTCCACGTCTTCATAGATTTGCCGCTCAATTCCCAGTTTCGCGCGGCCTTCGATGGGGCCGAAGTCATGAATGATTGCGGTGCTTGCAGTAAGTGCATGATCGGTGCGATTGCCAATGGCTGTGTCCGGCACTTCGCTGTTTTCAGAGCCCTCTTGTCCCAGTGAGTAGCTTGCTTCAAATTCGGCGCGCGTGGTGCGGCGGATATCGAGGCGGAATTTGCTGCCGGCGTCGGCCTGGGTTGTATTGAGGTCGTCATTTTCCAGATAGGCAATGAAATCGCCGCTGGCTTTGCCTTCCCAGGAATGGCGGACCCAATCACTTTCAAACCGCAAGGAAGGTCTCAAGTACAGGCCAACATCTGACTGGGCGTTACTCGCGGCATTCGCAACATTACTGGTGTAAAGGGAACCGGCTTCAAGGGAGGGAAAAAGTATTACTCCACCTTGCCCCATGCCTTGAGCGGCATAGGGGTCAATTACCTGCTTGGGAGTTTTCAGCGGCGCCTGCTCTTCTTCCGGGGCGATTGTGAGCAGCGGAACAACTGCTAGAGATTCAACAGTATCCGTTTGGATTTCATCATCCAGAATTGCGGGCCGGAGCAAGCCTGTGGTTTCGCCGCGGGCGGTGCCAGCCGTAACACAAAGGCCTGCCATTACGCAGACAGACATCAGCCGCAGACCAACCGTCACGTCGCTATTCTCCTCAACTTCCGGAAAATAGCGAAAATATGGTTAATAGGGAGTTGACGGAACCTAAGCTTCGGCTACCCGCAGCTTCATGCCTTCCACGGCGGTCACCCGGACTGTTGCGCCTTTTGCCAGATTAGGCCCGAGCACGTCCCAGCGGGTTCCTTCGATATTGAGCTTGCCCTGGCCATCGACAATGGGTTCCGCGAGTACAAATGATTTTCCGACAATGCCGTAAATGCGCTGATTGAGATTGGGCTGGTCGCTGTTCTGCAGTTTGCTTTTCGAATACCAAGGCCGGGCGAGAAAAACATAGACCAGAGAAAAACCGGCAAAGGCCAGCAACTCAAGCTGCCATGACAAATCAACAAAATAGCCAACAAGGCCCACCGAAGCGGCAGCGAAGGCAAGCCACATCAGGAACACGCCGGGAGCCATCAGCTCAAGGAACAGGAGAAGGCCAGCCGCAATCCACCAGAACCAGATGCCTAAAAAAGGAAACAGCTCTTGCATGATCGGATACCTCTATGGTTTCTGGGTCACGCCGGGAATGGGCGAACCGCCCTTGCGTTTTGGCGTTTCGGTTGAACCGCCACCAAAGGCTTCGCGGGCGATTTCGGCGATGCCGCCAATCGAGCCCAGGATGGATGTCGCGTCCAGCGGCATCATCAGAATTTTCTGGTTTGGTGATTGGGCCAGAGCTTCAAGGGCTTTCACGTAATTATTGGCGACAAAATAGTTGATGGCCTGGACATTGCCATTGGAAATGGCGTTGCTCACCAGTTCCGTGGCCTTGGCTTCGGCTTCGGCGGCGCGTTCGCGGGCTTCGGCATCCTTGAAGGCGGCTTCCCTGCGGCCTTCGGCCTGCAAAACAACCGATTGCTTTTCACCTTCCGCTTTCAGAATGGCAGCCTGACGCAGACCTTCAGCTTCCAGAATTGAGGCGCGCTTTTCGCGCTCGGCCTTCATTTGCCGGCCCATGGAATCCACGAGATCACGCGGCGGGTTGATGTCCTTGATTTCGATGCGGGTCATCTTCACGCCCCAGGGATTGGTGGCCTGATCAACGACGCCCAGAAGCTTGTGATTGATGTCATCGCGCTGCGACAGGAGGCTGTCGAGCTCCATGGAGCCCATGACGGTGCGGATGTTCGTCATCACCATGTTGATGATGGCGTTTTCGAGATTGACCACTTCATAAGTTGCCTTTGGGGCGTCCATGACCTGATAGAAGGCCACGCCATCCACGGTCACCATGGCGTTGTCCTTGGTGATGACCTCCTGGGAGGGAACCTGAATGACACGTTCCATCATGTTCATCTTTGCGCCGATGCGGTCAATGAAGGGAACAATCAACCCGAGGCCGGGGCCAAGGGTGCGGACATAGCGGCCAAATCTTTCAACCGTATAATTATAGCCCTTGGGGCACCATGCGGATCGCCCGCAGGAGGTAGAACACCACGACGGCGAGGATTACCAAAACAAATATGCCGGGACCTTCAAACATCGCCTAACTCCTTCAAGTTCACTCAATCGTATCATAGATAGGAATTCATTCTGAATCTTGCAAGGATTTTATTATCGTTAATAGGCAAAATCGCGAAATACCCGCTCAATATTGCCATTCCAGGTGCCATTGTAGAGATCAAGCAGGTTTTCGGCTGCGGTTTTCCCGGTGTGCACCGTTTCGTCGAGCACATCGAGGAAAGAGGCCTCGGTCTTGCCCTTGCAGCCCTGCTGGTTGCGTTGCTCCAGCCCGCCGCGTGAAAGCTTCAAAACATCTCTTGCGATTTCCTGAACTGTCCGTCCACGGATCATTGCCTTGAGGCCCTGGCGGGGAACCGCCTCGCGCAAAGCCTGGCGCTCCGCGGCGGTCCAGTTCTTAACCATGTCCCAGGCCGCATCCAGCGATCCCTGCTCATAAAGCAGTCCGGTCCAGAACGCGGGCAAGGCGCATAGCCTGCGCCAGGGACCTGAATCACTGCCGCGCATTTCCAGATATTTCTTCAAGCGCACTTCGGGGAAAATCGTGGTGATGTGATCGTTCCAGTCCCTCAGCACGGGTTTTTCACCGGGCAACTGCGGCAGTTTTCCGTCGAGGAATTTGCGGAAGCTTTCGCCCGCCGTATTGATGTATTTGCCATCGCGCATTACGAAATACATGGGCACATCGAGGGCGTAATCGACATAGCGTTCAAAGCCCATGCCTTGCTCGAAGGCGAAGGGCAGCATGCCGGAGCGGGCGTTGTCCGTATCGGTCCATACTTCCGAGCGGAACGACAGAAAGCCATTGGGCTTGCCTTCAAGGAATGGCGAATTCGCAAACAGTGCCGTGGCCACGGGTTGCAAGGCCAGCGAAACGCGGAGCTTCTTCACCATGTCGGCTTCCGAGCCGAAATCCAAATTCACCTGCACGGTGCAGGTTCTGAACATCATGTCGCGGCCATAACGGCCCACCTTGTCCATATAGGGCGCCATGATCTTGTAGCGGCCCTTGGGCATAACGGGCGTCTGCGCGCGGGTCCATGTTGGCGAGGCCCCAAGCCCCAGAAATCCAATTCCGAGTGCATCACCAATTTCGCGCACCTGCACCAGATGTTCATGCACTTCTTCGCAGGTATCATGGATGGTTTCGAGGGGCGCGCCGGAAAGTTCGAACTGGCCGCCAGGTTCAAGGGACACGTTACCCATGCCATGGGGATCGCTGAGGGCAATGATATTGTCTTTTTCGTAAACACCTGCCCAGCCAAAGCGATCACGCAGGCCTTCCAGGAGGGCGCGAATGGAACGGGCGCCATCATAAGGCACGGGCTCAAGAGTATCGGTGAGAAAGGGGAACTTTTCGTGCTCGGTTCCAATGCGCCATTGCTGCTTTGGCTTTGAGCCTGTGCTCAAGGCCTCGATGAGTTGGGTTTTGGTTGCAATGGGCGCAAGCGCTTCTTGAGTGTCGGGTGTGGGTCCGCTCACAGGGGGTTTCCTTGTTGCCTTTTATTTTAGCATGTAAGGGGTGGGGACAGTTCCGGCAAGTCAAAGATTGGAAGCCAATCCATCAGGAATTGTGATGTGTCGACCAGTCACCGGCCAGGGCCTGCACCAGGGTCAAAGCAGCAATGGCTGCCGTATCGGCGCGCATGATGCGCGGGCCCAACGAAATGGGGACAACGAAGCTTTTCGATTTCAGCAGTTTTTTTTCCTCATCGGTGAAGCCCCCTTCAGGGCCCACGAGAACAGCGGAAGGTGTTTTCAAGGCTCTCAAGCTCTCAAGCGGATTGACGTCGGCCTTGGTTTCATCGCAGTAAACCAGCGACCTACCCTTCTCCCATACGGCCAGAATCTTCTCCAGCTTTTCCGGTTCCATCACTTCAGGCACGTGGACCAGATTGCACTGCTCGGCCGCCTCAATGACATTGGCGCGCATGCGATCTAGGTTTACCCGCTCGGCCACGGTGCGGCTGGTCATTGCGGGGCGTAAACGCCGCGCGCCGAGTTCAGTTGCTTTCTGCACCATATAGTCAAGGCGCGCATGCTTGAGCGGCGCGAAAACATAATCGATGTCGGGCGGCAATTTCGCTTCGGCCACAAGCCGCTCGCAGCGCAAGGAAACCTGCTTCTTGCCGACCGTTGCAAGATAGGCGAGCCACTCGCCATCCCGGCCATTGAAGGCCCGCACCGCATCGCCAGCGCCTAGTCGCAAAACACCAGTCAAGTAGTGGGCCTGCTCGCGGGTCAGCACAATTTCCCGGGCCGCTGACAGGGTCTCTTCAATGTTAAGGCGGGGTGTGGTTTTCATGATGCGCCTGATGTAACACGAGGCCTATGACCGAAACCAGCCACCATATTGCCGATGCGGGCAAGGACAATTGGGTTGAGCGCCTGCTGCCGCAGGCAATGCAGCCCTATGCCCAACTCATGCGGCTGGACCGGCCCATCGGCTGGTGGCTTTTGCTGCTGCCTTGCTGGTGGGGATTATTCCTGGCGCAAATTGCAAGAGGTGGCGGCTTGCCAAACCTTTGGTTTGCATTCCTGTTCCTGCTCGGCGCCATCATCATGCGCGGCGCCGGCTGCACGCTTAATGACATCGTCGACCGGAATTATGACGGGCTCGTTGCGCGCACAAAGGGCAGGCCTATTCCGTCGGGGCGCGTGAGCGTGAAACAGGCTCAGATTTTTCTTGTCAGCCAATGCCTGCTTGGCCTTGTCATTCTGCTGCAATTCAATCCCTATACCATCGTACTGGCCAGTGCCTCACTGCTTATCGTTGTGATCTATCCTTTCATGAAACGCGTTACCCACTGGCCACAGCTGGTGTTGGGCCTTGCTTTCAATTGGGGAGCGCTTGTGGGTTGGAGCGCGGTTCAGAATTCGCTCGCCTGGCCACCCCTTGTGCTCTATCTCGGCGGCATTTTCTGGACGCTTGGTTATGATACGATCTATGCCCATCAGGATAAGGAAGATGATGTCTTGATCGGGGTGAAATCAACCGCCTTGCAGTTTGGGGAAAACACAGCAGGCTGGCTCATTGGTTTTTTTGTCCTCGCTCTTGTTTCAATGGATGCGGCACTTTGGCTTGCAGGTGCCACTTTCATCGCCCATATGGGTGTGGCGCTTGCTGCCTTTCATACGGCCTGGCAAGTAAGACGTTTTGAAATGAATAATTCGGCACTTTGCCTCCGCCTGTTCAAATCCAATCGTGAATTTGGACTCATCATCGCTAGTTTTCTTTTTCTGGATTGCCTTGTCCCATGACTGATGACCTTCTCAATCTCGCCGCAGACCTTCTCGCGCGGGCCAGGAAACTTGGTGCCGATTCCTGCGATGCTCTTGCCATCGATGCCCAAGGTACCGACATCGAAATGCGCGAAGGCGAAATTGAAAAGCTGGAGCGAACCGAGTCGCGCGGCCTGGGCTTGCGCGTCTTTATTGGTCAATCCTCGGCAATAATCTCCGGTAGCGTTCTTACTCCTCAGTCGCTTAACCGATTGGCAGAAACGGCGGTTGCCATGGCGCGAGCCACGCCGCCCGATTCCTTCGCAGGCCTTGCGCCCCGCGAACTCCTCGCAGAAGACATACCTCAACTTGATCTGGTTTCTTCGTATCTCCCGGACTCCGACAGGCTGAAAGCGCTCGCTCTCGACGTTGAAGGTGCCGCATTGGCTGTCAAGGGCGTGACCAAGTCAGGCGGCGCCAGCGCATCAGCCTCGCAGCGGAAGATTGCCTTGGTAACGAGTGCAGGCTTTGGGCGGACCTACGGCCGCACAAGTGTTTCGCTCAGCGTTTCCGCCATCGCGGGCGAAGGCACAGGGATGGAGCGCGATTATGATTATAGCGCGTCGTGCCATTTCGATGATTTGAAAGCGCCGCCGGAGGTGGGCAAAAGTGCGGGCGAACGCGCCGTGAAGCGCCTTAATGCGCGGAAGATTACTTCGCAATCGGTTCCGGTGATTTATGACAGGCGCGTGGCATCAAGCCTGCTTGGACATCTCTCATCTGCGATAAATGGTGCTGCCATCGCGCGCGGCACAAGCTTTTTGAAAAACCATATGGGACAACAAATTCTCTCCAAGGGTATTTCTATCATAGACGACCCCTTGCGCCTGCGCGGACTGGCCTCGCGGCCTTTTGACGGCGAGGGGCTTTCGTGCAACAGGCGGGAATTGGTCGCCGATGGCGTCCTCATGGGATGGGTGCTTGATTTGCGTTCTTCGCGCCAGCTTGGACTTGCGCCTACGGGGAATGGCGCGCGGGGACTCAGTAGCCCGCCCGGTCCTTCCACTTCAAATCTTCATCTCGAGCCGGGTCAGCTCGACCCCGAACAGATGATTGCCTCGATCAAGCAGGGGCTCTACATCACCGAACTTATCGGCAACAGCGTCAACATGGTGACCGGTGACTACAGCCGGGGCGCTTCCGGATTCTGGATTGAAAACGGCCAATTCGCATTTCCCGTCAGTGAAATTACGATTGCCGGAAATCTGCGTGACATGTTCATGACGCTTGAGCCCGCCAATGACCTCATATTCAAATCCTCAACAAACGCACCGAGCTGCCGGGTTGAAGGACTGACCATTGCAGGCACCTGAGTTAGGAGCGAAACCATGAAAAGACCTGAAAAAAAATCCGCTCCCGCCAAGCAATTGGTGCATCTCGTCTTTGGCGGTGAACTGCACGACGTGAAGAATGTTGATTTCAAGGATTTGTCAAAACTTGATGTGGTCGGGTTCTTTCCCAACTACGCGGAGGCCCACCGGGCTTGGCTTGGCAAGGCGCGCGAAACAATCGACAACGCCCAGATGCGCTATTTCATCGTACACCTGCACCGCCTGCTTGATCCCACGAGTACAGCAAAAAAGAGCAAGAAGGCGTAAGGCTTTCATCAGCTATCTTATTCTCATCATGGCCGTGCTCGACACGGCCATCTTCTTGCAACCGGGCAGATGCCCGCATCGAGTGCGGGCATGATGAGAAGGGGGAAGGGTCTAGATTAATCCATCCTGCTGCGCGCGTCCAAGCGGATATGCGGTGCAAGGGTTCTCATGAGACAGTTGCGCAAGACGCGCTTTTGCCTGGAGACAATCCTGATTCATCTGGCGAACCAAATCTTCAGCCGAATTGAATTTCTGGTCCGGCCTGATGAGATCAATGAATTCCACTAGAAGCGTGCGGCCATAGAGGTCTTCGTTCATATCAAACAGATGGACTTCGAGAAAAGTCCGGGTGGTTTCAAAGGTCGGGCGATCGCCAAAGTACCCGGCCCCGGACCAGGCTACGGAATTTTTCTTATCCCCATCGCGCACCCGGACCGCGTAGATGCCGCGAATAGGTTCAGCGCCATCTTCCAAAGTTATATTTGCTGTTGGAAAGCCCATGGCGCGGCCGCGCTGGTCGCCCCGCACAACTTTACCCATCACAGTCCAGTAATAGCCGAGCTCACGCGCCGCCGCGGCTACATGGCCCCGACGCAGGGCGGAACGAATTGAACTCGACGAGAAAGGCGAATGGCCGTCACCCTCATCGGCCACCTGATCGACGATGGTGACATCAAAGCCGAACTCCTGTCCAAGCTCCTTGAGGATTATCGGATTGCCCTTGCGGCCCCGGCCGAAATGAAAATCATAGCCCGTCACCACATGATCAACCTTCATGTGATCAATCAAATATTCCCCAACAAATCCTTCCGGCTCCAGCAGCGAGAATTTTTTGTCGAAGGTCAGGCTCAAGACAAAGGAGGCGCCAACGGCCGAAGCGAGGCGCGCCTTCAGAGGCAAGGGGGTCAAGCGAAACACAGGTTCGTCGGGTTTGAAAAAACTGCGAGGATGGGGCTCAAAGGTCACAATGCCCCAGGATTTCCCCAAACGCGCGGCCAGCTCACGCGCAACGCTCAATAGTTCCTGGTGGCCACGATGCATGCCATCGAAATTGCCAATGGCAACCACGGCGTTGCGGAATTCCTGAGGGATGGGCTCAAACGCCCCAAGCAGATGCATTTAAACTCACTTCAGCCCCGCGAGGGCAAAAACACCATCGCTTCACCTTCAACCACAATCTTGCCATTGACTTCACAGTGGCAGGCAAACTGGGCGCGGCGACTGGTCATATCAAGACTTGCCACGCGGGCCAAGGCCTTCACCGTATCGCCAATGCGGACCGGCGCCAGAAAGCGCAGGTTTTGCGACAGGTAAATGCAGCCGGGGCCGGGAAGCCTCGTTCCCAGCACGGTGGAAATGAAACTGGCGGTCAACATGCCGTGGGCAATGCGGGATTTGAAGAAGGTTTCGGGCGCGTAATCTTCGTCCATTTGGACCGGATTATAATCACCTGAAACCTCGGCGAAGCTGGCGATATCGTCCTCGGACGCGGTTTTCTCGTGGCTGGCTTCCATGCCAAGCTCAAGGTCTTCAAAGAAATAGGATGACATTGTGTCAACCCCGTTGCCAATGTTGCGCTGCAACATACTAGATTATGTGGCACTGCAACACAATTGCGACTTTGAGCTAATCCCACACCAGGCGGTGAAGAATCCTAACGATTTTAGCATGGGGAACAGCGGCTTGGACACGGGCCAAGGTGGCGTCCAATCCGTCGAAGGCATCGGTTACGCCATCGGCAACCAGTACTGCAGAAATGGCAAAGTCGGCGGCCCCCCTGATATCGGTTTCCGGTCCGTCGCCAATGGCCAGAATTTTTGATCTTTCAAACTCGTGTCCGGCAATGGCCGCGGCTTTTTGGAGCGCGAGTTGATAGATCGGGGTGTAGGGTTTGCCGGCCATGAGCACGCGGCCTCCCATTTCAGAATATTTCTCTGCGAGCGCCCCGGCACAATAGAGGAGGCGGTTGCCTTTACGCACCATCCTGTCGGGATTGGCGCAGATCATCGGAAGGTTCAAGGCTTTCATGCGCGCCAGTGCATCTGTGTAGTCATCCGGTGTTTCCACATCGTCATGGGCAAGGCCGGTACACAACACCGCGTGGGCTTCCTTCAGCGCAACCCGCTCCACCGCCTGGCCTTCGAAGATCGAGAGATCACGTGGCGGTCCTAAATGATAAACTTTTCCTCTTGCATGTTCGACCACCAAGGTCTGGGTTACATCACCCGAGGTTACTACGCGGTCATAGCTTTGCGGCGGAACGCCGATGCTGTTCAGCTGACTGATAACACCGCGTGATGTGCGGGGCGCGTTGGTGACCAGAATAACAATGCCGCCCTGTTTCCTGTGTTGGGAAAGCGCACGGGCTGCCGCCTCATAACAGGTGAGGCCGTTGTGAACCACGCCCCAGATATCGCAGAGCCAAACCGGATAATCAGCGGATAGACTTTTCATAGGACTTATGCGGCAGCGCTCATGTCATTGGTTGCTGCCATGCCGGCATTAAACTTCACCCGGCGCGGCGGGGCGAAGAAGTGTCCGGCCACTAGGCGGGCAATCTGCGAGGCGGAAGCTGCCTGGGCGGAATTGTCCACGTCGGTGAGAAGAATTTGAAACTGCTGGCCGCGTGCTGCCTGCACAAATTCAAGCCAGGCGGGGGAAAGCCCGGAACCAGATTCAATTGAGCGCGCGGCAATGCCGATGAACTTCACACCGAGGTGACGGAGCGATGCCAATTCGAGGCCAGTCATGGAAGCCTCGGTCAAGGCGAGGGTCGCCCCCATGCGGGCTATGGCAGCCAGGCCCGAAATGCCGGCCTCATTCAGCCTTGCGAGCGTATCATGGGTGAGTTCAAAGACCACGCCTTTGGCCACATCACCGGCTTCCGACAGCATCTGGGCAATGAGGGCAAGGGCGCTTTCACTGACAAGGGTTGCAGATCCCATGGGAATGAACATCCGCATGGCGGGATGCTTGGCGCGAAGTCGCCGCAGCAGAGGGATGGCCTGATTGACCACATGGCTGTCGAGCGTGGGGCGAAGACTGCCACGATCGGCATTCAACGTCAGTTTTGCGTAATCAATTTCAATGCCGTTGGCGGCGGTGATGCTGAAACGAACACGGTAGTGCGCAGTCGCATTGGTCGAGAGATCAATGACCGGCTCCAGCAGGAAATTGAAATGCTCACGCTTCATTGCGTCTTGCTGGTCTGTCAGCTCGGCGGGCGCGCTGTGCAGTTGGGCGTTGGCGGCATCGGCCTCATAGCGCTGGGTGAGTTCCTCAAAGCGGGCGCGCATGGAAATCATCTCATCCCGGATTTCCTTTTCGGAATGTCCCATGCGGCGTTTCAGTTCGGCGATTTCAATTTCAAAAAGCTTGGCAGTGACGAAGGACTTCGCGTATTTTTCTTCCGCCGTGCGGCGCTCGCGCGCAAGGCCGCGAATAGCGTCCTGAAGGGTGAGCCCACGGGCCCAGCCCAAACCAATGACGAATAACTGCCCGATGGCCAGAAGGAAGATGGCTGCCACAACGGCCTGAGCCTGCTGGGTTTTGGCCACCAATACAAAAATCCCGCATGCAATTGCAAAGCAGGAAAATACTGCAAGAACCAAAACACTTGGCCAACCACGCACTTGCATCAAACCCGCGACTATCCTTGTTGCGCCTGAATCAATAGGGCCAAAAACTCGTTGAGTCCATGGCCCCATCAAATTCCGGATTGTAACTCTGCGAGATCAGGCGACTGACTTCAGAACCTTCGGCATTTTATCGCTGAAAATTTCATCGATCTGGTTTTCAGTGATCATCAGAGGTGGCGACAGGGCAATGGTATCCGCCGTGATGCGAATCAGGAAACCAAAATCATGGAAAGCATTTTCCATGGCCTTGTAGGCGCGAAGCCCCGGAGAGCCTTCAACCGCCTTCAGGTCAAAGGCAGCTACGAGGCCAAGGGTCCTGATATCCTCAATCATTGGATTGCCCTTGAGGCTCATGGCCGCGTCGGCCCACACGCCCTCAAGCTTCTTGGCATTCTCGAATAGCTTCTCATCGCGGTAGAGATCCATGGTTGCAACACCAGCCGCCGCCGCAATGGGATGGCCCGAATAGGTATAGCCATGGAACAGTTCAATGGCGTGGTCCGGACCATTCATGAAAGCATCATAGATGCCCTGGCGCACCATCACGCCGCCCATGGGCACGGTGCCGGAGGTTACACCCTTGGCAAAGGTGATCATGTCGGGGAGCACGCCAAAGCGTTCGGCGGCAAAGGCGTGGCCCAGGCGGCCGAAAGCAGTGATGACTTCATCGAATATGAGCAAGATGCCGTGCTTGTCGCAGATTTCGCGCAAGCGCTTGAGATAGCCCTTGGGCGGCGGCAGAACACCGGTTGATCCCGCCATAGGTTCGACGATGACGGCGGCAATGGTCGAGGCATCGTGGAGTCCTACGAGACGTTCAAGCTCATCGGCGTAGTGCATGCCGTAGTCGGGCTCGCCCTTGGTGAAGGCCTGTTCCTTGCGGTTGTAGGTGTGGGGCAAGTGGTCAACACCAGCAAGCATGGTGCCGAACATCTTGCGGTTGCCCACCATGCCGCCCACGGAGATGCCGCCAAAATTCACGCCGTGATAGCCGCGCTCGCGGCCAATCAAACGGGTACGGCTGGCCTGGCCTTTGACGCGCTGATAGGCCAGCGCAATTTTCAATGCTGAATCCGCTGCTTCCGAACCGGAATTGCAGAAGAAAGCGTAGTTCAAATCGCCGGGTGCCATGGTGGCCAGGCGCGAGGCGAGTTCGAACACCTTGGGGTGGCCATATTGGAACGTGGGTGCGAAATCGAGTTCGGCGGCTGATTTCTGAATGGCCGCAACGATGGGGTCGCGGCAATGGCCGGCGTTGGAGCACCAGAGTCCGGCGCTGCCGTCGAGAATGGCGCGGCCCGACATGTCGTAGTAATGCATGTCCTTGGCGCGCGCGATCATGCGGGGGCGTTTCTTGAAGGCCCGGTTGGGGGTAAAGCCCATCCAGAAGGGCTCAAGATTATTGGGCGAAGCTTCCCAGGTTTTGGAATCGCTATGGATCTGCGGCTTGTTCATACAAATAACTCCGGCTGAGGTTCCCGGCGAAGATAGCAGAACAGGCGCACATAAGGAAACAACCAGACTTGACCATTGCCCCCAGCCAGATTTGTCAAAAAAGCAACACAATGGCCGCCCAGCCTGAAAACAGAGGGGCAGCACACAGGAAATTTCCATGTCATCATTTTCGAATATCATCGCCGGAGGGCTGATCGGCCTTGGCGTGGCCAGCGGCGGATTTCTGGCCGGTGAATCACTGGTCAAAAGCAGGCTTGGGTTTCGCACCGTTACGGTTAAGGGCCTGTCCGAGCGCGAGGTAAAAGCCAATCTTGGTTTCTGGCCCGTGCGTTTTGTGGCTACGGGCGCAAGCCTTGAAGAGGCGCGCGCCGCGTTGGAAGTTTCGCAGGCGGCGGTCAAGGCTTTCCTGACGTCGCATGGCTTTACGGAACAAGACATGCAGGTTCAGAACATCCAGGTTGAAGACCGCCTGGCTGGTTACAGCAATCAGGGCGTGCCGCCTGAAATCCGCTTTGTCCTCACCGAGGATATTCTGGTGAAGTCAGCGGAGGTGCAAAAACTGGCGGATGCCTCGCGGATGATCGGCGATCTTTTGAAATCCGGTGTGGTGTTTTCATCGGATGCCTATAATGCGGGCCCATCATTCATCTTTACCAATGTGAATGAACTCAAGGGCGATATGCTCACGGAAGCAACCAAGCGGGCGCGGGAAGCCGCCGATAAGTTCGCGCAGGAGTCCGGCGCCAAGGTGGGCGATATCCAGAGCGCCAACCAGGGCATTATTGAAATCAATCCGGCGGTTGAGATTCCCAATGACCGGCCGGAAAAACAAATCAACAAGAAGGTGCGAGTCGTGACAACGATCACCTATTTCCTGTCGAATTGAGTTTCCACGTAACGCATTCCCACCTTTTCATCATGGCCGCGCTAGACACGGCCATCGCCACAAAGAAGATGCCTGCGTCAAGCGCGGGCATGATGAGAAGGTGTAAATCTGTTGCGTGGGCAGCCCCTCAGCTTCGACTTTCTGGTGTGAAGCAATGAGCCTCAAGCGATCAGCTTCCCAGACGGGGTCAACTGACAGGGGCAACTCCGTAATGTGGCGGAGCTGTCCGCGTGTCAGGCCGATATCTTTCAGCTGATAGTCCTCAAGCAGATGCAATTTGAGGAGTTGTCGCTTGCAGCGCCAGTTGCGGACGAGCTGGCGCAGGGTTGAAAAGCTGAACGTGCTTAACCGGGACCGGGCTTCGTTTGAAACATATTCGCGCATGGCAGACTCCCTATAATTCCTCTCAAATTGTATCAATTGTATCTATTTCATAGTGATTCTTGTTCAAAAATCACTTGCCATATAGATACAATGTCAATATTGTATGAGTCAAAGGGGATATTGTATCCATGACAATTTGGACGCCGGAGCTAACCCAGGGCAAACCAATCTACCTCGCAATAGCGGACGCTATGGCGGGCGACATTCTTTCCGGCAAGCTGAATGTCGGTGAAAAACTGCCGCCGCACCGGGATTTGGCATGGCGGCTCAAGGTTACGGTCGGCACGGTCACGCGGGCCTACAAGGAAGCCGAAATAAGGGGGCTGCTTTCAGGTGAGGTAGGGCGCGGAAGCTATGTGCGCGAGATCAGCGGTTCCACGGCTTTGCCACCCCGCCGAGAAGTCACCTCGCAAATGGCAGATCTCAGCCATGCAGCACCACCACCAGTTTACTCCACCGATGAATTCGATTCGGCATTGGCTCATGTGATGCGTGAGCCTTCACGCCTGGCATTCTTGATTACATGCCGCCGGAAGGCCATGCACATTATCGCGCCATGGGGGCAAAGTGGCTGGCGCGCAGCGGTATCGATATTTCTGAATCCAATGTCATTGTCACCGCCGGTGCCCATCTCGGCGTCATGGCCTGCCTTTCCGTGCTGGCGCAGCCGGGCGAAGCCGTGATGGCGGAAAATCTCAACTACGCCTCGCTTGGCTCATTGATCTTCGGTCTCAATCTCAAACCCGTGCCGCTCGCGATGAATGAAACGGGGCTCGATCTGGATGATCTTGAGCGCGCGGCAAAAACAGGTGAAGCAAAAATTCTTTATCTCGTTCCCTACCCTGCAAAACCCCACCACCATTACCATGCCGCGCGAGCGCCGGGATGCCATTGTGGACATTGCGCGGCGCTACAACCTCACGATTGTCGAAGATGATATTTTCCGCCTGCTTGATGACCGGGTGCAGCCGCCGACATTTTACAGCCTGGCACCTGAGCGCACCTATCACATCACCAGCCTGTCCAAGACGCTTGCTCCGGGCCTTCGCATCGGGTTCGTGGCAACGCCGCCGGGACGGGCGCAATTCCTGCGCCTGCGCCAACGCGCCGCTGGAGCGCGCGTTACGGGACTTACAGCAGAGGTGGCGCGCTACTGGCTTGAAACAGATATTGCGGAACACCTCATGGGCCGTGTCATTGCGGAGATGGCAATACGCCGCAACATTTTCCGCGAGGTGTTTTCCTACCGCACATTTAACTGCGAGCCAGGTGCGCCCTATGGCTGGCTAAGTCTTCCCACCCATTGGAGCCCGTTGCGCTTTGCTTCAGCAGCGCTCTCGCACAACATCAAGATAACGCCTGGCCCCGCCTTTAACTTTGGTCCGCATGCGAAAGATCATGCGGTACGGATTTGTTTTGGCCAGCCAGCCACAGCCCATGACTTGAAGCTCACACTTCTCAAGATTCGGGACCTCATGGAACAGGATCCGGAGGATGATTTTACGCCGGTTGCCTAATACAGCTCGCCGCCCAGCAACTGTGCAATTCCACTCCGAATGTCCATGAGAATGGCGTCCGCCATGGCGGCCTGGCCCTCGGCGTTGGGGTGCATGGCACCGGTGGTTTCAGAAAATGTCTGGGCCGAGGCTTTTTCGTCAATCCTGCCCGACCGATCCATCACCTTCTGGTTCACGGCCATGTAGGCATCATTGAAGGTGCGCACCCAACGCTGGCGCAACGCATAGGGGAAATTTTGCGTAACCGGGTTATAGGGCCGCCACTCTCTGGCCTTGCCCGACCAGGAGGACTCGCAGGTTTGCGTGGGCCTTTCTGCCTTTCCCCAGCAGGGAATCATCAATACTTCCGCCGGGTCCTCGGCAAACTTCGATCTCTGGGCGCAAAAGCCGTGGCCTTGAAAAACCCGGTCGCCATAAACGCGGCCAGCAAAGGTCCAGCCGTGGTCGCCGGCGAGGTCCCTCATGCGCCGGTCGAGGGTTGCGAGTTGTTCATGAACCGCATTCAACCTGCCACTCGTTGTCGCAAGCCATGACGAAAACCCATCGAGCGATTGATTGGCGGGGTAGCGGTCTTCCTCGCCATCTTCAGTTCCGCCTGCAGTGCAAATTTCGCCTGCCTCATCGACAAGCATGTCGGGATAGGCGGTGAGGATGACACGGGAGGCATCGAAGGCCTGGCCGTCGGCATCTATTGGAACGGCGCGTTCGATGGCTTTTGCCAGGCGCGCATAGGCGCCCGGCAAAATATCCTTCATGTTCTCGGCGAACTGTTTTGCCGAAACGGTTGCGCCAAAGAATCCGGCAAGCGTTGCGGAAGTTCCTTCTCGGAGCGTTGCCCAGGCCACGACATTTCGAAACCCAACGTCGTTGCCGCCGATGGAGAGGAAGAGGTAGTCAACGGAACGGCGGAATTGATTGCCGGGACAGGTCCACAAACCATCATCTTCCTCAGGCTTCACCTTGCACAGTTCACGCAGGAGCCAGCGGATTTGTGAATCCTTGGCCTCGCCTGAAATGAAACGCGATGACCCTGCCGATGTTGTTACACTTTCAACGTATTCCTGCGGACCAAGAATGCCTGCTTCGATGCTGGCACCGGAACAGGCGTAGCCCAAAAACGTTACGGCACTTTGCGGATTCTCGATGGCGATCTGGAGAGCGGCACGCAACTGGTGACCATAGAGCGACCGATGGCAGAGCTCGTCAGTCCAAAGGGCTGAACTACCCGCATCATTGTTCTTACGCCGGGGATAGAGATTTTTGTGGCGCTGCGCATCGCTGAATGCCACGGGCATATCGGGATTGCCTTCGCCGGAAGCAAAGCTGTCGCCAAAGCCAACGATCAGGAGATCGCGCACTTTTGCATTAAGGGTGATGGGCTGCTCGCCGGCTACGGCAACCGAAATATCAGCGCCTGAGGGATAGGGAAGCGTGGCCGTGACCGCGCCATCGCAAGGCGCAGTTTGGATCGGCGCGTCACCCACGCGCCATTCACAGTTGAACTCGCTGAAAAGCTTATTGGGCATGAGAGGGCGAAGTTTGATTTCAATCTCGTGACCTTTTGGATTTACATAACCGTCCATATCGCCACAGAGATCATGCATGCGGCTTTTCGGGTTCCAGCACAGCCTGCCTTCGCCTTGTGCAGCCCAGCCGCGCCAATCAAATTTTGTGCGTTCAAGGCGTGAGAAAGCGATGTAGCGATCGTTGAGCACATGTTCCGCGCCCAATACTGACGAGCTTCCGACGAGAAGGGATTTTTGCTCTTCAGATACTTTCTGCTCATTCACATGGATGAGATATTGCCGCCAGGCATTTTCGTGGAGTTTGAAGAAACCTGCGTCATTAAACAAGCGGAAGCGGTTGATGACTTTCCATTCGATTTGAAAATCGGTGGTGTTGAGCGTTTGTGCCTTCAGTGGTGCTGCATTGGCCAAGCAAAGAAGTGTAAAAACCAAATGTAAGATCCGCAATCCCACCAAATCACCCGTCCGTTAACCTCTTCGGCTTTTGGCAAGGCAAGGCTACCGAATTGTGGCGGTGCAACCGGATTGGGCCTTGACTGGCGCACGCATCGGACCTATCTGGAGCCTAGCTGCTAGCACTCCTATCGTGTGACTGCTAACAGATGCAGGAACAGACCCCTGTTTCCGCATGAAAACTAAATAAATCAATACGTTATGAGGAGTTACCGCATGAAATTCCGTCCTTTGCACGACCGGGTCGTGGTGAAGCGGGTTGACGAAGACACCAAGACAAAGGGTGGCATCATCATCCCAGAAACGGCGCAAGAGAAGCCGATGCAGGGCAAAATCATCGCCGTAGGCCCAGGAGCCCGCGATGAAAGCGGCAAGCTGGTGCCGCTCGATGTGAAGAAGGGCGACACCGTCCTCTTCGGCAAATGGTCAGGCACCGAAGTCAAGATCGATGGCGATGAGCTCTTGATCATGAAAGAGTCTGACATCATGGGCGTGCTCGACAAGTAAGTTTCGGCACACAACCAATTCAAACAAAGGAATATTCACATGGCTGCAAAAGAAGTCCGCTTCGGCGGCGAAGCCCGCGAGCGAATGCTCCGCGGCGTTGACATTCTCGCTAACGCGGTGAAAGTCACCCTCGGCCCCAAGGGCCGCAACGTGGTTATCGACAAGTCGTTCGGTGCGCCACGCACAACCAAGGACGGTGTTACCGTTGCCAAGGAAATCGAACTCGAAGACAAGTTCGAAAACATGGGCGCCCAGATGGTGCGCGAAGTTGCCTCCAAGACCAACGACATCGCAGGCGACGGCACAACGACAGCAACGGTCCTGGCTCAGGCCATCGTCCGTGAAGGCGCTAAGAACGTTGCCGCCGGCATGAACCCGATGGACCTTCGCCGCGGCATCGACATGGCGGTCATCGCCGTAGTCGAGGACCTCAAGAAGCGCTCCAAGAAGATCAAGTCCTCGGAAGAAGTCGGCCAGGTCGGCACGATTTCGGCCAATGGCGAAAAGGCCATCGGCGACATGATCGCCAAGGCCATGCAGAAGGTCGGCAATGAAGGCGTGATCACGGTTGAAGAAGCCAAGACAGCCGAGACCGAGCTCGAAGTGGTTGAAGGCATGCAGTTTGACCGCGGCTATCTCTCGCCATACTTCATCACCAATGCCGACAAGATGCTGTGCGAACTGGAAGATGTTTACATTCTTCTCCACGAGAAGAAGCTTTCGTCGCTCCAGGCCATGCTGCCGATTTTGGAAGCCGTGGTTCAGTCGTCCAAGCCTTTGCTCATCATCGCGGAAGACATTGAAGGCGAAGCCCTTGCAACGCTAGTTGTCAACAAGCTGCGCGGCGGCCTCAAGGTTGCAGCGGTGAAGGCTCCGGGCTTCGGCGACCGCCGCAAGGCCATGCTTGAAGACATCGCAACGCTCTCGGGCGGCCAGGTCATTTCCGAAGACCTCGGCATCAAGCTTGAGAATGTTGGCCTCGACATGCTGGGCCGCGCCAAGCGCGTTCGCATCGACAAGGAAAACACCACGATCATCGATGGTGCCGGCAAGAAGGCCGACATCACGGGGCGGGTTGCCCAGATCAAGGCGCAGATCGAAGATACCACGTCGGACTACGACCGTGAAAAGCTGCAGGAACGTCTGGCGAAGCTCGCTGGCGGTGTTGCGGTGATCCGCGTCGGTGGTTCCACCGAAATCGAAGTGAAGGAGCGCAAGGACCGCGTTGACGACGCTTTGAACGCCACGCGCGCTGCCGTTGAAGAAGGCATCGTTCCAGGCGGCGGTGTTGCACTGCTCCGCGCCAAGAAAGCGCTTGAGTCTGTCACCTCGAAGAACCCAGACGTGCAGGCTGGTATCAACATCGTGTCGAAGGCGCTGGAAGCGCCGATCCGCCAGATCGTTGAGAACGCCGGTGTTGAAGGCTCGATCGTTGTCGGCAAGCTGCTCGAGAAATCCGGCAACTTCGGCTTTGACGCGCAGAACGAAGAGTACTGTGACATGGTGGCCGCTGGCATCATCGATCCTACCAAGGTCGTGCGTGTGGCGCTTCAGGACGCGGCATCGGTTGCCTCGATCCTGATCACCACGGAAGCCATGATCGCCGAGAAGCCCAAGGACAAGTCGGGCGGCGGCATGCCAGGTGGCATGGGCGGCGGCGGCATGGGTGGCATGGGCGGCGGCATGGACTTCTAAGTCCAGCGCAACTCAGACGAAACACGAAACCCCGGTGGAAACACCGGGGTTTTTTCACAGGTAGCGGATCATTCCAAACCTGTTATGGGATCTGAAATTTTTTGGTAACCATTGGGCAATATATTGCAGCGGTGATATGGCCCCTGCAAATATTGCGTTTTGTTGCAGCCCTCATGGTTGTTTATATCCATGTGGCCCAGCTGGCGTTCCAGACGACCGGCTCAAACGGAACTTTTCCGCCCGAATTCCAGATTGCGGGCCAGGCTGGCGTCGACATCTTCTTTGTCATCTCAGGCGTTATCATCGCAAAGACCGCGGTCGGGCTTTCGTGGCAGGAGTTTTCCTGGAAACGATTCCGCCGCATCATGCCGCTCTATCTTTTGATCAGCATTTTCGCGCTGCTGATGGCGCTCCAGGCCGGAAACGCCATCACCTCGCGCGACCTGCTTGCGACGTTTTTCCTGTGGCCCGCGACGGATGTCATGACGCTGCCACAGCTCGCCGTGGCCTGGACGCTCTGTTATGAGGCGCTGTTTTATGCCGCTGCCACGTTCGTGCTTGCAAGCAGACGGTGGCTCTTTCCATTGCTCGGCCTTTTTGCTGCTTCAATGGCGCTCCGGCAGCATGGAGCCGTGTTCCAGTTTCTTGGCAATCCCCTGATCATTGAATTCCTGTTTGGCGTTGCCATCGCCCATGCCCCCGCATTTAAACTCGCCAGATGGGGGATTCCGCTCGGCGCCGCTGTTCTCATGGCGGCGGGTTTTTTCAATCTCGCTCCCATGGGCGACGCCGCCCAATACCTGCGCGGCGAAGAAGCGTTCCAACGCGTGATTGTTTATGGGCTTCCGTCGGCACTAATCGTCTGGGGTGCCATGCAGTTCAAGGGCCGTGAAAGCTTCTGGACCCGGCAGGGCGATGCATCCTATTCGCTCTATCTCACCCATCCGCTTTTCCTGCCGGTATTCTTCCTTCTTTGGAAAGTGATTCCGCTGCCAACCGATGTTATCATTGTAATCAGCATGGCGGCGGCGGCGTTTTTCGGCTGGCGTATCCACCTGGCAATCGAAGTGCCGGTGCTCAATGTCCTTAAGGGCCAACGGAAACCGGCACTCGTTCGATCAGGCGGGGTCGACGGATAAGAGCCCATTTGCGGAATACGAAATCCTGGTGGAAACACCGGGTTTTACTGCATCCGTTTGTATCGCTGTCATGATGTGTTAGCTTCTCCCCATCGGGAGGAGCTATGCCATGTATACAAAGCAAGCCCTACATGAATTGGGAATCAAGACCTCCGCCATCACCGATGAGCAAAAGCAGCAACTCGATGCGCAAGGCTTTTTCATTGTCGAGAACGCGTTCTCGAAAGGCGATGTCAAAACACTGCGCAACGAGTTTGAGCGCATCCATGCCGCCGAAGCCGAGACCGGCGGACATGAGGTTCATGTGGAACCGGGAGCCCGGCGCATTTCCAACATTTTCAACAAGACCAAAGCTTTCGACATCTGCCTGAACCTGCCATCGGTGCTCGCAGCTGCCCATTATCTTCTGGGCGAAATCAAGGTCCATGGCGCCAATATTCGCGATCCAAATCCGGGTTATGGGCATCAGGCACTGCATGTCGACGTCCCGAAGAAATTTGTCGATGACTGGTGGGTGTTGAATGCCATGCTCATGTTCGACGACATGACTTTGGATAATGGCCCTACCCGCGTAGTGCCCACCTCACAGTGGTGGGCGCCGATCAATGTGCCTTATGTCAACCAGGCCGACTGGGAACCGGAACCAATTTCCGCCGAGGATCAAGCCCGCATCCCGAAGGATCTCGATGCGCCTTATCCTGGCGAAGTTTATGTGACGGCGCCAGCGGGTTCGGCCGTTATCTGCAACTCATCGATGTGGCACAGCGGCACCTTAAAAAAAGGTCCGGCCCATCGACGCATGCTGCATCTCTCCTATACGCGGCGCGACCTGCCACAACAGCTTGTGCAACTCGATCATCTGACGCAGGGGCTCTACGACCGCATGAATCCGGTGCATCGCTATCTCATGGAAATCGAACCCCCCGGCGAAGGCGGTGTGCTGCGCCAGCCAAAGCGCGACCACAAGGGCTGGTGGAACTGAAAACCCCAAGCGTGGAGCAGACCAATAGGGGGAGGGACGCGAGTTCCGCCTTTCTTTTTTCACCACTTCTCCCAAAAAGGTGATGGCTCGTGTAAAGACAGTTCACGAAAGGGCTGGTAGAGAGCCGCCATGACACCTCTAACCGACCGACAAGGCAAGTTTTCGCCGCTCAAGGCCACGACGCTGGCAATGGCGCTGCTGCCTGCGGCGGTGATTGCCTATTGGTTCTTCACCCATCAGCTCGGCCCCTTGCCAGTCAAAGAGGCGTTGCGCCACGTGGGCGACTGGACCATCCGGCTTCTGGTGATCACATTGACGCTCACGCCTTTGCAGCGCTTGCTCAACTATCCGAAAATTGCGCTCATCAGGCGCATGCTCGGTATCACCACCTTTGCCTATGCGCTGACCCATTTCCTGCTTTACATCGTGAACTCAAAATATGATCTGGCCTTCGTCGCGTCGGAAATCATTCTGCGCTTCTATCTCACCATTGGCTTTGTGGCGCTGACCGGCCTGAGTTTGCTGGCTGGCACGTCGTTTGATTCTGCCGTCCGGAAACTGGGCAAGAAATGGAAGATGCTGCACCGTCTGGTCTATGGCGTCGCTGTCCTGGGGCTGCTGCATTATTTCATTCAAACGAAAATAGACGTGAGCCCCGCCGTGCTGATGACTGGCTTCTTTATTCTTCTCATGGTCTACCGCGTATTCATCATGAAGCGGGTGAGCCTTATGCCAGCCGTGCTGGCGACAAGTGCTGTTGTGGCTTGCGCACTTACGGCAATCACAGAATTTACCTGGTACGCCCTGGCTACGGGCGTCGACCCTTGGCGCATTGCCCAGGCAAACCTGATGTTCTCGTTTGGTCTCAGGCCAGCGGTTATCGTGCTGCTTGCGGGCCTCATTCCTTGTGGATTTGTAATGTGGCGAAACTCGCAGAGCACGCCAACAAGGCAAGCGGCTTAGCGCCGGAAATTTGGATTCCGGGCGTCCTGTCCTTATATAGATACAGACTTTCAAAGCGCAGGCCCATGAACATCGAGAATTTGCCGGACAAGCAGGAAATTGAGAAGATTCTGGGCTTAGGGCCCCAGGCTCAGGCGAAACGTTGGTTCAAGAGGGTCGTCTGGCTTGCAATTCTGGCTTTTGTCATTATCGGCGGCTACCTGTGGTACCAGAGCTCCCAAATGGCGGCGAATGCCATCACTTTCGAAACCAACCCGACAAAGCGCGCGGACCTGACGGTAACAGTGACGGCTACCGGCACCATACAACCCACAACGCAAATTGACGTTTCAAGCGAGATGTCAGGCGTCGTGCGAGTAGTTAATGTTGACAACAACAGCCTGATCAAGAAAGGCGATGTGCTGGCTGAACTGGATTCTGAGCGGTTCAAGGCGCAATTGAGAAGCCTGCAAGCCAGTGTTGGCAGTGCCAAGGCGAAACTCGCCGACACCCAGGCAACCCTGCAAGCCAGTGAACTGGCCCTCACGCGCCAGAAGTCCTTGCAGAGAAGGGGGCTGGTGATAACCCAGGACTTGGAGGCTGCGCAAGCTGCCGAACAACGGGCGGTAGCCGCTGTTGCTTCAGCCCAGGCCGACATTCTGGTCGCCATTGCCAATCTGGGCTTAAAGCAAATTGATATCGACAAATCGCAAATTCTCTCGCCAGTTGATGGCATTGTCTTGAAGCGTGCGGTTGAACCCGGTCAAACCGTTGCCTCTTCGCTGCAAGCCCCTGTGCTGTTTACGCTGGCCGAAGACCTTAAACGTATGCAGCTTGAAGCTAATATCGATGAGGCTGATATCGGCACGGTGAAACTGGGGCAAAGGGCAAATTTCACGGTCGATGCCTTCACGGGCCGTAATTTTCCTGCCCGTATTGAAGCCGTTGAATTCTTTCCGCAGACCACGGATGGCGTGGTCACCTATAAGGCAATCCTCAGCGTTGACAATTCCGATTTGGCACTACGGCCCGGTATGACAGCAACGGCGCAAGTTACCGTGCAGGAAATTTCCAATGCCTTGCTCGTTCCTAACGCGGCGTTGCGCTATTCGCCGCCAGTTCAAGTAGAACAACAAAGCTTCAGCCTTTCACGACTATTCCTGCCGCGCATGCCGCGCAACAACAGGCCGGCACGGACAGAAACTGTTGCCGGGGAGCGCGTGGTGTGGGTGTTGAAGGACAATGTTCCAGAGGCGGTACGCATTACAACCGGGGCTTCGGATGGCAAGGTAACGGAAATTGTCAATGGCGACATCGCCCCTGGTGCCTTGCTGATCATTTCAGCAAAGCAAACGAGAAAATAAGCATGGCCGCGTTACTCACCTTGGAAAACGTGAGCAAGACATACGGCGAAGGCGGCGGCATGGTGCGGGCTCTTGACGATGTTGATTTGACAATCAATGAAGGCGAATTTGCCGCAATCATGGGGCCTTCCGGATCCGGAAAGTCCACCGCCATGAATATCCTGGGATGTCTTGATTCTCCCACAAAGGGACGGTTCCTGTTCAATGATGTTGATGTGACAAAGCTTACCCGCGATGGACGCGCGTTATTGAGGCGAAATTTCCTGGGCTTCGTTTTTCAGGGCTACAATTTGCTGAGCCGCACCAGCGCAATCGAAAATGTGGAGCTGCCCTTGATCTATCGCGGCACTCCCAAACGCGAACGGCGCGAGCGGGCCGTTGAAGCCCTGCATCTTGTGGGCCTGCAAGGGCGGGAAAATCATACTCCCGCTGAACTTTCTGGTGGACAGCAGCAGCGCGTGGCAATCGCGCGTGCAATTGTCACAAACCCGCTTGTGCTGCTTGCCGATGAACCCACGGGAAATCTGGATACGGCCCGCGGCCGCGAAATCATGGAGCTGCTGTCGGGGCTGAACAAAATGCGCGGGCTCACCATTGCGATGGTCACCCACGAAGCTGACATGGCAGTTTTTGCCAGGCGCACCATCCGCTTTGTTGACGGTAAAATTGAATCCGACACTCTACGGAAGGCAGCCTGATGCTGTGGGAAGCCATAAAACTTGCCAACCAATCGGTGCGCCGCAATGCGCTGCGGTCCGTGCTCACGCTGCTGGGCATTGTCATCGGCGTTGGCGCCGTCATTGCCATGGTCACCATCGGCAATGGCACTACGCAGAAAGTGACTTCTGACCTGTCGAAACTCGGCAGTAACATGCTTATTGCACGGCCGGAACGGGAGACGTTTGGGCCCGGCGGCAGCGGAGAAGTCCGCAGCTTCATGGAGCGCAACATTGCGGCCCTGCGTGAAAATCTCACACAGGTCAGGGCCCTGGCCCCCTCTTCAACAAAAGCAGTCAGAATCGTCTATGGGGCGGAAAACACGGACTCAACCGTGACCGGCACCGATTCTGAATTCTTTGTGGCTCAGGACTGGACCTTTGCGTCGGGCAGGCCCTTTTCGGACGGCGATATCCGTTCTGCCAGCTCCGTCTGTGTGATCGGCCAGACAATAAAATCAGTCCTGTTCGGTCAGGCAGATCCCCTGGGCCAGAGAGTGAGACTGGGCAACGTTTCCTGCGAAGTCATAGGTGTTGTCGAAGGCAAAGGGCAATCGGCATTCGGCTCTGACCAGGACAATATTGTTTTCATGCCGCTTCGCGCCTTTCAGCGCCGGATTGCGGGAAGCCAGCGCATCTCGACAATCTACATTTCGGTAGCTTCCGCCGATGCGGTCGACTCAGTGAAATCCGCAACGGAGGATATCCTGCGGGAACAGCGCCGCGTTGGAGCCAATGAGGAAGACGACTTTTCGGTGCGCGACATGTCGCAAATCGTCAGCACCCTGAGTTCAACAACGACTCTGATGACCGGACTCCTGAGCGCTGTTGCCGCCGTCAGCCTCCTCGTCGGCGGCATCGGCATCATGAACATCATGCTTGTGTCCGTGACTGAGCGCACACGCGAGATCGGCATTCGCCTGGCCGTAGGGGCCCTGGAAAAACAGGTGCTTACCCAGTTTCTCGTCGAGGCAATAGTTCTCGCGGTTTTTGGCGGCATTATCGGAATTGTCCTGGGACTCGGCCTTGCAGGCGGAGCCGCCTATGCCATGAGCATTCCCTTCACCACCAATCCCAGCATCATAGCCCTGGCTTTTATATTTTCTGGCCTGATTGGTGTGGTCTTTGGTTATTTCCCGGCAAGGCGTGCCGCACGCCTCGATCCCATCGAGGCGTTGCGTCACGAGTGATCAATATCAGTCAAGCCGCGACAGGAGTTCCATGGTTGGATAGGAATCGGCGGGCAGTCCGAGCTGGGCTTGCACTTCCTTGACGGCAGCGCGCGTTCCTACGCCAATCTTCCCATCAAGCTTGCCGACATCGTAGCCTTTTGCCGCCAGTTTTTTCTGGAGCGTCACAACCTGCTGGTAGGTGAGCGGTGTCACTTCGGAATTTCCACGGCTGACTTTTGGCGCACCGGCAATGCGGGTGGCGAGATAGGACGCAGTGGTGGAATAGACCAAAGACTCATTCCATTTGAGATAAGCAGTGGTGAAATTTTCGTAGACCAGAAACGCGGGACCATCTTTTCCCATGGGTAAAAGCAGAGAAGCGGGGAAGGCATCGGCCTTGACGGGTTTTCCGTTGGCCATCTTCACACCCCATTTGGCCCATTGGGAGCGTGGGTGCTGAATGGCGATATCGGCTTCCTCCCACGGCAAGCTGTTTGGCACGCGCACTTCCTGCATCCAGGGCTGGCCGGGCTGCCAGCCGTGCTTGCGCAGAAGATTGGCCGACGACGCCATGACATCGGGAATGCTGCCGCGCAGGTCGCGCCTGCCGTCGCCATCGAAGTCAACGGCACTTTCATTGTAGTCGTAGGGTAGGAATTGCGTCTGGCCGATTTCACCGGCCCAGGCACCGCGCATTTCATCGGGATGCAGGTCACCACGCTGGATGAGTTCAAGCGCTGCCATCAATTGCGGGCGGAATTTTTCCGGCCGCCGGCAATCCCAGGCCAGGGTGGCAAGGGATTGTACCGTCGGCAAGTCACCCGTGTTGGCACCGAAATCGGTTTCCAAGGCCCAGAAGGCAACGATCACCGGGGCTGGAACGCCAAACTGCTTTTCAACCCGGGAAAAGATGGCCTTATGCTTTTGGACCAGCGCTGCCCCTTGCTTGATGCGGTAATCCGTTATCATGCGGGCCTGGAATTCAAGAAAGCTTTGGGAGAATATGTTCTGGGCGCGGTCCTTCTTGATGATGCCCGCGTCGTAAGTGGTGCCGTCAAGGACGGCGAGGGCCTGACGGCCTATGCCGTTTGCAGCTGCTTCCTTGTGGAAGGCCTTGATGAAGGAGGGGAAGCCTGAGCCGTTGTTTCCGCAGGTTGCGGCTTGCGCCGGCAGGGAAAACGCGCCGGCAAGAAGCGCCGCGCCCAACACTTTCGATTTCATCATTCCATGACTCCTCAATTTTCTGTGTGGTTATTCATGGCTTGAGTCAAAATCAAGGCCCTGTTTAATGGAGAACATCGGGTCGTGGCGCCGCTGCAGAATCGCGAGGGGTCGTACAGATGTACAACCCCTCGCTCAGGCTAAAGGTCATAATCCCAAATCCACACTCAGTCACGAAAATCTGAACCGGGGGCGATACCAGACTCTCGCAAGTGCGGATTTAAGGATCCATGATCCTCGCCCTAGCCCTCATTCCCCCTTAATATAGTTCAGTGCGGCAGCAAGTGAATGACCTGCTTGCTTCATTTTTTGCTTGCAGCCATGCAAGTTACGCGCCGGGCCGCGACGCAATTAGTACAGTCTCTTACTATTTAGCCTTTTTGAGGTTGTTTTGAAGCACCAAGGCCCGGGGATCGGCCAGACCAGCGGGGCTTGCCGCCAGAACCGCGCTGGAGCGCAGAATAATGCCATCATCCAAAACCTTAAGGTGATTTGCGGCAATGGTTGAACCCGTGGTTGTGATGTCAACGATCACTTCGGCGGTTCCGGCAGCAGGGGCGCCTTCGGTAGCGCCCAGGCTTTCGACGATGCGGTAGCCGGTCACGCCCTTTTCGGCGAAGAACCTGCGGGTGAGATTGAGATATTTGGTGGCAACCCTGAAGTCTGCGGCCATGGCGGGCATAGAAGCTTTCGGAGACTTCATCGAGATCAGCCATGGAGGCCACATCAAGCCAGCACTCGGGCACCGCCACGGCAACATTGGCAAAGCCGAAATTGAGCGGGGCCAGGACGGAGACGAGATTTTCTTGTGGCGCGGATTTCTCCCAAAGGAGGTCTGCACCCGTGATGCCGAAATCGATTTTTCCCTCGCGCAGGTTCTGGGCAATTTCGGCGGCTGAGAGGAAGGCGACTTCAATATCTTCAATGCCTTTCAACTGGCCGCGATAGCCGCGATCGGTGCCTGAACGCTCTATGCTCAAGCCTGCTGCTTCGAGCGTTTCCGCCGCCCGTTCCATCAGGCGGCCCTTGGAGGGAATGGCAAGGGTCAGCGACTTCATGCCAGCACCGCTTTCAGACGCTCGGTGTAAATGGCACAGCCTACGGCGGACACGGGCGCAGGCGAGCCCATATCGGAAAGGAGATTGTCATAACGACCGCCACCGGCCACGGCGACGAAGCCTTCAGGTGTTTCAACTTCAACCTGGAATACGAAGCCCGTATAATATTCGAGTTCACGGCCAAAGGTTGCCCTGAATTCAAAACGTTTGGGATTGAGGCCAAGCTCTTCCATTTCTGTGAGACGCTTTTGGAAATATTTCCGCGCCTCGTTGAAGTTGCGACCCGAGTCCGTCCGGTTCAAGTGACCTTCCAGATTATCGGCGCGCTCGACAATATCGAGATAGCCAGTGATAGCATCAGCTTTCTTCTGATCTAGGGCTACCTCCGACCGGTCTGCTGCTTTGTCGGCAAGGCGAGCGGCAATTTCTTCCAGCGAGCGCCCACCAACAAGCGGAAGGTTTCTTTGCTCCATTTCCAAAGCCACAAGCTCATTTGCGGCCTCGTTCACCAGCTTATCAATGTGTCCAGAAATGCTGGTGCGTTTTGCATTCCGGTTGGAGGTGAAACTTTCCAGCACATCGCGAAAGGCATGGGGCCGCCAGAAGTGATGCTTCAAACGGTTGCGCCAGCGCACCGGCATAGGTGTATCTTCAAGGAGCGCAGAGAAGAGTCCGAGGTCACCGAGGGTCACGCGGAATTTCGTGAGGCCTGTGGCTTCCAAAGCACTGATCGTCAGTTTGAGAACGCGTGCTTCTGCCGCTGCCGCATCGGGTGCGGCAAACCATTCCAGGCCCGCCTGCAGAAATTCCTGCGGGCTCAAGTGCTCATTAGGAAAACGGAAGGCGGGCCCCAGATAGCAGTAACGCGCTTCCGCTTCGGGCTTATCCCCATGGCTCAAGTGATAGCGGCAGGCGGGCACCGTGAGATCGGGACGGAGGCACATTTCAGCGCCTGACGGATCAGTGAACACAAAGGTCCGTGCGCGGATATCTTCGCCGGAACGCTCAAGAAAAATATCGGCGGGCTGGATGATGTCAGGGGCGATATAATCAAACCCGGCACGCTCAAACACCGCCATAATGGCCGCATTCTGGCGTTCCAGTGCCTCGCGTTCGGCTTTGGATTTACCGGCCATTATTTCCCTTCTCCCCTTGAGGGAGAAGGTGGATTGCGCCAGAGGCGCAAGACGGATGAGGGGGTGTTTCCGCATGTACCAGCCCCCTCATCCGGAGCGTTGCGCCACCTTCTCCCTCGAGGGGAGAAGGGGGAAATGGGTGAGAGCATCATTTGCGCTCCAGCATTTTCTTCACAGCAGAAACGAGATCAGCTTCGGGAACCGAAACCTGTGCGAGACGCTGGCTCGCATATTCCTCGCGGGATTCAACGCTGCTGGCGAGCTGGCTGCCCAAGGCCAAATCCTTCAACGTGACTTCGCCCTTGGCCTTTTCATCGCCGCCCTGAATAACAACGAGCGGGCTTCCGCGCTTGTCGGCATATTTCATCTGGGCCTTCATGCCCGAGGTGCCGACATACATTTCAGCGCGAATGTTGACGGCGCGCAGTTGTTGTACGAATTTCTGATAGTCGCCCTGGCGCTCCTTATCCATGACGAGCACGACAACGGGAGCAGTCGTTTCCTTGTCCTCCGTTTTGCCAAGAAGTTTCAGCGCGGAATAAAGCCGAGACACGCCCATGGAAAAGCCGGTGGCCGGAACCGATTGACCAGTGAAGCGCGCGACGAGATCATCATATCGACCGCCTCCACCTACGGAGCCAAAGCGCACGGTTTTGCCATCCTCGTCTTTCGTTTCCATCAGCAATTCGCATTCAAAGACGGGACCAGTGTAATATTCCAGACCACGGACAATTGACAGATTCAATTTTTATGCGATCAGTCCCGTATCCTGTAGAATTGAATATCGCATTCATTTGATCAAGTTCGGCGAAACCAGCATTTGCAACCTCGTTTCGCTTCATCGCTTCGCTCAATGCCATTTCCTCGCTACCATCCACGAAGCGCTCATTTGTCAGAACTTTTACAATGAAACTAGCAGACCGCACCGGAAGGTCGGCACCGGGAGTAACATCACCGCTTTCATCTTTTCGACCAGTCGTAAGAAGTTGCATAACTCCTTGATCACCCAACCTATCGAGCTTGTCGATTGCCCTCATGACGGTCAATCTACGTTGCGCTTGCCTTTCCCCTGAGAGGCCAACGACTTCCAACAGTCCGTCCAGGACTTTTCTGTTGTTTACGTTGATCCGATACTTGCCGCGCGGAATGCCCAGCGCTTCCATCGTATCGGCGGCCATCATGCAGACTTCGGCGTCGGCGGCGGGGGAGGCGCTGCCTACTGTATCTGCATCGAATTGCATGAACTGGCGGTAGCGGCCGGGGCCTGGCTTTTCGTTGCGGAAGACCCAGCCTTGGCGATAGCTGCGAAAGGGGGTTGGCAGGGATTGCTGGTTCTCGGCGACGTAGCGGGCGAGAGGCGCTGTCAGATCATAGCGCAGGCTCAGCCACTGCTCGTCGTCGTCCTGAAATGAAAACACGCCCTCGTTGGGCCTGTCCTGATCGGGGAGGAATTTTCCCAGCGCTTCGGTATATTCAATGAACGGCTGCTCCACTGGTTCGAAGCCGTAGTTTTCATAGACGCCCTCAATCGTTCGCAGCATGCGCTTGAGGCCGCGAATTTCATTCGCGTCCACGTCGCGGAAACCCTTGGCGAGGCGTGCCTTGGGGCGGTTTTGCTTGTCGCTGGAAGCCATTTTCTCAACTCGTTTGCTGAGGGCTTCTAGCGCCCTTATTTATCGCGCACAACCTTCTGGTTCTGCTCGCCCAGGCCATCGACACAGATGCGCATTTTATCGCCGGGTTTCAGGTATTGCGGGGGCTTCATGCCCATGCCGACGCCGGGGGGCGTGCCGGTGGTGATGATATCGCCGGGCATCAAGGTGAAGAATTCCGAGAGATAGGCCACGATATGGGCCACGCCGTAAACCATGGTTGAGGTATTGCCATCCTGCACGCGCTTGCCGTTGAGCTCGAGCCAGAGATGGAGGTTCTGCGGGTCTCTCACTTCGTCAGCGGTCACCAGCCAGGGGCCGATGGGGCCGAAGGTGTCGTAGGATTTGCCCTTGGTCCATTGGCCGGAGCGCTCGACCTGGAATTCGCGCTCGGACAGGTCGTTGATGGTGCAATAGCCCGCCACATGTTTCAGGGCATCGGCCTTCTTGATGTTCTTGGCACGGGTGCCGATGATCACGCCCAGTTCCACTTCCCAATCGGATTTCTGGGATTTGGGCGGAATGGTCACATCATCGTTGGGGCCTGACAGGCAGCTCACGTGCTTGGTGAACACCACGGGTTCCGGCGGCACTTTCAGGCCGGATTCAGCGGCATGATCCGAATAGTTCAGGCCGATGGCCACAAATTTCTGCGAATTTGCCACGCAGGCGCCAATACGTGGCGTGCCCCGGACAAGCGGCAGGGTTTCCAGCTTGAGCTTGCGGAGTTTTGCCAGGCCTTTAGGCGAAATCGTTTCGCCTGTGATGTCGGGAATCACTTTTGACAGGTCCCTGATCTTGCCGTTCTTGTCCAGAATACCGGGCTTTTCTTTGCCTTTTGGTCCGTAACGCAGAAGTTTCATGCCTGTTCCCCTGTGGTGGCTGACGGATGCCAGCGCGGTTGATAGCCCTTCGCCAGAATGCTCACGATGAGCGGTGGTGTCAAAAGTCTCGCCTTCATAACCGAAGCTCGGGGAATTGCGAGTCCATACTGGGAATGGGACCATTGCAGGAGGCGGGAGCCTTTGACGGCGAAGGCTTTTCCCTCATGTTCAATCATGGTTCCGTCTGGCAGGTCACGCACGCTTGCTTCATGCCTTGCAAGGCGTTGCCGATGAAGCTCGCGGTCAAAGTCATTGACCTTGCGTTCTCCCAAAAACTCCTTTGCTTCAGCGCGACGGCAGAAAAAACAGGGCCTGTGGCCCGCTGCCAGTGCCGTGACTTCATCGAGAAAGAAGAGCGACGTATAGCCTTTGCCCATGGCCTCATGCTTCATGTTCTTGTAGTGCATGTCGCAGCAAATCCAGTGATGGCTTGCCCAGCGGCGCTTGCCAAGGGTCTTGTCATCACGGTGAAACTTGCCGCCGCGATTGCCCAACATGGTGCCGCGCTCGGGCACCGCAACGATGCTACCGTCGGGCTGAACGCGGTTTTGCAGGGGCACGGGCGGGAGCCGGAATGGCGAAGGCGGGTTGCGGCAGCATGAGATTGTGGCGGCCAACCTTGGTTATGTCCTTTTCGCCACACAGGCCCATGGTGATATCCAGTTCGCTTTTCAGGATTTCGAGGGCGCGGGTGACACCGGCTTCGCCACCGGCACCAAGGCCATAGATATAGGCGCGGCCCACCATGGTGCCCTTGGCGCCCATGGCTATGGCTTTCATGATGTCGATGCCCGTTCTGATGCCACTATCAAAAAACACTTCAATCTTGTCGCCTACCGCATCGACGATCGGGCCCAGCATGTCAATCGTTGCGGGCGCGCCATCAAGCTGGCGGCCGCCATGATTGGAAACAATGATGGCATCGGCCCCCGTCTGCACGGCGAGCAACGCATCATCAACATCATTGATGCCCTTGAGGATGAGCTTGCCATGCCACTGCTTGCGGATGAATTCCACCGACGTCCAGTCCAGCGTGGGATCAAACTGGTGGTGGGTCCATTCCGCCAAAGTGCCCATGTCTTCCACACCTTTGACGTGGCCAACAATATTTCCAAAGGTGCGGTTTTTGGTGCCGAACATGCCCATGCACCAGCGGGGCTTGGTCATCATGTTGAGGATGTTGGGGATGGTCAATTTAGGTGGCGCGGAGAGGCCGTTCTTGATGTCCTTGTGGCGCTGGCCTAGGAGCTGGAGATCAAGGGTGAGCACGAGGGCTGAACATTTAGCCGCTCTGGCGCGGGCTACGAGGTCTGAGGCGAAGCCACGGTCGCGCATGACATAGAGCTGGAACCAGAAGGGCTAGTCAGTTGTGCTTGGCCACTTCCTCAATGGAGCAGATGCTCATGGTGGTGAGGGTGTAGGGCACGCCAAATTTCTGCGCGGCGCGGCAGGCTTTGATTTCTCCATCGGCATGCTGCATGCCGCCGAGGCCGATAGGCCCAAGTGCTACGGGCATGGACACATCCTGGCCCACCATTTTGGTTTTCAGCGAGCGGTTATCGATGTTGCGGGCCACGCGCTGGCGGAGCTTGTACTTCTCGAAGGCCTGGTGTTATCGACATAGGTGCCCGTCGTGTAGGATCCCGTGTCGCAATAATCATAAAACATCCGGGGGACGCGGGCGCTGGTAAATCTGGCGCAGGTCTTCAATACAGGTGACTTTGGCGGGGTTCATCTCGGATTGCTTCTCGAAATTGGGCGTGGGGCCCTCTTTTGCCCGCCTTGGGTGTTTACCGCAAGATCGTTTCTCTTGTTAAATCATCCCATTGCAGGGTAGTTTCCCGCCATGCTGAAAATGCCCGAGGCTGACCAAAAAACAATGGGAAAACGCTCCACTATTGCCGTGGCGCTGCGCCGGATTGTACCGGGCGAAGGGGTGATCGAAACGGCCAGGGAAATGAGCGTTTATGAGTCGGATGGCCTCACGGCCTACCGGCAACTCCCGCTTGTGGTCGTGCTCCCTAAAACGACCGCCGAAGTCGCGAAGGTGCTGCGCTATGCCTTTGAGAACAAGATCAAGGTCGTGCCACGCGGCGCTGGAACTTCACTATCCGGCGGAGCCTTGCCGCTGGCTGATGGCATTGTGCTGGGTTTATCGAAATTCAACCGGGTGCTGGAAATTGACTACGAAAACCGTTGCGCCGTAGTGCAGCCGGGGGTCACCAATCTTGCCATTACCAATGCTGTCCAGCACAAGGGCTTCTACTATGCGCCAGATCCTTCCTCGCAAATCGCCTGCACCATTGGCGGCAATGTGGCGGAAAATTCCGGCGGGGTGCATTGCCTGAAATATGGCTTGACCGCCAACAATATCCTTGGCCTTGAAATGGTGCTGATCACCGGTGAGATCATCCGTCTTGGCGGCAAGCATCTGGACAGTGACGGGCTGGATTTGCTCGGCGTGCTCACGGGTTCGGAAGGCCTGCTTGGCGTGATCACCGAAGTCACGGTGCGGCTTCTGCAAAAACCGGAAACAGCTCGCGTCATTCTGGTGGGCTTTCCCGCCAGCGAAGATGCGGGGAATTGCGTGGCCGATGTTATTTCCGCCGGCATTATTCCGGGCGGCATGGAAATGATGGACAAGCCCGCCATTCATGCGGTGGAAGAATTTGTCCATGCGGACTATCCGCTTGATGTGGAAGCTCTGCTCATCATTGAGCTTGATGGGCCTGCCGTTGAGGTGGATCACCTGATTGAGCAGGTCTCCGAGATTGCCAAGAAAAACAATTGCAGCACCTCACGCATTTCAAGATCTGAAGACGAGCGCCTGCTTTTCTGGGCGGGGCGCAAGGCGGCTTTCCCGGCGGTGGGGCGCATATCGCCGGATTATTTCTGCATGGATGGAACCATTCCGCGCAAGCGCCTCTCGGAAGTGCTGAACGGCATGGCGGAGCTTTCGAAAAAGCACGGGCTCCGGGTGGCCAATGTTTTCCACGCGGGCGACGGCAACCTGCATCCGCTCATTCTTTATGATGCCAATATCGGTGATGAACTGATGCGGGCTGAAGAATTCGGAGCGGATATTTTAAGGCTCTGCGTGAAGGTGGGCGGCGTGCTTACCGGCGAACACGGGGTTGGCATTGAAAAGCGCGACCTCATGCCAGAAATGTTTACGGAAGCCGATCTGGCACAACAGCAGCGTCTCAAATGTGCTTTCGACGCCCAAGGCCTGCTCAATCCCGGAAAAGTATTTCCCACGCTGCATGCTTGCGCCGAGCTGGGCCGCATGCATGTGAAGGCGGGCAAGCTGCCATTCCCGGAGATTCCGAGATTCTGATGACGCCGACTTTCAAACCGCTGACGACACAGGAGCTTGCTGAAATTGTTACGCGGGGCGGCAGGCTTGAGGTTGTGGGACGTGGCACAAAGCGCGGTCTTGGCCGGCCATCACAGGCCGAGACAGTTCTGGACATGTCAGGTTTCAAGGGCATTTCGCTTTATGAGCCGGAGGAGTTGGTGCTTGAAGCGGGGGCTGGCACACACCTGGCTGACATCGAAAGGGCACTCGAGGAGAATAAACAGCAACTGGCTTTTGAGCCACCGGACTATTCAAAATTGCTCGGCACCAGACACAGGGGAACGCTGGGCGGCCTGATGGCCGGCGGGCTTTCGGGACCACGGCGCATCAAGGCAGGTGCCGCGCGTGATCATATCCTGGGCATTGCCGGCGTTTCGGGGCGCGGCGAGATTTTCAAGGCGGGAGGCCGCGTTGTCAAAAATGTCACGGGCTTTGATTTGTCCAAGCTCATGGTTGGCTCCTATGGCACGTTGGCGGCGCTTACCAGCATCACGGTCAAGGTCCTGCCGGCTGCTGCGACCGAAGAAACCCTTGTTTTCCTTGGTCTCAGTGATGCCCGGGCCAATCAGGCCATGTGCCTTGCCATGCAGTCGGCCTGCGACGTTTCCGGCGCAGCGCACCTTCCGGGCACACCATCGCAAACGCTATTCCGTCTTGAGGGCATTCGCCAATCGGTCAGTTACCGCCGGCAGAAGCTCGCAAGCCACTTGAGAATTTTTGGGGCTTCGGACTATCTGGATCAGAAGGAGTCCCTTTTGCAGTGGAAGGCGATCCGCGATGTTCATCCTCTCAGCAATGATGACGCGCGTTTTGTCTGGAGGCTGTCGGTGACGCCTTCAAAGGGGGCGGAAACCGTTTCGAAAATTTCCAACCAGCTTGATGTCCAGTATTTCTATGATTGGGCAGGCGGCCTTATCTGGCTTGGGGTGCCGCGCAGCAACCAGGCCTATGCCTACATTATCCGGGATTGCGTCAAGGAGGGGCATGCCACGCTCATGCGCGCCGAGGAAGACGTGCGTGAGCGCATTGAGGTTTTTCAGCCCCAGAACTCCGCACTTGGCGCTCTCACGAAACAGGTCAAGGCATCGTTCGATCCCGCCGGTGTTTTTAATCACGGCCGCATGTATAAAGACATCTGAGCCATGCAAACAAATTTCACGGCAGAACAATTACAAAACCCGCACACGGCGGAGGCCAACAAAATCCTGCGGAACTGCGTGCATTGCGGGTTCTGCACGGCGACTTGCCCCACATATGTGCTGCTCGGCGATGAGCTCGATAGCCCGCGCGGGCGCATTTACCTCATCAAGAACATGCTGGAGAAGAATGAGGCCGCCACCAAGGAAACGGTCAAGCATATCGACCGCTGCCTGTCGTGCCTGGCTTGCATGACCACCTGCCCTTCGGGCGTCAACTACATGCACCTCATTGACCAGGCACGGGTGCATGTGGAGAAGACCTATAGCCGACCCATATTCGAGAAAATACTGCGCGCCGTGCTCGGCTTTGCCATGCCACGGCCGCGGGTTTTCAGGACGGCACTGGAGACCGCAAAAATTGCCCGGCCATTTTCGAAGGTGGTTTCTGGAATGGGCTTCACCAGGATTGCGGCATTGCTCGCTCTTGTTCCCGCCAAAACTGTTTCCAGTGAAAGTCTTGGGCCACCTGGCACCTATCCGGCGGAAGGCACGAAACGCGGCCGCGTGGCCCTTCTTATGGGCTGTGTGCAAAGCGTGATTGAACCTTCGATCAATGCCGCCACCATCCGCCTGCTCACCCGGCTGGGTTATGAGGTGGTGGTTTCGGCGGGAGAATCGTGTTGCGGCTCGCTCACCCATCACATGGGCAAGGAGGCCGATGCCATCTGGCGGGCACGCCGCAATGTGCATCACTGGGCAAATGCAAGAGTAGAGGCCGTCATCATCACCGCCTCGGGCTGCGGCACAACGATCAAGGATTATGGCTTCATGCTGCGCCTTGATCCCGTTTATGCGGCAAGGGCTGCCGTCATCAGTGCAAAAGCAAAAGATATTGTTGAGTTTCTTTCCGGCGTCGAATTGCCTGCGGCTTCGCAGGCATTGCGCGTATCCTATCATTCGGCCTGCTCCATGCAGCATGGCCAAAACATGGGAACGAAAGCGCAAGCGCTTTTGCGCAATGCCGGGTTCGCGGTTCAGGATATTCCAGAAGGCCATCTCTGCTGCGGGTCGGCCGGCACCTACAACATCATGCAGCCCGAAATCGCCACGCAGCTCAGGGACCGGAAAATAGAGAACATCAAATCCACCAATCCGCAGGTGATCGCGACGGGCAATATTGGCTGCATCACGCAGCTTGCCACCGGCACGCAAACGCCTATTCTTCATACGGTCGAGCTTCTTGATTGGGCCTATGGGGGGCCAAAGCCCGACAAAATAAAACATCTTAACGGGGGCCCTAAGAATGGCTAGAACACCAGCTGGTGTCACAATCCGCGGCACCATGCTGCCGGAATACCGCGCCATTCTAACGCCGGAAGCCCTCGGGTTCCTTGCGGATCTGCACCGCAATTTTGACGCCGAGCGCCAAAGACTGCTGGCCTTGCGGGAGGCGCGGGCGAAGCGTTTCGGCAAGGGTGAACTTCCCGACTTTCTGCCGGAAACCCGCGCCATCCGGGAAGGTTCATGGCGCGTGGCGCCGATCCCCGCTGACCTGCACGACCGCCGGGTTGAAATTACCGGGCCCACGGACCGCAAGATGGTGATCAATGCATTGAACTCCGGCGCCAAGGTCTTCATGACGGATTTCGAGGATTCGAATTCGCCGACCTGGGACAATCTCGTCCGTGGGCAGATCAATCTGCGTGACCGCTGGAGCGGCGCCATGGATCACCGGGACCCGGATTCGGGCAAGCATTATGTTCTGGGCAAGCGGCCTGCCGTTCTCATGGTGCGGCCTCGCGGCTGGCACCTGCCGGAACATCATGCGCGCGTCGATGGTGAGATGATGTCCGGCGCGCTGTTTGATTTCGGCTTGTATTTTTTCCATAATGCCAAGGCGACACTGCGCAATGGCTCGGGCCCATATTTCTATCTGCCCAAAATGGAAAGCCATCTGGAAGCGCGGCTGTGGAACGGTGTTTTCACTTTCTCGCAAAGCGCACTTGGGCTGCCCTTGGGCACCATTAAAGCCACCGCTCTCATCGAAACGCTGCCTGCGGCTTTTGAGATGGATGAAATCCTCTATGAGCTCCGCGAGCATATGGCAGGGCTTAACTGCGGACGCTGGGATTACATTTTTTCGTTCATCAAGACGCTGGCTTCCAACAAAAAATATGTCCTGCCGGACCGTTCACAGGTGGTGATGTCCAAGGCCTTCCTGGCAAATTATTCGGCGTTGCTCATCAAGACCTGCCATAAGCGCGCGGCCTTTGCGATGGGCGGGATGGCGGCGCAAATTCCAAACCGCAAGGACACGGAGGCCAATGAACTTGCCTTTGAAAAGGTACGGGCTGACAAGGAACGGGAAGCCCGCAACGGCCATGACGGCACTTGGGTGGCGCACCCTGATCTCGTGCCCGTGGCTATGGAGGTGTTCAACGCCCTGATGCCGACGCCCAACCAGCTTTATGTCAAGCGGGATGACGTCAACATTGGGCAGAAGCAGCTGTTGGAAGTTCATAAGGGCAGCAAGACCGAGGCGGGCTTCCGCGAGAATATCCGGGTGGGCGTGCAATACATCGAAGCCTGGCTTCGGGGCCGGGGGGCCGTGCCGATTTACAATCTGATGGAAGACGCGGCCACGGCTGAAATTTCACGGTCGCAGATTTGGCAGTGGCTCAAATTTGGAGCGAAGCTGGATACGGGTGCAAAGGCCACACGGAAATTTTTCGACAGGTGCATGCGAGAAGAGATGAAACGCGTCAGAGAGGAAGTTGGTGTAGAAGCCTTCCAACAGGGACGTTTCAAGGAAGCCGTCAGCATATTCAAAACCATGTCCACCTCAAAGAACTTCGAGGTTTTTCTGACGCTGCCTGCCTACAAGAGAATTATTTAATCCTCGTCAAACTTGGATTCCACCAGTGCTTCAAGGGCTGCCATGGCCGCATCTGCCTCGGGGCCGGAGGCTTCGACGCTGATGGAAGTTCCCATGGCGGCGGCCAGCATCATCAGGCCCATGATGGAAGTTGCCGGAACAGAATGGCCATCGCGGCTCACCACGATATTGGCATCGAAACCTTCGGCGCATTTTACGAATTTAGCGGAAGCGCGGGCATGCAGCCCGCGCTCATTGATGATTTCCAGTTCCTTGATGATTGCCGCCATCAATCCCCCAAAATCTGGCTGGCGATATTGATATATTTGCGGCCCGCATCCTGGGCGGCGGCGGCGCATTTGTGAAGATTGGATTCCTTTCTCACCCGCACCAGCTTCACCAGCATGGGCAAGTTCAATCCGGCCACTACTTCAACATGGCCTTCTTCTAGAAGCGAAATCGCCAGGTTCGACGGCGTACCGCCAAACATGTCGGTCAGGATTATCACGCCTTCGCCGGAGTCAACGGACTTGACCGCGGCGGCTATATCAGCGCGGCGAACTTCCATTTTGTCTTCGGGGCCGATGGCCACGGCAGTGATCATTTCCTGGCGGCCGACAATATGCTCCAGCGCATGGACAAATTCGTCGGCAAGCCTGCCGTGGGTCACGAGAACGAGGCCAATCATTGGAAATCTACGGTGTCACACATTGTTACGGTTTGCCTCATTTGTCGTATAAACCGGCGCACATTGCCCTTAACCTCGCCGCTTCGCAACAGTTTCACTGGCACCTATCCGGCTGCTTCAGCCAATGCAACGCGGCACGCAGCCGGGCCGGTGCCGAGGGGGAATTTCCGTCGATTTCAACAAACGGAAGGGCAAGGTCCAGAATTTCAAAAGTGCGCTGGTCGGGAAGGCGTTCGATAGCTGAAAAGGTTTGCAACCTGACAACGAGCAGCAGCGGGACCGAGGGCAGCGTGGCCAGCGCCACAATACCGAGCCCGCGCACTTCCAGTTTACCGCGAATGGTCGAGGGGGCCGACGCAACAAGCCTGTCTTCCTCACGGGTGATGATGACCTGATCGTCGGAAATGAGTTTGCCGCGCATGTGACATTCGGAAGTTCCAAAGCCCGGCTCGTCAATGAGCCTGAGCGCCAGATCGGACTTGCCGGTTCCGGGTTCGCCGAGAATCAAGACGCCTTCACCATTCACGCTTACGCAGGTTCCATGCAGGCAAATCTGGTGTTGCGCCATTCAGTTTGCCCCGGGCGGCGTCCAGTCATCGTCGACGGCCGGCAACCGCAGAACAAACCTTGCGCCCAGGATGGGTTTCTCCATTCCTTCTGGGGCCTTGCCCAAACGGTTTTCGGCCCAGATGCGGCCCTTGTGGGCTTCGACAATCTGCTTGGAGATGGCAAGCCCAAGGCCGGAATTCTTGCCGAATGAGCCTTCAGGGCGGTCCGTGTAAAATCTTTCGAATATCCGATCAAGATTGTCGGGCCTGATGCCGGGGCCTTGATCATCAACACGCACTTCAACATCGCGGCCGGAACGGCGCACGCGCACATGGATCTTGGTATTCTCCGCCGCGAAGGAGCGGGCATTGTCCAGGAGATTGCGGAAGACCTGGCTCAACCGCGACTCATGACCCAGAATAACAAAGGCCAATTGCGGATCAAAAGTGCTGCCTGCGGGCACCACCTGCAGAACAATCTCGCTTTGCTGTTCTTTGCGCGTTTCATTGGCAAGAGTTGTTATGGCGCCCAGCAGCCTTGACACATCGACAGGGTTTGACTCGGCGCGGGCAAGTTCCGCATCAAGACGCGATGCGTCGGCGATATCGGTGATAAGGCGGTCAAGCCTTCGCACGTCATGCTTGACGATTTCAACAAGTCTTGCGCGTTGCTCATCGGTTTTCACCATGGCAAGGGTTTCAACGGCGCTGCGGAGCGATGTCAGCGGATTCTTGAGTTCGTGGCTCACGTCGGCAGCGAAGGCTTCTATGGCGTCGATGCGATTGTATAGCGCGCCCGTCATGTCACGGAGCGCGCCGGAGAGATGGCCGATTTCATCGCGCCTTGCGGTGAAGTCAGGAATTTCCACGCGCTTGTTGATGCCACGGCGCACCCTCTCGGCGGCTGCCGACAGGCGGCGAATGGGTTCGGCAATGGTGCCCGCCAGAAACACCGAGAGCAGGATTGTCACCAGAGCCACGAAACCGAAGGTGAGGAGAACGACGCGGCGTTCGGCGCGCAAAACATTGTCGATCTCGCCACCCGAGGTTGAAAGGATAAGGGCGCCAAGGACTGCCCTGAACCTTTGCACAGGCACGGAAACCAACACGATGATATCACGCTTTTCATCGAGGCGCACGACGCTTACGACGGCGCCATTGAGGGCGGCGGCCACTTCCGGAAAGTCCTTGCCGTTGTCGAGGCTGTATTCCTTCTGCAGCGGGTAGTCATAGGCGAAGAACCAGTCAAAGGCCGCATTCCACCATCTGACAAAAAAGTTGTCCGAGCTGGAATCGCGCGGAAGAAGATCCGATTGAATGATATCGCCGCCGCCATAGAGGAACCTGCTGTCAACGACGAGATTGCCCTCGGGGTCGATAATCCGTCCACGGATGGTTGAATTGGCAAGCAGCCGGCGCAGCACCGGGCCTGTTGTTTCGGGATTGATCGGAAAGTCCAGGCTGCCGAGCTGGTCGGCATCTGGCGCGGATGGATCTATGTTGTCTTCGAGTGAATCCGGGTTGATGACTATGGAGCCCGTGTCGGCGGTGGCCGAGCCCGCCACGGCTGCGGCAATGATCTGCGCCTGGGTGGTCAGGCTTTGCACGCGCGCGTCAATCAGGCCCTGGCGGAACTGGTTGAAATAGAGAATGCCGGTCACCAGAATGACGAGGCCGAGAAGGTTCAGAAGAACAATGCGGCTGGCCAGCCTTTGTGGCGCAAAACGATGCAGCAAGCCACGGCGTCCAACAGCGGAAACATCAAAACTCTCAACCTCCTGCCCTTCGTCGCTTTCGGCGCGTTCAAGGATCTCGGTCGCCGTGATCTTATCGAGCATTTCGCACCCTCATGCGGGGGGAAATTTTATTGTTCCTTGAAACGATAGCCAACACCATAGAGTGTTTCAATACCATCAAAGGCTTCATCGACCTGATTGAATTTCTTGCGCAGGCGTTTGATGTGGCTGTCGATGGTGCGGTCGTCGACATAGACCTGGTCATCATAGGCCGCATCCATCAGGGCATCCCGGCTTTTCACAATGCCAGGCCTTTGGGCCAGGGATTGCAGGATGAGGAATTCGGTGACGGTGAGGGTAACGGGCCTTGCATCCCAAGTGCAGGAATGACGGTCCGGGTCCATGGACAGCTTGCCGCGCTCGATGACCTTGGCCGCATCGGTCGGCGGCGCAGTGCCATCGCGTGCACCGGCGCGGCGCAGAACCGCCTTTACGCGCTCAACCAGGAGGCGCTGGGAAAAGGGCTTTTTGATAAAATCATCGGCGCCCATCTTGAGGCCGAAGAGTTCATCGATCTCGTCGTCCTTGGAGGTCAGAAAGATAACCGGCAGGTCGGTTTTCTGACGAATACGGCGGAGGAGCTCCATGCCGTCCATGCGGGGCATCTTGATGTCGAAGATTGCCATGTCCGGCGGCTGGTCCTGCAGGCCCTGGAGGGCTGCGGCGCCATCATTGTATTTCTGCACCGCATAGCCCTCGGCCTCGAGCGCCATGCCAACGGAGGTTAAAATATTTCGATCGTCATCGACCAATGCAATCATTGCCATTTTCTTGTTCATCCGCTGTTGTATCCTGCCGGTCGCCTCTATGGATGAAACTAGAACAAATTGTGGCAAACATCAAAGAAAGACTGTCTAAATTATGCGTAATGTTATCTAAATGACTGAAAAAACTGGGTTTTCCGGAACGACCATGCGCCAGCTGCTGAGACGGGCCCGGACCTGTTCGCTATCTACCCTGAATGCCGGGGACGGCATTCCCTATGGCTCGCTTGCCAACATCGCAACCGATGTGGCGGGGTGGCCCATCATTCTGATATCGCGGCTCGCCTGGCACACAAAGAACCTGGCAGCAGATGCCCGTGGCAGTGTGCTGGTGGGTGAAATCCCGGAAACCGGCGATGCATTGGTGGGGCCGCGGGTCACGGTGCTGGGACGCTTTGAAAGGGTTGAAGACGTGAACCTCAGGCGGCGCTATCTGGCTCGGCATCCACCGGCTGCGATGTACGCAGACTTTGCGGACTTTTCATTTTGGCGGCTGGAGCCCGCGAGCATTCACGGGGTTGCAGGCTTTGGACGCATCGAAACGCTTGCACCCCGCGCGGTGTTTCCTGCCGTCAGCGAAATGGAAGCGCTTGAGACGTCGGCAATCGAGCACATGAACCGGGACCACGGGGACTCGGTCCAGCTCTATGCGACACGGCTTCTCGGCGGGGCGCCCGGTGATTGGCGGGTCCTCGCCATTGACCCGGACGGGGCCGATCTCGGCGCCGGAGGCCAGGGCCTGCGCCTGAGCTTTGAGGAGCCGGTCACTTCCGCCGACGGATTGCGCCGGACCTTCGCTGAGCTCTCGAAGAAAGCGCGGGAGACAGGCTTGTAATTGCCGGACGGCCTTCCCAGTTTTCCCGCTGTATCTGGAACCCAGGGAGTTACTGAAATGAAAATCGGTATTATCGGTTCGGGCGACGTGGCGAAAATCCTGGCGGCAGGCTTTCTCAAGCATGGTCATGAGGTGACGGTGGGCACACGCGAAGCGGGCAAGCTTGCGGAATTCGCCAGGGCCAACCCGAAGGCGAGAATCGAACGCTTCGCCGATGCCGCTCAATTTGGCGAGGTTGTGGTTCTCGCCGTCAAGGGTTCCGTGGCTTCAAAAGCGCTCGAGGCAGCGGGTGCTGCCAACCTTGCAGGCAAGACAGTTATCGATGTCACCAATCCGATCGCCGACGCGCCGCCGGAAAATGGCGTTCTCAAATATTTCACCAGCCTCGATGGTTCACTCATGGAGCAGTTGCAGAAGCAATTCGCGTCCGCACATTTCGTCAAGGCGTTCAATTCAGTGGGTTCGCCTGTCATGGTCAATCCACAATTCAAGGGCGGCAAGCCGTCGATGTTCATCGCGGGCAATGATGCCGCCGCCAAGAAAACCGTTTCCGGAATTCTCGATCAGTTCGGCTGGGAGGTTGAGGATATGGGCGGGGCCGAAGCGGCGCGTGCCATTGAACCGCTTTGCATCCTATGGTGCATTCCTGGTTTTGCCCAGAACGACTGGTTCCACGCCTTCAAGATGCTGCGCTAGGAATAACAGCGCCTTAAGCCGTCATGAGTTCCTTGGGCGGCGCTTTTGCGCCGGTCATGAATGCCACGGCGTCGGACATGGTATATTTCTTCGGATCGATGACGCAGAGGCGTTTGCCCAGCCTGTGGATGTGAATGCGGTCGGCTACTTCAAAGACGTGGGGCATGTTGTGAGAGATCAGGACAATAGGCAGGCCGCGGCGCTTGACGTCGAGAATGAGTTCCAGCACGCGGCGGGATTCTTTGACGCCAAGGGCAGCGGTGGGCTCGTCCATGATGACGACTTTTGAACCAAAGGCTGCTGCGCGTGCCACGGCCACGCCCTGGCGCTGGCCGCCGGAGAGGGTTTCAACGGCCTGACTGATGTTCTGGATGGTGAGAAGACCGAGTTCGGTGAGCTTATCCCTGGCGCGCTTTTCCATGGCGGGCCGGTCGAGCATGCGGAAAAACTGTCCGAGGATGCCGGGTTTGCGGATTTCGCGGCCCAAGAACATGTTGTCGGTGATTGACAGCGCGGGCGACAAGGCCAAGTTCTGATAGACGGTTTCGATGCCGGCTTCGCGGGCCTCCATGGGCGACTTGAATTTGAGCTGCTTGCCATCGAGTTTGATCTCGCCTTCATCTGGAATAACCGCGCCGCAGATCGCCTTGATGAGAGAGGATTTGCCAGCCCCGTTGTCACCAATGACGGCCAGGATTTCACCGGGATAGAGATCAAAATCCGCACGGTCCAGTGCTGTCACGCGGCCATAGCGCTTGACAAGGCCGCGCGCTGTGAGGAGTGGAACGTGATTGGCTGCTGCTTTCTTGGCCATGGCGCTTACCCCGAAATCTTTCTGATCCACTGATCAATGGCGACGGCCGCGATAATGAGCACGCCGATCAGGAAAAATGTCCATTGGGGATCGGTGCCGACGAGGCGCAGGCCCAGTGAAAAGACGCCAACGATGAGGGCCCCGAATATCATGCCGAGAATGGAGCCACGGCCGCCGAAGAGTGAAATGCCGCCGATTACCACGGCGGTGACGGATTCAATGTTGGCGATTTGCCCGGACGTGGGCGACACGGAACCCAGGCGACCGATGAGCACCCAGCCGGCAAGGGCACAGATCAGCCCGGAGATGGTGTAGATCGTGACCAGCATGCGGCTCACGGGGACACCGGAAAGTTCGGCCGCCTCCGGGTCGTCGCCCACGGCATAGACGTGACGGCCCCAGGCCGTGTGGTTCAGCACATACCAGAGCAGGGTCACAAGCAGCAGCATGACGACAACACCCAGGGTGAACACGGCATTGCCAAGCTTGAAGCTTGTGCCGAACAATTGCAGCAGCGGGGCCTGGGCCAAAATGTCTTGGCTGCGGATGGTTTCATTGGCGGAATAAAGAAAATTCGAGGCGAGAATGATCTGCCAGGTACCGAGCGTGACAATAAAGGGCGGCAGTTTCATGCGGGCGATGAGCACGCCGTTGAGCCAGCCGCACAGGGCGCCACAGGCAAAACCGCAGAGAATGGAAATCTGCACGGGAAAGCCATAGCGGAAAGTGAACTGGCCCATGACCACCGATGACAGCACCATGATGGCACCCACCGAAAGATCAATGCCAGCCGTCAGAATGACAAGCGTCTGCGCCGCACCAACGATGCCAACGATGGCAACCTGTTGGAGAATGAGGGTCAGCGTAAAAGCGGAGAAGAACTTGCCGCCGAGTACAGCGCCGAATGCGGCGACCGAAAGCACCAGTACAATGAGCGGCACCATGGCGGGATTTCCATGGAGGAAATGCTGGACCCGCTGGACAGGGCTGTGATGCACGGTGTCGAAGGACACTACGGCTGTGTCACTCTTGTCGAGAACTTTTTCAAATTCCTGCGCCGAACTCATAGCTCTGGCCTCCCATGCAGCCGGCGGCATTTTTCATGCCCGCTTCTTATAGATGTCAAGCAGAGAGCAGCCTATCGGCTGCTCTCCCGTTTGTCAGCAGTGATTTTGGGTTATCAGCCCCAGCACTTCGCCGTGCCGTCAGTGGTGTTGATTGATTCAACGCCAGTGGCGGGTTTGTCGGTGATCAAGGTGGCCCCGGTGTCGAGGAAGGTCAGGCCTGCGGGAACTTTCGGCTTCTCGCCGGTGTCTGCGAATGCCTTGATTGCCTCAATGCCCATCGAAGCCATGAGCAGCGGATATTGCTGCGAGGTGGCGCCAATGACGCCTTCAGCCACGGCCTTCACACCCGGGCAGCCGCCGTCAACCGAGACAATCAGCACGTCCTTTTCCTTGCCAACAGCCTTGAGCGCCTGGTAGGCGCCGACAGCAGCCGGTTCGTTAATGGTGTAGACAACATTGATGCCGGGCTCCTTCTGCAGGCAATTCTCCATCGCCTTGAGGCCGCCCTCCTCGTTGCCGTTGGTCACGTCATGGCAGACGTTGCGAACGTCGATCTCGTCGCCGATCTTATTCGGATCTCCGAGATCGATGCCGAAGCCTTTCATGAAGCCCTGGTCGCGCAGCACGTCAACCGTGGGCTGGCTTGGGTTCAGATCCATATAGGCGATTTTGGCTTCCGTCGCCTTGTCACCCAGCATGGTCTTGGCCCAGGCGCCAATCAGTTCGCCGGCCTTGAAGTTGTCGGTGGCGAAGGTGGCGTCGGCCGCGTCAATCGGGTCAAGGGGCGTGTCGAGGGCGATCACCAGAATGCCGGCGTCGCGCGCCTTCTTGACGGAGTCGACGATGGCCTTGCTGTCGGAAGGCACCAGAAGGATGCCCTTGGCGCCATCGGCAATGCAGGACTCAATGGCTGCCACCTGGCTTTCATTGTCGCCGTCGATCTTGCCAGCATAGGACTTGAGGTCGACGCCGAGCTCATTGGCCTTGGCGGTGGCACCTTCCTTCATCTTGACGAAAAAGGGGTTGGTGTCGGTCTTGGTGATGAGGCAGGCGCCAACAGCGGCGGAAGCCGGTGTCAGAGCGGCAAATCCGAGCAGGGTTGCTGCTGCTACGGCAGATTTCAGTATGGTTTTCACGATGATCCTCCCATGGAACACGCCCTCATTGGGCTAAGATACGTCTAGTTGCTTTTGCAATTGGAATCCGATGTCCGGTTGCGGACACTGGCTCCTTCATTGAATTGAGCGAATTTTGGGCGAAGAGTCAATAAATAAATCGGCATGATTTATTTATTGACAACTTCTTGCCCCTACGAGAAGCTCGACTTTTGTGCAACCAGCGGGCAATTTCCGCATAATTTCGAGACAGGCTGACGGGCGTGAGTATGGATTGGACAGGTGGCGGACTGGTTTTGGGCAAGGGCCCAACCTTGGCCCGCGGCACCACGCAAAACGGGGTGCGCCTTTACAACGAGCGCCTGGCTCTTTCGCTGATCCGTCGCCACGGCAGTTTGCCCAAGGCGGAAATCGCGCGGCTCACGGGCCTTTCTGCACAAACGGTTTCAGTGATCGTGAGACAACTTGAAACCGATCAACTCCTCATCAAGGAAACGCCTCAACGCGGCAAGGTTGGCCAACCACTTGTTCCCTTCTCGCTCAACCCGGACGGGGCATTTTCCATTGGCCTGAAAGTGGGCAGGCGTTCCGGCGATCTCATTCTGCTTGATCTCACCGGAAAAGTTCGGCGCAAGGTGCACCAGCCCTATCTTTTTCCAACGCCGCAAAGGCTTATGGAATTTGTCAGCGGCGGACTAGAAAAACTCCTGTCTGATCTCACACCTGCCCAGCGCGAAAGAATTTGCGGGCTTGGCATTGCGGCTCCGTTTGAGCTTTGGAATTGGGAAGAAGAAATAGGCGCTGCCCACGAGGTGCTGGAGGCCTGGCGAGATTTCGACCTCATCGGAGAGATTGCCAGGCTGGGCGATTGGCCGGTGCATTTCAGCAACGATGCAACAGCGGCCTGCGCGGCGGAACTGCTGTTTGGCAAGGGCAACCAATATCATAACTACGCCTATTTTTCCGTGGGCTATTTCATCGGCGGCGGTATCGTCATCAACGGCCATGTCCTGCCGGGGAAAGCGGGTTACGCCGGGGCCATTGGTTCGTTGCCGCTTTCAGCACCCGATGGCACATTCCGGCAACTCATCCACAAGGCCAGCCTTTTCGTCCTTGAAAACCGATTGCAGGCGGCAGGCCTTGATCACATGGTTCTCGCAAGGTCGCCTGATGACTGGGGCAACATCGGCCCCGAACTGGACATCTGGCTTGAGCAGACGGCAAAGTTCTTGGCCCATGCCGCCGTTGCCGCCATGTCCGTCATCGATTTCGAAGCCATCATCATTGATGGCGCCATGCCAGCCGACGTGCGGCGCAAACTGGTGGAAAAGACCCGCGCGGCGCTCAAGCAACAGGATTTGCGCGGGCTGCCAAAATTCAGCATTGAAGAAGGCAGCATCGGTCCCGATGCACGGGCCATGGGAGCTGCCAGCCTTTCGCTATTTGCAAATTACATCATCGACCGCGACGTGCTTTTCAAGGAGACGCTATGAATGCTCAAAGGCATTGATCCCCTGTTGGGGCCCGACCTTTTGAGAATTCTGCGCGCCATGGGCCATGGTGACGAAATAGCCATCGTCGATGGAAACTATCCCGCCGATACGGATGCCCGGAGACTGGTGCGCATGGACGGCCACGACGCGCCACGCATCGCCGACGCCATTCTCTCGGTGATGCCAATTGATGAATTTGTCCCCGAAGCGGTGTTCCGCCCTGCGGCCTATGGCGACACCAAACGGATGGAACCGGTGTTTTCGGATTTTGAAACGGTTCTCAAGAAACACGAGCCGAAGCGAAAGATTTCGGTTCTGGTGGGCCCCGATTTCTACAACCGCGTAAAAGCCTGTTACGCCATTGTGGCTTCCGGCGAGCGCCGGCTTTACGGCAATCTCATCATCCGCAAGGGCGTTATTCATCCTTAGCGCGTGATCAGGAAAAGTGGACTCCGGTTTTCCGTCCGATCACGCGCCAAGAATGAATCGACGATCACGTTTATCATTTCAGGCCGGATCGGCCTGAAATGATCGTGATCTCGTACGTGAACTTGCGTCTGGCATGGGTTGCAGCCTATCAAGCAGCATAATGCTCATTCTTGCCCTGGATACCTCAATGGCGGCTTGCTCGGTCTGTGTTTATGACACGGACAAAAGCCTTGTTATTGGGACAAATCAGCGGTTCATGGACCGGGGGCAGGCGGAAGCTTTGGCTCCCATGGTGCAGGAAGCCATGAAGATGGCGGGGGTTGGCTTTGCTGATCTCAACCGAATTGCTGTAACAACGGGACCCGGCACCTTTACCGGGGTTCGCATTGGCCTTGCCATGGCGCGGGGACTGGGCGTTGCGCTCAACATTCCAATCAGTGGCATCAATTCGCTGGCTGCAATCGCCGCCAATGAAACGGTGAAGAATATCCCGATCGTGGTGGCCGTTGATGCGCGGGCCGGGGAAATTTACTTTGCCTCCTATGATCAGTCCGGGCATGAAGTGACGGCACCTGCCGTTGTGGCGCTCGCTGAAGCGCACAAGTTCATGCCAAGGCATCCGGTCAGGATGCTTGGAACGGCAGCAGACTTGCTGCTGAACAAAATGGATGGCCATCACCATCTGCGAAGCGATGCCGGAGATCTGCCGGTTGCAGAAAATTTTGTGCGGCTCGCTGCCAGCACTCCCGTATCCGCCGTGCCGCCGGAACCGCTTTACCTGCGCGCCCCGGACGTGAAGCTGCAAGCCACAAGGATTTCCTTCAGCACTGTTGGACCAGCCGCGGCAAAACTGCTGGCGGAAATCCACGGAGAAAGTTTTGCTGCGCGGTGGAATGAAAAAGACTTTCATGAGCTTCTGAACTCACCTGGCACAAGTGCCATTGTCATATCAAGCCAGAACATGCCAACCGGATTTTCTCTCTTTCGCAAAGCTGCCGATGAGGCGGAGATACTGACAATTTGCACACGCCCTGCCTCTCGCCAGAAGGGGCATGCCAAACTGCTTGTGCAGAACATGGAAAGCCTTCTCAAAAAAGATGAAGCGAAATCCCTGTTCATCGAAGTCGCAACTTCAAATCATGCCGGGCTCGCGCTTTACAGGTCTTGCGGTTTCAAGCAAGCGGGCGTTCGAAAAAATTATTATGAGCGTGGCGATGGCACGCGCGAGGATGCCCTGATCATGCGCAAGGGTTTGTGACATTGAGCCGTCTGCGCGCCGCACTCGTTCTTCTTTCTTTTGCAAGCCTCACCACTTCCCCTGATGCCGGTGCAGCAACTCTTTGTGTGGTTCTGGCCGCGCATGGCGCGCGCGTTCCCCATGTATTACCACCGCCTTGTCCTGCGCATCCTTGATGTGAGGGTGAACATCGATGGCGAAGCCCTGAAACAGGGGCCGACGATATTTGCCGCAAACCACGTGTCGTGGCTCGACATCGTGATCCTGAGTTCGGTGGCTCCCGTTTCCTTCATTGCCAAAAGGGATGTGAAGAGCTGGCCCTTCTTTGGCGCGCTGGCGCAACTGCAACGCACGGTCTTTGTTGATCGGGACCGCCGCCACACAACGGGCACCTCGCGGGATGAAATGCGGGAACGGATGAAGGCGGGCGATATGCTGGTGCTCTTTGCCGAAGGCACTTCCGGCGACGGGGCGCGTGTCCTTCCTTTCAAGTCCGCTTTCTTTGCAGCTGCCGAGCACCCCGGCGTTTCAGTCCAGCCTTTAAGCGTTGTCTATACAGGCCATCGCAACCTGCCGATGACACGGCGCCTGCGGCCGCTCTATGCCTGGTATGGCGATATGGACATGCCGCCCCACCTCTGGGGAGCAGCGGGCCACGGCCCCATTGAGGTGAAAATCATCTGCCATGCGCCCCTGTCGATTGCCGATCACGGAAACCGAAAGAACCTGGCAAAACAGGCGGAAGAGGCGGTGCGGCAGGGACTTGTGCATTCGCTTCACGGCCCGGGCAAAATGAGCTAGCACACTTCCATGACTGTGACCCAAAAGTCGGTTTACGTTAAAACCTATGGCTGCCAGATGAATGTCTATGACAGTGACCGCATGCGCGATACGCTGAAGACCATGGGCTATGCTGAAACACCTGCCCCTGACAATGCCGATCTGGTGATCTTCAACACCTGCCACATTCGCGAGCATGCGGCGGAAAAAGTCTATTCGGAACTAGGGCGCATCAAAAAATTCAAGAAAACCAAACCGGAAATGCTAGTGGCAGTGGCTGGCTGCGTGGCGCAGGCAGAAGGCTCGGAAATCATTCGCCGGGCTAAAACTGTCGATCTGGTTTTTGGTCCGCAGACTTATCACCGCTTGCCTGACCTCATCGCGCGGCGTCTCAAAACCGGAGACGCAATTGTCGAGACGGAATTTCCGGCGGAAGATAAATTTGAGGCGCTGGAACAGCAGAATGGCCATCGGGTTCTGAACCGGAATGTTTCGGCTTTCCTCACAGTGCAGGAAGGGTGCGACAAGTTTTGCAGCTTCTGTGTTGTGCCCTATACGCGCGGCGCCGAATTCTCGCGGCCCGTTTCACAAATCGAAAAAGAGGCCCGGCAACTCGCCGCAGCGGGCGTGCGCGAAATCACGCTCCTCGGCCAGAACGTGAATGCCTATCAAGACAAGAATGACGCAACGCTTGCGGACCTCATCGCAAGGCTGTCACACATCGATGGTATCAAGCGCCTGCGTTACACGACAAGCCACCCGAGGGATATGGACGAAGCGTTGATCGAGACCCATGCCAGTAATCCGAAGCTCATGCCGTTTTTGCATTTGCCGGTTCAGAGCGGCAGTGAGCGCATCCTGAAAGCGATGAACCGGGGGCACGGGATTGATTACTATCTGGACGTCGTTTCCAAGGTTCGCGCGGCGCGGCCCGACATGGCGCTGTCGGGTGATTTCATCGTGGGTTTCCCCGGCGAAACGGATGCGGATTTTGAAGACACTTTGAAACTCATTGAATCGGTCAACTACGCCTGCGCCTATTCCTTCAAATATTCTGCCAGGCCCGGAACTCCCGCCGCCGAACACCCGGACCAGGTCCCGGATGATGTGGTAACCGAGCGGCTGGCCCGGATTCAGGCCCTTATCCACGCCCAGCAGACCGCTTTTAACCGGGGTTGCGTGGGCAAAACCCTGCCCGTTCTGCTGGAAAAACCGGGCCGGGCGGAGGGCCAGCTGGTGGGTCGGTCACCCTATCTCCAGCCCGTCCACGTTAAGGGTCAAAAAGCCCAAATTGGGACAGTTTTAAGCGTAAAAATAGATAGTGTTGGCACGAACAGTCTTTCGGGCCATATTGAGTTGGTCGAAGCATGATTCTGAGGTCCGGGATAACAACAGGAGAAAGTCACAGTTGAATTCGCAAGCCAGCGCAGCCCAGCTCGCAACCCTCAAGTCCAGTCCCAATGGGGACGACCACGACACAATCACCCTCGCCTTTGATGATAACCGACTGCTTTCGCTTTTGTTTGGCGAACACGATGAACACATAGCACTCATCGAGCATCGCATGGTGGTGGCCATCACGCCGCGGGGCAACCGCGTTTCCATCCGGGGCCTTGGGCCGGCGCGCGATGGTGCTAAGAATGTTCTGATGCAGCTTTACCAGCGGGCCCGCCGCGGACTTGAAATCAACCGCGGCGAGGTCGAAGGGACAATCCGCATGAATCAATCGGTTCATGACAAGGAAGTGAGCGAAGGCACGGTGCGCACAAGGCGCAAGCTGGTGATGCCGCGCACGCCCATGCAAAAAAATTATGTGGAAGCCATTCGCAAGAATGAACTGGTGTTCGGCATTGGCCCGGCAGGCACGGGCAAAACCTATCTGGCTGTCGCATGCGCTGCGGAAGCTTTGATGAATGGCGAAGTGGACCGGATTATTTTGTCGCGTCCTGCCGTGGAGGCCGGTGAACGTCTAGGATTCCTTCCGGGCGACATGAAGGACAAGGTCGATCCCTATCTGCGTCCGCTCTATGATGCGCTTTATGACATGATGCCCGCAGCCCTTGTCACCAAGGGTCTCGCTGAAAACCAGATTGAAATCGCACCGCTTGCCTTCATGCGCGGGCGCACCTTGGCATCTGCCTTCATCATTCTCGACGAGGCGCAGAACACATCGCCGCAGCAGATGAAAATGTTTTTGACGCGTTTAGGCGAAGGCAGCCGCATGGTGATCACCGGTGACCCATCACAGGTTGACCTGCCGACGGGCGCCACATCCGGCCTTGATGATGCCTTGCGCGTTTTGAAAGGTGTTTCTGGCTCGGAACAAATCAAGTTCTCCACCAGCGATATCGTGCGCCATGCGCTGGTCGGACGGATTGTTGCGGCTTACGACAAGCTGGGAGCCAAGGTTAAGAGCCTCACCCAACAACGATGAACCTTGATATCAGTGTTGACGACAGGGATTGGACAGCCGTTCCCAATCTCAGGAAGCTTGCACGGCGTGCAATCTCAGCGGCAATCAATGACAACAAAGTCTCGTTAAGCCTCCTGTTTACCTCGGACGCCAAAATTCTTGAGATCAACCGGCAATGGCGCGGCAAGGCCGCGACCACCAATGTCCTGTCATTTCCGGTTTCCGCCAAAACGCCCGTGCCCGCAGGCGAGCCACGGCCCCTGGGTGATATCGCCCTGGCATTTGGCGTCATTTCCAGGGAGGCCGAGGAACAGAAAAAGCCCATTGCCCACCATGTCACGCATTTGATCGTGCATGGCGCTCTGCATCTGCTAGGATATGACCACGAAACCGATAGCGAGGCCGAAGCCATGGAGGCCCGCGAGATTATGATACTGGCAGGACTGGGAATTGAAAATCCTTACGCATCATGAGTAACGAAACGACACCACCGCCCGTACCGGTCAGAGAAGGTTTCCTCCGGAAATTTATCAGCAAGCTTTCGGTTTCGCGTGACAAGGGCCTTCGCGAAGACCTGGAAAGCGTCATCGAAACCCATCAGGCGCAGAACCCGCAGGATGAACTGGGCCAGGAAACCAGGTCGATGATGCGCAACCTGATTGCGTTTTCCGATTTGCGGGTTGACGACGTGATGGTGCCGCGCGCCGACATCATCGCCATTGACGACAGTTCAACCATGCGCGACCTGCTGGTCAAATTCAATGAAGCCAATCATTCCAGGCTTCCGGTTTACCGCGAAACTCTTGATGACGTTGCGGGCATGATCCATGTGAAGGACTTCATGCGCTGGATGTCGGTCAAGGGCAGCAAGAGCAAGTCCAAGACAAAGGCTCCCGGCATTTCGATTTCGGCAACTGACCTGGCGCTCACGGTCAAACAGTCGGGGTTGTACCGGGAAGTGCTTTTTGTACCTCCCTCCATGCCGGCAGCCGATCTTCTGCTCAAGATGCAGGCCAGCCACATTCACATGGCCATCGTCATTGACGAATATGGCGGCAGTGACGGGCTTATTACCATCGAGGATCTGGTTGAGGAAATTGTCGGCGACATTTCCGATGAGCACGACACCGACGATGAGCAGTTGATCAAACGCCAGGACGAGAACATCTATGTGGCCGATGCGCGGGTTCATATTTCGGTCGTCGACAAATTGCTGGGTGTTGATCTCTTGCCTGATGAAGAAGAGGATGAGGCAGATACGCTCGGCGGATTGATATTTGAAATGGGGGGCCGCGTGCCAACCCGCGGTGAAATCATAAAGCACGACAGCGGACTGGAATTCGAGATCCTGCAGTCGGACGCGCGGCGAGTGAAACGCATCCGCATTCATGTGAAGAAGCCGCAGGGAAGTGCTGACGAGAGTGCCGGGGATACGACTGGTTAAAGCAAACCAGCCGCTTGCGCGTATTTTTTGAGATTGACTTCAGGCCGTGCTCCCACGTGGGAAATGACTTCGGCGGCGGCGAGACTTCCGAGCTGGGCTGATCTCGCATGGCCAAAGCCTTGGGTATAGCCAAAGAGAAAACCTGCGGCGTAGAGATCGCCCGCGCCTGTCACATCCACAACTTTGGGAACGGCAATGGCGGGAACGGTCAGGACCTCATCGTCGTGGGCCACAACGCTTCCCCGGGCCGAGCGCGTTACAACGGCGATGGCGCAATCCTTGCGAAGGGCCTGCAAGGCGCCGTCAAAGCTTTGCGTGAGGTAGAGCGACTTAAGCTCGGATTCATTGGCAAAAACGATATCGATGCTGTTCCTGATGAGATCAAGAAAACTTTCGCGGTGGCGTTCGACGCAAAAAGAATCCGAGAGCGTGATTGATGTCAACCTGCCCGCTTTGCGGGCAATTTTTGCTGCAAGCTTGAAAGCCTCCTTGGCTTCCGGCTTGTCCCAGAGATAGCCTTCCATGTAGGTGACCTTGGCGGCGGAGACAATTTTCTCATCGACATCGGCGGTGGTGAGGTGAACACAGGCACCGAGATAGGTGTTCATGGTGCGCTCACCTTCGGGTGTCACCAGGATGAAGGAGCGCGCCGTTGCGGGGCCATCGGTTGCAGCTTTGGACTCAAACTGCACGCCCTGGGCGCGCATGTCGTGGGCGTAGATTTTGCCCAACTGGTCGGCCTTCACCTTGCCGAAATAGGCGGCCTTGCCGCCGAAGGAGGCAACGCCTGCCGCTGTATTGCCCGCCGAGCCGCCGGAGATTTCAATGGCTGGCCCCATGCTGGCATAGAGCGACTCAGCACGTGCCTCATCGATCAGGTTCATGGAGCCCTTGACCAAGCCATTCTTCTGCACAAAGGCATCATCCACCTTGGCAATCACATCGACAATGGCGTTGCCGATTGTCAGAACATCAATCCCAGCCTGCACGATTCAAAAACTCCAAATTGAAGGCATGGCTCTATCGGAAGGCCCTTGCGGAGGCAAGCCTCCCGCATTACCTAGGGACCCATGATTTCAGCAGCCTTCAAAGCCCTTGGCGATCTCCTTTCAAATGAATTTCGCTCTATATTGTTCAAGGCCATCGGCATGACGCTTGCCCTGTTCGTCGCCATTCTGGTGGTGGTTGAAGTCTTGCTGTCCTATCTGATGGTCATTCCATGGCCCTGGGCTGAAACACTGGCTGCCATTGGCGCAGGGTTGGTTTTGCTTGTGGCATTCTTTTTCATGATGGCGCCAGCGACCGCCATCTTTGCTGGCCTCTATCTCGACGATGTTGCGGGACGGGTGGAGGCCCGGCATTACGGACAGGATTCCAAAGGCGTGCCGCTTTCGGGATTTCGCGCCGTGCAGACCTCATTGCAATTTGCGCTTGTCATTCTTCTCGTGAACATTGCCGTGCTTCCTCTCGTCTTTACCGGCATTGGCGCCGTGGCCCTTATTGTTGCCAACGCCTATCTTCTGAGCCGTGAATTTTTCGAAATGATCGCCATGCGGCATATGCCGGTCGACGAAGCGCGCCTGCTTCGCAGGGAAAATACCCCGCGGGTCTTTGCAGCAGGATTTGTGCCGGCGCTCCTGTCAATCATTCCTGTCGTGAATTTGGTGGTGCCGCTTTTTGCGACGTCTTACTTCATGCACATCTTCAAGCAGGTGCGGGCGTCTTCTGGCTGAACTGGCAGAGGTCCGCAATGTGGCAGCGCCAGCATTCGGGCTTTCGCGCCTTGCAGATGTAACGCCCGTGGAGAATGAGCCAGTGATGGGCGTGCCGCAAGTATTGTTTGGGAACGACTTTCAATAATTCTTTCTCCACCTCAAGCGGAGATTTTCCGGGCGCCAGTCCCGTCCGGTTTCCAAGGCGAAAGAGATGGGTATCAACCGCAATGGTGGGATGCCCGAAAACAATATTGAGCACCACATTCGCCGTTTTGCGCCCGACGCCGGGAAGGGCTTCCAAAGCTTCACGCCCGCCTGGAACTTTGCTGCCATGTTTCTCAACAAGGATTTTTGAGAGCCCCATCACGTTCTTGGCCTTGGCGCGGTAGAGTCCGATCGTCTTTATGTATTCGCGCAAACCCTCTTCGCCCAGCGCCAGCATTTTTTCCGGCGTATTGGCAATTTTGAAAAGGGAAACCGTGGCGCGGTTGACGCCGACATCCGTTGCCTGCGCCGACAGCACAACTGCCACCAGAAAAGTGAACTCATTGACGGAATCAAGCTCGCCCTTGGGGTCGGGTTCAATTTCATGGAAGCGCCGGAAAATTTCTTCAATTTCCTGCGGCTTCAAACGCCTTGCCTTTGCCATGAATTCCCTGCTCAAATATATTTGGCTTTTTAAGGTCATAGCATGGACAAAACCAACCCGAAAACCTGGCGGGCCACGCTTACACCGCATCGTTCGCTGTCACGCGAAGGATTTGTGATCCTGATGTCGGTTATTGCGGGATTTAATTTCGCGTACGGCTTGTTTTTCTATCTCATCGGGGCTTGGCCGGTTGTGGGTTTCATGGGGCTCGATGTGGCCCTGATCTGGTTCGCCTTCCGTGCCAATTTTGCCGCAGGCCGCCGGGCCGAGCGAATTGAAATCACGGCCCATGAACTGGTCCTTGAACGAATTGCCGAACGGCGTTCCCCGCAAGTCACCCGTTTCATGCGGCGCTGGGTGCGGGTTGAACTGGAGGAAGACCGGGAACGGGAGCTTATCGGCCCGCTTTATCTGCGCTTTCGCGGAAAACGCACGGAAATTGCCAGTTTCCTTGGTGCCCAGGAGCGTCTTGCCTTTTCCAAAGCCCTAAAAGCGGCACTCACAAATCCGTATTTTTGAGCAAGAAACGGGTGGCTCCCGGGCCAGGGCGCGCCCTAAATTGGGATCATGGAAAAGCAAACACACGACTATGAACTGGTGAAGCACACGCTGGCTTTCATTTCCGAGAACTGGCGAGACCAGCCTTCGCTCGATACCCTCGCGGATCAGGCTGGCCTCAGCGCCACCCATCTGCAGCGCCTGTTCACGCGCTGGGCAGGGCTCAGCCCCAAGGCCTTCCTGCAGGCCGTAACGCTTGATCATGCCCGCGAACTGTTGCGGGATTCGGCTTCCATCCTGGATGCCTCCTATGAGCTCGGGCTTTCCGGGCCGGGGCGGCTGCATGATCTCTTTGTGACCCATGAGGGCATGTCGCCCGGCATCTACAAGGCGCATGGCCGTGGCCTCAACATCCAGTATGGCTTCCATGACTGCCCCTTTGGCCGCGCCCTTATCCTGATCACCAGCGAAGGCTTGGCGGGCCTGGCCTTTGCCGACCATGGCAAGGAAAAATCGGCTTTGGCCGACATGACGGCGCGCTGGCCGGAAGCCACTTACGTGGAAAACCAGCAGGCGACCGCGGCCTATGCCAAGCGCATTTTTGAATCGGAGCGCTGGAAGCCGGACCAGCCCTTAAAGATTGTGTTCATCGGGTCGGATTTTGAAATCCGGGTGTGGGAAACAATCCTCCGCATTCCCTTCGGCAAGGCTTCGACCTATTCGGATATCGCCTCCCACATTGGCAAACCAAAAGCAGCAAGAGCAGTCGGATCGGCGGTGGGCAAGAATCCCATTTCCTTTGTGGTGCCGTGCCACCGCGTGCTGGAGAAATCCGGCGGGCTTGGCGGCTATCACTGGGGCCTCACCCGCAAGCGCGCCATCCTCGGCTGGGAAGCCGGCGCCATGGCGGCGTGAACCTTAAAAATTTCAGCCCAGGGAATCGAGAGGCAGTGCGGTTGTCTCCTTGATCTTCTCCATGACAAAGCTGGAAGAGACATCGGTGAGCGGAATTTTTGCGATGAGCCGCTTATAGAGGCGGTCATAGCCCGCGATATCGGAAACGACGGCCTGCAGCAGGTAATCCGTGTCACCCGTGGTGCGGTAGACGCCGATGATTTCCGGGAAGCTCTGCACCGCCGCGGCGAATTTCTCCAACCATTTGGGATCGTGCTGGGCGGTCTTCACAGCAATGAATGCGGTGAGGCCGAGATTAAGCTTCGCGGCATCAAGCAACACCACGCGGGCGCTGATGATACCCTCGTCCTCCAGAGCTTTCACCCGGCGCCAGCAAGCATTGCGTGATAAGTGCACCTTGTCCGAAAGCACCTCGATGGATTGCCCGGCATCACGCTGCAGTTCACGGAGTATCCCGCGGTCCTTGAGGTCAATCATTGCGCCGTGCTCCAATATTGGGATAATATCCCAATACCATGGCACATTTATCTCATATTTGGGAGAAATTTTTGATCCTGGCGATACATATTCACCAGATCAATTGGGAAGGAAACAAATCATGTCAACAATGTCCAAGCTCTTCATCGCCCATCCCGCCGCCGTTGGCGAAAGCTATTTCGAGCACATGAAGTTTGCATTCAGGTTTTCCGGGCGCCTGTTCCGGGCGGGCTTTGCCGCTTTCGCCCATGGCTTTGTGCCGGCGGTCTGCGAGACCACGGCATCGGAAGCAATCCTTGCGATGAACATGAAATCCGTGCCCGCCGCCGGCTTATGGCAGAGTGATTACAGCTGTTTGTAAAAAAGCGCCGTGGCGTCCAGCTTGTCCTTCGCATAGGCGTAATTCGGAATGTAGCCGGCGCAGGTGAAGCCCAACTGCCGGTAAAAGCTTTCGGCGGGGCTCTGGGCTACGGTATCAAACGTAATCAGCGTCAAGCCCAGCGCACGCGCTTTGTCTTCCAGGGCCTGCATGAGCAATGTGCCGAGGCCTCGCCGGCGGAAATCCCGGTGCACCAGGAGCTTGGCCACATCGCAGCGGTGCGGCTGATTGGGCGGCCAGGCCTTTTGCAACATCACGGTTCCGGCAATCACGCCATTTTCCTCGGCAACAAAAAGGATGGTCCGGTCGGCGCCCACGTCGGGCGCCTGTTTCATCCAGAAGGCTTCCGCCACGTCATTTGCGAGGGGGTGCATGAAACTCACGCCAGCGCCGGCATCCACCGCATCAATCAAAATTTCGGCCAGTCTCGGCACGCATGCGTCATACTCCGGTATCGTCAGTTCACGGATGATCATGCGGCCAGCGTCTCCGTCGAAACAGGCCGCGAATCCGCACCCAATTTGTAACAGACGGGAACACCGGTTTCCAATTCGCGCTTGAGGATTTGCGCAGGTGTCAGGCCTTCAATCGCCATGATGAGGGAGCGGAGCGAATTGCCATGGGCCGACACGAGTACGGATTTTCCGGAAAGCACATGGGGCTGGATCATGTGCATGTAGTAAGGCAGTGAACGGGCCAGCGTATCCTTCAAGCGATTCACCACCGGGCGGCGGCACATCGAAGGAGCGGCGCCAGACCAGCACTTGCTCTTCGCCCCATTTCTTGCGGGCATCATCCTTGTTCAAGCCGGTGAGTTCGCCGTAGTCGCGCTCATTCAAGGCCTGGTCGCGGGTTTCCGGCAAACCGGTCTGGCCCAATTCCTCGAGCATAATTTTCAAGGTGTGCTGGGCGCGGATGAGGGCGCTGGTAAAACACACATCAAATACGTAGCCTTTGGCTTTCAGTCTTTTTCCGGCTGCGTGGGCTTCTTTCACGCCCTGCTCCGAGAGATCGGGGTCCTTCCAGCCGGTAAAGAGATTTTTCAAATTCCATTCGCTTTGGCCGTGACGCACAAGCACGAGAGTTCCGCTCATTATTCCAATCCCAATACATCTGTCATTGAATAGAAGCCGGGCTTCTGGCCCCTCGCCCATAGTGCCGCCTTCACCGCGCCATGGGCGAAGATATCGCGGCTCTCGGCCTTGTGGGAAAACTCAATGCGCTCGGCGTTGCCGGCAAATATCACCGTATGATCGCCTACAACGGAGCCGCCCCTGAGTGCTGCAAAACCAATATCGCCTGTGGGCCTTGCACCCGTGTGGCCATCGCGCGAACGCACTGAACGCTTGCCGAGATCGAGATTTGCGGCCAGCCGCCGCCGCCTGGCCCAGCAACAAAGCCGTGCCCGAAGGTGCATCAATCTTGTGGCGATGGTGCATTTCAAGCACCTCGATATCGAAGTCTTCGCCCAGGGCAGCGGCCGCCTTGCGCACGAGGGAGGCAAGGATGTTCACGCCGAGGCTCATGTTGCCTGACTTCACAATGCGCGCTGACTTTCCAGCGGCGCGGATTTTTTCTTCGCCAGCGGCATCAATGCCGGTGGTGCCGATCACATGCACAATGCCAGCCCGGGCTGAATATTCCACCAGCGAGAGCGTCGCCGCAGGAACGGTGAAATCAACGATGCCGTCAATGTTTTTGAACAGCGCAGCGGGATCATCGGAAATCATGGCGCCCGTCGATCCCATGGCGGTGCCAACAAGTGGCGAGCCCTTGGGTTCAAGGCCGCCCGCCACGGTGCAGCCTTCGGTTTCCTGAATGATGCGGGTCAGCACCCGCCCCATGCGCCCGCCAGCGCCAGCTATTGCAAGTTTCATTGTCATGGGACCGTTCTTAGCAATGGGATTTGGGGATGGAAAGAGCTGAAGCTCGAATGTCTTCTCCTGCGAAGCGGGAGAAGAAAGGGGTCTGTCCTGCGAAGCAGGATGGGACAGATGAGGAAGTCGAAGAGCTAAACGCCCTCGACAATGACGATATCGGCTTCGCCGGCGCCGATGCGCTTGGCGCGGGCAGCTTGGTATTCGGCGGAGTTGTAGCAATCGCGGGCGGCCTGCAGGGAAGGAAACTCGATCACCACATTGCGAGGGCGGCCCTTGCCTTCCACCTGTTCAAACGTGCCACCACGCGCCAGGAAGGTCGCCCCATATTTCTTGAAGGCTATGGGTGCGTCCCCGGCATAGTGCTTGTATTGGTCGGGGTCGGTCACAGTGACATGGGCGATCCAATAGGCTTTGGACATAATTGTTTATTTCCTCGGTGATCTACTCAAATTTCGCTTTTCGTGAGCTCGTCTTCGTTTGTCAATCTTAGCAACGAATTTTGCTTCTTCCTTGTCGGCCAAATCAGCAATCATTTTATAAGTGGGGAATCCCCATGATACTGGCACCCGCTTTTGAAAGATCATCCAACTTGGTAGTTCCGAATCGGTCAACCAGTCCTGCTCTTCGCTTCGGGGAATCTGTTTACCTACATGCTCGACAGCACTGGAAAGTGAACTGAACCAGTTATCACCGGGAAAATGTAGCGTATTTGTCTTTCCATTCAAAGCAATCCTGAATTTGGTATTCCAGTATTCCGCCCAAACTCCATGTTCTGCCAAGTAGCGGCGTACTGGGACCGGCTCATAGAAATCCGCCGCGAGAGACCGATCAGAGTTAATCTTTCGAAGAACAATTGAAAAAAGTTTTTTCGTCCTCGTTCGAGAACTCGCGGCTACCTTTATTGAACCGTCTGCATTCTTGGGTAGATTTTTTTTGAGCTTGAGATTCATTTAACTCATAAATTCTGTAATCTAGTCCATGCCAGCCAGTGCTTCTTGAGAGCCTTTCAAAATAACATTGCAGAAAAAGCTAGTTCCCGAACCCATCCCAGAAGGCTTTGGCCTTGGCGAAGAAACCTTCGGATTCTGGTGAATTGTTGCGGGCTTCTTCGCTGAATTCCTTCAGCAGCTCGCGTTGGCGGCGCGAGAGGTTCACCGGGGTTTCGACATTCACCTGAATATACATGTCACCCGCCTGCGACGAGCGCAACACCGGCATGCCTTTGCTCTTGAGCCTGAACTGCTTGCCGGTCTGGGCCCCTTCAGCAATGGTGACGCGGGCTTTCTTGCCGTCGATGGTTGGCACTTCGATTTCGCCGCCGAGGCTTGCCACTGCCATCGAGATCGGCACCTTGCAGAAAAGATCAGCACCATCGCGCTGGAAAAATTCATGGGGGCGGACGGTCAGGAAAATATAGAGGTCACCCGTGGGGCCGCCGCGCAGGCCCGCTTCGCCTTCATTGGCCAATCTGATGCGGGTGCCATCTTCAACGCCTTGCGGAATATTGACCGAGAGATTGCGTTCCTTGGTCACGCGGCCCTGGCCGCCGCAGGTTCCGCAGGGGTCAGAGATCACTTGTCCGCGGCCCTGGCAGGTGGGGCAGGCGCGTTCAACGGTGAAGAAACCGGATTGCGAACGCACGGCGCCCGCACCCTTGCAGGTCGTACAGGTCTTGGGGCTTGAACCGGGCTTGGCGCCGGAACCCTTGCAGATTTCGCAACTCACTGACGTTGGCACACGGATTTGCGCCGTCTTGCCGGAATAGGCCTCGGTCAGGGAAATTTCCATATTGTAACGGAGATCGGCACCGCGCGCCGCGCCGCCGCCACGCCCGCGCTGGCTGGTGCGCTGGCCACCGCCGCCGCCCATGAAATCACCGAAGAGGTCTTCGAAAATATCCGACATGGAGGAATTGAATTCGGGGCCGAAACCTGCGCCGCCGGGTCCGCGTCCGCCGCCTGCGCCATTTTCAAAGGCCTGGTGGCCAAAGCGGTCATAGGCGGCTTTTTTCTGGGGGTCCTTCAGGATTTCGTAGGCTTCGCTGATTTCCTTGAACTTGGCTTCGGAAGCCTTGTCGCCCGGATTGGCATCGGGATGGTATTTCTTGGCGTGATTGCGGTAGGCGGCTTTCAGCGCCTTTTCGTCGGCCCCTTTTTGGACCCCGAGAACTTCGTAAAAATCACGTTTGGCCATTTATGTCCACGCCCCTCAATCGGAAGGCCCCCCAACCCTTGGAGCTGGGGGGCTTATCTCTGTTAGGACGTTTTCTTATCGTCGTCACCGACTTCCGTGAAATCGGCATCAACGATGTCATCATCGGCATCGTCTTTTTCCATGTTGGGCACTTCGCCGTCGGTTGATGCGCTAGCGCTTGACTGCTTGTACAAGGCCTCACCCAATTTCATGGCGGCCTGGGCCAGGACATTGGTTTTTTCCTTGATCACTTCGGCATCCTCGCCTTCCAGCACCGACTTGAGGTCGGCAACGGCTGCATCAACGGCAGACTTGTCGGCGGCGGAAATCTTGTCGCCCAATTCAACAACGGATTTCTGCGTCGAGTGCATGAGGCTTTCGGCGTGGTTCTTGGCTTCCACCACATCCTTGCGCTTCTTGTCCTCGGCGGCATTGGCTTCCGCCTCCTTCACCATCTTGTCGATCTCGCCTTCAGACAGTCCACCAGAGGCCTGGATGCGGATCTGCTGTTCCTTGTTGGTGGCCTTGTCCTTGGCGGAAACATTCACAATGCCGTTGGCATCGATGTCGAAGGTCACTTCAACCTGCGGAATGCCGCGCGGAGCGGGCGGCAAGCCCATCAAATCAAATTGTCCCAGCATCTTGTTGTCGCCGGCCATTTCGCGCTCGCCCTGGAAGACGCGGATGGTCACCGCCGTCTGATTGTCATCGGCGGTCGAGAACACCTGGCTCTTCTTGGTGGGGATCGTGGTGTTGCGGTCGATAAGACGGGTGAACACACCGCCCAGGGTTTCGATACCAAGGGACAGTGGCGTTACGTCGAGAAGGAGAACGTCCTTCACTTCGCCCTGCAACACGCCGGCCTGAATGGCAGCACCGATGGCAACCACTTCATCAGGATTCACGCCCTTGTGGGGCTCCTTGCCGAAGAACTGCTTTACGGTTTCGATGACCTTGGGCATGCGTGTCATGCCGCCCACGAGAACAACTTCCTTGATCTGGCCTGCGGTCACGCCCGCATCCTTCAAGGCCTGGCGGCAGGGCTCTACGGTCTTCTGGATGAGGTCATCCACAAGGGCTTCGAGCTTGGCGCGCGTCAGTTTCAGGGTGAGATGCTTTGGACCAGAGGAATCCGCCGTGATGAAGGGCAGGTTGATTTCGGTCTGGGTTGCAGAGGACAATTCAATCTTGGCCTTTTCGGCGGCTTCGCGCAGGCGCTGGAGCGCCAGCTTGTCTTTACGCAAATCAATTGACTGTTCTTTCTTGAATTCATCGGCGAGGTAATCGACAATGCGCATGTCGAAGTCTTCACCGCCCAAGAACGTGTCGCCGTTGGTCGACTTCACTTCAAATACGCCGTCACCGATTTCAAGCACGGACACGTCGAACGTGCCGCCGCCCAAATCATAAACCGCGATGAGGCCCGCTTCCTTCTTGTCGAGGCCATAGGCCAAGGCTGCAGCCGTCGGCTCGTTGATGATGCGGAGCACTTCAAGGCCGGCGATCTTGCCTGCATCCTTGGTGGCCTGGCGCTGGCTGTCGTTGAAGTAGGCCGGAACCGTAATAACGGCTTGCGTGACAGGTTCGCCCAAATAGCGCTCGGCCGTCTCTTTCATTTTGGTCAGGATATAGGCCGAGACCTGCGATGGCGCATATTTCTGCCCGCGGGATTCAACCCAGGCATCGCCATTGTCGGCCTTCACAATGTTGTAAGGCACGAGCTTCTTGTCTTTTGCCACCATGGGGTCTTCCATGCGGCGGCCAATCAATCGCTTGATTGCGAAAAATGTATTTTCCGGATTGGTGACAGCCTGGCGCTTGGCCGGCTGGCCCACCATGGTTTCGCTTTCCGCATTGAAGGCAACGATCGAGGGCGTGGTGCGCGCACCTTCCGCATTTTCGATAACCTTGGGATTCTTGCCTTCCATGACGGCCACGCAGGAATTCGTGGTCCCGAGGTCAATACCAATAACTTTAGCCATGTGTTCTCTCCATTAGGCAGGCAGCGCGCGAAAAGCCCCATCAGGCGCTTGTCAGTCCTGCTGCCTCCTCTATTCACCGCATATGGTTTGTCTTTCCCTGATTCCAAGGGAAAAATCATTCGGGCGGTATATAGTGGGATGTTCCTTTGGCAGCAAGAGAATAGGCACGTAGAAATACCCATGCGATACCTCCCGGAATTTCTTGACCGCAACGCCCAGGAGCGGATTTTAGAGGATTTGCGCAAGGCCGTTGAAAAGGCCCCGTTGTTTACCCCCGTAATGCCCAGAACAGCCAAGCCGTTTTCGGTGCGGATGACCAATATGGGGCCCTTGGGCTGGGTTTCCGACAAGGCGGGCTACCGCTATCAGGCCACCCATCCGGAACTTGCAACCCCGTGGCCCGCAATTCCTGAAAGCATTCTGGCCGTGTGGAACAAGGTTTCGAACTATGCCCATCCGCCGGAGGCCTGCCTCGTCAATTTCTATGGGGGCGGCGCCAAAATGGGACTGCACCAGGACCGGGACGAGGAAGATTTCGCAGCACCCGTGGTTTCCATTTCCCTGGGTGACACGGCCCTCTTCCGCATCGGCGGCACCACACGGGGCGGCAAGACCCAATCCTTGAAACTGGCCTCCGGCGATGTCCTGATTCTGGAAGGCCCGTCGCGCCTCGCCTTCCACGGCATTGACCGGGTGATAGGCGGAAGCTCAACGCTTCTCAAGGACGGCGGCCGCATCAATCTCACTTTGAGAAGGGTGACACGGCCGTAATCAAAGCCGGGGCTCATGAGCCCCGGCCTCTATCATTTGTCCCTAAAAGTAGTGGTCCCTATTTGAACCATCATGCCTTCCGGATTTCAAGCAACAGGCCTTGAAACCTGTGCCCCGAGCCGCAGGGGCAAAGATCATTACGCCCTAGTTTTTCGACTAGCTCTACATCATCGTGCACGAAGCGATGGCCGCGTTTGACATGGGTTTCCGAAGGGAATGACTTCCGCCGCTTACTCGACGTTTCGAAAGCAGGGGAGGGAATCGACATCATAGAGCTTGCGCATGATAGCCTCCTGGATCATTATGGATGCGCTGCATTATTGCAGCCCGCGCGTCTCTAAAACATAACGGCGAGTATTTCAACTCCAAGTCCACAGCGGTTCAAAATAGGAACGAACGGAAAGTAATTGTTAACTTTCGGCCTTCGATACACCCACAAGCGATGGCCTGAGGCAGCGTTCGCCCACGGCGTAACCCGATTGCAGTTCCTGCATCACGGTGCCCGGCGGCTTTTCGCTTGTTGGCACTTCAAACATGGCCTGGTGGAAATTGGGATCGAACTTCTGGCCCACGGCCTCAATCTTGCGAATGCCGTGGCGCTGGAACACGTTCAGCAGTTCGCGTTCCGTGACTTCAACGCCGGCAATCAGGTTTGTTTCAATTTCACCGGCACGTTCGCGCTCCTCTTCAGGCAGGGCCTGCAGGGCGCGGCCCAGATTATCCGCCACGCTGAGCAGATCGCGGGCGAAATTCGTGGCGGCATAAAGGGTTGCCTCGGCTTTTTCGCGTTCGGTGCGTTTGCGCAAATTTTCCATTTCGGCGGCCATGCGCAGCAGGCGATCCTTGAGGGCCGCCGCCTCCTCTTTCAGAACGATGATTTCTTCGTCGCGCGGGTCAGCGTGAACCTCCTCCATGGGAGATTCAATTTCAACGTCATCAAAATCAGGCAAATCAGTTTCGTTGGCCATAGCTAAACTCAATTCATGGCAGGGATGAACCGCATATCGCCTCTTACGCCCCAAAAATCAAGTGAGAAGGCGGCTCACCACTTTTGCGGTGTAATCCACCATGGGAATGATGCGGGCGTAATTCATGCGCGTCGGCCCGATAATGCCCAAAACTCCGACAATTTTCTCATCGCTGTTCTTGTAAGGGGCCACGATCAGGGAAGAGCCCGACATGGAAAACAGCTTGTTTTCCGAGCCGATGAAGATACGGACCCCTTCACCGCCCTCGGCCAGCCCCAATAGCTGGACCAATTCCCTTTTATTTTCAATGTCTTCGAAGAGTTTCCTGATTTTCTCAAGTTCATCCAGGGCCGTGGCATTTTCGAGGAGATTGGCCTGGCCCTTAACAATCAGGGTCTTGGAATCCGCATCACTTTCCCCCGACCAAATCGCAACACCAGCCTCAACAACCTTGGCTGAGACTTCGTCGAGTTCGCGGCGGAGCGTATCCATTTCCAGCTTCATGAAAAGCTGGACCTCGGCAATGGTCTTGCCCTGAAAGCGGGTGGACAGGTAGTTGGAGGCGCGCACAAAGGTGGCGGGAGGCAGGCCCGGCGGCACATCAATGATACGGTTTTCAACGGCGCCATCTTCGCCCACCAGAATAACCAGGGCCCGGCCCGGGGCCAGGTTCACAAATTCAATATGCTTCAACCGGGCATTCATCTTGGGCGACATCACCACGCCAGCGCAGTGCGAAAGGCCAGACAGAAGTGTTGAGGCCTCACCCAAAACATCCTCTAGGCGGCGCGGGCGATTAGATGCGGCAATTTCCGCATCAATACGGGCCCGCTCATCGGGGGTGACGGCGCCGACTTCCATCAGGGCATCGACAAAAAACCTCAGGCCCGCCTCGGTGGGCACACGGCCAGCGCTGGTGTGGGGTGAATAGATAAGCCCTGCATCTTCCAGATCCATCATCACATTGCGCACGGAAGCCGAGGAAAGACTGGCCGGGAGAATGCGCGAAATGGTGCGCGAGCCCACGGGTTCACCGGTCTCAAGATAGGTATCAACCAGCCGCCGGAAAATATTGCGCGAGCGCTGGTCAAGATCGGCAAGGCCCGAGGGCCTGTCTTCAAACAGGGGGCGGGGCGGAATGATGCTCATGGGAGTTATTTAGGGGGTGACGGGGCGGTTGTCATTGGTGGAATTGAAGTGGCTCTGGCACATGGCCCCGACCGTTGCAACAAAACCAACCCCACTCGACGAGAAGCCACACGTGCAATAACCTCTCACATCGTCTCACACAAAATATCGGTCAGGCCACGGCCACCGGTGGATATGGGTCAGGTGGAAGTCTCAATGAACATCTCAAATCTCCATCGACCTTTGATATTATTTTTTAACTCCTTTTTTGACTCCCCTCCCGATGTGTCTGGCATAAAGGAGGAATACAGAAAAAAATTTACCTGGGATCGCGAAATGTTCCAGCATGCCGATACTGTTGTTTTTCATGTGCCTGATCTGGTCTTCGGCACGCCGGACATTGATTGCTTCATGGAGCTCAAAAAGGGGCCAAGTCAGCTTTGGGTCGCATGGTCCATGGAGAGCGCGGCAAATTATCCTGTGTTAAAGGACCCGCGTTTCCTGAGCCGGATAGACATTCTTATGACTTATAAGCGCAATTCAAATATATGGACCTCATATCACCCGGCCAGGAAAAAATGGTTGGAAGCGTTACGCCAACCGCTCCCGGATAAGAATGAGATTGCTCCATTGGTCATGTTCCAGTCCGCACCCTTTAACCGGTCAGGGCGGATTGAGTATGCATCCAATCTGATGAGTAAAATAAAAACCGATTCATACGGCAAGCTTCTCAATAACAGATCACTTTCAATCAACGACGAAGGGCGATCAACCAAGCTCTCCACAATCTCGCGTTACAAGTTCTGCCTGTCGCTGGAAAATTCAACTGAACGCGACTACGTCACGGAAAAGTTTTTTGATCCCCTGCTGGCAGGCACGGTTCCTGTTTACCGGGGGGCTCCCAACATTGAGGAGTTTGCCCCGGGAGAGAAATGTTTCATTGATGCGAACAAGTTTTCCAGCGTGGAAGAATTGGCGGATCATGTACGATTCCTGGATACTGACCATGATGCCTACAGTGAATTCTTTGCATGGCGGAAAAAACCACTTCTTCCAAGTTTTCAGAAAGACCTGGATCTGGTGGCTGGCAGCAAATTTGAACAGCTCGTGCGGCTTGTGTCTGAAAAAATGGATGCTCCGATTTGTGGTTAGAGAGTTGTATAAATTCAAAATGAAATCATGGACGCCGAAAGAATGACCAAGACAGCCCTCATCACCGGGCATGATGGTTCTTATTTCGCGGAGCTTCTCCTTGAGAATGGCTACTTGGATTATCCGGTCTCACACGAAAGACCCGGGCATGACGCGATACTATGTTGCGGGTCATACGGGCATGGTGGGGCGCGCGATCCTGCGCAATCTCGAGGCCCGCGGCTCGCAAGTCATCACCAGGACCCATGCCGAGTTGGACCTCACAGATCAGTCAGCGGTCCGCACGTTCATGCAGGCCGAGCGGCCCGACGCCGTGCGCCATCTGGCCGTAAGCCCGACCAACCTCGTGCCGTCAGTTTTGAGCGGAACTAGATCAAGCATGCGGAAGGCTCCTGCCTGATGCGCTTTGGCGACACCCATGTGCTGCGCACGGCCAGCCTTGTTGAGCGGGTTTTGCCGTGGATGAAGGGGCTGGGCAAGGGCTGGGTGACCACCGAATACAGCATGCTGCCGCGCTCCACCGGTGCCCGGATGGCGGGATTCTCAATCTGAGGCATTGCTAGACCGCGGTGCCAACGAGAGCTCCGATGCCAGCGGTCAAGGCCATCGCCATCGCACCCCAAAATGTGACGCGCCACGTTGCCTTGATGACGTCTGCGCCGCCGGCCCGCGCTCCCACCGCACCAAGCAGCGCAAGAAATGCCAAGGAGGCAATTGAAACGACGGGAACGATGGCGGATGGCGGCGCGACAAGGACCATCAAGAGAGGCATCGCCGCGCCCATGGCGAATGTTGCCGCGGAGGTCAGCGCCGCCTGCACGGGACGCGCAGCCGTCACGTCCGAGATTCCAAGTTCATCGCGCGCGTGGGCGCCAAGCGCGTCCTTCTCCGTCAACTGATCGGCGGCCTGCCGCGCAAGCTTTGGTTCGAGGCCGCGCTTTACGTAAATCTCGGCGAGTTCCTCCCGTTCAAAGTCCGGCTGGCTTGCAAGTTCAGCCCGTTCGCGCGCCAGGTCGGCCCGTTCCGTGTCGGATTGCGAACTGACCGAGACGTATTCGCCTGCCGCCATCGACATGGCACCGGCGACGAGTCCGGCCACTCCGGTGATCAGAATATCCGAGGACGCCGCCGATGCCGCCGCCACGCCGACAATCAGGCTCGCCGTCGAAACGATCCCATCATTTGCCCCGAGCACGGCGGCGCGCAGCCAGCCGATGCGCGAGACGAGGTGACTTTCCGGGTGCAAGTGAAGCCGGGTCAATGTTTTCTCCTGATGATGCCCTCAAGCTTTGCCGCCGCTGCAACAGTGTTTGAGATGGTGCCATACTTCCGGACGTTGGCGTGAAGCAATTCGAGGCGCCGGTCATCCTCCTCGGTATCGATAATCAGTTCATAATTGATGGAAACCATTTTGGGCGGGCTGTCCTGTCGCACGCCGTGAAGCTTCACTTCGACGCCGCGCAACTGGAACTTCAGCAGTGGCATCATTCGCTCGATGCCTTTGATCATGCATGCGGCGACGGCTGCGAGAAACAGCTCCGCCGGATTGAAGGCGTCGGGCCTGCCATTCACGTCCGTATCCAGGGTCAGCACCGCGTCCTTTGTCCGGGCCTCGCTGCCATGGCCATCGATGCGTTGAGCAGAAACTGTGTATTCGAGCATTGGTGCTGTCCGTACTTGATAACCGCCCAGGTGGGCACTGTCTTTGCAGCTGACGCGCTAGCCGCCGAGAACTATTGTCATGCGAAGTGCTGAACTAGCACGACAGACAAATGAGTGGTAGCGTCCGCAACGGTAATTGATGTGGGAGTCACGTTTGGTGGGCAGGCTATCATTCTTGGACGACACCCCACTTTTTGACGGAGATTGCGTTCGCTTTATTGGTGTCGATGACGGCAAACATGTCGTCTGTGGTGTCACCACTTATGCACTTAAGCATTGCACCCCCAACTTGCCTCAGCACGGCCTATTGCCCGCGGAGGTGTTTATTACCGCGTTCGAGAAACTCATCGTCGATATTCACCATGTGGCGAGAACCAAGTACGAGAACGCAGATTTCGAGCCGGAAGGTCCAATTCAAGTCATGGTCCATCGCAAAGACATTGCGCCCTAGTGCGAAGCCCATCTCGCGGAGAAAAAAGGATCGGGAAGATTGAAGTTACCAGTCATGAGGTTCAGCGAATATCAAGGGAGAGCTGTGGCTTGCTGAAGTCGAAATCGACATTGACGGTGAGCGGCGCACAGGCACCATGACTTTGGCACATGGCCGCCACAATCGCCAGGGTCAGGTCTTGCCAATGACGCTAATTTGCGCAAACCTCGTTAGCAAGAAACCAGTTATCCGGTGGGTGTAGGCCGAACATCTGCGAATGTGGCAGGAGCACTGAGCGGTCCTCGAAGCCAAGGTCAATGGAGGTTGTCGATGAAGGTGCTGATTGCCTATGCGACCACCGAAGGGCAAACCCGGAAGATTGCCGAAAAGGTCGCAAAACAGGTTCGCGAACTGGGTCATGCAGCGGAGTTGGTGGATGTAGACCGCGGGCGCCACAAAATCAATGTTGATGACTTCGACGCGGTAATCGTTGCAGCTTCCGTGCACCAGCACGACCACCAAGACGCAATCGAGGTCTTTGTTGATGCTTGCCTCGCGTCCCTTAGCACGAAGCCCACCATGTTCCTGTCCGTGAGCCTTTCCGCCGCATTTGACGAAGGGCGCCGTGAGGCACAGGATTGTATCGCGAGGTTCGTTGAACAGACTGGTTGGACTCCGGGCGTCAGCCTGCCGGTTGCAGGTGCCTTGCGCAACGAGGGGTATGATTACTTCCAGCAACAGATTCTCGAACATGTAGTCCTTAAGCATCGGAAGGTTGACCATCCCGATCGGGACCACGAGTTTACGGACTGGAAAGCGCTTGCCGCAGCTGTTGAAGCTTTTCTGAAGGCCTAATGCCGGGACCACGGCGCAGCAGGAGAACCGCCCTCCCTAAATGACCTTCCACTTTTGGTCCGAAGCTGGCGTTCAGGCCCAGTCACTCCTTGGATTTATTGCCATTTCCAATTGCCCTCGCGGCGCGCTAGAAGCCTCCCGAAATCACAAAGGAAATCCCCATGCGCCCATCTGGCCGTAAGCCCGACCAACTCCGTGCCGTCAGTTTTGAGCGGAACTATATCAAGCATGCGGAAGGCTCCTGCCTGGTGCGCTTTGGCGACACCCATGTGCTGTGCACGGCAAGTCTTGAGGAGCGGGTGCCACCGTGGATGAAGGGTTTGGGCAAGGGCTGGGTTACAGCTGAATACGGCATGCTGCCGCGCTCCACGGGCGAGCGGATGCGGCGCGAGGCCTCGGCTGGAAAACAATCGGGGCGCACCCAGGAAATCCAGCGCCTCGTGGGCCGCTCGCTTCGCGCCGTGGTCGATCTTGTGGCACTCGGTGAAAAACAGATCACGCTGGATTGCGATGTCATTCAGGCCGATGGCGGCACGCGCACGGCAGCAATTACTGGAAGCTGGATTGCGCTGTGGGATTGCCTGAAATGGATGGAGGCCCGCTCCATGTTCAAGACCTTTCCGATGAAGGACCATGTGGCGGCGATTTCCTGCGGCATTCATGGCGATGCGGTCGTGCTCGATCTCGACTACGAGGAAGACTCAAGTGCGGCCACGGATTCAAATTTTGTGATGACGGGTTCCGGCGGCATTGTTGAAATCCAGGGCACCGCCGAAGGCGAACCCTTCAGCCAGGAAAAATTCCTCGAACTCATGGGGCTCGCGCGCAAGGGTATCAATGAACTGGTGGGCCTGCAGAAGGCGGCGATTGCGTGATCAAGGCCCGACATATTCTTGAAACGGTTCTCTATGCGGAAGACTTAGGAGCCGCGCGCCGTTTCTATGGCGAGGTGCTGGGGCTTCCCGTCTATCAGGAAGTTGACAAGCGCCTGGTTTTCTTTCGCTGTGCCGGCCAGATGCTTCTGGTGTTCAATCCCCTGCTCTCGGCGGCGCAAATCTCGGCGAGCGGGCCACCTGCCCATGGCACGAAGGGCAATGGGCATGTCTGCTTTCGCAGCACACTTGCCGAATTGGATGACTGGCAGAAACATTTTGACGCTCGTGGAATTGCAATCGAGCGTATCGTGGATTGGCCGGATGGTGGCCGCTCGATTTATGTGAGAGACCCCGCAGGCAATTCCGTGGAGTTTGCGGAGAGCAGGATTTGGGACTTGCCGGAGTTGAAGACTCTCAGAGATCAAAAAATAGTTGTGGCCACACATAATCAAGGCAAGCTCCGCGAGATCAATGAACTGCTGTCGCCCCATGGGGTGACGGCAGTTTCCGCAAGTTCGCTTGGCTTTGATGAGCCGGAAGAAACGGAAGCAACATTCACCGGCAACGCAAAACTGAAAGCGGTCTATTCCGCCGAGCGTTCGGGCCTTGTGGCGCTGGCCGATGATTCCGGCCTTTGTGTTGATGCGCTGAATGGCGATCCCGGGGTTTACACGGCGAATTGGGCGGGGCCTAACCGGGACTGGACCATGGCCATGCGTCTGGTTGAGGAAAAACTGCAGGCCCTTGGCGCCACGACACCAGAAAAACGCAAAGCAAATTTCAATTGCACGCTGTGCGTGGCCTGGCCCCATGGCGAAGTGCAATTTTTTGAAGGCCGCGTTTATGGTCACATTGACCTGGCCACCGCGCGGCACGCGCGGCTTTGGCTATGACCCCATGTTTGTGCCCGATGGCGAAACAGAAACCTTCGGTGAAATGGACCCGGCCAAAAAAACCTTGATGTCGCACCGGGGCCGCGCCTTTGAAAGGCTTGTCGATGCCCTCCTCTAGCGAAGACTTCGGCATCTATGTGCATTGGCCGTTCTGCAAGGCCAAGTGCCCCTATTGCGATTTCAATTCCCATGTGCGCCACCATGACGTTGACGCGATGTCATTTGCAAAGGCGCTTACCGCGGAACTGAAATGGTTTGCCGACATCACGCCGGGCCGCAAGGTGAGCAGCATTTTCTTTGGCGGCGGCACGCCGTCTCTCATGCCGCCTGCCGCTGTTGCGGAAGTCATTGACCAGATCGCGCAGCTTTGGCCCGTTGCAGATACGGTTGAAATTACCCTTGAGGCCAATCCAACAAGTGTCGAGGCCGAAAATTTCCGGGGCTATCGCACGGCGGGGGTGAACCGTGTTTCCGTTGGCGTGCAGGCGCTGAATGAAAATGATTTGAAAGCGCTGGGCCGCCAGCATACACCCGATGAAGCGCTGAAGGCTTTCCGCCTCGCGGCAAAAGTTTTCCCGCGCGTCTCCTTCGACATGATCTATGCGCGGCCGCAGCAGACGACTGATACAGTGGAAAGAAGAATTGACCCGTGCTCTTGGGGAACAAGAGGGCCACATGTCGCTCTACCAGCTCACCATAGAACCCGGCACGGTCTATTTCGATCTCCACGCCAAGGGCGCGCTCATTGTTCCCGATGAGGACCGCGCCACCGACCTGTTTGAACTCACACAAACACTTACCGAAAAGCATGGCCTTTCGGCCTACGAAGTTTCAAATCATGCCAGCGAGGGCCAGGAGTCGCGGCATAATCTGCTCTATTGGCGTTATGGCGAATATGTGGGCGTTGGTCCCGGCGCCCATGCGCGCATTGCCGAAGGCGAAAATCGCCGCGCCATTGTGATGGAAAAATATCCCGAGACCTGGCGCAAGCTGGTGAATGAAAAAGGCCATGGCATTGCTGAAGACAACGCTCGTGCCGCCGGTAGACCAGGCTTCGGAATATCTGATCATGGGGCTTCGCGTCAGTGACGGCATTGATCTCGCGCGTTATGAAAATCTTAAAGGCCTGCCCATGGACCCCAACAAGATTGCCGGGCTGAAATCTTTGGGCCTCATCAAGCGCGAGGGAACGCGCCTGATGGCAACAACGCAGGGACGCCGCCTGCTTAATGCGCTGATCACTGAACTTGCGGGCTGAAGCTGGTTGGCGCCTGTTGGATAACGTCTGGCCCGCCGGGCCCCATCTGCAGAATGGCAAGGCCGCGCTCGATCAGGCCGTTTTCGCGGAAGCGGAACAGGCCGTTTGAACCCTGGAAGCCGGTTGGATTGGCGATGCCCACTTCCGAGACATCGCCGGCTTTCTGAAGATTGAAAGCAAAGGCCGTGGCATCATAGGCAAGGCTTGCGATGCGCGGCGGCTTCACGCCGTAGCTTGCCACATATTTCTGTTCGAAGGCCTGCACGAGTTGCGGGGCAACACCCGCATACCAGCCGCCAAGTGCTATGGGTGTGGAACGGGTAAGCCCGTCATCCCACAGGCCGGTTCCCAAAATCTTTGTGGTGCGCGGGCTCACACCGTTGTTTGTGAGCGCCTGGCCGACACTGCGCAACATCTGTCCGCCTTCAGGCAGGAGAAGGGCTGAGCCCTGGCTTGACACGGAAGCCGCGATGCTTGCGGCGGGCTGCACCACAGCGGTGGGCTGGCGCGCATAGCTTTGGGCTGCCACGATGGTGCTGCCTTCGCTCAACACGGAACGCCCGAGGGCCTGTTCAATGGCGGTGCCATATTGGGAAGCCGGGTAAAGCAAGGCGATATTGCGGTAACCCTTGGCGGCAGCATAGCGCACCACGTTGGATACTTCCTCATCGGGAAGGAAGCTCATCAGGAAGGTGCCTTGCGAGGCTACGGAGCTGACCGACGAAAAGGCGATGACATTTACGTTTCGGGCCCGCGCCACGGGCGAGACGGCCTGCACTTCGGTGGAGAGCAGCGGCCCCAGGATGATGCCGGCCCCTTCATCAAGGGCGGCTTGGGCCGCAACGCGGGCCATGTCCGGCGTGCCCCCGGTATCTTTGACAATCAGGCTACTGCCGCCAAGATCCTTTAGAGCCAATTCGGCTGCCTGCTGCATGGCGCGGGCAATATTCTGGGTCTCGCCCGGGGCCGAAAGCGGCAAAAGCAGGGCTATTTTGGTGTTTAGTACAGGGATTGGCTGTTGGGGTTCGGGCTCATCGCCGAACAGGTCGCCCACTTTCGACATGGCTCCGCAGCCCGTAAGCAGCAGGACAAAAAACACGGCAAGCAGATTTCGCCACTCCCGCCCTAGAACCGGTTGCGCTACACTCAATCTACCCACCTCGCCATCCCAACGGAAACTCATGACACCACAAACACGACCCCTCCCCCGGAGCTATAGCATAGGTGCCAGCCAATTCGAGGCGGAAAATTTGGCCCCTGGGCTTTATGTGACGGCAACGCCCATTGGCCATCTGGGCGATGTTACGCTGCGGGCGCTTTCCACCATGGCGGCGGTTGATACGCTTCTGTGCGAGGATACGCGCACCACGGCCAAGCTTCTGGAGCGTTACGGCATCCGCACCAGGCTCATGGCCTATCACGAACACAATGCCGCAAAAGTGCGGCCTGCTATCCTGCGCGCCCTGGGCGAAGGGCAATCAATAGCATTGGTGAGTGATGCGGGGATGCCGCTGGTGTCTGATCCGGGCTACCGGCTGGTAGCCGATTGTGTGGCCAATGAAATTCCGGTGACGGCCATCCCCGGTGCCTCGGCTGTTCTCACCGCCCTGGCGCTATCGGGCTTGCCCACGGACCGTTTCGTTTTCCTTGGTTTCCTTCCCACAAAGTCCGGTGAGCGCAAAAAGCTACTAACCGAGTTCATGAATGTGAAAGCAACATTGATCGCATTTGAAAGTCCGCACCGGATTGTTGGTGCCCTGGTTGATGTGGCGGGCGTCATGAACAACCCACGTGTTGCGGTCACGCGCGAGCTCACCAAGCTCCACGAGGAAGTGTTGCGTGGAACCGCCATGGAAGTTCACGAAATTCTTTCCACGCGTCCATCGGTCAAAGGTGAAATCACTTTGGTGATTGCACCGCCGGAACAAAATACATCGCAGGCCAGCGATGAAGATATAGAATCAGCAATCGATGACGCCCTGAAATCCATGCCAGCGGCCAAGGCGGCATCTGACATTGCCAAGCGTTTTGATCTCGCCAAGAAAGATATTTATGCACGAATCCTGGCGCGCAAGGCATGAATAGGAAACGCGAGAGGGCGGAGAAGCGCGGACATTTGGCCGAACTCGTAGCGCTGATGTATCTGCGCCTGAAGGGTTACCGGCTGCTGGCCCAGCGTTATAAAAGCCATCACGGCGAAATTGATCTCATCATGCGGCGCAAGGACGTCACCGCCTTCATCGAAGTCAAGGCGCGAGCCTCGCGCGACAAGGGCGTTGAAGCCGTCACCACAACCCAATCGAAACGCATTGCGGCGGCGGCGCGGCTTTGGATGGCGCGGGACAAAATATCGAACAGCAATTTCTGCCGTTTTGACATCGTGGTGGTGAATGCCTATTTCTTGCCGCACCACATCGAGAATGCCTTTCCGGGAGACGCGTGAACCATGTCGCTCAATGTCGCCATCCAGATGGACCCCATCGAGAAGATCAATATCAAGGGCGATTCCACCTTTGCCATGATGCTGGAAGCGCAGCGCCGCGGCCACACGCTGTTTTACTACCAGACGCAAACCCTGGCGCTCGCCTCCGGCATTCTTTCCGCCACGGGCCATGACGTGCGGGTCAAGGATGAGGCCCCGAGTTTCTATTCGCTGGGCGAGGAAGAGCGCGTGAGCCTCAGCGATTATGACGTGGTTCTCATGCGCCAGGACCCGCCCTTTGACATGGGCTATATCACCGCCACCCACATGCTGGACCATATTCATCCCCGGACGCTGGTGGTGAACGATCCCACGGAAGTGCGCAATGCGCCGGAGAAACTTTTCGTCCTGAACTACAAGGAGTTCATGCCGGCCACGCTGATCACCAGGGATGCCTCCGAGCTTGCGGCCTTCCGCATGCAGCATGAGGACATCATCATCAAGCCGCTTTACGGCAATGGTGGCATTGGTGTGTTCCGCATCAGGGGCAGCGACCAGAATTTTGCATCGCTTCTGGAAATCTTCGGCCACACCTTCCCTCATCAACCCTACATCGCGCAGAAATACCTGCCCGACGTGCGCAAGGGCGACAAGCGCATCATCCTGGTGGATGGAAAATTCGCGGGCGCCATAAACCGGGTTCCGGCCGCCCATGAAACCCGCTCCAACATGCATGTGGGTGGCAGGCCGGAGCCTGCGACGCTGACCCGGCGCGAGCGGGAAATCTGCGAGGCCATTGGGCCGGATTTGAAAAAGCGCGGGCTTATTTTCGTCGGCATCGACGTGATCGGCGATTACATCACCGAAATCAACGTGACCTCGCCCACGGGCATCCGCGAAGTGAAGCGCTTCGGCGGTGCCGACATCGCCGCGCTGATCTGGGACGCGATCGAGGAGCGGATGCTAGGGTGAGTCTAGCGCCAGTTTGAATTTTTCGCTTTTCATGTGACGGATAATAACAAAGCTGAAGATAAGCAAGCCGGCGATCATGATCACGCCGCTTTCGCCGCCTACATATTCTAGCACGAGCGGCGATTTGGTCTCGGTCATTTCGGTCATGAGTTCCCATGCCGTGTTGGCCGCCGCATGGGCAATGGCCACGGCCCAGACGCTTCCGGTCCAGATTCTGATGAAACCAAAGAACACGCCGGCCAAGGTGACTGTCACCAGGAACAGGGGCACGACGAGCAGCGGATTTCCGGTGTTGTGATAATAGTCGGTGGTGAGCATGATTGGCAGATGCCAGACGCCATGCAGAAAGCCCACGATCAACATGGCCGGCACGACGCCAAAGGAAAACAGGCGGGGCAGCATGTAGCCGCGCCAGCCGATCTCCTCGCCCAGCGCAAAGAGCGTTCCAATGAGCAAGGCCGGTGGATATTTTGAAAATCGTAAAGCCCACGGAACCGCTCATCTGTGGTGCGACGAAAACTGCGAGTCCGGCGAGCGAAAGGATAACAAGACCCACCAAATGGATTGCCGCCGGTCCGGCTATGGCAAGGGGCCAGCCCCTGAGTCCGGCGCGGTCGAGGCCGAGAAGCGACAGCACTTTGCGGAAACCGCCTTCGGGCGCAATCACCGTCAACATGATCACCGTCGCAATGGTCGGCGTCATCATCGTCACGATAAGGCTTGCCTCGCCGAGAAACGGAACCAAAAAAACCACAGCCACGGCAAGCGCCAGCGTAATGGCGTAACAGGCAAATGCCCGGTTTGAGTTTGTCATGCCAGCAGAGGCAATTGGCTAGCCGAAAGTATAGACGGCAAAGAGCACGGCAAGAATTGCCGACACACCGCCCATGGGGCCGAGCTTCGGAAGGCGCGAGGCCACTGCCACATTGCCTTTGCGGATTTCCGCGTAGGTCATGTGGACGAATATTGCCACCGCGGTGAGTGAGAGGATGAAGATGGCCTTGACCCAGAAGAGCTGCGGCAGGTTGGCAAAGCCGTCCCATTTGCTCCACACGAGGATGAGGCCGGTGACCCAGAGCAGGGCCACGCCGATGTGGGCTACATTGGCAAGCAGCGGCCCGAGCCCCCGTACCACTTTCGCCTCATCGGCAGGCATGGCAAGGGCGCGGCGCATGAGAACGCCACTGCCAAGGCCCCCCGCCGCACCGAGCATCAGGCCAAAAAAATGCAGAAACAGGATGAAATCGTTCATGTGCAAACCCCTCGCTGATGTTTTCCACGGACGAATCTGCTGCAGCGGGCAGGCAATGGCAAGGGGGAAAGCTTGGAAACACAATAGGTTGGCGATGAATTTTGTTAACACACTAGCTATTGACGTCCGGTAAGCGGTGTAATAATTTAACAATCAAGGCCGTGGGGACGGAGACGCGACAGTAAGGCCGCTTCTCCCAAGAGTATAAAAACCAAAATCAGTGCCTAACAATCTGAGGAATTTGCGTTTCTCAGGCAGGGTTTGTGACGTCAAACACGGGTGAAGAAGGCTCCGTGGGCATCTTTTTGTGTGCCTCTGACAACGAACGGTACGATTTTGGAGAGTTCAATATGAAAAACCGTCCATTGCGCACGGTTCCCGCGAATACTAAACCCAAAAAATATTTTCTTCGGCGCACCCGATTAAAATTCAAGATACCCTTTATCCTGGATTACGTGAGTGAAAACGAAACAGCATCCCAATTGGAAAAATTTTCAAATGTGATGCCATCGCGAATCCGGACAGTATTGAGCAATCCTTGGGTTATCAGCATCGTTGCGGGTATTCTGGTCGTAATTGCTACCGCTCCGTTCGTTGGGCTCTAATCAATTCGGCTTTTAGTTTTTCAAACCCTCGTCCAAACGACTCACGCGGCATTTGTGGGTACGACACGCTTCTTGATCTCTGCACCGCGCTAGCGCTCCACGATGGCGATATCTTACTGGCTTTGCAGATCGAGCCAGAATTGGGCGCTGTTGCCGAAATAGGGTGCAAGGCGCAATGCATTATCCGCCGTGATTGACCTACGGTTGTTGAGTATGCCAGTGACGCGTCCCGACTGCACGCCGAGGTCGATTGCAAGACGGTTGGCACGCAGCTTACGCGCCGTCATCTCGCGGCGAAGCAGGCGGCCAGGGTGTACTGCAGGTGCCATGGTTATAATCAACTTTCAGTAGAACTAAGCGCTGGTTCTGCCGGATATTCGTCCCACGTTCTGCCGTAAAATTCTCGGCCAGAGGCCCTTTTGTTTGTGCCGCCCCATTGTTTGAAGAAAAATGCCGTATCATTCTTGCGGCATTGAGCCTTAATTTCCCGTACCCATTTTTGTTCAATTGGGCGTGATCCAGGTCCTGACTCACCGCCCACAATCGCCCAATGAATACGCGAGAGATCAACAGGTCCAACCGGCCCCAAGAGTGGTTCAAAAGAAACAAATCGAATCGCAGCAGGCGTATCCCTCAGTATTGAAACACGCTCAACAAATTTTTCGCTCTCGACAGAAGTGCCGAGCCAGATATGTGGAGCCACTTTCAGATCTAGTGACTCAACAACTCGCTTCATGTTTTCCGGGCGCTTTGTCAGAATTTGATAGACGTGGTGATCTGCAGTTACCATCGTCTTCCAAACTTCCGCAATGAACTCGGGTGGAACTCCGTCCTGAAATAAATCAGACATCGAGTTCACAAAAATCTTGCGTGGCTTTTTCCAACGCAGCGGAATGTCGAGGGCTTTCCTCACAAGATTGAACTTGCCAGTCCACACAGGACGACCGCCGCTTTTACGCGTGGTACCGCGATAGGATGGATGGTCCATTGATTGAAGACGCGCCGCCATTCGCATTGCGTAACAATTGGTGCAGCCCGGCGAGACCATCGTACAACCCGCAATCGGATTCCACGTTGCGTCAGTCCATTCTATGTCAGAGAGCCCGGCCATTACTTCTTTCTCTTTAATACTGCAGCTGCAAGCTTTGCCGCAAGCTTAGCTTTAGGGCTTGGGTTTGCCCATGCAAACAATAAAGAATAGTCGTGTCGTCCTTTTCCACCGAGCGGCAACCAGTCATCTAGAACACCGCCACCAAAGATTGGCTTCATGCATTTTATCATAAATTCGGTCATTATTTTTGGCGTTGATAATTTTTCAAACGCCGGCGTGGGTATGCTGTCAAACGATAGTTGACCTGTCTGTTGTCTTGCAAGTTCCCGCCAATCTGCCCCACCAAACAATGCATCAATCGATGCTTCGTGGGTGTAATGTATCTTACCATCATTTCCGACTTGACGATTTACTCCCAAGCCTGCTGGAAACAGATACCAAAGGTCAATGGCTTTTGTTTGGGCTACACTCTTGATCGTATCCCAAACTACATTATTTCCAAATGGGTCTAAGAACACAACGGCCCGTGATTGTCGCGAGTGCTTTGCATACCAATCATGTGACCGGCAGAACTCTTGCAGCACTTTGTTAGCATCGCCATTCATAACTCTCACGCGAGATGCAAGGTTGGAGTATTCCAAATCGACCATTTCTTGCAATTCTTTTACTCTTGTCTTGTCCTTTTCGACAAAAATGTACTCATCAAACGGGACCTTCAATTCCAATGCTCGCCTCGCACTTCCCTTGATAAAATTTGTGGACTCATAAACATCAAATAGAGGCATGCTTTCCCCTACAATGTCGATGCCGCCATTTCCCGCAAAAGCGTCAAAATATATTTTGTGGAAGGGCTTCTCATGTGATGGTTGGAATTGAAGTGCCGTAGTAAAGCGATCCAGGTATTCCGCGAGCTTATCTAGCTTCAGGTTGGTATCAGGACTTCCAAATTGTTGAGTGGGTAGTTTTGCCAACTTGAAACCTCGCCATCGAACAAAAGTAGAACAAAAATTTATCTATTACAAGGGTTGAGTTGCATCCAGTTTACAGCGTGCGCGGGAGAGGGCGGTAATCTCTGGGAGCCCGCCAAGATTTATTTTCCTATATCCCTTGACTCATTCCTATCATAGGATTATACACCTTTTCGAACTGTTCCAAAGGAGGGGACGATGTCGACAGCGTCTCGAAATTGCGGAACAGTTTGCAGCGCCCGCGGCCTATGGTCTAACGCACCAGAAGTCCCGGGAGTTTCCGGCAAGCCCGGCGGGCACTATGACCCGCGCGCCGCAAGGCAGTTAGGCGGTCCGCTTAGGACAGGGCCGAAGTGCGACCCGGAAGTTAAAATCGCAGCGTTCGCGAGCCGAGGCTCCGCGCATAACACTACCCTACCCCGGCGTGGAGCCAGGCTCCGGCATTCCCCTCCATTTCCTTCCCTCTCCCAACCCCCGCCAAATTTTGGAGTTGCCACATGACAGATAGTTACGCCCGCGTGAAACCACTCGCGCACATGCCCGCATGCCTCCTGTGGCCGCGGCAACAAGGCCTGCAGAAAGCTGGCTGCCGGAAAGGCCTGCCTGAAAACCCACTTCGCAACACACCACGACTGGGACGAATTCATGTGCGCGGGCTTCGATGATCTGGACAGGTTCACCGCCCGCCTTGGCAAACTCAACGAGGAAGAGGGCTGGACCATTGATGCGTATGTTTCACGCCCTTTGCGAGCGCATTGATGACCGCCGCCCCGTCAAAGAAAGCAATGTTCACTAAATGTTCTTGACAATCCGGAGCCGCTGTTGTAGCCTCGCTTCTCAATTGGGGGCGGACGATGACATCACGGGTGGCGACGGTTGCGTTTCAGGGCATTGAGGCCGTGGCGGTTGATGTGCAGGCGCAATTCCTCTCGGGCGCCGTGCAGTTTCATATCGTGGGCCTGCCCGACAAGGCGGTGGCCGAAAGCCGCGAGCGGGTGCGCGCCGCACTCTATGCCATAGGCCTCGGCCTTCCGGGCAAGCGCCTGGCGATCAATCTCTCGCCCGCCGATCTCCCCAAGGAAGGCAGCCACTTTGATCTGCCCATCGCACTCGCCGTGCTCTCGGCACTCGGCGTCATCCCGCCAGATTTTTTGAACCGCTATGTCGTGCTGGGCGAGCTTGCCCTTGATGGCTCGCTGATGGCGGTGGCGGGAGCGCTTCCCGCGGCGATTGCGGCGAATGGCCGGGAGATGGGCCTGATCTGCCCCAAGGCCTCAGGCGCCGAAGCGGCCTGGGCCGGTGAGGACATTGATATCCTCGCGCCCGACAATCTCATTCAACTCATCAATCATGTGAAGGGCACGCAGGTTCTCTCGGCCCCCAAGCCTGCCCTTGCGCCAGAGCTTGGCGTGCTGCCTGACTTGCGCGATATCAAGGGACAGGAAAGCGGCAAGCGCGCCTTGGAAGTGGCGGCGGCTGGCGGGCATCATCTGCTCATGGTCGGTCCGCCTGGTGCCGGCAAATCCATGCTGGCCCAGCGCCTTCCTTCCATATTGCCGCCCATGGACCCGCGCGAAATGCTCGACGTCAGCATGGTGGCCTCGCTCGGCGGCGAATTGAAGGATGGCAGGCTCTCGCGGCGCAGGCCTTTCCGCTCGCCTCATCATTCGGCCAGCATGCCCGCTCTCGTTGGTGGTGGCACGCGGGCGAAGCCCGGTGAAATGGCGCTCGCCCATCATGGCGTTTTGTTTCTTGATGAGCTTCCCGAATTTCAGCCGCGCGTTCTGGAAAGTTTGCGGCAGCCGCTTGAGACGGGTGAAACCGTGGTAGCGCGCGCCAATTATCACGTGACCTATCCGGCGCAGTTTCAACTCGTCGCCGCGATGAACCCGTGCAAGTGCGGCATGGCGGGTGAGCCGGGGCACACCTGCCGCAAGGGCCCGCGCTGTGCTTCGGATTATCAGCAGCGGATTTCAGGGCCGCTTCTCGACCGCATGGATATTCAAATCGAATTACCCGCGGTGAAAATTTCCGATCTCACCTTGCCGCCGCCTAAGGAAACCAGTGCTGATGTCGCTGTCCGCGTTGCTGCCGCGCGCTTGCGGCAGAGACAGCGTTTTGAAAAACTGGGCATGGCTCATCTGCGCATCAATGCGCAAGCTGATGGAGCTTTACTTGAAGAAATTGCCCAGCCAGATCAGGCTGGCCTCAAGCTCATGCGCGATGCGGCCGATGCCATGGGACTTTCAGCGCGGGGCTATCACCGGGTGCTGCGCGTGGCGCGCACGCTTGGCCGATCTCGACGGACGCGAGCAGATCGCGCGCCTCCACATCGCCGAGGCCCTGAGCTATCGCCAGAAACTCGCCGCGTTTCAGATCGCCGCGTGATCAGGCTGCGTCGGCGTATTCCGCTCCGGTCTTGGCACCGGTGATATAGGCGACGACGTCCTGGCCGCTGGTCTCATGCTTCATCAGGTTCGCCACGATCCGTCCGCGACGGAAGACGACGATCCTGTCGGCCAAGTCGAAAACCTGCCGCATGTTATGCGAGATGATGATCAATGGCTCGCCATTGGTCTTCAATGTGCGGATGATATTTTCAACCTGTGCCGTCTCCTGGACGCCGAGTGCCGCCGTTGGCTCGTCCATGATGATGAGCTTCGAGGCGAAAGTCGCAGTCCGGGCGATCGCCACGCATTGCCGCTGGCCGCCGGACATTTTGCGGATGGAGTTGCTGAGGTTCGGGATTTTGACCGCGGTGCGCAGCAGCGCCTTCTCGGTCGCGGCGCGCATGCCCTTGAAATCGAGGATCGAGAACGGCCCGAGATTGAGCCAGATCTTCTCGCGGCCGAGAAACAGGTTCGATGGAACATCGAGATCGTCGGCCAGCGCCAGATTCTGGAACACCGTCTCTATCCCTGCCTCGCGGGCGTCGAGCGGACCTTTGAAATGCACCTCCTGCCCGTAGAAGAGAATCTTTCCGCTTGTACGTTGCTCGACGCCAGTGATCTGCCTAACAAAGGTTGACTTGCCCGCGCCATTGTCGCCCATGATGGCGACATGCTCGCCCATTTGGAGCTCGAAGTTCGCGTCCTGCAGGGCATGCACGCCGCCATAATGTTTAGTCAGCCCTTCGGTGCGCAGAATGACTTCCGCCATGGTTCAGCCTCCTATTGCCTGGCGACGCTGCCGCCATTGATCCAAAACCACGGCGCCGACGATGATCGCGCCCTTCACCATCTCCTGGTAATAGGCATCGAGCTTCAAGAAGGTGAAGCCTGAGATGATCACACCGAAAATCAAGGCTCCTATGACCGTGCCGACGATCGAGCCCCGGCCGCCGGAGAGCGACACGCCGCCGATCACCGTCATGGCGATGGCGTCGAGCTCGTACATCACGCCCATGCTAGACTGCGCCGTCAAATTCTTGGAACTCACCACCACGGCTGCGAGCGAGGCAAGCATTGCGGCGATGGTGTAGACTAGGATCTTGTGATGTTCCACCTTGATGCCTGAGACGCGCGCTGCCTCCTCGTTCGAGCCGATGGCGTAGCAGTACTTGCCATATTTTGTGTAACTCAAGATGAGTTGGAACAAGATCGCCAACGACAGGAAGATGACAACCGGCATCAGGCCCTTGCCGATGTCGGTATAGCCTTCGGTGGGAAATGAGATGGGTTTGCCTTTCGTCCACCACTTGGATATGCCTCGCGCCGCAACCATCATACCAAGCGTTGCAATGAAAGGCGGAATGCGCGTGTAGGCGATCAAGGCGCCATTTACTGCGCCGGCCAGCAGGCCACAGGCAAGAGCCACAAGAATCGGTACGATGACAGGCAGGTCCAGCAAGCCACCGCCCCCAAAAACCGCCGTGGGATTGGGGTTGCCATTGACGACAGCGACTTGGGCAAAGGACATTGCAATCATGGCGGTGGCGCCGACGATGGAACCGGATGACAGGTCAATGCCGCCGGTGATGATCACTTGGGTGACGCCGATCGCAATGATGCCAACGATGGAGACCTGGAGAATAATGATTTCCAGTCGCTGCTGGTTGAAAAGCCCCGCAACATTTTCACGGGTGTTGAAGAGGAAGCTGTCGCCGATGATGAGGCGGCCCAAAATTTCAAAGATCGCTACGATGAGCAGCAGCGCCACAAACACGTTGAGTTCCGGCGGCCAAGCCCGCTTTGAAGCGTCATAGGTCAGGCCACCAACGCCGTGAGTTGTCTGTGCCACTGTCACCCTCCACCGATGGACGCCTCGGCGTCCGAATTCCAGCCCTCGCTCATGCTAGAGCAAGATACCGTCTTGTGAACACCAATTTTTTTACCGGTCGTTCTGCTACGAAAAGGAGCGGCGCCGATGCGCCGCTCCAAAATGCGTGTTGTACCGCGTCTCAATTCTTTTTCAGATAGTCGCCGATGTTGACCGGAGTCACCAGCTTGAAGGGGATGTAGACCTTCTGGTCCACCGCTTCGCCCTTTGCAAGTTTGAGTGCCGCATCGAGAGCCCCCGCGCCCTGGCCCGCCGCATCCTGGAACACGGTTGCGTCCAAATCGCCCGCCTGCATGGCGGCCAGCGCATCCTGCGTTGCATCCACGCCGCCAACGACAACCGACTTCATGTCGACATTGGCCGCCTTCATGGCTTGGATGGCGCCGATGGCACTTTCGTCATTGTTGGCTATTACGCCATCAAAAGGAGTGGCTGTCGAAAGCCAGTTGGTCATCAGGTTCTGGGCCTCGTCACGGTTCCAGTTCGAAGTCTGTTTGTCGATGATCTTGATGAAGCTGCACTCAGGCGTGGCGATAACCTCGTCGATGTCCTTGGTGCGTTGCTGGGCGGCCTGGTTCGAGAGTTGACCCATGATTACGTAAACCTTGGCTTCGGTCTTGCCCGCTTCCTTGAACAGGCGGCAGACTTCCAGGGTTTCCAGTGTGCCCGAGTCGCGTTCGTTGGAGGCGACGAAAGCCTGGTTGTCGGGAAGCGTGTCGACGTTGATTGGCTCGCGATTCACATAGACCAGCGGAACCTTTGCTGCGGCGGCAGCGTCTGACATCGCCTGAGTTGCAGACGTGTCAACCGGGTTCACGATGATCGCGTCGACGCCCGAGGCGATGAAGTTCTTGATCTGGTCGAGCTGCTTGGCCACGTCGTCCTGTGCATCCTCAACCTGCAGATTGACGCCGTCCATGCCTTTCGCCTGCTCGATCATGCCGTTCCTGAGAACGGTCAGGAAGTTGTCGTCGAACTTGGCCATGGATACGCCGATGTTTGCAGCAAGTGCGGTGCCGGACATGAGCGCTGTCATGGCGGCTGCGAGAATAAATTTCTTCATTTTTTTAACTCCTCCGTGAGAGTGTCCGGTGGCACTCTTTGATTTGCCGGAATAGCCCCAAGACGGGGCAAGGCGTAAAAAGTCACGGTCGGACAAAATGTGAAAAACATTCAAATCCTCCCTGGCCAGCTGTTCCTTATGATTGGAGCATTCCGGCTTTCTGGAACCAAGATGGAATATTTGGAACATCTTGGCCCTAATTTGGATAGAATATTCCATTGCAAGAGAGAGTCAAACACTCGTCATGGAGTCAAATGCGAACCTATCAAATTCTATCATTTATCAGGGAGTTTGTCTTGATAGAGGCTCTCAGATGTTTTCGCTGATAAATACATCTGCCGGAAGTTGAATCACGGTTCTGCCATCGTTGCGATCAGAACCTGCGGCTTGGGCCATGGCTGCAACGGCGTGGGAAGCCAGTGCCGCAATCGGCGTTCCGAGAACCATGTCAATGATGCCGTCGATCAGGGCGCTGCGGGTAACCGGGATCAATTCGTTGCATACGGCGATGATGCGCCCACCGACATTCTCATCGCGGAGAGCCCGGATAAGGCCCTCCCTGCCGCCACCGGCCATATAGATTCCAACGAGATCCGCGTTGCTCGAGATCATGTCTTCTACCGCTTCATAGGCAATGCGCGGGTCATCAAGATTCACCAGGGGCTCAAGCAGTTGAAACTGCGGGGCGTTTTCACGCATGTAGCTCCTGAAACTGATTTCGGCAGTTTCCTGACTGAGATAGCGATGGCTTCCCAAAAGTATGCCGATTTTTCCCGGTTGCTTCGCCAGCCTTGATATGGTCCAGGCGGCAGTGCGGCCAGCTTTACGGGTATCTACGGCTATATAACCAGAGCGCGCCGGCGTTGTGAGATCGCTCAGCAAGGTGAACACGGGTTTACCCTTGGCAACGATCTCTTCAACCGCTTCGCTCACCAGAGGATGATCAACGGCGACAACTGACAGCGCATCTACACGAGCGCCAATTTCACGGATTTTTGCCGCGATAAATGACGGCACGAGCTCATCCATGAATTCAATGACAGGTTTGCCGCGAATGAAGCTTGCTGACTTTGTCGCGTTCATGAGTTCATTTGCAAAGGCCTTGTAAAAATCATCGTTACGCTTCTGTAGAAGGAACCCCAAGGTGCAGGGCTTCACCTCAGTCATGCGCTGCTTGAGCAGGCCCGTGGCATGGTAGCCAATGGATTCGGCGGCGGCCACAACGCGCAGGGCCGTATTCTCGCGCACGGGCAGGCGCCGGTTCAGGACGCGATCCACAGTGGCAACACTCACGCCCGCTTCGCGTGCCAGATCAGTAATTGTTGCCCGTTTGCCCATCCTGATTTCCTTCAGTATTTGACTCCCTAGCACATGAAAGTTTTTGATGCAATTTGATAGAACATATCAAAATCCATTTGCTCCTAGGGAAATCCTCGACTAAGGGAACCAGCACGTTTCGGAGTAAGCCCTATGAATGTGACTGCCACACCGCGTGACTATGGCCTTTTGGGCCGGGACTCCAAGATCGCCGAGGAAATGGGGCTGGCGTCCGCCCAGTGGTATCAATGTCCGCTGCCACGCAAGCGGCTCAAAGAGCTGATGACGCGGAAAGATGCGCCCGCCCTCCGCGACACCCTGATCTGGTTTGCGTCATTCCTCGTGAGCGGCGGGTTTGCCTATTACTTCTGGCCCACCTGGGCGGCACTTCCGTTCTTCATCATCTACGGCGTGCTCTACGGATCATCGACGGATTCGCGCTGGCATGAATGCGGCCACGGCACGGCGTTCAAGACGCGCTGGATGAACGATGCAATTTATCACATCGCCTGCTTCATGATCATGCGTGAACCCACGGTGTGGCGCTGGAGCCATACGCGCCATCATACGGATACCATCATCGTTGGCCGCGATCCGGAAATTGCCGTGATGCGCCCGGTGATGATTCTCAAGATCATTTCCCTGTTTTTCGCCATTCCGCAAACCTGGGCTGCGATGAAGAGCATAGTGCGCCACGCCGCTGGTCGCCTTGGTGACGAGGAGGCGACCTTCATTCCTGAAATGGAACGGGACAGGGTCTATGTGGTGGCCCGCATCTGGATCGTGATCCATCTTGCCATCATTGCCAGCGCATTTTATTCGGGATCAATCCTGCCGATGCTGTTCGCAGGTCCATTGCCCACCATGTACGGGGCCTGGGTCAGTGTTATGACCGGGCTCACCCAGCATGGCGGACTTGCCGAAGATGTGCTCGACCACCGCCTCAACAGCCGGACAGTCCTCATGAACCCGGTCCTGCGTTTTATTTACTGGAACATGAATTACCACATCGAGCACCACATGTTTCCCATGGTGCCCTATCATGCGCTTCCGGAACTCCACAAGGAACTGCAACCTTATTTGCCACGGCCAAACTCAGGCATCATTGATGCCTATCGTGAAATCATTCCGGCTCTATGGCGCCAGCGGAAAGATCCGGACTGGTACATCAAGCCCAAATTGCCAGAGGGCGTTGCGCCTGTTACAGCTGCGATGGATTGAAGGAAAACCCATGAGCCAATGGATTGAAGTTTGTGCGACCGATGACATCGACGAAGAAGATGTGATGCGTTTTGACCACGGGGGGCAAACCTTTGCCATCTATCATTCACCCGATGACAAGTTCTATGCCACCGATGGCCTTTGCACCCATGAAAAAGTCCATCTCGCTGACGGGCTGGTGATGGACAACATCATCGAATGCCCGAAGCACAATGGCCGGTTTGACTATCGCAACGGTGCCGCAAAGGGAGCGCCGGTTTGCGTCAATCTCAAAACTTATCCGGTCAAGGTTGAAGCTGGAAAAGTCCTGATCGACACGGGCGCATAGAATGACCGAAGCCAGCATGGTGATTGTGGGCGGCGGCAAGGCGGGGGCGCGGGCCGCCGTCGCATTCCGCGAGAATGCGTGGAAAGGCCCGGTTACTCTCATCAGCGACGAGGCGTTCGCCCCCTACGACCGACCGCCCCTTTCCAAGGCCGCCATCATGGACGACGCCGAACCGCAACCCACCTATTTGCTTGATGAGGGCATGATGGCCTCGCTTGAGGTCAATTTTTTGCGTGGGAGCGCGGCCACGGCCATAGACCGGAATGCAAAAACCGTGTCGCTTGCCGATGGCAAAAAGATTTCTTACGACCGCCTGCTTATTGCGACAGGAGCGGAGCCCCGGAAGCTGTCACTTGCCGGTTCCGAACGGGCGTTTTTGCTGCGCGATATCGGCGATTCGGTAAGAATACGAAATGAATTCTCCGAAGGCAGAAACATTGCCATCATAGGCGGCGGATTTATCGGGCTTGAACTGGCGTCCAGCGCTGCCAAGCGCGGCTGCCGCGTCACGGTGATTGAAGCGCAGCCACGCATTCTCATGCGGGGTGTGACGGAAGAAATTGCGATGCGCATTGCGGAGCGCCATGCGGAGGCCGGTGTCACTATTCTGGCGGGCGCCAGCATTGCACGCATTGGCCCCGACAAGATTGTTCTGTCGGATGGGCGTGAAATTGCCGCGGATATCATCATCGCGGGCATCGGGGCCGCACCGCGCTTCAGGCTGGCCGAGCAGGCGGGGCTTGCCATCGAAAATGGCATCTCGTGCAACACTTATCTGCAGACATCGGATCCGCATATTTTCGCGGTTGGCGATTGCTGTTCATTTCCCCATCCCATTTTCGGCAATGAACGCTTGCGCCTTGAGGCCTGGCGAAATGCCAGCGACCAGGCCATTGTGGCGGTTGAAAACATGCTTGGCGGGCAACGGCAGTATGAGGCCGTGCCCTGGTTCTGGACTGACCAATACGAACTCAACCTGCAAATTGCCGGACTGCCGCACCTCGGCGCTTCCGTCGTCAAGCGCGTGCCGAAGGAAAATGCATTGATCCTTTGCCACTTGGATGCCGGAGGCCGCTTAGTGGGGGCGAGCGGGATCGGGCAGGGCAATTCCATTGCCCGCGACATCCGCCTGCTTGAAATGCTGATTGGCAAAAAAGCCTCTCCCGATGCGGCACAGCTTGCCGATCCGTCATTCCAGCTGAAATCCCTTCTTAAACCTTGAGGACGCCGTGATGACCCGCAAGAGACCCACCGTTGCCGATGTCCGGGCCATGAAGGGCAAATACCAGTACACGATGCTGCGGGTTGAAACCATGCAGGAAGCAGAAGCCGCAGAGCTTGCAGGCATCGATATGGTTTCGGTTCCTCCGGACCTGATGTGCGATCCGGAATTTCGTGATGCGGCACCGGGCCTCTTTGCCGTTCCCGGACTCAACTATTTCGATGTAGGCACGACTGATGATTTCATCCGCTGGTCATTTCGCATGATCAAGGCCAGTGCAGATGCGGTTTACTGCAGCGCCAGCCTGCAAACCGTGCGCCGCCTGGCCGACGAAGCCATTCCGGTCATCGGTCACGTGGGACTGGTTCCCTCAAAGCGCACATGGACCGGCGGCTTCAAGGCGGTTGGCAAGTCGGCCGAAAGCGCCATGCAGATTTTCAGCGCGGTCAAAGCGTATGAGAGTGCCGGTGCCTTTGGCGCAGAAATTGAAGTGGTGCCAAGCGAGGTTGCAAGTGAAATTTCAAAGCGCACGGCACTCTTCATGGTTTCCATGGGCGCGGGAACGGGTTGCGATGCCCAGTATCTTTTCGCCGAGGATGTGCTCGGCAGCAACACAGGTCATTACCCCAGGCATGCCAAGCGTTATCGCGATTTTGCCGCAGAGTATGCCCGGTTGCAGAAGGAGCGCATTGCGGCCTTCACGGAGTTTGCGAGAGATGTGGAGACTGGTGCATATCCGGCGGCAAGTCACGAAGTGGGCATTTCCCCTGAAGAGATGCAAGCGTTCAAAAAACTGCTTTCATCGGCAGGCACCTGATATTTAAAATTTGAATGAATTCCTCCACATTGCATTTACCCTCTGCGCGTGACGTAATTATTTTGAAAGACTGCACTGTCATGTTCGGGCAATAAGCCATGACGTCATGACAGGCAGTGCATATGAGTGAACGCGACAGCGATGCAATAGATCGGCGCGAGAAGGGATTCCTTGAAGAGATCCGCCGTTTGGCGCGGCCTTCGATGCCCCGCTCGGTGCAGAATTTTCTATGGGCAGCGGGCATCGCCGGACTTTTCCTGCCAGTTTCCATTCTTGTCCTTGTACAGGATCTCAGGCTCAAGGAAGCCTTGATCTACCTTGCAGCCGCGGCGCTGGTTCTCACCCTTGCCGCCCTGTTTGTTTCTGCCGCCCGACGGCGGACTACGGATCGCAGAATTACGGCTCTCACAACAACAATCGCCGCCCTGCAGCAGGCGCGGGCGCAGGCGGAAACGTCAAACCGCGCCAAGTCAAAGATTCCTTGCAACGATGAGCCATGAAATCCGCACACCGATGAATGGCATCATCGGCATGATCGGATTGCTGCGCGAAACTGAATTGACGCCTGAGCAGGAAAGCTACGCGAAAGCAGCCGATGCCTCGGGCAGAACGCTTATGTCCATCATTGACGAAATTCTCGACACTTCGAAAATCGAATCGGGCCGTCTTGATCTTGAGCGCAGCCCCTTTGATCTCGCAACTCTTGCCGAAGGTGTTACCGAACTTCTGGCGCCGCGCGCACATGCAAAGGGGATTGAAATCTCATGCAGGGTGACCAACAATGTTCCAGCCGTCATCATTGGGGATGAACACCGGACACGGCAAATTCTTTTCAATATCTGCGGCAATGCAATCAAATTCACCGAGCGGGGCGGCGTGTCGTTGTTCATTGACTATGGCGACAAGTCCAAATCACTGACTCTGGACATTTCCGACACCGGCATTGGAATGTCACCGGACGAGATGGAACATATCTTCGATGAATATGCGCAGGCCAAAAGCAACACGACGCGCCTGTTCGGCGGAACGGGTTTGGGGCTTTCAATCAGCAAGAAGCTGATCGAGGGTATGGGTGGAAGCATAACTGTTATAAGCCAGACAGGGCGCGGCTCAAAATTCTCCATCACTCTCCCGTGCGTAAAGGAACAGGATGTTGCACTTCAGGAAAAACCGCTCCTTGCGAGAACCTATGAGCTTGCAGCCGCTGCGGGGCCTATCCGCCAACATCTTGAAGCTGTCCTTGTGGAATTGGGAGCGTCGGTAAGAATACTTTCAAGTTCCCAGGAGGTGCAGGAGGCGCTGTCGGGCAAGCGGGATGACAATCCGGCAGTCCTGATATGTGACTCATCATATACGACCGAGCTTCGCAAGTGGGCCCAAGAGAACAAGAGGTCCGGCGATTCCAAGCAGATTTGGGTGATGATGCAGGCGGAGCAGCGGCGCGCCCTGCGGGAGTTTCTGGTGCAGCCCTTTGCGGGCTATCTGTTGAAGCCATTTCGAAAGGTCACCGTTGCGCGGCAATTGACGTCCCGCGACGCCCAGACGATCAGCGGCGCGGTCAAGGAGCTCCGCCAATTTGTCAAGAATTCCAGGTCAGAAAAGCAACTCAATGTCATTCTTGCCGAGGATAATCCAGTGAATGCGCTCCTGGCCAAAACCATGCTTGAGAAAGCAGGGCACCGGGTTCACCATGTCACATCGGGCTTGCAGGTTCTCTCGTTGCTGGACGGAAAGAGCAAATTTGACCTGGCGATCATGGACGTTGAAATGCCGGAACTGGATGGCCTGGAGACAACCAGGCGGGTGCGATCCATAGAACAGACGGCAGGCTCGATCTCGCATCTGCCAATTTTGGCGCTCACCGCCAACGCGCGCCGGGAAAATTACCTTGAATGCATGGCGGCGGGCATGGATGGACACCTTTCCAAGCCGTTTGACCGGCAGGACATGGAAGAGGCGATTGCCAAGATATTGAATCTCAAGTCCGCCGCCTGACGCCTGTCACCAAACTTTCACATGGCCGCTGTTTATGGCAATTTGTCTTCATGACACAGGAGCTAGTCTTGGACCGCCTCTCACCCGCGCATGACACCTTGGGAATGCGCAACGACCTGTGTGTCCGCCTGGCGCGCACAAGAGACGAAATAGTCACGGCGCAAAAGTTGCGCTACAGCGTTTTTTATGAAGAACTGAGTGCCAAGCCAGATCCTGTTTCGGTCCAATCGCGGCTGGGATGCGGACCGCTTTGATGCGTTCTGTGACCATTTGATTGTGGTTCGCAAGATGCCCAGGAACGGGCAAGGGCAGTACAATGTTGACGGTGGTGAAATGGTAGGCACCTATCGTCTGCTGCGCCAATCCGTTGCCGAACAAAATGGCGGATTTTATACGCAATGCGAATTCGACATCGCGCCATTACTTGCGGCAAAGCCGGAGTTGAAGTTTTTGGAGCTTGGAAGGTCCTGTGTCCTCAAGCAATATCGGACCAAGCCCGTCGTCGAGCTCCTTTGGCAGGGTATTTGGAACTATGTGAGACAACACGGACTGGACGTTATGCTGGGTTGTGCAAGCCTTGAGGGCATCGACCAGAAGGTTCACGCTTCGACATTGAATTTTCTTGCGCGAAATTGCGCGGCTCCTTCGGAGTGGAAGGTCCGCGCCGTGCCCGAATGCTATATTGAAATGAAATCAGATGCCGGGACCATTGGCGATGCCAAGGCCGCGTTGAAGGCCTTGCCACCCCTGATCAAGGGATATCTGCGCTTGGGCTGCTACATCGGGGAAGGTGCGGTGATCGACCGGCAGTTCAACACGACCGATGTGCTCATTATCCTGCCGGTTTCACAAATCAACCCGCGTTACTTCACGCACTTCGGCCAGCCAGACGATGCTGTTACCTATTGATATCGAAGGCGGCAATTGCCGCCAGATTCACGATATCAGTTGCGGTTGCCGACATGGAGGCAATTTGCACCGGCTTTGCAAGCCCCGTCAGCAAGGGTCCCACAACCGTTATGCCGCCAAGCTGCTGGAGCATCTTGGTTGAAATCGAGGCCGAATGGGCCGCTGGCATCACCAGAACATTGGCCGGTGCCGTCAACCTGCAAAATGGATAAAGCGCCATGGCATCGCGGGACAGGGCAACATCGGCCGCCATTTCACCATCATACTCGAAATCAACATTGCGTTTGTCCAATACCGCAACGGCATTTCTCACATATTCGGCCCGCTCGCCACGGGGATAGCCAAAGGTGGAATAGGAGAGGAAAGCCACGCGAGGCTCATAACCAAAGCGCCGGGCAACGCCTGCGGCCTCCTGCGCGATATCAGCCAGTTCCTCGGCTGTCGGCAATTCATGAATTGAGGTATCGGCAATAAAGACCGTCCGCCCCCGAACGAGCGCCATCGATACACCAATGGGGCGATGGCCCGGGCGGTTGTCAATGGCGCGGCGGACGTTGTCGAGGGCCACGGAAAAGTTGCGGGTAAGACCGGTGACGAGTGCATCGGCATCGCCGAGTGCTACCATGCATGCGGCAAATACGTTGCGGTCCTGATTTACAAAACGCTGGCAGTCGCGAAACAGGAAGCCGTTGCGCTGCAAGCGTTCGTAGAGGAAATTGGCATAGTCGACGTTTCTGTCGGTCACGCGCGCATTGAGAATCTGGACATCCTCATGAAGCTCCAGGCCACTTGCGACAAGGGTTTTTTCAACTTCTGTTTCACGGCCAATAAGAATGGCGGTTCCCAGTCCAGCTGTTGCAAAACTGTTGGCGGCGCGGATCATCCGGTCCTCTTCGCCCTCGGCAAACACAACACGCTTCGGTTTCGATTTCACCTGGTCAAACACGGTCTGAAGGGTTCCAGCGATGGGATCAAGCCGGGCGGACAATTGCGCGGTATATTCATCGATATCGGCAAGGTGTTTGCGCGCCACGCCCGTATCCATGGCGGCCTTTGCCACGGCTACAGGAATTCTGGAGATAAGCCTGGGGTCAAAGGGAACCGGTATCAGATATTGCGGTCCAAATGAAAGACGCGAGCCGTGATAGGCGGCGGCCACTTCATCGGGAACATCTTCGCGGGCCAGACTTGCCAGGGCCTGAGCGGCGGCGATCTTCATTTCTTCATTGATGGTGCGCGCCCGCACATCAAGAGCGCCCCTGAAAATATAAGGGAAAGCCCAAGACATTGTTGACCTGATTGGGATAGTCGGAGCGGCCAGTTGCCATGATGGCATCGGATCTGATCTTGGCCACTTCTTCGGGCAGGATTTCCGGATCGGGATTTGCCATGGCGAAGATGATCGGATTTTTTGCCATGCTTTTGACCATCGCAGGGGTCAAGGCGCCTGCAACTGAAAGACCAAAGAAAACATCGGCGCCTTCCATGGCATCAGCGAGGCTTCTGGCCTTGGTGACCGTTGCATGGGCCGACTTCCATTGATTCATCCCCTCAGTTCGGCCCTGGTAAACCACGCCTTTTGAATCTGCCAACAGGACATTGCCAGCCGGAACTCCCATGGATTTTATCAGCTCGATGCAGGCAATCGCCGCGGCACCCGCGCCATTGCAGACAAGCTTGAAATTCTTCAAGTCGCGCTTGGTGATATGGAGCGCATTGATCAGCGCCGCAGTGGCGATGATGGCAGTTCCATGCTGGTCATCATGGAATACGGGAATATCCATGAGCTCGCGCAGGCGCTGCTCGATCATGAAGCATTCAGGCGCCTTGATATCTTCTAAATTTATGCCGCCAAAGGAGGGCCCGAGATAGCGCACGGCGGCGATGAATTCATCGACATCCTTGGTATCAACTTCGAGATCAATGGAATCGACATCGGCAAAGCGCTTGAAGAGCACAGCCTTGCCTTCCATCACCGGTTTGGCCGCAAGGGCGCCCAGGTCGCCAAGGCCCAAAATGGCGGTGCCGTTGGTAATGACGGCGACGAGATTGCCCTTGGCCGTATAATCATAAGCGGCATCGGGATTTTCAGCGATAACGCGTACCGGCACCGCGACACCTGGGCTGTAGGCCAGCGACAAATCGCGCTGGGTTGCCATGGGTTTTGTCGGATTGATCTCAAGCTTGCCGGGTTTCCCGCGCCGATGAAATTCAAGAGCTTCTTCGTCCGTAATGGAAGGCTTCCGGCTGGGCTTTTTATCGCTACTCATAAACACTCATTTCAAGAATTCCCCGCTGCGCGCCGAGACTAGAGGGAGTGCCAACAATCCTCAAGTCTCTTGTTTTCAGCAAATATAGAGGGTGACAGCCGTGCCCCAATATCTGTTATAAAACCGCCATGAATGACATGGCGGCAGTAGCGGGAACAGAGGGTGTGGCGGAGCGTCCGACGCCCATGATGGCGCAATACCTTGAAATCAAGGCGGCCCATCCCGGCTTCCTGCTGTTTTACCGCATGGGAGATTTCTACGAGTTGTTCTTTGATGATGCCGAAACAGCATCGCTCGCCTTAGGGATTGCGCTCACCAAGCGTGGCAAGCACCTTGGTGCTGATATTCCGATGTGCGGGGTGCCGGTCCATGCCGCTGACCAGTATTTGCAGAAGCTCATCCGGCTTGAACACCGCGTTGCAGTCTGCGAGCAGATGGAGGATCCGCAGGAGGCGAAAAAACGCGGCAGCAAATCGGTTGTCCGGCGAAATGTTGTCAGGCTGGTGACACCCGGCACCTTGACCGAAGATACGCTGCTTGAATCGCGGACCAACAATTACATTGCGGCACTCGCTGCCACCAGGGGCACACAGGAGATGGCCCTTTCCTGGGCTGATATTTCTTCCGGCGAATTTTCTGTCCTGCTGACCAATCACAAACAGCTGGCCGCCGAGCTGGCAAGGCTGGAACCCCGCGAAATTATTTTCGGCGATAATCTGCTCAGCGACGGCGCTACTGAGAGGATATTGCGGGATACCGGAATTTCGTTGAGCCCGCTGCCCGCCTTGCGCTTTGACAGTACGACTGGCGGAAAAGCGCTTGAAGGAGCATTTCGGTGTCCTGGCTTTTGACGGCTTCGGCACCTTCTCAAGAGCGGAGATCGCCAGTCTGGGGGGGCTCCTTGATTACATTCTGCTCACCCAGGTTGGAAAAGTTCCGCATCTTCGCAGCCCAAGAAAGGAAGACGGGCATGCGGGCCTGCAAATCGATGCGGCAACACGGGCAAACCTGGAACTCAACCGCAAGCTCTCGGGCGAAAGGGAAGGAAGCCTTCTTTCCGTCATCGACCTTACAGTCACGGCGGCAGGGGCCCGCTTGCTTGCAAGCCGACTGGGGCAACCCCTCAATCAGGTTGCAGCAATCGAAGCGCGCCTTGATGAGGTCAGCCACTTTGAGACCATGCCTGAGCTCAAGGACAATTTACGGCAGGGGCTCAAGTCGATGCCGGACCTTGAACGCGCCCTGGGACGCCTGACACTTGGCCGCGGCGGCCCACGCGATCTCGCCGCCATTCGCGATGGATTAAAATGTGCTGACGCAATTGGCGACTTGCTGAACATCAATGATCCATTGAACCAGCTTCCGGCAAATCTTGCTGCAGCAAGAGGCATCATCAAAAATCTTCCGCATCATCTGGTGCAGCGTCTGGACGAAGGGCTTTCCGACACCCTGCCCATGCTGGCGCGCGATGGCAATTTTGTCAGGCAGGGTTACAGCGGGGAACTGGACAGTGCCCGCACCCTGAGGGACGATACACGTCAGGTCATTGCCGATTTGCAGCTGCGCTATTCTGAAACTGCCGGCATCAAGAACCTGAAGATCCGCCACAACAACATGATCGGTTACTTTATCGAAGTAACGACACAGAATGCTTCGGTGTTGAGTGATGAGAAGTTCGCAGGCGAATTCATTCACCGTCAAACCATTGCGAATACCACCCGCTTTACAACCCTTGAACTTTCCCAGCTTGAACAGCGCATTGCATCGGCGGCTGAACGGGCGCTCGCCATTGAACTTGAGGCGTTCAATGGCTTTGTCGAAAATGTCACCCATGAAAGGGAGACTATTTCAAATATTGCCGCAGCCCTTGCGGCCCTCGACGTTGCTTCATCCCTGTGTGAACTGGCCCAGCGCAACCGTTATGTGCGCCCGGTTGTTGACCAGTCACGGAGCTTCAAGATCGAGGGTGGCCGCCACCCGGTGGTGGAAAGCGTTCTGCAAAAGGGCGGCGAAAGCGCTTTCATTGCCAATGATTGCGACCTTTCGGTCCAAAACCACCGGTTATGGCTGCTGACCGGCCCCAATATGGCCGGTAAATCAACGTTTTTGCGGCAGAATGCGCTCATCGCAATTCTGGCCCAGATGGGTTCCTATGTGCCCGCCAGAAGGGCCCATATTGGCGTCGTTGACCGCCTGTTCAGCCGCGTGGGCGCGGCCGATGACCTGGCGCGCGGACGCTCGACATTCATGGTCGAAATGGTGGAAACGGCGGCAATCCTCAATCAGGCAACCGAAAATTCACTGGTTATCCTGGACGAGATCGGCCGCGGGACATCAACCTTTGATGGCCTGTCGATTGCCTGGGCCACGGTTGAGCATCTGCATGAGACCAACCGGTGCCGTGCGCTTTTTGCCACGCACTACCATGAACTCACTACCCTCGCGGCAAGGCTTGATGGCCTTCATAACGCGACCGTGAAGGTGCGGGAGTGGAAGGGCGAGGTGATATTCCTCCATGAGGTTGCAAGCGGGGTGGCAGACCGGTCCTATGGTATTCAAGTGGCAAAACTGGCGGGATTGCCGCATGCCGTTACGGAGCGTGCAGCGACAATCCTGGCGCAGCTGGAAAAAAGCGAGCAGGCCTTCAAACGCAAAACCCTCATTGATGATTTGCCGCTGTTTTCTTCTTTACAAGCATCGGCCAATAATTCATCGCAGCCCAAAACAGATGAAATCCGGGACATGTTGATGACCATCAGGCCCGATGAACTCACGCCACGCGATGCGCTCACTTTCCTTTATGCCCTCAAGGCGAAAGTAAATGACGCACCATGAAGTCCAAATCCATTCAACATCCCGAGCGGTTGATTGACGTTGCAGTGCTGCGTGAAAAGCTCAACGGACTCGTTACAGGGCCAAGCCCTGAAGCATCAAAAATCCGCCCTGCCGTTGTCGATGTGCTCAAGGAGTTCCTGAAATCCGCAAGGATGGAAGCAGAAAAGCGGCTCCTGGAGGACGGCAAGGGCACGCAATGCGCAAAAAACCTTGCCTATGCCCAGGATGAAATCATCCGCACGCTCTATGAGTTTGCCAAGGAGAAAATTTATCCAAATGCAATCACCAGCGCGCTGCAGGAAGTTGCCATCATAGCAACTGGCGGTTATGGCCGTGGCACGCTGGCACCCGGATCCGATATTGATCTTCTCTTCCTGCTGCCGGGAAAACAGGAGGCGGCAAGCGGGCGGCTGATTGAGTTCATTCTCTATACGCTCTGGGACATGCGCCTGAAGGTTGGCCATGCGACACGCAGCACGGAAGAGTGCATTCGGCTGGCCAAGACTGACAATACCATTCTGACCTCGATCCTTGAGGCCCGGTTCATTTGCGGCAATGAAAGGCTCAGCAGGAGCATGCAATTTCATTTTCGCCGCGACATTGTGCAGGCGGGCGCGCGGAAATTTGTGGCCGACAAACTGGCCGAACGTGACGTTCGCCTGGCCAAAAGTGGCGAGAGCCGTTACCTGGTTGAACCTGACCTGAAAGATGGCAAGGGGGGACTGCGCGATCTCCATACGCTTTTTTGGATCGCAAAATTTCTCTATGACGCAAACTCACCCGAAGAACTTGCCGACAAGGGCGCGTTTACGCACGAGGAGCTCGCGCGGTTTCAGAAATGCGAGGATTTTCTCTGGGCGGTGCGCTGCCACCTGCATTTCATTGCCGGCCGGGGCGAGGACCGAGTGAGTTTTGACCGCCAGACTGAACTTGCAAACCGGCTTGGCTACCAGTCCCATGCGGGCCTGAAAAATGTCGAACGCTTCATGAAGCATTATTTTCTCATTGCAAAGGAAGTGGGAGATCTCACGCGCATTTTCTGCGCGAGCCTGGAAGCAAAACAGGTGAAGGACATTCCGGTCCTGAGCCGTGTCATGGGGCGGTTCAGGCCCAAACCACCTGTCAGGGTTCCGGAGAACAAGAATTTCCGGATTGAAAGCGGGCGGCTTGCCTTGGCTCATCCAAATGTTTTCCGTGATGATCCGGTAAACCTTCTGCGCCTGTTTTCGGCTGCCAGCACCTATGGCGCCGAAATTCATCCCGATGCCCTCAAGACAGTCCGGCAGTCGCTTTCCCTGATCGACAGGGAGCTCTGCAACAACCCGGAAGCAAATGCCCTGTTTCTGGACATGCTGGTGAACAGCGACTCATCGGAAACACTGCTGCGCATGATGAATGAAGCGGGTGTTCTGGGCCGCTTCATTCCGGAATTCGGCAAGGTGGTGGCGATGATGCAGTTCAACATGTATCACCACTACACGGTGGACGAGCATCTCATCCGTTCCGTCGGCATACTGGCGGCCCTTGAGAAGGGGCGATTGTCAGAGGACCACCCGCTTGCGGCGGTACTTTTTCCAACGCTCAAGAGCCGCCGCTCCCTTTATGTGGCGACACTCTTGCACGATATTGCAAAGGGCCGCGACGAAGACCACTCCATTGTCGGCGAACGCATTGCGCGCGCGCTTGGGCCCCGCTTTGGCCTTACGCCTGAAGAAACGGAAACGGCGGCCTGGCTTGTCCGCCATCATCTCCTGATGAGTGAAACGGCCCAGATGCGCGATCTCAATGACTTCAAGACCATTCTGGATTTCACCGCGATTGTGCAAAGCCCGGAAAGGCTGAAGCTGCTGCTGATTCTGACCGTTGTTGATATTCGCGCCGTAGGGCCCGGGGTGTGGAACGGCTGGAAGGGCCAGCTCCTGCGCACGCTTTATGCGGAGGCGGAACCGGTGCTCACCGGAGGACATACGGGAAGCTCCCGCGAGGTGCGGGTCAAGGAAGCCCAGCAGGCTTTTCTTTCGCAGTTTCCGCAATGGTCGGAACAGCAGATCAAGACTGCCACTATCACGCCACTATGATGCCTATTGGCTGAATGTCGACCTCAAGAAGCAAATCGCCCATCAGGCCCTGATGGAAAGAGCCTCGCCCCGAAACATCGTGACGGAAGTTCATACGGACGCATTCACCGCCGTCACCGAACTGACAATCTATGCGCCGGATCATCCGCGGCTACTGGCACTCATAACCGGGGCCTGTGCGGCGGCGAGCGCCAACATCATGGGAGCGCAGATATTCACCACGACTGATGGCATGGCCCTTGATACAATCCTCATCCAGCGGGAGTTTTCCACCGAGGATGATGAACAACGCCGGGCCGAGCGGGTGACAGAAATCATTCGCATGGCCCTGCAGGGAAAATTGCGGCTGAAGGACACGGTTGCCAATGTCAACCAGCCGCGGCCACGCCTCAGGGCCTTCTCGGTTGAGCCCCGGGTCATCATCGACAACCAGTCGTCAAACCGCTTCACCGTGATTGAAATCAATGGCCTTGACCGCATTGGCCTTCTTTACAATCTTACCGACGCGCTGTTTCACCTCAGCCTGAATATCGCCTCGGCCCACATCACCACGTTTGGCGAAAAGGCCATTGACGTTTTCTATGTCACCGATCTCACCGGCGGAAAAATTGTCAATCCGGCGCGGCATGCCCAAATTGAACGGGAACTGATGAAGGCCCTGGTGCCTGCATCGGAAAGACTTGCAAACACCGCATGAATCAGTGGAAGAGACTCTTGAACCTGGGTGTTGAGACATGTCGCTCCTGAAATCGGCAGCAACGGTGGGCGGGCTTACGCTGATAAGCCGGCTGCTCGGGTTTTTGCGCGACCAGCTTATCGCCTTTACGCTGGGGACAGGATTTGTCGCCGAGGCTTTTTTCGTGGCGCAAAGATTTCCCAACCTGTTTCGTGCGCTTTTTGCCGAGGGGGCGTTCAATTCCGCCTTCGTACCGCAATTCGCAAGACGCATAGAGGGCGAAGGGCAAAGTGCCGCCCATAAATTTGCAATAGAAATATTTTCTGCCTTGCTGGCCTGGCTGCTGGTGTTCACAGCCCTTGCGATGATTGCCATGCCTTGGCTGATTTATGTCATTGCGCCCGGGTTTTCACAGGACGCACAGAAGCTGCAGCTGACCATTGATCTCACGCGGATATGTTTTCCCTATCTGCTTTTCATGTCGCTCACGGCGCTGCAATCGGGAGTGCTCAACAGCCTCAACCGGTTTACGGCCGCCGCGGCCGCGCCCATTCTTCTCAACATTGTCATGATCGCCTCAAACGTGATTGCGTGGTTTTTCAACACCGGCAACAGCGCTGCGACGGGATATATTTTTGCCTGGGGTGTTTCGCTGGCGGGTGTTGCGCAATTCATCCTGCTGGCCATCGCCTGCAAGCGTGCGGGGATGCCGCTGTTTCCGAAATGGCCCAGATTTTCACCTGATGTCAAACGGGTTCTTGCCCTTTCAATTCCCGGAATTATTTCAGGCGGGATCATGCAGATCAATCTGCTCATCGCCACCATCATTGCCACGAGCATCGACCGGGCGGTGGCGTATCTCTACTACGCGGATCGTCTCTATCAGCTCCCGCTTGGGGTCATTGGTGTGGCTATTGGCGTTGTGCTGCTGCCCGACCTGTCGCGAAAACTTCGTGCCGGTGACAATCAGGCGGCCCTGAACAGCCAAAACCGGGCGCTTGAGCTTTCATTGTTTCTTACTATTCCCGCTGCAATTGCCCTGATGGCGATACCCGGTCCCATCCTGCATACGGTTTTTGAACATGGCGCATTCAGCGCTGCCGATACGCTTGCGGTGGCGCCCACGGTACTGGCCTTTGCCACGGGGCTTCCCGCCTTTGCCATGACCAAGGTTTTCCAGCCCGGCTTTTACGCCCGGGAAGATACCAAAACGCCGATGCGCTTTGCGATCATTTCGGTGGCGATCAACATTGCGGCCAGCCTTCTGCTGTCGCAGTGGTACGGCCATGTCGGCATTGCCATGGCAACCTCCATCGCGGCCTGGGCCAATGCCATCCTTCTTGCCATCGCATTGACGCGGCGCGGCCACTACAAGCTGGATGATCGCCTGAAGGCAAGGCTGCCCCGCATCGTCATTTCCGGCGTGCTGATGGGGCTGTTGCTGCTTCTTGGCCTCTGGTTCTTGCGGGAAAATTTCAGCCGAAACCGCAAGTTTCTTGAGCGCCGTCTGGGGATTGGTTGTTCTCGTGGTTGGCGGCATCGCCGGTTACTTTGCCCTGGCGCATTTTTCGGGGGCCATGACCCTTGCCGAGATGCGGGCCGCCACAAAACGCTAACTCTTTTCAAGCCCAGCAATTGCGGGCATAAGGCGGCCCTGTTCATTCCATAGGATTTCCTTGATGACCACTTTCACACCACGGGTTTTTTCCGGCATGCAGCCCACGGGCAATTTGCACCTCGGCAATTATTTGGGTGCCATGCTGAACTGGATCAAACTGCAGGAAACCCATGAGTCCATTTATTGCGTGGTGGACATGCATGCCATCACCCTGTGGCAGGAGCCGAAAGAACTGCACAAGGCCATTCTTGAAGTGACGGCGGCCTATCTGGCCTGCGGGCTGGACCCAAAACGCTCGATCATTTTCAACCAGAGCCAGGTGCAGGAACATGCGGAACTGGCCTGGATATTCAACTGCGTGGCGCGCATGGGCTGGCTCAACCGGATGACCCAGTTCAAGGAAAAGGCCGGCAAGGACAAGGAGCAGGCCTCGGTTGGCCTTTATGTTTATCCCGATCTCATGGCGGCCGATATTCTGGCCTACAAGGGAACCCATGTGCCGGTCGGCGAAGACCAGAAGCAGCATCTGGAACTGGCGCGCGATATCGCGGGAAAATTCAACCTGGATTTTGGCGATGCCATTCGTGAGGCTGGTTACAACGGCGATTTCTTCCCGCAGCCGGAGCCTTTCATCATCGGGCCTGCCACCCGGGTGATGTCATTGCGCGATGGTTCAAAGAAAATGTCGAAGTCGGATCCTTCGGACCTGTCACGCATCAATTTGTCCGATGATGCAGAAACGATTGCGCGCAAAATTCGCAAAGCCAAGACCGATACGGACGGCCTGCCTTCGGAAGTGGCCGGGCTTAAAGGGCGGCCGGAAGCTGAAAACCTGACCGGCATCTATGCGGCACTTTCGGGCAGTTCGATGGATCAGGTTCTGGCCCAATTCGGCGGCGGGCAATTTTCACGCCTGAAGGAGTCCCTGGCTGATCTGGCGGTTGCCAAGCTTGGCCCCATTGGCCGGGAAACCAAGCGTCTGCAGGCGGATTCCGGCCATGTCGAGGGCATTTTGGCCGATGGTTCGGCCAGGGCCCGGGCAATAGCTGCCCCAATTGTGCGGGAAGTTCGTAAAATTGTTGGTTTTGTCGTTTCCTGAGCTGAAGCAACAGTTTGAAATGATTCCAAACTAGCCTATATATGGGCCCAGAGGATAAAACATGTTTATTCAGACCGAAGCCACGCCAAACCCTGCCACCCTGAAGTTCATTCCGGGAAAGCCCGTGCTGCCGGGTTCAACGCGCGAATACCGCGCGGCGGATGAGGCCGATGAATGCGCCTTGGCCCAACAGCTGTTTACGGTTTCAGGCGTTTCCGGCGTGTTCCTGGGACAGGATTTCATCACGGTCAGCAAGAGCGAAGGCGAGTGGCAACACCTGAAGCCCGCCATCCTTGGCCATATCATGGACCATTACCTGTCGAATTCGCCCATGCTGGCGGGCGAAAAGCCCCTGGCCATGACCGACAGCGGCGAGTTTTTTGACGAGTCCGACAAGGCCATTGTCGGCACCATCAAGGAATTGCTGGAAACCCGTGTCCGGCCTGCCGTTGCGCAGGATGGCGGAGACATCACGTTTCATGGTTTCAAGGAAGGCGTGGTCTTTCTCAACATGAAGGGCTCATGCGCCGGCTGCCCAAGTTCAACGGCCACGCTCAAGCATGGCATTGAAAACCTGTTGCGGCATTTCGTTCCCGAGGTCACCGAAGTTCGGCCGGTTTAAGCCTATCTGTTTTTGAAGTCAGGTTTCCGCTTTTCAACAAAGGCGGACATGCCTTCTTTTTGATCATCGAGAGCAAACATTGAATGGATGAGGCGGCGCTCAAAACGCAGGCCTTCGGCAAGGCTGGTTTCAAAGGCGCGGTTCACCGCCTCTTTCGCCATCATGACAACGGGCTGGGAGAATGAGGCGATTTTTGCGGCGGCATTCACGGCCTCTTCCAAAAGCTTTTCCGCCGGAACGATGCGCGACACCAATCCGCAGCTCTCGGCCTCGACAGCTTCCATCAGGCGGCCGGTGAGAACCATGTCCATGGCCTTGGCCTTGCCGATAAACCGCGCAAGCCTTTGCGTGCCACCGGCACCGGGAATAACGCCCAGGGTAATTTCCGGCTGACCGAACTTCGCCGTGTCGGCTGCAATAATGAAATCGCACATCATGGCGAGTTCGCAGCCGCCACCCAGGCAATAACCCGAAACGGCAGCGATGATGGGTTTGCGAAATTCCGAAATATTGTCCCATGTGCCAAGAAAATTACCGAGATAAACATCGGTGAAGGTCTTGTCCTTCATTTCGCGGATATCAGCGCCGGCGGCAAAGGCCTTTTCGCTTCCCGTAATAACCACGCAGCCAATGGAGGCGTTTTCCTGAAATGCCGAAAGGGCAGAATTGAGTTCATCGATCAGCTGCGAGTTCAAGGCATTCAAGGCCTTGGGCCGATTGAGCGTGATGATCCCCACGGCGTCCCTGGTTTCACTGATGATATTTTCGTAGGCCATTTGCATTTCCTATTTCTGGCAGGACGGACAGTAAAATGTTGACCGGCCTGACTGCACTATACGACGTATTGTGCCACGGCAACCCGGCCTTGGGCAGTTTTCACCTTCACGGTCATAAACCGCAAAGCGCTGCTGAAAGGCACCCTCGCTGCCATCGGTGCCGGAGAAATCCCGCAAGGTGGAACCGCCCGCGGCAATGGCTTCATTCAAGACATCGCGGACATGGCGCACAAGATTATTGAGACGGGCATCATGGCTGATCTTGCGAACCAGGGTTCCAGCCTTGCGCCTGGGCGAAAGCGCGCTGCGATACAAAACTTCATTGACATAGATGTTCCCAAGGCCCGCAATGATCCGTTGATCAAGCAGGGCAGCCTTCAGGGGTGCTGATTTTTTCCTGAATCTGCTGGCAAGAAAGGCGCCACTGAATTCATTGCCCAGGGGTTCCACGCCAATGTCTTTCAGAAGCCTGTGGCTTGCCAGTTCGCTTTCATGGAGAAGGTCCATGACGCCGAAGCGGCGATGATCGGTGTAAACAACGCGCATTCCATTATCGAGCGTGATAACCACATGGTCATGGGGGCCGGAGCCGGCATCAACCGCACCCTGCTCAAAATAAAATTCTCCCAGATTTTGGGGCAGCGATTTGTTCTCCAAAACCGTAAAGCGCCCGGTCATGCCGAGATGCACCAAAAGGCAATGGCCATCATCAAGGTTAACCAGAATATACTTGGCCCGCCGCTGCAGGCCCAAGACCTGCCTGCCCTTCAGTCTGGCGGCAAAATCAGGCGGAAAGGGAAAACGAAGGCCGGACCTGCGAAGTTCCACGCCAGCAATGGAATGCCCGACGAGAACGGGAATTAATCCGCGCATAACAGTTTCAACTTCGGGAAGCTCCGGCATGGTTATTAAGCAATAATGCGTATGGCACCATACTGGCAATAGAACTCACGAAACCTTTGGTTTATGATGGATCCATGGTTGAACCTGTTGAAAATGACGTGGACTTCGGTTTTCGCCGGGTGGGCGAGAACGAGAAGCAAGGCCTGGTAAACGAGGTCTTTTCCAAGGCCGCAGAACGCTATGACCAGATGAATGATCTGATGTCCGGCGGGCTGCACCGGTTCTGGAAAGACGATCTGGTCACGATGCTGAACCCGCCGCGAAAATCGGCCCCTTTCAAGGTGCTCGATGTGGCAGGCGGCACGGGCGACATTGCCTTTCGCATTGCCCGTGCTGGTGGCACCGGGACGCATGTGACCGTTGCCGATATTTCTCCCGAAATGGTGGGCGAGGGAAAAAAGCGGGCGGAGCGCGAAGGCTTGCAGGATCGTTGCGACTTCACCGTGGGCAATGCGGAAAACCTGGCCTTTCCCGGACAAGAGTTTTGATGCCTATACAATCGCCTTCGGCATCCGCAATGTCACCCATATTGACCGCGCCCTTTCAGAAGCGCACCGCGTCTTAAAACCTGGTGGACGTTTTCTCTGCCTGGAATTTTCCCACGTTGATGTGGACATGCTTCAAAAAGCCTATGACGCATTTTCATTCACGGTCATTCCAGCCGTAGGCAAGGTCGTCACCGGCGATGGCCAGCCCTATCGCTATCTCGTCGAAAGCATCCGCACATTTCCCAAACAGGAAGAATTCAAGGCGATGATCGATGCGGCAGGCTTTGCACGTACGAGCTACCGCAATCTCTCAGGCGGCATTGTTGCCATTCATTCGGGCTGGCGGATTTGATGATTTCAACCGTGAAAAAATCTGGCGGCTGGCAAGGGCCGGACGAACATTCGCACGTTATGATTTTTTTCTGCAGCCCGAGCAGGTTGCTGACTTGCCCTGGTTTGCAAGAGCGGCCCTTCAGGATAGCGAAATTTGGAGCCGGAGCGCCAATCGGAAGATTCCGGGAACAGGGTTACCGCAGCCCTTTCTTCACTGGGTCCGAGCTACATCAAGCTCGGCCAATTTCTTTCCACCCGTCCTGACGTCATCGGGGCAAAACGTGCCTTTGAGCTGAAGTCCCTGCAAGACCGCTTCCGCCCTTCAGCACGGATGAAGCACGAAGAATTATTCAGCTCAATCTTGGCCAGAGTGTTGAAGAGCTATTCACGGAATTTGGCGAGCCGGTTGCTGCGGCCTCGATTGCGCAAGTCCACAAGGCAATAACAAAGGAAGGGACACAGGTTGCAGTCAAAATACTGCGTCCTGGTGTTGAGAAGCGCTTTGCCGATGATCTCTCGAGTTTCTTTTTTGCCGCGCGGATGATGGAGCGGTTCTCAAGCGAGGCGAGGCGTTTGCGCCCCGTGGCCGCCGTTGAGATGCTTGAACATTCGATGAAGCTCGAACTTGATCTGCGCATGGAGGCCTCCGCCATTTCGGAGATGGCCAACACGACTGTTGATGACCAGAATTTCCGCCTGCCCCGCGTTGACTGGCCGCTCACCGCGCGCCAGGTTCTGACAACGGAATGGATTGAGGGCATTCCGATTTCCGATATCGCCGCTTTGAAAGCAAAGGGCTTTGATCTCAAGGCCCTGGGTGACAACATCATCCAGAGTTTCCTGCGCCATGCCATTCGCGATGGGTTCTTTCATGCGGACATGCATCAGGGAAATCTCTTCGTGGATGCAAACGGCCATCTCGTCGTGGTTGACTTCGGCATCATGGGCAGGCTGAGCGAGGGTGACCGCCTCTTCCTCGCTGAAATTCTTTTTGGCTTCATCACGCGGGATTACATGCGGGTTTCGCAGGTTCATTTTGATGCGGGCTATGTGCCGCGTGACCAGGATGTGGCCGATTTCGCCCAGGCGCTGCGCGCCATTGGTGAACCCATCATGGGCCTTGCCGCCCATGAAATATCCATGGCGCGGCTTTTGACCCAGCTTTTTGAGGTGACCGGCCAGTTCAACATGGTTACCCAGCCGCAACTCCTGCTGCTGCAAAAGACCATGGTCGTGGTCGAAGGGGTTGCCCGCACACTTAATCCGGAACTCAACATGTGGGTCACGGCCGAGCCCGTGGTGCGGAGCTGGATTGAACGGAAGCTGGGGCCCATCGGCAAAATAGAGGGTGCGGTGAAAAGTGCGGCTTCCCTTGGCCGCTTGGCTTCCATGCTGCCAGACGTGGTCACTGAAATCGTGCAATCCGGCAGCATCAAGCTCGACAGCGACACGACAAACCGCATTGCCATTGCCCACCACCGCGCCAACCGCTTTCAGCGCTATGCGCTGATGGCAGGGGCGGCTGCGCTGGTGGTTATCGCCCTCAAACTCGTCCTTTAAGAAAGAGCAGTTAATCGCTACATTAATGCCATGACCGCAGTCTCCGGAAAAACCATACTTCTCATCATTGGCGGCGGAATTGCCGCCTATAAATCCCTTGAATTGATCCGGCTGCTCACGGGCAAGGGGGTGGGCGTTCGCACCATCATGACGAAGGCTGCGGAAGAATTTGTAACGCCCTTGTCGGTTGCCAGCCTCACGGGACAGAAGGTTCATACGGCACTTTTCAATCTCACCGATGAAATTGAGATGGGCCATATTGAACTGTCGCGCGCGGCGGACTTGCTGGTTGTGGCGCCTGCCACGGCAGACCTCATGGCGAAGATGGCCCATGGCCAGGCCAATGACCTCGCCTCAACGACACTTCTTGCCACGGACAAGCCCGTGCTTATCGCACCGGCGATGAATGTGCGGATGTGGCACCATGCGGCAACCCAGCGCAATCTCCAGCAATTGAAGCGCGATGGCATTCTGCTTGTTGGCCCCAATGAAGGGGACATGGCCTGTGGCGAATATGGGCTGGGACGCATGGCGGAACCTGCGGAGATCGTTGCGGCAATTGAAGCGGCGTTGGCTCCAAAAGCACAACCCCTCAAGGGCAAGAAGGTATTGATCACGGCAGGGCCAACGCGCGAGGCCATTGACCCCGTGCGTTACATTTCCAATTATTCTTCCGGCAAGCAGGGCTATGCCATTGCTGCTGCTGCAGTGGCGCTCGGCGCCGAAACGGTTTTGATTTCCGGCCCGGTGGACCTTCCAATTCCTCCCGGCGTGCAGATGATCCCCGTGACAAGTGCTGTTGAAATGTTGGCTGCCAGCGAACGGGAGCTTCCCTCTGATATCGCCATCTTCACCGCCGCAGTTGCCGATTGGCGCGTGGCGCAGGAGAAAGATCAAAAGATCAAGAAAGACGGGAATGGAATTCCCGACTCTGCAGTTTGTGGAAAATCCCGACATCCTGCAAACCATTGCCAAGCGCCCGTCGAAGCGCCCGAAACTGGTTGTTGGCTTTGCGGCAGAAACTGAAAACCTCGTGGACAATGCCCGTGAGAAACTGAAGAAGAAGGGCTGTGACTTGATCGTTGCCAATGATGTGAGCAAGGAACGCGGGGTTTTTGGCGGTGAACAAAACACCGTGCAGCTTGTTTCGGCTTCTGGTGTTGAAAGCTGGGGGCTCATGTCAAAGCAGGATGTGGCGCAGCGTCTGATGAAACAACTCGCTGGGCAATTATCAACAGGCAAGGCATGACAGCCGTGAAGATCATGCGGCTGGCCAATGGTGAAAACCTGCCGTTGCCAGCCTATGAAACACCCGGTGCTGCAGGCATGGATCTTCGTGCTGCGGAAGATGCGGTTCTGAAACCCGGCGCGCGCTTTCTGATGCCAACGGGTTTTGCCATTGCGCTTCCCGATCATCATGAGGCACAGGTGCGGCCCCGCTCCGGGCTTGCAGTCAAGCATGGGGTTACGGTTTTGAATTCACCGGGCACGATCGACAGTGATTATCGCGGCGAAATCAAGGTGCCGCTGATCAATCATGGCACGGCTGATTTTGTCATCAAGAGAGGTGACCGCATTGCCCAGATGATTGTCGCCGCAGTTGCCCGCGCAACTTTGCAGGAAGTTACGGTTCTCGATGATACGGCGCGCGGTGACAATGGCTTTGGCTCGTCAGGAGTTCGCTGATGGCGCTGTCACCGGATGAACTTGAACGCTATGCCCGGCACATCGTGGTGCCTGAGGTTGGCGGGCCGGGGCAAGCCAAGCTCATCAACGCAAAGGTTCTGGTGATCGGTGCTGGGGGCCTTGGCGCACCAGCGCTGCTCTATCTCGCGGCGGCGGGCGTTGGCACCATCGGCATTTGCGATAATGACAAGGTGAGCCTTTCAAATCTCCAGCGGCAGGTTGTCCATACAACTGCACGGGTTGGCGAATACAAAACAAAAAGCGCACGCGCGACCTTGGAGGCCATCAATCCGCATCCCAAGATTATCGAACATTGCCTGCGCCTTGATGCTTCCAACGCGCTCGACATCATTCAGCAGTATGACATTGTCGCCGATGGCTGCGATAATTTTCCGACACGATTTTTGGTCAGCGATGCCTGTTACTTCGCCAAGAAACCGTTGGTCTCTGCCGCAGTCGGCCAATTCGACGGCCAGATTTCAACGTTCAAGCCTTACGAAAACGCGCCGTCGGGCGAGCCCTGGCCAAGCTATCGCTGTTTCATCGGTGATCTGCCAGCGCGGGGACTTATTTCCGGCCTGTGAAGAGGTCGGTATTCTGGGCGCTCTCCCCGGTATCATTGGCTCCATGCAGGCGATGGAAGTGATCAAGGAAATCCTCGGGATCGGGGATAGTTTAGCGGGCCGCCTCCTGATGTATGACGCCCTGGCGACACGGTTTTACGAAACCAAATTGTCGTGGAATCCGGCCAATCCGCTTAACTGGCAGCAAGCCCACGATCACATCGCTTCAATCCCAGAACTACATTTGAGAATATAAAGAAATCTTTATGTCCTTATTGCAAGGCTGCGCGACGCCTGCTATAGGCACGGCTTCAATCGTTAATTTCCCTGTTTTGGAGCACACCCCATGGCCGCTTTCACTGACTACCACGTTGCCGACATCAAGCTTGCCGATTGGGGACGCAAGGAACTCGACATGGCCGAGGTTGAAATGCCGGGCCTGATGTCCACCCGGGCAGAATATGCCAAGGCCCAGCCCCTGAAGGGTGCGCGTATTTCGGGCTCGCTCCACATGACGGTGCAGACCGCGGTTCTGATTGAAACACTGAAGGCGTTGGGTGCCGACATCCGCTGGGCTTCCTGCAACATCTATTCAACCCAGGACCATGCGGCCGCTGCCATCGCCGCCTCAGGCATTCCGGTTTTTGCCTTCAAGGGCGAGACCCTGAAAGAATACTGGCAGTACACTGCAAAGATTTTCGACTGGGCCGATGGCCAGACAACCAACATGATCCTTGATGATGGCGGCGATGCAACGCTTTACATTCTGCTCGGCGCGAGGGCCGAAACGGACCCGAAACTCATTGCCTATCCCGAAGAGCGAGGAAGAGGAATGCCTCTATGCCGAGATCGCCAAGCGCCTGAAATCCAGCCCCGGCTGGTTCAGCAAAGTGCGCGCCTCAATCATTGGCGTTTCAGAAGAAACAACAACCGGCGTTCACCGCCTCTATGAATTGCAAAAGAAGGGTGAACTTCCCTTCCCCGCCATCAACGTCAACGACAGCGTCACCAAATCGAAGTTCGACAACAAGTATGGCTGCAGGGAATCGCTGGTGGATGCCATCCGGCGCGGAACGGACGTGATGATGGCCGGCAAGGTTGCCGTTGTCTGCGGTTATGGCGATGTTGGAAAAGGTTCGGCCCTGTCGCTTCGCGGCGCGGGTGCCCGCGTGGTCGTAACCGAGGTTGACCCCATCTGCGCGCTTCAGGCCGCGATGGATGGTTATTCCGTGCAAACCCTTTCGGATGTGGTGGGCAGCGCCGATATTTTTGTCACCGCCACCGGCAACAAGGATGTCATTACCATTGACGACATGAAGCAGATGAAGGATATGGCTATCGTCTGCAACATCGGCCACTTCGACAATGAGATTCAGGTTGCCGAACTGAAGAACTTCAAATGGACCAACATCAAGCCGCAGGTTGATCTGGTGCATTTCCCCAAGGGCAACCGGATTGTGCTCCTCTCGCAGGGCCGCCTCGTCAATCTTGGCAATGCCACGGGCCATCCCAGCTTTGTCATGTCGGCGTCCTTTACCAATCAGACACTGGCGCAGATCGAGCTCTTTACCAATGCCAAAACCGGCAAGTACAAAAACGAAGTCTATGTGCTGCCGAAGCATCTCGACGAGAAGGTGGCAAGCCTCCATCTGGAAAAGCTCGGGGTCAAACTCACCAGGCTGCGCGATGACCAGGCCGCCTATATCGGGGTTGCGCCAAAAGGCCCCTTCAAGCCAGATTATTATCGCTACTAACGGAAGCATACGGGCGCGTTATTTGCGTGCCATGAAGCAGGTTCCGACAAGCTATTTTTGAGTCTATATCTCCGGATGGGACAGGTGCGGGCTGATTCGGGCCGCACCTTGCAGGTGGCCGGAGAAAAAATGCGGGAAGGCAACAGCACAATGAACGCAATTATGCGTCATACAGCGGTTGCCGTTTTCGCATTTTTGCAGTGCAGCAGCGCCTCTGCCGCCTCCTTCCAAATCCCTGAATTTGACCCGTTCACCAGTTTTCTCACCTTTGCGGCCATAGCGGTTTTCATCTGGGCGTTCCTCGTGGTCAGAAAACTGGTCAGCGGCGAAAACAGGGCGCGCCAGCGCGTGAGTGAACTGGAGATCCGATTGAATGAAGCGGAGTCGGCATTTGCGGCGGAGGCCCATGTCATGATTGTCTGGCACGGAAAACAGGACTTCCCCAGCCGCATCATCGGAAGCATGTATGGCAGCGCCAAGGTTCCGACAGCCGTTGAAGACATGCTGAATTTTTCCGCCTGGCTTGAGGCTGATTCCAGCGACATCATTGAAGACTGCATCAGAACGCTGCGCGAGGTTGGAAAACCCTTCAATATCGGCGTCAAGACACTCAACAACGAACTTCTTGAAGCTGATGGGCGCACGGCCGGTGGCATGGCGACGCTGCGCTTCCGGCCGCTTTCCGGCGAGCGGCAGCAAATCACCGAGCTCAATTACGACGCGCGGAAATTGGGAATGCAGGTTGAGCGCTTGAGCGCGGTGCTCGATTCGGCTCCCTTGCCAATCTGGCTCCGCAACGCGGAGGGGAAGCTGAGCTGGGTCAACCAGGCCTATGTCAAAGCCGTCGAGCTTCCCGACAGCAATGCCGTTCTCAAGTCCCTCATTGAGGTTGCGGCACCCGACCGGATCGACACGACAAAAGCCGATCCCAAGGTGGGATTGCTGGGACGGACCCATACGGTCTTTGCCGGTGCGATGCGGGCGTTAAACATCCATGAAGTTGCTCTGCTGGAAGGCAAGGCCGGCTTTGCGGTGGATGTATCGGCATTGGAAGAAATCGAGAAGGAGCTTGACCGGCATATCAAGGCCCATGCCTCAACGCTTAACAAGCTTGATACGGCCATTGCCATCTTCGGGCCTGATCAGCGGTTGCGTTTCTATAACATGGCCTTTGCCCAGCTCTGGCCAATCGATGGCCAGTGGCTCGACTTTCATCCCACCGACGGTGAAATCCTTGATCGCCTGCGGACCCAGCGCTGCATTCCGGAGCAGGCTAACTACAGGGAATGGCGGGCCCGGCAGCTTTCTTCCTATACTACACTCGAAATGCGGGAGAGCTGGTGGTATCTGCCCGATGGGCGTTCGTTGCATGTGGTTTGCGAGCAGCATCCGTTTGGCGGCGTCACTTATCTCTACGAAAATGTCACAAAGGAAATCCAGCTGGAAAGCCGTTACAATGAACTCATTGGGGTTCAGCGCGAAACCCTCGACAATCTTGAAGAGGCAATCGCACTTTTTGGCTCCGACGGCCGCCTGAAACTTTTCAATCCGGCTTTTTCAAAATTCTGGAACTTTGATGGTGCATTCCTCCAAAAAGAACCCCACATCGACCAGCTTGCCGGCGATGCCGTTGTGATCAAGGAAGCAGGGGCCGCCTGGCAGGAGATCAAGTTTGGCGTGACCGGCATGGAATCGGAACGCCGGGCATTGCGTGGGCGTCTGACGGCGAGCGACCGCATTCTCCAGTACAGTTCCGTTCCGCTGCCCGACGGCAACACGCTTCTGACCTTCTCGGATATTTCGGATCCTGCAAAAATGGAACGGGCATTGCGCGACCGCACCGAAGCCCTTGAGGCCGCCGACCGCCTCAAGAATGCCTTCCTCAGCAATGTTTCCTATGAAGTCCGCACACCTCTCACCAGTATCCTCGGGTTTGCCGAAACTCTCGACCTCGGACTGGTGGGCGAGCTCTCGCCCAAACAGCGCGAATATGTTCTCGATATCAAGCGGTCATCGGAAGAACTCAAAGCTATTATTGATGCCATCATCGACCTGTCAGCAATTGACGCAGGGGCGATGGAATTGAAGCTCGCTAAAATCGATGTTTCCACAACCCTGCAATCCGTCGCAGAAAAATTGTCACCGGCAATGACACGGCGTGATCAAACCTTGAGTATTGAGTTTGCGGAGGATTCCCTCTCATTTGTTGGCGATACAATGCGGGTTGAACAAATCATTTCGAACCTGCTTTCAAATGCCATCGGGTTTTCGGCCCGGAGCAGCCAAATTCGCATGGGAGCCAGACGCCTGGGCGCAAATGTCCAGGTTTGGATTGCCGATTCGGGCCGTGGCATTGATCCCGAATTCCAAAAGAAGGCTTTCGAGAGATTTCAATCCAAGCCCCTGCCGGGCAGCCACCGCGGACCTGGCCTTGGCCTTGCGATCGTGAAGAGCTTCACCGAGCTCCACGGCGGCAATGTTTCCCTCGTTTCCAAACTTGACCGCGGCACAACAGTTGTGTGTAGTTTCCCAATCGATGGACCCGCGAAACAAAATCTCAAGAACAGCCAGGTTGAACGCATCAGCCCGCAGCGTGTTGCCTGAACCAGCCGGCCATGATCATTGACCGCCCGGCCACCACGCTTGCGGCCATGGAGGCTTTTGCACGGGAGCTTTCCCTTTGGGCGAGGCCGGGATTGGCTATCCACCTCTCGGGTGATCTGGGGGCCGGAAAATCGGCCTTCGCGCGGGCATTCATCCGGGCCCTGGCGCTGGATGACGAGGGAATTCGATATTCCAAGCCCTTCGTTTTCACTGGTTCAAGCTTATGAAGCCATCCGGGTGCCCGTGGCGCACGTCGATCTTTACCGGATAAAATCGCCGGCGGAAGTGACTGAACTCGGGCTTGGAGAATTTTACCCGAAATATCTTACAATCATTGAATGGCCGGAAAATCTCGATGAAGCCGTCTCTCCGGATTGCCTGAAAATTTCTTTCTCAGGATCAGGTGACACACGTGACCTTCGGCTTGAGGCCACGGGAAAGTGGATTGAAATCCTCAAACGGAATGAAATAATCAACGGATTTGTGAGCCAGTCGCCAATGACCGGCGGGACACGATATTTTTTTGAGGGCGATGCTTCAGCCCGGCGCTATGAACGCATCGAAACCTCTGCTTCAACGATGTTGCTGATGGACATGCCCAGCAGGCCCGATGGTCCGGTGGTGAGAAACGGCAAAAGCTATAGTGCCATTGCCCATTTGGCCGAAGGCATTAGCGCCGTTGTGGCCATCAATGATTACCTTTTCGGCCTCGATTATAGCGCGCCCGCGATTTTCGATGTGGACATCAAGCAAGGCCTTGCCCTTATCGAGCACCTTGGAAGCAACGTGTTTGGAAAAATGATTGCCCGGGGGGATGACATGGGAGAGCCCATGAGGGCAGCGGTTGAGGTCCTTGCCGATATGGCGGTGCGAGACTGGCCCACCGCCGTTCCGGTGCGCGGAAGTTCCAGCTACAAACTTGCCAGATATGATCTCGATGCCATGCTGATCGAGGTTGATCTTCTGCCTTCCTGGTTCTGGCCCTTGCACAAGAAGTCTGAACCCGGCGATGAGGTGAAAACGGAATTTTCAGCCATCTGGCAATCGCTCCTGGCGGATATCATTCCCAACAAGCCCGTCTGGACTTTGCGGGATTATCATTCACCCAATCTGCTCTGGATGCCGGAACGAAAAGGTCTTCGCCGGGTTGGACTCATTGATACACAGGATTGCGTGATGGGGCATCCGGCCTATGACCTTGTCTCAATGCTGCAGGATGCCCGCGTCGATATTGATCTTAAGCAGGCCGATGAACTCTATGACTATTATTGCGGGCTTCGCTCCGACGACTGGCCCGATTTGACGCCTACGAATTTTCCCGCGCCTTTGCAATTCTGGGAGCCCAGCGCGCCACAAAAATATTGGGAATCTTCGCGCGCCTTTCCAAACGCGACGGAAAACACATCTATCTCAATCATATTCCCCGCGTTTCACGCTATCTCAAGCGCAACCTGGCTCACCCCGATCTTGCCATTCTAAAAAATTGGTATGACCGGAACTTGCCGTTATAAGGCGTGGTGAAATGACAGATACAATCGGCACCCATGCCATGATACTTGCCGCAGGCCTTGGTTTGCGCATGCGGCCCTTGACCGATCATAAGCCCAAACCGCTCATTGAAGTTGCCGGAAAACCCCTCATTGACTACGGCATGGACCGGTTGCGGGAGGCCGGCGTTCAAAGGGCCGTTGTCAACGGCCACTATCTGGCTGACCAGATATTGTCCTGGTCGAAACAGCAGACGTCGCCTGAAACCATATTTTCCGATGAGCGGGCCGAAATTCTTGACACGGGCGGCGGCATTGCAAAGGCCTTGCCCTTGCTTGGCGAACAACCATTCTTCGTGCTCAACAGCGACAGCTTCTGGATCGAAGGCAAGGTTCCAGCGTTGAGCCGGCTGCGCAATGCCTGGAATGACGCAACGATGGATTGCCTTCTCCTGTTGTGTCACGTTGACCGTACAATTGGTTATGATGGCCAGGGGGATTTCCTCCTGGGGCGTGACGGGCGCCTCATCCGTCAAAATGGATCGGGGGCCCTTGCCTATATCGGCGGCTATCTCGTGCATCCTCGCCTTTTTGCCGGTGTTGCTGTAGAAAAATTTTCGATGAATGTTTTGTGGGACAAGGCAATTTTGGGAGGCCGCTTGCATGGCATGGCGCACAGCGGAAAATGGCTTCATGTGGGAACGCCCGCCGCCATTGCCTTGGCTGAGGCCGAGCTCGCCAAAACCTAGATCATGAGTGAAAGGCCACATCGCGTTTACACCATAACCAGCGATGCGCCGTTCCTGGACATTCTGGCGAAGGCGGTGTTGCGGGGCTTTCCTTATGCGGAGGGGCGCCGGAGAATATCCATCGCTTGCCGCGTGGACCATTCTTGTGCCGACACGAGCGCGCGGCGCGCGAACTTGAGGAAAAGTTGTTAGTGATAGCGGCAAGCCCGCGCTTGTGCTGCCGCAGATCAGGCCTATTGGCGACCTTGATGAAGATGTTCTTGAGGCGCAGCGCGCCTATATCGGCTTGCCCGATGCGATAAGCGATATCGGCCGTGAATTTTCCCTCGTGGCTCTCATCGATGAATGGGCGCCGCGAAAATCCGCAGCTTCGCCTCGCGCAGGAACTTGCGCAGGCGCCACAACAGACGCAATCACTGGCGGCAAGCCTTGCGGAGCTGATTGATGTCATGGAAACTGAGGAGATTTCCTTTGATCGCCTGCCGGAAGCCTATCTGATTGATCTCGCGGGTCCACCGCGAGGCTATCCTCAGCCTGTTTGATCTGGTGAGCAAAAAACTCCCGGCGCTGCTCATGGATGAAAACCTGATAGGGGCGAAGGAGCGGCGCAGCCGCCTCATTCGCCTGGAAGCCAAGAGGCTCACTGAAAACCCTCCCGCCGGGCCCGTAATTGCCGCGGGTTCTACCGGCACCATTCCCGCCACGCGGGAATTGCTGAAAGCAATTTCCGATCTGGAAAACGGTGCGGTGGTCTTGCCCGCCCTTGATAAGGGGATGGATGCAAAAAGCTGGGACGCGGTTTCGCCGCAGCATCCGCAATTTGCCATCAAGCAGCTTATCGAAGCCATCGGCGTCGAGCGCGAAGAACATCATCACGCTTGGAACGGATTCCGGAGACCGGGCGTGGCTCGCCAGCGAACTCATGCGCCCCTCAGACGTTTCCGATGACTGGCAACAGGCGCTGGCTGGTCAGGGCGGCAGGATAGGACGAGCCCTTGAAAATGTATCGCTTGTCGAAGCCCGCGACAAAAATGACGAGGCCTCAATAATTGCGCTGATGATGCGGCAAGCGTCTGGAAAGCCAGATGTTGAGATGGCCCTGGTCACGCCGGACCGCGACTTGGCGCGGCGGGTGAAAGCAAATCTTTTGCGTTGGAATATCGGGGTTGATGATTCCGCCGGCGAACCGCTCAGCCGTTTCGGCGCGGCCTCCTTGCTGGTTCTTCTCATGGATGCGGTCGAGGAGAATTTTTCGGCCTCTGCGCTGCAAAGCTCTGTTCAGCCATCATCTTGCAAAATTTGGTTTTGAACGGGCGCAATTCAGCGCGTCGGCACGGCATATTGAAATTGCCCTTTTCCGTTCCGTGCCGATGATCCATGGACTGGAAGGCCTGTTGCCTTCGTTTGACTGGGCGCTATCGGAATCAAAAGGCGATTCTCACCCTCATCCTATTGTCGCCCATCTCAAAGAAAGAAGACTGGCACAATCCGAATCCCATACCCACCCCATTGTGACGCGTCTCAGCGACAGTGATTGGCGTGAGATGCGAGACTGTCTCACGCGGATTATAGAGATACTGGGCCCGCTCTCGCAACGTTCCGTCATCCATTCGTTGAACATCTCGACAGTTTGATTTCCGTGGCGGAAAAAATTGCAGGCGAAGGATTTTGGAATGGCCCTGAAGTGGAGGAACTTGAAGTCTCTCATCGAAAGCTTGCGGCAGGAATCCTCGCGGCTTCCCGTTTACGATTTCGCCCGCGCGCAGCGCTACGATCCGCCGGCACCTGCAAAGAGATTCCGGTGCGGGAAATCAAAAACGCCGGTACACGGCTTTCAATCCTTGGGCTTGCTGGAAGCCCGCCTGATGCGTCCGCGGAGCAGTTATTCTCGGCGGGTTAAATGAAGGAACATGGCCACGGCTGCCGGACCCGGGTCCCTGGCTTAACCGGCCTATGCGCGATGCCTTCGGCATGCAGCAGCCGGAGCGCAATATTGGCCAATCGGCTCATGATTTTGTCCAGGCCTTTGGCGCGGACGAGGTGTTTCTCACTTGGGCGCGGCGTGACGGCATGGACCCGGCCATTCCCTCGCGCTGGATTTTGCGCCTGCAAACAATCCTGAAAGCAGCGGCCACAAGCCCGGAGGCAGCCATCGGAACCACTGGCAGGCCTGGGCGGCGCGGACTTGATCAAGCCGACAGTGTCCGGCCCATGCCATATGGCAAACCCCAGCCCCGGCCGCCCGTCAATGCAAGACCAAAGCGGATCAGCGTGAGCCGAGTTGAAACGCTTATCCGCGACCCCTATGCGATTTATGCGGATGCCGTATTGAAACTCAAGCCATTGCCCAACATTGCCGCGGATCCTGATGCCGCACTGCGCGGCACACTTTTCCACAAGGCCATTGGCGATTTTTTCACGCTTTATCCAAAAGCCTTGCCAAGCGACGCAGTGGAAAGATTCGTGGCACTTGGCGAAGAGATATTCCGGCCCTTCCGGAACGATCCGGAAATCATGGGTTTTTGGTGGGCGAGATTTCAGCGCCTCGCCACATGGATAGTCGAGAACGAAGCGTCCTTGCGCAGCGATGTCGTTCAGGCCTTTGCGGAAGTCAAGGGAGCCTGGCGATGAAAATTGGAGCGACAGATTTCACGCTCAGTGCGCGGGCTGACCGGATTGATATTCTCACTGATGGCAGGGCGCGCATTGTAGATTTCAAGACGGGGGCCATACCCAGCATCAAAGAAAATTGAAGAGGGTTTTCCCCACAACTCACGCTGGAAGCCGCAATGCTGAAGCTTGGCGCGTTTGAACAGTTGGGAAAGCTCATGAAACGAGCGACCTAACTTACATCAGGATAACAGGCGGCATTCCGCCCGGTGGATTGAAGTCAGTTGACATGGTTCACCAATGGATATGGCGCAGTCGAGCATCTTGCCCGCCTCATCGGGCTCCTTGGAAAATACCAGAAGACCGAGCAAGCTTGCCTATCTTCCGCGCTACGCAATCGAAAATGTCGAGGCGGTTTGTGACTATGACCACCTTTCGCGCTACCGCGAATGGATATTGGCGGGTGACAGCTGATGGCCAAATCCACGAGCGCCACGCCTGAGCAGAAAACCGCTTCCAATCCGGCGGCTTCCGCCTGGGTGGGCGCCAACGCGGGCTCGGGGAAAACCCATGTGCTGGTGGACCGGGTGACCCGCCTCATGCTTGCGGGCGTTGACCCCATGTCAATCCTTTGCCTCACCTATACCAAGGCTGCGGCCAAGGAGATGGCCAACCGTCTGCATGAAAGGCTGGGCGCCTGGGTTGGCCTTTCCAATGCGGCGCTCTCCGAGCAGCTCGATCGATGGGACAGCGATGAAGTCGGCCACCAGACACTTGCCCGGGCCGGCGGCTTTTCACAGCGGCGTTGGAAACGCCCGGCGGCCTCAAGATTCAAACAATACATGCCTTTTGCGAGAGAATTCTGCAGCTCTTTCCGGTCGAGGCGGGGCTTGCCCCGGGATTTGAAGTTCTGGAGTCCAACCAGACCAAACAAATTCTGCGGGGGGCTCGCGATCATGTATTGCGTGAAGCCCAGGTGGATGAAGCCTCAGATTTCGCCAGGGCTTTCTCGGAAATTGCAACGCGTCACACGCATTCAGACAGCTTCGATGATTTGTTGCAAGCGTTGCTCTCAAAACGCAGGGCTTGAAGACCCGGTGGCGCAACATGGCAACCTTGGAAAGGCTGGTTTGGAGCTCAGGTTCAATCTGGGAATAGGCCCGCAGCAGAGAGCTTGAGAACTCAGGGAAGAACTTCTGGATTTTGACCGGGCGACAATTGCGGCAGAACATTGGCGTTCCGTCTGATTCCCTCGCACCAATCAGGAAACGGCCCGCCATTTCGCAGCACTTTTGAAACTATCGGGATCACGCGAAGGCCGAAGCCACTTAATCCGTCGCAATTTATTTCACGTCCGACGGCGAAAAGCCAAAAAAATTGATCGCATTGATTACTGGAACCTTCTCAGGCCAATCCGTGGATAAGAATGGTTTTCACAGGAATATTCCCGCAGCCTGGATATCATCACGCAAATCGACAATCTAGTCGCGACTTGAGGCGACACAGCGCATTGCTCACGCTCGGCGTTCAGATGATTTCAAGGTTTGAATCGGCAGAAGACAGCGCGGGCGCCTATGACTTTGACGATCTCATCCTCAAAACCCAAGACCTGCTTGTCGACAAGTCCTCGGCGCAATGGGTTCTCTTCAAGCTCGACCGCGGCATTGAGCATGTTCTTGTGGACGAGGCGCAGGACACAAGCCTTGCCCAATGGCAAATTGTGAGCGCTCTGACCGAAGAATTTTTTTCCGGAACCGGCAGCCGCGAGGTTCCGGACCGCACGCTGTTTGTTGTCGGCGATCGCAAGCAGTCGATTTTCAGTTTTCAGGGCGCCGATCCTGCCGCTTTTGAATCCTCCCGCGAAATATTCGGCGCGCAAATCACCGACGTTGGGCAAGCCTTCAACACTGTGGACCTCACCATTTCCTATCGCTCCACGGCGGAAGTGTTAAAGGCCGTTGATGTTGTTTTTGCCGAGGGGTCACGGGCCCGCATTGGACTTGACGGCCTTCATCCGCAGATTCTGCATCAGAATCGATCCGAAAGAATGAGCCCGGACTGTTTGAACTCTGGCCGCTCGTGGAGGCCGATGAAAAGGCTGAAAGAGAGCCCTGGCAGGCTCCCGGTTGACCAATATCCGCCCAGGTCAGCCTTGCGCAAATTGGCGCAAAAGCTTGCCGAGCACGATCAAGTCCTGGATCGGAAAACGCCAAATATGGCGCTCAACCGCGCGGTTGAGGCGGGCGACATTCTGATCCTGTTTCGCAGCCGAAACTCACTTTTCAATATCCTGATCAGCGAATTGCGAAAGGCCGGAATTCCGGTTGCAGGTGCCGACCGCCTCAAGCTTTCGGAGAACATCGCCATCCTCGACATCATGGCGTTGGTGCAATTCGTGCTTCTGCCGGATGATGATTATTCGCTGGCCTGCGTGCTCAAGAGCCCGCTTGTGCCAACGCCTTGACGGAGGACCAGCTTTTTGAACTGGCCCATGGGCGCGGAACCACGTCGCTATGGGCAAGATTGGCGCTTCAGACGATGCAAGCTGCGTCGAGGCCCGCAAGTTCTGGAAGAATGGATCAAGGCTTCGGAAAGCGCTACGGCCATTTGAATTCCTGTCGATGGTTCTGATCAAAACCCGAAAGCGTTTCTGGCGCGGCTGGGAAGCGAGGCGGGGGATGCGCTTGATGCGCTGCTTGAGGTTTCGCTTTCCTATGAAGAAAACCATTCCTCGTCGCTTGCGGGATTTGCAACCTGGTTTGCCTCCGAGGATACTGAAATCAAGCGCAACATGGATCAGGGCGGCGGCGAGGTGCGTCTGATGACGGTACATGGCGCGAAGGGGCTTGAGTCCAGCATTGTGATCCTGCCCGACACCACGTCAGTGCCGAGCAGCAACGCCGCGTCATCGCTCATGTTTGTCGAACCACATTCGGACGGGCCGAAATTGCCGTTCTGGCGGCTGTCGGGCCTCGCGCAATCCTCCGTGATTGAAGACTGGAAGGACAGCACAAACAGATCGAACTGGAAGAGCATCGGCGCGTGCTCTATGTGGCGATGACACGGGCTCGCGACGAACTTTATGTCTGCGGCTACAAAACTTACAAGGAAAGCCCCGAGAACAGCTGGTATGCCATGATCGCGGAGGCCATGCACAATTCACCGCAGGGCAAAGATATTTTGCGCGCCGTGGATTCTCCTACGAAACCTCCTGCCGGATATCTGGCCCGGACCCAACCTGGGACAAAGCATTTTCGGTCGCATCCAA
>CAVYAB010000005.1:0-61279 GCA_963766425.1 uncultured Alphaproteobacteria bacterium
TTGGCCGCGCCGCAAGGGTCCCGACGCCAATGGCTCGGCAATTTATCAAAAATTGAATGCATTATCGCAATGCGTGATTCACCGGAAGAAGGGTTTGACGTTGCGTTAACCAATTCAATTCTATGAAATACCCCCTGCTTAGCCACTCTGATTTACGACGGAGGAACATCATGGCTTCGAGGTTCAATAATTCCGCCGCTACGCTTGCTCTTGGCGTGGCATTCTTCGTAACTCCCGCGCTCTGGAACACTGGCAGTCCCTTTGCCACTTTCTTGGCGAATGAGGAACTGATTGCGTTTCAAACGCAAGCTGACGCAACCGATGCGGTGGCCCTGCAAGCGACATTTGAAAGATCCGCGTCAGTAACGGTTGTAGATGCCTATGAAACCTTGCAGGCCGATCCGGGCAATTTGACCTTGCAAGACGCCTATAGCCAGGCTGTCATAGACGCTGCTCTCCCGGATGCGCGGGTGACCAAACTCGAAACAGCCTACGCAAACTGGCAGAACGCAGTCGAGGCAGACGCCTTGGCGGCAGTTGCGGAAATCGAGGCACAAGTCGGGCCCATTGTTGCCGCCAACAAGACCTCTGCGGATGATGCGACAGAGGACGCCCTTGATGCTGTTTTTGTCGGCAAGGTCAATTGAAAATCAAAAAACGCTAAAGCGGCAGCGCCATTCTTTCCTTCTCGTCATCCCGGCGAAAGCCGGGACCCAGGCTTTCAACCGGAAAACAAGCGGAAAGTCTGGGTCCCGATTTTCATCGGGATGACGGAAGATAGAGTGAATCCATCGCGTTGATAGTTGTAACTGCATCCATAAAGATGTGTGCATACAATAGCGACTTCCGTCGGGATGACGAAAATTTGCGATACGCTGGCACGAAGGGCGCTAGGCCACCGGCGAAGACTGTTAACCGTTTATTAACCGACTCCGCCCACGTTAACTGTTCCTTAACCTTGTTTGGGGACGGATCATGAGAAAACCAGCAAAATTTTTCATCGCGAGTGTGTTGGCGGGTTTCACCCTCGTTTGCCTGACCGCATCCGCAACAGCACAAGAACAGAATGACTGGCCGGCATCGAAACGGGTTGAGTGTTCAAACCCCGCTGAGGCAGTTTGAAAATGGAACTCTTGCTCGCCATATGTACACTTGGTGTAGCGGCCTATTTACTTTTCAGGAACCATTCGAAATGGGGGCTTGAAACGGTGCGCTCGCAAGTGTTCTTGAGCGGGCTGCATTCCGGAAACACAGTGCCGGACGCTAATTATGCCGCCAGTTTCGGATTCATCGAACAGCTGCCTCCCGAGGTCATTCACAGTGCCACTGCCCTGTCAAAAGCCGAATATGGAGGCAGGACATTCCCCATCATTGCAGAGGCATATCGAAGAGGCATGAAACCCAGGCTTCCACTCTGGCAAAAGATAACTATTCTGGGTTTCATCAAGAGCCCGCAAAAAAATATTCCACCTCAAGTAAAGGCAGTTGCACGCTAGATGTGTGACGTTGCTGCCTCTTCGGGACTCATGTTGCGCGGGTGACTTCTTCGAATAGCCAGTCACGAAAGGCCCGTACTTTGGGCCGCTGGGGCGTTTGCGCAGGGTATGCCACATAGTAAGCGAGATCAGCGGGCAGGCTCGTTGAGAATGGCCGGACCAACCGCCCTGCCCGAAGATCATCGGCGACAAGTGCGCTTCGGCCAAGGACAACCCCCTCACCCTGAACTGCGGCCTGCACCGCATGATCGGAGGATTCGAACCTGGGACCGCGGTGCGGATCGACCCCTTCGACCCCGGCAGTTTTGAGCCACATCGCCCAATCGATTTCGAAGGCATCGTGGATTAGCGTGTGGTGCTTCAGGTCCGCGGCATTTTTAAGGGGATGCGGGCCATTCACGAGCAACGGGCTGCACACCGGAAAAACTTCTTCCCGCATCAGCAGCTCGGCGGTGATCCCGGGATAGCGTCCCCTGCCGTAGCGGATCCCGATGTCAATGCCGTCATTCACGAAGTCGGCCAGTTTCTCGGATGTCGCGAGGCGAACTTCGATGTCGCCATGGGCCTGGCGAAAGCGGAACAGCCGGGGAATGAGCCACTTGGCGGCGAAGGAATCGACCGTGCTGATATTGAGAACCCCCATCGACTGCTGGTCCATGATCACGCCGGTGGCCGCCGCCAAGCGGTCCAGAGCATCGCGCACTGAGGCGGCGTAGGAAGCGCCCGTCGGCGTGAGGTTTACGGCCCTCACCTTCCGCTTGAAGAGCTTGATCCCGACATGATCTTCGAGATGGCGGACCGCCCGGCTGACGGCGCCGTGGGTCACATGCAGCTCGTCGGCGGCCTTGGAGAAACTCAGAAGCCGGGCCGCGGATTCGAAGCTGCGGAGAGTGGTCAGGGGTGGAAGCTGGCGGGCCATTGGACTGCCTATGTGTGATCATAAATCACACATACTCTGCTCCTTACTCGTTTGTCATGTCAACGCCGATGTAGCAAATATAGTCCCAGTAAACAGGTTTTAATCAAGAGTTCGAAACCTGAAACGCAAAGGAGAGACAGATGACAAGCATGATCCATAGTCACCCAATCGCAATCGCAGCGCACTTCGTCCAGCGGTTCACGGAGCGCCGCGAGCTGAACCGTTTGCTCAGCTATCCCGACTACCTGCTGAAGGACGTCGGCGTGCAGCGCAGTGACCTGCAGCGGGAGGCACTCAAGCCCCTGTGGCGCGACTAAAATGCGGAAGGTTGCTTTCCGGCAAATGATCCAGGCATGCGGTGGCCTATCCGAGTTAAGACACAGGGCGTGTGACGGTCACGCGGATTGGCGTGGGGTTATAACCGTTGCAGGGGTTATGCATCTGCGGGCAGTTTGAGAGCACGGCGAGCACGTCGCGCTCGGCCCGCAGCGCCACATGGCTTCCAGGCTTGAGGGCGGCGGCGGCAATACCAGCGCTGCCATCCTCTAGGACTGGAACGCTCATGAACCAATTCACGTTGGAAACGATTGCCGAGCGATCGAGATCATAGCGCTTCAGGATCGTCTCGAAGTTCGAGTAACAGGATTCAGTGGTGTGAACGCCGTAGCGCAGGAAATTGTTGGGATTGCTGCAACAGCCATAGATGGTGTCGTGCCTGCCAACCGTATCTTCAATCACCGTCATCAGGCTCACGCCGCTATCGGAATAGAGCACGCTGCCGAGACCCACGAAAATATTGCCCTGGACCTTCACCGTGTTGGTGGCGCAGTAACGGTCTTGTGGATTGGCGCCGTCATAGCACAGGAAATCAACCGCCTGCTGGCCTTCGAGATCGGTGATGGTCAGAACGTCGTTCGCCGCAATGCGCGCGCCCCAAGGCGTTCGGGCCGGAACGACTTCATCAAGAATGATTTTGCTCTCGCCCATTGCTCCTCCGTTGCCCGATGGCGGAATCTTATACGACACGAAGCGCCTTGATTGCAGACTATTGCGGTGCGATCATTGCCTGGGGTCGGAAGCGAGGCCCTGACCATGGATGATTCAAAATTCGGCAAGGAAGATTCCCGGGGGTTCTGGGCACCGAAGGAACCCGTGAGTTATGGGCCGGCCTTTGACTGGCCGCCGCGCCCGCGGGCCCTGTTGAAATGGTTTTTCGGTTTTCCCGGCTATTTTCTGCCCTGGAATGTTTTGTATGCCATCGCCGCGATCCTGATCTGGATGTATTTGACACCCCCGCTGGAAACATTTGAGGCCATTTCATTCGGCTGGGCGGGACTGATTTTGCTCCGTAACGTCGTCTTGGCCATTCTGGTCTACGGCGCATGGCACCTGTGGCTCTATGTCTGGCGCAAGCAGGGCACCACCTTCAAATACAACCGGCAGTGGCCGAAGGAGTCCCCGGCCTTTCTCTTCAACAACCAGACCTACGATAACATGTTCTACACTCTGGTGAGCGGCGTGCCTATATGGACCGCCTATGAACTGCTGCTGCTTTGGGCCTACGCCAACAATGTCGCGCCGATGATCAGCTTCGCGGAAAATCCGGTGGGCTTCATCGCGCTGTTTTTTCTGGTGCCTTTTATCCACGAGGTGGGGTTCTATTGCGCGCACCGCCTGCTGCACTGGCCGCCGCTGTACGAGGTGGCGCACAAGTTGCACCACCGCAATACCAATCCGGGGCCATGGTCAGGCCTTTCCATGCACCCCATCGAGCATGTGATTTATTTCTCCACGATCGCGTTGTTCTTTCTCATCCCGTCGCACCCCATCCACATGATCAATCTTGCCTCGCGGCTGGGACTGGCTCCCGCGCAGGGACATACGGGATTCGACCGGGTGGTTGTGGGTGAGGAGGCAAGCATGGACACCTCCTACTTCGCCCACTATCTGCACCACAAATATTTCGAGGTGAATTATTCCGATGGCATGGTGCCGCTCGACAGGTGGTTCGGCTCGTTCCATGACGGAACGCCGGAAGCCAACGAAGCCATGAAAGCAAGGCGTCTCAGGCGCGGTGTTTGAGGGCGGAACGGTCGGCGCGGCGTTTTAGCGGCGGACGAAGGCAAAGTTTGAAGTGTTGCGGCTCTTTCCTTCAACCTTGTCATTAACGATCTGCGCGAAGGAATTTGGCCCGGTGCGCTCGAGCACCATCTGGGCTGTCCGGTCGCCATTCACCAGTCCGCCCCATTTAATGTTCATCACCAAGCGGTCGCCCTGAAGGGTTCCGTCAAGCTTTGCGGGGCCGGTCTTTGATCCGGTATAGGTGCCAATATACCTGTTGCCACCGGCATTCCTTATGGAAAGCCCCAGCGCCTGGCGGAACACAAGCATGCCGCAGCTGCCATTCATGGCAACCTTGGTCTCGGCTCCGCTGATCGCAACCCGGCAATTGGCAGATATATCGCCGTACTTGGTTACATAGGCCTGACCCGAACCTGACCAGCTTCCGGAAAGATTGTCGAAAAAATTGCTGGGGGCTGCCTGGGCAGCCGAAATTAACAATGCGCTGGCGAGCGCTGTAGCGAAAATAACGCGTTTCATTGGTGATTTCTTTGATGATGACATTTGAATTATAACGGCCTTACGGCACATTTGTTCCCTGGTTCATGACTAGCATGAGCCTGGCTTCGGACGTCGCCATAGAATGGCACTGATTCTGTCCATGGATGCGTCAAGCAGAAACCTCAGCCAGGGAGAGCTTTAATCGCCCAGGCTCTTGCGTTGAGGGCAATAGTACCGTTGTCCTGGCGAGGAAGATCATCGCTGAGCTTCAAGCGCAATTTTTCGCGCGCCTCATCGGGGAGACTGACGCAATATCCCGGCGCAGGACCGGCCCCAAGAGTGAATGGGCGCCAAAAGTCATCGAAGTCATTAAAAATCGTAGGAACTTCAATCGCCGTACATTCGACCGACCGCAGGCCCGCATTCGAAGCCAACTCGGTTAGACCCGTGGGCGTGCAAAAAGAAAATCGTTTGCCTTCCGCAAAACCGGATGCGCCGGGATCAAGCGAGATTGCAGCCTGCCAGAAAGCGCGCATAAAACCCATCCCGCCACCAGGGTAGTCCCAAACATAGAAGGCGACCGTCCCGCCGGGCCTCACAACCCGTTTCATTTCAGAGAGAGCTTTTGGTATGTCCGGCACAAAATTCAGAACAAGAGCGGACGCCACGATGTCCCTGCTTTGGTCATCAAGAGGCAGTTTTTGGGCATCGCCGACTTCAAACCTCGCCCGCCCGTCATTGACGTTTCGTTGTGCCGTCGCGACAAAACCGGCGGACTGCTCGATACCAACAAGACTTCGGGGATTGCACCTACTCAAAATAGTGGATGATAGAGCCCCGGTGCCGCAACCCACATCGAGCCAGTCGAGATGCTCACCTGCATTAAGCCAGTCAAGAAAACGCACCGCTATCTTTTTGCTCCAACGCCCCATGTAGGCGTCATAGCTGTCGCCCGCGCTCCATGCGTCATGTTTGGAATCTTCAGCCATCTGACCGCTCCTCATTCCCACTTACACAACTCTGCATTTCGCCAGTAGGCTTTCTAGTCAGGCTACGTCGATGCGCTTGGCATGGTCAAGCCAATCGACATCGGTCCGTGGCCACCCCGGCTCGCCAGTCCGTCTTGCCAATATCGCTTTTCCGGGCCAATCTCGACCCCGACAATATGGTCATCCGGGGGTTATCGGTTAACCTGCATGAGGCAATGGGATGGATAGCACCGGCAGGCCGAACCCGTCGTCAGCCGACCCGTCAACGGCCCATCACCGGCTCGGCATACTGCTGATTATTGTTTCTACCATTGCCTGGAGTTCAGCCGGGTTGTTTGTCAGGCTTTTGCCGTTTGACGTCTGGACGATCATTGTCTGGCGTGGTGTCTTCGGGGCCCTGTTTATCGGCTGTTTCGTATTTTGGCGCTTCGGCTGGGCAACCTTTTCCGTCATTCGCAAGCTGGGCGTTGCCGGCGTCGTTGTGATGCTGTGCTCGACTGCGGCCATTACACTCTTCCCGGCGGCATTCCAGACAACCAGCGTGGCCAATGCCACCACCATTCTCGCTGCCATTCCGTTCATCACTGCAGCCATTGCCTGGCTATGGTTGCGAGAGCGGCCTTCGGTGCCCACGCTCATAGCGAGCGCGGTCGCGCTTGCCGGGATCGTTATTATGCTCGGACCGTCTGCCGGTGGTCCACGGCTCGGCGACTTTCTCGCCTTCCTCGCTACAGTCGCCATGGCCTTGCTGACCGTAATCATCCGGAGCAGGCGCCAAATCGAGATGCTGCCGGTCGCCATGCTGTCTATTCTCCTGAGCACGCTCATTGCTCTGCCATTTGCGCAGCATCTGGCCGATCTTGCACCGCGCGATTACCTTGTCGCCGCTGGCTTCGGCCTGTTCCCAATGACCCTAGGCCTGATGCTCTACGTGATTGGTTCTGCGTATATCCCTTCAACGCTTTCCGCCCTGATCGGCACAATCGAAGCTCCGATTGCCGCACTCCTGGCGTGGGTGGGCGTCGGTGAAGTACCTGCAACCGAGACTTTTATCGGCGGATCAATCGTGCTTGCGGGACTCATTGGCCGCCTGCTTTACGATTGGAACCTGGAACGGCGGCAGGCCCTGTTAGTGTAGCTGCAACAATTGGTTCACTGTCAGATGCGCAATAGATCAGCCTCAAGTTCAAACACCGGGACTGTCGCGGGTCTGCAAATTGTGTTAACCAATTGGAACGTCCCGGTGGTCTTGCCTCAGAGGAGAACAAAATGGCTCTTACCGAATGGATGATACGCGGTCCTGAAATTGCAACGTGCAATTGTTCCTATGGATGCCCGTGCCAGTTCAACGCCCTGCCGACCAACGGCAACTGCCGCGCCGCTGTGGGCATGCACATCGACAAGGGCCATTTCGGCAAGGTGAAACTCGATGGCCTGAACTGGGCTGCGACTGCTGCCTGGCCGGGGCCAATCCATATGGGCCACGGCGAAATCCTGCCCATAGTGGATGAGCGCGCCACGCCAGAGCAGCGGGAAGCCCTTCTCAAGATCATGTCCGGCCAGGATACCGAACCAGGAGCCACTTTCTTCAACGTCTTCGTGTCGATGTGCGAAACTGTGCATACGCCGATGTTCAAGAAGATCGAATTCAAATCCGACATGAAGACGTGTGTTGGACATTTCAACGTGCCGGGCGTGGTGGAAGCAAGCACCGAGGCGATCAGGAATCCGGTTACCGGCAACGCCCATCATGCCAAGATTTCGTTGCGGGCCGGATTTGAATACAGCGAGGCGGAATTTGCCAGCGGCTCGGCTAAATCATCCGGTCCCATCGCCCTCGACACCAAGGGCGGCCACGCCCATCTGGCGATGTTGCATTTGACTGGAAAGGGTGTCGTCCATTGAGCCACGCCGGCCAAGCGCCGGCGGATAGTCTTTCCGAACGGGCGGCGCGAAATCAGCGCATGATCGTGCTGGTGGCTCTTGCGCTGGTTACCGCAGCAGGCCTCTTTGCCACTTTGCGGTTGGGCGACATGCTCATGATGCCCTCCGCATTTGTCGGCGGTGCCATCATCTATCCCCTGCTCCTCTTCGTCATGTGGTGGACCATGATGATGGCGATGATGCTGCCTTCGGCCGCGCCCGCCATTCTCACCTTTGGGGCGCTCAGCCGGAAGTTCGCCGAAAAGGGAGCTCCAGCTGCTCCGCTCTCCGTTTTCGTTGCGGGCTATGCCGCCATCTGGACGGGCTTTGCCGCAGCCGCAGTAACTTTGCAGCTCTTGTTGAGCCAGACGATTGCGCTGTCGATGATGATGGCGGTGACCAGCGCCGTCATAGGTGGCGGCTTGCTCGTCGCGGCCGGCCTCTACCAGATGTCGCCGCTCAAGTCTGCGTGCCTGCGCAAGTGCCAGACGCCGCTGATGTTCTTTGCCCGCAACTGGCAAAGGGGCCATCTCGGTGCATTGCGCATGGGAGTGTCGCACGGGCTTTACTGCCTCGGCTGCTGCTGGGTACTGATGGGGCTCCTGTTCTATGGCGGCGTCATGGAACTGCGCTGGATCGCAGGATTGGCGCTCTACGTGGCTGCCGAAAAGCTGATCCCCGCAGGCAATCGATTGAGCCAGTTTACAGGACTTTTGCTGATTGGCTGGGGGGCGTGGACGCTCTATCGCGCACTGGGTTGACGTTCCAAAGCGGTCCTCAGGACTTGCCGTCAACGCATAATTGGGGCTGGAATTCTGTAGATGACTTCCGGATGTTCAATGCCGCCGGCTTTTCGCAAGATGCCGTTGCCGACAAGAATGCCACCAAGGCTTTCTGCGAGACGGCGGCTCGGATGGTTTTGCTCGACCACGGGATATAAAACAGACCGCTTGCCAAGCTCGCGCGCCGCGAAGGAAATTAACGCGGCAACTGCCTCCCGGCCATAGCCTGACCTGTGCGCTGTTTCTTTGATCCAAATTCCAATTTTGGGTTCAATATCGTTTATGTGATGTAATCCTGCAACTCCCAGAAATTCCAGGTTTGACCTGGTGCGAATTACAAAATGCCCATCAGTTCCCAAGCGCATCATCGGAAACCAGGTTTGCCAGATTTGTTCAAACGCTTCGAGTGACGGACTAGGTTCAAATCCCATGAAACGGGTCACCCTTGGCGTCACTGCCTCAAATATCTCTATTGCATCTTCTGGCGAAAAGCACTTCAGGAGCAGGCGTTGAGACGACAAGTTTGTTGGGCTCAAGTCCATTTGAAACGGCTGCCGCCAATGGGCAGAAAATTCTCAAACTGTGATCTGGCGCACATTAGGGCAATTACCGGCTTGTTAAGGTTCATTCATTGCGGAGGATCAAATCTTCGCAATTGTTAAGTCAACGGAGGATCTCCTGTCAAACGCAGAGCGGATGGACCGAATGCATGGACAGCAACAAAGGGTAAAAGACATGACAACGCTTCATTCAACAAACGAAAAATTCACAAGGCCATTGAGCGAGACATTTGCAAATATATCGCGCACGGCTTGCCAGTATTTTGAAGCGAAAGCACATAGGGTGCGGTTGGCGCAAAGTATCAGGATGCTGTCGGAGATTGATCCTTACATTCTGAAGGACATCGGAATGGAAGGATTCGATCGGCTGTCACCGGCCCAGAAGGAGCGCGCGCTCCGGAATTTGAGCAAACGCACCTCAAGAAATTAGTGGCTCATGCAGGTCTATTAGCTAGCGCGGAATGGGGCCAGTCAGAGTCAACATTTTCTCCCTCCCCCTTGTGGGGAGGGAAAAACACAAGTGATTCAATCAAAAATCATTTCGAGCTAGAGCATGCCGGGTCGTGAAAAAGCGCTCAAACGATGGGAGGTTTCCTCCACCAGCAATGCAACCAGTTCCGATGCTGGCATGTCTCGCGTGAGTGCAACTGACTGGCCGGCATACAAACTCATGAATTTATGATCTCCGGTTTTTTCAAGCGGCTGGGTCAGGCCAGATTGGGCGGGAAATGGCAAAGGCAGCAAGCCATTGCGTGACAGGTCTTCAATGAGCCTGTTCTTTATGAAGCGCGCCGGCCTTCCTGTCATGACGTCGGTGACGACCGTGCTGGTATCATTGGCGATGCTCAAGGAGGTTCGATGCTGGTGGGTCACATTGGCCTCATCACAGCGAAGAAACGCCGTTCCCAACTGAACCGCACTTGCCCCCAACATCAGGGCTGCTGCAATGGCGCGTCCATCGGATATGCCGCCAGCCGCAATGACGGGAATCCCGACCGCATCAACGACCTGGGGCAAAAGAGAAAACAACCCCGGCTGCATTTTAATGTCGATGCCGGAAAATGTGCCGCGATGGCCGCCAGCTTCGGTGCCCTGCGCGATAATTGCGTCCACGCCGCGGGCTTCCAGCAGTTTTGCCTCCGCCACTGTTGTCGCAGTGCACACAACGAATATGCCTGCCGCCTTGATGGCGTTGATGACTTCGTCCTGTGGCAAGCCGAAATGGAAGCTGACGACTTCGGGCTTCAACTTCTGCAGTACGGCGAGATGATCGGCATCGACCTCGCCGGCCGATGCAGTCGGCTGGGGAACCGGTCCCAGTCGGTGTTCATCGAATAGCGCCTGCAAGTGGGTTCGCATTGCCTGGCCGGTGCCGGTCAGGTCTCCGGGGTTTTCCCAAAGCGGGTAATTGACGTTCAAACTGCCACCGCTCAGCTGACGAAAACCTGCGATGCGCCGTTCCGACTCAGTTGCCGAATACCCCCACATTCCAAGGCCGCCGAGCCCGCCGCTATTGGCAACGGCGGCGGCAAGAGCCGGGGTCGAAAGGTCACCCATGGGGGCTTGAAAGATCGGCCAGTCGAGCTTCAAGCGATCAGTCAGATTGTTTCGATGCCACATCTCGGCCACCTCGCAAATGCAACGCATTGGGATCGTAACCTTAGCAGATCCGTTTCAACATCACAGGTGACATGACCGATAATGGCCGATACTATTGTAAAAAGTCATCAGGCCGCCCAGCCCCGGAATATCGTTCGTTCAAATCAGTCTTTCGCGCCTTGAAGGCAATCCGCATGATCCAACATCGGGCAAAGAGCAGAACCACGGCTGCCAAATTGACACGCCGCTGTCTTCTTGGGGGAAGTGCCACTCTCCTGATAGTGACGCATAACGCTACTTCCAATGCCATTTCCGCCTGGGCGGACGGGCGCCTCAAGGCCCGTCCAGGCGTTGCGGCAAAGGCCTGGGAGGCTGGCCCCGGCACCTATGAGCTTCGTCTTGGCACCAGCCGCGATGGACTTTTCTACGTCCCGCCCGATCTACCTGAAGATAGTCCGCATCCGCTCATCGTCATGCTGCACGGCGCAGAAGGCGCTGCGCGAGAGGTCGTCCCCATGCTTCAGGCTGTTGCAGATCAACTTGGCTTCATCGTATTGGCGCCCGAATCCCAGGCAAGTGACTCATGGGATATCCTGGAAGGCGCCTACGGGCCCGACATCGAGTTTATCGATCATGCTCTTGAAATCACCTTCGGGCGGTTCACGATCGACGCAAACCGCATTGCCATAGCCGGCTTCTCAGACGGCGCATCCTATGCTCTCTCCGTGGGACTCATGAATGGCGATCTGTTTGGCGATATTCTCGCCTTCTCGCCAGGCTTCGCAGAGCCCGCGCATAATATCGGCAAGCCCCGGATTTTCATCAGTCACGGCAACAAGGACACTGTTCTGCCGGTCGAAAGCGGCGGGCGCCGGCTCGCAAAGGAACTGGGAGAAGCGGGGTATGACGTGGACTATCGCGAGTTCGAAGGTGGTCACATCGCTCCCCCTGATCTCGTTGCCGCAGCGGCGAAGCGGTTTCTCGGATGAGGACTTTTTCAAGTGCAGTGCTGATCCTCAATAGGAATTCACCAAAGGCCCTGCGCGGTTGCGAAGGGTATCAACGAAAACATGCATGTGCCAGTGGATGGCGCATTTGAGGGCGTAGATGCGCAGCACCTGCGGTTCGGGGCGGGCGAAAAGGGCAAGAGACTGGAATCAAAGGACTGCGTCGCGGCGAACCCGAGCCCAGGGATGGCTGCTGGCATGGGCCCGCCAGGCGCGGTCGATCGTCACGCGGGCCTTGAGGTAGAGATTGTCGAAGCGGTCAAGATATGCCGCGGGCTCGTAGAGATCGGCCATCAGGCGGACATAGCCGTCGCTCAGCTCGTCGCGGCTCATCAAGAGCGGCAGCACGTTGGTGCCGTGGCGCGGGTCCTCGGACTCGTCGAGGCGGCTCGCGGCGCGAAGCGGCTGGCAGGATTAGGGGTGGGGGTCGCTCCCCTATCTTCCGTCATCCCGGCGAGACGCCGGGACCCAGGCTTTCAACCGGCACACAGGTGGAAAGGCAAGGGCCGCCAGGCACGAACACAGCCCTTTCAACCAGGTAAGCCGCACTTCCCCGATACGCCGATGAATCAAGAAATTCACAATTAACCTCTTGATATGAATCCAAAAAAGGCGGATTTTGCGAACTGGCGGCTACCGCCACCTGCTTTCTCTCTCCGCACCCTTGGCGCTCTACGGCCTCACGGGCGAATGGGGCGACCCTGGAGACGATGGATCAACCGCCATCGATAAGGAAGCAGGCAAGATGCGAACGTTTGTATTGCGTATTTTGTGAGCATCTGAGCGGTACCGGTTCGGCAGGATTGAGCGGTGACACGCTCATACCCGCCGGTGACCGGAACAACTCGCATTTGACTTCTAGCCAGGGGTCGTAATGCAGGCGGTAGTCGTCGCTTACTCAACTTCACTGCTTGAATCATACCATGATTCGCATGTCAATCCGCAAAGAAACCCCTGTTGTGCGGGGGTGAACAGGGGTTGAAAGTCGGACTAAGGGAGACTGTGGGTTAGCTCCCCTCGTATTTGATAAACAATTGATAGTCGCAATTCAATAATCGCTCGCAGGTTGTCCACTGCAATTTGATAGTTGACCCGCAGCGGCACATTATTTTTTCAGGAACAAGACCTAATTCCTCACCGTGAAATTCTGTGTTGGAGATAAGGCGCGCATGAGCTCGCGCACCGTGGGGGAGCTATAGGGGACATAGCTCGCCGTCGCGTTATCAATTTCGCTGTGAAAGCGCTCGACAGCTTCATCGTCTGCGGTCCACATGGCTTCCACCAGTTCAATGCCGCGCGTTGCAAAACCGGTGCACGCCCGGCGCTGTCCCTCGCTCAATTCGGGACTAAGCCAGGCATGTTCGAGCAAGCGATCAACCGCCGCTGAATGAAAATTTATGTCGCTTAAGCAATCCGCTTTTGAAGCGATGGCATCATTGTAGGTTTTCCTGGTTTCGGCCGCATCGAGAACTCATGAAACTTTGCTGCCAGGCATCGAAACTTTTGTAAGCGCTTGCCATAACCCACCTCGTCGTAAGACCCTCTGTTTGAAACTATCGCCTGTGCACATAATACGAAAATTAGTCAAAAACTGTGACGCTGGTCACATTACCGGTGCCACAGTACTGGCATGTTTGCCCAGGACGGAGGGTGTCCCCTGCCCAAAGCAACCACTCCGTCCAACTTGAACGCGGCCCACCCCCCTGTCCTGCCGTGTTCTGTGGCCCGGTATATCCGCCTTTCGATACCGGGCCTTTTTTTTCTCAGACTTCAGTAGCCCACAGCGGCACCCGCCGGCCGCCTATCATCATGGGCGCCGTATAATCTTCCGGGAACCGGCTTGCTTCCCGCCATCGCATCATTGCCCGAAGTCGCGGGCGTTGCCGTTCTATCTTCCGCCGGCCCGATGAGGATGGCTTCGGCCGCGCCCCACGGCGCCTGCTCGACGATCTTGTGCCCCATGCCGGCGAGCAGCCTGGCCGTATCAGGCGAGAGCGCGAAGGGCTCCACCGTGATCTGGTCGGGCAGCCATTGGTGATGAAGGCGCGGCGCATTCACCGCCTCCTGAACCTGCATGCCATGATCAACCACATTCATGATGGCCTCCACGACGATGGTGATGATGCGCGAGCCGCCGGGACTGCCGAGCACCATGAAGGTCTTGCCGTCCTTGGTCACAATGGTTGGGCTCATGGAGCTCAACGGCCGCTTGCCCGGCGCGATCACATTGGTCTTGCCCTGCACCAGCCCGAATAGGTTTGCCACGCCGGGCTTCACGGTAAAATCATCCATCTCGTCGTTGAGAAAAAAGCCCGTGTCTCCGGCAATCACCTTCGCCCCGAACAGCGCATTGATCGTGTAGGTCACGGCCACCGCATTGCCGGCAGAATCCACAATCGAATAATGCGTGGTCTCGGTTCCCTCATGGGGCGCAATGCCGGGTTGGACTTCCTTGGAACCCGAAGCCTTTGCCCAGCCGATCTTCCCGCGGATTTCACGGGCATAGCTTTCGGAAAGCAAACGCTCCAGCGGATTCTTCACAAAGTCTGGATCGCCGAGTTGGAAGTTGCGGTCCACAAAGGCATGGCGCATGGCCTCGGCCATGAGATGAACGCTTGCCGCCGAATGAAAACCAAGCTCGGCCATAGGGTAGCCTTCAACGATATTGAGTATTTCGCAAACGGCCGTGCCGCCCGAGCTCGGCGGCGGCGAGGAAATCAGCTCAAAGCCCCGGTAGTTGCATTTAACCGGAGGCGTTTCAGTCACCGTATAGGCTTCAAAGTCTTGCTTCGCCAAAATGCCGCCATGGGCCGCACTCGCCGCCACGATCGCATCGGCAATGGAACCCTTGTAGAAGGCGTCTGGTCCCTTTTCCGCGATGAGCTTCAGGGTCGTGGCCAGGTTCTTCTGTACCAGAACCTCTCCGGCCTGCCATGGCTTTCCCTGATTCAGGAAAACGGCCGCAACATTGGGCTGAGCAACGAAATGTTTTGTCGCTGCCGCCAGAATACCGGCATCGCCCTGGTTGAGGATGAACCCTTCCGCGGCAAGCTTGATGGCAGGCGCCATCACCGCGGCGCGCGGCATCGTGCCGAATTTCTGCAGCAGGGTGTCAAGCCCGAGCACCGAACCCGGCACGCCAATTGCGAGATAGCCCTTAAGGCTGAGATCGGGCACCACCTCGCCCGCCGCATCGAGATACATGTTCTCCGTTGCCGCAAGCGGGGCTTTTTCGCGGAAGTTGATGAAAAGGTCGCGGCCATCGGCGAGATGCAGCGTGGCAAATCCCCCGCCGCCGATATTGCCGCAACAGGGATTTGTCACCGCCAGGGCATAGCCCACCGCCACCGCGGCATCGACCGCATTTCCGCCCTGTTTTAAAATCTCTACCCCCACCTCCGAGGCGAGATGCTGCGAGGTAACCACCATCCCGTTTTCAGCCGTCACCGGCTGGCGCGTTACCGCCCAAACTGCGGAGCTGCTTGTAACCGCACAAAACAGAGCAAGGGAAAACATGCGATAGGAAAAATCCATGCTATTCACTCCATGCCATTAACAGTGGAAGTGCCACTCAGTTGACATCACTTCCGGAGCCAGGGCAAGGCCATAGCGCCCCGCATTAATTCCTCCTTCCGTCGGGATGACGAAAATTTGGGATGCCGGGTGCCCTGCGCCAATCATATTGCCGGGTCGTCTTGACGCCATATTTCGTGACTACGAAATGTGCGCCGCCCGGCTATCCGGGCAAGAGAGGTTACCATGGAAAACAGGAACATTATCATTGGCGTAATCGTCGTCGTCATCGTAGTGGCCATAATCGGTTGGGCCGCCGGCTGGTTTGGCGGCCAGGCTCCGACAGAAGCCACGGCTCCGGCCCCCACCACAACAGAGCAACCTGCAGCTCCTGCACCGGCAACGCCTGACCCGGCTGCGCCCGCTACCCCGCCAGCCACGACAACGCAGTAACTTCAATCCTTCCGTGGACACGCCGGCCTTTGGCCGCGGTCCACGGAAGCGCACCCAGGCTGAACCTGTGGGTCGTTGCTGACTGCACGCTGGAAAAAATGATTGAAGAAGTAAACCGTATCACGAGAGAAGCCAGCGGGCTCCTGGAGCCTGATCAACTTTGAATGTGCAGGTCGATGGTTCGAATTGACAAGCTGCGGCTGACGTCTTCCCCTGCGAAGCGGGGGAAGAAAGGGGCCCGTCCGGCGCAGCGCAGCGAAGACGGATGGGATAGATGAGGGCACTTGGTTGGCAAAGTGCCCTCACCTCCCCGTTGCTCCGCAACGGGTCCCTTCCTCTCCCATTTCATGGGCGAGGACAATACACGCAACCTTCAAGCTTGGGGCTTAGCCGGACAGCAGTGTCATCGATTCAGACAAAGTCAATCACACCCTAATGGCAAAAGTTATAGGAACCGCAATTCACATCGGCGCTGGACCTGTAGCATAGGCAGTCGCAGTGGCTGAGATATTGGGCGCCTTCCGGGCAACAGGCATTGGTATATCCGCTGGGAACGCAGGCAGTGATGCTGCAGGGATAAGAACCCGGGTCGTTGCAATTGCCGTAGGCGTAAGAAACCCTGCTTGGCAGGGCGGTAGCTATTGCTATTCCGGCTATTGCCTTGGCCATGACAGCCAGGAACGCCCGTCTGGACGGGTGAGGTTTGCCTCCCGTTTTTGCAGCTTTGTAACGCGCGATCCGCATTCCGGATACGGCCACATGCAACAGCCAAAGCGCCGTCAGAAGCCCCGCCAGGGCGAGCCCTGCGATGATCGGCATGGAAGAACCGATCAAGCTGCTGGCGATTGCCGCCGGCAGGCAAAGGCACCAGGCCAGCGCTGCGGCCAGGAACGCCTGCCGCATGCATTTTCCGCAGGTGCCGATGTGTGTCGTGAACCTTGATAAAACATTGAATGCTGTCGTCTTCCGATTGTTATGCCCCGCCATTGAAGTTCTCCCTGCTAGCCGGGAAAATCCAATGACACCCCGAGCCCCACGTGACTATTGGCCTTTTACCGAGTCGCCGCAAGGCAACAGCGCAATTGGAACAGCTGCCGCATTCATTCTCTTTTTCCGTCATCCCGGTAAACATTTCATACTTCCGTCATCCCGGCGGCTTGTCCGCCGAAGCCTTGGCGAAGGCGGAACGCTCCCCTATCTTCCGTCATCCCGGCGAAAGCCGGGACCCAGGCTTTCAAGCGGCACACAAGCGGAAAGTCTGGGTCCCGACGTACGTCGGGATGACGAGAATTTGAGTGATCTTCGGGATGACGGAAGAAAGAATTCCCCGCGTTGACAAATATGCACGGGGTGCTTAGCTCGCGTTTGATGTTATACCCCGAAGGCGTTTTGATAGATGGCATGACTGGCGCGGTCACGCCCGAGACCGGCCGCTACAGCAAGAGGCTGAGCGGGCTCGCAGGGATCTTCCAGGACAGTTCAGCTTTCGCCCGCGCAATTTCCGAAGAGCACGATCCGCTTGTCTATGAAGTCATCGACTACCGCAAGCCCGACAGCGACCTGTTCTTCGGTACCACCACCATGCAGCCAGGCAAGGTCGGTGCGGAATACTATATGACGCGCGGCCATTTCCATGAACGGCGTGACCGCGGCGAAGCCTATTATACCCAGTCGGGCGAAGGGCTCCTGCTGCTCGAATCCCGCGCTGGTGAAACCCGCACCGTTGCCATGTGCCCCGGTGTCTGCGCCTTCATCCCGCCGGATTGGGCCCATCGCTCAATCAACACCGGCCGTGAAAAGCTGGTCTTCGCCTGGTTCTGTGCAACCGATGCAGGCCATGACTATGGCCAGATCCTCGCGCGCGGCATGCGCAAGCTCGTTGTCGAACAAAACGGCGCGGCGGTGATCATCGACAACCCGAATTTCAGGTATGACCAAAAGGTTTGATGTCGTAGCCTTTGGTGAGCTTGTCGTTGACCTCATTCCGGCGGAGAGTGGCAGCGGCGATCTGCTGTTCAAGGCTGTGCCCGGCGGCGCACCGGGCAACGTGGCAGCCGGCGTCGCACGGCTTGGGCAGCGCGCCGCGATGCTGAGCAAAGTGGGGCCGGGACCGCTCGGTTCCCTGCTGATCGAGGCCCTGGCGCGGGCCGGCGTCGAAACCCGTGGCATTGTGCGTTCGGAGGTTTCCCCCACTGCCCTTGCCGTGGTCTCGCTGAACCCGGCCGGCGAAAGCGATTTCATGCTGTACCGCGATGGCTGCGCCGACAGCCGCTATGACGCCAGCGAGGTCGTACTGGATATCGCGGGCGCCTGCCGGGTTCTTCATGTGGGCTCCCTGTCGCTTGGCTCTCCACTGTCGGCGGAGGCCCAGCGTCTGGCCGTCAAAACAGCAAGGAATGCAGGAGCCCTGATCTCGACTGATGTGAACTTCCGTCCGGCGATCTGGCGCAATCCCGACGAGATGCATGCAACGGGGCGGGAAGCAATAGCGAGTGCCGATATCGTCAAGGTCAGCGCGGAAGAATTGCTGGCACTTGCCTCTGCCGCGGATACGGCAAGCGCTGTCAGAAGCCTGTGGCACAGCGGCCTCAAGCTATTTGCCGTCACCCACGGGGCTCGCGGCGCTGAACTCTTTACTACCCGCTGCCATGTGAACATTGCCGGATTCCCGGTCAAGGTTGCAGACACGGTTGGCTGCGGCGACGCTTTCACGGCCGCTTTGCTCACCGGCCTTCCGCTTGAGCGCACTTGCCACCCTTCGCGAGGAAGAGCTCTACAACATCGGCCGCGCGGCATGTGCTGCGGGCGCAGCGGTTGCCCGTGTTGCCGGCGCCATGGAACACATGCCGCGGCAGCAAGATATTTCCGCTCTCATTGCAGATCTGGATAACGTCGACGCGTGATAAAAACTACTGGAGATTGCCGCCCTCTCCCATTCCCCGGGCGCGCTCAACCTTAAAAAATTTCTGAAATAGCAGTCGGGACGCGCGCGCCTGATCGGGCCGAAGCCCAGGTTTGGGGCCTGAGTGAATTGTTCCCCTCACTGGCCGCGCGTGATCACAACAGCCCAAGCGCTGTCTCACAGCGCTACCAGGAGGCACAGAACATGGCGTATGACCCGATGAACCCCGGCGCACAGTGCTATGAACCCTATCGGCGAGACGATGAATACAACCCCTTTCAACTTGAAGTGGGATAGCACAACTCGTGAGAATTACTTTTTAATGATAGGAAGTCATCCATGATCAAGTGTATGTGGGATTGGTTTACTGCTAACGCGGATGCCGTAACCGGAGTAGCGTCCTTCGCAGGTGTATTGATCGCAATTATTGGTTTTGCATTCACGATCTATGAGCTGCGTCAGGCCCAAACTGCCTTGAAGGCAAGCAATACCTACGCCATCCAAAAAGATGCCCGAGAAATGGCAATTGAAACACTGAAGGATACGGAATTCGACGATTTTGTTCTCAAGCACGACAAAACTAAAAAATACACTCCAACGACAATCGCTGCTGCTGATCAACGAATGCGGATTATTTTCAATTTCTACCTTTCCGTATTTCGACAAAGTAGGTCTAAAGGCATAAGCAAGCGCTTTGCCAAATCTCTTGGCCATGATTTTTCATCATTCATGTTAAACGAAGCAGTCCGGGCTCATTACGATAAACAAGTGGAGGCGAAAGTATATGACGAGGAATATATTGAAATGGTCAACCATTGGCGGAAGTCGTAGCCTAATTGCTCTTGACTCTTAGCATTTTCTTGTGGGAGCCTTCAGAAGTTCAAGGCAAGGAATTTTGGAATATCGTTGGAAAGTCGCCCGAATTGGCAGCAACCGCGAGCGCTGAAGCACTCGACGCTGTCATACTCGGGTTCAATGCGTTCCGTCGCGCCGAAACCGAGGGGGTAGAGGCTCGAAAAAGTGACTTGCTACTGGCAGCGGGAAAACTAACGAACGCAAACAAAGTTATGACTGAAGCGTCGACGCTGTGGCAAACTGATCCGGCATCCTCGACGCCGCTTTCATTCGCTGGAATTCCCGCTGATGCAAAAATAGACCTGGACGCTTGGTTGGCCGAAGGCAAGGTAGATACGCTTAAAACGTGGGGCGATTTTTACCAAGTAGGGACGAAGGCAACAGGTGATCTCGCTTCCACTTATGCTGGACTTGCCAAGAGGGACGATGGTGCGGTGTTTCGCGATTTTCTAAATGCCACGTATCCTTATCTAAAGGCTGGCGCAACTGCATCAGAAATATTTGCTTCTGACTCGAAATGAAGTTGGGATTTGCTAAGAGAAATTCAAAATCATGAATAAATCTCTGCCTGCACTTGATCGAAGGGATGTGATTGCGTCAGCTAAGCGGGTGGCGGAGGCGGTATACAGGAGTTTGCCGCCAAAACTCAGTGCCGCAACTTCCAAGTCTATCAAAGCTGGTATGTTGCAAAGCGGTGCGCATATTCGGGAGATACGGGCAATAATTGAGTCAGAATTTGCCAACCTTTGCAAGGCCGCGTCAATCAAAATCGCGGAAATATGCGGTAAAGAAACTCCAAGGTATTTCGAGTTTGTTGATGAGCTACTTCGGACTTTCATTGAACCATTCCTTGATCAATTTGAACAATCCGCCTGGCCTGGTCTAAGTAGGGCTGCTAATGAGGACATGGCGCGAGAACAACGAATTCTGCTGGAGAGCGAATTGAGTGACTTAGTATTTGGCACCAGCGAGGATTTGCGTCTAGGAATTGCTGACGGCAAGAGAGCGGAAAGCAGAGAGCAAGTAATAATGATCGATAATCGTGGGGGTGCAGGGCAAATCGCTGTAAACAGTCCGGGTGCCGTGCAAACCATTGGCGGGAATCAGTCAGTGTCCGTGGAGCACATTTCCAAACTGATCAACTTGATTGAGATCGTTCGAAAGGAAATCATACCAGCATCGTTGGAAGTCGAAACGCGAGACCAATTGGAGGATTTGATTGTAAGTGTCGAAAGAGAGATAAAATCTCCGGCGCCTCAATTGGGGCGATTAAAGCGAACGCTTACTTCCCTTAGTGCTTTGCTTAAAGAAGTGGGGGTGGCGACTGCATCGACGCTGATTGCAGAGTACATTTCGCAATTACTAATATGAATGGCCGTGTACTTGGCGAACCGTTAGGTTGAACTGGGATTGAAGGGGAAACAGTGAAAGACTGGCTGATGATAGCGTCGATAGGTGCTGGAATTGTTGCCGCCATCCTGGCGATTGTTGCCGCCAATGTGCCGATTAGAAACGAGATCGATTCGTTCATGAATGACATCTATCGGCAAGGATGGTGGGCATCTTGGGCTGCGTTTGCTGCCGCTGTTGGAGTATTACTACAGGCTGCGCACTATTTCCTAAATCGTTGAAAATAACTTGGAGCATCCAGGTTAGAAGCGCGGCACAAACCGTTTAAAGGAAGAGGTAGGAACCATTCATTCCGATCCATGTCGGTCATACTGACGACGCGAGTTAGGAGAACCAAACAAGACTGTGCCCTGTGATGGTAGTCATGAGCAATATAACTCACATCAGTGAATGTCGGTCGCGGCACTTAATAGTCTCACTGCACCCCATGCGAACGCTCCCAACCCCAACGGCATTAAGAGTGCAAACGCTGTTTGAAGATAGTTCGATTTTGAGTGGGGATGGCCCGTTTCCGGAGTCTTTTGGTAAGCCGCAAATTCAGCCGAAATGAACGCCATGAGGCCCCAAATGGAGCTTAATGCCAAGGGCCAAATCGACTTCGAGATGCCGATAGCATATGCCTTATCCTCCAATCCCATTCCCGTTCCAATGAGATTCAAAGCAGCAAACAAAAACGCACCTGAAGCAGTCATTAATCCAATAGCGAAGCGCCGCGTGGTGGCTACGTCTACCGAGTTGATGGCCATCGAATAACCTCTCCCATGATCAGATTGCTACAGTCCGTTAGCCGAACGCCGATAAAGGCGCCAAAATTCATATCAGAATTCACCTCCCCCTTACCATCCGCTCGATCCTGCTCCCGAGGAACATGTAGCCCAGCACCAGGCTGCTCACTACGGCTTCGGTCTGGGAAAGCTTAGCGGGGGCCACATTGAAATCATCAAGGCCGATGAGCTTCGCGGGCCACCCAATAGAGGCAGACGAAAAGCATCAGCATGAATTTCGTTCCGCAAAAGCGGCAACGCGCATGACTGATGCGGCTATCCGGGCCAGGAGCGAGCTCTGCGGCGCATTATCAAGCTGCATCTGCCGCAGCAAAATGCGCCATCTGGTCTGCGTGTGCCTTCACAAAGGACGGGCGGGCCGTGGCGCGCGCGACGTAGTCGCGACAGGCGGGAAATCTCGCCAGCCCGTCGAACCGATCGACCAGGCGCAGCACATCCGCCATGAGTATGTCGGCGACGGAGAAGGTCCCGGCCAGCCATTCGCGTCCCGCCAACACCGGCTCCAGGTGCTTGAGGCGAGACACCATGAGGAAGTCGTCCAAAAGCTTCCATCCCGGCGTATCGCCGGTGTCGCCGGAAATTTGAAATATGAACCAGGGCAGGCTCGCCATCTCGACCGAATTGAGCGCCGCGAACAGCCATTCCATAACCTCGCTGCGACCGCGCGGATCGGCAGGCATCAGCTTCTCACTGCGCTCGCCGAGATGAAGCAGGATCGCGCCGCTCTCGAAGATCGAGATGTCTCCATCGGTCAACCACGGCACCTGGCCGAAGGGCTGGTGCGCGAAATGCTCGGCATTCCGATCGCGAAATGGCGTGCTCTCGACGCGATAGGGCAACCCGGCCTCTTCCAGCGCCCAACGCACCCGTATGTCACGCACATAGCCGCGCGGCAACTCGGGAACCCAATCGAAGGTGGTGAGGATCAGGTCGGTCATTCGGCATCTCCAAGGAAAATTGGTAGCTTGTCGAGAAGGCCTCTCCAGCCTTCCTCGTGACTTTTGCGCGCCTCTTCGTCGGGAAGATGTTCGTGGATCAGTGTCAGTTCGGTGCCGCCGTCAAACGGCTCAAGCAGAAACGTGACCAGCGACTCTCGTTCTGGCATTCCGGGCCATTCCCAGGTGAAAACAAGCTTCTTCTCAGGAACCACTTCCTGATAAACCCCAGTGGGATTGTGCTCATCGCCGTTCAGCAACCGGAATACGACGCTTAAGCGACCTCCCGGTCGCACGTCCGCCTCGGCGCTGAGCGTCGGCCCTGCATCAGGACCCCACCACTGCATCATCAGTTTGGGCTGCGTGATCGCCGCGTAAACCTTGGCGGGCGGGGCCTTGATTCTGCGCACGATGGTCACGCTCGGGAGGCTCTTGGTCATCGCTCGCCATCCTCTTCCACGAGCGCAACAAGCCGATCGAGGCTGACCGTCCAGAAGCTTTCATACCGTTTGAGCCACTCCATTGCCTCCCGCATCGGCCCGACCGAAAGGTTAACCGACACGGTGCGGCCGGTTTTGGCCCGTGTGATCAATCCCGCATCGGACAGGACATCCAGATGCTTCATCATTCCAGGAAGCTTCAGCGAAAGCGGCCGGGCGAGCTCGCTCACCGAAAGCCCGGGTTCGTCCTTCAGCCGTAGCAGGACATGCCGCCGCGTGGGATCGGCGAGCGCGGAGAACGTGCGGTCTATAGCTGATGCTTGATACTTCACCATGTAGCGAAGTATTCCCCATTTCAGTGGCGGAGTCAACCATTGGGAAATTCCAGTATGGACAGATCAGCGCCACATTGCTGTTGGATTGAAGGCCAGGCGGCGAAAGTGAAATCTTGGGAGTTGATTATGAGTATCCGCAGATTCAGCCAACTGATCCTTCTCACCACGGCAGCCCTGGCCCTCGCGGGCTGTGCAAGGAGTACGCAACAGAGTACTGCGTCCTATGGCGCCCCGGCCGCCGGGCCGCTCACCGCCGAGAACGGCATGACGCTTTATGCTTTCGACAAGGACCAGGGCGGCCAACCCGCTTGTTACGACGACTGCGCTGTAAACTGGCCGCCTTATATCGGCACAGGCGACGAGAAGTTTCCCCCCGGGTGGAAACTTGTGGAGCGCACCGATGGGGCCGCGCAATGGACCTTTAATGGCAAGCCTGTCTATTTCTTCAAGGGAGACGCAGCCGAGGGCGACGCCAAAGGTGACGGCAAGAATGGCGTCTGGCACGTCATCAACGTCTAGACCGTTGACCTGATCATTGTAACGGCCGCCGGAAAACAATCCGGGTGATGGAACGCGCGCCTACTGCTGCCCACCGTCAAAAACAAGGCTTGACTCTTTTCCCAGAATGGGAACATAGATAGAACAACAAAGCCCACCGCAGCTTGATTTGAAAACCTTCATTTTTGGGGACGATTTATCATGGCCAAACGAAGGTTGCGGGAGCCCGCACCCCCCATTGCGACGTTCGGTGCATTGCTTGGCAGCAGCGAGAAATGGGCCTGGCTTCACTGCAACAACCTTGCGTGCATGCACACCATTGCACTGCCATTTGCGCCATTTGCCATCCGCTGGGGTTTGCATGCGGAGGCAACTACACATACCCGCCGGCACATGCGGTGCAGCCATTGCGGCGAGATGACAACAACGCTCACGATGCCAAGCTGGAACGTCTATATCGGGACCACCCAGATATTTCCCGTTGAACGTGGCTTGCGTGTGATCGCGCCCCATGATTGGCTGGGAGCCGTGTGTAACCTTTACTCCATGACATCGAACCAGGAGGCCATGAGGTCTCTTGCCAGGTACATACGCGACTTCACCGGCAACATGCCGCCATTGCCTGGTATCTTTCCCGACTATCAGGCCCCCATTGTCCGCAACAATCAGGGCGAGCGCGAATTGGCGCTGGCGCGCTGGGGCATGCCATCGCCTGTTTTTGCGCTCAAGGGCCGCAACTCTGATCCCGGGATTACCAATGTCCGTAATGTGAAATCGCCGCACTGGCGGCGCTGGCTTGGCGTCGAAAGCCGCTGCGTTGTTCCTTTCACAAGTTTCTCGGAGAACGAAGTCCTGGCTGATGGGTCGCGTCCGCCCGTGTGGTTTGCGTTCAGTGAGGAAAGGCCGCTGGCCTTCTTCGCGGGCATCTGGACGCCGCAATGGAAGTCCGTTCGCAAGGTCAAGGAAGGCGAGACCACCAATGACCTCTTTGCCTTTCTCACGACTGAACCCAACAGGGAAGTCGGAGCCATTCATCCCAGGGCGATGCCTGTCATTCTTACCAAGCCCGAGGAAATCGAAACCTGGATGACCGCACCACCCGATGAAGCCTTGAAACTGCAACGGCCATTGCCAGATGGTTCGCTTAAAATCGTGGCGCTTGGTTCTAAGCAAGACGGATAACCCTGAGTTGCTGAGTGAGGCGGGCTTGGTTGATTCGCGTTGACAGTTGACCCACTTGGGAGTGCTGTAATTGCGCGCGTACCCTTTTGCGCGCTGTTTCAGAAAGGGAGGAAGCTATGGAAGACATTAATCGCAGGTCTACACTGGCACTCGGTCTGACGGTTGCTGCCGTGACGCCCCTAGTCGCTCTTACAACGCCAGCGATGGCGGCGATGTATGGCCCAGACGAGGGCAAGGAATATCACCCTGGCGTTCGGGTCGTAATGCTTGGCAAACGGGACTCCATGATTGCGGCTTACAAGCAAGTTCAACTGTCGGACACCGTGTTTCAGCCGGGATCGACTTGGCCAGATGAACCGATGCCCAATGACATGGTTTGCACTGTGATCGAAGGAGAGTTGGAGATCACTCAAGGAAGCATGAAATTTGCGTGTAAGGCTGGCGACGTATATAGCTGCGGAAAGGATACCCATGAAGAAGCCACCAACAAAGGCACTGTGGCCGCAGTCATGCGCGTGATTGACCTGCTACCGGCGTAGCGGCTGAGACCAAGCCCCGCTGCTAAAAAGTGGCGGGGCGTTTTAGCTACCCTGAATAGCGCATCTCATCGAATTTATGACACCTCGTTTATCCTCTAGGAGCACCTATTGATGGTGCGGGCGGGCGGACTCGAATTGGTACGGAATTTCTTCCAACGGATTTTAAGTCCGTTGCGCATAATGCTATCTATTTGATTTTATTATATTTTATAGATTTAGATATGAAACTGTGTAAGTTTATGTGTAAGTCTTTAATGCGTCATTTTCGGTTATCGTCCCTTTTGCGGTAGAAAGTACAGCATTGGCACGACAACTATCAGCAGGAGCGCGATATATGCTGTGAAGAATGCCAGCGCTGTCGCCAAGGCGTACAGGGCCGGTGCCAACATCGATTTGCGCAGCGCGGTCTCGCGGGACGCAATGGCTCCGTCTTCCAGCAAATCGCCTGGCCAGGACGCATACCACCGTATCAATGAGAACGCAGAAGCCGCGATTGTCATGACAAAGGCCAGGAGAATGACCGGCGGTTTTGAACCAAAGTATTCGCCAACAAACGCCGTGGGGAATGGAATGAATGACATTGCCATCAGGAACAATCCGTTGATCCACAGGAGACCGCGGTCTACACGTTTCAAACTTGCAAAGAAATAGTGGTGCGCCACCCAAAAAACGAGAACAAAAATAAAGCTCACGATCCACGAGAAGATCACGGGAACTCTTTGCGCCAGAGCATACCATAGCTCGGCATCGCCCCCCTCGACATGTGCGGGCACTCTTACTTCAAGAACCAAAATGGTGATGACGATGGCCAGCACACCATCGGAAAATGCCTCGACGCGATTGCGTTCAGCGTGTCCGGTACGGAAGATTTCCCGTGCCACCCCTATTCTCCCAAGGCTTCGATGATTTTTTCGGCGGTTTCAGTGCCGGAGAAATTTTGTTGCCCAGTCACCAGATTGCCGTCACGTACAGCAAAAGCCCGCCAAAGGCCCGCCTGAATATAGTTGGCGCCGAGCTTCCTCAGTTCGTCTTCGATACGCCATGGCATGACGTGTTTGTCGCGCGGCAAGAGATTCATGCCCCAGACTGCGTTGTCAGCAAAATCTTCCTCGACATTGGCGAAACCTGTAACCGTTTTGCCCTTTGCCAGCGGCTCACCATTGGAGAGTGTTGCATATTTCAGGATGGCGACGCCATGGCACAATGCGGCCGTCACCTTGCCTGCCTCGTAGAACTCGACAAACTTCTTGTGCAAAGCTGTTGCCTTGTCGAAGGTGAACATCGGCGCCTGACCACCTGCAACAACGATGGCATCAAAATCTGCGACTTTGAGGTCGATGATTTTCTTTGTTTTTTCCACCTTCGAGGCAAGATCCGGCGTCGCGATGAAGCCCATGCTGACCAAGTCGGTTACTGAATATTTCGTGGGGTCGCGCGGATCACTCATCGAATCGGCCGCGCACTTTCCACCATCGGGCGAGAACACTTCGACTTCATATCCACGTTCCGTGAAGGCGAAATAGGGATGGGTAAGTTCAGACCACCAGAATCCAACGGGCCAGCCAGTCGTTGTTGATATCGACGGATTTGATATAATGATCGCAACGCGTTTGGGTTTCTTGGCGTTGACTGGATTGGGATCGCGCAGACTCATGATGGGCTCCTTGTATCAGCGTTTGGTTATTGAGAAAGCAAAACCGCGACCGAGACCGCGCTTAAAAGCGAGATCGATCCAGAGCTTTGCGAATGACTCGAGCAGGGCATTAGCCAGAGGGCCCGCATCTATGGCGTCAAGCCCCAGGTCACCCACCAGTGACAGCACCGTCCTCTTGCCTGCAGCTTCGTCTCCGGCAACAAACATCACGGGTTTGCTCGAAAAGCCATGGGGATTTGCCAAAGTCTCAAATCCTGTCTGATTGAGCGTTTTATAGACCCGCGCGCCCGGCAAGAGTTCTGCCAACTGTTCAGCGCCCGACAACAGGGCATGATCGGTCCGCTGTGGCGCGCTTCCGCCCATGACAACAGGATTGGTGCAATCTATGACAATCTTATCAGCTGTGTTGCCGAGGGATTTGCACACGTTCGCAACCGCCTGCCAAGGCGTTGCGACAGCGACTATTTCCGCTCCTTGTGCTGCGTCCGCAGCAGCCTTTTCGTCAACAGCTGTTGGCTCACGTGTGCCGTAGACAACCCTATGACCAGCTGCTTTCCATCCATCTCCGATTGCGCGGCCAACGCGACCAGCACCTATGATTGCTATTTTCATATCAGCATCTTTCAATTCACTATAGATGTGATATAAGTCCAAAGACTAAAACTACCACTGAATTGCGTTAATGGCTGATATCGATTTCGTTCAACTCCGCCGCCTTGACCTCACGATGCTGCTGGTCTTTGCAGAAACCTTGCGACACCGGAAACTGACGGTCGTGGCGCTCAGGCTGGGATTGACACAGTCGGCGATCAGCCACAGCATTTCGCGACTACGCGATGTTCTCAAGGACCCGCTTTTTCTACGGCGCCCGCACGGGCTGGAGCCAACGTCGCGCGCACTTGAGCTAGAACCAAAGATTGCCGCCATCCTGTCGCTTGCGCAGGATACTTTGAATGCCGTGCCGATTTTTGAACCGCATACCGCCGTACGCAACATCCGAATTGGCACCCTGGACTATGAAGCGTCGATCTTTGGTCCTCCTTTGTGCAAGAAGTTCGAAAAAGAGGCACCCGGGATTTGCCTCACAATTCGCACAGCAGCACGCAAGGACGCACTCGACCTGCTCGACGCAGGCGAGCTAGATCTGGCGCTCGGTTTTGTGGCGAAGCTGCCGGACAATTTCATAACGCATGAATTCTACCAGGAGCGTTACGCGGTCGTCTCGCGGAAGGGCCACCGATCCTTTGACGGCACGCTCAAAAGCTACGTGGATCAGCGGCACGCACTGGTGTCGCTTCCTGGTGATGCGCACGGTATTGTTGATGAGATGCTCGAAGCCAAGAAGCTGAGGCGCACGGTCGTTGCGGTGTTTCCCCTGTTTTTCCCCGCTCTGGCCGCCGTAGCTGAATCCGATATGATTGCGACAGTTCCGTATCAACTGGCGCGACTCAATGCGGGCCGGTTCAAGCTTGCCGTTCATAAACCGCCACTCATAATTCGCAGTTTCCCGGTGCGCGTGATCCGTCATCGTCGTACGGAAAAAGATGGGTGCCTGAATTGGGTGACGGACCGTCTGCGGGACGTCTCTTTGGGTCTTCTCAGCTAGGTGTCGTCTTGGGCCGCAGGCCGTTTTCAGCTGCTATTGCACTGTAACAGCAGTAGGGCATTGTGAGTATTTCGTGTTAGCTGGCGGGTAGCCAGCCCGTAGCGACGCTGGGGATTTTGTGCAGTGGCGCAAGCAAGCAAACTGAATGAAATGAAACAAAGGCGATTGATTCATTGCTCCTTGCCAAAATTAGAATTTGTATCAGACAGACGTCCAGAGCTTCCGCCTATTGCTCATTTGAGAACTCATGAAGAGATCGCAATTTATCCGCTATCAAAGCAAATGCGGACGCCCCCTGCCCGATTGAGGCATAAAACTTGTACGGCCTCGCATAAATCGACTAATATCCTTTTGGTCAGAAGCGCCAGCTACCTTGCCAGAGGGCTAGAAGGGTAGTGCGCAATGAAGCGGCAACCACCTTGCCACGTGCAAAGAGGTAGATCACTCCTGACCCTCATCTGTTAGTAGCCGTACTCACAAACAGTTGGTGCGGGCGGGGGGACTTGAACCCCCACGGAATATATTCCCACGGATTTTAAGTCCGTTGACTTCCGATGTATCAGGATGTCGGATTTACTTCCCCTTTGCCATCCGCTCGATCTTGTGGCCGAGGAACATGTAGCCCAGCACCAGGCTGCTCACCACGGCCTCGGTCTGGGAAAGCTCGGCAATGGCCACGTTGAAATCATCAAGGCCGGTGAGCTTCACCATGAAGCGCGCCGCCCAATAGAGGCAGACGAAAAGCATCAGCAGGAATTTGGGCCACCACAGGAAGGGGTGCTCATATTCCCTGATCTGCAGGTCGCGGATCGCCCGGCGCCGCTCCAGCTCATAGCCCAGCACCTTCACATCCGCCTCGGCGCTCACGCGCTCGCGTTCATTGGCGGAAGCGGCCAGCGCCTGCTTGTGCGCCAGCATCTTCTCGATCACGTTCTCGCCGAGAAATGATTTGATGATGGGGAAGACGAGGCCGAGAATTGCCAGCATGGCCCTAGTCCTTCGTGCCAACGGGGCCCGTGGTCAGGTGGCGCAGGATAACCGCCATAAAGCCAAGCCCGCCCACGATGGCCAGCACCGCAAGGTTTTCGCGGTCAGCAGCCAGCACATATTGCCGCCAGTCCAGCGTCTGCAGGTAATCAACCAGTTCGCCCGCCAGAGGCAAAAGCCCGCCCGCTCCAATCGTGAGATAGCCGAAAATCTGCGTCCGCCAGCCTTTCAGCATGGGCGAAAAAAGAATGAAGCCAAGCGCGGCGATAAGCGAAAGCAGCAGAAACAAGCCAAGATATTGCATCACGTTCTTCTCCTTTTGAAAATTGCGAGCATGAGATCGATGAGGGCTGCCAGCAGCCCGCGTGGCCTGGCAGGGATATCGGGAGGTGCGGCAAAGGCCGAGAGATCAAGCGATGAAACCGGCACAAGGCGCAGCTTGCCGGGCCAGGTGTCATAGACCTTGATCGTGCTGGTTTCAGGATATCTGCCATGGCGGAACATGGCCTCTTCGTTGTCGCGCCGCCGGTCGAGGCCTGCGAGTTTTCGGCCAGCGGCCTTGTCATATTGCTGCAGCGTAGCCATGGCGCCTGCGATGTCGCCTTTATCCAGCTTGTCATCAACCGTGCCGCCCGCAATTGCGCCCGTGTTGAAATCAAAACTCACCAGCGCATCGAATTCATGCTGCGTGAGCGCGCGCTTCACGGCGGCAGCGACACGGCGCTCAAACTTGGCGAGGTCCGCGGCCAAAAGCGCAATCGCCTGTTCAATGGTGATGCGGCCCCCTACCTTCGGCGCCAAGCCGCCCGCCGCCGCCGTATGCCCCACGCCAATGGTAAGCACACCGCCCGCATCCCTGTAGGTTGAAAGCACGAGTGCTTCTTCATTGATAATAGCAAGAATGCCCTTGAGTGAGATTTTCATGGATGGGAGCCTTTGATTTTGAGGGATTTGATAGTGTCCTCGCCCGTGAAACGGGAGAGGAAGGGACCCAATCGCAAAGCGATTGGGGAGGTGAGGGGAACAAGGTGGAAGTGCCCTCATCTATCCCATCCTGCTTCGCTGCGCTTCGCAGGACGGGCCCCTTTCTTCTCCCGCGTTCCGCAGGAGAAGACGAAGGCTATTGTCCCAGCGCTAGGACTTTCCAATCTTCCGTCATCCCGACGACCTGTCCGCCGAAGCAAAGCCCTAGCTTTGCGAAGGAGGAAAGTCGGGACCCAGACTTAACGCATGACATTCCGCAAGGGGGTCGTTGTCGTAGCGTGACTATTGGACTAGCCTTTGCTCGGAAGCATTCTGTTGGCACAAGGAGGATCAGGCAATGACGGTCGATCTGAGGCTCATGGTAATCCACCGTACCGTAGCGGAACTCGCCGCGCTCGAGGGTGGCGTGGCAGGAAGGCTTGAGCGCGCACAGCAATTGTCCTCCGGACACCCCGATGCCCTCGCCGCCATTCTGCGCCTCCGGCCGATGGTGCAGACACACCGCGATCAACTTGCCACCTACCTCAAGGACTCCGGCGGGGCCGGACCGAGCGGGGAGACGACGAGCCTTCAATCCACACCGAGGGAGGCCACCGCCCTCCCCGAGGTATTGCGAGACCTGTGCCTGGCGTTCCACCATTTAGCACTCGGCTACGCGATGCTGTACGAGGTGGCGGCACGGCTCTATGAGCCGCGTCTCAGAGAGATCGCGCCGAAGCATCTGAAGGAGCATACCGACGCCGCACTATCCACGGCGCGGCTGCTGCCAGGGGTTGTGGCTTGGCAGCTCGCCCAGGACGGGCTTCACTGCGCATGTACCTGCCCCATGTGCGGCCTCGGTGCCTGCGGCTGCGTTTCAATTTGCACCGAAACACTGATCGACGCGTGGCGCGACGCAGCCCCCACCGAATCCGAGCCGCCCGGTTTCGTGCTCCTGCCTCCCAAGCCGGAAAGCGAGCTGGCGCGGGCCGGGGTGCAAGGCGGAGAACTGGTCCTCGCGGTTGATGGTCAACAGGTGCGCGGTCGCCAAGCGGTTCAGGATGCGCTCCGCAGGCGCACGCTCGGGGACGAGGTGCGTTTCCTGATACAGCGCAGTTCGGAATCTCCTCGCGAGCTCATCGTCCGGCATGCTGGCGACTATCCGAAGGCGTGAGATGGGATGCCTCGAACAACGTCTCGTCTAACAAGGCAGTGGAGGTGACGCCGGCCGCTGCCGTGTCGGTGGAAAGCACGAGGGCTTCCTCATTGATAATAGCAAGAATGCCCTTGAGTGAGGTTTTCATGGATGGTCACCTTTGATTTTGAGATTTCGTCTTCTCCTGCGCAGCGGGAGAAGAAAGGGGCCCGTCCTGCGGAGCCGAAGGCGAAGCAGGATGGGATAGATGAGGGCACTTGGCCGGCAAAGTGCCCTCATCTCCCCGTTGCTCACGCAACGGGTCCCCTCTTCTCCCGCTTCGCAGAAGAGACAAAAAGGCGAGTTCACTATTCGACGATTTTCCAGTAGGAGTTTTTGCGAACGACGCGCCCGCTGCGAAAGGTGTAGAAGTCGCAACCCCGCACCCTCACCTTCTCACCATTCAGCTTTGTGCCGGTGAGAAGCCATTTGGACATTCCACAATTGCCGGACACGAAGTGCTCCAGGTCGCTGTAATTTACGTCGGGTGTCGATTCAAACCGCCCCATAAGGCCTTTCTTCACCGGCTCGATGCCCTGGAACCGCGTCCCATGGGGCTCGCTTCCACGCGGCATGTCGAGACTGCAGTCGGGCGCGAAAAAGCTCATCACGGCGTCAATGTCGCGCGCATTGAAGGCCGCCGCGAGCCCGTGCAGCGCCGCCATGATTTCTGCTTCGGTGTCCATCGGCATTGCCTCGTGTCCTCGTGGTGTTTTGCTGTTCAGAGCCTAGCACCACCGAGTGTCCGGGGTTAAGAAAAACCGCTGTCACACTCATTAACGGCAATTGAACGGCAGCTTCAGAACCGGTTCAGGAGGATGTCCATAGCCTGCCTCCATCGATTGCAACCCAAACACCAGGAGGAACCCATGCGCAATATTCTTACCGTCTTGATGGTTACCGGCATCGCATTCACAGCCGGTTTGTCCACGGCCCGGGCCGACGAGAGAGCCCAGAGTTTGTCCGATCTCAGCCAGAAGCTTCAGCTGCAGCTGACGGAGGCAAACAACATCTATACGCGCACGACAAAGGCGCAATCCGATGTGAGCGCAAAATACAGCCAGACAAATGACGCCATCGCCCAAAACATGAAGTGAAAAGTCCGCGAGCGGCGCGCGGATGGAGGCCTTCTTCATTTGTTTGCGTCACTCCCCAAACACCGTCATCGCGCGTACGCAAATAAATCCCTCATGCTGAGGTGCATCGCCCTTGCGATGCCTCGAAGCACCCGCTGCCGCCAGCCCTTCGAGGCCTTGCTGGCGCAAGGCACCTCAGGGTGAGGGAGAAAGCAAGTAAGGCAGCAATTTCGCCACCGCAGCACCCAGCGAAACCGAAAGCCCGACCACAAGGCAGATCGCTTTCCAGCTGCCGCGCGCGCCTACCAGCGCATCCCTGATTTCGCGCACGTCGGAGCGGATGCCCTGCAGCTCGCTTTCAACGGTTTCCATGCGGGCCTGAAGGGCGCCCACTTCGCGTTCAAGTGTCATGACCAGTCTCCCTGGGTTGCGGCCGCGGCATCCGTCGGCGTGGCGGTGCCCGGCCTCAAGGGCCGGAGTTGAGATCGGAAGTCACGCCGTTCTGGTGCTTGCGGAAGGTGCCAGTCGTCGAATTGTACCAGAGCTGGCCATCAACGGGTGACGCGGGGTCAGCGCTTTGCGGGTCGAGCACGAAGCCATTCTTGATGGTGATCAGCCCCGACATGCGGCTGACAATGAAGCTCTCGTTCCAGGTCGAGGCCATCGGGGCTCACCTTCACATGGAAATCATCGTCGCCGGTGAGGCCGAATTCGGCACGGCCCGAGAACCCGGTCTGGAACAGCAGCGAGGCGGTATCGCCGGCCGCATTCTTGTTGAGCTTCACGCGAGCGTCGCTGCCCGCATGATTGAACAGCACATTGGGTGATGACACGGCCAGCTTGTTGCTTGCATCCGCCGTCGTGTTCACGCCGAGAGCAGATCACAATCGTCATCCCGGAGGTCAATCCAGGCCGTTCCGTCAAACAGCAGGAACAGGGATTCCGCCTGAACCCAAAGCCGCCAGCCCGCTTTCGGAATGGCAAAGCGCCAGCTCCCCGCTTCACGAAAAGCAATATGCCCGGAATGGCCCAGCCACGCGCCCGTGGCAGAAGCCGCAACCAGATAGCGGTCGCCATCCCCAGGTGATGCCGGCGGCGCGGCAAGCGCCCGCGAGATCACCGCGAGATGCACCATGGCATCAAGCAGCAACAGCGCCTCATTATGCGTCACATGTTTCTGCGCCTGGGAAGCTTCAAGAAGCGGCAGGCCAAGGAGAGGCGTGTCAGACATTGATGGTTCTCATTGGTGTTTTCCTGTTCGCTTCTCCTGCGAAGCGGGAGAAGAAAGGGGCCCATGGCACGGAGTGACATGGGATAGATGAGGGCACTTTGTCGGCAAAGCGCCCTCACCTCCCCACCGCTTCGCGGCGGGTCCCCTTCCTCTCCCGTTTCACGGGAGAGGACATTAGTGTCCTACTTATTCCTGCTCCGGCCATCTTTGTTCTCGCGGTCGCGCGTGGCGAACGCCTGCCCTAAAGTGACACTGATCCCACCAGATTTGCGCCGCGGCCGAAGCTTGCGCTCACTTGCGCGACGCGGAGTTCATAGCTTGATGGGGCAATGCCAAAATCCGTTGCGATATCGGCGGCGAGGTAGCGGTAGCTTGGGCTCGTCACCGCAACGCTGCGCTTCACGGTCACGCCGTCCAGAATTTCAAACCAGTAGCTTTCGGTTTCCTCGGCCAGCGGAATTTCCGCAAGCTCCCAGCCATCACCATCAATACGCGTACGCCTGATCCAGCTGAACACCACATCACCGCCGTCGCGCGTTGCGCGTAGTTGGCAGGGGCTCAGTGGCCGCAAGCCCTTGGCCTGCCCTTGCAGAACCAGTTCCAGATAGGAGCTGTGCCCGCTGTCGAGCTGGGCCGGCCCCACGCGCCAGGTATTTTCCAATGGGGCTTCGGCAAGGGAGAGTTCAGCCTGCACAACCGCTGCATTGAGCAGCACGAAATTCGAAAGCGCCGGGCGGTTCGCCAGCATTTCCACGTTTGAACCACCCTGCCCGCGCAAAAGAGTTTTCACCCGATAAGTATTCGGCGCGATAAGTTCGGCGGAAGCAAACTGGATGATCTCATAGCCACTCAGCTCATCGCCAACAGCGGCAATATTCGCACCGCCTAAAACTTCCGTCTCGCTCACCGAGGACAGCGCGCCATAATTCAGGGTCACATCAAAACTCGTTGCGCGGTCGAAGACGAACAGCGGCCCCGCCGCGAGAGGTGTGAGCAGCGTTCCCATGGTCGCCTGCGCCTCGATGAAGCGGTTGAAATCAAAACTGCTCGTGCCGCTGCGTTTGAGAAGTGCCAGCCGCCCCGGCCAGGGCATGGCTTGCGCCGCGATCCACGGCGAAGCGGGATTGGCGCTTGTGGCGATGGCCAGGTCCATCAGCAGCACATCGGGCTCGCCAAAAATTGCCGGCGTTTCCACCATGCCGCCGCGATCAACCGACGGCGGCGGCTCATAAACCGATGCCTCATAGCTCGCCGCGTTGAGTTTCCGCGCAGCGCCATCATGGATGCTTGCAATGCGCAGCGCCCTCGGCCCCAGGGTTACAACGTCGCCCGGCTCCAGCGCCAGATGACTTGGCGGCAAAGCGAAGGAAATTGTTTCCCGTCCCGACCAGTTTTCCTGCAGCAGCACATGGGCCCGTTGCTGGGCGATGGCTTGCGTCGTGGCGCAGGGCAATTCCAGAACAATTTCACGGGCACTCTCACCTCTCACTTTGCGCGCCTCAACCACGGCATTGCGATAGTCATTGGATGATTCCGCGTAGAGAAGCTTCAGGCTGTCCGGCAGTTCGCTTTCCTGGGCCCGGCTCAGGGCAAAGAGCGGTGCTGCCGCATCGGTTTCCACATAATCGTCGCCCGTCAGAGTCAGGATGCTGTCCCGCTTCCGGCTGCGGAATTTCAGAACGCCTTCGGACTCGATGGCGTCGAGGGCAAAGGCCGCGAGAAGGTTTTCCAGCGCATCCCGCGCCGACATGGGCCGCTCGATCAAGAAGCCATCGACGAGGCCGGCGCTGTCGTCAACTTCAACAGCGCTCAAACCATAGCTGCCGCAAATTTCCGCAATGAGCCGGTCGAGCCCCACAGCACCTATGCGGCCGTTCAGCCAATGGCCGCGCGCGTAGTTGACGCCATCGGACCAGATATCGGTGCGCGCCGGGAATGCCGGAAAGGGCCGCGCGTCCCAGGCCCAGAAGAACATCCGCTCGCCATCCACCATGGGCGCGCCGTACACGGAGGAAACCGGATTATGCGCGCCGGGGCTGTTCCAGTAAGTGTCGATGGCGGAAATAAATTTTGCCTGCAGCACATCATCGCGGTTGCCACTGGAATAATAGGGCACGGCGCTTTCCGATGACTTCGCATCGTAGAAGGTGTTGGGCTGGTTGGTGCCCTTGTCGATTGCGGGGCAGCCAACTTCGGTGAACCAGATGGGTTTTGATTGCGGCACCCAGGCGGTTGCAACGGCTGCTTCAATGCCCAGCGGCCTGTTATAATGAGTGTTCGACCACCAGGATTTCAAATCCTTGTTGCGGAAAACCCAGGGCTTGCCATAGGCCCCGTCGGTGATTGCGCTGCGTGTCTGGTTATTGCGCGCGGTTTCGCTTGGCATAATACCAGTCGAAGCCCTCGCCCCCGGCAATGCCGGATTTCAGATAGTCCGCGTCATAAATCGAGGCCGTGCCCGCCAGGCGGTCGAGATGGCTGTTGCCGTCGCGCCAGTCGGTGAGCGGCAAATAATTGTCGATGCCGATCACATCGATGTGGGCGCTGGCCCAGAGCGGATCGAGATGGAAGAACACATCGCCGCTGCCGTCCTGCGGCGTGGTGGCCGAAATATTCGCTCCAATCCGCCCCATAGGTGATTTTCGCATCGGGCAGAATGGCTTTCACTTCGGCGGCCAGCGTCACCAGTGCCGCAACAAAGGGATAGGCGGTTGCCGATGAGCGCAGCGTGGTGAGCCCGCGCAATTCGCTGCCGATCAGGAAAGCGTCCACGCCACCGGCACTGGCGCAGAGATTTGCATAATGCAGAATGAAGCGGCGGTAGTTCCATTCCGCCGCCAGGCTGCATAAAAATTCTGCACCTGGGCTCGCAGCCGCCGCCGTCTTGTCGGCACTTGCGGGATCGCAGGTGATGCGGCCGCGCCAGGGATAGCCCGCCACATCCATCAGCACGAAGGGATAGAAAACATTTTCAATCCGCGCTCGCGCAAATCCTGAATGGCGCGCATGACCGAAGCATCGCTCGGGGTTCCGCCAAAGGCCGGCTTGCCTTCGAACGTGCTCACCACATGGGCAGCGCGCCCTGGTGATGCCCGCACACTTTCCAGGTCTCGGGCGTGGTCACCTTCGCGGTGTTCTCAACGCCGGGGCGAATCTCGCAAACGCCACAGCGCAGGTCATTGCCGAACCACGGCACCACAAGGGATGCCGCTTTCAGATTGGCACAGCCCGCCGTCAGATCATCAATGGAAACGGTCCAGTCGCTTCGTTCCGACGAGGCATGGGCGTTTTCCGTTTTGGTCACGCCCGTGCTCACCTTGCGCGTGACAATCTTCGTGTCGTAGCCAAACTCGGTGCTGCCGGGAATGATGTTGACGGCGCGGATGTGGCTTTCGGCGCCGCCGGATGACGAGATCACCTCGAAGGAAAGCTGCGGCAGGCGGTTGCCGAAATTCGCCAGCGGCAGGCGCTCGAAAACAATATAGGCGAGCCCGCGATAGGTCGGCGCATTGTCCGCGCCCTCCTTGGCCACGATCAGGCTGTCGGCTGCCTGGTCTTCGGTTCCGCGATAGAACCTGCGTGGTGAAAGGCGAGATGTCGATTTCCTTGCCGTCGGCCCAGACGCGGCCCACCCGGTCAACCACGCCTTCGCACAGGCCAACGGCAAAATTTGCAAAGTAGGAATATTCCGTGGTCTTGGATTTCGGCCCGCCCTTGGAGGAGGCCTTCTGCGTTGTGGTCTTCGACACTTCCTCGAAATTCGTGGCCCAGATCACCTGGCCGGAAATCCGCATGCGGCCCCAGAGCCTGGGGATGGGCGCTCCCTCCTCGGAGGCCATCACGCGGAGATCATTGAGCCGCGGCCCCTGGCGTGCGTTTCGTGCCGGGGCCGAACAGGCTTTGGTCAACAATGTTTCCGGCAACGGCCCCCACGGCGCGGCCAATGATGCCGCCGATGGGCCCGCCGAGAAATGTGCCAACGGCGGCACCGGCATATTGCAGAACAACGGTGGCCATCAGTTGTGAACTCCGGGAAAGCGGAAGGCAAAAGCCAGCCGGCTTTTCCACCAGGGTGTGAGCGCAATTTCACTCACGCGCGCGCCATCCTGGGCATGGATCATGGTTGCGGCCGTCGTCGCAATGCCTGCATGCTTGGCGGGCAGATGCGGCTTCCAGCGAAACAGCAGCACATCGCCGGCCAAATAATCTGCGCACGGAATTTCAATCAAATGCCTGCGCCCCGCATCAGCCAAGGCTTCCATGCCGCCCGCTTCCGCCCAATCCGGCGAATAGGCCGGCATGTCCTCCGGCTCCATCCCATAAATCTCGCGCCAAACCCCGCGAATAAGCCCCAGACAATCGCAGCCCACATGCTTCAGACTCGCCTGATGCCGATAAGGCGTGCCAAGCCAGCCGCGGGCGGCGGCGATGATGTCGTCTGCAGATGTGCATTGGGTTTCTTCTGCGTAGCGTGAGACGAGGCCCATGCACGAAGTGGCATGGGACAGATGAGGGCACTTCCACTCGTTCCCCTCATCCCTCATTGCGATCGCAATGGGTCCCATCCTCGCCCGCATTGCGGGTGAGGACAATTTACGCGTTGCGGCTCCCGCCATCATTGTTCTGATCCTCGCGCGAGGCGAAGGTGGTCACAAAATCGGTTCCGGGCAGATGCGGAAAGCCGCGGAAGTTTTCGCCGTTGAAGAACTTGGCGCGGCAGGTGGCGAATTGCTTGTCGCAGCCGGCGCGGATGGTGAAGCCATCGCCCGCGCCAACAGCAAAGCTCGCGGCCTGCCAGAGTTCGATGATGCCCTGGCGGCCCATGCAATTTCACTTCTTCCACGGCGGCCCGCGTTCAAGCCACTGGTCCAGGTGAGTGTGCCAAGCGAAAACCATCCCGCCGCAAAACTGTCCAAGCCCGTTACCGTGAAGCGGCGGTTGGCTTCCGTTGCGCTGACCCACCCGGCAGTCGCCGTTTCAAGATTAACCCTGCAGCGCGCGTCGCCCAGGTTCGCATCGCAGCCGAATTGAAACACGCGGCCTTTCGTCTGGTTCAGCAGGTGCGAAAGCCCGCGCACCTCGGCGGTGAAGCCCGTGCCGCCATGGGTGACTTCGCCGAGATGGCCCTTGCGCAACAGCACGCGCTGGGCAACGTCCTGCCAGTTCACCCGCCAGATTTCGATCGTGGCGTGGTCAAAATCCCCGGCGCGCAATCGCTCCGCATCGAGCTGCGTGGAATCCAGCGCGCCCGAAGCTTCGAGATTATCAACGGAAAGCCCAAGCGAGGATTCAATCTCGCTGGCTTCAAAGCCAGCCTGCGCTTCAAAGGTCACGCCATCGAAAACCAGATCGCGGTCATGGTCGGTGAAGCCCAATACCGGCTCCGCTTAACGGCATGAGCTTCCAGCAATGGCAGAGCGTCGTGGTGCCGCTGGCGAGATGGGCGCTCAATCCTGGAGGAAGCGTTCTCACAATCTCACCTCGACCACGGGAATTTCCGGAATATCGCCCGCCGCAAAATTCTGCAGGTTTATCGAAAGCTGGTCCGTATCAAAACGCACCGGCACATCGAATTCGAAACCCGCCGTCACCTCAGCGCCAACTGCCGGGAATGGATCCCGCCTGAAACGTCACAAGACCCGCCGTCGTATCAACCGTAAAATTTGCCGTCGGCGTTCCGTTCACCGCAATCACAACTGATCCCGCCACGGGTTTGGAAATCACGCGCACATGGTCGCGCAGCCCCGAGCCATAGCGCTTCACCAGCTGGAACGTGGCCGTCACGCCATCGCCAACACCAATCACCTGATCGGTCGCGGCAATCGCATCCTGCGGCGCGCAGGATTTGAAATCCGCATGGTCCTTCCAGCGGAAAGCGTGCAAGCGCCCGCGCCGCTCCTCAAAGAAAGCCACCACCGCATGAATATCGTTGAGCGACTTCACCCCAAACCCCGCATTATAACGCCGCTTGGAATCGGCCCAGCGCGCGTTGCGCTCCTCGCGCCCCGAAGCCGTCGTCACAATCTCCGTCCGCCGCTCCGGCCCGCCGCTGCAGCCCCGGGAAATCGCTACGGGGAAGCGGACCTCGTCAAATGCCATGACTAGAGGTTCCTCTGTCCGCGCGAAACGGCCCGCGTGATCACACTTGCAACCTGACTCTGCGATTGCCGGAAGCTCGCCGCATCGGGGGTTGAAATGTTTACCGTCACGTTCACCGCCTGCCCGCCGCCTCATGCGCACGCCGAGTTTCCGTCGCCGCCGCGCGCCAGGGGCATGATGGCTTCGGCGCCCGCTTCGCCCATGAGGCCTGCACCGCCGCGCAGGGGAAATAATGTGGGGCTGTTCACGATGCCGCCGTTGGCAAAGGGCAAAATGTTTCCCGCCAATCCGCCCAGTGGCTTCAGCGCCGAAGACAGCGCCTGCCCCGCCAGCGATAGCGCCAGGCCTTTCAACACATCGGAAAGCTTGCGGCCTTGAATGATGGCCCAGGCGAAGGAGCGTGTGATGGTCTGGCCGAAATTATCCGCCAGCCGGTTGAGGCCCATCATCTCGCTGCGGAGTTTTTCCGTTTCCAGCGAGAGTGCGTTTACGGTTTCCTGCATCAGTCGGGATACCTTTTCATCAAGTCTTCAAATTGACCGCGCGGCAGTGGCGGCGCAGGTGCCGCGAAAGGCCGCCGCGATTTCGCGCGGGGTGGCGTTCCAGAATTCATTCGGGCTCAGGCGCAGCACGCCGAGCCCCAGATGCATGATGCGGGCCCACGGAAATTTTTCGCGCGCCGTCATGGGGTCTCCGGGCTTGCGAATGTTGCCGTCAACAGTTTTGCGACAATGCCGATGTAGCCCGCCGCACCGCCCGCCACCTGCAGGGCGCTCACGGCCTCATTGGAAATTTTCGCGCCGCCGCCGCGAAGGCCAGCACCGATGATCTTGATGGCGTCGCCTGCCCCGATGCGGCCCGTTTCAAATCTCTCGGCAATGGCGATCAGGTCCTGGTCGCCATAGGCGGATTCAAGTTCGGCAAGCGCGCCAAGGGTGAGGCACAGCACGTAGGTCTCGCCGCCAAGTTCCGCTTCGATTTCACCGCGGTGTTTGTTGGGCATGGAATACCTCGCAAAATTTCTCCTTACTTTCGTCATCCCGGCGAACGCCGGGACCCAGGCTTTCAACCGGTACACATGCGGAAAGTCTGGGTCCCGACTTTCGTCGGAATGACGGAAGAAGGGTGAACAATCTCACACCGCAGTGAAAGTAAGTTCGCCCGCCGACTCCAGCGCCAGTTCGAAGGTCACTTCTGCGTCATGCCGTCCGGCAATTTCCAGCGCGGTGATCTGAAACGGCCCTTCGACGGTGCCGAAGTCCGGCACGATGACTTGCCAGCTCCGGATCGTGCCGTTGAAGAAATAGCTGCGGATGGTTGCGTCCGATGCCGCGTCCTTGAAGATGCCCTGGCCCCGCACGTTGGCGGTTTTCAGTCCGGCGCCCGCCAGCAGTTCGCGCCAGGCGCCGGCGGATTCCTGGTGGCTGACATCGACGCTTTCGGCGTTGAAGGCAATCGCATTGGCGCGCAGCCCCGCCACGGTCTGGAAGACGCCGGCGCCCGTCGTATCAAGTTTCAGCAGGAGGTCGCGGCCTTTTTGGGCTGTCATCTATATCTCCTCGGTGGCGGCGCGGAATTTCACCACGGCGTTGAACGTTTCATTTGATCTGGCAACGGTCCAGAAGGTCGTCCGCAGGTTGACCAGCACGTGGCCTGCAAGCGTGAGCGCTGCGCCATCGAGGGCCGTTTCGATTTCGCCCGCAATCTCCTGGGCCAGTTTGCGGCTGCGGGATTTGGTTTTCACATCGAGCGTCACGAAATGCTCATGGGCCTTCTGGTCCTGCACGCTCCAGTCGCGCGTTTCGATGCCGGCAAAGACCACATAGGGTTCCTGGCCCCCGCGCGGCAGTTCATCGAACACATGGCCGCCGCCCAGCAGCGCCAGCAATGGCGCGTGGGCGAGCAGCGCATCGCGCATGGCGATCTGCAAGGCCAATGCCGCACTGCTCACAGGCGCAGTTCCCGGTAGGGCTGGATGAGCTGCGCAATTCCCAGCGGCTTCTCCGCCGTTTCATCGCCGCGCGTTTCATGCCAGTGGCCCACGAGCTGCAGCACGGCTTCGCGCAGGGGTTCCGGCACAGCCACAAAACCAATGGTCAGCAGAATTTCAATGCCATTGGCCACGCGCCCCGGCCTCACCCAGCTCCGCTGCCCCCGCAAGATAATGCGCGCGGGCCGGGAAACCTTGTCTTCATAATAATGGGCGGGATCGATGATGGCGGGGGTGTCATCCTCGCCATAGACCTTGATATCGGCGATATCGAGCACCGGGGCCAAGGGCAGTTCAATCACGCCCTGCTCCGGCCAGTCATCAAGGAACACCGACCAGCCCTGCGGGATCAGGCCCAGGCCCGTCTGCGCTTCGATTGACTGGCGCGCGGTTTTAATCAGTGTACTGATATATATGTCGTCGTCAGTATGCGTCACCCGCAAATGCGCCTTGGCCTCGGTAAGAGAGACGGGTTCCGTGGCTGGCGGAGAGGTGAGGATTGAGGGCATGGAAATCTCGCAATTGTTTGTTCCATCATCCCGGCGAAGCGCCGGGATGACGAGTTCGCAAATTACAGCGAATGGATTGGCGAAACGACTTACGACACCCCAAACTTCATCAGCTTGATCGCCTCGAAATTCTGCACGCCGCCGCCCACGCGCTTGGTGGTGTAGAACAGCACGTAGGGTTTCGATGAATAGGGATCGCGCAGAATCCGCACGCCGACGCGGTCGACGATCAGATAGCCCCGGTTGAAATCGCCGAAGGCCAGCGCGAAGCTGTCGGTTCCGATGTCGGGCATGTGCTCCACTTCGGTTACGGGGAAGCCCAGCAGCGTGGCGCTTCCCGCCGCCGATAAGTGCGGGCTGCCACAGGTAATTGCCCTGGCCGTCCTTGAACTTGCGGATGACACTCTGGGTCTTGCGGTTCATCGCCCACAGGGCGTTCTGGCGGTAGCCGCTTTTCAGCGCATAGGCCAAATCCATCAGCCTGTCGGCGGGGTTGGAAGCGGGAAATGCGCCTGCCGTTCCGCTCGCGATGTAGCCGAGATTGCCCCAGCTCCAGGAGGCATCCGCCACATTGGTGTAGGCGAGGAAGCCCTTGGGCCTGTTGGTGCCGTTGCCGGTCACAAAGGCCTGGCCTTCCTGCTCGGCAAAAACCTGCTGCACTTCGTCGGCCAGCCACTCCTCGAGATTGACCGCCGCATCATCGAGCAGGCTTTGGGTTGCCGCCGGCATCGCATAAAGCTCCATGGTGGGAAACTGCAATTCGGCCAGCGTGGGTGCGGCGGTTTCGGGCCGCGCCGCGGTCTCGCCAACCCAGCCGCTCGAAGCACCTGCAATCGCGAAAGGCTTCTTGTAAAGAGAGGACGACACCTGCCGCACCCCCGCCACGGCGCGGATCGGCGAGGAGAGCTTCAGCACGGATTCAATGCGGGTTTCCGTTTCCGGCGGAACGAGATAGCCGCCATCGGGATTGGAACCCACCGACATGGCCTTGCTTTCGATATCGGAAAGCTGGGCGCTTTCGCCTTTTCGCACATAGGCTTCAAAGGCGGCCTTGTGCTCCGAGGCATTCGGTTTATCGCTTGCCCCCAGTTGCGGGCGCTTGAATTTCAGGGTGAGCTCGTCAAGCGCTTTGTCGATGCGCTCAACCTTTTCGGTTGTCACCACATCGGCGTCCATGCGCCTTTCGATTTGCTCAAGGCGCTCGTCATTGGCCTCCTTGAAGGCCTCGAAGGCCAGCAGCATCTCGTCCGCCCCCTCGCCTGAAATCACTTTTGTCTCCAGTCCGGTTTCTGCATCCATGGTCTTTTCACTCCTATGTGTGTTGGGTTGGCTGTTGAAATAATTTGTGGGCCGCGGCCAGCGCATGAAGTTTCAGTTCACTCACGCGGGCGCCGGCCAGCATGGGAAAGGTCACCAGCGAAACTTCCCAGAGATCAACGCTGAGAAGCTGCCTGGTGCGCGAGAGTTTTTCGCGGGTGGCGTTCACCGTGCGGAAGCCGATGGACAGGCCATCGAGCCCGCCGCTTTCCAGAAGTGAAAGCAACTCGCGGCCGCGCTGCACGTTTTTGTCCAGGCGGCCCCGCACATAAAGCCCGCGCTCGTTTTCCCGCATTTCAAGCCAGGTGCCCACGGGTTCGGCCGGGTCATGCTGGAACAGCATGCGGATATTTGCCGCCGGGCGTTTTTTCAGCGATGCCGCGAAGGCGCCTCGCATCACCATGTCGCCGCGAGGCATCCCGCACGCCAAACAGGCTGGCATAGCCCACGAACACGCCCGTGCCGGAGCAAGCCGACAACGGCTGCCCCAGCCGGCTTTTCTCCCGGCGGATGTGCATTGAAAGGTTTTCCTATTTTTGTAGATCCGTCATCCCGGCGAAATTAAGAATAGAGTGCGGGATCACACCGCCCCATACCCAACCGCTTCGCGCTTTTCGTCCGGCGTCAGGAAGCTCGCTTTATCGACGCGCGCCCACAGCGCGTCGCGATCCGCGCTCAGCGCTTCCACCTGGTCGAGATCGTAACTCACGCGAATTCCCTCGCCGAACTGCGGCCCGAGAAAATTCGTCAGCGCTTCGGTCACGCGGCCCAGGAGCGGCACAACCGACTGCCGCCAGAAGGTGCGGTTGGCTTCGGCATAGTTTGCAAACGTATTGTCGCCGGGAATGCCGAGCAGCATGGGCGGCACGCCGAAGGCCAGTGCTACTTCGCGGGCACTGGCGTTCTTCGCCTCGATGAATTCCATGTCCTTGGGGCTGAAGCCCATTTCCTTCCAGTCGAGGCCGCCTTCAAGAATCATCGGCCTGCCCGCATTGGCCGCGCCCTGATACTTGTTTTCAAGTTCGGTCTTGATGCGGTCAAACTGCTCGGTGGTCAGTTGGTCGTCGCTGGCGGCAAACACCAACGCGCCGGAAGGCCGCGCCGCATTGTCGAGCATCGCCTTGTTCCAGGCGCTGGCCGCATTATGGGTGTCGATCGAACGCGCCGCCGCCTCAAGGGGTGACATGCCGTAGTAATCGTTCAGCGGATTGAACAGCTTGATGTGCAGCACAGTCTCGGCGGGCAGCCGCGCCGAAGCCCCGCCAACCGCGTATTCATAGGCTTCCGGCCAGCCGTTGCTTCCCGCCACCACCTTCACGCGGTCGGGCCGGAGCGCCACGAGCTCGCGCGGCGTGCCACCCAGAATTGAAACTTCAATATAGGAATTTCCCGCAACAAGCAGAAAGGACAAGATATTCTCGACAAGCTCGCGGCCCGACTGCGCCGGATTGGGCCGCGCCAGCAGCTGCTTGCAGCGGATGGGTGGCCAGTTCCTTCTCGCCCTCATATATAATGAGTGGCACGGAGCTCGCCGCCTCGGCCAGCATCCGCACGCAGCGATAGCCAATGGCATTGCCGGCAAAGCCCTCCTTCGCCAGCGCCGCATAATTGCGCGGCGTCCATTGCGGCCGGCCCACGGTATGCAGCGAAATGAGCGGTGCCGCGGCAAATTTCTTCTGCTCGCCGGCAAACAGCGATTTCAGTTTTTGAAGCATGATGGATCTTCTTTTTGTCCTCGCCCCGTGAAACGGGAGCGGAAAGGGGACCCATCCTGCCAAGCCAGGCTAAGCAGGATGGGAAAGGTGAGGGGAACGAGGCCAGATTGCCCCCATCTCCCCGTTGCTATCGCAACGAGCCCCTTCTTCTCCCGCGTTCCCGCGGGAGATTTCTGTCACTTGGTCAAAGCGTTCAATCCGTTGAGGGTATCGGGCGACATTGCGCGCGGTGCCGGCAGCGGATTGGGCCTGTAGGGCGTCACATCGCAGCTTGCGCCGGCACTTGGCGGCTTGGGGCAGACCACGCAAATGCCCGCTTCGTGCGAACAGCAGGCAGACTTGGTGTCGTTCTCCGCGGTCTGGGCATCGCTGGCCAACAGGCATTGCTCAATGGCATAGCCTGATGCCTTGGGGCCAACCTTCTTGGCGTCGGCATTCTCAATTGCCGCAATCCCGCCGGACAAAAGCGCCGCCGTAAAAAGGATTGCCGCAAAGTTAAGGTGTCTCATGGGGTAACTCCTTTCGTTAGAACGGTGAGCCGTCCGCATGATGGTAATCTTGATGTCCCGCAAATGAACCTTCCCTGAGGCGGGCATTCACGGGCGGTTCAGAAATTCCTCACCCGCGGCCATGAATGGTTTTTCCCTTTGTCCTCTCCTGCGGAACGCGGGAGAGGAAGGGACCCGTCCGGCGTAGCGCAGCGAAGACGGATGGGGAGGTGAGGGGAACGAGTTGGAAGTGCCCTCATCTATCCCATTTCACTTCGTGCAACGGGCCCCTTTCTTCTCCCGCGTTCCGCAGGAGAAGACGAAGGCTCACAAAATTCTGATCCGCGGCTCCGCTCTCCGCCGCAGCATCAAGTCACTCACCGCCCAGACCAGCGCATCCAACCGGTCGGGGCTTTTCATTCCTTCGCCGATCGCCGAACACATTTCATCTTCCAGTTCGGGAAAGGTTCCCACGTGGGAGACCCTGCCCTGCTCATACAAAGCCGCCACCGGTTCGGCCCGCGCCTTTTTTCCCCGCGTGGCGTGCACGGCGCGGAACGACAAGTCCGGATCCACCTCGCGCAGCACCTGTTCCACCATGGCGCCGCCCTGGTTTATTTCGGCCACCACGCGGTCGGCCTGCCTTGCATGGTAGAGTGCTACAATTCTCTTGGCCCATTGTGCCGGCCTTAATCCGTGCACGGAGCAATCATCGAGCACATAGCAGCGGCCATCGACACCCAGCCCCGCACAGACAATGCCGCAGGCGTTATTCGTTTTTCCAAAACCCGCGGGCGGATCAACCGCCACCACAACACGCCGAAGCTCCGGCGCAGTCGAAATACGCGTTGCCTCAATCTTGTCGCGCTGGAACAGCGCGTCGGGATCATCCTCGATCAGTTCGCCGTCAAGCTCCTGCCGCCCCAGCTTTGTTCCGCCATAGCGTTTCATCACCTCGGCAAGAAACGGCTTGGCCAAATTCCCGCTGTTGTCGAATGTCGTGGCGCGGCTCGTCACCGTGCCATCATCCGCCAGCAGGCGCTTCAGCAAAGCAATCGGCCGCGGCGTTGTGGTAATCACCGCCTGCGGGTTTTCCCCCAGCCGCAAGGCAAATTGCAGCATGTTCCAGACGTTCTCGCCGTGTTTCCATTTCGCCAGCTCGTCACACCAGGCCGCATCAAACTGCGGCCCCCGCAGGCCATCGGGTTCTTCCGCCGTGAATACCTGGGCCACGCAGCCATTGGGCCAGGTGAGCAGGCGCTTTGAGGGCTCGAACACAGGGCGCCAGCTTTCGTCGTGAACGGCAAGCAGGCCTGAGACTCCCTCAATCATCACCATGCGGGCTTCATCGAATGTCGGCGCAACAATCGCGATGCGCCTGGCAAGCGGGCCCGTCGCAAGTCCCTGCCCCGTGGCCCGCGCCTTCACCCATTCGGCCCCGGCGCGCGTTTTGCCCGCACCGCGCCCGCCGAGGATCAGCCAGCTCCGCCAGTCGCCCGGCGGCGGTTTCTGGTCGTCGCGCGCCCAGAGCGTAAACCAGTCCTTTTCAATCCGGGTGCGATCCTTCGCTGTCAGGCTGGCTGAGAATCTCTTTCGTGTTTCCAAGCTCTTGCAAGGTCATCAAGGCGTTGTGCAAGTGCTTCGCGGCTGGCGTCATCGATGATGAGGCGTTCGTTTCGTTCACGTTCATCGCGGCGTTCTTCCTCGCGTTTGAGTCCGCCGATCCTGTGCAACACTGTTGCCAGGGTATGCAGCCCGCGCAGCGGATCGTCGAGGTCGATCCTCTCGGTGAGCTTGCCGTCCGCCACTAACTTGGCCACGGCGCTGTCCACCAGGGACCGCAGGCTTCCAACCGTATCTATCGTGCCGCCCGCGCCGAAGGCCTTGGGAAAGGCCTCGCGCCGGGGAGTCCAGCCTCCGGCGTTGCGATGGCTGTAAAGGTTGTTCACGGCGATGCGGTGGCGGGCGCAAATTTCATTGATTGAGAAACCGCCATTTTCATACTCGCGCCGCACCACGTCCCAATCCACAGGTCGGTTGCGCGGCAGGCTTTCCATACCCTTGGCGAGACGCGCCCTGTCTCTTCGCTTGCGCCAGCCCCCGCGCCGCATGCGGTGATCGATGGCGTTTGAGCTGGTGCCATGTTGCTCGGCAATCACGCGAATGGGCTCATCGCCCTCCTCATAGGCTTTGCGGATTGCGGCCCAGTCGAATTGTTCTTCTCGGCAATCACGCAAACCTGTCCATATCCGCGCTTCAGTTCTTTTTGAAATCCCGTCGTCCACTTTGTCCTCGCCCGCAACGCGGCGAGAGGAAGAGGACCCGTCCGGCGTAGCGCAGCGAAGACGGATCCGGGAGGTCAGGGGAACAAGGTAGAAGTGCCCTCATCTATCCCATGTCACTTCGTGATCACGGAGCCCGCTTTCTTCTCCCGTATTCACGGGAGAAGACGTATTGCGAAACATCCCTCGCCCGTCGCGTTACCCAATTGTGGAGAATAGCCGTTTATAGCCAAACGACCGTACGCTGTCAAGCATTATTTTCCTGTCATGTGAATTTAAGTTGTTTTTCTTTGTTGACTCATGCATGGTGCTTTTGCTGACTATGTAAGTTAATTGTTGACAATTGAAAGCGAATTGCTTACACACTCTTTGTGATAAAGACTTTCAAGAACAAGGAATTGTCCGCCCTTTTTGCAGGCGGAAGGTCAAAAATCGATGCCAGGCTGCATCGGCGAATTATAACAAGGCTTGATACTCTGGATAGAGCCCCGTCAATCGAAAGCCTCATGATTGAAGGGTATAATTTTCATCCGCTTCGGGGCTTCAAGCCGACGCGTTACACCATCCATGTTAATGGCCCCTGGTGCATTACATTTGAATTTCTGGACGGTCACGTTTTCCAGATTGACCTTGAACAATATCATTAGGAGAAGACCCCATGCCCACTTACAAAGCCGTTCGCGACCCCAAGCGTTGTCCATCTCATCCGGGCACTGCCCTTGCGGATATCCTGGAAGATTTCACCATGCCAAAAGTTGAAGTGGCGGAAAGACTGGGTATTTCCCGCCAGCACCTTTATGACCTGTTGGCGGAACGCAAGCCCTTGTCCCCCAATGTCGCGGCAAGAATAGGAAAAATGTTCGGCGGCGGGGTTGCGATTTGGTTGCACATGCAGGCCGCCCATGATGCCTGGCATGCGGAGCGGGAGGTTGACGTAAGCCATATCAAGACGATCAAGGCTGCGTGAAACGAAAGCCCTCACGCCACCGGCGGCAAGAAGCTCTCCCCCGCCCCTGCTAATGTCGATACCCAATTGTGGAGAATAGCCGCTTATAGCCAAACGACCGTACGCTGTCAAGCACTATTTTCCTAGTTTATGATTTTATGGGTTCGCTGGTGGCGGGGCCGGAGGAACTTGCGCGTTGATATCCGGGGCTGGCAGCGTTTCCGCCACGGTCGGGAAATCGGAGGTCGCACTCCACTCCATGGTCAGCACGAAGGAAAGGCCTATCGCGAACGCAATGATGGCCATGATGGCGATCAGGGGCTTGGTCATATTGAATTCAGCCATTGCGATTTAGAAACTCGGGGGAAGATCCCCGTTTCGCGTGGCGATTCTGGCGAGGGTTTTCCAGAACTCAACGCCATCCTCAACATCGACGATGGCGTCGTGGAGCATCTTGTCCACGGGAAGCCTGTCCCTGTTTGTGGAGCCTTTTGGATCAATCATGCTCATGTTGCGTCCCTTCAATCCTGGTTAGCTGTTTAATGGCCGGGCCCTGAATTGGTTCCACCCTCGCGGAACTTTTCAGCCTCCCCGGCGTTTTATCACCCAGAAAAGCGGTTTTGACGCCGTTTGAGACCGGAGAACGAAAATGCTCGCTCCAGCCCATCCATCCAAAGCACCGCCCGACATCGGGTTTTTTCGGAACACCGGGTTGGCTCTCGTGGCCCTCACCCTGCTCACCGGAACCATCGCCGTCGGCATGACACTCATTCAGTTTTGAGCCGCATTGCGTCTCCAATGTTTTGGCCGGGCGTTAATCACCCGGCCAAAACTTCGGGTTCTGTGCTCGGGCCTAGCCCTTGATGATATGCCAGACGCCGCCTACGCCATCGCCCGTGATGTCGCCCTTCTTGGCGTCACCCTCGAACAGGTAGGTGGGCTTGCCGTCAAAGGCCAACTGCATCGTGCCATCGGTGCGCTTTGCCATTGTCCAGCCTTCGGTCAACGCGTCGCCTTCCTTGCCCACGTTCGCGGGCCACTTCACGGCGCAGTCATCATAGCAGCTGGAAACGCCGGCCTGGTCCTTGTCGAAGACATAGAGCGTCATGCCTTCCTTGTTGGTGAGCATCTCGGCGGCACTTGCAGCCGTGATCGAAAGCAAGAGGGCTGCAGCCCACGTATGCGCTGCGTGTCATGGTATTATTCATAGCGATTTCTCCTTGGCATCCCTAAGCCGGATGCGGGGCTGTGACAGGATCAACTCGGGGCCTCAAGGCCCTAGTCCTGTAGTGATGACCAAACGGGGGGCAGCCCTTCGTTGTTCCGTTTATTACCGTTTATTAATGACCACTCTGGCCAATGCGGCCCATTTGGCGCAATATCACGCTCAGCATACCGAACCGAGGAGAAAACAAATGGCCAAGGGTCAACTGAGAAGCAACCGCGAGAAGAAGAAACCGAAACAGTCGAAGGCAAAACCCACGGGAGCCGTATCGCAGTTTTCTGTCATGCAGGCAAAGCCCGCAGGTTCATCGACGGCCAAGAAACCATAGCGCCCACCTGCCAATATCCGTCATCCCGATTCAAATCCTCACCCTGAGGTGCCCGGCATAACCGGCCCTCGAAGGGCCTGTCTTCGCAGAGGCGAATCCCTTTCCTTCCGTCATCCCAACGGACATTTTCTAGTTCGTCTTCGCGGCGAACATTCCCCTTCCTCTCGTCATCCCGGCGACCATTTTTTAGTTCGTCATCCCGACGACCTGTCCGCCGAAGCCTTGGCGGAAGGCGGAAAGTCGGGACCCAGACTTTCAGCATGCTCACTGGTTGCAAGTCTGGGTCCCGGCGACTTGTCCGCCGAAGCCTTGGCGAAGGCGGAACGCCGGGATGACGGAGCTAGAATGGTTTTCGCGGGGATGACGAATTAAGAATGGTCGCCGCGCTGGTGCAGTTCTCGTCCACCCGCCCAACCGGAAGAGTTACCCCAGCTTCCCCGCCGCAATCGCCAACCCGGTGTCCACCCGGCTCAACAAGCTCGTGGATTTCTGGAACATGCTTTTCGGCTTAAGCCGCCGTTAACCGGATTGAACCGAGGTAAGGCGGATGACGCAAGAAGAACTCGAAAAAGCCCGGGCCTGGGCCGATGAAAAGCGCAGCCTGGGGCAAGAGCCGCCATGGGCTTGGTATCAATTTATGAAACTCCGCGAAACGCTCGACGCTATTTTGGCTGGTCAAGCGGCCACGGCTGTTTTCAGCCCCACGGAGAGTTCACCGCAATTGGCACAACGTCCGGAACGGCATCTCCGACTCGTGGGTGAAGCAAATCAGCAAGATACTTCCCAACCCCGTCACGCTGGGCTGCCGATACAGCTGCCCATGTAACGTAAAGACCGCCATTTTTGTAAGCCAGGACTTCTGAATCAAAACGGTGTGCCCTTAGCCTCTCGGCAACAAGGCCCTGTCCAACCTTTACAGTGCGGGGAAGTGTTCCACCGTGCCAAATAACATAGACACCTTCGGCTCTGACATTTTCGAGGTTGAGTCTTTCAAGCGGCCAATAAGTGTCGTCCGAGCACTTGTTCCAATAAACCGTCAGCACTCTCGTCTCCTGTAGCGGCAATATGCCGTGAACAACAGGAATCCCATTTTTGATTCGTGTCCATAGCGCGGTCCTGTTTTTTTCCTTTTTTCACCGATATTATTGCGGGGAATTCTTGGAGTGCCCAACCTGCAGGGCGCTGCGCCGGTGACGATCAGTCAAAATCTGGTGGCGGGTTAGAAGGTTCGGCAATCTCTACTCCCGTCATCCCGGCGGGGGATGACGGAAAGAGAATGGTTTTCTTCGGGATAACGAAAATATAAAACATTCTGATGGATTCCTGCTTCAGCAAGTAACCTTGTCCTTTCCGGATATGTGGTGCTTATGCCACTGAGAAAGGAAATTTTAGTGCCGAATGGGACGGCATCACAAATCCTGTTATTTTGGTGATTGTCGAAAACTCGGGACGGTGGCCAGGAGCGTTCTTAAAGGCGACAGCGGACGGAAAGTGCTCAACACAGTCATTCTTGGGTGTGATTTTGCGTATGTGCCTGCGTCCACAAATAATGGTGGAACTGCTCGCGACCAGCCACAGTGCTGCGGGCGCGAACATACTGCAAAGGAGAACTCAAATGTTTGCGCATATCCGCTCATTTAAATTCGCCGCAGTCCTCGCTGCGTTATCCCTCTTCAGCTGTGCAGGCGTTGCCTCGGCAGCTGCTCCCTGCGGCAGCCACGACGCCTTGGCTAAGTCGCTTAACACCAAGTTCAAGGAAGCGCGCCGCGTCATGGGCGTGGTGAACGCCAAGGCCGTCATGGAAATTTTCATGTCGCCACAAGGCACCTGGACCGTGCTGGTCACCGACACCACCGGCACCGCTTGCGTCATCGCCAGCGGCCAGGATTGGCAGGAAGTTCCGATTGAGATGACGGGACTTGATAGCTGAAAAAGCATAGGCAATTTGCGCCTATGGAACTAATTCTTGGGCAGTGTATAATGGGGCTGGTTGTCTCCCCTGCAATGACAACCAAAAAGTCTATGGTCCTAGGACCCCCCGTCCCCGCAGACTGCCTAGGACCATAGCGTTTCAACAAGCTTCTCGATTTCTGGAATTCGCTTTTCGAGCGCAGCGGCGCCGCGCCGGTGACGATCAGTCAGAACCTGGTGGCGGATTGAGAAATTCGACCCGCATTATTTTCGTCATCCCGACGAAAGTCGGGACCCAGACTTTCAGCATGCTCACTGGTTGCAAGTCTGGGTCCCGGCGTACGCCGGGATGACGGAGCTAGAATGGTTTTCGTCGGGATGACGAATTTAAGATCGCGCCCACCTACCCCAACCGGAAGAGTTACCCCAGCTTCCCCGCCGCGATCGCCAGTATCCGCTTGAACGCGGTCATATCCGTGAGCTCAGCGCCCTCAGGCGCATCGCCCACCACCACGGCGCCGGCTTTGGTTCCTTGTCACTTCGGAACTTTGACGGTAATCTTGATCGCGGCAAAGTAAGCCGCAACATTGGCCAAGTCTTCATCGCTCAGGCCCTTGACAGCCTCCGCCATATCATGACTCTTGCGCTCTCCGGCCTTGTAAGCCATCAACGATTGGAGGAGATAGAAGTCCTTTTGCCCGGCGATATTGGGAATGTAAGGCATTCTGCTGATGCCATCCTTGCTGTGGCACTCTTGGCATTTCTCCAAGACTGTCATGTCGCCTGCTGCCTGGGCCAATGGCGAGGTGACCACGAGGGCAGCCAGGCCAAGGATCAAACCACGCATGCTGTGCTCCGCGAAACCTCCGTGAAACGGATTGGCAAGGGCCGGGCACCAGTTTGGCCAATCCGCCCGGATGTGTCGAGAAAGTTTCTTGATCATCGAAGTCCTCCCATCGGTTGACGAACATGTTCAATGCGACATCTACCGGATGGCCAGCCTGTTGAGATTAAGTTTTGCGCAAATTGGCAACACTGGCAAGACGGAGTTTTGGCGAACGGTGCCGGCGACCTGTCCTCCGAAGCAAAGCCCTGGCTTTGCGAAGGGGGAATCCCCCAACTTTCGTCATCCACGCGAAGCACTTCCTACCTTCCGTCATCCCGGCGAATCCCCTTACTTCCGTCATCCCGGCGAAGCACTTCCTACCATCGTCATCCCGACGAACATTCCCCTTCCTTCCGTCATCCCGGCGGCCTGTCCGCCGAAGCCTTGGCGAAGGCGGAACGCCGGGACCCAGACTTTCCGAGAGCACGCTTGTACAAAGTCTGGGTCCCGACTTCTCGCCTTGGCGAAGCTGAAGCTTCGCTTCGGCGTAGCCAGGTCGTCGGGATGACGAATTAAAAATGTTGGCAAGATCCCCGCCCACAAACAGGCCGTTGCAGCTTCAGCTATTTATTCGTGAAAGCAGTTCGCAGGGGGTTGCAACAGCCTTTATAAAGCCTTTCGACACCATTCCCGCGAATGAGGATATAGGCGGAGCCCCAGCTCAAAGTAGTGTTGCCCTCGCCATGGCAGATTTCATCGCTATAAACAAAGGTCATCGCCGCTTCACGATCAGCCCCGTTCACCAGCACAGTTCCAGGAGAGACTCCCGGTTGCACGGAGTGCACAATAAATTCGTGGTTTTCAGGAAACAGCGACATGCGGACAGAGTGATAATCCCATCGCATACCCCACGGCGGCGAGGAGGCACCGCAAGACCCCGCCGCGGGAAGGTTCGTCTTTGCGAGTGTCATTGGCGAGGTCCGCCGGAGATGGCTGGCTTCAACCCAGCCTTCGAATTGGTTTCGCCGGACCCGCTGCCAGGTAAGATCATTCCTTATGTGACGGGTGCCATCAGAAAAGACGACGTCGTCAATGTTAAGCGTACCCATGAGCTTCGAACTGTGCGAGGGGTCTGCCCTGAGCTGCACAGTTTCGCCCGTGCCAAAATCTACCACACGGTAGTAGCCAACAGGAACATCGGTGGAATTCGCCTGGCTGGGTGCTAACCACAGCAGGGCATTCACAAAAACCAGCCAAAGAGAAAATCGAGCGAAAGAGCTATGCATGTGATACCCCCCTGCTACTGATGCTCTTACAGCAAAACGCGATTGCTTACAATCAAAGGCCTGGCCGCTGCAGCTTCCCCGCCACTATCGTCTTCTCCTGCGTAGCGGGAGAAGGTGATCAGCGCTCTTGGCAAAGGTCCAGTGGACCTTTGCGCGCTGAGAACGGCCCGTTGGGATAGATGAGGGCGCTTTACCGGCTAAGTGCCCTCACCTCCCCGTTGCGTTGCGGGCGAGGACAATGAGCGCGAACGTCTTCTCCCGTGAAACGGGAGAAGAAAGGGGCCCGTCCTGCGTAGCCGAAGGCGGAGCAGGACGGGATAGATGAGGGCACCTCTACCTCGTTCCCCTCACCTCCCCGTTGCGTTCCGCAACGGGTCCCTTCCTCTCCCGCCTTGCGGGCGAGGACAGGTGCGAAACCCCTCGCTACTCGCTATTCGCTATTCGATATTCCCAGCTTCCCCGCCGCAATCGCCAGTATCCGCTTGAACGCGGTCATATCCGTGAGCTCAGCGCCCTTCGGCGCATCGCCCACCACCACGGCGCCGCCGCGGTTTACGACGCCGCCGTGCAGCATCAGGTTGTCGATGAAGCCGAAGTCTTCGATCAGCATGTGATCGGGCCCGCGTGGGCTTCCCTCGGCGTCGGCGTACCACTCACCTTTGAAATGGGCGCGGGTGCGCTCGCCGTGGTCGGCCCTCACATTGGTATAGGCGAAGGCGGGCTTGCCCTGCGCGCACATGAAGCCGAGCTCGAAGCAGGTGCCGGTATCGGCGGCCAGCCCACGGAACGGCGTGAGGTTGGCGATGATCGCGTGCGCCCCGTGCATCAGCTTCTCGTCGATGGCGCTGATGGCGAGCCCCAGCTCCCACTTGCTGGAGGTCGGCGGGAATTCGAGGTCGCCGGGCGACACCGGGATCAGCCCCGCCTCGCGGGTAAGTGCTGCCTTCAGGTCGAGGATTTCGCGCGCGTTGGGCAGGAACACTTCCGGGCCGGCGAGGTAGACGGATTTGGGCATAATGTCTCGTTCAGAAGGCGTTCAAGTCTGTGGAGAATGGCCGATTTAGGCCAAACGACCGTACGCTGTCAAGTCGTTATTTTCCTAGTCTAGGATATTTATCTGAATGCAGTTCTACTCCCACCGCCACGGAAGGGCGGGAACGCCACTTAGGTTAGTCCAACCAAGGTGATGGGCAATTTTGTTTTCTCTGGGCACGCCTGCTAAGAACAGTCAACCTTGTCAAGAAAAGTCGATTTCGAGAGGAATTCCGGGGGGTTCATGCTGGACTTAAAGCGATCAGGCATCCCTGAAGTCAACATAGACATTCCTGCAGTAGTAAGCCAGTTCCTCAGCGAGCTTTCAACTTTAGATCTTGTCGTGGAATTAGTTCAGAACGACCTAGATGCTGGCGCAACCCGCACTATTATTGCATTTGAAGCTCACCAGCTCGTTTGCTTTGGTAACGGAAAGAAAATCGATCAAGCTGGCTGGAAAAGACTTAGATATGTTTTGGGCGCAGGTACGAAAGTCGACGCCAAAAAGGATGGTATTGGATCAAAGAACCATGGACTACGATCTGCTTTTTTATTAGGCGATCAGATCATAGTTCAGTCTGGAGGGTATCGAATAGATCTTACAGTCCGCGGGGATGAATCAAACCCGGATTCTTTTTACCCTGCGGTTTGGCCGGAAATGCGAGATCCCACTGGTCCCGAAACGGGTACGCGCATCACCGTAACATATCGTGATCGGCCACTGAATGTCCCGGAGCGAAATGCTCTCGAGCCAATAGCAGAATCAGAGCTCGAGAAACTATTTGAAGAAGCTGTAGATCACACCGCCGATCGCTTTCTTTGTGCGTCGTCGCCCTGTCGCAAGTGGCACTACGAGTTCTATTTATCTAAAGGAATGCGGAAGATTTCCTATTTCTTCGAGAGCTCGCCGATGAAGGGGCCCGCAGGTTATTTCCTACGAACGTGTAAAAAATCCAACGAAAATGAGCCACGCAAAATCGTAGAACGGCGTATATGCTCGGCTTTTGAATTACAATTACACGAGAGCGATCATGCCAAAGTTCCTAAACTTTTCCGGCGTGGCAAGAGGATTCTTGGTGAACTAGGCTGGCGGGTCACAAGCAAATTTGGACCCGAGTCGGGCGGAGGCAGATTGCGATATCCAATCGCTTACCCACATGAGCATCTTAGCAATCAGTGGGGTTTCGATATATCTGGGCCATTTATCTCGGGGAGAGCTCGTCATAGCGTCAGCGACGATGTCCGAAATGGACTGATAATTGAAACTGGGCGAAAGGCATTTGTGGAAGTGATGGCTCGGCATCTAATTCCGGTCTATGGCGCAGAAGCTTTGGTGCTGGTCACGAACTCCGAGCATGGCGATCAAGGGGCAGAAAATGTGTTGGCGAGTGAGCTCGTCAAAGCCGGCGCCATTCCCATGTTCGTGCCACTATCTGCCAAAGCTGCTGTGCGCAGAAAGTTCCGCAAGGCTGATCCGAACGAAGTAGTTTGGTTGCCCGCTCCCACGTATGCGCCGACAATGTTGAGTAAATCACTTGCATTGGTTTCGGCATCACAAGGGCAGACTTTACACCCTTCCACGCCACAATCCTTTGTGAACGCGATTTCAAGGCTACCATCAGCCCACCGGCCTGCCATCAAACAATTTTCAGAATTAGACGCAGCGGAGGCTGTATTGATGCAAACTGACTCTCGGAGTCCTCCTGACTTCGATAGATGGCTGGCCCTTTGCGTCACTACCATGGGACAACTGGATTTAGCACGGCTCCATAATAAGCTGACGACAGACTTCTTAAAAAAACTTAGGGAAAAGGGCGTGCTTCCAACGACACACCGATGTGTAGCGATATGGTCGTATGTTCGCCGAAGTGCTAAACCTCCCCCGGAAGTTCCTGGCGTTGAGGCACCGCCACTCCTGCATCCGTCACTTTATAATTTTGCAATTTTAAAGGCTGGCACAGGAAAGGTTCCAGTGTTCAAGGTCAATGACCATCTATCCGACCTAGATTTCTCTTCGGTAGCTGCGGAAGGTCGGCTCAATTTTTTCAATTGGCTAGAAAAAGGATTTAAGGAGCTTACCCCAAAGACACTCACCAAAATAGCGAGCTTCCCAATATGGCCAGCCAATGACGGAAGCTTTCATGCGCTCGTTTATTTTTGCCGACCGAAAGGAGCATATTTGCGGGATGTAATGGCTGAGATTCGGAGCCCAGCGTCTGAAATGCTCCACGCTTTTCTCAGTCCCCGTAACAATTCCAAACGTGGCTTAAAACTGAGGAAAGTACCGTCGAACGAAGAGATATTGGAATGGCACACGAAACGCATGAAGTTTGCGGAGCAGGCCTTCAACGCAAAGCGTCTTGAGGACCTTCAGTCAATCGTAGACGAAACCGAAGAGATCTTGGCTCATTTGGAGTCCGACGGCTTTATCAGTTCGGCCGTTATCGCCGCTCACCGCAGCCTATCATCTGCAGGCGCCTTAGTGCCAATTCAATCTCTACACGTTCCAACTCCGCGCGTCATACAAACTGAGCTACTTTCGGAGGACCTGGCTGCGGGCCGTCACCATACACTATACAAACATTTTGGATCGTCTGTTGTGCCGAGTAAGGCTGCGGTACTGCGGGCCTTCAGGTCTGCCCCGACATCGTCCTCACTCATTCCGAGGTTGGAAGCATATAAGGCAGCAGGTGGTGAACTTGGTGATCTTTCGAACGAAAGAATAGTGCAAGTTGGAGACCAGCTGCTCGCACCGAACACGTTGTGCTTTCCAAGTACGACCGACTGGTGGGGCGATTGGAAGATCCCTCTAGAGAAAGCACCTGACGTGCCTGAACATGTTTCACTCTTGGTGGAATCGGGTGTGGTCCGTTCAGCTCTGCGCGAAGAGCTATCACTCGCCTTTTTTGATTGGATTGCTGAGCAACCCAATAGCGTTCAGCGGAAACACAGGCAGCAAATCGTGCGGCATTGGACTGATCGGAGGTTTGGGCCATTACGTTGGATCGAACATTGGCCGCAAAAGAAATGCATACCAGTCCATGACAAGGATAGCGGGTTTGAGTTATTGAACAAAATCCAAGTGACGGCACTGAGCAAGCGTGTCTTTCTACCCGATTTTGATGAATTGGCGCGAAAGGTACTTAACGCAAGTTCGCGCGTACGATTCGCAATTATAGATGCTCCTCGCGTAGACGGATCGATCATGGAGCATTTGAAGTTGGCGGGTGTTCCGTCGCTCAGAGCAGTTGCAGGTCGACCGGTGCGCTTGATGACGACTTCTGAAACAAACTCGGACCCGACCCTCGATCACGAATTAGCGCTCGTACAGTCTACTGAAGTCCTAAAGACGCTTCCCCGACGGCTTCCGCATCACGATGTTCCAGGAAGTGCCTTACGGCACGGTTGGCGCCGACTTGCGTCCGAGCTATCAGGTGTTCGTACAGCGTCAGGCCTTACGGCTGTTTATCGGATCCTTAATCGGGAGTATGAGGTCGCGGTTAATAGCGGTATCGACGAGCCGACTTACCGCATTTGCGTATCTGGAAAGGCAGACCGAAAAATGGGCTTCTACGCGGCCCTCGTGGGTCATCTATTTGAGACTGGGTGCAGCAAACTATTCGAGTATGGGCTTATGCAAGCGGTTCACACTAATTTGCGAGGAGAGCTCTTCGAGGACGATTATGTAGTGAGCCATGACGAATTCAGCGACCTCTAGCGAGTCAGATACCGAGTTGAGCGGAGCAATGGGCAACGATGCGGCGCGCACGGGACATGGTATTTCTGAAGTGGAATCCACGCTTGCGGTTCCCAACCCGGGACCACTCAATCCGATCATAAGCCCAACTTACTTAAAGGGAAATCAGGGTAAACCATTTAAGCGCAGTTCAGCGAGCAGTACGGACCACATACGACATAGCATTGAGGAAGAGGATCAGATCCACGCGCTCAAAGCCGAGCACTATGCCTGGCATTGCCAGGCGTGCTTAGGTGAGCACGACGTGTCAGTTTTGACGCCACCCCGTAGCTATGTCTACTTGTCAAATTATCGCAAAGGTCTTCTAGAAGCCCATCATGTCCAGCATCTTCAGAATGCCGGCGATGTGGGAGCCAACAATCTTCTGATCCTTTGCAAGTTTCATCACCAGACTTTGGGTGATACCCTTTCTAGAAGCACCGTTCTTGCGGCGTTAGCGACTGCCACGCCGGCACATCGAAATTTTCCGTTTGACCTGGAGGGGACGAAGCTCAAGAGAACAGTTGGAGTGATCGCCGAGATAAAACTCAGTACGGACCCTTTCTTGGCGCGCCTTTTCTTTACCGAAGGACATGCCGAAGTCTGGAAACATGTGTAATGGCGCATGGCTTGGTCCTTGCACCCATTTTGCTTCAATTTGTATCTCGCCAATACGCATAGTTGAAAAGTGCGTCCAATTCCGTGAAATCTCTCAGTTCTAGTGACAATTTCACCTTATCCGCCTGATCGCAGAACCTTGCGTACATTTCGCCGCTTACCGTTGACTTGGCTGGGCTTGTTGGAAAGTCGGTTATTCCGGCAAGAGAAAGGCCAGAGACAGAATTTTGATTCATTACCGCGAATTTCTTGTTGTCTATGGTATGCAGAATCTCAGTTATGACATTGACCCCTGCGCCTATTACTGAGGCAAAGCTGGACCGCAATTTATCGAAAATAAGTTCAATGCGTTCTGGCTTGTTGGCTAGCGCAATCCGAATGCCTTCTCGAAACTCCTCAGCACTTCCGGCGATCCTATTCTTGCCGCGATGTAACCCTCCGGAATGCCACATCCCCGAACATAGTTCGCCATAAATTTCCAGGAATTTCTTTCGAGATAATGTAGTTGACCTTGTCAATTCGGTCAAAACGGTTTAGCAATACGTAATGTGTCAAGTATATGTACATAACACTAC
>CAVYAB010000006.1:0-145692 GCA_963766425.1 uncultured Alphaproteobacteria bacterium
GGAAGAAGATGAGCAAGCCAATTGCCCAAGCCAGAACGGTGACGATCATTTTGCGGCGGGTAGAGACTGTGCGGGCCATGATTCAAGCGTCCAGGTTCTTGCCAATCATCCGCATCAGGAAGAAGGCAACTATGTTTGCGAGGATGACGGCAATGATCCCACCGGCGGACGCCCCGCCGATGTCATTGGCAATCAGGCCGTATTGATAAACGAGGAAAGGAAGATTTCCGGCCCGTCCGGCCGTTCCTGTGACGTAGATTTCGGCGAATACGTTCAGGAGGAAAATAGTTTCAATCAGAATGACCACGGTCATCGGACGGATGAGATGGGGCAAAACGATGTACCAAAAGTAAGAGAGCGGCGGCGTGCCATCCATTTCGGCAGCTTCCTTTTGCTCCTCGTCAAGGGATTGCAGTGAGGTGAGTAGAATCAAGGTGGCGAAGGGAACCCATTGCCAGGCTACCATCAGCACAACTGCCGTCATGGGGGCATGGGCGAACCAGTCAATCGGTTGAAGGCCCACAAGCTTGAACAGGTAGGCGAGAAATCCGGAGACCGGATTCATCATCATGTTTTTCCAAACCAGCGCACTTACGGTCGGCATCACGAGAAATGGTGCGATCATCATGATGCGCACAAAGCCGCGGCCATAGAATGCCTGATCGAGAAGCAAGGCCAAAAGTGTTCCGCCAACCACGCTGATGGCCAGCACCCAGCCCACAAGCTTGAGCGAATTTCCCATGGCCTTGAAGAAAGCGGGATCGGTCAGGAAATATGTGTAGTTGGAAAAGCCAGCCAGGCAGCGATTTTCAGCATCCATCAGGGCGCCCGGAGAAAGAAGTGAGCAGATTGGATTGGGATCGAGCAGATTGTAGCGCAGGAATGAAAAGTAGATGGTCATCGCCAAGGGCACGATCATCCACATGAACAATGCAAAAACAGAAGGTGAAACGGCTAGTTTTCCGAGTGCGCGCGTTTGCTGCGTGGCCATGCTCATCACCCACTGCTTGAAAGAATTCAGACTCCGGAAATGACTGCCCGGCAAACTACACCGGACAGCCAAGTTTCCATGGGAGGAATGTTACTTGATGTAACCTGCTTTTGTCATTTCACGGGTTACAGCTGTTTGCGCTTCAGCAAGAGCTTCATCCGCGGTCTTTTCGCCAGCAAGGGCCGCCGAGAAGATTTGACCAACTGTCGTGGCGATGCCTGCGAACTCAGGAATGGCCACGAACTGCACACCAACATATGGAACCGGCTTCACGCTCGGATTTGTCGGATCGGCAGAGTTGATAGAGTCCAGGGTCATTTTGGCAAATGGAACCTTGGCATATTCGGCGTTCGCGTAGAGTGACGTACGCGTGCCGGGAGGAACGTTGGCCCAACCTTCTTTCGAGGCTACGAGTTCCGTGTAGTGCTTGCTGGTTGCCCATGAGACGAATTTCTGGGCAGCATCGTTCTTTTGCGTGCCGGCTGGAATTGCAAGCGACCATGCCCACAGCCAGTTGCCGCGCTTGCCGAGGCCGTTGTCAGGCGCCAGCGCGAAGCCCACCTTGTCGGCAACCGTTGACTCCTTGCCGGTTACAAACGATGCAGCAACAGTGGCATCTATCCACATGCCGCACTTTCCGGAGTTGAACAGCGCCAGGTTTTCGTTGAAACCGTTTGAGGAGGCGCCTGGGGGACCAGCATCGGCCATCAGGCTGAGATAGTAGTCCAAAGTCGCTTTCCATTCGGGCTGATCAAACTGGGGCTTCCAGTTTTCATCAAACCAGCGGGCACCGAAGGAGTTCGACGTGGCCGTCAGGAAGGCCATGTTTTCACCCCAGCCAGCCTTGCCACGAAGGCAAACGCCGTAGGTCTCCGCGGCCTTGTCAGTCATGGCACGCGCTGCCTGGCCAATGAATTCCCAGGTTGGCGCATCAGGCATCTTGAGTCCGGCCTTGTCCATCAGGTCTGTGCGATACATGACCATGGAGCTTTCGCCGTAGAACGGGGCAGCCATAAGCTTGCCGTCAACGGTGAGGCCGCCAGCCATTGCCGGTAGAAGATCGGCTGGATCATCAACTTCGGTCAGCGGAACGAGCCAGCCCTTTTTGCCCCATATCGGAACTTCATAGGTGCCGATGGTGAGCACGTCGAACTGGCCGCCCTTGGCGGCGATGTCGGTTGTTACTTTTTCACGGAGAACGTTTTCTTCGAGGGTGACCCATTCCAGAGAAATGTCCGGATTGTCCTTGGTGAAATCATCGGTCAGACCCTGCATGCGGATCATGTCGCCGTTGTTCACGGTGGCGATGGTGAGTTTGGTTTCAGCGATTGCAGTTGAAGCAAGCGCGGCAAACATGAAGGCGCCTAGAACGCCTGTAAAGACGGGTTTCATTGTATTCCTCCCAAATGCGATTGTTGAGCTTTTGCCAACTAAGCGAGCATATACTCATTCCTAAATCGCTCGGGAGTCAATAGACATTCGTTGCCGCAGCGCACAAATGTGTTGAGATATTGTGTGTAATTATTTGATTTTCTTAAAGATAATCGGTCTTAATCTTTTGTAATTTATTTAAGCAAAAGCTCAGCCAAGACTCGAATGAAATCCGTCTGTAAGCGATTTTCCTGCAACCCATACCGATAACCGATCGCTAAGGGTTTGGCAGGGACTGGATTGCATTCCAGTTCAATTTCTGTATTATATGTATTTATTGAATGATATGTAAGAGGTTGTTATGGTACGCGTTTCAGCTGGAGAACTGCAGCGCCAATGGGGCCGGATACAGGATTTGGCGCTTGCCGAACCGGTAACCGTCACCTGCAAAGGGCGTGACCGAATGGTGCTGCTGTCAACCGAGGAATATAATCGGCTTAAACGGCGCGACCGCGAAGTCATGAGCTTAGCCGACTTTACTGATGATGATATTGCGGCAATTAAAAATATCAAACCATCAGAGGCGGCGGCGGCTTTCGATCGCGAAATGGAAACATAAGCTTTGTTTCCACAACCGCTACCCGGTCAAGTCATCAGCTATGCCTATTTGTGGCAAACCGAATATCAGCGCGGGCAAGAGGAAGGGCTGAAAGACCGCCCATGCGCCGTCATTCTGGTAATCACGAATGAAGACGGCAACGAGATAGTAACAGTGCTGCCGATCACCCATACCCCGCCGTCTAGTCCAAATTTGGCAATCGAGATTCCCCATGTAACGAAACGCCGTCTGGGACTCGATGATGCTCGCTCCTGGGTCGTGCTGACCGAGGCTAACCGCTTCACATGGCCCGGCCCTGATCTTCGCCCTTTGCGCCGTGGTGAAGCAGCCAGTGTTTTATACGGCGAATTGCCCGGCAGCTTGCTGATAAAAATCAGAAACGGTTTCCTTGCGGCGCTGAAAAAACATAAGACAATCGTTCCGCGCTCGGCGTAACTTGCGGAATATCAAATGCTACTCGCGGGCGCAGTCCAGACATGACACTGCATTCATTTCACTCCTACCGATATTAGTTTTGAAATCTACTTTAGCAAAAGCTCAGCCATCTTCTCGTTGGTGATCAGGCCGTTGATCAATTTGCCGTTCAAGGCACCTCGAACGGCATGCAAGCGGGGTGGTGCCATGGCAACGCCGATCACCCTTCTCCTGGCTGGTTGATCGAGTGGGGCACTCACAACCCGGTCATTGGTCAGGCCTTCGATGAGCTGCCCTTCGGCGTCGTAGGCCCAGCCTATGATCTCGCCCACCGCCCCAGCTTTCACAAGGGCGCGCATTTCTTCCGGTTTCACGAAGCCATCTCGAATAAGGGCTGCATCATCACCCATGGTGCCAACGCCAACAAAAGTCACATCGGCCTGTCGGCCCAGCTCAATGACGTTGCCCACCGGCTTTTGCGCCAGCAGGAGCGCCTTGTCCTGGACGGTTGTTGCGATAACCGGAAGCGGCATGGGGTAATGGGGCGCCTTGACCGTATCGGCCACGCGGCTCACAACATCATAAAGCGTTGCTGAACCATCAGACGCAATATTTCCAACGAGGGAAACGATCTTGTGCTGCGGGCAGTCCATCGGGGTCAGCTGATCCACCATGGCGCGCAGCATGCGGCCCGTTCCCATGGCAACGATGACGGGATGGGGCGAGATAATATAACGTTCAAGTTCAGCAGCGGCAGCCTGTGCAACGCCCAGCGAAATTGTGTCTGATTCCGGATCGCTCGGGACGACTTCGCAGAAATCAATATCGTATTTCTGTTTCACGCGCTCAGATAGCGCAAGGCAATTGGCAATGGGGTGATCAAGGCGCACCTTGATGAGCTTCTCGCTGATCGAAAGGGATACCAGCCGTTGCGCGGTTTGCCGCGAAACACCCAGCTTTTTGGCAATTTCATCCTGGGTGTTGCCAGCAATATAGTAGAGCCACCCAGCGCGGGCGGCTTCATCAAGGCGGGTGTTTTCCTGCTCTATGTTTCGCACCATGATGGCGGCAATTTCCCTAGGTTAACCGCAACTCCGGCGCGGCATCGAAAAACCTATCCATACGATCAAAAACCCGATCCACCAAATGTTCTGTGCCCTGATGGTTATAGCCGTGTTGAAAGTGGCAGCCGCCGGTGAATTGCCAGACGGCCATTCCCGCCGCATATGCTGCTTCAATTCCACTGGCGCTGTCTTCAATCACAAGGCACTGTCCGGGAGGGATTCCCATCGCAGCGGCAGCGTGCAAGAAGATGTCTGGCGCAGGCTTTCCATGGGTTACCATTGCTGCCGTAAACACGTTGCCGTTAACTTTTGCGGCAAGATTGGTTACCTCCAGCGATCGGGTAACGCGGAGCGGGCTGCTGCCGGTTGCCACGCAGAATGGAACGGCAAGCCTATCGAGCACCTCCATTACGCCCTGCATTGGTTTGAGATCGGCGCTGAATCTTCGCAGCAAATTCGCCCGATAGTCCGTTTCAAATGACTCCCGAACACCGATGCCGTGCAGCTTTGCAAATTTCGCGGCAACGGAAGAAAAGCTGTGACCCAGAAAATGCTCGAAGACAAAGGGCAGGTCGATTGCCACGCCGATTTCGGCAAAGGTTTCCACCAGCACCTGTGCGCTCAGGTACTCGCTGTCGACGAGCACGCCATCACAATCAAAAATGATCAGGGAAATCTTGCGCAAATGCGATCCAGCCAGGTGATGGTTGCAATGAAAAATATGAACGTATAACAGAGGCCCCATGCAGTCCACCCTCCACTATCTCGAAAAACTCATCGCCTTTCCAACCGTCAGCCGCGACAGCAATCTGGAGCTGATTGACTTTGTTGCGCGCGAGCTGAATGCGTTGGGGATAACGTCAACCCTGACCCACAATGAGGATGGCAAGAAAGCCAATCTCTGGGCCACCGTCGGACCTTCCGATAAGCAGGGCATTGCGCTTTCCGGGCACACCGATGTGGTGCCAGTTGAGGGACAGAACTGGAGCAGCGACCCCTTCAGGCTCGCGTCACGCGGCGGAAATCTTTATGGCCGTGGCAGCGCCGATATGAAGGGATTTATCGCCGCCTGTCTGCATCTCGCGCAGGCCGCGGTGAAGCGCGAACTCCATACGCCCATACATTTCGCCTTCTCCTATGATGAGGAAATCGGCTGTATTGGGGTTCGGCGCATGCTGGACATGCTGAAGACCATGCCGGTGCGCCCGCGACTTTGCATCGTTGGCGAGCCTACCATGCTGCAGGTGGTGACGGCGCATAAGGGCAAGCTGGGTTATCGCGTGACGGCGCATGGCCTTGAAGCCCATTCGAGCCTTGCGCCCATCGGGGTAAATGCCATCTACATGGCCTGCGATTTGATCGCGGAGATCCGCCGCATTCAGGAAGACATTGCCAAGAATGGCAAGCGCGATGGCGACTATGAGGTGGCCTACACGACGCTGCATGTCGGCAAGATGGCGGGCGGTGAGGTGATGAACATCGTGCCGAATCTTGCGAGCTTTGATTTTGAAATCCGTTACCTGCCGGAAGATGACGGCAAGGCTATTTTCACGCGCATTCAGAAGGCGGCGGAGAAAATTGCCGCAGGGTTTCAGACTGTTTTTCCGAAGGCGCGCTTTGAATTTGCAACCCTGCAGAGCTACCCTGCCCTCAACACGCCGGTGGACAGCGAAGCGGTGAATTTTGTCCGTGCCCTGACAGGCGGAAATTCCACAGGCAAGATCACGTTCGGCACCGAGGGTGGATTGTTCCAGCAGGAACTTGGCATCCCCGCCGTCGTCTGCGGCCCCGGCAATATCGCCGTGGCGCACAAGCCTGATGAATATGTGAGCGTAGAGCAACTGACGTTGTGTGATGCGATGCTGGCTCGGCTGTTAGACAGACTATCGAATTAAGGATCGCCCGGGACGCCGTAGCTTGGGGCGGCGGTGGGGTCGATGGCGCGCCGGAGGTAGGCGCCCATTTGCGGGCGGTAGTCTTCCCACAATTTTCGCAAGAATTTGATCGGGTTTTCATCGTCCCAATCGACGCGCAGATTGACCAAGGGGAAATCCTGTTGGTGATAGACGATAAGGGCAGCGGAATGCACAGGCCCCTCCTCGCCGCCCGACGCCAAGCCCGCCTCCAGGGAGCGCAACAGGCGCTCGGCCAGATGTTCGGAGGAGTTATTGTCAAAGCAATCGGTCATCATTTTGGGCAATTCCGTCGATTTCAGGAGGTTTCCGGCGGCCACGCAATCGCGCTGTTCGGAGACCGCATGGATGCCCAGAATATGTTTCCCGGACCAGCTTGCGGAGTTGCCCTTGTTGTCCACCGCTGTCAGCTGGCGGTATTCGATGAAAGGCCGGTTGCGGATTATTGAATCAATTGCATCCCTTGCGCTCAATCCTTGCGACATCAGATCAAGCAGCAGCGGCCCCAGGTTCGGATCGGTCACGTTTTGCGTGGCCACGGCGCCAACCCGGGCGCGGGCGTGGGGGCAGCGGGCGCCAACGGCTATCGATGAGGTTGTAATGGCGACCCCGAAGGCCCCGGATTTGGCGCAGCGTCCGGCAATGGAAAAGGTCATGGCATCAATCCGGAATAACGGCCGTCACTTCGATTTCTACGACCCATTCGGGCCGCGCCAGCGCCGTGATGACCAGTCCGGTTGAACAGGGAAACACGCCCTTCAGCCATTTGCCCATCTCGCGGTAGACATCCTGGCGGTAACGCACATCGGTGAGATAAACCACAATGCGGCAGATGTGGTCCATGTGGCCGCCCGCCTCTTCCATCAGCAGCTTGATGTTGGCCATGGTCTTGGCGGTTTGGGCCGTTGCATCGCCGACATGAAGCGACTCGCGCGTGTCGAGATCCTGCGACACCTGTCCGCGCACGAAGACGGTCGCCCCGCGCGCCACAACGGCCTGGCAGAGATCATTGTCGAGCTTCTGCTCAGGGTAGGTGTCCTTGGTGTTGAACGGACGAATTCGCTTGTGTGCTGTCATTGCCTGTTTCCCGTTTTATTTTCCTGGGGCCCTTTATAGGCCAAATACCCGCGCTGCGTGGTGATATGGTCGGCCAGATACCTGGCGTCATGCCAGACGCCCCAGATGAAGCTTGATCCCCTGCGTGAAAGCCAGGGCAATCCAAGGAAATAGATGCCCGGTTCGGATGAAACGCCGCGCTGGTGCTTCGGCTTGCCTTTCGCGTCAAAAGCATCCACCTGCAACCAGCCATAATCAGACGAAAAACCCGTTGCCCAGATAATCGCCGTGATACCGGCGTTGGCCAGATTCAACTCACGAATGGGATCGGTCATGCACTCCGGATCTGGCCCAATGATGCGGGCTTCGGGTTCTTCGGGCAAGTCGAGGCCATTGCGGGCAACAAATGCATCGGCTTCGTCCAATACTGACAAATAGTTTGCATCACCTTGCTCGACATTGAGCACGAGATCTGGCTGCGAAATGCATCACGCCGTCCTTGAACTTTTCCGTTCTGCCGACCAGCGTCATGCCCCCTGCGGCCAGATTGCGGAAGTCGACTGTCTTGCCACCATCGGCTCCGCTCACGGCAATCGTGGTATGTTCCCTGCCTTCCGCCGGGGCGGCGGCATCCCATTTGCCGAGGACGCCCAGCCACCAGCAGAAGTCACGCCCGCGATAGCGGCGCGGAGGCCGGTCGTGCGGTCCAACCGAGAGATAGACGCGCTTGCCGGCTCGCATAAGTTCTTCCGCAATCTGCGCACCGGACGACCCCGCGCCCACCACAAGCACGGCTCCCTCGGGCAGCTGGCCCGGATTGCGGTAGGCGGTGGAATGAATCTGCATGGTCCCGGCACTCTCGGGAACGAGAGCGGGAATGATCGGCTTCTGGAAAGCCCCGGTGGCGGCAATTACGAAATTGGCTTCAATCGCACCTTGCGGTGTCTCGACGCGGAAGCCGGGACGGCCATCATTCTTCCGCACCGATTTGACCTCGACGCCGCAGCGGATGGGCGCCTTGATCTTTTCGGCATAGGCCACGAAAGAATCCGCGATCTTTTCCTTGGGCACGAAGGCGTCCGGATCGTAGCCTGGAAATTCCAGACCTGGATAGCAATCGTGCCAGGCGGGACCATTGGCAACGAGAGCATCCCAGCGCTCCGAACGCCAGCGTTCGGCGATCCTGCTCCGTTCAAGAACGAGGTGGCGCACACCGCGTTGGCCCAAGTGGCCGCTCATGGCCAGTCCCGCCTGGCCTGCGCCCACAACGAGTGCTTCGATCTTCTCAACTGACATTTGCGTCTTTCTTCGATTTTCCGTGAAGCTGATTATTCCGCCGCCTGCTTCCTCGCTCCCCAGATGCGGGGGCTCATCCCACCAGCCTTCTGGGCGAATTTCAAGGTGCTGTTCCAGTCGAACGTCCGATAGACCGCCGCCGATTGGGCGAAGGGCGGGGCCTGGGCAAAGAGCTGGAAAGTCAGGCGATGTCCTGCATAATCTGAATTCAGGAGATCGCGGGCCAGAACCAGCAATTTGCGACGATCATCGGCCAGCCACTCGTCATTGATCGTGTAATATTTGTCCATCCACTTCTTGGTTTCCGGATGCTCGAATACGGCGGCATCAGGCGTGACACAAATCTGTCCGCCGCAGAGCTCGCGCGCCAGGTGCATCATCTTGGGAAGATTGTTGAGCGCATGGCAACGGCCCGACATCAGCAGGGATTGATTGGGCATGAGCAGGCCATTGGGGCTTTGCTCGCCCATGACAATGGATGCGGTTAGATGGGCGTTGATGCCTTCCCGCCACACGGCGAGCTCGGTCAATTTTTCCTGTACGGCCTGCTGCTTGTCCAAGCCAGTTTGCTTGGCGTTCCACAGGGCCGCACCGATAATGAGATCCGCATAAGACAATGTTCGCTGAACAAAGGGGAAGGCGGAGTAGCGATGCAGGGTCTGGCGGATAAAAGCGGCGGCGCGGGTGTGCTGGTAGAACAGCACGTCTTCCCAGGGCACCAGCACATTGTCGAGAATGACGATGGTATCCACCTCATCAAACTTGTTTGACAGCGGATAATCGCGCTCAGGCGCACGGCCGGTAAAGCCGGTGCGGCAGATGTGTTTCACGCCGGGAGCATTCATATGCACGATACAGCCCAAGGCATATTCGGAAAGCTTGGCGTCGCCCCAGTTGGCGATGGTTGGCTTCAGGAAAGCCTGATTGGCATAGGCCGCAGCGGTTTCGTATTTGGCGCCGCGAATGATAATGCCTGCATCGGTTTCCTTCACCACATGGACCAGCATGTCGGGGTCCTGCTCCTGGGGCGGCTTTGAGCGGTCGCCCTTGGGATCGGTGTTGGCCGAAACATGGAAGGGGTCATTGGCAATGGACTGATGGATGTGGCGCTCGATGTTGGCGGCGAAACGGGGATCGATTTCGTTCAAGATATCCTTTCCATCCCAGAGCGACCACATTTCGCCCACGGTTTCATCGCCAACGCGGGTAACGATTCCACCGACATCGAACATCACAGTATCAACAGCGCGGCGCTTGTCGGTCCAGTCCTTCAGTTGGCGCGGCAGGCGGTTGCCAATGGCGAAGCGCTCCCCCTTCTCCTCGTAGGTCATGACATCGCGGTGGGCCGCCTCGTGTTGCATGTCATAGATGCGGGCGCGGATATCCACCACAGGCTTGAACATGGGATGGCGCGTCACATCCTTTACGCGCTCGCCATTGATCCACACTTCGCGTCCGTCACGGAGCGACTCGCGGTATTGTTCGCCGGTTCTGATCATCTTGTTACCTCACAATTCAGAAACACGCCCGAAGGCGCGATTGCAATAGACCAGCGGCTCCGCACTGTTGCGCTTGGCATTCACCACGCGGCCAATGAATATCCTATGGGAGCCCGCATCCTGTGAACACTCAATTTCACATTCAAAACTTGCCGTGGCGTCGGTCAAAACGGGCATGCCAGTTGCTCCGTCCTCCCAGCCGTGGCGCTCAAAGTCATAGGCCTTGCCGTCCCTGGGCCGTCCCGCGAAAACTTCGGCCACATCCTTACTGTTGAGGCCCAGGACATTCACGGCAAAGCGGCCGTTCCGGTCAATGGCGGCAACCGCCGGGCTCTTGCGATTGACGCAAGCCAGCAGCATGGGCGGCTCGGCCGAGACGGATGATATGGCGCTGACCGTCAGGCCGAAGCGGCCAGCTAGACCCTCTGTGGTCACGATTGAAACGCCGGTGGCTGCCGCTCCCATCGCTGAAATGAAATTCGCCGTTGTTTCCGCGAGATGTTCCATGGCCTGCATCGCAATCTCCTGTGCCTAATGGCTTTACATACAGGGGAATTTAGCTTAGAAAAAATAGATAATATCTTTGTATAAGATAGATTAAATCTATGTTGCGATTTACCTTGCGCCAACTGGAACATGCGCTCGCCATTGCCGAGCTGGGATCGCTCGCCAAGGCGGCGCAGCGTTTGGGCGTGGCCCAGCCTTCGCTTTCGGCTTCCCTGCAAAAGCTCGAAGCGCAACTGGGTTTGCAGCTCTTTATCCGCCACCATGCGCAAGGCGTTACGCCGTCACCGCAGGGTTTGCGTTTTCTGAACGAAGCCCGAAGCCTTGTTGCCCATGGCAACGACTTTCAAAGGGATTCCACCGTTGCGGGCATGCTGGTGGAAGGCGAACTCACCGTTGGAAGTTTTTCGACAATTGCCCCGGTCTATGCGCCGAAACTCATCGCAGGCTTTCAGAAGCAATATCCGAAGACACGGATAAAACTGGAAGAAGGCGCGCAAGAGCTGCTCATAGGTGGATTGCGTTCAGGACAGTATGATCTCGTGCTGCTCTATGAGCTTGATACGCCCGAAGACCTCAAAATTACTGAACTGGCCAGATTGAGCCCCTATGTGTTGCTCAACGCAAACCATCCCATGGCAAAGAAGAAGCGGGTTTCGCTGCATGATCTGGCAAGCGAGCCACTCATCCTGCTCGATATTCTCCCCAGCCGCACCTATTTCACGCGCCTGCTTGAAAGCCAGGGCATTGCGCCCAAAATCAGCTTCGCCTCGCCTTCACTTGAATTGGTGCGCGGGCTTGTCGGGCAAGGGCTTGGTTATTCCCTTTTGATCACGAGGCCCCATGGCGACCAAACCTATGATGGCGAGCAACTTGCCATTCGCCCCATTGTTGAGGATGTTGAGGACGGCGTTATTGCCATAGCTGCCTTGAAAAGCCTGCGGCCTACGCGGCTGATCTCGACCTTTGAGGAATTCTGTGTAAATTTCTTCAGGCAGATTCATCCGAAGAGAACCTAATTCCCATGTCAAAACCCCATGCCACGGTGATCGGCGCTGGCATCGTCGGCATTTCCAGCGCGGCATTTTTAGCAGCGGGCGGGCTACCGTGTGACGATCATCGACAGGCTGCCACCGGGCGAAGGCTGTTCCTTTGGCAATGCGGGCGGGGTTGCATTCGCGGAGGTCGTGCCATCAATTCATCCGCGAATCCTCCTGAAAATTCCGGGCTGGCTGATGGACCCGCTCGGCCCTCTAACGATCAGGTGGTCCTATCTGCCGAAAGCCCTGCCATGGTTTCTGGCAGCGGGCCGCAACGCCATGCCTTCACGGGTGAAGGCTATAACCGAAGCGCGTGCAAGTCTCGCGCTGCGCGTTGTAGCTGATTTTGAAACCTTGATGCGCGATGCTGGAAGTGCCGAGTTGCTGAAGTACGAGGACACGTTGCGCCTTTTCGACAATGAGCGACAGTTCGCGGAAGAAGCCAATGACCGCGAGATCAAGAAGGTCCATGGATATGAGATGAAAAGGCTGAGTGGCGACGAATGCCGCGAGCTTGAACCAGCCTTGTCACCGCACATTCACTGCGGCGCGTTCCATGGCGGCTGGTATTTCATCACCAACCCGGAACGCATGGTGAAATCGATCGCGGCACAATTCGTCCGCAACGGCGGCGAAATTATCGCCGACGACGTTGTGAGTATTGAGCGGGAAGGAAGCATCGCGAAATCACTTGTGCTGAAATCGGGCAGGCAAATTGCACTCGACAAGCTGGTGATTTGCGCAGGTGCCTATTCACATCTACTTGCCAAACAACTCGGGGAAAAGGTTTTGCTTGAGGCGGAGCGCGGCTACCACATGGTGTTGCCAAATTCCGGTGTCAAACTTTCACGTTCACTTACCTATGCGCGCACCCCCAGCGCGGCAACGCCCATGGAAATGGGCCTCAGGCTTGCCGGCACTGATGAATTTGCGGGACTTGAGGCGGAGCCGAATTGGGCACGGGCCGATGCGCTATGGAAAGTTTTCAAGGGACTGCTGCCGGGACTCAATGAACCCGATTCAACCACGACGCGCTGGATGGGGCGCAGGCCCGGTACGCCGGATTCATTGCCGGTTATCGGCCCCTCAAAAACCGTTTCAAATGTCTGGTATGGGTTTGGCCACAGCCACATGGGCCTGACCTGGGGACCCTCGACCGGCCGTCTCATCAGCGAACTCATGACCGGATCCAAGAGCAATATCGATCTCTCGCCCTTCCGCGTTGACCGGTTTTAAGAATGTCCGCCTGCTTTACCGCTCAATCGGGCCGCCTGCGTCCTTCCAGGCCGCGATGCCGCCCTGGATGTGGCAGGCGGAGGTGATGCCTGCCTCCTGGGCCGCCTGAACGGCCATGGCCGAGCGTTCGCCATAGGCGCAGAAAAAGACGACACGGCGGTTTGCGCCAAGGGCCCGGAGCAGCCCGCCGCTTACAAGATTGTCCTGGAGTTTCGGATAGGGCTCATGCAGCGCGCCTGGAATGATTCCATGCCTCTCGCGCTCGGATTTTTCCCTGAGATCAACAAGGGCCACGTCCTGCCGTCCAATCAATTTCATGGCGTCAACAGCCTGAACCGCCCACCCCTTCTGGGCGACGACATCCTGGGCGAGGCCGATGCGCATGTTAGCCGGCACTGCCACATCCATCATTTTCGGGTTTGGAAGTTTCAGATTATTCATGAGCTCGACATATTCATCCACGGACTTCACCTGTAGCCTGGGATTGCTGCGCCGTTCCTCGCCAATGGTGCTCACAGTATCGCCCTTGTAGTCATGGGCGGGGTAGACCAGCGTATCGTCCCGCAATTTCAGCAGGCGGTTGAAGATCGAGTCGTATTGCGCCCTTGCATCGCCATTCTGGAAGTCGGTCCTGCCGGTGCCGCGGATCAGAAGGGTGTCTCCGGTGAAAACCCGGTCGTCCATGGTGAAGGAATAGGAGTCGTCGGTATGGCCGGGCGTGTAGATGACATCGAGGCTTACGCCTTCAATGTCGAGCTTGTCTCCATCGGCCAGCCGGACCGAGACTACATCGGCCTTGGTATTCTCGCCCATCACGGTCATGCAGCGGGTCCGGTCGCGCAGTGCGCCAAGGCCAGTGACGTGGTCGGCGTGGAGATGGGTGTCGACCGCCTTGACGAGGCGGAGATCGAGCTCATTCATGAGCTGAAGGTAACGGTCCACCTTTTCCAGAACCGGGTCGATGATGAGCGCCTCGGCGCCCCTGCGGCTGGCGATGAGATAGCTGTAGGTGCCCGATACACTGTCGAAAAGCTGGCGAAAAATCATTGTCGTCCTCCGGGATGGCGCACCACCGGTTTTTCCATGGAATGGTTTTACGTTTCCCGCGAGGTTACAGCAAGTTGTTCACAGAAGTACATGCGGCGCGAAGCGGATGACAGCTGTTGTATGAATGCATTGGGCTGGTACGGACCCGAACCGGCACTTCCCGTCGGAAGTAAGATTTTAAGTCCATATTGAATTCGAAACAGACATTCTTTCAATGTCGCTTATATTTTGGTTATCTCTTATAGTTGCAATCTGCGTCTCAAACGATCTACCTGACTGAAATTTCGAAGGCGAATATGGGCAAAGTAAAACCCGGGCAATTTAGAACCATGAATTTGACAGCAGAACTTGTCGCCCGCGTTGAGCGCACGGAGCCAGATCCCGGGCCAGAACCGGGGACGGCCGAACACACCGATGCAGAATTTGATGCAATGGTTGACGCGCTTTTATCTGAGTACAAACCGGAAGAGCTTTGGGTCTTTGCCTATGGCTCACTGATTTGGAATCCGGAGTTCGAATTTTTAGAAAGCCGAAGCGCCACCGCCAACGGATGGCACCGGTCGTTCTGTCTCAAGCTCACTCGCTGGCGCGGAACACGCGAATTGCCAGCCCTGATGCTGGCCCTCGACCGGGGCGGAACTTGTAAAGGTTTGGCGTACCGACTACCGGCCCGAGATCATTTCGGGCAATTAGGACTTCTGATGCGGCGCGAAATCGATGCCAATCCACCAACCAATGTGCCGCGCTGGATTTCGGTAAATACAGAAGGTGGAACATTGCGCGCGTTAGCGTTTGTTGCGGCACCTGACGGAAACGCTTATGCGGGCAAGCTGCCCCCAGAGAAGGTTGCACATGTATTGGCTCGTGCAGCCGGGCACTGGGGCTCGGCAGCCCAGTATCTGTTCCGGACTGTGACAATGCTCGAGGAGCACGGCATCCGTGACCACAATATGTGGCTGATACAAAGCCTCGTAGCACAGCAAATCGAAGAAGCCTCGATCGTTGCCAAGTAGCGATAGAACTTGTCCCGCTGTATAAAGGCTGATGTGGGCGGCCGGACTCGAACCGGCGCGGAATTTCTTCCAACGGATATTAAGTCCACCTTTGACAAAGGACGGGATGGCCTTCACCTTGCGGGCCCACGGAATGATTTGAGAGACTGCACATGAACCAGGAAGCGCCGCCGACCACCTATCTGAAGGACTACCTGCCCGCCCCATATATCATTGACAGCCTGTTTTTGAATTTTGTGCTTGAGCCCAACACGACGCGCGTTGCTTCGCGCCTGGAGCTCAGGCCAAATCCCGCCTCGCCGGAAAAAAATGCGGCGCTGGTGCTCAGTGGCGAGAAGATCAAGCTCATCAGCGTGAAGCTTGACGGGAAGGAATTGCATCCGGCAGGTTTTGAACTGACAGACAGCAATCTGACACTTTCAAACGTTCCGGCCGCGCCCTTCGCGCTCGAAATTGAAACCGAGTGTGACCCGGTTGGCAACACGCAGCTCTCCGGCCTTTATCAATCCAACGGCATGTATTGTACCCAGTGTGAGGCGGAAGGCTTTCGGCGCATCACCTATTTCTATGACCGGCCCGATGTGATGACGCGCTACACGGTTCGGATGGAGGCGAGCGAGGTTTTGTGCCCCGTCCTCCTGTCCAATGGAAACCGTCAGGAGGCTGGAGACGTCAAGGGAACTGGCCGCCACTTCGCCATCTGGAAAGATCCGCATCCAAAACCAAGCTACCTCTTCGCGCTGGTTGCCGGTGATCTCGCTGGCGTCCATGACAGCTTCACAACGATGTCCGGCAAAAAAGTGCAACTCGGCATCTATGTCGAGAAGGGCAAGGAGGACCGCTGCGCCTGGGCCATGGAGTCGCTCAAGGCTTCGATGCGCTGGGACGAAGAGGCCTTCGGGCGCGAGTACGATCTTGAAGTTTTCAACATCGTGGCGGTTTCGGATTTCAACATGGGGGCCATGGAGAACAAGGGCCTCAATGTCTTCAACGACAAATATATCCTCGCCCTGCCGGAAACGGCCACGGACCTGGACTACACCAATATCGAAGCCATCATCGCGCATGAATATTTCCACAACTGGACAGGCAACCGTATCACCTGCCGGGACTGGTTCCAGCTCTGCCTGAAGGAAGGCCTCACGGTATTTCGCGATCAGGAATTTTCGTCGGACCTGCGCTCGCGCGCGGTGAAGCGCATTACGGATGTGAAGACCCTGCGGGCCCGGCAGATGCCGGAAGACGCAGGCCCCCTCGCCCATCCGCCGCGGCCTAACGCCTATATCGAGATCAACAATTTCTACACGCCAACGGTTTACGAAAAGGGCGCCGAGATCTGCCGCATGATGAAGACGCTCATCGGCGACAAGGCTTTCCGCAAGGCCATGGACATCTACTTCGAACGCCATGACGGTGAGGCGGCAACGGTTGAAGATTTTGTTCGCTGCATGGCCGACGCCTCGGGGCGCGACCTCACGCAATTTTTCAAATGGTATGAACAGGCGGGAACGCCAGGGGTCAAGGTCACCACGTCCTATGATCAAAAGGGCAAAACCTTTGATCTTACACTCGAACAGAAAACCGCACCCACGCCCGGCCAGGCGGAAAAACTGCCGATGCATATTCCACTGAATTTTGGTCTGGTAGGGCCAAGCGGCGAAGACATGCCCCTCGACCTCGAAGGGGTTGGCGTGCTGAACGCTCCCCTTCTTGAACTGACCCAGGAAAAACAATCATTTCGCTTCCGAAATGTTAAAAATCGCCCGGTTTTGTCAATCAACAGGGGGTTCTCGGCGCCGGTCCAGATACATGCGAATGTCAGTGCTGACGACCTGTTGTTCCTCATGGGGCGAGACAGTGACACATTTAACCGCTGGGAGGCCGGCCAGTCGCTGGCAAAAAATCTTATCATCGCAAGTCTCAGCACTCCGCCAGATACAGCAGGCTTTGCCGCAGCCCTTAAAAACACGCTTGACGACAGGCGATTGGATTCAGCTTTCAAAGCCCTGATGCTGAGCCTGCCAACGGAGCCGGATATTGCTGCAGCCATCGGGAAAGATGTCGATACTGATCTCGTTCTGCAATCGCGCAATCTCGTACGGGCTGAATTGGGCACGGCGCTGAAGGACAACCTGCTTGAGATATGGCGGGACACTGAAGAGCATGGTGCCTATGCTCCTTCACCGGAAAATACCGGCAGGCGTTCCTTGCGCTATGCGGCTTTAAGTCTTTTGGCGGCAGGCTTACCTGAAGTTGCGACCGGCCTCATCCAGCGTGATCTCGCTTCAGCATCAAACATGACGGCCGAAATTGGCGCTTTGACCGCCATGCTCGGAATTGATGTGCCTGAAACGAAGCTGGAACTCGAAAAGTTCTACGTCCGTCACGCCGGGGACCATTTGCTTGTCGATAAATGGTTTGCGCTCAATGCCCAAATTCCAGGTGCCGGAGCGGCGGCAAGAATTGAATCGCTCATGGGCCACCCGGATTTTCGCCTGAGCACGCCAAACCGCGTTTACGCGCTCATTGGCGGGTTCACTTCCATGAACCTTTCGGGTTTCAATGCTGCCAATGGCGAGGGCTACCGGGTTGTCGCCGATACGATCCTGAAACTGGATGTGACCAATCCACAGGTCGCGGCGCGCATGTCGACCGGTTTTCGCAGTTGGCGCATCCTGAATGAGGTTCGCCGCAAGGCCGTCGCAGCGCAACTGGAAAGGATCGTTTCAACGCCCAATCTTTCGCGCGATACCTTTGAAATCATTTCGAAAACCCTGAACGGGTAGCACCCTCAAAAATTCATCGCTGGACAAGTCGTTTCGTTTGCGAATCAATGGGGTGTTGATTCGGTTTAGGCGGCCAAATGCGTTTCAATAGCCGTAAGCGCTCGGCGACGGACAAGGGTAAAATTTTGGGTAAGGCACAGATTGGGGAACTGTTTGTCAGGGAGCGCGCCTTGCGCCTGCCTTCCCCTTTGCCTGGCAAATGGCGAATCATGATTTCCGAGAAGTCCCTGCGCCAGCTGATAACAATTCTGACCGCCCTGTTCCTGCTCGCCCTTTGTATATCCCTGCTCTCGCAATTACTGCAAAGCCGCGGCAGCCACCTGGTGGAGCAAAACCGCCTTTCCGTTCTCCATACGCAGCTTGCTGCTCAAAATATTATCGCTTCGCTTTCAACCGATGTTGGCAATGGGCAGACGGTCAGGCCGTTGACGGCGGAACTTCTTTCACAATCGCTTGTGGAGGGCGCCTTGGCAGAGGACCGGGTGTTCGTGCTCGTTGACAATTTCGGAGTGATCCTCGCCAGCGCACCATCACCTACGAAACTTTCAGGCCAGAGGATAACCGATATTCTGGGTCCAAAATTTATCACCGATACGGATTTCAATGCACAGACCATGCGCCCCTTTGTGCTGGCAAATGGCGAGGCTGCCTATGTGACCGCGCGCCAGTTCGGAAATTTTCCGGGAAGCCTGGTTGTTTTTCAGAAGCGTTCAGACCTGCTGGAAACCTGGCAAACCGGGGTTATGCGCCTCTCAATCCTTTTCGTCGCTACGGTTCTGGTCCTCGCGATGCTGGCCGGTGCGTTTCACTGGCAGGCGGCAAAGGCCTCGGAAGCCGATGGGACGCTGGCGATTGCCACGGAACGGCTGGACAAGGCGCTGGATCGCAGCAATTGCGGCATGTGGGACTGGAACCTCGCCGAGGGAACGATCTTCTGGTCGAAATCGATGTTTGAAATTCTGGGGCTTGCTCCAAAGGGCGAACTCCTGAGTTTCGGCGAGGTATCAGAACGGCTCCATCCGGAAAACGCCAACATGGAAATCATGATTGAAGAGCTGCTGCGGGGCGAGCGCACGGTCTTCAACCGGGAGTTCCGCATGCGCCATGAGGACGGCCATTGGGTCTGGTTGCGGGCGCGCGCCGCCCTGGCACCGGGAGATCAGCCAGATAAGCCCCATCTCATCGGCATCGTGTTTGATATCACGGCCCAGAAGCAAACCGACAAGCTCAACCAGGATGCCGAGCTTCGCCTGAAGGATGCAATCGAAAATATTTCCGAGGCCTTTGTGCTGTGGGATACGGAAAATCGTCTGGTGCTGTGCAATTCAAAGTACCAGCAGTTCCATTCCCTGCCCGCCTCGTCCTGCGTTCCGGGAACGCCTTACGCTATTGTTACCCAATCGGCGAAGGAACCCATCGTGCGCCAATATGTGCCAACCGTTGGCGGCGGAGATAATTTTGAAGGGAAATCACTTGAAGTTCAACTCGGCGATGGCCGCTGGCTGCAAATCAACGAACGCCGAACCAAGGATGGCGGATTTGTTTCAGTGGGAACCGATATCACTGCGCTGAAGAAACAAGAAGAACGCCTGCTTCTCTCCGAGCGCACCCTGATGATGACAGTGCGTGATTTGCAAAAAGAACGCCTGATGGCTGACCAGCAATCGCAGCGCCTGGCGGACCTTGCGGACAAATACGCCCGCGAGAAAACGCGGGCTGAAACGGCGAACCGGTCGAAGTCGGAATTTCTGGCCAATATGAGTCATGAGCTTAGAACACCGCTTAATGCCATCATCGGTTTCAGCGAGGTGATGCAGGAAGAAATGTTCGGCCCCCTGGGCTCCGGCAAATACACCGAATATTCCCACGACATTCACAAGAGTGGGCAATTCCTCCTCGATGTGATCAATGACATCCTCGACATGTCGAAAATTGAAGCAGGCCGCATGGAACTTGAGCTCACGACGCTTTCCCTGCCTTCAATCATTGAGGACATCATGCGCTTTGTCGGACCCCGCGCCGCGGAGGGTAAGGTTGATATTGTCCTCGACCTCCCCAAGACCTGCAAAATCACAGCCGATAGGCGCGCCCTGAAACAGGTTTTCATCAACCTCATGTCGAATGCCGTGAAGTTCACGCCCGAGGGTGGCCAGGTAAAAGTCTCGGTCGCAAAAACCAAAGAAGGGGCGCGGGTCACGATTGTCGATACGGGCATTGGAATTCCAACCAATGACATCGAAAAGCTGGGCCGCCCCTTTGAACAGGTCGAGAACCAGTTCACCAAGAGCAAAGGCGGCTCCGGCCTCGGGCTGGCGATTTCAAAATCGCTGGTTGACCTGCACAATGGCTCCCTCACCATAGCCAGCACCGTTGGCTCCGGCACAACGGTGACGGTTGAGCTTCGTGCCTCGCCAACGGCTGAGAATTCCAAGGCGGCGTAGACTTACTTCTTCTTGCCCTTGCTCGCCCGATTCCTGATGGCTTCGGCCAATAGTTTGCGTTCGTCGGGAGACAACTGCGTCAATATATCGAGTGCCGCGTCGCCGCCTCTTGCAGCCAATTTGCCCGCTTGATCTGAGAACTCATTGATAACGAGTTTGACTTTTTCCACATCATAGGGCTCGATCACCAAGGCATCCGCAAGCTTGGCGCCGGCGGCCTCGAATGCATCACGGTCACCACGAAAGTCCTTGCGGTACTGCTTGAGTATATCGAGAAGGACTCGACGCCTTTCGCGGGGTATCTCGGCAAAAAAGCGGCGGGGGATGAGCTGCGTGTAACTCGCCCCTACGAAGCGTTCTTGGCCTTCGCGGGTAAAAAAACGGGCCGCCACCGCGCCGCCAATCAGAAGATTGATGGCGAGTGAGCCAACCAATAGTGCAGTCCACCAGCGCGAACGTCGGACTGGTGGTAGGCTGGACTTTGAAACTGTGCCGTCGTCACTCATGTCAAATCACCTTCCGCGTAGCTTTCAGCGTCATCAAGCCCGCTAGTGGGTTCGGAATCCATAGTATCGGCCAACGTCTCTCCGATGATGCTGTCGGGCATGTAATTATCAAGCGTCCCCCTGGCGCCGAGATAAATTCCAAGGACCAGGGATGCGGCCAATGGCAGGCTTACTGCCCAGCGCTGAAATCTTGGGCGTGGCTGAAGCTGCACAATATTCAAGTGCTGTTCCGTCGCCTGAATAGCCGTCATGAGGCGCGCCTCCGCACCTTCAGGAATGGCGGGATCGGTGGCGCGCTTCAGCAATTTATCAAGTGCCGCGTCCATCTGGTTCTCGTCAAATTTTTCCATGTTACACCTTCATCCGACCTTAGAACTCAACTCATCCAACAGCCCGCGCCAATCCTCGGCAAGGCTTTCCCTCAGCGTCCGCCTGCCTCGCGTCAGGAGAGATTCAATAGCGTCAACAGATATGCCCATCACCGCGGCCGCCGAGATATTGCTCATGCCTTCGAAGTAAACCAGTGTGAGCGCCAGTTTCTGCCGCTCAGGAAGGCGCGCAATTGCCTGGTTAACCCGGGCCGTTACGGCCCGTTCTTCAAGCCCGGCGCCGGTGTTCTGGCGTGGGTCCACCACTTCCGCAATGGCATCGATATCCGTGTGAGGCTTGCGGCGCAGGCGGTCGATTGCAAGGTTTGACGCCACACGCATGAGCCAACCTTTGAGTGCCTTGGCTTCACGAACCTGCGCTGGATTCTGCCAAAGCTTGACGAAGGCCTCCTGGGCCACGTCCTCGGTTTCTGCGTTGCCGTTCATCATGCGCCAGACCATGCGATAAACCGGCTTGTAATAACGCGAGACAAGTTCAGCGAAGGCAGCCGTATCACGGCGAGCCGATGCCAAGAGCAAATTGGCATCGCTCGCCGTCTGCAACCCCGCTGAACTCGACTCTGGTATTTCACTTACTCCGTTCGTTCCAGGCCAACCATCAATTGGCCGTTGTCGGTTGCAATGCTTTACGCCATTTCGCGATTTTGAAAATACGTGCTTCGGCAAAGGATACGCCACCATCGCTATCGGTGTCAGCACCCACAACCATCGCCTCCACATATTTGTCGAGTTCAGCGCGACTTATGGCGCCATTTTTGTCGGCATCAAGATTTGCCAGAATACGGTTGCGGCGGCGTTCCAATGCGGCCTGAAGCGAGGCGTCGATTTCCGCAGAACTCACGGCTTCATCTTTGTTCATGTCAATGCTCATAAATTTCTTCTCGGCTACAGGGGTAAATTCCGCAAGGCTGAGCTTGCCGTCCTTGTTGACATCAAGGCGGTCAAAGGTCTTCTGGGCCTTGGGCAGATAGGGTTCGTTGGCAAAGGCCAAGCCGCCCACTGCCACCAAACCAGTCGTCACGAATACCACGCAAAGCATTTTCTTGGACATTATTGCCTCCATTTGGGTTGAGGAAGTCATGCTTCCCGTAACCAAGACGCCGGGGAATTCGGATTCCGTCGCTTCTAGCCGACCGGGCCGATAATCCCGTCAAACAGGCCTGAAACCCGGGTCTGAGTGTCAATCAGGAGGGATTCGGCTGACTTGATATCCGGCACAATGGCTGCACTGGCCACCATTTGGTTAAGACCGGCCGGGGACCTGGCGGGGTCATAGGTCCCGCTCACGCAAAGGCGCAAAACCTGGGTCATCCGATGGTAAAGCAGGCAGGCTTCTTTGAGGTCATGGGCAACGGCCCCATCAATGAGACCTGCACTGCCAAGTTTGGTTAAGGCCGCATGGGTATTGGTATCGAGGATGGCGGGGTTTTGAGCGGCATGAATGAGTTGCAGAAACTGGGCGATGAACTCAATTTCAACCAGACCGCCGCGCGCCCGCTTGATGTCCCATAACCCGGCCCGCCCCTGCTCCTTCACCATCAGGCGGCGCATGTCGAGAACATCATTTCGAGTCACAGAAACATCGCGTGGAGCACACAGGCTATCGGTAATCGCTTTTGAAAGTGCCTCCGCAAGTTTGGCATCGCCACTCACCACGCGGGCGCGGGTCAGCGCGAGCTTCTCCCAGGTCCAGGCGGATCTTTTCTGGTACTCTCGGAAACTTTCAAAACTGGTGGCGACAGGGCCCTGGCTGCCCGATGGCCGCAAGCGCATATCAACTTCAAAGAGAACGCCTTCACTGGTGGGAGCGGTGATCGAGGTGATCAGCCTCTGCGTCAGGCGGGTGAAATATTGATTCACGTTGAGGGGCTTTTTGCCGTCAGAATTTTCAATCCCTTGCGCATTCTCATAGATGAGCATGAGATCCAGGTCCGAGGCGGCGGTCATTTCATGGCCGCCCATTTTGCCCATGGCAACCACGCAGCTTCGTCCACCTCCGACTTTGCCGTGTCTTGCTTCCATATCTTGCTGAACTGCGCCGTGAAGCCGTTGCAAGAGCAATTCTGCAATAGTTGAGAATGCTGTGCCTGCTTCTACCGCACTCACGGTTTCAGAAAGTACCCGCACGCCTACGCGGAACATTTGCTCGCGGCCAATAATGCGCACGCGGTCTACTGCCTCGTCCAATGGCGTGCTTTCTGGAATGATTGAGGCAATCATGTTCTTAACTTCATCGGCGCGGGGCAAGGCGCCAAAGAAACCGGGATCCAGTACGGCATCAAGCACGCGGGGGCGTGCGCTCAGTTGCTCGGCCAAGCGCGGTGCGGTTCCCAGAATTGTTGCGATGAGGTCAAGCAGATTGGGATTTGCCTTCAACATGGAAAAAAGCTGAACTCCGGCAGGAAGGCCCGAAATGAACTTGTCAAAGGCAAGAAAGGCCAAATCCGCATCACCGCTGCGCGCCAACGCGGACAACAAAACCGGCATCAACTCGGTGAGAAGTTCTTTCGATTTTCCGCTGCGGGTTGCGGCATAGCGGCCAAAGTGCCAGCCACGAATGGTTGCTGAAACCTCGCTTGGACCTTTGAACCCCATGCGCGCCAGTGTTTCAATGGTTTCTGGATCATCCTCTCCGCCGGTAAATACCAGACTTCCGGTATCGGTCCCCAATTCCGTGGCGCTCTCGAATAGTGCTGAATAGTGCCCCTGCACCAACTCAAATGTCTGGCGTAATTTTTCTGCAAATTCTTGTGAAGAAACAAAGCCCGAAAGCCGCGTGAGGTTTTCAAAGGCCTCGCCATCGTGTGGCAGCGTGTGAGCTTGTTCGTCATTCACCATCTGAATACGATGTTCGATTGTGCGCATGAAACGGTAGGCCGTTTTCAGGCCATCGGCGGCGTCCGGCGTTATCCACTTTGCTTCGGCCAGGGCATCCAGCATTTCCAGCGTGCGCAAACCTCGCAGCGCGGAGTTGCGCCCGCCGGCGATGAGCTGTTGGGTTTGCACGAAAAACTCAATTTCACGGATGCCGCCGCGACCGAGTTTGATGTTATGGCCATGCACAGCAATCGTGCCATGGCCTTTCACCGCATGAATTTGGCGCTTCAGGGATTGCACATCGGCGATGGCGGCAAAATCCAGGTATTTGCGCCAGATATAGGGCTTGAGACGCTGGAGGAATTCCACACCCAATGGAATATCGCCCGCCGCGGTCCGTGCCTTGATCATGGCGGCGCGCTCCCAGTTCTGCCCCATGCTTTCGTAATAAATGGCGGCGGCTTCCATTGAGATCGCAACCTGCGTGGCGCGGGGATCAGGACGCAGGCGCAAGTCCACGCGCAGGCAATAGCCGTCTTCTGTGATGTCCTGCAGAATGGTCACAAGGCGTTTTGTCATCCGCACAAAAAATATGGCGGGTTCAGTGCCTTCAGCGAGCGGTGCGGTTTCCGGATCGTAGAGAATGATGAGGTCGATATCACTGGAATAATTGAGTTCGCCTGCCCCATGCTTGCCCATGGCCAAGGCTACGTAACCGCAATTCTCCGATGGGTTCCCAGGGTTGGCAATGTGAAATTTTCCAGCCTTTGACGCATCAATAAGCAACCAGTTGATTGCGGCATTCAACATGGCATCGGCGAAGCGGGTGAGTGCTGCTGTAACTTCCTCGACGTTCCAGATTCCGCCCAAATCCGCAAGGGCAATGAGCAGTGAAGCTTTCGCTTTGGCATGGCGCAGCGCCTGCATGATTTCCGCTTGGCTGAGCAGGGTTTCGGCGGCGTGCACCCCAGCACAAACAGAGGCCAGCAATTCTTCTGGCGAATGATGCATTATCTCTTCAACAAAGAGGGGGTCGCGCAGCATGAGTGCACGCAAATAGGGCGAACCTCCAGCGACCGACAGCAGGAAAGGTTTCGGCCCTTGCAGTTTCCCCTGATGGGCGGGTGTGACGTCACTCCAGAATCGCTGAGCGGCTTCCGTCATCGCGCGGCGCAGGCAATTGCTGTTTCAAACGGTCACTGAAAACCCCAAGCATGGGGCCATACTAGCTAGGCAAATTGTGAAGCGGAAGCACCAGCTTGGCGCGGAGGCCGGGGGCATTGTCTTCGAGCATCAAAGCCCCGCCATGAAGCTTCATGACACCTGCTACAAGGCTCAGGCCCAGGCCATTGCCCGGTTTGGAGCGGCTGGAATCGAGGCGCACAAAACGGTCCAGAACCCGTGCCCGGTCCTCCGCCGGAATGCCATTGCCCCGGTCACTTACCAGCACAATGACCGAGCCCTCCTCCAGCGCACCTGCGATTTCAATGTGCGGTTTTGGGTTTTCCTCGGTCACACCATATTTCAGAGCATTGTCCACCAGATTGCTCAGGGCCTGGGACAGAAGCTGGCGGTCGGCCAGAACACCAAGTCCCGAAGCGACAGTAACACTCAAGGTCCCGCCCGCCTCCTCGGCAATGGGCTCGTAGAGTTCCGCCACACCTTCAATGATGTCGTGGACATCTATGGCCTGCAGCATTTCGCGGGGCTGGCCGGATTCAGCGCGTGCTATCGATAGCAGTGCATTAAATGTTTGAAGCAACCGGTCAGACTCCTCAATCGTCTTGTCCAGTGCGGCGCGATATTCCGTCTTGTTATTGGAGCGCAGCGCCGACTCGACACGGGCCCGCAGCCGCGTGAGCGGGGTTTTGAGGTCATGGGCCACATTGCTGCTGACTTCCTTCATGCCGGTCATCAGGCGCTCGATCTGGTCGAGCATTTCATTGAGCGAGCGCGCCAGCTTGTCCAATTCATCGCCGGTTCCCAAAACCGGCATGCGGCTTGAGAGATCGCCGCCCATGATGGTGCGGCTGGCATCGGTGATTGCGTCAACCCTTCGCAGGAAATTCCGGCTGGTGAGCAACCCGCCACCAAGCCCCAGAACAAGGGCAATGCCCAACGCCCAGTAAAGCGTGCGCCTGATGATGGCGCCGAATTGCCGCAGCTCCTGTACGTCGCGGCCAACGATCAATGCGTAGCCGCCGGTGAGATCGGCATAAAAGGCCCGCGCCGACCGGCGCTGCATCGTTTCGCCAACTTTGATGTCGAGCGGGAAATCGATCCAGCCGGTTTCATCAATCACCTGCGGCGGCGCGGCTTCAAGATTTCCCGCCACGCGCTTACCAAGAGAATCGGCCAGCAAATAAATCCCGCCGGCGCGCTCAGCGCTTCGGCGTTCAATAGTATCAACAATGCCGCGAAGACCCAAAATGCGGTACTGGTCTGCGAGTGCCTGCACTTCGGCCCGAATGGTGGCATCGGTCTGGCGTTCCAACAGGCCCGCCGTGTTCCAGAAAACGTAGGCCAGAATGGCGCCTACAGAAACGGCAAAGACCATGAGATAGATGGCCGCGAGGCGAAACGTCGAGGTCTTCAGTATCTTCGGGTTAAACTGCACGTATCATGTATCCGGCTCCACGCACGGTTTGAAGCAGCGCCAAGTCAAAGCCCTTGTCGATTTTCGACCGGAGCCTTGAAACATGCACATCTATCACATTGGTTTGCGGATCGAAATGATAGTCCCAGACATTTTCGAGAAGCATGGTGCGCGTCACGATATGCCCGGCGTTGCGCATGAGATATTCAAGCAGCTTGAACTCGCGGGGCTGGAGGGGAATAGTCTGGCCGCCGCGTGTCACGGCGCGGGTGAGCAGATCAATTTCGAGGTCAGCCAGCCTTCAGCTTTGTTTCCAGAGGCCCCTGGGAATTGCGCCGCCCGAGACCTTCAACCCGGGCCAGGAGTTCAGAAAAGGCATAGGGCTTTGCCAGATAATCATCGCCCCCGGCACGCAGGCCCCGCACGCGCTCGTCGACATCACTCAAGGCGCTGAGGATCAGCGCGGGGGTGGTTATGCCCTTGGCCCTCAGAGTGCGGATGATGGAGAGGCCGTCAAGCTTGGGCAGCATCCGGTCGACAATCAAAATGTCATGAAGGCTTTCAAGCGCCATGGCTAGGCCGTCCTCGCCATTGGCAGCATGGTCGGTTACATGCCCACTTTCCGTCAGTCCCTTGATAAGCCATATGGCGGCGTCACGGTCATCTTCAATCACGAGTATGCGCATTTGGTCCGAGGCCAGTCCTAATTCGAGAGATTCGTTTTCATGTGAACTGGAGACTTGCATGACTTGCCCTTTCAGAAAAGAGTGCGCGGAGACCACCAGTCCAGAGGGGGAACCATGGAGGGTGGCGGTCTCCGCGCTATTGGACGTCAAATGCCGAGCGGAGAGGGCATCGTGGCGTCCGAACTTTTATCCCTTGGCCAGAGGAAGGGCCAGGAAACGCTGGTTGTCGCCGGAACGCACCAGCATCAAGACCGGGGACTTGCCTGCCTCCTTTAAGGCCTGCTTGACGTCGGCGGGGCCGTTTACCTCGTCGCCTCCAATTTCAAGAATGACGTCACCAGGTTTCAAACCCCGTTGATCGGCAACAGAATCCGGGGTGACTTCCATAATCTGAACGCCCGCGCCATCTTCGGCCGGGCCCAGTTTCAGGCCAAGACTGGTGAGATCAGTCGAATCCGTCTTACCGGATCGGCTCGCCACGCGCATGTCGGACGGCATGATGCCGATCTTCACGGCCACGGTCATGGGCTTGCCGTCCCGGATGATATCCACGTTGATGGACTTTCCGGGTGCGATACGAGCCACTTTTTTGGCCAGATCGCGGGCATCGGAAATGTCTTGGCTATCGGCTTTCAAAATGGTGTCGCCCGGCTTGAAGCCTGCGGCAAGGGCTGGAGAGCCTTCTGTCACGTCAGAAACAATTGCGCCCTTGGCATCGGCAAGGCCGAGGCTTTCGGCAATCTCATCAGTCACAGGCTGGATCTGAACGCCGAGCCAGCCGCGCGTCACGCTGCCGGAGTTCTTAAGGCTGTCCACCACATCCTGGGTGATTTCGGCGGGGATGGCAAAGCCGATACCTACCGAGCCACCGGAGGGTGAGAAGATGGCCGTGTTCACGCCAATCACCTCGCCTTGCAGATTGAAAGCGGGGCCACCGGAATTGCCCCGGTTGATGGAGGCATCGATCTGCAGGAAATCATCATAGGGGCCGGAACCAATGTCGCGGCCACGGGCTGAAATAATGCCGGTTGTCACCGTACCGCCGAGTCCAAAGGGGTTGCCAACTGCCATCACAATATCGCCAACACGGGCGGGCGCTTCGGCAAATTTCACGAACTGGAATGGCTTGTCGGATTTGATCTTGATGAGCGCCAGATCCGTCTTGGGGTCGGTGCCGATCACTTCGGCCTTGAGTTCGGTGCCACCCTGGATTTTCACGGTCACTTCATCGGCATCCTGGACCACATGGTTGTTGGTGACCGCATAGCCATCAGCACTGATCACAAAACCCGAACCCAAGGCGGCTCCACCCTTTGGGCGGCGGTGTTCAAAGCCCGGCGGCAGCTGTCCCCTGAACTGGGGATACTGGTTAAAGAATTCCTCAAATTGCTGCTGGCGTGGCGCGGCTTCGCCTTCGGTATCGGCCGCATTGGCAAACTTCACTTCAACGCTGATGACGGCGGGCATCACGCGGTCCACCAGGTCCGCAAAGCCCTTAGTTGGGTCAATCGCGGCTTGGGATTCGGCGCGCACTTCGAGGGGTGGCGCTACAATCAGGGAGGTGGTTAACGCTGTTGCACCCAGAAGACCGGCCGCGAGCAGGCCAAACAGGGTTTTCCGGGTGAGGGTGAATGAGGCTGACATGTGGGTTTTCTCCATTGCAGGTGAATCGATAATGAAGAAATAGGCGTTCCCGGCTTACATCAATGTTTCGGCGGCATGAATTTTTTGTAATGTTTCTGTTTTGTATCTTCTTCCCATGCGAGATCGTTACGGTTTTCGCCTTCTCCTGTGCGGTACACGTGGGAGAGGGTGGCCGGACAGGCCGGGTGAGGGCTCTTGGATGAAGCTGTTGATGTTTGAAATTACGGAAGCAAAGGGCACTCATCCGCCCTTCGGACGGGAGAAGGCTATTTCATAATTCCCGAAGGGCCTTTTGCTCTTCTTCGCTCAATGCTGATTCAGCAGTGGTTCCCGAGGAATTTCGTCTTCGCAATATGAGTGCGAAACCGACAAGGATGATGAAAAATGGTGTTGCCCAAAGAATGGCGGTGCGGGCGGTGAGACGTGGTTTTAACAGAACAAAATCACCATAGCGCGCCACGACGAAATCCGTAATTTCGGCATCGCTGTCGCCCTTGGTCAGGCGCTCGCGGATGAGGATGCGCAAATCCTTGGCTAATGGCGCATTGGATTCATCGATGGACTGATTCTGGCACACGAGACAGCGGAGTCCTGTTGAAAGATTGCGCGCACGGGATTCCAATTTTGCATCGCCCAGAATCTCGTCGGGCTGCACGGCGTAGGCGGGCATGACCAACAACAGGAAGCAAAGCAGAAACCATCTCATTCCGCTGGCACTCCTGCGGACACAAGTTTTTGCTTCGGGGCACCTACACGGTAGCGGCGATCGGTGAGAGAAAGCATTCCACCCATAAACATGATGAGTGCACCAAGCCAGATTAGCGACACCAGCGGATTGAAATACATACGCACGACCCTTGCGCCATCGGCCGCCCTGTCGCCCATCACCACATAGACATCACCAGATAAAGTCTGATGCAATCCCACTTCGGTTGTTGGCGTTCCCATAGGTTTGAACTCGCGCTTCTCGGAGATAACGGTAGCAAGCTCACGCCCGCCTTGGAAGATTCGAAACTGTCCGGCGCGGCCCGTATAGTTTTCGCCCGTAAGCGGTGTTTCACCCTTGAACTCAATTGAGTAACCGCCAACTTCGGCGCGGTCGCCAGGCTTCATGGCAACGATGTGCTCTACCTTCCACAGGGTGATGGCAATGATGCCGATGATCATGAGGCCAAGCCCTGAATGCGCCAGTGTCATGCCAATGCTGGAACGCGGAAGTCCAGCAAGCCGCGAAAGACTTGTGCCCAGAGGCGCGCGAAACAGTGCAATGCGATTTGCCAAATCAATGAGACTTCCGAAAACCATCCAGGCCCCAAGTGCAAAGCCAAGAGGGGCAAGCCATGGCCCACGGACATTAAGTACCAGCACGATCAATCCCAATCCGATTGCCAAAGCCGCTGCCATCCAGAGCCGCTGCAATACGGCAAATAAATCCGCCCGCTTCCAGCTCAGCAAGGCACCAATGGGCACAAGCAGAAGAAGTGGCAGCATGATCGGGCCGAAGGTGAGATTGAAATACGGTGGCCCCACGGAAATTTTTTCACCCGTTATGGTTTCAAGCGCCAGGGGATAGAGCGTTCCGATCAGGACGGAGGCGCAGGCCGCGCAGAGGAAAAGATTGTTCAGAACCAGGCCACCTTCCCTGCTGATGGGTGAGAAAATTCCCCCCGCCTTCAGGGCGGGCGCGCGCCAGGCAAATAATGTCAATGCGCCGCCAATAAAGAAACCCAATATGCGCGAGAATGAAAATTCCGCGCTGGGGGTCAACGGCGAAGGCGTGAACCGAGGTCAAAACACCGGAGCGCACCAAGAAGGTGCCGAGCAATGACAATGAGAAGGCGAGGACTGACAGAAGGACGGTCCACACTTTCAAGGCATTGCGCTTTTCCACGACAATGGCCGAATGCAGCAACGCTGTTGCCACGAGCCAGGGCATAAAGCTGGCGTTCTCCACGGGGTCCCAGAACCACCAGCCGCCCCAGCCCAATTCATAATAAGCCCACCAGCTTCCCATGCTGATGCCGATGGTGAGGAACATCCAGGCGGCCAGCGTCCAGGGCCTCACCCAGCGGGCCCACGCCGCATCCACTTTGCCTTCGATCAAAGCAGCAATGGCAAATGAGAAAGCAACGGAAAGGCCGACATAACCGGCGTAGAGAAAGGGCGGATGGAAGGCGAGTGCCGGGTCCTGCAGAATGGGATTGAGGCCATTGCCTTCGATGGGAACGGGGTTGAGCCTTGCGAAAGGATTGGAGGTTAGCACCATGAACAAGAGAAAGGCGAAGCCGATTGACCCCTGCACGGATAATACGCGCGCGCGGAGGGAAGGCGGCAAGTTGTCGCCAAACAGCGCCACGGCCCCGCCGAAACTTGCAAGGATGAAGACCCAGAGAAGCATGGAGCCTTCATGGTTTCCCCAGACGCCGGAAATTTTATAAAGCAGCGGTTTGGCGGAATGGGAATTCTCAAAAACGTTCCGCACCGAGAAATCGGAAATCAGATAGGCATGGGTGAGCGAGGCAAAGGCCACATAGATGAGCACGAGTTGTATAAGCGCTGCCGGGGCAGCTGAGGCAATCATCTCCCTATTCCCGCGTTGTGCCCCGATCAAGGGCACGAGACATTGGAAGGCTGCAACGCCAAGCGCCAGAATGAGGGCGAAATGGCCGATCTCTGCAATCATGGTCCTGCCCCCTTGCCTTCCTGCCACACGCCTTTTTCCTTCAGCTTGTCGGCCAGGTCCTTCGGCATATAGTTCTCATCATGTTTGGCCAGAACCGTATCAGCCACGAAAATGCCGCTCGAATCCAGCACACCTTCGGCCACAACGCCCTGCCCCTCGCGGAAGAGATCGGGTAGTTGGCCGGTGTAACTCACGTTCAAAGTCTTGATCGTGTCCGTCACAATGAATGCAACCGTCGTGCCGCCTGCCTTGGAAATACTCCCCTTCTCAACAAGTCCGCCAAGGCGAAGCCGGGTTCCGGGTTGCACATTCTTTTCCGATATTTCACTAGGCGTGTAGAAAAACACAATGGTGTCACGCAGCGCAAACAGGACCAAGCCTGCGGCAAGACCCAGAACGGCAAGGCCACCAACAATCACCGCCAACCGCTTTTGTTTGCGGGTCATGCCGATGCCCTCCTCCATCATTCTGTAATCCCGACGAAAGTCGGGACCTCAGATGACTTTGGGCACGTTTAACTGTTGAAAGTCTGGGTCCCGGCGTTCCGCCGGGATGACGAGTGTGAGTTTGAATTCTCTCATCAATTGATCCCCAGTTCTTTGGCAAGGCCCTGTAAATCATCCAATGCCGCCGGTTCATCCTTGAAAATATTCATTGCCAAATTGAGCGATGTTTTCGCCTTGTCGATTTCGTTTGAAATGCGGCGCGCCCGGATCAGGCGCTTCCAGCCTTCGAGGTCACGGCTGTTGTTCCCAAGTTTTTGCTCAAGCCCATCCATCATGCCGGCAATCATTGCCGTTTGGTCCTGCGTTGACATGGCTTGCCCAGCGGCCATCTGTTCATCACTCAAAGCGGGGGCCTTGGCTTGCCCTGCCGCAATCTGCTCATCACTCGAGGCAGGGAGCTTGCCTTCCTGTTTCAGGGCCATGTCATAATAGAATTTGGCGCGATCATTTTTCGCATCCAGTTTCAAGGCCTCGGCGAAAGCCCGCTCGGCGTCGCTGGTCACCATGCCCTCATTGGCGAAGACCAACATTTCGCCATAATCGGAAATTGCGTCGGCAGTCGCTGGGGCCAGCTGCAGGATATTGGCATAGGCATCGGCCGCATCGCCCCAGCGCTGCTCGCGCTTGTAGGCAGGCGCCAGCACTTTCCATCCCTCGATATCATTGGGGCTTTGCGCGAGATGGGCCTCAACTGTTGCCACCAACGCTTCGAAATCCTGATTGGCGATGGCCCCTTTCAATCTTTCCTGCAGAGGCACATCGGGCAATCTGGGGCTGCCGTATTTTGCATAGATCGGCAGCGCGACTAGCGGCACCAGCAACACGGCAAGCAGGGCATATCTGTTTCCGGTTGCAAAAGTCTTTGGTTTTGCGACCTGAAGCAAGCGCCGGGAAATTTCGTTTCGTGCTGCGTCTGCTTCAGCCGCGCCAATCAGGCCCCTGCCCTGATCGCGCTCCAGTTCCTGCAATTGGTCGCGGTAAACCGCAAGGTTGAAATCCGCATCGGAATTTTGAATCCGGGACGATTTGCGCAGAAAGGGCACGAGCAAGACGGCCACCACGGCTGCCGTCATGCCTGTAAAAATAAGCCAAATCATCATGGGTTAACGGGTTTTTCCATAGGGCTAACAATACAATTCATCGCCGGCCCACCTGTCACGTCGCATTGTCGCATGGCGACATTGGGGCGTCGGAAAGCTGTAGTGATTATGGGGTCTATTTGATACAAGTCAGGCGAATTTAAGGATAGGCCCGATGAAATCCCGTTATTCCATATTTTCGCTCGCCCGCAATGCCATGAATTACCATAAGGACTGGGAGCGCGCCTGGCGTTCGCCGGCGCCCAAGGCGGAATATGATGCGGTGATCGTCGGGGCCGGCGGGCATGGACTGGCCACCGCCTATTACCTCGCCAAGAACCACAAGATGACGAATATCGCCATTCTGGAAAAGGGCTGGCTCGGCGGCGGCAATACGGGGCGCAATACCACCATCATCCGCTCAAATTACCTGCAGGATTCCTCCATCGCGATTTATGAACTGGCGCGTTCGCTTTACGAAGGCCTGTCTCAGGAATTGAACTACAACGTCATGTTTTCCCCGCGCGGCGTGCTGATGCTGTGCCAGACCGAGCATGAGCTTCGCGCCTTCAAGCGCACGGCACATGCCAACCGTCTGGCGGGTTTGGACTGCCGGATGATTTCTCCGGCGGAAGTCAAAGAAATTGTTCCCATCATCAATGATGATCCGAATTGCCGCTATCCCATTCTCGGTGCCTACTATCAACCGCGCGGCGGCACGGCACGGCATGATGCGATTGCCTGGGGCTATGCACGCGGCGCTGACTCGATGGGCGTTGACATTATCCAGAACTGCGAAGTCACAGGCATCACGCGTGAGGGCGGAAAAGTTATTGGGCTGGAAACTTCGCGCGGGATCGATCAAGACCAAGAAGGTAGGCGTGGTCACTGCGGGCAATGTCTCTACCCTCATGCAGACCGCTGGCGTGCGCATGCCGATTGAAAGCCTGTGCCTGCAGGCGCTGGTGTCCGAGCCGATCAAGCCGGTCATTGATTGCGTGGTGATGGCCAACACGGTGCATGGTTACATCAGCCAGTCGGACAAGGGTGAGCTTGTCATTGGCGGCGGCACGGACCCTTACAATAATTATTCGCAGCGCGGCTCATTCCCTTCGCTCGAACACACGGTCACGGCGCTTGTTGAAACTTTCCCAATCATTTCGCGCCTGCGCATGCTGCGCATGTGGGGCGGCATCGTTGACATGACGGGCGATCGCTCGCCAATCATTTCAAAAACCGATGTCGAAGGCCTCTATGTGAATTGCGGCTGGGGCACTGGTGGCTTCAAAGCCATTCCGGGATCGGGTTATGTCTTTGCCGATACCATCGCCCATGACCGGCCCCACCCCATTGCCGAGCCTTTCGGGCTTAACCGTTTTGCGGAAGGCCGGCTGATTGACGAAAGCGTTGCGGCAGCGGTGGCGCATTGATGATGAACACCCCATCACTCTCCATGGTCGGGCTTGACCCGACCAACCAGTGGTTCAACCTCGTGGAATGCCATGAGGCTTTCAAGTCTATGAATCTTTGCAGGCAAGTCTGGGTGGTCGGGTCAAGCCCGACCATGGAGAGATTGGAGTGCATATTATGCTGTTAGTTCATTGTCCCGTGTGTGGCGCTGAGGGTGACGAGACGGATTTTCATGGTGGCGGCCAGGCCCATGTTCGGCGCCCCGCAACCCATGATCCAGCAAATATCAGCGATGAGGCGCAGCGCGATTATCTTTTCATCCGGCACAATCCAAAGGGCTTGCATTTCGAGCGCTGGCGCTGTGACCGCGGCTGCGGAAAATGGTTCCATGCGGCGCGCGATACGGTGACCATGGAATTCAAGGCCTATTACGGCATCACCGAATTGCCGCCGCGCGAATTGATGGAACAGGCCACGGGCGAATGGGCCGAATATTTCAAAGACAAGTTGAAGGCGGGAAATAAATCATGAGCAACAAGCCTTACCGCCTGGCCGAGGGCGGCTCCCGCATTGACCGCACGAAGAAAGTGCATTTCAGTTTTGATGGCAAGCAACTCTCCGCTTTTGCTGGTGATACATTGGCCTCAGCTGTCATGGCCAATGGCTCAAAATTGTTTGGCCGCAGTTTCAAATATCATCGCCCACGCGGCGTTGTAGGCCTGGGTTCCGAAGAAATGAATGCGCTGGTAGGCGTTGGCGATGGTTCACGCCATGAACCTAATTTGCGCGCCACGCAGGTCGAACTCTTTGACGGCTTGCAGGCGGTGAGCCAAAATCGTTGGCCATCGCTTGCCTTTGATGTGGGTTCGCTCAACAGCAAGTTCTCGCGCTTTATTCCCGGCGGCTTCTACTACAAGACTTTCATGTGGCCCCAGCGCTTCTGGAAACATGTGTACGAACCGCTGATCCGCAAAACTGCGGGGTTAGGAAAAGCACCGGAAGGCCGCGATCCCGATGCATACGAAAACATACATGTTCATTGCGATGTGCTGGTTGTCGGCGGCGGTCTTGCCGGTCTCACTGCTGCCAAGGCCGCAGCGGCTTCGGGCGCAAAGATAATGCTCGCCGACGAGAACCCCGTGCTTGGCGGCATAGGCGATCTCACCGCGGGCAGCATTGATGGCGCCTGCGTGATTGATCATGCCAAGGTGATTGCCCAGCAGCTGCTGGCCGCCGAAAACGTGCATGTCATGACGCGGGCAACCGTGGTTGGCCATTGGCACCATAATTATCTGATGATTTTTGAGCGGGTGGCGGACCATGACCCTGCCCTGATGGCCTCCGGCACGCCGCGCCACCGCCTGTGGAAGGTGCGCGCCAAGCAGGTCATTCTCGCCACAGGGGCCATTGAACGCCCCATCGCCTTCGCCAATAATGACCGGCCGGGCATCATGCTGGCCTCTGCCGCCAGCGCCATGGTTGAGCGATATGGGGTTTCCCCGGGCGTGAACGGCATTGTGTTTACCAATAATGACAATGCCTATCTCACGGCACTCCTGCTCAAGAAATCCGGCATCAATGTGCGCGTGGTCGATTCCCGGGCGCGGGCCGATGGCACGTTGATTTCGCGGGCCCAGGAGGAAGGCATTGAAGTATCAATGGGTTCGGTGGTTTCCGCCGTCGAAGGCACACTCGGGGTCAACTGCCGTGCGCGTTGCGGCCTATCGCAAGGGCCAGGGCCGTGTCATCACCGAACGGAAAATAACTTGCGATTTCATTGCCATGTCCGGCGGATTTAATCCGGCGCTTCATCTGTGGTGCCACAATGGCGGAAAGATCAAGTTTGACGATTCCTTACAAAGCTTCAGGCCGGATCGCCACCATGATGCCATGCAGGCGGTGGGCGGGGCCAATGGCACGATGGATGTGGCCGCAACAATCGCCGAAGCCCATGGGGCCGGCGAGGCCGCGGCAAAAGCCGCATTGCCAAAGGCCAAGTCCGCCAAGTTCAAGGCACCGGAAGTCAAAGAACCCACCCGCGCGCCGCTTGAATCCATCTGGTTTGCGCCAGCTACGGGCAAATATAATGAAGGCAACAAGCATTTCATTGATTTCCAGAATGATGTGACCGTGGCCGACCTGGAACTGGCCCAGCGCGAGGGCTACGAGTCGGTGGAGCACACCAAGCGCTACACCACCTTTGGCATGGCAACGGACCAGGGCAAGACCTCGAATCTCAATGGCCTCGGGGTTCTCTCGGAAGCCACGGGCAAGAGCATTCCGGAAATCGGCGTCACCACTTTCCGGCCGCCCTATACGCCGTTTTCATTCGGCTCGATTGCGGGCGTTCTGACCAAAAACCTGTTCCTGCCCATCCGCCGCACGCCGATCTACCAGTGGCATAAGGACAAGGGCGCCACGTTCGAGCCCGTCGGCCAATGGCGCAGGGCTTACACCTATACGGGTGCCGGCGAAGACAAGCACGCCTCGATCAACCGGGAAATTCTCGCGGTCCGCCACAAGGTTGGCCTGCTCGATGCGTCAACCCTTGGCAAAATTGAAATCAAGGGGCCTGATGCGGCGGAATTCCTCGACCGCATGTACACCAACATGTTTTCCACCTTGAAGGTTGGGAAGTGCCGCTATGGCCTTATGATGAATGAACTGGGCTTCCTCACCGATGACGGTGTGACCGTGCGTCTGGCCGATGATCATTTCCTCATGCACACGACATCGGGTGGGGCGGACCGCATTGCGGCCTGGCTTGAGGAATGGCTGCAAACCGAATGGACACATTATAAAGTGTTCGTGACACCGGTCACGGAGCAATGGGCGCAGTTTGCCATCGCAGGCCCGCGCGCCCGCAATGTGCTGGCCAAGCTGGGGGCTGATTTCGATCTCTCCCACGATGGCTTCCCGCATATGTCATTCAAGGAAGGCAAGCTCGGCGGATATCCGGTGCGTGTCTATCGCATCAGCTTCTCCGGTGAACAGTCCTATGAAGTGGCTACGCCCGCCAACATGGGCCGTGGATTGTGGAATGCCATTCTCGATGCGGGCAAGGAGCTTGGCATCGAACCTTATGGCACCGAAGCGCTGCACGTGCTTCGCGCCGAAAAAGGCTTCATCGTCATTGGCGATGAAACCGATGGCACGACGACTCCGATTGATGTGGGCCTTGATGGCCTCGTCTCAAAGAAGAAGGCGGATTTCATCGGCAAGCGCTCGCTGGAGCAAAGCTATCTCAAGGGACCGAACCGCAAGCAACTCGTGGGCCTTCTCACCGAAGAACCCACCGATGTCTTGCCTGATGGCGCCTATGCGGTGAAGCAGGTGAAAGACAAGCCGCCCATGGAAATGATCGGCCAGGTCACTTCATCCTATCACTCGCCGACACTTGAACGTTCCATTGCCATGGCGCTTATCCAGAATGGCCGGGCCCGCATGGGTGAAACACTTTCGTTCCCCGATCGAGGGAGGCAAGGTGATCCGCGCAAAAATTGTTGATCCCGTATTCTATGACAAGGAAGGAGCGCGGCAGAATGTCTGAGCTCTATGTTGAAAGCCCCCTCGCCCATCGCGAGGCCCCACAAGGCCTGAGCATCGATCTCCGCGAGATCACGGATCGCGGCATGATCGATTTGCGCGGGTCCGCCAATGACAAGAAATTCATGGCGGCGGTGAAAAAAGTTCTGGGCCTTGATCTGCCGAAGACGCCGCGCACCAGCGTCTCCTGGGGTGACGTGAAAGCCCTGTGGCTTTCCATCGATCAATGGCTCATTCTGTGTTCGCGCGCCAAGGCTTCCGAACTTGCAGCAAACCTGGTTGCTGAACTCAGCGGCATTCACTCCCTCGTTGTTAATGTCTCGGACATGCGCGCGATCTTGCGCCTTGAAGGCGAAGGCGTGCGCGAAGTGTTGCTTAAAGGTTCATCACTTGATCTGCTGAGTGAAAATTATGCAGCAGGCACCGTGCGCCGCATGCGCTATGCGGAAATTGCGGCGCTACTGCATGTTGTTGAGGATGATGTGTTCGATATTTATGTTTTCCGCTCCTATGCGGATTATGCATGGGAGTTCCTCCTTGCAACAGCACGCGCACCGGCAAAAATTACCTTGTTTGGCGCGCAGGATATCGCCATCTGAGGCACACCTTTGTGCCTGCCCCAACGCCCATGAAAATCATCAGGCGCGGCTTTTATTATCACGTTAAATTGTTGATTTAACTCCATTAAAAAAATGTAATAATAAATATTACATTTCTTCTTGAAAGTGTAACTTCCATCCTTACATCAAGTCTATCGGTGCCGCGATGACCGCGGCTCACGAAGCAAGATTAACAATTACGTAAAGGATACTATCATGAAGAAGTTTGCAGTTTCCCTCCTCGCCCTGGCCGCCCTCTCAACGGCTTCGTTTGCCGCAGACCACGGCGATGACCATCGCAGTGCAAGTGCATATCTCGGCAAATATGCAACACAGCTGAATGGCAACTCGACGAGCGCTAATGCTGTCGCCGTTGCAAAGAACGAGGTCGGCACCCTGACCGCCTTCGAGCGCATGAACCTGATTGCCGCGCAAAACGAAAATGAAGACAATCGCTAATCAGCGTGCGCCTGGAAATTCAGGCCGGGCCTAAGGCCCGGCCTTACCTTTTTATATCATCACAACCCTGTGAACCGTTGCCTGCCATCATGACACATTCGTGATCATAGCCGGGCGAAACCAAATAGTGGTCAAGCCGTTTATGTGTGCAAGACCGACAAAATGAACCACGTAAACCCCAAACAAACCAAAGGAGACTACCATGAAGAAGATCGCAATTTCCCTCATCGCCCTTGCCGCCATTTCGACGGCTTCATTTGCCGCTGACCACGACGATGATCACCGCAGTGCAAGTGCATATCTCGGCAAATATGCAACACAGATGAATGACAAGTCGATGGGCGCAAATGCCGTCGTCATTGCCAAGAAGGACGCCGGCACGCTGACCGCCTTCGAGCGCACGAACATGATTGCCTGGGAAAACGAAAATGAAGATGATCGCTAATCAGCGCTCACTTGGAAAGCAAGGCCGGGCCTAAAGCCCGGCCTTCAATTTCGGCGACAACCAGTCGAACATCTTGTCGAAGCCGCCGAAGGGATAGAGGTGCGGGGCCGCGATGCCCAGTTCCGGGCGGTCGAAATGCAGCACAGCGAGTTGCTCGATGAATTCGTCCGGGGTGTTCACCGTCAGAAGTTTCGTTATGTTCAGCGCTTGCTTCCGGATGAAGCGGGCCGAATTTCCAACGCCGCACATGGCGGCATATTTCACCAGTGTTTTAATCGTCGCGGGGCCGGGTATGCCCACGTGGATGGGAAGGTCAATGCCGTTGTCGCGAAGCATGCTGGCCCAATAGGCTACCGGCGGCGCCTCGAACAAAAACTGCGTGGCAATGAAGCCCGCGATGTTGTTGGCCTTCAGCCACGCCTGTTTTTCGCCAAGAGCCTTTAGCAATACGGCTTCGCCGTGAACTTTGGTAATATCGGCGTTGCCTTCGGGATGGCCCGCAACACCAATGCGCTTCACGCTATTTTTCTGGAACACATCGGTTTGCAGCAATTGAATGGCCGCATCAAATTTTCCCATGGGGGTTGGTGCCCCGCCACCGAGCACCAGCATCTGGCTCACGCCGGCCTCGCCTGCCAAGGCACCAATGCGGTTTTTCAAATCCGTTTCATCCAGCACAAAGCGCGCCGGCACATGGGGAATAGGTTCAAGCCCGGCTTTACGCAATGCTGTTGCCGCGGCCAATTGGCCACCCACATCGGCGGGATCGATCAAGGCGATGAAGATTGGCGTGCCCCTGGGCAGGCGTTCCTGCAGCAGGGGCAGCTTTTCAATCTGCCTGGGAGTGATTTCAACGGAAAGGTTCGCAAGAAACGCGGCTGAAGGATTGGCCATCAGATGGGATTTGGCTTCAGCATGAAAATGGGGAGCATTCACGAAAGGGCCTCCAGGCGGGTAAGACCCCAAAATGGCGATAACTGCCCCTCACCGCCCAAATATTTGCGACAGCAAGTATACGAAACCGACTATTTACCATGGATTGGGTCGGTTTCTGACTGCGACATGGCGCTGGTGGACAAAGGGCCGGAACTGTCGCAAAGATGCGTTCTTGGAGAAAAACCATGTTTGGCGACAAACCCAAGGACGTGCCGCAACCTTTCGCTCTCATCCTGGTGCCCGAATTCACCATGATGCCGGTAACCTCGGCCATTGAGCCGTTAAGGCTGGCAAACCGCATGTCGGAAAAGGCTCTTTACCGCTGGACCATGCATTCGGTGGATGGCCAGCCGGTAGCCGCCTCCAACAACATTCTCACCATGGTCAACGGCGATCTTGAAACGGTGCCGCCGCACGCCACCATCATTGTCTGCGCCGGCCTCAATGTGCAGCACCATTCGGACAAGCGCTTGATCAGCTGGCTGCGCAAAATCGCACGCAGGGGCAATGACATAGGTGCGGTCTGCACGGGGGCCCACATGCTGGCGGAAGCCGGCATTCTCGATGAGTATAAATGCACCATCCATTGGGAGAACCTGCCCGGCTTTTCCGAGGCCTTCCCGGACATCAATGCCACGGGCGGTTTGTTTGAAATTGACCGGGACCGCTTCACCAGTGCGGGCGGCACCACGGCGCTGGACATGATGCTCACCATGATCGCCAGCCAGCATGGGCCGGATCTCGCCTCAGCAGTTGCCGAAGCCGTGCTGCATTCGCCCATCCGCCATCACAGCGAACACCAGCGCATGTCGCTGCCCGCCCGCATCGGAGCGCGGCATCCCAAGCTTGTGGGCATCATCGAAAAGATGGAAGAAAATCTGGAAGAGCCGCTGTCGCCCAGTTTACTCGCAAAACAGGCAGGCCTTTCAACCCGCCAGCTCGAGCGCCTGTTCCGGCGCTATGTCGACCGCTCGCCGAAGCGTTATTACCTGGAACTGCGGCTGAAGAAGGCCCGCTCGTTGCTGCTGCAGACCGATATGTCGGTGATCAATGTGGCGCTGGCATCCGGCTTCTCTAGCCCATCGCATTTTTCCAAATGCTACCGTGCCTTCTATGGCCGCACCCCCTACCGGGAACGCGGCATTCCGGTGATACAGGCCGTAGCTTGAAAACTGGGAGCGGACCTCGAAAGGCTCGGAGGAAGCGTAGGAGTTTTCCGACTGACGATAGCTAACCTGACAGTTCCAGCTTAAGGTATGGTCCGCGAAATTCGGCTCAGTGGAGCATTTTAAAACCGCAATTCATCCAAAATAGTTTTTCGCGGCTCTTGCTGATGCTTGACCGAGATCAATTCTAAGCTGATTATAGTCGGATATAAAAAGAAATTCCCCATACGAAGACGATGTTATGACCTTCGAGGGGATCGTATGGGAGGTAATCTGAATGCCCGCAATTTCCATGAAAGTGAATGGCAAGGCGGTGAGCGGAAACGTCGAAAACCGCACGCTGCTGGTTGATTTTATCCGGACAAACCTTGGCCTCACAGGAACCCATGTGGGCTGTGACACCAGCCAATGTGGCGCCTGCGTGGTCCACATTGATGGCAAGGCAGTCAAATCCTGCACAACGCTCGCCGTGGCTTGCGAAGGTGCTGAGGTGACAACCATCGAGGGCATTGCCAAGAATGGCAAACTCCACCCCATGCAGCAGGCTTTCCATGAGAACCATGGCCTTCAATGCGGTTTCTGCACCCCCGGCATGATCATGGCGTCGATCGACATCGTAAAGCGCAATGGCAAGAAGGTGAGCGAAGAAGTTATCCGCCGCGAGCTTTCGGGAAATATCTGCCGCTGCACGGGCTATCATAACATCGTGGCGGCGGTTCAGTCCGCTGCCGAAAAAATGTAACGGAGGCTAGTATCATGTCCGACACCGGAATTGGCGCGCGCGTGCTGCGCAAGGAAGATAAGCGGTTCATTACGGGCAAGGGCCAGTACACCGACGATATCAACCTCAAGGACCAGACTTATGCCTATTTTGTGCGCAGCCCCCATGCCCACGCCACAATCAAATCGATCAACACCGCCAAAGCCAAGAAGATGCCGGGTGTGGTTGATGTGTTCACGTCCAAGGAAGTTGAGGAAGACAAGATCGGTGGCCTGATCTGCGGCTGGATGATCCACTCCAAGGATGGTTCCGGCATGAAGGCTGGACCACATCCGATATTGGCCAGCGGCAAGGTGCGCTTTGTAGGCGACCAGGTGGCGGTTGTGATTGCCGAAACGCGCGAACAGGCCAGGGCTGCCGCAGAAGCAGTTGCCGTGTCTTACGGCGTGCTGCCCCATAATGTGGACGCTGCCCAGGCCATGAAAACCAAGGCCCAGGTCCACGACGTGGCCTCGGACAACCGGGTTTACAACTGGTCGATTGGCGACCAGGCCGCAACGGACGCCGCGTTCAAAACAGCAGCACATGTCACCAAGCTTGATCTCATCAACAACCGTCTCATTCCAAACGCGATGGAAACCCGCGCCGCGATTGGCTCCTATGATACGGGGTCCGAGCACTACACGCTTTATACCACGAGCCAGAACCCCCATGTGGCGCGCCTTGTAATTTCGGCATTCCACGGACTGGCGCCGGAACACAAGCTGCGCGTCATTGCCCCCGATGTGGGTGGCGGCTTTGGTTCGAAAATATTCATCTATGGCGAAGAAGTAACCTGCGTCTGGGCTTCCAAGCGCATCGGTGGCCGTCCCGTCAAATGGACGGCGGACCGCTCCGAGGCCTTCCTGTCGGATGCCCATGGGCGCGATCATGTTTCGCATGCGGAACTGGCGATGGATGCTTCGGGCAAGATCACCGGCCTCAGGGTTCACACGATCGCGGCGATGGGGGCCTATCTTTCGACCTTCTCATCCTGCATTCCAACCTATCTCTACGCCACGCTGCTGTCGGGCCAATACAACATTCCAAATATCTATGCGGAAGTTGATGCGGTTTACACCAATACAGCACCAGTTGACGCCTATCGCGGTGCCGGGCGGCCAGAGGCCACCTATCTGCTTGAGAGAACTGTTGAAACGGCGGCGCGCGAATTGAAAATTGATCCCGCGGAATTCCGGCGCCGCAACTTCATCACCAGTTTCCCGCATCAGACTCCCGTGATCATGTGTTATGATGCGGGTGACTATGCTGCTGCACTCGATAAAGCCCTTGCGATGTCGGACTACAAGAACTTTGCGTCGCGCAAAGCCGCGTCAGCCAAGGCTGGCAAGCTGCGTGGTGTGGGCTTCTCGGCCTATATCGAGGCTTGCGGCATTGCGCCTTCGGCGGCCGTGGGCTCGCTGGGTGCCGGTGTGGGCCTTTGGGAGTCAGCTGAGGTCCGGGTGAATGCCGTTGGAACGGTGGAAGTTCTTACCGGTTCGCACAGCCATGGCCAAGGCCATGAAACAACCTTTGCCCAGCTCGTGTCAGAGCGCCTTGGCATCGACATAAATAATGTGGCCATCGTTCATGGCGACACCGACAAGGTGCAAATGGGCATGGGCACCTATGGTTCGCGCTCGGGCGCTGTCGGCATGACGGCGATTTCGAAAGCTCTGGACAAGATCGAAGCCAAGGCCCGCAAGGTGGCGGCAGCGGTCATGGAAGCCTCGGCGGACGACATTGACTTCAAGGATGGTGCCTTCACGGTGAAAGGCACCGACAAGAAGATGGCTTTCGGCGAAGTGGCCCTAGCTGCCTATGTAGGACACAAGTTCAATTCCTCGGAAATTGAAATCGGTTTGAAGGAAACCGCGTTCCACGATCCATCAAATTTCGTGTTCCCCGCCGGTGTTCATATCTGCGAAGTTGAAGTCGATACCGAGACGGGCCTGACAAAGGTGGCAAGCTACACTGCAGTGGATGACTTCGGCACCATCATCAATCCGATGATCGTTGAAGGCCAGGTGCAGGGCGGTGTTGCCCAGGGCATTGGGCAGGCGCTGATTGAGGGCTGTAACTATGACCCTGACTCCGGCCAGCTGCTGACCGGTTCCTACATGGACTATAATATGCCGAGAGCTGCCAACATGCCGCATATCGAGAACTTCAAGCTCGGCTTCACCGTTACCAAGTGCCCATCGAATCCGTTGGGCATGAAGGGCTGTGGTGAAGCAGGTGCGATCGCGGCGCCAGCGGCCGTCATGAACGCCATCACAAACGCGCTTGGTGTACGTGACCTGCCAATGCCGGCAACGCCGCTTACCGTATGGCAAGCCATGCAACCCATGAAACGCGCAGCAGAATAAGTCAGGGGAAAAGAGAAATGGAAAACTTCAATTATCATCGCCCCGCAACTGTGAATGCCGCTGTTGCGCTCCTCAAAAAATCCAAGGGTGGCAGCTATATGGCGGGCGGACATACGCTTCTGCCCACCATGAAGCAGGGCCTTGCGGCGCCGACCGACATTATTGACTTGACAGCCATCAAGGGTTTTTCGGGCATCGCGGTCACCAAATCGGCCGTGGTGATCAAGGCTGGAACCAGCCACATGGATGTTGCGACATCGGCTGCCGTGAAAAAGGCAATTCCCGCCCTTTGGGAAATGGCCGGAAAAATCGGCGGGGTTCATGTGCGCCACAAGGGAACTATCGGCGGCTCGATCGCCAATAGTGATCCGGCGGCGGATTACCCTTCCGCCTGCCTGGGCCTTGGGGCCACGATCGTCACCAACAAGCGCAAGATCCCGGCAGATGCATTCTTCACCGGCATGTTCCAGACAGCCTTGAAGGATGGCGAAATCATCACCGAGGTGAGTTTCCCGATCCCCAAGAAGTCCAGCCACCAGAAATTCCCCAATCCGGCATCGCGCTATGCGCTGGTGGGCGTGTTTGTTGCGCAGGATGCGGGCGGGAAAGTGCGCGTGGCGGTGACGGGTGCAGGACCCAAAGTGTTCCGGGTGCCTGAAATGGAAGCCGCACTTTCGAAGAACTTTGCGGTTTCGGCCCTTGCCGGAATTGCGGCAAAAGCCAAGGGTCTGAACGCAGACATGCACGCCACGGCAGAATACCGGGCCCATTTGATCGGCGTGCTCGCACGCCGGGCGGTTGAAGCGGCGAAGTAAAGACTGCATACTCGGGTGGGACCCGCGGGGACTGTCCTTGCGGGTTTTTCTTTTGGCCGTGAGGCATGATGACTGAAGTCCCAAAATCCATCGATGAAACTGCGGCACTCCTGAAAGCCAATGGCTATGTGGCCGGACGGGATATGGCGACGGTGGTGTTCCTGGCCCTGAAGATGGGAAGACCCCTGTTTCTGGAAGGAGAAGCCGGCGTCGGAAAAACTGAAATTGCCAAGGTCCTGGCCGAAGGCCTGGGGCGCAAACTCATCAGGCTGCAATGCTACGAGGGCCTGGATATTAACTCCGCCGTGTACGAGTGGAATTATGCGGCCCAGATGATTGAAATCCGCCTGGCGGAAGCCTCGGGTGAGCTTGACCGCAAACGCATGGGACAGGATATTTTTGCCGAGAGGTTCCTGATCAAGCGGGCCTTGCTGCAGGCCCTTGAAGCGCCGGACGGGGTTGCCCCGGTTCTGCTCATTGATGAGATCGACCGGACTGACGAAGCCTTCGAGGCCTATCTCCTGGAGCTGCTCTCGGATTACCAGATCACCATTCCGGAATTGGGCACGGTCAAGGCCGCTGAACCGCCAATCGTCATCATCACCTCAAACCGCACCCGCGAAGTGCATGACGCCTTGAAGCGGCGCTGCCTTTATCATTGGGTTGGCTATCCGGATGCCAAGCGCGAACTGGAAATTGTGAAAACCAAGCGGCCCGAGGCATCCGCCTCCCTGGCCAGGGAAGTTGTGGCTTTTGTGCAGGCTTTGCGCGGCGGCGATTTGTTCAAGGCACCGGGCGTTGCCGAAACCCTGGATTGGGTTTCAGCCCTGCACGAACTTGACAGCGTGACCCTTGATCCGCAAACGGTGAACGACACGCTTGGCGTTCTGCTCAAATATCAGGACGACATCGTGCGCATGGAAGGTTCGGAAGCCAAGCGCATTCTCGATCAGATCAAGGATGAGATCCGCACTACCGCAACGACACGCGTGTCCTGATGCCTGGGGTTGCGGATCAACCTCCCTCTGGAAAGCTCGCCGCTAACATCATGCATTTTGCCCGCGTGTTGCGGGGCGCGGGCTTGCCCGTGGGGCCCGCGTCGGTGCTTGATGCCCTGGATGCGGCGCAAAGCGGATCGCTGCGGACGCGGGATGATTTCTATTGGACCTTGCATGCCATTCTGGTGAAGCGGCGGGAGCACAAGGAAATTTTCGATCAGGCATTCCATGTGTTCTGGAAGAAGCCGAAAATGCTGGAGCAACTGATGCAGCTGATGTTCCAGCAAATTACCCGCGCGGCGGCGACAAGCCAAAGGACCCCGGCTTTCGCCGGCTTGCGGAGGCCATGTTCGACGGGCCACGAAACGCAAAGCCGGCGGCAGGAAAAACCGGAAGCCCTGGAGCTTGACGCGACGTTCACGGCGTCTGCCGACGACATTCTGCGCGCCAAGGATTTTGAACAGATGACGTTGATGGAGCAAATTCAGGCAAGGAAGGCAATTGCACTTCTGCGTTTGCAGCGCCGCGAAACCCGCACGCGGCGGTTTCAACCCGATCTTGCCGGTGAACGCATTGATATGCGCCGCACCTTGCGGCAATCGCTGCGTTCGGGCGGCGACATGATCAGCCTGGCGCGGCGTGAACGTCAAACGCGCGAGCGGCCCCTCGTCGTGCTCTGCGATATTTCAGGATCGTGCTCGAATTACAGCCGCATGTTCCTGCATTTCCTGCACGGTCTGGTGAATGACAGGCATAGCATGACAGTCTTCCTGTTCGGCACACGCCTGACCAATGTGACGCGCGAACTGCAGCACCTTGATGTTGATGAGGCCATCGCCAAGGTTTCCGCCGCCGTCAAGGACTGGTCCGGCGGCACACGGATCGGAGCGACACTTAAGGAATTCAACTACAAATGGGCGCGGCGCGTGCTAACCCAGGGTGCTGATGTGCTGCTGATGACAGACGGCCTGGAGCGTGATGACACCGTTCAGTTGGCCACTGAAATGCAACGGCTGCGCCGGAACGCCAAGCATATCGTCTGGCTTAATCCGCTTTTGCGCTTTGACAGGTTTGAAGCCAAGGCTTCCGGCATTCGTGCCATGATGCCCTATGTGGATGAGTTTCGCCCGGTTCACAGCCTCAACTCCCTCGGCGAGCTGGCGCAAACTCTTGCGGCACGCAAGGGAGCGGCGCATGATCCACGTAAATGGATGAACTGACGTCCGAAGTCACAAAGGGGAACGACAAATGAAAATGTCTGGCAGCCAGGTTATCCAGGCCCCGCGCCTAAATGTGTGGAAAGGCCTGAATGATCCAAAGATCCTGCAGCAGAGCATTCCGGGTTGCGAGACCATTAACGCAGCTTCTCCCACCGAAATGAGTGCCAAGGTCGTGTTGAAGATTGGTCCGGTGAAAGCCACATTCAAAGGTGCCGTCACCCTTTCTGATATCAATGCGCCTGAGAGTTACCGCATTTCTGGCAAGGGCGAGGGCGGCCTTGCGGGTTTTGCCAGCGGCGGTGCCACGGTAAAGCTGACGGAGAACGGAGCAGCTGAGACCCTGATGGAATATGATGTGGATGCGCAGGTTGGCGGCAAGATCGCCATGCTGGGCTCGCGCTTGATTGACTCCACGGCGCGGTCCTTGGCAGAGCAGTTCTTCACCAAATTTGCCTCCTTGATGAAGCAGGCGCCCGCCAAACCGAGAGCGGCAAAAAAGGTGAAGGCCAAGCCAGCCAGCAAGAAACCGGCGCCAAAAAAACCTGTGAAGGCGAAGAAAGCGGTCGCAGCCAAGACAAAAAAGAAGGCGGCCAAATCCCGATCACGCTGAAACGCTGGTCCACAGAACATTTTCGCGCACCATTTGCCGAAAAAAGGCAAAAATACAATTCATCTCTGGTGGTTGCCGAAGCGGTCTTGCGTTCTTCCACGCTACCGCGCCATCTATCGCCGAACCCCCTACCGCGAACGCGGTATTCTGGTGATACAGGCCGTGGCGTGAACTGAAACACCTGCGCATTTGGTTGCAAGACCCTGAGTCGCACATCGGATTTGCAGATTTGGCAATCCGCTGACTCCGTCAACGTGTTGTTTTGATTTGAAACAACCTTAAATTTTATTTTTGCTATCCCGGAGATCAACGACAATGATAGCTTTGGGCGACGGTTACGCCAGCTCGGAGTTCATGCCATGCACTTTTTGAAGCCGTATGCCCTCGTCCTCTCCCTCTCGATCGCGAGCCTTGCAAACCCAGGTTATGCCGCAGACTTGCCGGGCAAGCCCGCTGATCCGCTGGCGGTCAATGACATATCCTGGCTGTTGCCAATGCCTGAAAAACCCGCGGACTTTGCCAAAGCCATATCCCTGCAGGATGTCCAGGGGCCGCCTGACCCTGGCGGTTCCGCTACGGCCGCTGTGTGGTCCGATAGCGCTATGAAACAGTATTTCGGCCTCGCTTCGTCAAAATTTGGCAAAGTGGAAGGCACCGAAATTGGCATTGTCCTGGCGGACCGCCTCAAGGACCGCGCGGTGTGGCATATCTCCGGTGTTCGTATCGATCCTGGTGCGCCCGGCGCAACTGATAGCGTTGCCGCGCAATTCGGCCAGCAGCCACAAATCCGCCTCATCGCCCAGCCGGTCATAAAGCGTGCAGACGGGACGCCCGAGGTGTTGGATATCGCGGCCCATCTGGTTTTTTCCTACAGCACACGGAGTGATATTTTTGCGCAGGCAGGCTGCTTCCCCAAGCAGATTCCTGACATGGAAAAAGTCGAGGAGATTGCCCGTGATGTCCAGAACTTGAAAATGCGGCTCGCGCAGGGTGAGATCGGCGGCAAGAAAATAAAGACTGCGGATGCGCTTCTCGGCCTGCATCCGGCATTCAAGTCAGCCGCAACAGCCGTTGCTTTTCGCGATGAGATCCTGGCTTTCCTGAACCGGCGTTTGCCCGAAGGCCGCCTCACCTCGATGGCGATTGCCGGTCGTCCTGGCGATAACGGGGATGCCTGGATTTTTCTGGCCATGGGTGAAAATCCGCGCAAGCAAGGCGAGTTTTTTCCGGTTCCGAGCCCCGCATTGAATGGGGCACAGTTTGCCCAGATGCTGACTTTTTCCGGCGCGGGGAATATTCTGCCAAGCCCCGCACCAAATAATCTCAATGCGACGACCTGCCAGCATGCGGCGTTGCAGCCACCATTGGCGTTGGAGGGACGCAAAGGGCTTGCAACCGCTGAGCTGTTCAGCGGCGCGCCCTCTAAGGAACGGGTGAAGGAGATCGTGGAGCTGATTGGCGATCCCGTGAAAAGCCATTTCTTCAACACGGATTGCCTGAGCTGCCACACGGATACGCGTCTCGGCGTCGAGTTCATGGGTGCGGAAGCGTTCCCTGGCATTGACCCGGATGTCTTGCCGAAAGACATTCACAACGTACGGAATTTGGGCTGGTTTCCAGATGAAGGGCCAACGGCCACAAACCGCACCCTGACCGAGACTATCGAGTCACTCGTATTCTTCAACGAGCACGTCCTCGGTAAGTGAACCCAGTGGCTGAGCGTGATAAAAGCCGGGATGGCTGCTGGAACAAACTCGAAAGTTTTCTCCTGACCAATTTTCGGTTCCTGTGGGAATTCGTGAATGGCACGAAATGGCTTGGCGACCGCATCAACAAAGTGATCATCGACCGTGCCGTGCTCAAGGCGAAACCGCGGCCGCACCAGTTTTCAGCGCTCGACGATTACACCTCTTGGCGTTCCCTCACCGACCGAAGCTGGAGCGGACGCCACCTGGGCGCCAAGGATATTGCGGGGCTGCCAGACGTCGCGGATGTGCTGACGCTTTTTCAAATACCCCAAGGCGGCTCCCAGAGAATGTCAAAAAAATCGACACTCCTTTTTGCCTCCTTCGCCCAATGGTTCACCGATGGTTTTCTGCTGACCGACCCTTTTGACAGGCGGAAGAACTATTCCAACCACCAGATTGACCTTAATCCCCTCTATGGACTGACACGTGAAGTCACTGACCAATTGCGCCTTAAATCCAATGAGCAAGGTGACAAGGGAAAATTGAAGTTCGTCATGCGTGATGGGGAAGAATATGCGCATACGCTGTTCATTCCTGGCACCCATGACAAAAAACCCGAGTTTTCGGCAGTTCCCGCTCCTTTGAATATGAACAAGCCAAAGCCGCTTCCCTTCAATCAAAGTGACACGATCTTTGCTTTCGGCGGTGACCGCGCCAATACGACGCCTGTCACTTCGGCCCTGAACACTTTGTTCCTTCGCGAGCATAACCAGGTTGCAGGCATCATCGAAAATGCCAATCCATCGTGGGATGATGACCGCGTCTTTGAAACTGCACGCAATGTGATGATCGTGCTACTGATCAAACGCGTGGTCGAGGAGTATATCAACCACATCTCGCCCTACTGGTTCAAATTCCGGGCGAATCCCTCCGTTGCCTGGTTGGCGCGCTGGAACAAACCGAATTGGATCGCCATCGAATTCAATCTGCTCTACCGCTGGCACGGATTTTTTCCCAGCGTGTTTTCTTTCAATGGCAATAATGTTCTGGTGGACAAGCTCATTCTGGACAATACGCTTCTGAGCGATAACGGCCTTGCCCTCATGATTGACCAGGCGAGCCGCCAGAAGGCCGGCGAACTTGGCCTTTACAATACGGTATCGCGACTGCACCTGGTGGAGCAACGGTCGATTGAGCAGGGCCGCAAAAACCGGCTCGCGACCTACAATGACTATCGTGAGGCGATGAAGTTTCCGCGTGTAACCAGGTTTGAGCAGATCAGTAGTGATCCACAGGTTGTCCAGGGATTGAAGAATGTTTATGGCGAGGTCGACAAAATTGAATTTTTTGCCGGCCTGTTCGCGGAAGAATCAAGGCCGCGCTCGGCCGTCCCATCGCTCATTGGCCGGATGGTGGCGCTCGACGCATTTTCACAGGCTTTGACCAATCCGCTCCTGTCGGAAAATGTCTTCAATGAAACAACATTCTCGCTGGAGGGCATGAAGATTATTGAAAAGACCAGGAGCCTTAGGGATATCGCGGCGCGCAATGTGCAGCCGCCCCACGATTTTCTGGTGTCCTTCGACCAGGCAGAGGACAACACCAGCACAAACTGATTCCGCGCCGGCTCTGGTCAAGATGGGCACCGGTGATTGCTCAGGCAACGACCCTGCTGGGCCCGCAAAAAACAGGGAGCGGACTTTGGAAAGCCCGCTCCCCCGGTTCAATGTCCCCGAGACTGGGGGCAGTATGCGAGGACACCAACCCGAACTAAGCCCCCGGGTTGTCATCGCAGAACGCAAAACGATTGATCAGTTTTTTGCTTGAACTTGCCCGACACAATAATTTTGTATGGCAAAGCAGATAGTGTTCCGGCAACTTAAAATCAATCGAAAAATTAAAGTTATGTGGATTTTTCTCAGCTAACTTCAATTTGTTTGATTAAATTCGGGAGTGGGCAACGGCCCCGAAATGGCCCCTGGCCTGGGCCCTCCGAACCGCTGGGGTTGCTGGTAAAGCTTGACAGGGCTTGGCAGTTCTCAAAGAATTGCCGCAGGACGGGGGGTGCCTGAGGCCGGCTTTCGGAAAAAAATGTGGAGGGCTTAACATGAGAAATGCGATCCCCTGGTCCTACGTGGAGGACCTGCCGCCAAAAACATTATCGCCTCCCCTGGAGGCGTTGTGGTGGCTGAAGAAGGGAGGATTGGCCAAGGGACAGGAATGGAAAAAGGCCCATGACCTTTGCCAGACGGCAGAAGGCGAACGCGCCTACGACCTCGTGCACGCGCTGGTGCACTGGATCGAGGGGGATACAACGAATGCCGCCTATTGGTACCGCAGGGTTGGCGGCGAGCGTGCCGCAGACATCAAAACCGAATGGCAGCGGATCGCTTTAGAGCTTTCGAAGTAAGCGGCAGAACGGGGTTCAGCGCAGGAACTGGTCAACGAAGCCCTCACCCAGCCCGATTTCCGAATAATGTTTCCGGCATAGGTCGATCTTGGTGAAAACGTCTTCATAGCCCAGAACCGCGCCATCCGGGTCAACATAGATCATCGCGCCATTGACCTGGAAAAGCGTGATCATCTCCGGGACATCAGCCTCAACGACAAGCGTGTGGGTTTCGCCGGGCGCTTCATAAACATAAGTGCCTTCGCTCGCTGTCCAGTCATGCTCCAGATAGTGCCAGCTTCCCCTCAGCACGAAGCCGTGTACCGGCTGCGGGTGCCGGTGGCGCGACAGGACGCCCGACTTCCGCACCCGCAGCAGATTTACCCAGTAGCCCCGGCTTGCCGAAAGGCAGAGCGGCCGGAACCATACGTTTTCCTGTTGCGGCACCCAGAGCCGCTCATCCTGCGGAATGGCATTGGGAATGACGAGTTCCGGGAAGGCTTCTCTGGGTTGGGGATGCTGATAGGGCACGCGTGAATTTTCAAGTTGGCCCGAACGATTTTTGTCCATGGTCAAGTCCCTTCACATTGCAGCGTAGCCGCCATCGATAGGCAGCACGATTCCGGTAACAAAGCGGGCGGCCTCGGAGCAGAGATAAACAACACTGCCGCCGATATCGGAAGGTTCGCCCCAGCGCTTCAAAGGGGTGCGGGCGAGAATGGCGGCTGATCTTGCCTCGTCGCTTGCAATGCCACGTGTCAATTCGGTTGCAATCCAGCCCGGCGCAATGGCATTGACGCGGATACCCTCGCCCGCCCAGGCCACCGCCAGCGACTTGGTGAGTTGGACGATGCCGCCCTTGGAGGCAGCATAGGCCGGCACCAGCGGGCCCCCAAAGTAAGACAGCATTGACGCCGTATTGACGATGGCCGCGTTCGTTGTTCTTGCTAACGCGGGCCTTGCCGCCACACACATGCGCATGGTTCCCGTGAGGTTTACATCGATGACCGACTTGAAGGTCTCGATTTCGTATTCCGCCCCGCGCTTTATTGTGCCGGCGCAATTGACCAGAACGTCCAGGCGGTCAAAGCGCGCCAGCAGTTTTTCAACCTGGGCATCGCTGGTCACGTCGAGTTGCACCGCTTCCAGGTGTTCGCGGGCCGGAACGCAATCCACCTCTGCCCGCGTCAGGCCCGATACCATCACCGCGTAGCCGGCCTCCAGCATGGAGTTTGCGATGCCCCAGCCGATGCCGCGTGCCCCGCCCGTGATGATCGCCTTGCGCAATGGCGCACTCCGTTGCCGTCAGTTCCGAAGTGGAACTGATGGCATTGTCATGTTCGCATGGTGCGTTGATTGCAAGAAAATATTTGGAGCATTTCCTGCCAAAGTATGAAGCGGTTTGACGGGAAGCTCACTTGGAGAAATTCTGGCCGCTAGAGGGCCGCCAAGCTCGGCATCGCCCAGAACGTCGTTGCCGCCATACATGCCAGCCAGCCACGGGCATTCGGGGACGATTCCTGCCCACCCATCTTAAATTCGACATGCCAATGGCAGTTGCCGAACAACAGCGCTAGAAAAGTTGAAAACGGCTCGTGGGGCCGATCTGGAAATGAACAGCACTTCCACCTGCCCCTACTGCGGCAATTGCTCCATCGACTGCGCGGTTTTGGCTAACCTGACAAGATTGATGAACTCGGCGCGGTAGCCGAACTCGTCGGCGCCCTTGGCCGATTGGGCCAGCTTGACCACGTCGTCGTAGCTGTAGCTTCCCGTATATTGGCCCCCGCGCAGAATCTGGCCGAAGGCCGCAACTGCCGTTGCAAAAAGAGCGTCCGCCGGTGCCGTTCCGGTGGCAGCACCCACCGGCGTGGTGATAAGCTTGCTCGCGTCTTCGCCAGGCAATTTGTAGCGGATCTTGAGAAATGCCAGTTCACCCGTCGCGGCCGTATTTTTCGGCGGTTCCGTCCCATAGCGCAGAGGGTCGTTAAGTGCTGCTTTGGAGTCCTTTGGCGTCACTTCGTAAATCGCCGTCACCGTGTGACCTGCGCCAATGTCGCCCGCATCCACCTTGTCATTGTTGAAATCTTCCCGGTTCAATAGCCGCGTCTCATAGCCAATGAGGCGGTATTCCGAGACCGACTGCGGATTGAATTCAACCTGGATTTTCACATCCGTGGCAATCGGAAAGAGCATGGCGCTGGCGCCATCGACCAATGCCTTTCGCGCTTCATTGATCGTATCAATGTAAGCGGCATTGCCGTTGCCATTCTGGGCGAGGGTTTGCATGAGCTCATCGTTGTAGTTGCCCATGCCAAAACCCAGGACCGAAAGATAAACACCGGTCGCCCTTTTGCGTTCGACAAAGCTCTTCAATTCTTCCGGATCGGTTATTCCGACATTGAAGTCGCCATCGGTGGCAAGGATCACGCGATTGACGCCGAGCTTGTTGAGGTTGAGTTCGGCAAGCTGATAGGCCTGCCGGATGCCCTCGGCGCCCGCGGTGGAACCGGCGGAGGTGAGCCCATCGAGGGCCGCCAGAATGCGGGCCTTGTTCGCAGCCTTGGTCGGCTCCAGCACCGTGCCCGCATTTCCGGCGTAGGTCACGATCGCCACGCTGTCATTGGGGCCGAGTGTTTCGACCAGAAGCTTCATCGCGTTGCGCAGGAGTGGCAGCTTGTTAGGTTCGTCCATGGACCCGGAAGTGTCGATGAGGAACACGAGGTTGGCGGGCGGCCTTTCACTTCCATTGATCGTAAACCCCTTGATGCCGACATGCATCAGCTTGGTATTGGCGTTCCATGGCGTGGGAAATACTGACACGGTTGCTTTAAATGGTTCGCTTCGATCGGAAGGAACCGCATAGTCATAGGGGAAATAGTTAATCAGTTCCTCGACGCGCACCGCATCCTTCTGTGGGAGCGTATTGTTGTTGAGCGACGCCCGCATGAATGCGTAGGATGATGTGTCGACATCAATTGAAAAGGTTGAAACCGGCTCGTCTGCGGCGACTTTCACGGGATTGGATACAATGTCGGTAAATTTGTCCCTGCCCTGATCCCGGTATTGCTCTCGCGGCTGCTCGAAGTCACCGATCACCCTTCCTTCTATCCCGTCTTGCGCAACGACCGACGCGTCATATTCAGATTTGGACGTAGCGTATCCACCGCCGCCAGCGGCAAGTTCTTCCATTGACATCGCTGGTGATGCCGGCTGGGCAAGCGGGAGGTTGGCGGCTCCCATGCTATCGTCGCCTGCCACGCTTTCATTCCTGCCATCAGCCACAAATTCGTTGCTTCGGGCGGGTGCCAGAGTTTCAACTACCTTTTTGCCATCACTAGGGGCCGCAGGCGTTGCACTCTTTTGGGCCAGATCAGGTGAAATCTTGTCGGCGGGTGCGGCGGCCTGTTGGCCCTGCCCCTTCTCCACCTTGGGTTCAAGCGTAGCCGGTATTTGCATTTGGTTTGTGTTGATGATTATCAATGCAAGTGCCGCAACACTTACGCTTCCCACCAGGGCGTGGCTGAGTTTCATCGGTCGCTTCCTCGCAATTATCTTTCCCACAGCTTTTGCTGTGATCCTCAGACGATCAACGAGGTGAAATCCTTGGCGGCGCTCCTGCTGAATTGCATCAAAATGAGCGACGGCCTCTTCTATGGTCCGGCTTCGAATCGATTGCCGGGGCGCGGCAGGGGCATTGCGTCCAAATATGTGTCTCAGTCTTTCCATTTCATCAGCCATCAGCAGACTCCGCAAGCACCTTCAGGTGCTTTTTTGCTTTGTGCATTCGCCATGACACCGTTGTTTCGGCAACTCCGAGAATCTCGGCCGCTTCGCGGTGGCTCAGTTCCTCGGTCAGCACCAGCAGCACAGTTTCTTTTATCGGCAAATCAAGGGAACCAATTGCGCCGTACAGCCATTTAACTTTTCTGTCCGTATCTTCCCAATCTGCCGCTTGAAGTTCTGCAAAGGCCACCGAGGCGCCCGCAAACTTCCTTATATTGCTTTGCCGCCGCACATGGTCCCGGCAGGCATTGATCGCAACCTGGTAAAGCCAGGTCGACAGGCGGCTTCGGCCCTGAAATCCGCCGATCTTGGACGCGAGACTGAGGCATATCTCATGGGTCACATCCTCAGCGTCGGCCACATTGCCAAAAAACCGGTATGCGAGCCGGTAAAGCATATCGTAGTGACGTTCCAAGAGTTCTCGGAAGGCGTCCCGCTCACCGTTCGCGGCCCTTTGGGCCAGCTCGAGATCACTTGGGTTCATCGTTTTGCTAGCTTAGACGAATGGGGCGGGCATTTCCTTGGCGAAGAAGCGGGGCCCAAACCAAATTCAGTTTGAGCAAGTAATTTCACAGCCCGCTGCGCTCAGGCAACCGCCGGAAGCTTGAGCTGGACCCTGAGGCCTCCCAGTTCTGCATCGCCGAGAACCACGCTGCCGCCATACATGCCGGCGGTTTCGGTTACAATCGACAGGCCAAGGCCGGAGCCGGGCTTGGATTCATCCAGGCGCTTGCCGCGCTTGACCGCATCCCCGCGCTTTTCCGCAGGCAGGCCCGGGCCATCGTCGTCGACGGTAATGAGGAGCCAGTTGCGGGCCCCATCCACATGGTCAACCACGGGGGCGGCGCTCACTTTCACGGCGCGGGTGGACCATTTGGAGGCGTTGTCGATAAGGTTTCCGGCCATTTCTTCCAGGTCCTGGGTTTCGCCGCGGAATTTCAGGCCCGGGGCTACCGCCACGTCGATCTGGACGCCCTTGTCCTGATTGATGCGCATGATGGTGCGGCCCAAGGCGGTCAGCACTGGTTCAACTTCGGTGGCGGAACCAATGGTCTGGGCCCGCGCGGCGCGGCGTGCCCTGTCGAGATAGAGGCTCACCTGGTCGCGCATGATCCGGGTTTGCTCGGAAACCTTGCGGGCAAAATCCGATTTGCTGTCCTGGGCTTCATTGGTGAGAACGCTCAAGGGCGTTTTCAGGGCGTGAGCAAGATTGCCAACTTGCGTGCGGGCGCGGTCAATGACTTCTGTATTGGCGTGGATGAGCAAGTTCAATTCATCGGCCACGGGCTGCATTTCGGATGGGAATTCCCCTTCCAGGCGCTCGGCCTTGCCGCCGCGGATAGCGCTCAGCGATTGTTGCATTCGCTGCATGGGTCGCAGGGCAACGCGCACCTGTAACAGGATCGAGGCCAGAAGGCCAAAGCCGAGCAGCGCAAGAACGCCATAGAGGGCGCGGCGGAAAGCCTGGACTTCCTCCTTCAGTTCGTCAAAGTTTCCGGCAACCAGAAATGAAAACTCGTCCTCGCCGCCAAAGAGCTTGAACTTCTGTTCGATGGCGCGCAGTTCCTTGCCTTCACTGTCCAGAATGTAAAAGCTGGCGACGCCGCCGGCATCGCGGGCTTTCAAATCGGCATCGGTGGGAACGAGGCGTTTTTCAAGAGATGATTCGGAAGCCAGCTCGCCCAGCGCCTTGTCCTTGGGCGGCGACACCTGCCAATACCAGCCGGAAAGCGGAATGGAGAAGCGCGGATCGGCAATCTGCCCTTCCATGCCGGGGGCGCCATCGGTTCCCAATTCCACATTGGCAAGCAGGCCATCAAGAATGGCGCGGAGCCTTGCGTCAAAATTCCGTTCAAGGGCCGATTGAAACAGATAGGCCAACAGAAAGGCGGCACTCACCAGCAGAACGATGGCCACCACTGCAGACGTGAATATGAGACGGAAAGAAAGTGAGTTAGTTCGCATTATCCGGCTCGGATACGCAGTATCCCATGCCGCGGATCGTATGCAGCACGTCAACGCCGAGTTTCTTCCGCAGGCGCCCGACGAAAACCTCGATCGTGTTTGAATCGCGGTCGAAGTCCTGGTCGTAGAGATGCTCAACCAATTCAGTGCGTGAAACCACCTTGCCGCCGTGATGCATCAGATAGGCCAGCAGGCGGAATTCCAGCGATGTGAGCTTGATCGCCGTGCCATTGACGGTGACGCGCGCACTCTTGGTATCAAGCACCATGGGCCCGCAGGTGAGTTCGCTAGTGGCAATGCCGACGCTGCGCCGCAGAAGGGCGCGCACGCGCGCCAACACTTCTTCCATGTGAAAAGGCTTGGCCACATAATCATCAGCACCCGCATCGAAGCCCGCCACCTTGTCGCTCCAGCGGTCACGCGCCGTGAGAATCAGCACCGGCATTTTCTTGCCGGCGCGGCGCCATTTTTCCAGGACGCTCACGCCATCGAGCACCGGCAGGCCCAGATCGAGGACCACGGCGTCATAGGGTTCGGATTCACCGAGGAAATGGCCCTCTTCACCATCCACGGCCTTGTCAACCACATAGCCCGCATCGGTCAGGGCGGAGACCAGCTGCCGGTTCAGGTCAGGATCGTCTTCAACGACGAGAATGCGCATTTATTTCCATCCCAAAAGTCCAGGCGGCGTGAGAAGTCAAAAGAGAGAGCCGTCTAGCCCACTCACTGTAACCCGAACAAGGTTATTATCATTTACCAGAACGACAGAATAGGCCTCACCCTTTAGCTTCACCTTAAGCACTTTGGAACCGGGATACTGGCCTTGGGCTATGGCTGCGGCCTCGGATGGTGTGATTGGCAACCTCTGCACATTGCGCAATGACGGCTTGATGGTTGGGGGCACGACTTTCCGGAGATAGGGCAAGGTCACCCGGACATTGGGCTTGAACTGGGCAACGGCAGGCTCGGCGACAAACAATGCCACCAACGCAATCGCCACGAATTTCAAACCTCTAAACATTAAGCTGTCGCCTTTCTGACACCCGTTTTAGAGGGGGGTAGCTGAACTGGGGATGAATAGAAAAGTCAGGAATGGCGGCGAAAGTTAATGCTTAGTAATAACAAACGGTTAATTAGGGTTTTTGGAGCCGGATTCGGGCCGGTTTTTTGGGCGGAATCGGGGCTCATCAGATCATGCCAAAAGCGGGACGGAAAACACAATTTTATGCGGCAAAACCGGTTGTCCGGCGCAATAAAGCACCGAAGCCCCTGTTTCATGACTAAACGCCGCAGCCCAATGTCGCGGCCTGAATATGAACGGCCGATGAATGGAGGCTTCAAGCTGCATACAGGGAAGGTGGCGTAACCTTCTGGTAACTAAAAAGCAAAGACCAGAGGAAACAACATGCCCTTGCCAACTCCCCAGAATGAAACCGCCGACATTGGGTTTTTCCGCAACATCGGATTTGCGTTCATCCTGTTGACGGCAATTGCCGGGTCCATGACCGTTGGCCTGATTCTGAGGCAGAATGCTCCGGTTGCCATCGCGGATAGCATGGCCCAGCCCGTGACCGAATAGACTTCACTTCTGTTTTGCAACCGCCCCAAAGTTTGTGGGGAGCCAAAAAATTCTGTAAAACTTCAATCTGGGGAACCATTCTGGCCGTAATTGGTTTTAGGTGTTGGGGGGTCTTGTAACTTTTGAAATTTGCAGAAGGAGACAGCAATGGACAGGAGATTGTTTGTTACAGGTCTGCTCGGCGTGGTTGGCACAGCCGGGTTTGCCTCCGTTTTGCCCCGCCAGGCCGAGGCGCTAGCCGCGGTTCCGCTGGGAGGCCCCGCCCCCCAGTCTGGCTCTGTCCTTCCCAAACTTCCCGAATCTGGCGGGCCGTTAGGGGAACTGGATGAGGATTTCGAACTCGCCCACTACACAGGTAGACGTCACCGGCACCGGGTTCGCCGCTGGCGCCGTGTGTGCCGGCGCTGGTGGCACAATGGCCATTGGCACCGCCGGTGCCGCCGGAGACCCCACTGGTTATGGCTCTGGTTCTCGATCTGACGCAGGCTGACTAGCGCTGGCGAGTGATCAGGTCCGATCACGCGCCAGCAATAGGTCTTGCCTATATCTCATTCCAACACTCCATCTTTCCAACAAAGATTAAAGTGTTGCGTCGATCAATAGAGATCACCTCCCAAGTCGGACATTCGATGGAATGATGAGAACGATCTCGTCGGATGCGCCGGGTGATGCTGAAATCGTTGAACACCCTGGTTTCCAATTTAGAAGTGTAAGCTAGGTTACATCGGGGCCGGATGGGCACCGGTAATTTGATTCATAGTCAACAATCTCAAACCAACTCATTCAGGGAGATACCTATGAACAAGTTATTCATTGCGACTGGTATGGCGGCTCTTGGTTCTGCCTTCATGCCAACAGCTCGCACTGCGGGAGCAAATAGGCCTTTTATCCAACGCTGCTTTAGGAACCTGCACCTTCTCAGGGTTTCCCGACTGAACGCAGATTCCGCAGCCGGAGTCGATTCACAATCGGTCGATGAAAAGGGTTGGAAATCTGACAGGCCGCAATCACCGATATATGACCTTGCAGCATTTAACCCGCATGTAATTGCCGCTTCGTTGTTCTCAAGAAAGCGTAGGTAGAAGCTGCTTTATCGCAGTGGCAACAACCGGAGAGTTTTAGGGGGAGCCTATTTCATAGGCGATCTGGTCGAGTTTTGCCCTGTCCATGAGATGAATGGTCCGTCGCTTCAGGGAGATCAATCCCAGGCCCTTCCAGTGCATAAGTATCTTATTTGTTGACTCGCGAGTCGCTCCAGCGAAATCGGCGAGGTCGCTTTGCGCAATCTCAATTGTACCGTCGGGACCGGAAAACTGGTCGTGAAGCAGAAGAAGGCGACGAGCCAGTCTGCGATCCAGCGAGAGCAGCGCATAGTCTTCCACTGAGTCACTCAGCCAGCGCACCCGTTCACAGAGTATCTCCGTCATCGTGATGGCCAATTCCGGGCAGACCCGCGCGGCGGCAAAAAAAGTGCTTCGTCCTATTGGCTGGAGGGACGTGGGCTCAAGCGCCACAGCGGACGCGGTCCGATCCTGGTTATCGATCATGCTGACCTCGCCAAAGCAATTTCCTGCACTGATCAGATTGAGCGATATTTTGCGGCCGGCAGCCGAAACAACGGAAACCTCGATGCGACCCTGCACCACCACATACATGGTCCCGCCCGGGTCGCCACGTTCAAACAGCCGCTGGCCTTTCTTGAGATTGATGGGCAGGGCCGCAGCCAGGATAAGCTGGCGTGCATCCTCCGTGATGTCCGCGAAAGAGCCGGGACATAGGCACTGTTCTGTCGGCTGATCCAGATTTCGGCTTGGATGCTGTCAAGGGAGACCCATTCTGCTTCAACTGCCATATTAGCGCTGAAATATAGGTCAGATCCCCGGAAATTGACACTGAGCTCTTTCTGGCTGTGGCGGACCGGCCTGCAGGTACGATTAAAGCAAAAAGGCCGGGCGCGAGCCCGGCCTCCATAGATCGTTGGACAGCTAGTGGCTGCTGTTTTCGTTTTCTAGAGAGATTTTGTTCATGCGCTCGAAGGCGGTCAATGAACGGGCATTATTCTCGATGGCGAGTGGGGAAACCTTCGTCACGGTGGGACTTTGCAATTGTCCTTCGGCGAATAGAAGCCGACTAGGCGCTGGTATCACGTTCGCCATTGAAGCGGTCCTGACGCCAGAGCGGCGCCGGAGAGAGCTGCGAGGGCAATGATGGAAATAAAGAGCTTGTTCATGGTAACCTCCTGTTGGTTGAGTTGTATGAGCTTGACGGCTCGAACCACGCTTACCATCACCCTTCGTGGCCTGGATGTAATCGAAGTTACACTTCTCCGACACTTTTCTGGGCGCCCTGTGATTGCACGCCGACTTCAGAAATCGTCTGGATTACTTGTTCCCATGCTGGATCGCTTCAGTTTTCGGTTGAAGAACTGGTTCCCAAGGGCAAATTCAGGATGGGGCTTCCCAAGTTGATTTTATTTGGCCTGATGTAACCTAGGTCATATTTGGGCAAGCGCAGGGCGGCCATCTTGGACCCACTGCACCATGCAGTTTTAGCGAAGATGGAGAACCAAGATGTTTACCCAGACCCGTTCCTTGAGCCTCGTGGCGGCGTTAGCTGCGATTTCGCTGGCCAGCATTGCAGGCGTTGCCGAGGCCGGTCCCCAGTGCAGCAGCCATGACAAAATTGCCGATGCCCTCGGGAACAAGTTCAAGGAAACCCGGCGCGTCATGGGTGTGGTGAACTCCAAGGCGGTCATGGAAATCTTCATGTCCCCGCAAGGCACCTGGACCATGGTGATAACCGACACCAGGGGGATATCATGCATTACCGCCTCCGGCGAGGAATGGCAGGATGTTCCGATTGCTGTCGCTGGACTTGAGAGCTGAATGGCATGTATTGGATCAACAGCGAGTTGCCATCAATTGAAGAAAATTGGTTCGCCACAAGGCCATGGATTTCTCACTTATCTTTGCTATACGTTTGACTGGCAACGGCTTTCGATAAGATCAAAACTTGTGCGTCCACGCTGAATAAGAGAGATGCCAGATGACCTCAGTTGCACCTTATGTCTTGTCCATCCGCGCTCTGGAATTGAGCGATATTGATTCAATTGCCACCTGGTTCGGCGACCCGGAAGATCTTTCGCTTTTTGAACGGAGTTCACCCTTGCCGAAAGGACGCGAAACTTTGCGGGAGAACTGGAAGGAAGATCTTGCTGCGGGCCCGGCTCCCGCCAAGGCGTTTTGGTACGTAGCGTGCAACACTGAAGGGTGAACCCGTTGCAATCGGCGGTTTGCAAACCGTCAACTATCCCAGCGGCGATTGTGTGCTGCCGGTCTTCGTTGCCCGCGCAATGCGCCGCAGGGGCATTGGAATCCGCTTGATTGGATTGCTTCTCGACTTTGCGTTTGACCGCTTGCGATCTGACCCGGGTGACAACTTACTACCGCGAAGACAATGAAATTTCCGCAAAACTGGTAGGACGGGCCGCATTCAAGGAAGAGGGGAGGATGCGCAAGGCCTGGTTCTGCAAAGGCACACATCTCGATATGGTGGTAGCAGGCGTGCTCCGCGAAGAATGGGCCAAGCGGCGCAATGTCTTGCAGGGGGAGCTGGATCGGAAGACAATCCTGCGGTTTGGCGCCGATGAAACAGACCGTCTGGCGTGGCCCGGAGGCTCCTCCTCCACATCTTCAAGGGAGTCATAATAATATGTGCAGGTGTCTTATTTGTGAGTGAGTTGATCGGACACGCTTATGCGAGATGATGCAAATAACAGCCCAAAACGCCGCCTCGGAGCGGTGTTGTTCGCAGACGTTGCGAACTACACGGGATTGATGGGGCGGGATGAGATCGGGACGTGGAGTGCCGCCAAGTCGCGGTTCCATGACTTCAACGAGCTGGCCAAGCGGCATTATGGCGAAGTCATCGAAGTCCGCGGCGACGGCCTGTTTGTCCTGTTTGACAGCGCCATTCATGCCGTGGATTTCGGCATGGAACTGCAAAAAAAGATGAAAATTCTGAACGACAGCATGCCTGAGGACAGGCAGTTTTGGTTCAGGGTTGGAATCAATCTTGGTGAAATTCTGGTGGATGGAGCCCGGGTCAGCGGCGATTGCGTTAACATCGCATCTCGCCTGGAATCACTGGCACGGCCTGGGCATGTTTGCATTTCCGCAACAGTTTATGAGCAGGTCCGGAACAGGCTGACTTACGGCTACGAATACCTGGGCGCCCAGCGCCTGAAGAATGTGAAGGAGCCTGTTGACGCCTTTCAGGTTCATGAGAATTCCACCAGTGCCGCGATGACGCGGGGGCTGCGGCCTTTGTTTCTTTCGAAAAATTCGATCGTATTGCCAGCCAAGGACCGCTCGGTTGTCGTGCTGCCATTGCAATTTCAGGGCAGCGATCAAACTGAAAGCTGGTACGCGGATGGCTTGTCAGACGACATCACCACGAGTCTTTCGCGCTTTCATGACTTGTTCGTAATCGCTCGAAGTTCAGCCTATGCCTACAACGATCCAGAAGTGGATCCATTCAATGCTGCACGCGAACTCGGAGTTCGGTATGTCGTCAGGGGTTCGTTACGAAAAGCTGGCCATCGAATCCGCGTTGCCATAGAGCTTCTTGATGTCGAACGCAGCAGGATCATTTGGGGAGAACGCTATGACCGCGAGCTTGAGGGGATATTCGAGCTTCAAGATGAGATCACACGGCTTATTGTTTCCTCCGCCGCACAGCACATAGAGTCCTCCGAACTTGATCGGCTTAGGCAACTCGCGCCAACCGATCTGCGCGCCTATGGTTTTGCCTTGCAGGGCCAGCAACACATTTTTCGTTATACGAGAGAAGATATAAGGAATGCGCGCGAGCTTTATGACAAGGCCCTTGACCTGGATCCGGTCTACGCAAGGGCTCTCGCCTCAAAATCGCGCACGTTGAATATCGAGTGGCGCTACAATTGGGCAGAGCAGCGCGAAAATGCTCTCGATACTGCGCTCAGGCTGGCACATGAATCCGTTCGTGCTGATTCCCTCGATGCGCGCGGATACGGTGAGCTTGGCTTTGTCCATCTTTATCGCAAGGAACATGACGCCTCGATAAGCGCCTATCGACGTGCGATCAGTTTAAATCCAAACGATGCTGATCTCATGTCGGACATGGCTGACGCGCTTACCCACACCCGTCAGGAAGAAGAAGCTATTTCGCTCATGGGTAAGGCAATGCAGCTAAATCCATACTTTCCCGACCAATATCTATGGCATCTTGGCGGCGCATATTTTAACCTGAAACGGTATGACGAGACGATCGATACAATTCAGAGGATGCAAAACCCCGCAGAGGGCCGGCGGTTGCTTGCGGCAAGCTATGGTCAGCTGGGCCGCATCGCGGAGGCAAGGGAGCAAGCCGCCAAAGTTCTCGAAGTTCATCCGAATTTCAACGTCGAGAGTTGGGCTGCCGTACAACCTGACAAGTATCCTGAAGACTCCGCCCACTTTGTGGAAGGGCTGCGCAAGGCAGGGCTCTAGCTGCTGAGGCAGACTTAGTCGGTGGCGTCGCCACGACCGCCAGACAGGCGCGCGCCCGACACGCGTGCGCCTGAGACCCGTGCGCCGCTGACGCGTGCGCCAGAGACGCGTGCGCCGCTGACCGCTGGGCCCCCACCCCCGAAGAACATGTTCAACAGCACGTCTTCGAACTCGCCGGCTTCGACATCCATCCGGATGGTGTGGTCAGCCTTGTCGTAGGACCACACCCTGATGCCGTCGGCGAATTGAAAATCGGCTGCGGCCACGCCGGTCAAGGAAGGCTCGCCTGGCGCAATGGAACCACGTGGATCGCCTGCGCCCTCCAGGTTTTTGTGCGAGACGTTTGTGACCAGCAAACCAGGTCCGTGGACCAGAAATAGTGCTGGCTGCGGCAAATCATAATACGTGCCCTCATAGCTGAAGCTGTATATTCGGGCTATAGTCGCATTATCAGCAGCAAGTTGATTTTCAAGGTCCCTGTCGCCGCCTGTGCGGGCCACTACGAACGGCGAGTGCCTGGCGCCACCATGGGCAGGTTCGGGGGCAACAATGCGAAGATCCTCGACGATCCTGCCGTATAGCAAGATATTGGACGGACTTAAGAGTGTTTCAGCCATGTCAACTCCTCCCCTCAAATCGACAGTGAACCAAACAAAACTAACTATCCATGACCCACGTCACGTTGACGATAGCACCAAACGGCCCGTCTTGTAAGATGGCCTGAAATTGTTCTCACCCACCCCGCGGCATTAGCGTCCGTACGGAATTCGCGTGACTGTTTTTGCCATGTGGCGCCAGCTGCGGGCCTACCTGGACGTGACCGATGTCGCGCATATCGAAATTGCCGCGGATTAGCCTGCTGGTAGCGTCCGCCGCTTAATTCGCGGTCAACCTGTTCAAACGCTTTCGCCACATTTGTGTAATTGAGATCATCGGCATTGAGCTGAGACCAGGTATCGGCAAGATAGGTGCCGAGCAAATCGCGGGCCATTAGAAGTGCTTCCTTGAAGCCATCAGGGTTGCGATTGAAGGCCTGATCGAACAGAGCCTGCATGACCGGTGCATAGTCAGGCGTGGCGAGGAGCCGGTCGGACAAATCTTCGACCTCAGGGCCAATCAAGCCGTCGTCAAGAAGCAATTCGTGGAATATGTCCACGAATATGTCGAAAAATGCACCGGTCACCGGTTGAGAAAGCAAATGTTCATCGCTCCAACCGTGGACAAATTGTGACAGCCGGGTATCATTGGCAGCATTGCGGATTTGCCCTTCCGGAGACAACTCGCCAAACCGGTTGAGGACATTAAACATATAGAGATTGCCGCTGGTGCGAAGCAATAATTCATCCACCACGGAGTTGAAATGCAGTGCGGATACCAGCGCCACCAGATCGGCCGCGGATTCGTGAAAGCCCCAATATTCACCCCTCGACAATTCGGGATCGGGAAGGCCGATCTCGCCATAAAGCAGGATGTGCGCAACCTCGTGGGCGATGACGTCGAAGTTAAGGCTGAACGGTTGATACGCACCGGTCTTCCAATCGCCGCCAACTTCAATGAATCCGTAACCCGCCAGGGCGTTATTGAGGCTCGGTTGGATCGTCAGCTCAAGCCGGTCAAAGTGTCCAGCAAAATGCCACGTTATCTGGTGACCGAGATATCGTTCCCAGATGTCAAGGACGAAACGTACGGTTCCGAACAGGTGTGCTGCCTCGAATTGCGGTGTTCCAGATGCGAGGTAATCAAAATGTCCCTCCGCATCCGGCGCAGCCGGGGCCAAGACTTCACCCCGCCAGGGCGGCAGCAGGATATTTGCCTGTCCCTGTGGAGAGGGAGCAATTCCGTAGGGTGCCGGTTTTCCGACGGGATAAACCGTGTAGATCCGTTGGTCCGATGGACCCGGCCCAATGCTGCCGGCCGGAGACGAAATATAGACTGTTTCGGGCACTCGCAAAATCGCCAAGGAAACCCGGCTGAGGATATAGTTTGAAGCGTGTCCCGCTCATGCGGATCCCTCTGGCTTCATTTCAAGGTCGAGGACCGCTCAAGTTTCCCCACCATCACGACTGTCATTCTGCGATGAATATATATATTCATCCGTCAAAAGACGATAGAATTCTTGCCGCGACAAAAGCCCCAGATTCTGCACAAACCTGTCGATATCGGCAGGTATCGCCTGCCGCAGCCGGTTGCCGAAAAACCAATTGAGAACCACCGGCGGAGATAGATTTTGCGAGGTCTTCGCATGGCCAAAAGCAAGCTTCTGTAAAGTGCTGCGCTTGTCGCTGGCTCGCTTTGCCAACTCGGCGTACTGGCCACGTGATTGCAAAATCGAAATGATGTGTCGGCCGATGGAGGTACGTGCGGTTCTCGACACCTGGTCAATGCGCGCTTCTTCTTCAATGAGGGCGTCCAACCCATCATTCATGAGCTCGTTCTGACTGGCCCATGCGTCAAGGTCAGACTTGCGGCCCAGGCCAAGTTCTTCCCGCAACCGGCCAAGGGCGGCAAGCTTGGCTGCCCGGTCAACAGTGACCCGTCGACGGTCCGCATCGGTGAGGAGAATTGACCGGACGACTGCCCGTGAACTTATTTCGCTGAAAAGCCCGGGATCGAGGCGCAATTCATTTATGATGGCGGCGGAATCGTCTGTTGGCGCGTGACCGGTTGTCCATTCATGCACTGCCTTGTCCCACAGATTGGTCCATTCGAAATGAAATCCGCTTGCATTTGCGTCCTTTGGCTGCTCGAGAAAGCGAAGAATTTCAGAGATCAGCAGAACTGCGTCCTGCCGCTTCTGGTCCACATAACCATTTTCTTTCCATTGGGAGAACGCGGGCAATTCGGGGGTTGCGGCAGATTTGGCTTTGACTGCTTCCAGCACACCATCCCATGTCCGGTCCTGGTAATGGATGTGTTTTGCGGATGCAACGATGGAGTCAGCGGTCAGCTGCTGGAGGACACCTGCGAAGACAGCCGCCTCGCATGTCGAACGCACATTCACCATCGGTTCGCTGAGCGGCAGGTAATTGGTTTCCCGCGGTCCGTGAATGAGTGCCACTTCATCATCATCCTCCAGGACGCCGTCGCGGTACCATTGGTATATGCGCCCTACTCCGATCATCCCGAACACATCCAGTTCGGCTGCCCGCAGTGCTCCCATGCTGGCACTTCCAAACACGGGGATGCCCTGTGACAGGGTCCATAGTATCTCCTTGTGCCATACCGAAGGAACACCGTCGAAATAGCCGTCAATCAATCCGATAGCCCTGGGCCGTGAAAGGCAGGTGCGGAATATGTCGCCTTGCATGGCCGGCGGACGGACGGCGATATCGCCAGACGTTGGAATATCGAGTCCATGAACCGAAGGTCCGGCAAAGATGACAACTGTCATGATTTGCCTCTTGATGCCGCGGCAGCGCGCGGTCCGGGCATGAAACTGTCATCGTCGTGGGGTGCTTCAAGGCCCGGAATGACAATGCGGGCAACCGAGATATCCGCCAATCCCTGGGACAGGTCGACACAACCGATCTCACATAAACCCACGGCCGCCAGACGTTCCAGCAACCAATTGAGATCCTCGCGCAGCGTTTCGTAGGTGCGGGACGGGACCAATTGGAATGAGCGCAAAGTGGACTCGTAACGCAACAACGCCTTTGCTTCACCAAGCATGTGAAGCCGCCCTTGAGCTGTGAATTCCTCAAATTGCAGGTCATCACGTGATCCCGTGATGTAATTCATCCGGGTTTGGCAGGCCTCGGTCAACGCTCTTGCAAGTGCGGTGCTGCGGTCATTATGGGTGCCTGAACCCAAACCGATGTGACTGTCGGGTTTGGCCTGGTCGCCAATCAAACACAAAAATGTGGCAATCCCGATATCCGACGTCACGTCCCAAATCGCCACATGGAGACCAGCTTGTTCAATGGCGGCAATGAGTTCCTTGCAAGCTTCATTATCGATGGACGCGATATCAAGACCGGTCGCGTTCCGGGTCTCTGCCGGGCTATGATTCCAGACGGTAATCGCATCGCGCTCGATCACCTCATAGATCCCATGGCAGATCGCTTCGAGCGGGTGATTTCCAGAAGCGAGGCCGTTGGTGCTTGCAGGAAAGCACCCTTCGCCGGGAAGGCTGGGAAGAGTGTAAGCCGCATGGACCATTTCATGGGGAATGAGGAGGCGCTTGCCGGACACAATGTCAAAACCATCAGTCCAGTGAAAGCGGCGTGAGCCGGAATAGCGGCTTCCGGCGACTTGCGGCAATCGCGCGATATCAATCGCTGGGCCATACCGCGCGATGTCATCGGGTGAAGCAAAGATCATGGGGCGGACGATATTCTCCGCATGCCACAGTTCGATGGCTTCCATCACCGCCGACGCCTTGGCTGCCGCGAGGCTTATGCCCTTTCCCTGGGACACGGCAACTGAACGGCTATTTGGCCTGGCAGCGAGCACGACCGGAAGCCCGATGCGATCAAGGCCCGTGACGTTCGAAATGCGGGTGATGCCGAATTGGCGCCGCAGTGGGAGGATATGTGCGAGCGTTTCATCCGGAGTTCTTGTCCGGTGCGATCCCGCCTGCAGCTGTTTTCGGCCGATATCTGTTGCCCTGAGCATTATAGAGATTATGCACAGATTTTGGCCGGTTGGGACCCCTCAATAATTCTCGGCGCAAAGGAGAAGCAGCACTGCTTGCCGCCGAAACTGCTGCAGCGCCAGTGGTCTTTGCCTTTGTCAGTTCGCAGGCAAATTCAGGATGGGGCTTCCCAAGTTGATTTTATCTGGCCTGATGTGACCTGGGTCATATTTCGGCAAGCGCAGGGCTGCCATCTTGGACCCACTGCAAGATGCAGTGTTAGCGAAGATGGAGACCCGAGATGTTTGCCCAGACCCGTTCTTTAAGCCTCGTGGCGGCGTTAGCTGCGATTTCGCTGGCCGGCATCGCAGGCATTGCCGAGGCCGCCCCCCAGTGCAGCAGCCATGACAAAATTGCCGATGCCCTCGGGAACAAGTTCAAGGAAACCCGGCGCGTCATGGGTGTGGTGAACTCCAAGGCGGTCATGGAAATCTTCATGTCGCCGCAAGGCACCTGGACCATGGTGATAACCGACACCAGCGGGATATCATGCATTACCGCCTCCGGCGAGGAGTGGCAGGACGTTCCAGTTGCCGTCGCTGGACTTGAGAGCTGAGAGAGATCAGCCGTTTATCTTTGGCCGCGCCGCAAGGGTCCCGACGCCAATGGCTCGGCAATTTATCAAAAATTGAATGCATTATCGCAATGCGTGATTCACCGGAAGAAGGGTTTGACGTTGCGTTAACCAATTCAATTCTATGAAATACCCCCTGCTTAGCCACTCTGATTTACGACGGAGGAACATCATGGCTTCGAGGTTCAATAATTCCGCCGCTACGCTTGCTCTTGGCGTGGCATTCTTCGTAACTCCCGCGCTCTGGAACACTGGCAGTCCCTTTGCCACTTTCTTGGCGAATGAGGAACTGATTGCGTTTCAAACGCAAGCTGACGCAACCGATGCGGTGGCCCTGCAAGCGACATTTGAAAGATCCGCGTCAGTAACGGTTGTAGATGCCTATGAAACCTTGCAGGCCGATCCGGGCAATTTGACCTTGCAAGACGCCTATAGCCAGGCTGTCATAGACGCTGCTCTCCCGGATGCGCGGGTGACCAAACTCGAAACAGCCTACGCAAACTGGCAGAACGCAGTCGAGGCAGACGCCTTGGCGGCAGTTGCGGAAATCGAGGCACAAGTCGGGCCCATTGTTGCCGCCAACAAGACCTCTGCGGATGATGCGACAGAGGACGCCCTTGATGCTGTTTTTGTCGGCAAGGTCAATTGAAAATCAAAAAACGCTAGAGCGGCAGCCCCATTCTTTCCTTCTCGTCATCCCGGCGAAAGCCGGGACCCAGGCTTTCAACCGGAACACAAGCGGAAAGTCTGGGTCCCGATTTTCATCGGGATGACGGAAGATAAGTGAATCCATCGCGTTGATAGTTGTAACTGCATCCATAAAGATGTGTGCATACAATAGCGACTTCCGTCGGGATGACGAAAATTTGCGATAAGCTGGCACGAAGGGTGCTGGGCCACAGTCCAGGACTGTTAACCGTTTATTAACCGACTCCGCCCACGTTAACTGTTCCTTAACCTTGTTTGGGGACGGATCATGAGAAAACCAGCAAAATTTTTCATCGCAAGTGTGTTGGCGGGTTTCACCCTCGTTTGCCTGACCGCATCCGCAACAGCACAAGAACAGAATGACTGGCCGGCATCGAAACGGATTGAGTGTTCAAGCCCCGCTGAGGCAGTTTGAAAATGGAACTCTTGCTCGCCTTATGTACACTTGGTGTAGCGGCCTATTTACTTTTCAGGAACCATTCGAAATGGGGGCTTGAAACGGTGCGCTCGCAAGTGTTCTTGAGCGGGCTGCATTCCGGAAACACAGTGCCGGACGCTAATTATGCCGCCAGTTTCGGATTCATCGAACAGCTGCCTCCCGAGGTCATTCACAGTGCCACTGCCCTGTCAAAAGCCGAATATGGAGGCAGGACATTCCCCATCATTGCAGAGGCATATCGAAGAGGCATGAAACCCAGGCTTCCACTCTGGCAAAAGATAACTATTCTGGGTTTCATCAAGAGCCCGCAAAAAAATATTCCACCTCAAGTAAAGGCAGTTGCACGCTAGATGTGTGACGTTGCTGCCTCTTCGGGACTCATGTTGCGCGGGTGACTTCTTCGAATAGCCAGTCACGAAAGGCCCGTACTTTGGGCCGCTGGGGCGTTTGCGCAGGGTATGCCACATAGTAAGCGAGATCAGCGGGCAGGCTCGTTGAGAATGGCCGGACCAGCCGCCCTGCCCGAAGGTCATCGGCGACAAGCGCGCTTCGGCCAAGGACAACCCCTTCACCCTGAACTGCGGCCTGCACCGCATGATCGGAGGATTCGAACCTGGGACCGCGGTGCGGATCGACCCCTTCGACCCCGGCAGTTTTGAGCCACGTCGCCCAATCGATTTCGAAGGCATCGTGGATCAGCGTGTGGTGCTTCAGGTCCGCGGCATCTTTAAGGGGATGCGGGCCATTCACGAGCAACGGGCTGCACACCGGAAAAACTTCTTCCCGCATCAGCAGCTCGGCGGTGATCCCGGGATAGCGTCCCCTGCCGTAGCGGATCCCGATGTCAATGCCGTCATTCACGAAGTCGGCCAGTTTCTCGGATGTCGCGAGACGAACTTCGATGTCGCCATGGGCCTGGCGAAACCGGAACAGCCGGGGAATGAGCCACTTGGCGGCGAAGGAATCGACGGTGCTGATATTGAGAACCCCCATCGACTGCTGGTCCATGATCACGCCGGTGGCCGCCGCCAAGCGATCCAGAGCATCGCGCACTGAGGCGGCGTAGGAAGCGCCCGTCGGCGTGAGGTTTACGGCCCTCACCTTCCGCTTGAAGAGCTTGATCCCGACATGATCTTCGAGATGGCGGACCGCCCGGCTGACGGCGCCATGGGTCACATGCAGCTCGTCGGCGGCCTTGGAGAAACTCAGAAGCCGGGCCGCGGATTCGAAGCTGCGGAGAGTGGTCAGGGGTGGAAGCTGGCGGGCCATTGGACTGCCTATGTGTGATTATAAATCACACATACTCTGCTCCTTACTCGTTTGTCATGTCAACGCCGATGTAGCAAATATAGTCCCAGTAAACAGGTTTTAATCAAGAGTTCGAAACCTGAAACGCAAAGGAGAGACAGATGACAAGCATGATCCATAGTCACCCAATCGCAATCGCAGCGCACTTCGTCCAGCGGTTCACGGAGCGCCGCGAGCTGAACCGTTTGCTCAGCTATCCCGACTACCTGCTGAAGGACGTCGGCGTGCAGCGCAGTGACCTGCAGCGGGAGGCACTCAAGCCCCTGTGGCGCGACTAAAATGCGGAAGGTTGCTTTCCGGCAAATGATCCAGGCATGCGGTGGCCTATCCGAGTTAAGACACAGGGCGTGTGACGGTCACGCGGATTGGCGTGGGGTTATAACCGTTGCATGGGTTATGCATCTGCGGGCAGTTTGAGAGCACTGCGAGCACGTCGCGCTCGGCCCGCAGCGCCACATGGCTTCCAGGCTTGAGGGCGGCGGCGGCAATACCAGCGCTGCCATCCTCTAGGACTGGAACGCTCATGAACCAATTCACGTTGGAAACGATTGCCGAGCGATCGAGATCATAGCGCTTCAGGATCGTCTCGAAGTTCGAGTAACAGGATTCAGTGGTGTGAACGCCGTAGCGCAGGAAATTGTTGGGATTGCTGCAACAGCCATAGATGGTGTCGTGCCTGCCAACCGTATCTTCAATCACCGTCATCAGGCTCACGCCGCTATCGGAATAGAGCACGCTGCCGAGACCCACGAAAATATTGCCCTGGACCTTCACCGTGTTGGTGGCGCAGTAACGGTCTTGTGGATTGGCGCCGTCATAGCAGAGGAAATCAACCGCCTGCTGGCCTTCGAGATCGGTGATGGTCAGAACGTCGTTCGCCGCAATGCGCGCGCCCCAGGGCTTTCGGGCCGGAACGACTTCATCAAGAATGATTTTGCTCTCGCCCATTGCTCCTCCGTTGCCCGATGGCGGAATCTTATACGACACGAAGCGCCTTGATTGCAGACTATTGCGGTGCGATCATTGCCTGGGGTCGGAAGCGAGGCCCTGACCATGGATGATTCAAAATTCGGCAAGGAAGATTCCCGGGGGTTCTGGGCACCGAAGGAACCCGTGAGTTATGGGCCGGCCTTTGACTGGCCGCCGCGCCCGCGGGCTCTGTTGAAATGGTTTTTCGGTTTTCCCGGCTATTTTCTGCCCTGGAATGTTTTGTATGCCATCGCCGCGATCCTGATCTGGATGTATTTGACACCCCCGCTGGAAACATTTGAGGCCATTTCATTCGGTTGGGCGGGACTGATTTTGCTCCGTAACGTCGTCTTGGCCATTCTGGTCTACGGCGCATGGCACCTGTGGCTCTATGTCTGGCGCAAGCAAGGCACCACCTTCAAATACAACCGGCAGTGGCCGAAGGAGTTCCCGGCCTTTCTCTTCAACAACCAGACCTACGATAACATGTTCTACACTCTGGTGAGCGGCGTGCCGGTATGGACCGCCTATGAACTGCTGCTGCTTTGGGCCTACGCCAACAATGTCGCGCCGATGATCAGCTTTGCAGAAAATCCGGTGGGTTTCATCGCGCTGTTTTTTCTGGTGCCGTTTATCCACGAGGTGGGGTTCTATTGCGCGCACCGCCTGCTGCACTGGCCGCCGCTGTACGAGGTGGCGCACAAGCTGCACCACCGCAATACCAATCCGGGGCCATGGTCGGGCCTTTCCATGCACCCCATCGAGCATGTGATTTATTTCTCCACGATCGCGTTGTTCTTTCTCATCCCGTCGCACCCCATCCACATGATCAATCTTGCCTCGCGGCTGGGGCTGGCTCCGGCGCAGGGGCATACGGGATTCGACCGGGTGGTTGTGGGTGAGGAGGCAAGCATGGATACCTCCTACTTCGCCCACTATCTGCACCACAAATATTTCGAGGTGAATTATTCCGATGGCATGGTGCCGCTCGACAAGTGGTTTGGCTCGTTCCATGACGGAACGCCGGAAGCCAACGAAGCCATGAAAGCAAGGCGTCTCAGGCGCGGCGTTTGAGGGCGGGACGCTCGGCGCGGCGTTTTAGCGGCGGACGAAGGCAAAGTTTGAGGTGCTGCGGCTCTTTCCTTCAACCTTGTCACTAACGATCTGCGCGAAGGAATTTGGCCCGGTGCGCTCGAGCACCATCTGGGCTGTCCGGTCGCCATTCACCAGTCCGCCCCATTTAATGTTCATCACCAAGCGGTCACCCTGAAGGGTTCCGTCAAGCTTTGCGGGGCCTGTCTTTGATCCGGTATAGGTGCCAATATACCTGTTGCCACCGGCATTCCTTATGGAAAGCCCCAGCGCCTGGCGGAACACAAGCATGCCGCAGCTGCCATTCATGGCAACCTTGGTCTCGGCTCCGCTGATCGCAACCCGGCAATTGGCAGTTATATCGCCGTACTTGGTTACATAGGCCTGACCCGAACCTGACCAGCTTCCGGAAAGATTGTCGAAAAAATTGCTGGGGGCTGCCTGGGCAGCCGAAATTAACAATGCGCTGGCGAGCGCTGTAGCGAAAATAATGCGTTTCATTGGTGATTTCTTTGATGATGACATTTGAATTATAACGGCTTTACGCCACATTTGTTCCCTGGTTCGTGATTTAATCTAAATTGTGGCATGAGCCTGGCGTCGGACGTCGCCATAGAATGGCTCTGAAACAGCCATTGATTTAGTGCCATGGATGCGCCAAGCAGAAACCTCAGCCAGGAAGAGCTTTAATCGCCCAGGCTCTTGCGTTGAGGGCAATAGTGCCGTTGTCCTGGCGAGGAAGATCATCGCTGAGCTTCAAGCGCAATTTTTCGCGCGCCTCATCGGGGAGACTGACGCAATATCCCGGCGCAGGACCGGCCCCAAGAGTGAATGGGCGCCAAAAGTCATCGAAGTCACTAAAAATCGTAGGAACTTCAATCGCCGTGCATTCGACCGACCGCAGACCTGCATTCGAAGCCAACTCGGTTAGACCCGTGGGCGTGCAAAAAGAAAATCGTTTGCCTTCCGCAAAACCGGATGCGCCGGGATCAAGCGAGATTGCAGCCTGCCAGAAAGCGCGCATAAAACCCATCCCGCCACCAGGGTAGTCCCAAACGTAGAAGGCGACCGTCCCGCCGGACCTCACAACCCGTTTCATTTCAGAGAGAGCTTTTGGTATGTCCGGCACAAAATTCAGAACAAGAGCGGACGCCACGATGTCCCTGCTTTGGTCATCAAGAGGCAGTTTTTGGGCATCGCCGACTTCAAACCTCGCCCGCCCGTCATTGACGTTTCGTTGTGCCGTCGCAACAAAACCGGCGGACTGCTCGATACCAACAAGACTTCGGGGATTGCACCTACTCAAAATAGTGGATGAAAGAGCCCCGGTGCCGCAGCCCACATCGAGCCAGTCGAGATGCTCTCCTGCATTGAGCCAGTCAAGAAAGCGCACCGCTATCTTTTTGCTCCAACGCCCCATATAGGCGTCATAGCTGTCGCCCGCGCTCCATGCGTCATGTTTGGCACCGTCAGTCATCTGACCACTCCTCATTCCCACTTACACAACGCTGCAATTCGCCAGTAGGCTTTCTAATCAGGCTACGTCGATGCGCTAAGCATGGTCAAGCCAATCGACATCGGTTCATGACCACCTCCGCTAGCCTGCTCGCCTTGCCAATATCGCTTTTCCGGACCAATCTCGACCCCAACAAAATGGTCAATCGGGGGTTATCGGTTAACCTGCATGAGGCAATGGAATGGATAGTACCGGAAGGCCGAACCCGTCGTCAGCCGACCCGTCAACGGCCCATCACCGGCTGGGCATACTGCTGATTATTGTTTCAACCATTGCCTGGAGCTCAGCCGGTTTGTTTGTCAGGCTTTTGCCGTTCGACGTCTGGACGATCATTGTCTGGCGTGGTGTCTTTGGGGCCCTGTTTATCGGCTGTTTCGTATTTTGGCGCTTCGGTTGGGCAACCTTTTCCGTCATTCGCAAGCTGGGCGTTGCCGGCGTCATTGTGATGCTGTGTTCGACTGCGGCCATTACACTCTTCCCGGCGGCATTCCAGACCACCAGCGTGGCCAATGCGACGACCATTCTCGCTGCCATTCCATTCATCACTGCAGCCATTGCCTGGCTATGGTTGCGAGAGCGGCCTTCGGTGCCCACTCTCATAGCGAGCGCGGTCGCGCTTGCCGGGATAGTTATTATGCTCGGACCGTCTGCCGGTGGTCCACGGCTCGGCGACTTTCTCGCCTTCCTCGCTACTGTCGCCATGGCCTTGCTGACCGTAATCATCCGGAGCAGGCGCCAAATCGAGATGCTGCCAGTTGCCATGCTGTCTATCCTCCTGAGCACGCTCATTGCTCTGCCATTTGCGCAGCATCTGGCCGATCTTGCACCGCGCGATTACCTTGTCGCCGCTGGCTTCGGCCTGTTCCCAATGACCCTTGGCCTGATGCTCTATGTGATTGGTTCGGCGTTTATCCCTTCAACGCTTTCCGCCCTGATCGGCACAATCGAAGCTCCGATTGCCGCACTCCTGGCGTGGGTGGGCGTCGGTGAAGTTCCTGCAACCGAGACTTTTATCGGCGGATCAATCGTGCTTGCGGGACTCATTGGCCGCCTGCTTTACGATTGGAACCTGGAACGGCGGCAGGCACTGTTAGTGTAGCTGCAACAATTGGTTCACTGGCAGATGCGCAATAGATCAGCCTCAAGTTGAAACACTGGGGCTGTCGCGGGTCTGCAAATTGTGTTAACCAATTGGAACGTCCCGGTGGTCTTGTCTCAGAGGAGAACAAAATGGCTTTTACCGAATGGATGATCCGCGGTCCTGAAATCACTTCCTGCAGCTGCGCCTGTGGCTGCCCCTGCCAGTTCAATTCCCTGCCCACCAACGGCGACTGCCGGGCGGCCGGCGGCATGCAGATCGAGAAGGGTCATTACGGCAAGGTGAAGCTCGACGGCTTACGTTGGGCCATTACCGTTGCCTGGCCTGGACCTATCCACATGGGCCATGGTGAAATTCAGCCCATCGTGGACGAGCGCGCTACGCCCGAGCAGCGCGAAGCCTTGGCGAAGATCATAACCGGTAAGGACACGGAACCGGGGGCCACTTTCTTTAATGTTTTCGTATCAATGTGCGACAAGGTGCGTGAACCAATTTTCAAGCCCATCGAATTTGGCGCGGACATGAAAAGTTGTGACGGTCACGTCCGTGTGCCTGGTGTACTCGACCTGAAAACCGAGGCCATCCGCAATCCGGTGACCGGCAAGGCGCACCACGCACGCATTTCGCTGCGTGAAGGATTTGAATTTACCGAGGCGGAATTCGCCCGTGGCACAATGAAATCCAAGGCCCCGATCGCACTTGATACCAACGGCACTCACGCACATCTCGCCGTGATACATCTGACTGGTCAAGGCGTGGTTCATTGAACCCCGGCAGTTCTGTGCCGCCGGTTCCGCTATTTGAACACACTGCAAGAAATGAACGCTGGATCGTGCTGGCAGGTCTGGCGTTGGTTGCCGTCGCAGGCCTCTTTGCCACTTTGCGGTTGGGCGACATGCTCATGATGCCCTCCGCATTTGTCGGCGGTGCCATCATCTATCCCCTGCTCCTCTTCGTCATGTGGTGGACCATGATGATGGCGATGATGCTGCCTTCGGCCGCGCCCGCCATTCTCACCTTTGGGGCGCTCAGCCGGAAGTTCGCCGAAAAGGGAGCTCCAGCTGCTCCGCTCTCCGTTTTCGTTGCGGGCTATGCCGCCATCTGGACCGGCTTTGCCGCAGCCGCAGTAACTTTGCAGCTCCTGTTGAGCCAGACGATTGCGCTGTCGATGATGATGGCGGTGACCAGCGCCGTCATAGGTGGCGGCTTGCTCGTCGCGGCCGGCCTCTACCAGATGTCGCCGCTCAAGTCTGCGTGCCTGCGCAAGTGCCAGACGCCGCTGATGTTCTTTGCCCGCAACTGGCAAAGGGGCCATCTCGGCGCATTGCGCATGGGAGTGTCGCACGGGCTTTACTGCCTCGGCTGCTGCTGGGTACTGATGGGGCTCCTGTTCTATGGCGGCGTTATGGAGCTGCGCTGGATCGCAGGATTGGCGCTCTACGTGGCTGCCGAAAAGCTGATCCCCGCAGGCAATCGATTGAGCCAGTTTACAGGACTCTTGCTGATTGGCTGGGGGGCGTGGACGCTCTATCGCGCACTCGGTTGACGTTCCAAAGCGGTCCTCAGTACTTGCCGTCAATGCATAATTGGGGCTGGAATTCTGTAGATGACTTCCGGATGTTCAATGCCGCCGGCTTTTCGCAAGATGCCGTTGCCGACAAGAATGCCACCAAGGCTTTCTGCGAGACGGCGGCTCGGATGGTTTTGCTCGACCACGGGATATAAAACAGACCGCTTGCCAAGCTCGCGAGCCGCGAAGGAAATTAACGTGGCAACTGCCTCCCGGCCATAGCCTGACCTGTGCGCTGTTTCTTTGATCCAAATTCCAATTTTGGGTTCAGCATTATTTATGTCGTGCAATCCCGCAACTCCCAGAAATTCCAGGTTTGACCGGGCGCGAATTACAAAATGCCCATCAGTTCCCTCGCGCATCATCGGAAACCAGGTTTGCCAGATTTGTTCAAACGCTTCGAGTGACTGACTAGGTTCAAATCCCATGAAACGGGTCACCCTTGGCGTCACTGCCTCAAATATCTCTATTGCATCTTCTGGCGAAAAGCACTTCAGGAGCAGGCGTTGAGACGACAAGTTTGTTGGGCTCAAGTCCATTTGAAACGGCTGCCGCCAATGGGCAGAAAATTCTCAAACTGTGATCTGGCGCACATTAGGGCAATTACCGGCTTGTTAAGGTTCATCCAATGCGGAGGATCAAATCTTCGCAATTGTTAAGTCAACGGAGGATCTCCTGTCAAACGCAGAGCGGATGGACCGAATGGCTGGACAGCAACAAAGGGTAAAAGACATGACAACGCATCATTCAACAAACGAAAAATTCCCAAGACCATTGAGCGAGACATTTGCAAATATATCGCGCACGGCTTGCCAGTATTTTGAAGCCAAAGCACAAAGGGCGCGGTTGGCGCAAAGCACCAGGATGCTGTCGGAGATTGATCCTTACATTCTGAAGGACATCGGAATGGAAGGCTTCGATCGGCTGTCACCGGCCCAGAAGGAGCGCGCGCTCCTGAATTGGAGCAAGCAAGTCTCAAGAAATTAGCGGCTCATGCAGGTCTAATAGCTAGCGCGGAATGAGGCCAGATAGAGCCAACATTTTCTCCCTCCCCCTTGTGGGGAGGGAAAAACACAAGTGATTCAATCAAAAATCATTTCGAGCTAGAGCATACCGGGCCGTGAAAAAGCGCTCAAACGATGGGAGGTTTCCTCCGCCAGCAATGCAACCAGTTCCGATGCAGGCATATCTCGCGTGAGTGCAACTGACTGGCCGGCATACAAACTCATAAATTCATGATCTCCGGTTTTTTCAAGCGGCTGGGTCAGGCCAGATTGGGCGGGAAATGGCAAAGGCAACAAGCCATTGCGTGACAGGTCTTCAATGAGCCTGTTCTTTATGAAGCGAGCCGGCCTTCCTGTCATGACGTCGGTGACGACCGTACTGATATCATTGGCGACGCTCAAGGAGGTTCGATGCTGGTGGGTCACATTGGCCTCATCACAGCGGAGAAACGCCGTTCCCAACTGAACCGCGCTTGCCCCCAACATCAGGGCTGCTGCAATGCCGCGTCCATCGGATATGCCGCCAGCCGCAATGACGGGAATCCCGACCGCATCAACGACCTGGGGCAGAAGAGAAAACAGGCCGGGCTGCATTTTAACGTCGATGCCGGAAAATGTGCCGCGATGGCCGCCTGCTTCAGTGCCTTGCGCAATAATTGCGTCCACACCGCGGGCTTCCAGCAGCTTTGCCTCCGCCACTGTTGTCGCAGTGCACACGACGAATATGCCTGCCGCCTTGATGGCGTTGATGACTTCGTCCTGTGGCAAGCCGAAATGGAAGCTGACAACTTCGGGCTTCAGCTTCTGCAGTACGGCGAGATGATCGGCATCGACCTCGCCGGCGGAAGCAGTCGGCTGGGGAACCGGTCCCAGTTTGTGTTCATCGAATAGCGCCTGCAGGTGGGTTCGCATTGCCTGGCCGGTGCCGGTCAGGTCTCCGGGGTTTTCCCAAAGCGGGTAATTGACGTTCAAACTGCCACCGCTCAGCTGACGAAAACCTGCGATGCGCCGTTCCGCCTCAGTTGCCGAATACCCCCACATTCCAAGGCCGCCGAGCCCGCCGCTATTGGCAACGGCGGCAGCAAGAGCTGGGGTCGAAAGCTCGCCCATAGGGGCTTGAAAGATCGGCCAGTTGAGCTTCAAACGATCAGTCAGGTTGTTACGATGCCACATCTTGGCCACCTCGCAAATGCAACGCATTGGGATCGTAACCTTAGCAGATCCGTTTCAGCATCACAGGTAACATGACCGATAATGGCCGATACTATTGTAAAAAGTCATCAGGCCGCCTACCCCGGAATATCGTTCGTTCAAATCAGTCTTTCGCGCCTTGAAGGTCCTATGATTAGATTGTATGCCAACTGAACTCGGCGTGATCTGATATCCGGCAATCCGCATGATCCAACATCGGGCAAAGAGCAGAACCACGGCTGCCAAATTGACACGGCGCTGTCTTCTCAGGGGAAGTGCCACTCTCCTGATAGTGACGCACAACTCCACTTCCAATGCCGCTTCCGCTTGGGCCGACGGACGCCTCAAGGCCCGTCCAGGCGTTGCGGCAAAGGCCTGGGAGGCTGGCCCCGGCACCTATGAGCTTCGTCTTGGCACCAGCCGCGATGGACTTTTCTACGTCCCGCCCGATCTTCCCGAAGATGGTCCGCATCCGCTCATCGTCATGCTGCACGGCGCAGAAGGCGCTGCGCGAGAGGTCGTCCCCATGCTTCAGGCTGTTGCAGATCAACTTGGCATCATCGTTTTGGCGCCCGAGTCCCAGGCAAGTGACTCATGGGATATCCTGGAAGGCGCCTATGGGCCCGACATCGAGTTTATCGATCACGCTCTTGAAATCACCTTCGGGCGGTTCACGATCGACGCAAACCGCATTGCCATAGCCGGCTTCTCAGACGGCGCATCCTATGCGCTCTCCGTGGGACTCATGAACGGCGATCTGTTTGGCGATATTCTCGCCTTCTCGCCAGGCTTCGCAGAGCCCGCGCAAAATATCGGCAAGCCCCGGATTTTCATCAGTCACGGCGACAAGGACACTGTTCTGCCGGTCGAAAGCGGCGGGCGCCGGCTCGCAAAGGAACTGGGAGAAGCGGGGTATGACGTGGACTATCGCGAGTTCGACGGTGGTCACATCGTTCCCCCTGATCTCGTTGCCGCGGCGGCGAAGCGGTTTCTCGGATGAGAATTTTTATAAGTGCAGTGCTGGTCCTCAATAGGAATTCACCAAAGGGCCCGCGCGGTCCCTGAGGGTGCGAACGAAGACGTGCATGTGCCAGTGGATGGCGCATTTGAGGGCGTAGACGCGCAGCACTTGCGGTTCGGGGCGGGCCCACAGGAAGGCGAGGAAACGCTGGCGGTAGATGCGGCGCAGATGCAGGCTCGGGGATCTTGATCAGCAGGCGGGCGAAAAGGGCGAGAGACTGGAGCCAGAGAACCGCGTCGCGCCGCGCCCGAACCCAGGGATGGCTGCTGGCATAGGTCTGCCAGGCGCGGTCGATCGTCACGCGGGCCTTGAGGTAGAGATCGTCGACGCGGTCAAAATATGCGGAGGCCTCGTAGAGATCGGCCATCAGGCGGACATAGCCGTCGCTCAATTCGTCGCGGCTCATCAGCAGCGGCAGCACGTTGGTGCCATGGCGCGGGTCCTCGGCCTCGTCGAGTCGGCCCTGCGGCGCGCAGGCGCTCGTGCAGCGGCGTCTTGGGAATGGCGGAGAGCATGCCGGCCATAGCCATTGAGATGCGCGCCTCCGTGAGGAAACGGCGCTGGGCCTCGAAGATTTTGGCATCGTCATTGTCGAAGCCCACGATCATGCCGGCCCACACTTCCATGCCGGCCTCCTGGATGCGGTGCACCTTCTCAACCATCGTGCCGCCACGCCTGATATTCTGCAGCTTGCTCGCTTCCTTCAGCGAGTCCTCGTTGGGGCTCTCGATGCCCACAAAGACGGCGCCGATATTGGCCTCGGCCATGAGCGCCATCAGCTCTGCATCGTCGGCGAGATCAAGTGATGCCTCGGTGACGAAGGTGAGCGGATAGCCTTGCGCCTTCTGCCAGGCCACGACATCGCGCAGCACTTCCTTCATCGCCTTCTTGTTGCCGATCAGGTTGTCATCGACAATGAAGACGATCTCAACCTTGCGCTCGCGCAAGGCCTCGAGCTCGACCACGATCTGGGCGCTGGTCTTGAGCCTGGGGCGCCTGCCGAAGATCACGATGATGTCGCAGAAATCGCAGGTGAACGGGCAGCCGCGCGAGAACTGCACCGAGCCGAAGGCATAGCGTTCCATCTTCAGAAGGTCGAGGCGCGGCGGCGGCACCGTCGTCATGTCCGTCTTGCCCGCCTGCTCGTAGCGCCGCGCATGGCGGCCCTCCTCCCATTCGCCGAGGAACTGCGGCCAGGTCTCCTCGGCCTCGCCCACAAAGAGCACGTCGGCCAGGTTGTCGTACCAGGCCTCGTTCACTGAAACCCAGGGGCCGCCCACCACGGTGAACACGCCGCGGCGGCGCAGTTCGCCCAGTATTTCGCGGATGCGTTTCTTCTGGACGATCATGCCGGTGACGCCGACGATATCGGCGCTGGCACACAGTTCGAAATCGATGGGCTCGACGTTCTCGTCGATGATGGTGATGCGGTGCTTGTCAGGTGTTACGGCTGCGATGAGCGGCAGGGCTGCAACCGGCATGTTGGCCCGCTTGCCGATCAGCGGCAGCGCGTGTTCGAGACCCCAGAAGGAGATCTCGAATTTCGGATTGATGAGCACGATGTGGGCCATCGGCGCTTCCTCCAGCAACGCCTAAAGTGACGGTGATCTGGGGCGGAATTGCGTCCATCTCGCGTGGACAGCACGCCGCATGGGATTAGGCTTGGAGCCTGTTCCCAGTGGAGGGATTATGTTTCGAGCCTGCGCTGTTGCTGCTTTTGTTTTTGCCTTGGCAAGTCCAGCCGTTGCCGATGCCATTGATGGCGACTGGTGCGGGGGGAAAGGGCTGCATCTCACGATCAAGGGGCCGGAGATCACAACTCCTTCCGGCGCGACGCTGAAAGGAAATTACCGCCGCCATGAATTTGCCTATACCGCGCCACCTGGTGATGCCGAGCCAGGCATGGAGATTTATCTCAAGCTTCTCAGTGAAGACTTCATGAATTTCTACCGCTTGAAAGACGGCAAGCCCGGCGAACCGGAGCTGTGGCGGCGCTGCGAAGTGATCTCGTGACGGACGGGGGGCGGCGCACGCTCCCCTATCTTCCGTCATTCAATTCACGCAACTCATGCCAAAACTTACCGTAAGCACATAATTCCAAACAATAATCCGTCATCCCGGCGAAAGCCGGGACCCAGGCTTTCCGCATGTTCACTGGTTGCAAGTCTGGGTCCCGACTTCCGTCGGGATGACGGAACAATAACCAGGTAAACCGCCCTTCCCCGATACGCCGATAAATCAAGAAATTCATAATTAACCCCTTGATATAAATCCAAAAAAGGCCGATTTTGCGAACTGGCGGCTACCGCCACCTGCTTTCTCTCTCCGCACCCTTGGCGCCCTACGGCCTCTCGGGCGAATGGGGCGACCCTGGAGACGATGGATCAACCGCCATCGATAAGGAAGCAGGCAAGATGCGAACGTTTGTATTGCGTATTTTAGTGAGCATCTGAGCGGTACCGGTTCGGCAGGATTGAGCGGTGACACGCTCATACCCGCCGGTGCCCGGGACATCTCGCATTTGACTTCTAGCCAGGGGTCGTAATGCAGGCGGTAGTCGTTACTCACTCAAACTCATTGCTTGAATCATACCATGATTCGCATGTCAATCCGCAAAGAAACCCCTGTTGTGCGGGGGTGAACAGGGGTTGAAAGCCGGACTAAGGGAGACTGTGGGTTAGCTCCCCTCGTATTTGATAAACAATTGATAGCCGCAATTCAATATTTGCTCGCAGGTTGTCCACTGCAATTTGATAGTTGAGGTGTGAGCGGCACATTATTTTTTCAGCAACAAGACCTAATCCCTCACCGAGAAATTCTGCGTTGGAGATAACGCGCGCATGAGCTCGCGCACCATGGGAGAGCTATAGGGGACATAGCTCGCCGTCGCGTTATCAATTGCGTTATGAAAGCGCTCGACAGCCTCATCGTCTGCGGTCCACATGGCTTCCACCAGTTCAATGCCGCGCGTTGCAAAACCGGTGCAGGCCCGGCGCTGTCCCTCGCTCAATTCCGGACTAAGCCAGGCATGTTCGAGCAAACGATCAACCGCTGCCGAATGAAAATTTATATCGCTCAAGCAATCGGCTTTTGAAGCGATGGCATCATTGTAGATTTTTCTGGTTTCGGCAGCATCGAGAACTCATGAAACTTTGCTGCCAGGCGTCGAAACTTTTGTAAGCGCTTGCCATAACCCACCTCGTCGTAAGACCCTCTGTTTGAAACTATCTGCCTGTGCACATAATACGAAAAGAAATCAAAAACTGTGACGCTGGTCACATTACCGCTGCCACAGTACTGGCATGTTTGACCAGGACGGAGGGTGTCCCCTGCCAAAAGCAACCGCTCCGTCCAACTTGAACGCGGCCCACCCCCCTGTCCCGCCGTGTTCTGTGGCCCGGTATATCCGCCTTTCAATACCGGGCCCTTTTTTTCCCTGACTTCAGTAGCCGACAGCGGCGCCCGCCGGCCGCCGGTCATCATGGGCGCCGTATAATCTTCCGGGAACCGGCTTGCTTCCCGCCATCGCATCATTGCCCGAAGTCGCAGGCGTTGCCGTTGTATCTTCCGCGGGCCCGATGAGGATGGCTTCGGCCGCGCCCCACGGCGCCTGCTCGACGATCTTGTGTCCCATGCCGGTCAGCAGCCTGGCCGTATCGGGCGAGAGCGCGAAGGGCTCCACCGTGATCTGGTCCGGCAGCCATTGGTGATGAATGCGCGGCGCATTCACCGCCTCCTGAACCTGCATGCCATGATCAACCACATTCATGATGGTCTCCACGACGATGGTGATGATGCGCGAGCCGCCGGGACTGCCGAGCACCATGAAGGTCTTGCCGTCCTTGGTCACAATCGTTGGGCTCATGGAGCTCAACGGCCGCTTGCCCGGCGCGATCACATTGGTCTTGCCCTGCACCAGCCCGAACATGTTTGCCACGCCGGGCTTCACGGTAAAATCATCCATCTCGTCGTTGAGAAAAAAGCCCGTGTCTCCGGCAATCACCTTCGCCCCGAACAGCGCATTGATCGTGTAGGTCACGGCCACCGCATTGCCGGCAGAATCCACAATCGAATAATGCGTGGTCTCGGTTCCCTCATGGGGCGCAATGCCGGGCTGGACTTCCTTGGAACCCGAAGCCTTTGCCCAGCCAATCTTCCCGCGGATTTCGCGGGCATAGCTTTCGGAAAGCAAGCGCTCCAGCGGATTCTTCACAAAGTCCGGATCGCCGAGCTGGAAGTTGCGGTCCACAAAGGCATGGCGCATGGCCTCGGCCATGAGGTGAACGCTTGCCGCCGAATGAAAACCAAGCTGGGCTATAGGGTAGCCTTCAACGATATTGAGTATTTCGCACACGGCCGTGCCGCCCGAGCTCGGCGGCGGTGAAGAAATCAGCTCATAGCCCCGGTAGTTGCATTTAACCGGAGGCGTTTCAGTCACCGTATAGGCTTCAAAGTCTTGCTTCGCCAAAATGCCGCCATGGGCCGCACTCGCCGCCACGATCGCATCGGCGATGGAACCCTTGTAGAAGGCGTCTGGTCCCTTTTCCGCGATGAGCTTCAGGGTCGTGGCCAGGTTCTTCTGCACCAGAACCTCTCCGGCCTGCCACGGCTTTCCCTGATTCAGGAACACGGCCGCAACATTGGGCTGATCAACGAAATGTTTTGTCGCTGCCGCCAGAATACCGGCATCGCCCTGGTTGAGGATGAAACCCTCCTCGGCAAGTTTGATGGCAGGCGCCATCACCGCGGCGCGCGGCATCGTGCCGAATTTCTGCAGCAGGGTGTCAAGCCCAAGCACCGAACCCGGCACGCCAATTGCGAGATAGCCCTTAAGGCTGAGATCGGGCACCACCTTGCCCGCCGCATCGAGATACATGTTCTCCGTTGCCGCAAGCGGGGCTTTTTCGCGGAAGTTGATGAAAAGGTCGCGGCCATCGGCAAGATGCAGCGTGGCAAATCCCCCGCCCCCGAGATTGCCGCAACAGGGATTGGTCACCGCCAGGGCATAGCCCACCGCCACCGCGGCATCGACCGCATTTCCGCCCTGTTTTAAAATCTCTACCCCCACCTCCGAGGCGAGATGCTGCGAGGTAACCACCATCCCGTTTTCCGCCGTCACCGGCTGGCGCGTCACCGCCCACACGGCGGAGCTGCCCGCAAACGCACAAAACAGGACAAGGGAAAACATGCGATGACAAAAATCCACGCTATTCACTCCATGCCATTAACAGTGGAAGTGCAGCTCAGTTGACGCCACTTCCGGAGCCAGAGCAAGGCCATTGGAGCAGCGTCAGGCGCCTTGCGCCAATCGTTTTGCCGGGTCGTCTTGACGCCATATTTCGTGACTACGAAATGTGCGCCGCCCGGCTATCCGGGCAAGAGAGGTTACCATGGAAAACAGGAACATTATCATTGGCGTAATCGTCGTCGTCATCGTAGTGGCCATAATCGGTTGGGCCGCCGGCTGGTTTGGAGGCCAGGCTCCGACAGAAGCCACGGCTCCGGCCCCCACAACAACAGAGCAACCTGCAGCTCCTGCACCGGCAACGCCTGACCCAGCTGCGCCCGCTACCCCGCCTGCCACGACAACGCAGTAATTTCAAACCTTCCGTGGACACGCAGGCCTTTGGCCGCGGTCCACGGAAGCGCACCCAGCGCTTGCTCCCCTAACTTCCGTCATCCCGGCGAAAGCCGGGACCCAGACTTGCAACCAGTGAACATGCGGAAAGTCTGGGTTCCGACGTACGTCGGGATGACGAATAATGTGAGAGCTATGAAATTGCGAAAAGGTATGTGCAGACGACCGCGGCCTACGGCGGAGAGGCCTCGATCCAATTAAAACTGATCAGGCTCTAATGGCAAAAGTTATAGGAACCGCAATTCACATCGGCGCTGGACCTGTAACATAAGCAGTCGCAGTGGCTGAGATATTGCGAGCCCTCCGGGCAGCAGGCATTGTCAGATCCGCTGGGAACGCAGGCAGTGTTGCTGCAGGGATAAAAATTCGGGTCGTTGCAGTTGCCGTAGGCGTAAGAAACCCTGCTTGGCAAGGCTGTTGCTAAAGCTATTCCGGCTGTTGCCTTGGCCATGACCGCCAGGAACGCCCGTCTGGACGGGTGAAGTTTGCCTCCCGTTTTTGCAGCTTTGTAACGCGCGATCCGCATCCCGAACACGGCCACATGCAACAGCCAAAGCGCCGTCAGAAGCCCCGCAAGGGCGAGTCCTGCGATAATCGGCATGGAAGAACCGATCAAGCTGCTGGCGATTGCCGCCGGCAGGCAAAGGCACCAGGCCGCCGCTGCGGCCAGGAACGCCTGCCGCATGCATTTTCCGCACGTGCCGATGTGTGTCGTGAACCTTGCTAAAACATTGAGTGCTGTAATTTTACGATCGTTATGCCCCGCCATTGAAGTTCTCCCTGCTAGCCGGGAGAATCCAATGACACCCCGAGCCCCACGTGACTATTGGCCTTTTACCGAGTTGCCGCAAGGCAACAGCGCAATTGGAACAGCTGCCGCATTCATTCTCTTTTTCCGTCATCCCGGCGACTTGTCCGCCGAAGCCTTGGCGAAGGCGGAACGCTCCCCTAACTTCCGTCATCCCGGCGACCTGTCCGCCGAAGCCTTGGCGTAGGCGGAACGCTCCCCTAACTTCCGTCATCCCGGCGAAAGCCGGGACCCAGACTTGCGACCAGTGAACATGCGGAAAGTCTGGGTCCCGACGTCCGTCGGGATGACGAAAATTTGAAATGTACGTCGGGGTGACGGAACGCTTTTAGATTTACGATAAGTTTCTTCGGGATGACGGAAGTAAGAACTCCGCGCGTTGACAAATATGCACGGGGTGCTTAGCTCGCGTTTGATGTTATACCCCGAAGGCGTTTTGATTGATGGCATGACGGGCGCGGTCACGCCCGAGACCGGCCGCTACAGCAAGAGGCTGAGCGGGCTCGCAGGGATCTTCCAGGACAGTTCAGCTTTCGCCCGCGCAATTTCCGAGGCAGGACGATCCGCTTGTCTATGAAGTCATCGACTACCGCAAGCCCGACAGCGACCTGTTCTTCGGCACCACCACCATGCAGCCAGGCAAGGTCGGTGCGGAATACTATATGACGCGCGGCCATTTCCATGAACGGCGTGACCGTGGCGAAGCCTATTATACCCAGTCGGGCGAAGGGCTCCTGCTGCTCGAATCCCGCGCTGGTGAAACCCGCACCGTTGCCATGCGCCCCGGTGTCTGCGCCTTCATCCCGCCGGATTGGGCCCACCGGTCAATCAACACCGGCCGTGAAAAGCTGGTCTTCGCCTGGTTCTGTGCAACCGATGCAGGCCATGACTATGGCCAGATCCTCGCGCGCGGCATGCGCAAGCTCGTTGTCGAACAAAACGGCGCGGCGGCGATCATCGACAACCCGAATTTCAGGACATGACCAAAAGGTTTGATGTCGTAGCCTTTGGTGAGCTTGTCGTTGACCTGATTCCGGCGGAGAGCGGGAGTGGCAATCTGCTGTTCAAGGCTGTGCCCGGTGGCGCGCCGGGCAACGTGGCAGCCGGCGTCGCACGGCTGGGGCAGCGCGCCGCGATGCTCAGTAAAGTGGGGCCGGGACCGCTCGGTTCCCTGCTGATCGAGGCCCTGGCGCGCGCCGGCGTCGAAACCCGTGGCATTGTGCGTTCGAAGGTTGACCCCACTGCCCTTGCCGTGGTCTCGCTGAACGCGGCCGGCGAAAGCGATTTCATGCTGTATCGGGATGGCTGCGCCGACAGCCGCTATGACGCCAGCGAGGTCGCACTTGATATCGCGGGCGCCTGCCGGGTTCTTCATGTGGGCTCCCTGTCGCTTGGCTCTCCCCTGTCGGCGGAGGCCCAGCGTCTGGCCGTCAAAACAGCAAAGAATGCAGGAGCCCTGATCTCGACTGATGTCAACTTCCGTCCGGCGATCTGGCGCAATCCCGACGAGATGCATGCAACGGGGCGGGAAGCAATAGCGAGTGCTGATATCGTCAAGGTCAGCGCGGAAGAATTGCTGGCGCTTGCCTCTGCCGCAGATACGGCAAGCGCTGTCAGAAGCCTGTGGCACAGCGGCCTCAAGCTATTTGCCGTCACCCACGGGGCGCGCGGCGCTGAACTCTTTACCCCACGCTGCCATGTGAGCATTGCCGGATTCCCGGTCAAGGTTGCGGACACGGTTGGCTGTGGCGACGCTTTCATGGCGGCGTTGCTCACCGGCCTTCCGCTTGAGCGCCTTGCCACCTCTCGCGAAGAAGAGCTCTACAACATCGGCCGCGCGGCATGTGCTGCGGGCGCAGCGGTTGCCCGTGTTGTCGGCGCCATGGAACACATGCCGCGGCGGCAGGATATCTCCACTCTCATTGCAGATCTGGATAACGCTGGTGCGTGATCAAAACCGAACTGTGATGCGTGCCGCAGCGGCCTACTGCCTTACCACAATTGAGGATAAGCTGGCCCTGCATCTGTGGAGGAGGAGATCGTCGTGGGCAGCAATTATTGGCGCAATGTGATCGTTGGCTTCTTGTTGGGAACATTGATCGAGTATGCTCTCTGCTATGGCATATCGGTGTATTTCTACGACAACGACGAAACCTTTTATGCACTACTGATCATGTTGGGACTTTGGGCCCTACAGATTGTTCTTTGGGCTAAGAACACTATCGCGACAGTCATATTCTATTATATTTATGGAAAGCGGGTGGCTATTGATGAAGTCGAGAATGGATTTAGGCTGAACGAACTTCCCATATATGACGACAATTTTGACATTGATGCCGATGCCTACTTTACGGATGTCATAGAAGATAAAAGCTCTACTATTAGACAATTGGTATTTGCGGCCGCGAACCTTGGGCAGCTTCAGGCTCTTAAGCTCGGGAAGCCAACGCAGGCATGGAGGATGATGTCGATCTATAAGGCTGCATTTAATAACTACCGAAGGCATACACCTCTCGGCATAAACCGTAGAGACATGGGAGAGAGATATAGCTTCACTTGATACCGACTTGGACGAAAAGGAATTACTTTGACAGTGCATTTAACTCCTCATTACGTCTAATTATTAGGCTGTTCCTGTCGAGGTAAATTGAATGCACTGTTACCGTAATTTTCCTGACAGTTACGAACCTCAGCGCTACAATTGCTACTGAGTACAGCGTTGAAACCGTTTGTGCCGAATATGTTGGCACTGGTAAAAAATACAAAGTTGACGCGCAAATCATGATGGGTAGTGAATTAAACAGACGTGCTAACACATTCAGCTATAATGCAATCTCAAAGTATACCGTAATATTTTGGGCTGAGGATCAAGTTTCCATTATCGAACTCGATAGTAGTTTTGGCCCAGGTATTTTCGGAACTGATGGAGTGGATCAGAAGGGGTACAAATGGAAAGTATCAGGAGTCATTTGTGTTTTTGACTTATCCAGTCCGAAGTTCATGTTTGTCCGCCGTCTGGTTGAGTTGGGGTTGAAGCGGATGCGGTGAAAATACAATGGCGGAGAGCTCATACAAACCTCGAATACCTGTTGCCCCCGAGTATGCCCAAGCCTATGGCCAAGCAGCATACAATTTCACTTATCTTGAATGGGCTGTAATTTGGAGCGTAGAAAAATTGCAAGAGGGATACGTGAATAAGTCCCAAGGACAAACCTCCGGAACTATCGCCAATGATTTTGTGAATGCCGTTGAAAAGTGTGAGCTAACCAATCAAGTCAAATTTGAAATCGCTGCTGCGGCTAAGGTTTTCAAGTCACTTACTTTGCTACGCAATGACCTTCTTCACGCTAATCCCTACACCGCAGAAGGCGGAGAACAGCGTTTGTTGCGGAGAGGATATGCCGGAAAAAACGTTGATTGGACTATCGATGAGATTGATAGTGCCGCACTAGCATTTGAAAACTGCGCGGTAGAGGTCAATCGTCTTTTTCACGAATATTTGAAGAAACCTTAGAATTACGGTCAGTAAAAATAGTTTAGTAAGTAGAAGTGAGCGGAATTAACTGCACTGTCGCCGTAAATTCCCAGTCGGATAATCAACGTGACTTCGCCAAACTTTGTGTCAGCTGTTAGAATGCTTATGCCTTAGGTACATTAAGTAGGAATCCTAGCAGGGATTGAAAGGGGAAGCGGTGACAATAGTTGCGGTCTGGTATGAAAGTAGCGACGATTGCGTTTGGTGTGTGGCTGATACTCGCGTGAGCAAGAGTGGCCAGTCTGGTCGAATCGTGCTTACTGATTCAGCTGCAAAGATTTTCAGTTTGAAAGTGAGAAGCAAGATAGTTAACCGCGAAAATTTTCCGGGAAGGACGTATTTCGAGCGGGACTTTGGGTTTGCTTATGCGGGAAATAGTCTCCCCGCACTCATGACGTTTTCAACAGCAAGCACATTTCTGCAGAACCTCATGTCGAATGACGGCTACGAGCGCATACCTTCACTGGAAGAAATAGGGTGGCACGTCAGGAAGCTCGCTGAAAGATTTTCAAAAGAAATGGTGTTGGCAAATCCAAGTCCGGAACTTTTGTTCGAGGCTGTAATCTTTGGCGAATGCCCCAGGTCTAAGGAATTTGAGATTTTTCGATTTGAAACAAACATTGTGGAACAATCTGCCTCCGTCAAGATGTTGCGACAGCCCCACAATGGTGAAATTACCGTGTTGGGAAGTGGGAAAGAACAATTCCAACTGCATTTGGATAGAATAATGAAAGAGGGTGTGTATAAGACGCGACTGCCAAAACACGCGGTACGTGCCACAATAGAGTCTGGAACCGGGACCGATGTTGGTGGTCATATTTCTCAAGCGATTGCCAATCGGCGAAATTTTGAACTGTACTTAACTCATGATCCCGCTACGGCAGGAAAGCCCCGGGGTCGAGTGCATTTCAACGGCATTGCCCTTGATGAGCTTGGAACGGTAGGACCATGCATTTTTGGCGTGGTGGGAATGGCGGGGTAACGGTGACAGAGTAACGGTGACAGTGCATTCAATTTAATTCGGTAAAAACTGTTCGGTACATAGACGTGACGCAGAATTAACTGCACTGTCACCGTAATTCCGGTCGGACCATCTGATGATACATCAGCGCGCCTCCGCATCAGCGGTTCCGCCGCAAGTCGGCCCGGAATGGGAGCCGCATCAGGCTTGCGAAGCGCGGTACACCCCGCAAGCCTGATTGTCCCGATCCCAGGCGTCGAACAGGCAGCCAGTGCCGTGTCAGGCGGCCAGCGCTTCCATGGTCAGATGCCAGGCCTGATTCAACTTCTTCGAACGCACTGCGAAATCAGCCTTCACCTCGGCAATGCGCTTGTCGATGCGTGCCTTGGCCCAGTCGTTCGCGCTCTTCGCCTGGTCCTGAAGCGCCTTAAGCTTCACTTCCATTTCAGCCTTCGCTTCGTCCAGCCGCGACTTGGCTTGGTCCTGCGCCGCCTTCAGCTGCTTCTTCACCGCAGCGATATCCTTCTCGATCGCTGCCTTGTTTTCGGCCGAAGCCTGCTTCAGCTCCTCATCGAGCGCCTTCAGGTTCGCCTGAAAGGTTGCAGCTTCGCGGCTCAACTGATCCTCGACGACTTCGAAGCGCAGCCGGCGGAAGATGACAGCGCCGTATTTGTGCAGCCTCGTGTCGACTGGGGTTGTCCAGCTCTCGTCCATGTCGGCAATGACGGCTGCCTTGCCGGAAGTGAGAGCCTTGGAGACATCATCGACAAATGTCACACTGATCCCGCTCCGGAAGAGATCGAAAAGCAGCCCGGTCAGACCGCCGATGGCGGCACCGATCGGCATGCCCACTGGCCCTCCCAGAAGGCCAATCAGGCCACCAGACAGAAAGCCGACGGCGGTTCCCGCTGGTCCTGTCTCCTCGGCCTGCTTGACCGTGATCTTGCCAGTACCGTCCTTAACCAGGACGGCTGTTTCATAAAGCGAAATATCGCCTGCCGTATGCAACTCACGTAGAGCGCTCACGCCCTCGAAAGCCGCTGTTTCAGTCTCGAATACTGCTACAAGCATCTTGTTCATCTGTAACTCCTCATGTTGAATTTGTTCGGTTTGGTAGTTGGATTTAAGCTCAACCTTGAGTCGGGCACTCCTCTGATTGGTTTGCCTTTCTCCTGGTTCGTCTGCGATCAGCTGTCCGTTGATCTCATATTGACTATATCGTCAAATTGGACTAGTTAGTCAATGCGACATTTTGTACGGCGCATGAATGGTAGGAGGATTGATGGCGAATATTGATTTGGCGCGCAGGGCGGAGATCGGACGCGAGCGGCGAGCCCAGACGCGATCGCAAATCCTGGAAGCGGGAGCGAAACTCCTTTCGGAGCGACATGCGGCGGCGGTCACGGTAGATAATGTTGTGTCGGCGGCGGGCGTCGCGAAGGGCACGTTCTACTATCACTTCCAGAGCATGGATGATCTGGTCGCAGCGGTCGGCGAGAAACTCGCGGAAAGTTTTGATGAGGTGCTGGCGCCGTCCATGCACGCAATTCGCGATCCCATCTCGCGCCTCTCCTTCGCCTTCGCGAAGTTTCTGGACAAGGCGATCGCCGATCCCGCATGGGCACGCCTCGTGGTTCAGAGCTCGCAATCGCCAGCTGTGTTCGGTCACGGGATTCGCGCCCACCTCAAGGCGGACGTCGCCGAAGCGATGGCCGAGGGGCGCGTGAGCATAAAGGACGCAGACCTGGCTGCCGATATCGTTATCGGGATCTGGCTTCAGATCGCGCGCGGCACTCTTGAACGGCGGCCCGCCGCGAACTTAACCGACGAAGCCCTCGCTGCGTTGCTTCGGGCGCTTGGAGTGCGTCAGTAGGGAACAAAAACGAACGTTGGAATTACTTTCCCCGCACCATTCGCTCGATCTTGCCGCCCAGGAACATGTAGCCCAGCACCAGGCTGCTCACCACGGCCTCGGTCTGGGAAAGCTCGGCGATGGCCACGTTGAAATCATCAAGGCCGGTGAGCTTCACCATGAAGCGCGCCGCCCAATAGAGGCAGACGAAAAGCATCAGCAGGAATTTCGGCCACCACAGGAAGGGGTGTTCATATTCCCGGATCTGCAGGTCGCGGATGGCCCGGCGCCGCTCCAGCTCATAGCCCAGCACCTTCACATCCGCATCGAGGTTCACGCGCTCGCGTTCGTTGGCGGAGCTAGCTAGCGCCTGCCGGTGCGCCAGCATCTTCTCGATCAGGTTTTCGCCGAGAAACGATTTGATGATGGGGAAGACGAGGCCGAGGATTGCCAGCATGGCCCTAGTCCTTCGTGCCAACGGGGCCCGTGGTCAGGTGGCGGAGGATTACGCCCACGAAGCCAAGCCCGCGCGTAAGCGCCAGCAGCAGAAACAGTCCGTTGAGTTCAGAGGCACTGGACCGTGAACTCATAAATCTGCAGAACAACTCTTTTGGCCTGCTGACTTCCGCTTTCAGCCGCGGACCGGCCATTCCTCAGAACCAGCTCCAGTTCCGATAAGGGCCACGACCGGACATTCGTGGGAATGTCTTTGCTGACGCCGGCTCGGGCCGTTGGGATCTCGGAGAGTGCGATCAAATAGCATTCGATTGCAACTACACTCTGAGTTGCAATGGCCGATCAACCTAGTACAGTGCCCATGCACCAATTGCACTTCCTTGGGGGCGGCAGTTTGCGGGAGAAACACCACACAGTCATCATTGGCGGCGGTCCAATTATCAACTTCTCATCCATTGCCTTGCGCTTTGGTGCTGACACCATGATTTCCTATGCAGCGGCAAAGTCTGCGGTCATTGGCTTGACCAAAGCTCTCGCCCGCGGCTTCGGCTCGGACAATATTCGTGTGAACGCCATCGAGCCCGGTGCCGTGATGACTGAGCGGCAACGAAAGCTTTGGTACAAGGCACAGAAATCAGTGGACATTGTCGTGAAACGCCAACTTATACGCCGCATGCTCGTTGGAGAAGATATTGCCCGCACGGCACTTTTTCTTGCCGCTGACGACAGCAGCATGATCACGAAGCAGTCAATCATAGTCGATGCTGGTTTATCCTAAGGAGTAACGCAAATATGTTTCGCACAGGGATCAATCCCTATGGCCTCACCTATCATCTCGAACTCCAGGGAAAAGGAACGCCGCGCGAAAATTCGATGGGTGCTGGGCTCGAAGGTTTTATCGCAATCGCCACTGAATTAAGCGCGCAAACACTCGAGATTTTTGATCCATGGCTTGAAAAAATGAATGATGACGAGCTCGCGCAACTTTCCGACCGCCTGAAATTACTTCGCATGACACCAGTAATCAGCGCTGGCCTCAACATGATGGGGCCGATTGAAAGTGCATTCCGCTCGGCAAAAGCGCTTGGCGCAAACACTATTCGGCTGGGGCTTTCGCCGGTCCTCGAAGGCAGCCGAAACGCGTGGGGTGAGAAGTGGTTTGAGCTTATCGCATCTATCCGTGAAGGCCTCGCGAAATATGCTCCTATGGCGAGAGATCGGAACGTGTCATTTGCAATCGAGAACCATCAAGACTTCACCAGCCAGGAACTGGTAAATTTTTGCAACGATGCAGGCCCCGCGGTTGGCATCTGCTTCGACACAGGCAACACCTTTCCAGTGGGCGAAGCACCGCTGGATTTTGCGCTCCATATCGCACCTCTCGTTCGCCATGTGCATCTCAAGGACTACCGCGTGCAGTTCACCGATGAAGGCTACCGTCTCATCCGCTGTGCGATTGGCGATGGGGCTGTGCCATTCAGAGGCATTGTTGAAATTCTCAGCCAACATCACAAGTCGCTCAATGCGGTGCTTGAACCCGGCGCACTTGAAGCGCGCCACATCCGCTTCTTGAAACCCGAATGGTGGCGTGGCTATGCGCTTTCGCCCGCAAACGCATTGGCAGCAGCGCTCGCCGCAGCACGGGTGAACTGCTTGGCGGATGATGCAGATTACCGCACCCCGTGGGAGCGCAACGCGGATAACGAGCTCGTTGATTATGAATTGCAAATGATCCGGCGTAGTGCCGCAAACATGCGCGCACTTGGATTGATGAATTGAGAGGAAAATAAATATGACAAAAGAATTAAGTGGAAAGATCGCGTTTGTAACAGGTTCAGGCCGCGGCCTTGGCAACACTATGGCCACGCATTTGGCCGAACTCGGAGCTGATGTGGCCGTCCATGATTTAAGCTGGGACGACACGGCCAAATACGGGGAGTCAGCCAATCTCGGCGAAGTGGTCAAGGCAATCGAGGCCCAAGGCGTGCGTTGCGTTGGCGTTACCGGAAATATCGGTGACAAGGCGGCGGTCGCCAAAATGAAACAAGATATCGAAAGCAAACTCGGCGAGGTCAACATTCTGGTGAATTGCGCAGGCGGTGACATCGGTGCCTCTGGCAACAAGCCCAAGCCAAATAATGCGCTCGATATTTCATTTGAAGATATTCAAGTGTTGACCAATAATAATCTCATCGGAACGATGCTCGTATGCCAGGCCTTTGTGCCAGCTATGGTCAAAGCTGGCGCTGGCTCTGTCATCAATGTCGCTTCAGCCGCAGCTCACATGGGGTGCTCGCCCGAGGTGGTTTATTCAACACTCAAAGCTGCCGTCGTTCATTATACGCGTTGCCTTGCCAAGGAACTTCTCACTGAAGGCGTACGCATCAATGCCGTAAGCCCAGGCCCCGCCAAAACCGCACGCTTCCAGGCAACGCGTGTCGTCGATCCCGATAAAATGAACTCCGCCGGAAAATCCTTCGTGCGCTATGCCGAACCCGCCGAGATTGCCGATGCTGTTGCATTTCTTGCTGGTCCAAGAGCGAAATTTATCAACGGCCAAGTTATTCGCGTTGACGGTGGACTGACGTTGTTTCCCGGCTAGTTGTTCAAAGAAATGCTGTGGCAGCACAGCAATGATCAAACTCGGCCTGTGCCTCGCTAACTGGTTGGCGTGATAGATCATCCAGGTGGAAAGCCAGAGTATCCTTAGCTCCAGGGCAGAAAGGAATGCGAGGTGTTCAGTTCATTGTGCCATCGGAAAAGACATTAGTTTCCTTCGTTCATATTGGGTAGTTATTCTTGCATTTCTGGATCGGCTATTGAAAAGCAGTCCATGTCCGCTCAGGGTCAATCGCGCCGATTTAGAGGCTTCGGCCATATGTCCGGTTAGAGGATAATTCCGGACATGGCGGTTTGCCCTTGAAGATGTCGCCCCGGAAGTGATTCAAGCTCCCAAACTGGAGCCGCAAGCCACTCAGGTTCTCAGGCCCTTTGGATGAGCAGCACGCCCAATACCATGATCCCGATGCCGCTGGCGCGGGCGAGGCTCAAGGGTTTTACCATGGCACCAAAAAGCCCGAAGTGATCGATCGCTGTGGCGGACATCATTTGCCCGAGCAGCACGCAGAAGATGGCGTTGCCAATGCCGAAGCGCGGCGCAATCCAGGTGACGGACAGCACATAGAAGGCCACCAGCAATCCGCCACCGAGGAGATAGGTTGGCTGGGCTGGAATGAGGCGCAGCGGTGCGGGCCCGCCCGCAAGCAGCATCGTTGCCCCCGCTGCAAGAACCGCCACCGCGAACAGGACAGTCGCGGCAGCAGCCGTCGAGCCAATGCGGTTACCAAGCTGCGCATTGAGCGCGGCTAAAACGGGAATGCCTATCCCGGCTAGCAGCATGATCGCAGCATAGCGCAGTGTTTCCGTTGACATGGGTAACCTCGCCGGTGAAATGTAAAGGAATGCGGACGCGATAAAAGCAATGCAAATTCTGGCCATTCAACCGACATCGACCGTATGACCGGACAGCTGAAGCAAAGGATTGCACCAACTGACGCTGCCTGCAAGACCGGGCTTGCGCAATTGGCGTCAGTGATCCGGCGGACCATGACCGCTTTGGGTCAATCGCGCCGACTTGGAGGCTTCGGCCATATGTCCAACGCCAGATTTATTTCCCCCGAACCATCCGTTCAATCCTGTTGCCCAGGAACATGTAGCCCAGCACCAGGCTGCTCACCACGGCCTCGGTCTGGGAAAGCTCGGCTAGGCCCACGTTGAAATCATCAAGCCCGGTGAGCTTCGCGCGCCGCCCAATAGAGGCAGACGAAAAGCATCAGCAGGAATTTCGGCCACCACAGAAAGGGGTGCTCATATTCCCTGATCTGCAGATCGCGGATCGCCCGGCGCCGCTCCAGCTCATAGCCCAGCACCTTCACATCCGCCTCGGCGCTCATTGGCAGATGCCGCAAGCGCCTGCCGGTGCGCCAGCATCTTCTCGATCACGTTCTCGCCGAGGAAGGATTTGATGATGGGGAAGACGAGGCCAAGAATTGCCAGCATGGCCCTAGTCCTTCGTGCCGACGGGGCCCGTGGTCAGGTGGCGCAGGATTACCGGCTCGCCCACATGAACAATGACGTCCCGAATGAATGTTTCTATCTCACCCGGCTCAATCTCAAGGTCTTCGAGCGTCAAGCCCTCAGCCGCTGTATCGGATTCCAATTTCATTGCCAACCCCAATGCCTGATCTCGGTCAGCTGAACGAGGCAACACGTTTCGTTCAATCCAGAGTTTCCGAAAATCTATGCCGCGTCCGCTCATGGTCCTGCTCCACCCCAACCAGGAACAACTATTCCGCCTCGGATTTCCGACATCACCAAAACGGCAAGGACCAGAACTACTGCGAGTATTTGGGATATTAGTATCAGTCGATTTAGGTCCATTCTCAGCGTACCTAACTTATAATTGCCAACTGTGTCATACAGGATCTGAAGCAACAAAAATTAAATATTAAATCGTAAACATGCCTGCTTTTGAACTATACAGTAAAATCTCCTCCTTCCACCCTTTGCTGTTTTAGAGCAGTTTCTAGTTCCCCTTGCCACAGGCCCAACTTCATTTCGCATTCTGAAATCCATTCGTTTGTCACATCAACGAGCCTTCCGTCTCGCCATTGCCCAATTGTGGTATTGTAAGATTTTAGATCATCAAGCATTTCTAGTAGCAGGTCCATCTGGCGTCTTATTCTTGCAACTTGCCGTTCGAGCCCCGGCAGGACCGGATCAAAGGCGTGATGCATGGTCTCGTAGATTAGTGCTTCCAAACAGCCGGGGTGAGCGTCCATATCATTAGGCCGAACGCCCTGGGCAATGGCGTCAGCCCTAAGTTGGGCAGCCAGCTCTTCGGCGCGCTCAGGTGTACCGTAATCATCGGCTTCCGTGACGTGGCTGACGAGCCAGTTTTCGATGAAATTTATATAGCGAAAGCGCATTACTGATTTTCCGATGGCTCACGAATCATACAACAAGAAAAGAATGTCGACACGTCCGCCCGTTTGGTTCGCCCTCAGCGAGGAGCGGCTACTTGCGTTCTTTGCAGGCATCTGAAAGCCGCAATGGAAATCGGTGCGCAAGGTCAAGGAAGCGTCAAGCAATTTGTCCGTGGCATTGCCGAATTCGATTGCATTATCATCCTCGTGAATGAGTTTCTACGAACCTATGATGAAGTTGCAGCACGTGGGCTGCTCGATTAATATCTGGTACCCGACTAGTGTTTGCAGGCCTAATTGGCGAATTTGTGAAAAAGTCACCTGCTTTGCCACATGTATTGACTACCTACGTCTAGCCCCGTTTATCTGGTCGTTGATATTCACACTGACAACAGTACCATGCCTAACGCCATTTTCATCCAGAACGGAAAGCCCGAACAGGCGAACACCCGGTTGCCAGCGATAGGGTACGTCATTGAACTCTTCACTCAGCGTTAGGATAAGCAAGCCTGGGAAATCAGCAAACCAATTTGTAATTCTAGGGAGGCTGCTCAAGTTGTCTGTGGGAGCAAGGTCCCACATTTTGAAATTTGGATAGTGCACCAATCCGCTGGGTAGAGTTTCGGATTTACCGATAACTATCGGTATTTTGCCTATCGCATCTTTGGAGTCTTGTGAGGCTTCTCGATAGGATAATGTCACGATTGCCTTGTTGAAAATTTTTCCGACCAGTTGATTTCCAAAGTCGCCAGACCATCCTTGAATAGGAAACATAAATTCCTCCATGTGTTGTTGATCGCTTACGCAGGGCACTCTTAGGAATGCTGGATGATCTATTTCAAGTTATGTGCCAAATCACAGAACGGTCTGCAGCTTGACAAACCATTGCAACCATTGAGGAAAAAGCTACGCTTCCCGTATTGAGCAAGATTGCTCGGCAATCAATTGCCATAGCGCCGTGAAACTTCAGGCAGATTTTCGCCGATCTTGGATCCTAGGAATTACGGTGACAGTGCATTTAATTTACTTCAGTAAAAATAGTTCAGTAAATAGACGTGAATCGGAATTAACTGCACTGTCACCGTAATTCTGTCAGCGTAATTCTCGCCATTATCAAGCTGCATCTGCCGCAGCAAAGTGGGCCATCTGGTCTGCGTATGCCTTCACAAAGGATGGGCGGGCCGTGGCGCGCGCGACGTAGCCGCGGCAGGCGGGAAATTTCGCCAGCCCGTCGAACCGATCGACAAGGCGCAGCACATCCACCATGAGTATGTCGGCTATGGAGAAAGTCCCGGCCAGCCATTCGCGTCCCGCCAACACCGGCTCCAGGTGCTTGAGGCGAGACACCATGAGGAAGTCGTCCAAATGCTTCCATCCCGGCGTATCGCCGGTGTTGCCGGAAATTTGAAATATGAACCAGGGCAGGCTCGCCATTTCGACCGAATTGAGCGCCGCGAACAGCCATTCTATGACATCACTGCGACCGCGCGGATCGGCAGGCATCAGCTTCCCGCTGCGCTCGCCGAGATGAAGCAGCATCGCGCCGCTCTCGAAGATCGAGATGTCTCCATCGGTCAGCCACGGCACCTGGCCGAACGGCTGGTGCGCGAAATGCGCAGGCTGCCGATCGCGAAATGGCGTGCTCTCGACGCGATAGGGCAATCCGGCCTCTTCCAGCGCCCAACGCACCCGTATGTCACGCACAAAGCCGCGCGGGAACTCGGGAACCCAATCGAAAGTGGTGACAATCAAATCGGTCATTCGGCATCTCCCAGGAAAACTGCCAGCTTATCGAGGAAGCCTCTCCAGCCTGCCTCATGACTTTTGCGCGCCCCTTCGTCGGGGAGCTGTTCGTGGATCAATGTCAGTTCGGTGCCGCCGTCGAACGGCTTAAGCAGGAACGTGACCAGCGACTCCCGTTCTGGCATTCCGGGCCATTCCCAGGTGAAAACCAGCTTCTTCCCAGGAACCACTTCCTGATAAACCCCGGTGGGATTGTGCTCATCGCCGTTCAGCAAGCGGAATACGATGCTGAAGCGGCCTCCCGGCCGCACGTCCGCCTCGGCGCTGAGCGTCGGCCCCGCATCAGGCCCCCACCACTGCAGCATAAGTTTGGGCTGTGTGATCGCCGCGTAAACCTTGGCGGGCGGGGCCTTGATTCGGCGCACGATGGTGACACTCGGAAGGCTCCTGGTCATCGCTCGCCATCCTCTTCTACGAACGCAACAAGCCGGTCGAGGCTTACCGTCCACAGGCTTTCATAGCGTTTGAGCCATTCCATTGCGTCGCGCATCGGCCCCACCGAAAGGTTAACCGACACGGTGCGGCCGGTTTTGGCCCGGGTGATCAATCCCGCATCGGACAGGACATCCAGATGCTTCATCATTCCAGGAAGCTTCAGCGAAAGCGGCCGGGCGAGCTCGCTCACCGAAAGCCCGGGTTCGTCCTTCAGCCGCAGCAGCAAATGACGCCGCGTGGGGTCGGCGAGCGCTGCGAACGTGCGGTCTATATCTGATGCCTGATACTTCACCATGTAGTGAAGTATTCCTCATTTCAATGGCGGAGTCAACCATTGGGAAATTCCAATATGGACAGATCAACGCCACATTGCTGTCGGATTGAAGGCCAGGCGGCGAAATTAAGATCTTGGGAGTTGATTATGAGTATCTGCAGATTTAACCAATTGATCCTTCTCACCGCGGCAACTCTGGCCCTGGCGGGCTGTGCAAAGAGTCCTCAATCGAGTACTGCGTCCTATGGCGCCCCGGCCCCGGCCTATGGCGCCCCGGCCGCCGGGCCGCTCACCGCCGAGAACGGCATGACGCTTTATGCTTTTGACAAGGACCAGGGCGACCAATCCGCTTGTTACGACAAGTGCGCCGTAAGCTGGCCGCCTTATACCGGCACAGGCGACGAGAAGTTTCCCCCCGGGTGGAAACTTGTGGAGCGCACCGATGGGGCCGCGCAATGGACCTGGAATGGCAAGCCTGTCTATTTCTTCAAGGGAGACAAAGCCGAGGGCGACGCCAAAGGTGACGGCAAGAACGGCGTCTGGCACATCATCAACGTCTAGACCGTTGACCTGATCATCGTAACGGCCGCCGATGAGGATGCAGCATCCTGCGGATGATCAATTCGTGCCAAAATTTATTGCAAGCCCATAATCCAAAATAATAATCCGTCATCCCGGCAAGCATTACATTTTTTCGTCATCCCGACGTACGTCGGGACCCAGACTTTCCGCTTGTGTGCCGGTTGAAAGCCTGGGTCCCGGCTTTCGCCGCTATCAGATTCACACATCTTTTTTGATGCAGTTACAACGATCAACGCGATGAATTCACTCTTTCTTCCGTCATCCCGATGAAAATCGGGACCCAGACTTTCCGCTTGTGTGCCGGTTGAAAGCCTGGGTCCCGGCTTTCGCCGGGATGACGGATTATTGTTTAGAATTATATAGTTATGTTAATGATTAGCATGAACTGATCTGCAAAAGATGTGTAAATCTGATAGCGGCTTTCGCCGGGATGACGGAAGAAAGAGTGAATTCATCGCGTTGATAGTTGTAACGGCCGCGGGAAAACAAGGCTTGACTTTTTCCCAGAATGGGAACATAGATAGAACAACAAAGCCCACCACAGCTTGATTTGAAAACCTTCATTTTTGGGGACGATTTATCATGGCCAAACGAAGGTGGCGGGAGCCCCCACCCCCCATTGCGACGTTCGGTGCATTGCTTGGCAGCAGCGAGAAATGGGCCTGGCTTCACTGCAACAACCTTGAGTGCATGCACACCATTGCCCTGCCATTTGCGCCATTTGCCATCCGCTGGGGTTTGCATGCGGAGGCAACCACACATACCCGCCGGCACATGCGGTGCAGCCATTGCGGCGAGATGACAACAACGCTCACGATGCCAAGCTGGAGCGTATATATCGGGACCGCTCAGATATTTCCTGTTGAACGTGGCTTGCGTGTGATTGCGCCGCATGATTGGCTGGGAGCCGTGTGTAACCTTTACTCCATGACATCGAACCAGGAGGCCATGCGGTCTCTCGCCAGGTACATACGCGACTTCACCGGCAACATGCCGCCATTGCCTGGTATCTTTCCCGACTATCAAGCCCCCATTGTCCGCAACAATCAGGGCGAGCGCGAATTGGCGCTGGCGCGCTGGGGCATGCCATCGCCTGTCATTTGCGCTCAAGGGCCGCAACTCTGATCCCGGGATTACCAATGTCCGCAATGTGAAATCGCCGCACTGGCGGCGCTGGCTTGGCGTCGAAAGCCGCTGCGTTGTTCCCTTCACAAGTTTCTCGGAGAACGAAGTCCTGGCTGATGGGTCGCGTCCGCCCGTGTGGTTTGCGTTCAGTGAGGAAAGGCCGCTGGCCTTCTTCGCGGGCATCTGGACGCCGCAATGGAAGTCCGTTCGCAAGGTCAAGGAAGGCGAGACCACGAATGACCTCTTTGCCTTTCTCACGACTGAGCCCAACAAGGAAGTGGGAGCCATTCATCCCAGGGCGATGCCTGTCATTCTTACCTCCGCGGAAGAAATCGAAACCTGGATGACCGCACCCACCGATGAAGCCTTGAAACTGCAACGGCCCTCGCCCGATGGTTCATTGAAGATTGTGGCGCGTGGTGACAAGAAGGACGGAGCGTAGCTGTCGTATGCACGCATCTTTCGCTGCTCAGGTCATGCTAATCGTTAATTTCCAAAATAACAATCCGTCATCCCGGTAAACATTACATTTTTTCGTCATCCCGACGTACGTCGGGACCCAGACTTTCCGCTTGTGTGCCGTTTGAAAGCCTGGGTCCCGGCTTTCGCCGGGATGACGGAAGTTTGGGAACACCCGCCGGAATTACGGTGACAGGAATTACGGTGACAGTGCATTCAATTTACTTCGGTAAAAACAGTTCAGTAAGCAGACGTGAAGCAGAATTAACTGCACTGTCACCGTAATTTGACAAAAAGCAGGTCAAGTCACCATTCGTGGTTCAGTTGTGCACGAAGACCCTTGCCCGGCCACGGTTACCACTGAACGTGTTGGTTGTGGTTACCCCATTCACGGTTTTGCTGGTCGTGACGGTTGAGCCGCTGCTGTTGGATTTTACCGAAACCGAGGATGAACCCGAAACTGACGCGGCCGTGGCGCCGGTGGTTCCAACGAGCAGAATGGTCAAAGCCGCAATGAATAAGTACGACATTCTATCCTCCAGTCCGTTTGTTTGCCGTTTGCGGAGATTAACCCTCTCCCCCCGTTGAACAAGGCTGCTTCCAGGGTTATCAACAGCATTGGACCCAGAACCAATGCGGTTCGCCCCATATGGCCGGATCGCAGTTTTGTCGCAGGTGAAGCCCTATTCAGTCCGACGAAAGGCTCGGAATTACGGTGACAGCGGAATTAACTGCACCGTAATTTTGTCCGTCATCCCGGCGTACGCCGGGACCCAGGCTTTCAAACAGTACACATGCGGAAAGTCTGGGTCCCGACGTACGTCGGGATGACGAAAATTTGGGAACATCTGTCGGGATGACGAATTTATTTCCCCTGCTCGATCCGTTGGCCCAGGAACATGTAGCCCAGCACCAGGCTGCTCACCACGGCCTCGGTCTGGGAAAGCTCGGCAATGGCCGCGTTGCAACTGAGGCGCGGCAAGTTGTGTGTTCCGACGGCATTACGACGGCAACACTTTGCGCCAATCTCACTAGCTAACCAGCAGAACTCAAGGGGAATGTATCTGAGGAGGAATTATTCAAGAGTGAACAGTCGGGATCACCTGCCGGTTGATCTCTTGAGCAACCTCCATCGAAGGTCGTCCGGAATTGGGCTTCGATCATATTCTGCGCCTTTGCGGGCAGCGCTGATCCTGCAAGCATGATCGCCGCAGCTATGGCGAGGTTCAGCTTTTCGAGGTTCTTGTGCTTCACTTTAGGTCTCTCAACAAATTGACACCGCAAATGACACCCGAGGTTGATTTAGGTAAGTCATGAATGGCCTCTGGATCAGTTTTGCAACTCTCTACAATTACGAGAAATTATCCGAAATCCATTAAAGCAGCGTTAAGCCTGACCGGCAGCCTGTAACTGCGCCTTCGACCGCCACGTGGGGCGTCAGAGCTCACCCCGACAGGCCCAAAAAGGTGTTGATACGGGGACGTTTGGTGTATCAGCTAGCGTGGTGAAGGTTGCGGTGATTCTTGTCCCGGTGGGGTTGCGGCTGGATCATTCAACCCAAGCTATGAGGCACTATGCTGACGTTGATTGTCCCGGTTCGTGACTGGCCTCCTGAGCGGCTGGATTTCTGTATTCAAAGCTTTCTTGCCCTGGGATCAAAGCTGCTCACCGAAATCCTGGTCATCGATTTTGGGTCGCGCAATCCGGTGGAAGTTAATCACCCGGCCGTAAAGGTTTTCCGGCTGGCGGCAGATAAGTGGAGCCTCGGCGAAGCCATCAATGCCGGCGTGGTGTTGTCTTCCAACGCGGCCTTCGCCAAGACTGATGCGGATATTCTGATCAGATCCACCAGCCGCAAGGAATTTGACCGGGCGGCGAAGATGATTATCGCGCGCAGCTACGGTTTGCTGGTTTCGCAGGCGACCGACCTCGATCCGTCGCTGGCGCCAAAAGAGGCCTTTGCGGCGCTCCGCGCCGGATTGGCGCTTCCGGGACAGCTGCGGCCAAAGTGGGGGCAAGGCGGACTTGTCTTTTTTTCGCGTGATACTTGGGACCGGATCGGCGGTTTCGACTCCCGTTTCACCGGCTGGGGAAACGAGGATAATGATTTCCAGGAGCGGGTTCGGCACGCGGGAATGCGTGTTGGATGGACCGACCGGAGCAGGCTGTCGATCAATCACATGTGGCACCCGCCAACCTATGCCGCAACGGGAGTGGCCAGCCAGAGATTTAAGAACCAGTCGATTGCAAACACCGATAGAAGCATTTTCCGCTCCGTTTCATTTCGTCATTCCAATCTGCGGAAGGTAGCCAGTCCTTCACTCATGGAAAGCATTTCCCCTCTGGTGACTTTGGGAATCGCCACCACAGGCCGGGACCGGCGTGTCAGAATGATTCTTGAGGCAATCGCCAGCTTTCGTGGCCAGATCGACAATAATTTCGAAGTTGCCGTCGTCGACAACGGATCGACAGAAGACGACTTTCTGAGCTTGAAGGGAGCACTGGAACGCATCCAGTGGTGCCGATCGATCCGGCTTGAACGCCTTACGGAAGGTTCAATTCCCAAGGCGCGCAACGCGGTCTCAAAACTGGCCCGCGGACGATTTATATGCGTCGTCGACGATGACGATATTGCCTTGCCAAACAGGCTGGCTGACCATCTGCGGGTATTCGAAAAAAATGGATTGCTGCATGGTTCGCACGGCGGCTGGATCGACTTCGATGAAAGTACCGGCCTGATAGAACGCAATCAGGGAAAGGGGCGTTCACTTGCGACGCTGCTGAAGGGGACGGGAAAAATCACGGCTCACCCGGCAAGCCTCTACCGAACCGATGTCATGCGCGCCGTTCCCTATGACGCGGCATTCGCGCTCGGATCAGATTTGGACCTTGCCCTGCGCATGGCGGCACTGGGTTTCGACATTGCGCACACCGGAACCTATTTGACATTGCGGCGGTTCCATTCGTCAAATGTCACACTTACAGGCCAGGCGAACCAGATTTCAAACGGACTGTCTGCCCGCAGCCGCGTGGCAACGACATTCGCGTGGGACAAGGCGGGTGACATCGTGTCAAATGCCAAGAAAAATGACGGCGAGGTCTACTGTACGAATGCGATGACTCTTGACACGTTGCTTGGGCTTATCCCCAGCTATGTTGGTGTCTGGCAGCTGTTTGTCCCTGTTTCCGCATTGGGCTCGCACGCCGCCATGCCGGAAATCAAATCCGTCGGGGGCGATGAATTCACCGTAACGCCCGCTGAATTTTCTGTTGTCCCCAAGGGCCATACGAACACCTCGTTGCTCAAACAGCTTTTCTCAATTATCCCGGGAGAACTCTGCACAAGAGTAGTGGGACTTAATCGCCCAGCCTATTTTCGCTCCTTGCCGATCAAGGGACTTGGCCGGGCGCTGAAGACAAAACGGGAGCTCGATGATTTTCTGAATGTTTCGGCACAGATCATCTCCGAACGGCAAGCTCAACTTGATCGCCAGGTGCCTTTCAATTGGAAGTCGATCAAGGTCGACGAGGGCTCGCGCGTCCTGCGGTCAAAAAGATTTGCGGATTGTTCTGACGTTTTTGTTTCGCGCTTGAAGCTCGCCGCACACGAGACACTTTCCTCCGTGACCTCCGTTGTCGCGGATTATGATCAAGACGGCGAGGCGTATTTCCTCGTGACTTTGCAGATCAAGGGCTATGATGAAATCCGGACCACGCAGTATGAGCTTGAAAGCGCCACCGGTGTCGAGTTTGAGCAGCTTGGCAATGGCGGTGTAATTACCGAGCTGACCTACAGCGCGAGGTCGCACTGATGCGCTGTTGGGCTTCCGTGAATGCTGACTTTGGGGAGACCGCGGTTGTCCTGGCGAGCAACTGCTACACTGATTTAATGCCGCTCCTGCAACGGATCATATTTCGGAAGCAACCCATTTGCACCACAACGCAAAGCTTCCCTTTGGCTTCGGCACTTCTCATTGCCGGCTATTGCGGGGAACATTTCGAGTTTGCCGACACGAAGATCGGTAATGACTATGCTGAAGCCATCCGTCTGGTCCTGGGAACCAACACAAACATCTCTACAGTCAACGCGTACCATCGGTCGCTTTCAACCAGGGAACTCGACATCTTCAGCTCTAAGCCCGAAGTTGGCCTGGCAAATGACTCTCGGCAAAATGTTCTCAGTGACGTTCCATTGTCCAAAGTCAACTGGTCGGGAGATTTTGTTAACACTCGCCTGCAAAGTTCCCGGGGCCACCATGTTGGCATGTATTTCACCAACGCCGAGTACTTTGCCGACAGCACGACCGTTTCCATTGCCTTGGCACTTATTCACGGCCTGGACCGTACGCGGATAATTTATGTTCCCGCACCGGCCCGTACCGCTTCTGACTGGCATCGGAAAATCGCCGATGCCCTTCAGATCGTGTCCATTTCGTTGGAGTATGTGGACTAGGTTTGAATTCGACGGGATGACGAAATTTGGGAACATCCGTCGGGATGACGAATTCACCTCCCCCGGACCATCCGCTCGATCCGTTGGCCCAGGAACATGTAGCCCAGCACCAGGCTGCTCACCACGGCCTCGGTTTGCGAAAGCTCGGCGATGGCCACGTTGAAATCATCAAGGCCGGTGAGCTTCACCATGTAGCGCGCCGCCCAGTAGAGGCAGACGAAAAGCATCAGCAGGAATTTCGGCCACCACAGGAAGGGGTGCTCATATTCCCTGATCTGCAGGTCGCGGATGGCCTTGCGCCGCTCCAGCTCATAGCCCAGCACCTTCACATCCGCATCGAGGTTCACGCGCTCGCGTTCGTTCGCCGAAGCCGCAAGCGCCTGCTTGTGCGCCAGCATCTTCTCGATCACGTTCTCGCCGAGAAATGATTTGATGATGGGGAAGATGAGGCCGAGGATTGCCAGCATGGCCCTAGTCCTTCGTGCCAACGGGGCCCGTGGTCAGGTGGCGGAGGATTACCGCCATGAACCCAAGCCCGCCCACGATGGCCAGCACCGCAAGGTTTTTGCGGTCAGAAGCCAGCACATATTGCCGCCAGTCCAGCGTCTGCAGGTAATCAACGAGCTCGCCCGTCAGCGGCAACAAGCCCGCCCGCTCCAATCGTGAGATAGCCGAAAACTTGCGTGCGCCAGCCTTTCAGCATCGGTGAGAAAAGAATGAAGCCAAGCGCTGCGATAAGCGAAAGCAGCAGAAACAAGCCGAGATATTGCATCAGGTTCTCCTTTTGAAAATTGCGAGCATGAGATCGATAAGTGCTGCCAGCAGCCCGCGTGGCCTGGCAAGGGTTTCGGGAGGTGCGGCAAAGGCCGAGAGATCAAGCGATGAAACCGGCACAAGGCGCAGCTTGCCGGGCCAGGTGTCATAAACCTTGATCGAGTTGGTTTCAGGATAGGTGCCGTGGCGGAACATGGCCTCTTCGCTGTCGCGCCGCCTATCGAGGCCAGCGAGCTTCCTGCCGCCCGCCTTGTCATATTGCTGCAGCGTGGCCATGGCGCCTTCGATGTCGCCCCGCGCAAGCTTGTCATCAACCGTACCGCGCTCGATTGCGCCCGTGTTGAAATCAAAACTCACCAGCGCATCGAATTCATGCTGATTCAGTGTGCGCTTCACCGAGGCTAGAGACCCGGCGCTCAAACTTTGCGAGGTCCGATGCAAGCAGCGCAATCGCCTGTTCAATGGTAATGCGGCTGCCGAGCTTCGGCGCCATGCCGCCAGCCGCCGCCGTATGCCCCACCCCAATAGTAAGCACGCCGCCCGCGTCCCGGTAGGTCGAAAGCACGAGCGCTTCTTCATTGATAATAGCAAGAATGCCCTTGAGTGAGGTTTTCATGGAGAGGAGCCTTTGATTTTGAGGGATTCGATAGTGTCCTCGCCCGTGAAACGGGAGAGGAAGGGACCCAATCGCTTTGCGATTGGGGAGGTGAGGGGAACAAGGTGGAAGTGCCCTCATCTATCCCATTTCACTTCGTGAAACGGGCCCCTTTCTTCTCCCGCTTCGCAGGAGAAGACGAAGGTCAATGCCCCGGCGTGAGGACTTTCCTAACTTCCGTCATCCCGGCGGAAGTAAGTAGGGTGTTCGCAAATAGCTCCCTCATGCTGAGGTGCATCGCCCTTGCGATGCCTCGAAGCACCCGCTGCCGCCAGCCCTTCGAGGCCTTGCTGGCGCAAGGCACCTCAGGGTGAGGGAGAAAGAATGGGCGTAGCCTTGGCTTCGCTGAGCTCTGACGATCAAACCGGCTCGCTCGTTACTCGACGATTTTCCAGTATGAGTTTTTGCGAACGACGCGCCCGCTGCGGAAGGTGTAGAAGTCGCAACCCCGCACCCTCACCTTCTCACCATTCAGCTTTGTGCCGGTGAGAAACCATCTGGACATTCCACAATTGCCTGACACGAAATGCTCGAGCTCGCCGTAATGCACGTCAGGTGTCGATTCAAACCGCCCCATAAGTCCCTTCTTCACCTGCTCGAAACCTTGGAACCTTGTGCCATGGGGTTCGGCCCCGCGCGGCATGTCGAGACTGCAATCGGGCGCGAAAAAGCTCATCACGCCATCAATGTCATGCGCATTGAAGGCCGCCGCGAGCCCATGCAGCGCAGCCATAATTTCTGCTTCAGTGTCCATCGGCATTGCCTCGTGGTGTTGTGCCGTTCGGAGCCTAGCACCGCTGATTGTCCGGGGGTTAAGAAAAACCGCTTTCACACTCATGAACGGCAATTGAACGACAGCTTCAGAACCGGTTCAGGAGGATGTCCATAGCCTGGCTCCATCGATTGCAACACAAACACCAGGAGAAACCCATGCGTAATATTCTTACCGTCTTGATGGTTACCGGCATCGCATTCACAGCCGGCCTGTCCACGGCCCGGGCCGACGAGAAAGCCCAGAGCAGGTCCGATCTCGGCCAGAAGCTTCAGCTGCAGCTGCAGGAGGCAAACAACATCTATACGCGCACGAAAAAAGCGCAATCCGATGTGAGCGCAAAATACAACCAGAGAGATGACGGCATTGCCCAAAATTTTAAGTAAAATCTGCGAGTGGGTTCTTCGTCCTCGCCCGTTCCACGGGAGAAGACGAAGGCCAATGCCCCGGCGTCAGCACAAACGGCAGCAGCTTCGCCACCGCCGCCCCCAGCGAAACTGAAAGCCCGACCACAAGGCAGATCGCTTTCCAGCTGCCGCGCGCGCCCACCAGCGCATCGCGGATTTCGCGCACGTCGGAGCGGATGCCTTGCAATTCCATTTCCACGGTTTCCATGCGGGCTGAAGGGCGCCCACTTCGCGTTCAAGTGGCATGACCGGTCTCCCTGGCTTACGGCAGTTGCAGTCCTCGCGCTGGGTTACGCTATGTTGCCATTTCCCGCCGCGGCTGGATCAGCGACGAAAAGCGACCTCACCAAATCGGGCTATAACTGCAGGGAGACCGGAGAAGTGAGCCGTCCCCACAAATCTGAACAATAGCTTAAGTGAAGTCACTGTGTGATATTGCCTTGCGCGTCCGCTGCGGAAAGAATAGCATTGGCTTGCGCTTGAACGTAAAGAAACGACAAGCTCACTACACAAAAAGCTGGTGGCGAAAAACCTCCGGCGAAGTGAATGTCCTACTCTTGATTCTCCATTAGGAGGCTCGAATGAAACGGATAGTTTACACTTTAACATTGGTTAGCTTCACAGTATTCGCGCTGATGGTGCAATCTGTTCCGTCCTTAGCTCAATTAAAGACGCAGCCAGGGCTTCAGCAGCCAGGGTTGACCATTGAACCAGGAATCAAGACAAAACCACACGTCCTGCGAACTCACTGCAATGGAACCTGCATGTGTACGGGGGACGATTGTACCCAGAAATGGCAGGACGATACTTGTTCGGACACTCCGGTGTGCAGCATGAGCGGTAGTGGCACCAAGACTTGTAGCTGTTCCAAGAAAACAGTGAAGAAGGAGTAGCTCGTCTCTCCAGAAGGAAAATAGTGTTTCTTGTATCGGGAGGATCGAATGAAACGGATAGTTGAGCTTTTTGTAATGATCAATCTGGCCGCCTTCGCGCTGATGATGCAACCTGTTGAGTCCTCAGCTCAATTAAAGACGCAGCCAGGGCTCCAGCAGCCAGGGTTGACCATTGAACCAGGAATCAAAACAAAACCACCCGTCGTCCTGCGTTCTCATTGCAATGGAACTTGCATGTGTGCGGGGAAGACATGCACACAGGGATGGAAAGACAACCATTGTTCGGATACGCCACAATGCAGCCAAGACTCGGAAGGGGCCGACATAATTTGCACCTGCAAGAATAAAAGTCCTGACGCAGGCTAAACTGCTTGGAATGAAACAAGGAAGCGTCTCGAGACACCGGGCGGTTCACCATGGTCAACAGTCGCCTTTTTTCTGCATTCTAGCCGGAGTTGATGACTTTACCGGGAACGTGGGTTTTCAATGCCGATACACACTCCCGGTCTGAGAGGATGCACCCGCGATAAAGCGGAGTCCGGCTATCCGTTGCCCTTGGCATCGCCTTGCAGCGGCATCCGGACACATAAGGAAACTGTTGCCTTTCAATAATCGAGGACTAATCAGCAACACTGAACCTGATCGGTTCTTCTGCAGGCCATGAAGGCGGTTGGAAAGTTCCGCCTAGAGAACCGGGGGCTCGAAGGGGATAGCGATTGCCGATGCAATCCGCCGGATCAGCGCCTTCCACGGTCTTTGTGACTGGGAGCCTCGTCAAAGAGCTGATCACCGGAAGGGTGCAACAATTTTTGAAGGGGCGAGTGTTCGTGCCATGTTATTTAGCGTGTGCACGAGGCTCATTTTGTGGTGTTGGGATATGGAATAGGAATACCTGGGGGCGGTGGGTTCGGAATTTTCGTTATCGTTGGAGCACTCTCAATACCTCCTATCGGTTTCCTCCTTGCGGGCGACGGCGAGACGGATTTGATCGTGCATGTGCCGGCACCTATAGTTTTCGAACATCCATCGACGCAGCTCGCCGAAGCAGAGTCTCTGCCGTCATCGGTGCGGCAGGCGGCCCTTCCCTTTTCATTTCTGGATACACAGGCACCAGCTTTGGTTCCCGTTGATACTTCATAGATCGTGTCGCCGCATGCCAGGCTGGTTGTAACTTGGGCTAGCGCCAAGTTGGCGGAAGCGATACCGAAAAAAACCGGGATGATCACAACCAAAAGCGAGCGATACAATTTGCATCCTCCCACAAACTATTGGTCTTAATCTTTAGCACCTGAATGGCACGACTGAATATGGCCTTCTCCCGCCCTGCAAAGCCTGAGCGAAGCAGGAGAAGGATGAGTTTGCGAACGAAGGCCGGATCAGTTCCGCAACTTCAGCTTCTTCTTTCCGTTGGTCCCGCCGATGCTGGGATAAGTGTCATGGCACATGCGCAGGAAATCCTTGTACTCTGCGTCCGTGCAGGGCGATGTCGTGTTCACATAACAGCCGCTATGCACGTCGATATAGCAGGAGGGGAGATCCCAGTGACCGGCGTATGCGGTGGTGGGCACGAGAACGCCGGCGACAACAAGGGTACGCATCAGGTTTGAAAATAACTTCATGGTCGTAGTTCCTTTCTTGGGTTGACGAATTGCGCACATCCTGCCGCCTTGAGCGTGAACCCACGCTGAAACTGTGTTTCATTGGGTGTTCATGATCATTCGTTATCCCGGCGTAGCTGCTACTCCCGTCATGCCGACGAAAGTGGGCATCAGACTCTTGCCGCATGCCTCGAATCACCTGCTGCCGCCTGGCCCTTCGTACGCCTTGCTGGCGGAAGGAAGCTCAATGTCCAGGTGTCAGCAGAAAGGGCAGCAATTTCGCAACTGCCGCGCCCAGCGAAACTGAAAGCCCGACCACAAGGCAGATCGCTTTCCAGCTGCCGCGCGCGCCCACCAGCGCATCGCGGATTTCGCGCACGTCGGAGCGGATGCCCTGCAATTCCGTTTCCACGGTTTCCATGCGGGCCTGAAGGGCGCCCACTTCGCGTTCAAGTGTCATGACCAGTCTCCCTGGGTTACGGCAGCGCTGTCCGGCCTCAAGGGCCGGAGTCGAGATCGGAAGTCACGCCGTTCTGGCGCTTGCGGAAGGTGCCGGTCGTCGAATTGTACCAGAGCTGGCCATCAACGGGTGAGGCGGGGTCGGCGCTTTGCGGGGCGAGCACGAAACCATTCTTGATGGTGATCAGCCCCGACGTGCGGCTGACGATGAAGCTCTCGAAGAATGCGCCGCCATCGGGGCTCACCTTCACATGGAAATCATCATCGCCGGTGAGGCCGAATTCGGCGCGGCCGGAAAATCCGGTCTGGAACAGCAGCGAGGCCGTATCGCCCGCCGCATTCTTGTTGAGCTTCACGCGGGCGTCGCTGCCCGCGTGATTGAAAAGCACATTGGGTGATGACACGGCCAGCTTGTTGCTTGCATCCGCCGTCGTATTCACGCCGAGCAGATCAAAATCCCGGAGGTCAACCCAGACCGTTCCATCAAACAGCAGGAACAGGGATTCCGCCTGAACCCACAGCCGCCAGCCCGCCTTCGGAATGGCAAAGCGCCAGCTCCCCGCTTCACGAAACGCGATATGCCCGGAGTGGCCCAGCCACGCATCCGTAGCTGAAGCCGCAACGAGATAGCGGTCGCCCTCCCCCGGTGATGCCGGCGGCGCGGCAAGCGCCCGCGAAATCACCGCGAGATGAACCATCGCATCAAGCAGCAACAACGCCTCATTATGCGTCACATGTTTCTGCGCCTGGGAAGCTTCAAGTAGCGGCAGGCCGAGGAGAGGAGTGTCAGGCATTCATGGTCCTTGCGCATGATGAATTCATTCTCTCTTCCGTCATCCCGGCGTACGCCTCTCATCTTTCCGTCATCCCGACGAAAGTCGGGACCCAGACTTTCAGCTTGTATGCCGGTTGAAAGCCTGGGTCCCGGCGTCCGCCGGGATGACGGACTTGCGATTCCATCACCGGTCATTTCGCTCTAAACTGACACTGATCCCACCAGAGTTGCGCCGCGGCCGAAGCTTGCGCTGATCTGGGCGACGCGCAGTTCAAAGCTGGATGGGGTTGCGCCAAAATCCGTTGCGATATCGGCGGCGAGGTAGCGGTAGCTTGGGCTTGCCACCGCAACGCTGCGCTTCACTGTTACGCCGTTCAGAATTTCAAGCCGGTAGCTTTCGGATTCCTCGCCCAGCGGAATTTCCGCAAGCTCCCAGCCATCTCCATCAATGCGCGTGCGCCGGATCCAGCTGAACACCACATCTGCGCCATCACGCCTAGCGCGTAACTGGCAGGGGCTCAGCGGCCGCAAGCCCTTGGCCTGCCCTTGCAGAACGAGTTCCAGATAGGAGCTGTGCCCGCTGTCGAGCTGGGCCGGCCCCACGCGCCAGGTATTTTCCAAGGCGGCTTCGGCGAGAGACAGTTCAGCCTGCACAACCGCCGCATTGAGCAGCACAAAGTTCGAAAGTGCCGCACGGCTTGCCAGCATTTCCACGTTTGAACCACCCTGCCCGCGCAGCAGAGTTTTTATTCGGTAGGTGCCGGGCGCTACAAGCTCGGCGGAAGCAAACTGGATGATCTCATAGCCACTTAACTCATCACCAACTGCGGCGATATTCGCGCCGCCCAAAACTTCCACCTCGCTCACGGACGAAAGCGCGCCATAGTTCAGGGCCACATCAAAACTCGTGGCGCGGTCGAATACAAACAGCGGCCCCGCCGCGAGAGGTGTCAGCCAGCGTTCCCATGGTCGCCTGCGCTTCGATGAAGCGGTTGAAATCAAAACTGCTTGTGCTGCTGCGTTTCAAAAGCGCCAGCCGTCCCGGCCAGGGCATGGCTTGCGCCGCGATCCAAGGTGACGCGGGATTGGCGCTCGTGGCAATGGCCAGATCCAGCAACAGCACATCGGGTTCGCCGAAAATTGCCGGTGTCGCCACTACGCCGCTGCGATCAACCGTCGGCGGCGGCTCATAGACTGATGCCTCATAGCTCGCCGTGTTGAGTTTTCGCGCGGCGCCATCATGGATGCTTGCTATGCGCAGTTCCCTCGGTCCCAGAGTCACAACATCGCCCGGTTCCAGCGCCAGATGACTCGGCGGCAACGCGAAGGAAATCGTTTCCCGTCCCGACCAGTTTTCCTGCAGCAGCACATGGGCGCGCGCTTGGGCTACGGCCTGCGTCGTGGCGCAGGGCAATTCCAGGACAATTTCACGGGCACTCTCGCCTCTCACTTTACGCGCCTCAACTACGGCATTGCGATAATCATGGGATGATTCCGCATAGAAAAGCTTCAGGCTGTCGGGCAGTTCGCTTTCCTGGGCCCGGCTCAGGGCAAAGAGCGGTGCGGCCGCATCGGTTTCCACATAATCGTCATCTGTCAGGGTCAGGATGCTGTCGCGCTTGCGGCTGCGGAATTTCAGAATGCCTTCGGACTCGATGGCGTCGAGGGCAAAAGCCGCGAGAAGATTTTCCAGCGCATCCCGCGCCGACATGGGCCGCTCGATCATGAAGCCATCGACGAGACCGGCGCCGTCTTCGACTTCAACCGCGTTCAAACCATAGTCGTCGCAAATTTCCGCAATGAGCCGGTCGAGCCCCACAGCACCTATGCGCCCGTTCAGCCAGTGGCCGCGCGCGTAATTCACGCCGTCGGACCAGATATCGGTGCGGGCCGGGAATGCCGGAAAGGGCCGCGCGTCCCAGGCCCAGAAGAACATCCGCTCCCCATCCACCATGGGCGCCCCATACACGGATGAAACCGGATTATGGGCGCCGGGGCTGTTCCAGTAACTGTCGATGGTGGAAATAAATTTTGCCTGCAGAACATCATCCCGGTTGCCATTGGAATAATAGGGCAAGGCGCTTTCCGATGATTTCGCATCGTAAAATGTGTTGGGCTGGTTGCTGCCTTTGTCGATCGCGGGGCAGCCAATTTCGGTGAACCAGATGGGCTTTGATTGCGGCACCCAGGCCGTTGCAACGGCTGCTTCAATGCCCAGCGGCCTGTTATAATGCGTGTTCGACCACCAGGATTTCAGATCCTTGCTGCGGAAAACCCAGGGCTTGCCATAGGCCCCGTCGGTTATTGCGCTCCGCGTCTGGTTATTGCGCGCCGTTTCGCTTGCATAATGCCAGTCGAAGCCCTCGCCCCCGGCAATGCCGGATTTCAGGTAGTCCGCGTCATAAATCGAGGTCGTGCCCGCGAGGCGGTCGAGATGGCTGTTGCCGTCGCGCCAGTCGGTGAGCGGAAAATAATTGTCGATGCCGATCACATCTATATTGGGGCTGGCCCAGAGCGGATCGAGATGGAAGAACACATCGCCGCTGCCGTCCTGCGCATGGTGGCCGAAATATTCGCTCCAGTCCGCCCCATAGGTAATCTTGGCAGCGGGCAGAATGGCTTTCACTTCAGCGGCCAGCGTCACCAGTGCCGCAACGAAGGGATAGTCGGTTGCCGATGAACGCAAAGTCGTTAACCCGCGCATTTCACTGCCGATGAGGAATGCATCAACACCGCCGGCGCTCGCGCAGAGATTTGCATAATGCAGAATGAAGCGGCGGTAGTTCCATTCCGCCGTAGTGAAAAAATTCTGAACTTGAGCTCCAGCAGCCGCAGTTTTGTCGGCACTTGCGGGATAAGAGGTGATGCGGCCACGCCAGGGGTAGCCCGCCACATCCATCAGCACGAAGGGATAGAAAACAATCTTCAATCCACGGGCGCGCAAATCCTGAATGGCGCGATTGACCGAAGCATCGCTGGGCGTTCCGCCAAAGGCCGGCTTGCCTTCGAACTGGCTCACCACATGGGCCGCGCTTCTCGTGACACCTGCAACTTTCCAGGCCTCGGGTTTGGTCACCTTCTCTGAGTTTTCCACGCCGGGACGGATCTCGCAAACGCCACAGCGCAGGTCATTGCCGAACCACGGCACCACAAGGGACGCCGCTTTCAGATTGGCGCAGCCCGCTGCCAGATCATCAATGGAAACGCTCCAGTCGCTTCGTTCCGATGAGGCATGGGCGTTTTCCGTTTTGGTCACGCCCTTGCTCACCTTGCGCGTGACAATCTTCGTGTCGTAGCCAAACTCGGTGCTGCCGGGAATGATGTTGACGGCGCGGATGTGGCTTTCGGTGCCGCCGGAGGATGAAATCACCTCGAAGGAAAGCTGCGGCAGGCGATTGCCGAAATTCGCCAGCGGCAGGCGCTCAAAAACAATATAGGCGAGCCCGCGATAGGTCGGCGCATTGGCAGCGCCCTCCTTGGCCACAATCAAACTGTCGGCTGCCTGGTCTTCGGTTCCGCGATAGAACCTTGTGGTGAAGGGCGAGATGTCAATTTCCTTGCCGTCGGCCCAGACGCGGCCCACCCGGTCAACCACGCCTTCGCACAGGCCAACCGCAAAATTTGCAAAGTAGGAATATTCCGTGGTCTTGGATTTCGGCCCGCCCTTCGAGGAAGCCTTCTGCGTTGTGGTCTTCGACACTTCCTCGAAATTCGTGGCCCAGATCACCTGGCCGGAAATCCGCATGCGGCCCCAGAGCCTGGGAATGGGCGCTCCTTCTTCCGAGGCCATCACGCGGAGATCATTGAGCCGCGGTCCCTGGCTGCGCTTCGTTCCGGGGCCGAACAGGCTTTGGTCAACAATGTTTCCGGCAACGGCCCCCACCGCGCGGCCAATGATGCCGCCAATGGGCCCGCCAAGAAATGTCCCAAGGGCGGCACCGGCATATTGCAGGACGACGGTGGCCATTAGACGTGAACTCCGGGAAAGCGGAAGGCAAAAGCCAGCCGGTTTTTCCACCAGGGTGTAAGCGCAATTTCACTGACGCGCGCGCCATCCTGGGCATGGATCATGGTTGCAGCCGTCGTCGCAATGCCCGCATGCTTGGCGGGAAGATGTGGTTTCCAGCGAAACAGCAGCACATCACCGGCCAAATAGTCTGCGCACGGAACCTCAATCAAATGCCTGCGCCCCGCATCAGCCAAGGCTTCCACGTGTCCCGCTTCCGCCCAATCCTGCGAATAAGCCGGCATCTCCTCCGGCTCCATCCCATAGATGTCGCGCCAAACCCCACGAATGAGACCCAAGCAATCACACCCCACATGCTTCAAGCTACCCTGATGCCGATAGGGCGTGCCCAGCCACCCGCGAGCGGCGGCGATGATGGTGTCTGAGGTGTGCATTGGGTTCCGTTTTGCGCAGGTGCTTCGAGGCTCCCTGCTTCGCAGTGAGCACCTCAGCACGAGGAAGTGTTTAAACCACCCTCACCCTGAGGTGCGAGCGTAGCGAGCCTCGAAGGGCCGCCAACATGAGGTGTTAGAAATTCCGGCTCCCGCCATCATTGTTCTGATACTCGCGGGAGCAGCACCCCTCTCTTCCGTCATCCCGACGAAAGTCGGGACCCAGACTTCCCCGATGCGTACTGGTTGAAAGCCTGGGTCCCGGCGTACGCCGGGATGACGGAACTAGAAACGGCTCCCGCCATCATTATTCTGCCCTTCGCGCGATGCGAAGGTCGTCACAAAATCCGTTCCCGGCAGATGCGGAAAGCCGCGGAAGTTTTCGCCGTTGGAAAACTTGGCGCGGCAGGTGGCGAACTGCTTGTCGCAGCCGGCGCGGATGACGAAGCCATCGCCTACGCCAACAGCAAAGCTCGCAGCCTGCCAGAGTTCGATGACGCCCGGCGGCCCATGCAATTTCACTTCAGCCACGCGGCCTGCGTTCAAACCACTGGTCCATGTGAGTGTGCCAAGCGAGAACCAGCCCGCAGCAAAACTGTTCAAGCCCGTTACCGTGAAGCGACGGTTGGCTTCCGTTGCGCTGACCCACCCGGCAGTCGTTTCAAGATTAACCCCGCAGCGCGCGTCACCCAGGTTCGCATCACAGCCGAATTGAAATACGCGCCCTTTCGTCTGATTCAGTAAGTGCGAAAGCCCGCGCACCTCGGCGGTGAAGCCTGTGCCGCCATGGGTGACTTCGCCGAGATGGCCCTTGCGCAAGAGCACGCGCTGGGCAACATCCTGCCAGTTCACCCGCCAGATTTCGATCGTGGCATGGTCAAAATCCCCGGCGCGCAATTTTTCCGCATCGAGTTGGGCAGAATCCAACGCACCCGAAGCTTCGAGGTTATCAACGGAAAGCCCAAGCGAGGATTCAATTTCACTGGCCTCAAAGCCAGCCTGCGCTTCAAAGGTCACGCCATCGAAAACCAGATCGCGGTCATGATCGGTGAAGCCCAAAACTGGGCCAATCAACGGTTCCAGCTTCCAGCAATGGCAGAGCGTAGTTGTGCCGCTTGCGAGATGGGCGCTCAGTCCCGGAGGAAGTATTCTCACAGCCTCACCTCCACCACGGGAATTTCCGGAATATCGCCCGCCGCAAAATTCTGCAGATTTATCGAAAGCTGATCCGTATCAAAACGCACCGGCACATCGAATTCGAAACCTGCCGTCACCTCAACGCCAACTCCGGGAATGGATCCCGCCTGAAACGTCACGAGACCTGCCGTCGTATCAACCGTAAAATTTGCGGCCGGCGTTCTATTCACCGCAATCACAACTGATCCCGCCATGGGTTTGGAAATCACGCGCAGATGGTCGCGCAGCCCTGAGCCATAACGCTTCACGAGCTGAAACGTTGCCGCCACGCCATCGCCAACACCAATCACCTGATCGGTCGCTGAGATCGCATCCCCCGGAACACAGGATTTGAAGTCCCCATGGTCCTTCCACCGGAAAGCGTGCAAGCGCCCGCGCCGCTCCTCAAAGAACGCCACCACCGCATGAATATCGTTGAGCGACTTCACCCCAAACCCCGCATTATAACGCCGCTTGGAATCCGCCCAGCGCGCGTTGCGTTCCTCCCGCCCCGAAGCCGTCGTCACAATCTCCGTCCGCCGCTCCGGCCCGCCGCTGCTCCCGCGCGAAATTGTCGGGGGAAACCGGATTTCGTCGAATGCCATCGATACTTTCCTATTATTCTTCGTCATCCCGGCGAAAGCCGGGACCCAGACTTTCAGCGATCATGCTTGTTCAAAGCCTGGGCCCCGACTTACGTCGGGGTGACGGAATGGGGCGGCTCTCACAAAATTCGCTGCCCGCGTGAGATGGCCCGCGCAACTCCACCGATAGCCATGAATGCTTTGGCCTTCATGTCTACCTCCCTCTAACTAGGGAAAACGCGCGCAGAACTAGCTCCTTCGCGTGTAATGCACTTATCATTCCGAGCAGAGAAAACAGCCATGTCAAAAGCCAAATCAGGCACGCGGCATATAGATTGCTGCCAAAGGCTATTGCTGCGTTTACGCACTTTCCTGTATTGCACTTTGCATCGCTGAGGGATTCCGGAAATAAGGCGTCAAGCCCATATAACACCAGAATGAAAGCACCCATATACAACAATGCAACAAGTATTTTTTTCGTCGTCAGAGACTCAAACCGAACCCATTCATGCAAAATTGGAACGTCGGCCTTTCGGTGGATCGTCGCGGAAAGAATGGTGCTTACAACTATCCCTGCGGCCCCGGCATAGAGGATGACGCTTCTAGACAGGTCTCCCCGATCACGAATGCCAAATAGCGCAGCGCTCAAGACAATAATCAGTGAAGCTACCCCAAAAGGGCAAATTGTGTTGTTGCTATTGAGCTTTTTCCTGCCGCTCAGAATGCCGATAAAGACTACGACGCTGTAAATGCTTGCAATAATCGGTACTGGTCCAAGCGGCCAACCGTGAATTGAAACATCTACTGGTTCCATGAACAATTCTCTTAAAGATTCCTCTGCCCCCTCGCAACCGCCCTTGTGATTACGCTGGCGACCTGACTTTGGGATTGCCGGAAGCCAGCCACATCGGGGGTTGAGATATTCACTGTCACGTTCACCGCCTGGCCGCCGCTCATGCGCACGCCCAGTTTGCCATCGCCGCCGCGTGCCAGGGGCATGATGGCCTCGGCGCCTGCTTCGCCCATGAGGCCCGCGCCGCCGCGCAATGGAAATAAAGTGGGGCTGTTTACGATGCCGCCGTTGGCGAAGGGTAAAATGTTTCCCGCCAATCCGCCCAATGGCTTCAGCGCCGAAGACAGGGCTTGCCCGGCAAGCGACAATGCGAGCCCCTTCAACACATCGGAAAGCTTGCGGCCATGAATGATGGCCGAGGCGAAGGAGCGTGTTATGGTCTGGCCGAAATTATCTGCCAGCTGGTTGAGGCCCATCATCTCGCTGCGGAGTTTTTCTGTTTCAAGCGCGAGTGCGTTTACGGTTTCCTGCATCAGTCGGGATACCTTTTCATTAAGTCTTCAAATTGACCACGCGGCAGCGGCGGTTCAGGTGCCGGAAAGGCTGCCGCGATTTCGCGGGGCGTGGCGTTCCAGAATTCATTCGGGCTCAGGCGCAAGACGCCGAGCCCCAGATGCATGATGCGGGCCCACGGAAATTTTTCGCGCGCCGTCATGATGTTTCCGGGTTTGCGAATGTTGCAGTCAACAGTCTTGTGACAATGCCGATGTAGCCCGCTGCACCGCCCGCCACCTGCAGGGCGCTCACGGCCTCATTGGAAATTTTCGTGCCGCCGCCGCGAAGGCCAGCACCGATGATCTTGATGGCATCGCCTGCCCCGATGCGGCCCGTTTCAAATCTTTCGGCAATGGCGATCAGGTCCTGGTCGCCATAGGCGGATTCAAGTTCGGCAAGCGCGCCGAGCGTGAGGCATAAGATATATGTCTCACCGCCAAGCTCCGCTTCGATTTCACCGCGGTGTCTGTTGGGCATGGTGTCTCCTTGCTTTTTATCTTCCTTACTTTCGTCATCCCGGCGAACGCCGGGACCCAGGCTTTCAACCAGTAAACATGCGGAAAGTCTGGGTCCCGACTTTCGTCGGGATGACGGAAGATAGGGGGCGATGTTCTCACACCACCGCAAACGTGAGTTCGCCGGCCGACTCCAGCGCCAGTTCGAATGTCACTTCCGCATCGTGCCTTCCGGCAATTTCAAGCGCGGTGATTTGAAACGGCCCTTCCGCCGTGCCGAAGTCCGGCACGATGACTTGCCAGTTCCGGATCGTGCCGTTGAAGAAATAGTTGCGGATGGTGGCATCCGATGCCGCGTCCTTGAAGATGCCCTGGCCCCGCACGTTGGCGGTTTTCAGTCCGGCGCCTGCCAGCAACTCGCGCCAGGCGCCGGCGGATTCCTGGTGGGTGACGTCGACGCTTTCGGCGTTGAAGGCAATCGCATTGGCGCGCAGTCCCGCCACGGTCTGGAAAACGCCGGCGCCCGTCGTATCAAGTTTCAGCAAGAGGTCGCGGCCTTTCTGGGCTGTCATCTATAGCTCCTCGGTGGCGGCGCGGAATTTCATCACGGCGTTGAACGTTTCATTTGATCTGGCAACGGTCCAGAAGGCCACCCGCAGGTTGACCAGCACGTGGCCTGCAAGCGTGAGTACGGCGTCGTCGAGGGCCGCTTCAATTTCGCCCGCAATCTCCTGGGCCAGTTTGCGGCTGCGGGATTTGGTTTTCACATCGAGTGTTACGAAATGTTCGTGGGCCTTTTGCTGCTGAACGCTCCAGTCGCGCGTTTCGATACTGGCGAAGGCCACATAGGGTTCGTGGCTTCCGCGCGGCAGTTCATCGAACACATGGCCGCCGCCCAGCAGTGCCAGCAATGGCGCGTGGGCGAGAAGCGCATTGCGCATGGCGATCTGCAGGGCCAATGCCGCACTGCTCACAGGCGCAGTTCCCGGTAGGGCTGGATGAGTTGCGTAATTCCCAACGGCCTTTCCGCCGGTTCATCGCCGCGCGTCTCATGCCAGTGGCCCACGAGCTGCAGCACGGCTTCGCGCAAGGGTTCAGGCACGCTCACAAAACCAATGGTCAGCAGAATTTCAATGCCATTGGCCACGCGCCCCGGCCTCACCCAGCTCCGCTGCCCCCGCAAGATAATCCGCGCCGGCCGCGAAACCTTGTCTTCATAATAATGGGCGGGATCGATTATGGCTGGGGTGTCATCCTCGCCATAGACCTTGATATCGGCGATATCGAGCACTGGCGCCAAGGGCAGCTCAATCACGCCCTGCTCCGGCCAGTCATCAAGGAACACCGACCAGCCTTGCGGGATAAGACCCAGTCCCGTCTGCGCTTCGATTGACTGGCGCGCCGTTTTAATCAGTGTACTGATATATATGTCGTCGTCAGTATGCGTCACCCGCAAATGTGCCTTGGCTTCGGTAAGAGTTACAGGCTCCGTGGCTGGCGGAGATGTGAGGATTGATGGCATGGGGGAAAACACTACGACACCCCAAACTTCATCAGCTTGATCGCTTCGAAATTCTGCACGCCGCCGCCCACGCGTTTGGTGGTGTAGAACAGCACGTAGGGCTTGGAGGAATAGGGATCGCGCAAAATCCGCACACCGACGCGGTCGACGATCAGGTAGCCGCGGTTGAAATCGCCAAAGGCAAGTGCTGTGCTGTCGGTTCCGATGTCGGGCATGTGCTCCACTTCGGTTACGGGGAAGCCCAGCAGCGTGGCGCTTCCCGCCGCCGAAAGTGCGGGTTGCCACAGGTAATTCCCCTGGCCGTCCTTGAACTTGCGGATGACGCTCTGGGTCTTGCGGTTCATGGTCCACCGGGCGTTCTGGCGGTAGCCGCTCTTCAGCGCGTAAGCCAAATCCATCAGCCTGTCGGCGGAGTTGGAAGCGGGAAATGCGCCTGCGGTTCCGCTCGCGATGTAGCCGAGATTGCCCCAGCTCCAGGAGGCATCCGCCACATTGGTGTAGGCGAGGAAGCCCTTGGGCCTATTGGTGCCGTTGCCGGTCACAAAGGCCTGGCCTTCCTGCTCGGCAAAAACCTGCTGCACTTCGTCGGCCAGCCACTCCTCGAGATTGACCGCCGCATCATCGAGCAGGCTTTGGGTGGCCGCCGGCATCGCATAAAGCTCCATGGTGGGAAACTGCAGTTCGGCCAGCGTCGGTGCGGCGGTTTCGGGGCGCGCCGCGGTCTCGCCAACCCAGCCGCTCGAAGCGCCCGCAATGGCAAAGGGTTTCTTGTAAAGAGAGGACGACACCTGCCGCACCCCCGCCACGGCGCGAATGGGCGAGGAGAGCTTGAGCACGGATTCAATGCGGGTTTCCGTCTCCGGCGGAACCAGATAGCCACCATCGGGATTGGAACCCACCGACATGGCCTTGCTTTCGATATCGGAAAGCTGGGCGCTTTCGCCTTTTCGCACATAGGCTTCAAAGGCGGCCTTATGCTCGGAAGCCTGCGGTTTATCGCTTGCCCCCAGTTGCGGGCGCTTGAATTTCAGGGTGAGCTCATCAAGTGCTTTGTCGATGCGCTCAACCTTTTCGGTTGTCACCACATCGGCGTCCATGCGCCTTTCGATTTGCGCAAGGCGCTCGTCGTTGGCTTCCTTGAAGGCCTCGAAGGCCAGCAGCATCTCGTCCGCGCCCTCGCCTGAAATTACTTTTGTCTCCAGTCCGGTTTCTGCATCCATGGTCTTTTCACTCCTTAAGTGTGTTGGGTTGGCTGTTGAAATAATTTGTGGGCCGCGGCCAGCGCATGAAGTTTCAGTTCGCTCACCCGCGCGCCGGCGAGCATGGGAAAGGTCACCAGTGAAACTTCCCAGAGATCAACGCTGAGGAGCTGCCTGGTGCGCGAGAGTTTTTCGCGGGTGGCGTTCACCGTGCGGAAACCGATGGAGAGGCCGTCGAGCCCGCCGCTTTCCAGAAGCGAAAGCAACTCGCGGCCGCGCTGCACGTTTTTGTCGAGCCGCCCGCGCACATAAAGCCCACGCTCGTTTTCCCGCATCTCAAGCCAGGTGCCCACGGGTTCCGCAGGGTCATGCTGGAACAACATGCGGATATTTTCCGGCGGGCGTTTTTTCAGCGATGCCGCGAAGGCGCCTCGCATCACCATGTCTCCGCTCGCATCCCGCACGCCAAACAGGCTGGCATAGCCCACGAACACGCCCGTGCCGGAGCAAGCCGACAACGGCTGCCCCAGCCGGCTTTTCTCCCGGCGGATGTGCATTGAAAGGTTTTCCTATTTTTGTAGATCCGTCATCCCGGCGAAATTAAGAATAGAGTGCGGGATCACACCGCCCCATACCCAACCGCTTCGCGCTTTTCGGCTGGCGTCAGGAAGCTCGCCTTATCGACGCGCGACCACAGCGCGTCGCGGTCGGCGCTGAGCGCTTCTACCTGGTCGAGATCGTAACTCACGCGAATTCCCTCGCCGAATTGCGGCCCGAGAAAATTCGTCAGCGCTTCCGTCACGCGGCCCAGGAGCGGCACAACTGATTGCCGCCAGAAGGTTCGGTTGGCTTCGGCATAGTTTGCAAACGTGTTGTCGCCGGGAATACCGAGCAGCATCGGCGGCACGCCGAAGGCAAGTGCTACTTCCCGCGCACTGGCGTTCTTCGCCTCGATGAATTCCATGTCCTTGGGGCTGAAGCCCATTTCCTTCCAGTCGAGGCCGCCTTCAAGAATCATCGGCCTGCCCGCATTGGCCGCACCCTGATACTTGTTTTCAAGTTCGGTCTTGATGCGATCAAACTGCTCGGTGGTCATTTGATCGTCGCTGGCGGCAAACACCAGCGCGCCGGAAGGCCGTGCCGCATTGTCGAGCATCGCCTTGTTCCAGGCACTGGCCGCATTATGCGTATCGATCGAACGCGCCGCCGCTTCAAGGGGCGACATGCCGTAGTAATCGTTCAGCGGATTGAACAGCCTGATGTGCAGCACAGTCTCGGCGGGCAGCCGCGCCGAAGCTCCGCCAACCGCGTATTCATAGGCTTCCGGCCAGCCGTTGGTTCCCGCCACCACCTTCACACGGTCCGGGCGGAGTGCTACGAGCTCGCGCGGCGTGCCACCCACAATTGAAGCTTCAACATAGGAATTTCCCGCAACAAGCAGAAAGGACAAGATATTTTCGACAAGTTCGCGGCCCGATTGCGCCGGATTGGGCCGCGACAGCAGCTGCTTCAGCGGATGAGAGGAGAGTTCCCTCTCGCCCTCATATATAATGAGTGGCACGGAGCTCGCCGCCTCGGCCAGCATCCGCACGCAGCGATAGCCAATGGCATTGCCGGCAAAGCCCTCCTTTGCCAGGCTCGCATAATTGCGCGGCGTCCATTGCGGCCGGCCCACCGTATGCAGCGAAATGAGCGGTGCCGCGGCAAATTTCTTCTGCTCGCCGGCAAACAGCGATTTCAGTTTTTGAAGCATGATGGATCTTCTTTTTGTCCTCGCCCCGCGAAACGGGAGCGGAAAGGGGACCCATCCTGCCAAGCTTAGCTAAGCAGGATGGGAAAGGTGAGGGGAACGAGGCCAGATTGCCCCCATCTCCCCGTTGCTATTGCAACGAGCCCCTTCTTCTCCCGCGTTCCCGCGGGAGATTTCTATCACTTGGTCAAAGCGTTTAGTCCGTTGAGAGTATCGGGCGACATGGCGCGTGGCCCCGGCAGCGGATTGGGCCTGTAGGGCGTCACATCGCAGCTTGCGCCGGCACTTGGCGGCTTGGGGCAGACCACGCAAATGCCCGCTTCGTGCGAACAGCAGGCAGACTTGGTGTCGTTCTCCGCGGTCTGGGCATCGCTGGCCAGCAGGCATTGCTCAATGGCATAGCCTGATGCCTTGGGGCCGACCTTCTTGGCGTCAGCAGTCCCGGTTGCCGCAATCCCGCCGGACAAAAGCGCCGCCGTAAAAAGGATTGCCGCAAAGTTAAGGTGTCTCATGGGGTAACTCCTTTCGTTAGAACGGTGAGCCGTCCGCATGATGGTAATCTTGATTCCCGCAAATGAACCTTCCCTGAGGCGGGCATTCACGGGTGGTTCATAAAATCCTCACCCGCTACAGGCAAATTACCCCCTCATGCTGAGGTGCATCGCTCTTGCGATGCCTCGAAGCACCCGCGGCCACCAGCCCTTCGAGGCCTTGCTGGCGCAAGGCACCTCAGGGAGAGGGAGAGTGCTACAAAATTCTGATCCGCGGCTCCGCCCGCCTCCGCAGCATCAAATCACTCACCGCCCAGACCAGCGCATCCAACCGGTCGGGGCTTTTCATTCCTTCGCCAATCGCCGAACACATCTCATCTTCCAATTCGGGAAAGGTTCCCACGTGGGATACCCTGCCCTGCTCATACAAAGCCGCCACCGGTTCGGCCCGCGCCTTCTTTCCGCGCGTGGCGTGCACGGCTCGGAACGACAAGTTCGGATCAACCTCGCGCAGCACCTGTTCCACCATGGCGCCGCCCTGGTTTATTTCGGCCACCACGCGGTCGGCCTGCCTTGCATGGTAGAGTGCTACAATTCTCTTGGCCCATTGGGCCGGCCTTAATCCGTGGACGGAGCAATCATCGAGCACATAGCAGCGGCCATCGACACCCAGCCCGGCACAGACAATGCCGCAGGCGCTATTCGTTTTTCCAAAACCCGCGGGCGGATCAACCGCCACCACAATACGCCGAAGCTCGGGCGCCGTCGAAATACGCGTTGCCTCAATCTTGTCGCGCGGGAACAGCGCGTCGGGATCATCCTCGATCAGTTCGCCATTAAGTTCCTGCCGCCCCAGCCCGGTTCCGCCATAGCGTTTCATCACCTCGGCAAGAAACGGCTTGGCCAAATTCCTGCTGTTGTCGAATGTCGTGGCGCGGCTCGTCACCGTGCCATCATCCGCCAGCAGGCGCTTCAGCAAAGCAATCGGCCGCGGCGTTGTGGTAATCACGGCCTGCGGGTTTTCCCCCAGCCGCAAGGCAAATTGCAGCATGTCCCACACTTGCTCGCCGTGTTTCCATTTCGCCAGCTCATCGCACCAGGCCGCATCAAACTGCGGGCCCCGCAGGCCATCGGGTTCTTCCGCCGTGAATACCTGGGCCACGCAGCCATTGGGCCAGGTGAGCAGGCGCTTTGAGGACTCGAACACAGGGCGCCAGCTTTCGTCGTGAACGGCAAGCAGGCCTGAGACTCCCTCAATCATCACCATGCGGGCTTCATCGAATGTCGGTGCAACAATCGCGATACGCCTGGCAAGCTGGCCTGTCTTAAGTCCCTGCCCCGTGGCCCGCGCCTTCACCCATTCGGCCCCGGCGCGCGTTTTGCCCGCACCGCGCCCGCCGAGGATCAGCCAGCTCCGCCAGTCGCCCGGCGGCGGTTTCTGGTCGTCGCGCGCCCAGAGCGTAAACCAGTCCTTTTCAATCCGGGTGCGATCCTTCGCTGTCAGGCGGCTGAGAATCTCTTTCGTGTTTCCAAGCTCTTGCAAGGTCATCAATGCGTTGTGCAAGTGCTTCGCGGCTGGCGTCATCGATGATGAGGCGTTCGTTTCGTTCACGTTCATCGCGGCGTTCTTCCTCGCGTTTGAGTCCGCCGATCCTGTGCAACACTGTTGCCAGGGTATGCAGCCCGCGCAGCGGATCGTCGAGGTCGATCCTCTCGGTGAGCTTGCCGTCGGCCACCAGCTTGGCCACGGCGCTGTCCACCAGGGACCGCAGGCTTCCAACCGTATCTATCGTGCCGCCCGCGCCGAAGGCCTTGGGAAAGGCCTCGCGCCGGGGAGTCCAGCCTCCGGCGTTGCGATGGCTGTAAAGGTTGTTCACGGCGATGCGGTGGCGGGCGCAAATTTCATTGATTGAGAAACCGCCATTTTCATACTCGCGCCGCACCACGTCCCAATCCACAGGCCGGTTGCGCGGCAGGCTTTCCAAACCCTTGGCGAGACGCGCCCTGTCTCTTCGCTTGCGCCAGCCCCCGCGCCGCATGCGGTGATCGATGGCGTTTGAGCTGGTGCCATGTTGCTCGGCAATCACGCGAATGGGCTCATCGCCCTCCTCATAGGCTTTGCGGATTTCGGCCCAGTCAATTGTTCTTCTGGAATCGATGTCCATATCCGCGCCAGTTCTTTTTGAAATCCCGTGCCACTTTGTCCTCGCCCGCAACGCGGGAGAGGAAGGGACCCGTCCGGCGTAGCGCAGCGAAGACGGATGGGGAGGTGAGGGGAACAAGGTAGAAGTGCCCTCATCTATCCCATGTCACTTCGTGACACGGGCCCCTTTCTTCTCCCGTTTCACGGGAGAAGACGTATTGCGAAACATCCCTCGCCCATCGCGTTACCCAATTGTGGAGAATAGCCGCTTATAGCCAAACGACCGTACACTGTCAAGCATTATTTTCCTGTCATGTGAATTTAAGTTGTTTTTCTTTGTTGACTCATGCATGGTGCTTTTGCTGACTATGTAAGTTAATTGTTGACAATTGAAAGCGAATTGCTTACACACTCTTTGTGATAAAGACTTTCAAGAACAAGGAATTGTCCGCCCTTTTTGCAGGCCGCAGGTCAAAAATCGATGCCAGGCTGCATCGGCGAATTATAACAAGGCTTGATACTCTGGATAGAGCCCCGTCAATCGAAAGCCTCATGATTGAAGGGTATAATTTTCATCCGCTTCGGGGCTTCAAGCCGACGCGTTACACCATCCATGTCAATGGTCCCTGGTGCATTACATTTGAATTTCTGGACGGTCACGTTTTCCAGGTTGACCTTGAGCAATATCATTAGGAGAAGACCCCATGCCCACTTACAAAGCCGTTCGCGACCCCAAGCGTTGTCCATCTCATCCAGGCGCTGCCCTTGCGGATATCCTGGAAGATTTCACCATGCCAAAAGTTGAAGTGGCGGAAAGACTGGGTATTTCCCGCCAGCACCTTTATGACCTGTTGGCGGAACGCAAGCCCTTGTCCCCCAATGTCGCGGCAAGAATAGGAAAAATGTTCGGCGGCGGGGTTGCGATTTGGTTGCACATGCAGGCCGCCCATGATGCCTGGCATGCGGAGCGGGAGGTTGACGTAAGCCATATCAAGACGATCAAGGCTGCGTGAAACGAAAGCCCTCACGCCACCGGCGGCAAGAAGCTCTCCCCCGCCCATGCTATGTCGATACCCAATTGTGGAGAATAGCCGTTTATAGCCAAACGACCGTACGCTGTCAAGCACTATTTTCCTAGTAGAGGATTTTATTTTAAAACCAGGGCCTGGGACAGTCTGGCTAAAGCCGTCCATTTGGCGCAAGATCGTTCTCAACGAACCGAACCGAGGAGAAGAGCGATGGCCAAGGGTCAACTGAGAAGCAACCGCGAGAAAAAGAAACCGAAACAATCGAAGGCAAAACCTACGGGAGCCGTTTCGCAGTTTTCTGTCATGCAGGCAAAGCCCGCAGGTTCATCGACGGCCAAGAAACCATAGCGCCCACCTGCCAATATCCGTCATCCCGATTTAGATCCTCACCCTGAGGTGCGAGGCATAGCCGGGCCTCGAAGGGCCCGTCTTCGCAGCGAAACTTCAGTCTCGCAGAGGCGAATCCTCTTCCTTCCGTCATCCCGGCGGACATTTTCTAGTTCGTCATCCCGACGAAAGTCGGGACCCAGACTTTCAGCATGCTCACTGGTTGCAAGTCTGGGTCCCGGCGACTTGTCCGCCGAAGCCTTGGCGAAGGCGGAACGCCGGGATGACGGAAAGAGAATGGCTTTCTTCGGGATGACGAAAACATAAAACATTCTGGTGGATTTTTGCTTCAGTAAGTAACCTTGTCCTTTCCGAATATGTGGTGCTTATGCCACTGAGAATGGAAATTTTAGTGCCGAATGGGATGGCATTACAATTCCTGTTATTTTGGTGATTCGTCGATTCTAAAACTCGGGACGGTAACCCTCGTTTAGCGTTAGGATAAAAACCAGCGGATAGAAAACCTGCTGCGTGTGCAGCTTTGCGTATGTGCCTGCGTTCACACGTAATGGTGGAACTGCTCGCGACCAGCCACAGTGCTGCGGGCGCGAACATACTGCAAAGGAGAACTCAAATGTTTGCGCATATCCGCTCATTTAAATTCGCCGCAGTCCTCGCTGCGTTATCCGTCTTCAGCTGTGCAGGCGTTGCCTCGGCAGCTGCTCCCTGCGGCAACCATGACGCCTTGGCCAAGTCGCTTAGCACCAAGTTCAAGGAAGCGCGCCGCGTCATGGGCGTGGTGAACGCCAGGGCCGTCATGGAAATTTTCATGTCGCCACAAGGCACCTGGACCGTGCTGGTCACCGACACCACCGGCACCGCTTGCGTCATCGCCAGCGGCCAGGATTGGCAGGAAATTCCGATGGAGATGACGGGACTTGATAGCTGAAAAAGCATAGGCAATTTGCGCCTATGGAACTAATTCTTGGGCAGTGTATAATGGGGCTGGTTGTCTCCCCTGCAATGACAACCAAAAAGTCTATGGTCCTAGGACCCCCCGTCCCCGCAGACTGCCTAGGACCATAGCGTTTGACCGAGGCCCCTTTACTTTTGGCACCCCGACGAGATGCCCTCCTTACTTCCGTCATCCCGACGAAAGTCGGGACCCAGACTTTCAGCATGCTCACTGGTTGCAAGTCTGGGTCCCGGCGTACGCCGGGATGACGGAGCTAGAATGGTTTTCGCGGGGATGACGAATTAAGAATGGTCGCCGCGCTGGTGCTGTTCTCGCCCACCTGCCCAACCGGAACGTTCACCCCAGCTTCCCCGCCGCGATCGCCAGTATCCGCTTGAACGCGGTCATATCCGTGAGCTCAGCGCCCTCAGGCGCATCGCCCACCACCACGGCGCCGGCTTTGGTTCCTTGTCACTTCGGAACTTTGACGGTAATCTTGATCGCGGCAAAGTAAGCCGCAACATTGGCCAAGTCTTCATCGCTCAGGCCCTTGACAGCCTCCGCCATATCATGACTCTTGCGCTCTCCGGCCTTGTAAGCCATCAACGATTGGAGGAGATAGAAGTCCTTCTGCCCGGCGATATTGGGAATGTAAGGCATTCTGCTGATGCCATCCTTGCTGTGGCACTCTTGGCATTTCTCCAAGACTGTCATGTCGCCTGCTGCCTGGGCCAATGGCGAGGTGACCACGAGGGCAGCCAGGCCAAGGATCAAACCACGCATGCTGTGCTCCGCGAAACCTCCGTGAAACGGATTGGCAAGGGCCGGGCACCAGTTTGGCCAATCCGCCCGGATGTGTCGAGAAAGTTTCTTGATCATCGAAGTCCTCCCATCGGTTGACGAACATGTTCAATGCGACATCTACCGGATGGCCAGCCTGTTGAGATTAAGTTTTGCGCAAATTGGCAACACTGGCAAGACCAGACCTTGGCAAATGGCGTCGGCGAATCCCTTACTTCCGTCATCCCGGTGACCATTCTTTAGTTCGTCATCCCGACGAAAGTCCCTTCCTTCCGTCATCCCGACGGAGCCCTTTACTTCCGTCATCCCGGCGAGCCCTCCAACACCCGTCATCCCGACGAAAGTCGGGACCCAGACTTGCAACCAGTGAACATGCGGAAAGCCTGGGTCCCGGCGTACGCCGGGATGACGGAAGTAAAGGATTCGTCGGGATGACAAATTGAGAATGTTGGCAAGACCCGCGCCCGCCTGCCCAACCGGAACGATCACCCCAGCTTCCCGGCCGCAATCGCCAGCACGCGCTTGAACGCGGTCATATCCGTCAGCTCAGCGCCCTCAGGCGCATCGCCCACCACCACTGCGCCGCCGTTGCAGCTTCAGCTATTTATTCGTGAAAGCAGTTCGCAGGGCGTTGCAACAGCCCTTATAAAGTTTTTCGGCACCATTCCCGCGAATGAGGATATAGGCGGAGCCCCAGCTCAAAGTAGTGTTGCCCTCGCCATGGCAGATTTCATCGCTATAAACAAAGGTCATCGCCGCTTCAGGATCGGACCCGTTCACCAGCACAGTTCCAGGAGAGACGCCCGGTTGCACGGAGTGCACAATAAATTCGTGGTTTTCAGGAAACAGCGACATGCGGACAGAGTGATAATCCCATCGCAGACCCCACGGCGGCGAGGAGGCACCGCAAGACCCCGCCGCGGGAAGGTTCGTCTTTGCGAGTGTCATTGGCGAGGTCCGCCAAAGATGACTGGCTTCAACCCAGCCTTCGAATTGGTTTCGCCGGACCCGCTGCCAGGTAAGATCATTTCTTATGTGACGGGTGCCATCAGAAAAGACGACGTCGTCAATGTTAAGCGTACCCATGAGCTTCGAACTGTGCGAGGGGTCTGCCCTGAGCTGCACAGTTTCGCCCGTTCCAAAATCTACCACACGGTAGTAGCCAACAGGAACATCGGTGGAATTCGCCTGGCTGGGTGTTAACCACAGCAGAGCATTCACAAAAACCAGCCAAAGAGAAAATCGAGCGAAAGAGCTATGCATGTGATACCCCCCTGCTACTGATGATCGTACAGCAAAACGCGATTGCTTACAATCAAGGGCCTGGCCGCTGCAGCTTCCCCGCCACTATCGTCTTCTCCTGCGTAGCGGGAGAAGAAAGGGGCCCGTCCTGCGTAGCGAAAGCGGAGCAGGATGGGATAGATGAGGGCGCTTTGCCGGCTAAGTGCCCTCACCTCCCCAATCGCTTTGCGATTGGGTCCCCTCCTCTCCCGTTTCACGGGCGAGGACAAGTGCGAAACCCCTTCGCTATTCGCTATTCGACTACTCACCCAGCTTCCCCGCCGCAATCGCCAGTATCCGCTTGAACGCGGTCATATCCGTGAGCTCAGCGCCCTTCGGCGCATCGCCCACCACCACGGCGCCGCCGCGGTTTACGACGCCGCCGTGCAGCATCAGGTTGTCGATGAAGCCGAAGTCTTCGATCAGGATGTGATCGGGCCCGCGTGGGCATCCCTCGGCGTCGGCGTACCACTCACCTTTGAAATGGGCGCGGGTGCGCTCGCCGTGGTCGGCCCTCACATTGGTATAGGCGAAGGCGGGCTTGCCCAGCGCGCACATGAAGCCGAGCTCGAAGCAGGTGCCGGTATCGGCGGCCAGCCCACGGAACGGCGTCAGGTTGGCGATGATCGCGTGCGCCCCGTGCATCAGCTTCTCGTCGATGGCGCTGATGGCGAGCCCCAGCTCCCACTTGCTGTCGGTCGGCGGGAATTCGAGGTCGCCGGGCGACACCGGGATCAGCCCCGCCGCGCGGGTAAGTGCTGCCTTCAGGTCGAGGATTTCGCGCGCGTTGGGCAGGAACACTTCGGGGCCGGCGAGGTAGACGGATTTGGGCATAATGTCTCGTTCAGAAGGCGTTCAAGTCTGTGGAGAATGGCCGATTTAGGCCAAACGACCGTACGCTGTCAAGTGTTATTTTCCTATACTAGGATATTTATCTGAATGCAGTTTTTCAGGATAGCTAAAATGTCCCGTAAGCCAATCGAACAGATTTGGCAGTTTCGCGTTGAAGGCGAACGCCAGTTTGACAATAACGGTATTGCCTACTTCGAAGAGCGGGCCGCAGAGCTGGCGGAACACTTGGCTGCGGGTAGTCGGAAGTAAAAACGTCCACCTCCTAAATGAGCCGGGAACAAATTGGATTGTCACGGGCACTGTAGTGGAGAAAGCATGGCTAGAGCGCCAACGGAATGTCTGGAAGCTCGCGAGGTACGCCGGGCTTCCTATCAGGGGCATGCTACTTCGCTGCACGATCAATAGCAGCGTCTTCATCCTCATAGTCCGCACGAGTTCGGACCAGAGCTTCCTTTTGTCCCTTTTGTCGAGCTGTGGTTGTCTGGCGCTTTTGTTTTCCGGGAGTTGCCGTTGTCGCGTGCTCCTGAATTTTTCTTGGGCTTTGGTCTTCATTTGCGTATCCTTCCTCTTACTTACGACATTCATCCCCAACGTCCCATCGTCGAGGTCAGAAGGGAAACGGGGGACAACCAAAGAACTTGTTCCAATACGTGTTGGCCTCACTCAACTTCATAGCGATGGATCACCTTAGTGGCTTTCGCGTGTCCGCGAGAATTTTGTTGAACAAGGAATTCAGTCATGGAACCATATTTTAGCTTTGGCGTTAGTGGGTTGGTTGTCTCCCCCGCAATCATGACAACCCACAAGTCTAATGGCCCTAGAGTAAGAGACCCCTGTAGCTCCTCTAGGGCCATAGCGTCTAATTCGCCGAAGTTCTTGGTGCGCGTAATTCATAATCACGGTTTTCTCTAACTGCCACACTCGCCACACGGCTTAAAAAAGTCCCCGCCACTTTTCAGCAGCGGGGCCTGGCCGCGATATTCAAAATACCTGCAGCCTTTGCCCTTAGTGTGAACCAGGGCAAGAACACCGGGCGCTTAGTTAGCTCAGTGCCGGTGATACTACCTAAACAGTCTGGAGTGATGATGGTTCCCTAATTCGGATTTTTGCGGGATCGTTCAGGATCGTAGCAGCCATCCTTGTCCAGTGATGCGCGAGCGACGATTTCCATGGTGCTGTCAACAATTTTGCCGTTGAGCTCCAGGATACGTTTTTCGCTGCATTTGTACGGCGGAATGATCCATTTCCCGCTTGCAGAAGTCCAATATTTTGAAGTGGTGAACCTCGATCATTCGCGGTCGCCTTAGTCCGGATAGCCAATTGCCAATATTCATCCCAAAGGTTCACTTTCTTCAAGCATTATATGCAGGTTCAAAAAACGCGCGATCGGCTTGCCGGTTCCTCTTTCCACCGCGGAACCTTTTTCAAGGCACGAGTTTACCTTGCCGAGTCTCCGTCTTCCCTGAAACGGACGGCTGCATCGCGCGCACCGTGGCGCGCTATTGATTGGTCGGAGAACCGCATCTGTCACGACAGTCATGAGCCCTGCTGCAACCCTGTGGCAGGGCTTTTTTTTGCGGAACTCTTCTCCTGGCTGGCCGTTCCGGTTAAGCGCGACATCCTCGCGTGGTTGTTGGTCTCGGCCCTCGCGTCCAGCAATCGGAAGCCCCGTTGCTCGCTGCGCGGGGCTTCTTTCTAGGGGCGCTTGACAAACCAAGGGGAATTTGTTCTCATTTCGTTCTTAGCCTGATTTGCGCATCTGGAACGTTAAATGATAGCTTTGAATTTTTCGCGAGCCGAGCTTGAACTTCTGGTCAAGGCCACTCAAGTTACAGGGCTCACAGGCTGGCCCACCGGCGACGATAGGATCAGGGTGCAGGTATTGAGGCAGCAGCTTGAGAAGGCGATTGCCGACTTGCGGGCGCAGGGCTGGCAGGGCGGAAGTAGCGGGGCTATTTAGCTGAACGCCAATTCACTTCACTTTTAATGTGATTAATATCAGAAACTGATTGCCAGCAAAAACAGGAACTTAGCAGCGCCCGGTGAGTTCAACGGCAGCGCAGGCATTCTGCCTGTGTTTTGTAAGTAAAAAGGAGTTTCCAATGAAAATTATTCCCCTTCTTGCAGCCGACCAGCCACACTGATCTCGGTTGCTTCAATTTCCACCTCATTTGCTGCGACAGCGACAAATGAAAGCTGCGAAGCGATGTTCACGAAGCTCGATGGAAACAACGATGGAAGTCTTGCCGGTGCTGAAGCTGCCAAGGTCGAGGAGGCGATGACGAAAGCCAGCGTGAAGGCGAAGGACGCCGGTATTGTGACCAAGGATGAGTTCCTGGAACAGTGCATGAAAGATATGTTTGTTGGCATGGATCAATAGCCTTCGAGGATCTAGAATGGACGGATGGATTTATACGATCCGTCCGTCTTTTTTTTGGGGGAGGATATAGCAGCGCGTGGCAAGAATTTTCTTGAAAACTGGATTCGGAAAACCGTGATGACGGGTGAAATACCCGACGACCCGTTACGCGCTTCCGCCTGGCAGCGCACTGCATGGCTGAAGCGGTTGTCGATGAAGCCTAAGTCTTCGATCAGGAGGTGATCAGGCCCACGTGGCATCCTTCGGCGTCGGCGTACCACTCACCTTTGAAATGGGCGCGGGTGCGCGTCCCCTGGTCGGCCCTCACACTACCGTTACTCTTTCTCCGCTATAGGCGAAGGCGGGCTTGCCCTGCGCGACATCAAGCCGAGCTCGAACAGGTGCCGGTATCGGCGGCTAGCCCACGGAACGGCGTCAGGTTGGCGATGATCGCGTGCGCCGCGTGCATCAGCTCTCGTCGATGGCGCTGATGGCGAGCCCCAGCTCCCACTTGCTGGAGGTCGGCGGGAATGCGAGGTCGCCGGGCGACACCGGGATCAGTCCCGCCGCGCGGGTAAGTGCTGCCTTCAGGTCGAGGATTTCGCGGGCGTTGGGCAGGAACACTTCCGGGCCGGCGAGGTAGACGGATTTGGGCATAATGTCTCCTTCCGAAGGCGTTCAAGTCTGTGGAGAATGGCCGATTTAGACCAAACGACCGTACGCTGTAAAGTGTTATTTTCCTAACTTATGATATTTATCTGAATGCAGTTTTTACGACCGCTCCTGCTCCCGTACGATCAGCCAAAATCAGTGACGAAATAAAAGAATGGCTATCTTTATATTCCGTCATCCGATGAAAGTGGGGAGCCAACTTCGCCTCTCAGCCCTATCTCAAAATGTAGAAATGCCCTTTGGCTGCGACTGGATTTTGCCAGCGGATTTCACACAATCATCAACTTTATCAATTCTCAACTCACCGAATTAGAGATATTAAACATTCATTAACCATACTTCTTTGCGAAGTAGAAAGCCTAACGAGAGCAAAAAGTTAACGATGAGCGGTGGATTTGATATCTAAAAACTTTCTAAAAATGACGCCGGAGGCTGAGGCATCTCTCATCAATGGTGCACGTAATCTGCGCCCCGTCTCGGGGCTATGGCGAATCGCACAACTACTATCGCTATCCCGCTCGTTTCTCACCAACATTCGTTAGAGCTGCAATCGAAGCATTCACGAGCCCTGGTGATACGGTCTTGGACCCTTATGTTGGTGGTGGAACCAGTCTTGTCGAAGCCCTAGCATTAGGTCGTAACGGGATAGGCGTGGACATAAGCCAACTTGCCGAATTTGTAACGACAGTCAAAACAACAGTTTTCCATGAATGCGATTTCGGCAGACTAATCGATTGGTCCCAATCTTTGCCTAGTCTAATCAATATAAGGCGTCCGGTGGCCCAGTTTGAGGACTATGCAGAGCGCGGTTATTACAAGCACCTAAACGATCCTTCTCGATGGCGACTTGCGAAAAGCAATAGAGCAAGCCTTAGTGAGTGCGCTCGCAATTAATTGTGACCGGGCTTGAACCCTTTGCGCGTTGCGTAGTACTGAGGACCGCACAATGGGCGCTTGATAGCAGAAAAAAGTTGCCGTTTATCAGCCGGACTTCGCGAAGCGTTACTCCGAAATGCGTGCGATATGATCGCCGGTGGCTCGGGAATTCTCCGCTTACTGTTGCGCGTAATGCGTGGTGCAGTCTCAAGTCCGGGTCCTGAACCGTTCGGCAATAATGATATCGAGAACGATCAGCAAATCCAGCAAATGCCGGTTCCAAGTTAGTGATCACGTCTCCTCCTTACCCAGGAATTCATGTGCTTTATCATCGTTGGCAGGTCGACGGTCGTAAGGAAGCGCCATTGCCATTCATCGATCGCCAACAAGCTCGATGGTGCTGGCGGCAGCTACTACACGATGGCGATCGAAAGTACCCCGAACTCGCCACATATTTTGCCAATAAAAAGCGACTATGACGCTCAGTCGCGGCTGCGTCGGACGAGGGGAAGATCGTGGTCCAGATGGTGGCGTTTTCGGACCCGAGCTGGCAGCTGCCACGATATCTCGAAACGATGCAGCAAGCCGGGCTTGAGGAAGAATTGCTACCGTCACATCGCAGGGGGAACGCGACGGCCGGCTATGGCGCAGCGTCCTGGCCGGCGCTGGTATCGCGACCAGCGTGGCGAAACGCCGGGCAGCCAGGAAGTCGTGCTGATCCATCGCAAGCGGGCGGCGCAGTTACGCGGCCTTACCGACGAGATCGCTCAGGTCGATTTCTTCTTCGGCAAGATCGCCAAGGGCTTGGATCATCGGGAAATGATCGGGGCAACTGCCCGGGTGAACTGGGCGGCGCGTTTAAAGATCTCGTCTTCTTCCTTCTTCTCGCGTGTCGATATCTTTTCCTTGTGCCTTCATTTCGCAACGCCGTGCTGCTTGTCGTCATGTAGCAGAGCCATACCCATCAGCACGACGCCGATCTCGTATTGCTTCTTGACGGCGGCGGCCGGGAGCCTAGTGAAACTTCGAGCTCGTTCTGCAGGGCCTTGTTGCCCCGATTAAGGTAGAACTGGTAGTCGGCCTGCGACTTGCCTCTGATCCTCTTCGCCGTCGTCAACGATCGCGAGGCAGTCGTCGAGCGATTCGAAGTGGTTCGGCCAGTTCGGCGCCTCGGGCTTCACCCAGTGCACGATCGGGAAGTCAGGCCGGCTTGGCCGTCCGGTTGTGGCCCGGAGCTGGCCCGGCGGTGTCCTTTTTCTTAGGCGACTTTTTCTTGTCCGTTCGGCTCGGACCGCACAAGCACCGGGAGCTTGGCGCGGTTGACAAACTCCTGCCAGTGACCGGGGTCCCGCACCGATGAACTCCATTTCTACGGTACCTCGCCGGCTTTCACGTCCTCCGGCAGGTCGAAGGTGAGGTTGGCGCGACCATCCGCGAGGTTCGGTCCACGTAGTCGAGCAACGGCACTCGTTGCCGTCGACAATGCGGGCGAAATCCTTCATTCGCCTTTGTCGACCTTGCGCGTGAAGTAGTCGTCCACAACGTCGGTGTCGAAGGCGACCCGCACCCGGCTTTCGAGGTGCGCTGCGCGAGTAGGATCTCGCCGTCCTCCTTGCCAGCGAACCGAAAGAACGTCGGGTGCGGCTTGCCAACGAAGGGCTTGTCGGGCGGCCTGACACATTTCGGGCTTGAACGGGTTGTGCAGGCGCGCGCCGCTGCCGAAGATGCGCGCCAATGTCGGCGAGGTCTTCAAGACGCGCTTCAGCACGTCTTCGAGCGGCTTGTTGTCGGCGAGCTGCTCCTCGACGTCGAGCTTCTGCCCGGGCGTTCTTGAGCTCCCGCAGACCCGGATGATCGTGCAGACCTTGCCAAGCTTTCTTTTCGATCTCCATCGCGAAGGCATTGTCCTCCACCAGCCGGTCACGGCTCGGCATGAACATGTCGTGCTGTTCCATCGCCGTGAGCGAAGAACAATCGAGGACGACCAGCAAATCCTTGGCGAGACGCTGCAGCCCGACTTTCTTGCGGGCGAAAAATGGGGCCTTGATGTAGCCCTGCGTCTGCCCGTTGATGGTGAAGATCACGCCCTCTTTGTTCCGGTAGGTATCGGAACTCCCGGGCTTGAAGGCGAAAATGCGGGCGACGAGCTCGCGGCCTTGCACCGTGATAGGGTGATTTCGGCCGGCTTCACATCTTCGAGATTTGTTGCCGTTGAGCCGGGCGAAGAGGCCGCTCATCGTTTCTGTCTGCTCACTGCCGGATTTCTGGTGGTCGCGGCATTCGTGGAAGCGCATCGGCAGCGCTGGCTCCGGCAGACAGCAGATCGATTTTTCGGGGCGGAGGCCACTGCGGCGAAGGATGTTGGAGACGCCTGTGAGGTTGTACTCGTAGAGCTTCACCAGCGTGCCATGACCGACCATGCGCTTGTAAGCGCGTCGCCCTTCGGGAACAGCGGCATTCGTCGGCCTTGAAGCGCAGAACCCCGCCCTTTCGTGGGGGGCCTCATCGGCCCGAGTGGGGCGAGGTAGGAGTAAAACGGCGTACGGATGTTGAGGCCTCGCCTTCGCGCGGACGATCGTGAGGCCCCAGCAATCGTCGGTTGCGTGCTTCGGGTACTCGGGCGTACAGCGTTGTTGCCGACCAACCTCGGGTGGCGCTTCGAGACGATCAGCTGAAGCTTCCGCTTGCCGCAGAACCGATGGCTCCGGTCCGCCTTGACCGTACTTCCCCTGCGCAAAGCTCACTCGGAACTTGTTGTGCTTGCCCAAGCTCAGAAGGGTGTCGGGAATGCCTCCGGGGTGTGGCCCTCGCCAAGGTCGACGATGTTGACGACGGCTTCTGCCCCTTCGGGCCGGTGGCAAAACCGAGATTCCTTCAGCGATCTGCGTGCGGAATTTGGGCGGCCACTCCTCGTACCGACCACCCGACACCTTAAGGGTGCCACGTCCAGCGTCTTCTCGATAAAGCGGTTGACCGCCTCCCGCATTGACTGTGGCGCGGTCCGTGCTCAGGCGAGATCCCGGCGAGCATGCATTCAAGCATAAGCCGGAAGTCGATCGTGTTCACCAGCTTCTCGTTCAGGGCGAAGTCGGAGCGGGCCTGCTGGTTCCGGCGCGGTTCCAGTTGAGTTCGTCGTCGCCGTAGTAACACCATTAGAAGTGTCATCCCAAAGACCTGTATCCACTAAAATTTGGACGACCTCTTCTTCAGCATCAGCCTGCATTAAAGCAAGACAGAGCTTCTCGGCTTCCTCGTTATCCAAGATTTCTCCTATTCGACAATCTCATAACTTGAAATCGACAAAGATCTTGCCGCTGGTTGACATCATGCGCGCTCAAGGCTTCAACCTCACAATTAGCGCAGCGACGATTTTTTTGACGTCCACCTCATTAAAATCGTAGGCAGATTTGTTTCCAAGCTTCCTATCACCCGGATAGCTTTGATCGCATTGACGGTCCTACTTTGCGCCAAGGTCACGAATTTGTCTCTCTTCGAACTCGCGCTCTTCGAGGAAATTTTAACTATTTTTTCTGATAAATTTGCCAACTTATCCTCCGTTTTTCGATACACGTAGTTCGATAATTCACACGATATTATACCCTCTAAATTATCGCAAAAATAAGTCAAGGGGAATCTCGTTCAGAGGTAATAACTCAGGAGTTTTGGCTGCTAATTTATCACCTATTTTGAACAAATTTCCATCTCAACCATTTCTGCCTACGCAGTCGAATTCGGACAATTGATCGATTTTGAGTTGAGTGTTGAACTACGCCGCTCCGCGAATTGCTCGTGACAAAGTACGGGAAATAAACCACATATCTGAAAAGGAATGCGAACCGATGCATATCTATGCAACCCGTGTTTGGGGTTTCGATCCCGCTCGATGGCCGGTCATCACTTTTGGGTTACGGAAATCGAGACAAGTTATTGAACGAGTTCAGGTCACGGCGACCGTATTGTTTTCGCTGGGGCACCCAAAAGGAGCCGACGCCAGAACCGCTCGTGGAAAATTGTTAGGTATGGCAGAGATAGGTCGATTGCCAGTCGATACGACTGATGTGATTGGCGATGATGTAAGAAGTCCCCATGACTTCAGCAGCAGTAATTCCGGTGGCCCAAAGCAATATTAATGGTGAAGGCTTGGCGTTTTGACCCACAACCGCTTCTTCTAGACGTACTTGCTACCCAGCTTTCCTACGACGCCACCCACGAGCAGTTCTGCTTTCCGCCACAGATGCCGCCGCCGCAATGAGCTTAAATACAGTCGAGGTCGAGCTTCCTATCACTGAACAGCTAACGAAAGCGCGGCTGCTCGACCAAGCTGTTGGTGCTACGCGACCAACAACAGGTCCAACTCCAAGTTCTTGGACAGGTCCAGCTGGTCGCGATGTAAATCGCGTTACGTATACCTATGCCGCTCGGTTTGGTAAGACTAACATGTGGAAGATGGCCATGCAATCGATGTGGGTGGGCGTGTGAGAGAAATCAACTGGCACATCCCGTCAGAAGTGGTGCCGGAAGCGTGGCGTATTATCTATCAACAAAAATGGCTCGATGAGATTGCTGCTAATAAGAAATAACAAGTGTGGAGAGCTCTAACGCACTATCGAACCGAGGGCGAAAGGGTGCATTGCTCCGAAGCAGAAATTTGGTCGGCTTGGAAAACTGCGATTGGAATTTAGCGTTGCAATGGATGCCAACATTGTTGGCCACTAGATCAACTGAAGTTGCAAGAGTAAGACAATTGTTCCACTAACCAATCCAATTCAAGATACTGAAGATCGGTGACGTTGATGACTAAGAAGATAATTTATCTGGCTTGCCCATATACCGATCCCAGCATGCAGGTAGGAACGATTTCGAGCCGCTAACAAAGCGGCGGCTGCCTTGATAAGACAAGGTCTAATTGTCTACAGTCCTATTACGATGACCCATCCAATTTGACATACTTCTAGCATCAGATGGCAACACACTTGGTTCAAACTTTTGGGTGAGATTTGATGAAGCTTTTATGGAGTGCTGCGCTGAAATATTGGTTCTTAAAATTGCAGGTTGGGATAGGAGCTCAGGAGTGAGCCGAGAGATAGAGTTCTTCAAGCAGACAGGAAAACCCGTTAGGTTTATTGAAGTCTCTGAGTTCTAGTATCTTAACAGAGCCAAATTCTTATGCCTGTAAAATACAACTCGG
>CAVYAB010000007.1:0-225835 GCA_963766425.1 uncultured Alphaproteobacteria bacterium
GGGAGTTTTTTAAAACGCATCCTGAATTCAAGATTGATACTATGGTTCATGACAAGCTGATGATAACTGTTGCGCCGGACGGATACTTGAGACGTTCGACTTAATGCACATCAAAGCAAAGTTCTATTTTGTAAAAAGGCCTTGCCCGGTGGGAACTGTCATAACTGTGCGGTTTTTGGACCGTGCGAAACGGTTCCACATTTCATACTGTTGGGTATGCGCTTTAAATCCATAATCATCGAGGACTATAGTTGCTCCCGGGACAACTCAGATCCCAGAGGGCATTTCTTGTCTCTTGCTCGGCAGACGCGCTATTGAGATCCATCGAAAGATAAGAAATCTTCTTGAGTTCCCGGCGCTTGGAAAGGCTTCCTGGCAACGAGCCCTTGATCAATTTAACATTGGGGTAGGGAGCAAAATTCTGTTTTGCAACCTCATAGGCATCAGTTTTATATAATCTGTTCGCCTTCGTCGCGCCTTTAATCTCATCTGCTGGCAACTGTGCCAAGGGCAATCCATGGAAGGTGTCAAAGAGCCAAAAACGTGGACCATCCTTTCGAAAACCGAGATACTCACAAATTGTCAAGGACAGCAGACCGCCATACACACCACATTCAAAATCCCTTGAGATCCAGCCCCCGTGTTGCAGCCCACAACGCCACGTGGGCACGCCACCGCACATCGGGAACTCCCTTCGGCCAAAGCTTCAAATTTCCAGCTTTGGCCACATCCCACGATTTCAAATGCCTCATCTTTAAAAAAGCCGGTATTCACTTTCCTTACAGCAAACACGTCGGCCTCGTATTCGTAGCGACGGGCGAACAGCTTTTTTATTCGCCTTCGAACTAATCTGAGCATGTTTCTGTATCCTGACAAGCTTCTTAGTTTGGGCCTATACTGGAATAGATGATACATGCTTGGTGGTAAAGCAACTCTGTCAAGTGACGCGAGATAGAATTTGAACCCGAGATTGACGGGTAATTCAAGACTAGCTGATAATTATGGGCGGGCAGAAACTGTATTAGTTGCGAAACACTTAGAAGTGGAGTCGGAATAAATCAGGCAAAGAGATCCGATGAATGCCCGCCATGCCACCCGGTAATAGGTAACAATATTGTTGTCGTCGCCATTCCTGCCTACAACGAGGGCCGCTTTGTTCTTGAAACCCTGAAATCGGTCCAGTCTCAAACCCACGGTGATTTTCTGGCTGTTGTTTCTGATAATGGCTCGACTGACCAAACTGCAGAAATATGTCAGGAGTTATCTCGAAACTGACAATCGCTTTGTTGTCATGTCCCAGCCCAGGAACCTGGGGGCCGCTGGCAACTTTCAATGGCTTTTCGACAATACAAACAGTCCATATTTTATGTGGCTTGGCGGGCATGACATGATTTCGAACGATTTTCTGGAGAAGCATCTGCGCGCATTGTCCGGCGACCCTAAACTTGCGCTTTCCTATGCCAATATTCGCTGCATTGACCAGAATTCAAAATTCACTGGTGAGAAAGACGGGGGGAACTTTCATCGTATTGCAGGTACGCCAGCCCAGCGCTATCGCCGCACGTTGCAGCGAATGGGCCCCGCTGAGCCAATCAACAGTCTGCTTCGGCAAAATCCTTAAAGGGGGCGCAGGTCAAGCCTGTTACATCAATTGATCGGATGATACTTTGTCAGGCGGCATACTGGGGTCAGTTCAACAAGATAGATGAACCGCTCTATGTCAGGCGGTTTTTCACGGATCGTGAAGATGGAAGTGTTGCGCGGCTGGCCCGTATCAAAGGTCAGGCGGTGAACTAGCGCAAACGGATTGCGACTCTTTTTGAGTTTCAACGGCATTTCTGTCGGTTCGAAAGATCCTGGATAGAGCGCGCGTTACTGGGAATAGCCGTTTGGTCGCGATATTCCAAGCGCATTAAGCGAGACATTATCCGTAAGTTCCGTCGTCAGCGGACTATTGTCTGACCCATCTCTGAAGCGTGCATGGTGATGAACTGAAATAAAACGTCGCTCGCCGTTCACGTGGAATTTGCAAGCCAATTGGCAATTGGTCAAAATCGTCAATTCATGAGAACGTACGCACTTTTTTGGCTTCATCTGGCTATTGCCGTTATGACCGGCAAGGCAAATCTGGTCGATCTTCGCGGATTCCAATTACCACTCCAGTGAAAGACTTCGGCGAGCAATGGCAGTCCTTTGCCTTTGCGCCCGACAGCATTGTATGGCTGGAAACACCGCTGCATGAAATTGACGGAACACAGCCCGCCGCAGCAAACGCCCGAAGAATCGACGCGCTTCTCAATGGACAGCTCTCTCGGGAGAAAGCCGCCCCTGTTTGATATCAGTTCGACTGAATGCCGCGGAGCGCCAGAAGCCGGTCGGCGATATCTGAAAAGCCATCGGCAAACACTTCAATGTGCCGGCGATTTTCTTTCTCGGCGTGCGCTTCCGATCTGGTGACCCGCGCTTCAAGGACGGCCGCCACCTTGTCATTGTCGGCGCGGGCCGTTGCGGCCAGTTCCTGGATACGCTGAGATAGATCGGCGCCCAGCGCCTGATTGTCCTGGCCGGTCTTGGCCGCGAGCTCATCAACCTTCTGGTTCAGGTCCGTTGTAATTTTTTGCAGCTGTGCGTCAAACACCAGGAACATTTCAGACAGCATCTGTTGCTGGCTCTCGATGTTTTTCTGCAGTTCCACCGTCATGACCTCGGACAGCTCCTGGATTTTCTGGTGCGCCTCATCAGTTGCCGCCGTCAGCTTTTCATCTTCGCGGACAAGGTCAGCATAGCGCCTTTCGAACACGATCAGGGATTTCTGGGTAGCCCGGTCAGACTCTTCCAGAATTGTAATGACTTCTTCCATTCTGGCTTCATGCAGCCGCCGCGTCGGGCCGACGAGGACGCGGCGGATATCCGCGAGCGATTTTGCCGGGTCGATATCTTCCGCCAGGGCATCCAGCACCTTCTTGCTGAGCACCGAGTCATTGTACTTCAAGCCATTTGACGGCCTCTCGGGCGGATTAAATTTTGCGGGGAGGGGGCCAGCAGAGCCCTGGGCTGCCGGCTTCTGCGGAGCGTTCTGCTCGTCCGATGCTGCGGGCTTGTCCGCAGGTTCTTCGCCTGACGCAAACGTAAATACACGCCCTAAAGATTGACCAGTATACTCATGGTGCCTTGGAATCACTCTACCCTCCTTTGGGTCACTAACTGCCGTAAGGTTATAGACCCCGGAACGCCGCGCAAAACCGCCAGGAACTGTAAAGTGGAGGTCGCCGAATTCTTTCATCTCATTGTTCTTACTGACTAAAAAACTTCAAAAAACGCTGGAAAAAACGTGGTTATTATAGAGCGCAAAACCTGTGCCAACAAGAGACAGGTCAGGCCCACAATAATCCAGGACCAAAGGCCAGAATTGATTGCCATGAACCCTTTGCAAATCCGGGGCCAACTGAACCTGCAATCCTGCAGCAAACAATCCAGGGTTTTATTCCGCTTGTAAGTATCTGAACAACAAAGATTTAACCTTACAGGCCATGACAGTTTCGTGTCATTCGTGTAACCAATTTGTCAAATTGCCGAAAGCCCGCCCGCTGATGAACGCCATTCCGCCCAGCCTGAACGCAGCAATTCAAAGATATCGGTCCAGGAGCCAGGCGGGTTCGCTCGCTGGCAAAACCGCTCAAATGTCTGAGCGCTATCGGCATGGCGGACGCTCTGACGGCGCGCTCGATCTCAACGCCTATCTCACAGCGCGCTTGCCCGCCACCTTTGCGGCGGCAGCTTACTGTCTGGCGGAACTTGCCAGAAGGTATCCGCAATTTTCGCCGCTGTCCCTGCTTGATGCGGGTTCCGGCCCAGGCACCGTATCCTGGGCTGTGGCGGCAAGCTATCCCAATATCTCCGCAGTCACGTTTCTGGACAACAACGAGCGGTTTCTGGAACTGGCCCGCAGCCTTGCCGCTCAAAGTGAACACCCGGCCCTGCGGCAGGCGAGGGCGCTGGATGGCGATATCAATAATCTGCCCGCTGAACTGTCAGCTGATCTCGTAGTGGCCGCCTATGCCCTTGCCGAATTGCCTGTTTCTCAGTCGGGAACGGCATCGGTCGCACTTTGGCAGGCCTGCAAGAATACGCTTCTCATCATTGAACCCGGCACGCCGCAAGGTTTCGCCAGGATTGCTCAGGTGCGCACCGCACTGATGGCAGAAGGCGCTAATCTCATAGCACCATGCACCCACATGAATTCCTGCCCCATGACTGACCCCGACTGGTGCCATTTTTCGGTGCGGCTCGCGCGCAGCCGCGAACATATGCATGCCAAGAAAGCCCGCGTTCCATTTGAAGATGAGAAGTTCAGCTATGTGATTGCCTCGCGCCAGCCCGTGCCATTGCTGGGCGCGCGCATCCTGGCGCCGCCTCACGAAACCAAAGCCGAAATCAAATTCAAGCTATGCACGGAAAGCGGCTTAGACCTGCATGAGCGTTGCGAGCCGCGACAAGGCGGCATACAAGCGGGCTCGCAAGCTGGAATGGGGCGATCTTTTCGAATAGCTTTGCGTAGTGATGATGGAGAAAACCGAATGACCAGAAAACTCATTTCCTCCGGTTCAAAATTTGAGACGGAAATGGCCTATTCCCGCGCTGTGGTGGAGGGTGACTGGATTTTTGTGTCAGGCACCACAGGCTATGACTATGCAACAATGGAAATTTCTGATGATGTTGCAAAACAGGCTGAACAAACCTTCATCAACATCAAGGCTGCCATGGAAAAGGCAGGCTTTGGCCTGCAGCATGTGGTTCGTGTCCACTACATTCTGCCCAATGCCGATGATTTTCCCGCCTGCGGGCCTGCCTTGAGAAAATATTTTGGCGATATCCGCCCCGCCGCTACCATGTTCGAGGCCAGACTGGTCAATCCGCTCATTAAAATCGAAATTGAAGTGACTGGAATGCGCGGACCGGCCTGAATTTTGCCTGCTGTGGAACTACCCGGGATTGCGAGCCGACACTTTCCACGAACTTGAATCCATGATGATCCCGTTCGGGCGCTGGTACTTGGCAAGTTCTGCCTTAAGCGCCGCAGCAATCTCGCCGTGGCGCTGTTCAGCCAGTTCGCCGGCCTCGCGGTAAACTTCCCCCGCCGGGCCGAGCGCCAGTTGAAACGCAACCGCATCGTCGACATCCTTGCCCACGAAGAGCTCCGCATCGACCTGTTCAAACTCGATGTCCTTGTAGCCGGCAATTTCCAGCTGCTTGGTCACAACCCCCGTGTCCGCCATGGAGAAGGGGCCGGGGCCGCAGGACAGGGCATCAGCACCGGGCGGCGGCAGGTATTTCAATACGACATCCTTTGCATGGCCGAGCCACGGATTGTCCTTGATGCCGCGCCACACCACCATGGTCATGATACCGCCTGGCTTGAGCGTGGCGCGCATGTTGCGCAAACCCGCCACCGGGTTCTCGAAGAACTGCGTGCCAAACCGCGAGAAGCAGAAATCATGGACCGGTTTGAAGGGATAGGACTGCACGTCGGCTTCCAAGAATGTGACATTGGAAATGCCGGCGGCCCTGGCGTCCTGCCGCCCATACGCCAGGAACCCGTCGCAGCAATCAACCGCAAGGACCGATCCAGCCGGCCCGACCAAACGGGCAAGCTGGATCGCCGTATCTCCGAAGCCGCAGCCCGCATCAACCACCTTATCGCCTTCATGCACCTCGAGCGAAGGGAAGATCTTGGCGCTGTGGAGCGTCAAGCCATCGACGATGATATGGCGCCAGCGGACGAATTTGGGAACGAGAATGGTGTTCCAGAAATCGACATACTCATTCCTGGGTTCAACTGCGGCTTCGGCATTGCTCATGTTTAATTCCTCAATACAGGGTCTATTCGGGCAACAGCACGCCAGAACCGCCCATTTCTTTCGGCACATCCTTCTGCTTGGGCAAGCCGTCTTTCATGGGTAGCACAGTCTCCTGATAATTGACATGCAACGCCGGCTTGAACTTCACCGACGGAATGACGGCGGCATAGACATCGGTCAGTTTCCAGCCCGGATGATCGGTGAAGAGATGCCCGCCGCAGGTCTTGCACCACTTTCTGAGGCTCCTGTCGGTCCGGTGATAGACCCCGATATTGGCCGCTCCTTTAGTGACTTTGACGGCGTCGGGCGCCCAGAGCGTAAAGGCGTTTACAGGCCCGGCCGACCACTCGCGGCAGGAACTGCAGTGGCAGTAGCCCATCGCAGCCGGTTCCCCGGTTACCGTAAATTCAACGGAGCCGCAGAAACACTTTCCCTTAGTTGTATTAGTCATAAGATTCTTCCTTTCAAAATTTCCGGCATATGTTGTTTGCTTATTGAGCCTTCGCCGCGTTGCACGACACATCAGGATTGTTGTCGGCGAAGTGACCGGTTGAATTCGGTTTCCACGCCCAGACGTGCAACTCGTAGAATGGATCAAGGCCGTAACGATTGGGTGCGCCATTGAAGTTGAACAAATGGCCTTCCAACGCGGCTGGCCCCTTGAAGGCGATGTATTCAACAGCAACGAGTGCCATCTTGCCATCGGCCGCAGGCTCGTACATGACCGCTTCCGGTTTTGCGATGTCGGTGACGCCATCCTTGAGAAAATTGCCGTTGACGTAGTGAATTCCCATGGCGCCGCCCTGCGGGCTGCTGGCGCAGGGAATTGGCCCATAGCCTTCTGCAACTGCTACCGCCACATCCTTGAACCGGTCATTGGCCGCACGCACGTGATCTACCAGGGGGCTGCCACTGACGTCCGCTAATGCGGGTCCAACGGCAAGCATGGATAAAAGGGCAAAGCCCAGGGGCAAGCGAAAAGTTTTCATGTTGTTCTCCATTTAAGTTTGTCCCTTGAGGGGGCGTGTCGTAATTCCCACCGCATTGCGGACGGGGTAAAATCTCTCTGGTACTGCGAAAACCCGTGAGAGCCGTATCGGCATGATTGGTGGCAAACTGGCCTGATGCCTCCGACGGCAGAGGTCAAATGCTCCGTTTTGGTGGCAAATTTTCCGGCTCATCCGAGAGTGAGGATTTTGACGTCTGCCGCAGTCAGCCAGGTCAGGCCGCGAAGGCTTTCTCCTTCGATAGCAACCGGTCCCGTGGTTGTTTTCCCGGTCACGGCTTTCTTCCGGCCGACGGTGATTCCACTCGTTACCAGGTGGATGTCGACGTTGGGCATGGCACTACTCCTTGTGTTGGCTGACAAAAACGCCAGCAACGGAGCGCAGTATTGGTCCACAAGGCCACTCTCGCGCTAGTTCACGAACTGAACTAGCCCAGTACAGAATCTGAACTATGCAGAGCTGTGCGGCAGGCCTAATTGGCGGACGTCATGTTTACATAGGAGGTTCCGTGGCTGAAGGAAGTTACAAGCAGTTCTGTCCGGTCGCGATGGCGTCGGAAGTTGTCTGCACGCGTTGGACATTGGTTCTTTTGCGTGAGTTGGTGGCGGGCTCAACCCGCTTCAATGATCTGAGACGCGGGGTGCCGCGCATGTCTCCGGCCCTTCTCTCGAAACGGTTGAAGGATTTGGAGGAGGCAGGTGTTGTCGCGCGCGTGGCAGTGCGCGATGAACCCGGCGTGCTCGAATACCACCTGACGCGCGCCGGCCACGATCTCAAAGCCGTGGTTGAAGCGGTTGGAAATTGGGGCCAGCGCTGGGTCGAAACCTCGCTTTCGCTCAAGAATCTCGATCCTTCGCTGCTTATGTGGGACATGCGCCGCAACATCGATCCGACGCCAATTCCAAAGCGGCGCTGCGTGATTCAGTTTCTATACCCTGAGCTTCCGGGTGCAAAACGTGACTGGTGGCTGGTGGTCGAACCAAACAAGGAAGTTGACCTTTGCTCCATCGATCCGGGATTTGATGTCGATCTCTACGTGACCACGGATCTCAGGACGATGACCGCCATCTGGATGGGCGTGTTGCCGGTGCGCGAGGCAATCTCAAGCGGAAAGGTAACGCTGACCGGCAACCGCCAGCTTGGCGAGGACATGCAGGTATGGCTCAAGCTCAGCCCGTTTGCAGCGGAGAAGAAGCTGGCGGCGGCGTAAGGGTTGCAGGAACGACGAGTTCCCCTGAGGGCCGGATTGGCACGTTTGGTGTCAAAGCGGTCATCCGTCCAGGAATGGCGATGGCAAATGATCCGCTTTGGTGGCAAATTGACCGCAGGGGAATTTGCCATGATCAAGCAGTTCAAAGTGTCGATTGCCATGCCACCGGAGGTGGAGCCCTCCGTTGCGGTAGGATTGTTTGACGCGTTCTGGGCGGCAGGCGTGCTATGGAACCGCATCATGGGTGAACGCGAGCAGCCGCACTTCGCGCCAGAACTCGTCGCCATGTCGCACCAGCCCGTTACCACCAGCACGGGCGTCAAAATTGTGCCCCATAGCACTTTTGCCGAACGGCCCGCCGCTGATATTGTGGTTGTGCCAACCATGCTGATCGCGTCAGGCCGCCAGTTCGGCCGCGACAATCCGGGTGTGATCGACTGGGTGAAGCATGCCCACGATGCTGGCTCGCATATTGTTTCAGCCTGCACCGGCTCTTTCGTGCTTGCTGAAGCGGGCCTGCTGGACGACCGCGATGCGACCACCCACTGGGCCTTCGTGAACTTGCTGAGGTCAGAATATCCGCGCACACGCGTTCTTGCCGACCGGGTTCTCGTGTCGGCCACCGGCGATGGCCGCATCGTAACCAGCGGCGGTGCTGCCTCGTGGATGGATCTGGTGCTCTATCTCGTTGGCAAATTCGCCGGACCCGAAGACGCCATGCGCCTTGCCAAGGTCCAGATGTTCGATTGGCACCATCACGGCCAGAATCCCTATTCACGCCTCACAACACGACCGCAAATCAGCGACAAACAAATTCAGGTATGCCAGGAATGGCTAGCCGATCACTATTGTGATGCGGACCCGGTCGTCGAAATGATCCGCCAAAGCGGCCTGTCGCGGCGCACTTTCGGCCGACGTTTCCACACGGCCACAGGTCATGCCCCGCTGGACTACGTGCAACGGGTTCGCATTGAGGAAGCAAAGCAACTGCTTGAAACTGATGGCCGGACCATTGAACAGATCGCCGACGAAGTGGGCTACAGCGATACGGTGTCGTTCCGGCGCCTGTTCAAGCGCATGGTGGGTGAAACGCCGACAGCCTATAGGCGGCGGCAATCGGTTTCCGAGACGGCCCGCGCAATTTCGCGGCTGTCCTCGCACCCGGAGCAGGCAGGGGTAAATTCGGCGATCCCAACTTGACATGGGGGAGGGCCTCCTCTATCCACCGCGCATTGAATTGCGGGAGTAGCTCAGTTGGTTAGAGCGTCGCCCTGTCACGGCGAAGGTCGCGGGTTCGAGCCCCGTCTCTCGCGCCATTCAATGCACCAAAAAGGGCCGTAGAAATGCGGTCCTTTTGCTTTTTTCCCGGTGCGGCAGAATCTGCGGCTATGCGGCCTTTGAAACGCTTGCGATAGCTCCCGCGCTGCGCTACCAAACGGGTGAATCTGGTGCGCCAAGGGGCGTGCCTGAGATGAGGTAATATGCCGGAACTGCTCAGAGATTACCTGCCAATTGTCATCTTCATGGCCGTGGCTGCGGGAATTGGCCTTGCTTTGATGATTGCGCCCATTTTGATCGCGGTGCGCAACCCCGATCCCGAAAAACTTTCGGCTTATGAGTGCGGTTTCAATGCCTTCGACGATGCCCGCATGAAATTCGATGTGCGATTCTATCTCGTGTCTATTCTTTTCATCATTTTCGATCTCGAAGTGGCGTTCCTTTTTCCCTGGGCCGTGAGCCTGAAGGAGATTGGCGTGTTGGGTTTCTGGTCCATGATGGTGTTCCTGGCCATCCTCACCATCGGCTTTGTTTATGAATGGCGGAAGGGAGCACTCGAATGGGATTGATCGAGACTGCTGCCCCTGAACAGCGCGAATACTTCACCGAGATCAACGCCGAACTCGCCGACAAGGGTTTTCTCGTTACCTCCACCGATGACCTCATCAATTGGGCCCGCACCGGCTCGCTGATGTGGATGACCTTCGGCCTGGCCTGCTGCGCCGTTGAAATGATGCACACCTCCATGCCGCGTTATGATGTTGAGCGTTTTGGCTTCGCACCGCGCGCCTCGCCCCGCCAGTCCGACGTGATGATCGTGGCAGGAACGCTGACCAACAAAATGGCCCCGGCGCTCCGCAAGGTTTACGACCAGATGCCGGAACCCCGTTACGTGATTTCCATGGGCTCCTGCGCCAATGGGGGCGGCTATTATCACTATTCCTATTCCGTAGTGCGCGGCTGCGACCGCATCGTGCCCGTGGATATTTATATTCCAGGCTGCCCGCCAACCGCCGAGGCATTGCTCTACGGCATTCTGCAATTGCAGAAAAAAATCCGCCGCATTGGCACGATTGAGCGCTGACCATGGCTGAAAACCTGTCTGTCCTGGGCGTTCACATCGCGGCAAAACTTGGCTCCGCCGTAACGGGTCATTCTGTAACTTTCGGTGAGTTGACCATCACCGCAGAGGCTGCGGAGATCAACACGGTTCTCACCTTCCTCCGAGACGATCCGGAATGCCGTTTCGTCTGTTTCATCGATATCTGCGGCGCTGACTATCCTGCCCGCGAGAAACGCTTCGACGTGGTCTACCACTTGCTGTCGCCCTACAAGAACCAGCGCATCCGCGTGAAAGTCCAGGCGGATGAGGACACCCAGGTGCCAAGCGCCATCCCCGTGTTCCCGGCTGCGAATTGGTATGAGCGCGAAACCTTCGATCTTTACGGAGTGTTGTTTTCCGATCACCCCGATCTTCGCCGCATTCTCACTGACTATGGCTTCTCCGGACATCCCCTGCGCAAGGATTTCCCGCTCACCGGCCATGTTGAAGTCCGTTACGACGACGAAGCCAAGCGCGTGGTCTATGAGCCCGTGAAACTCATCCAGGAATTCCGCTCCTTTGATTACCTGTCGCCATGGGAAGGAACAACTTACGTTCTCCCCGGCGATGAGAAGGCGAAGTCATGACCGAAGCCACAGTTAGAAACTTCTCAATCAACTTTGGCCCCCAGCATCCAGCGGCCCATGGCGTTTTGCGCCTGGTGCTTGAGCTTGATGGGGAAGTGGTCACCCGTGTCGATCCGCATATCGGTCTTCTCCACCGCGGCACGGAGAAGCTGATCGAATACAAGACCTATCTGCAGGCCGTGCCCTATTTTGACCGGCTCGACTATGTCGCCCCGATGAATCAGGAACATGCCTATGCCCTGGCTGTCGAGAAATTGCTTGGCATATCAGTGCCTAAGCGGGCTCAGCTCATCCGGGTTCTTTACTCTGAAATCGGCCGTCTGCTGTCCCATCTCCTGAACGTGACGACACAGGCCATGGACGTGGGTGCCTTGACGCCGCCGCTTTGGGGCTTTGAGGAGCGCGAAAAGCTCATGGTGTTTTATGAGCGCGCTTCGGGTTCGCGCATGCATGCAGCCTTCGTGCGCCCCGGCAGCGTGCATCAGGACCTGCCGCAAAAACTCATCGATGACATCGGCCACTTCTGTGAAACCCATCCCAAGGTTTTGGACGATATTGAAACGCTGCTCACCGAAAACCGCATTTTCAAGCAGCGCAATGTGGATATCGGCGTTGTGTCCCTTGAGCAGTGTTTCGCCTGGGGTTTCTCCGGCGTGATGGTGCGGGGTTCCGGCGCCGCCTGGGACCTGCGCAAGGCCCAGCCCTATGAATGCTATTCCGAAATGGATTTCGATATTCCCATCGGCAAGAACGGCGACAATTATGACCGCTACCTCATCCGCGTGCAGGAAATGCGCGAGAGCGTGAAGATCATGAAGCAATGCGTGGCTCAGCTTTCAAGCCCGGCGGGGCAGGGGCCGATCTCATCCAGCGATGGCAAGATCGTTCCGCCCAAGCGCGACGAAATGAAACGCTCCATGGAAGCGCTTATCCATCACTTCAAGCTCTACACCGAAGGCTACAAGGTGCCCGAAGGCGAAGTCTACGCCGCCGTGGAAGCGCCCAAGGGCGAGTTCGGCGTCTATCTCGTGAGCGATGGTTCCAACAAGCCCTACCGCTGCAAACTCCGCGCCCCCGGCTTTGCCCATTTGCAGGCCATGGACTTCATGTGCCGCGGCCACATGCTGGCCGACGTCTCCGCCGTCTTAGGCTCTCTCGATATCGTATTTGGTGAGGTTGATCGATGAGCGTCCGCCGTCTTGATTCCGTACAGCCCGAAAGCTTCGTCGTTCAGCGCGGAGAATATGGCCTGGGCGAAGAAAACCATTGGCAATTATCCCGCTGGCAAGCAGGCTTCCGCCGTGATCGCGCTTCTTTGGCGCGCGCAGGAGCAGAATGCGGGCTGGCTCTCCAAGCCTGCCATGGAATACATCGGCAAGATGCTCGATATGGCCTTCATCCGCGTTTATGAAGTGGCCACCTTCTACACCATGTTCCAGCTCTCGCCCGTGGGCAAGAAAGCTCACGTGCAGCTCTGTGGCACCACGCCTTGCATGCTGCGCGGCGCTGAGGATTTGAAGAAAGTCTGCCAGCACAAAATTCATCACGATCCCCACCATGTTTCTGCCGATGGCAATTTTTCGTGGGAAGAAGTGGAATGCCTGGGTGCCTGCGTAAACGCGCCCATGGTGCAAATCTGGAAAGATACCTACGAGGATTTGACGCCCGGCAAGTTTTGAAAAACTGCTTGATGATATTGCGGCTGGCAAAAGTGTTACGCCCGGACCGCAGAATGGCCGCCAGCTCTCCGCTCCCGAAGGGGAATTGACCTCTTTGACCGACAAGGCTCTTTACAGCAAAGACCGCACTTTCAAGCGCATGGAAGCGCCGCCGCCACCGTTGCGGCCCCTGTAGCTGCCAGTTGCTGCGCCAGCGCCTGTCGCACCTGCTGAAAAGGTTGCTGCCAAAAAACCAGCGGCAAAGAAAGCCGTCGCCAAAAAACCTGCTCCGGCCAAGAAGCCTGCGAAGAAGAAAAGGTGAGACTGAACCATGCTCGCTGACAAGGATCGCATTTTCACCAACCTCTACGGTCTCCATGACTGGGGCCTTGAAGGCGCAAAGAGGCGCGGCTGCTGGCTGGATACCAAGTCCTTCATCGACAAGGGCCGAGACTGGCTGGTGAATGAAATCAAGGCTTCAGGCCTGCGCGGCCGCGGCGGCGCTGGCTTCCCCACGGGCCTCAAATGGTCCTTCATGCCCAAGGTCGTTGGCGAACGGCCCCACTATCTTGTGGTGAATGCCGACGAGTCGGAACCCGGCACCTGCAAGGACCGCGAGATCATGCGCCACGATCCGCATCTCCTCGTTGAGGGCTGCCTGATTGCCGGCGCGGCCATGGCCTGCAACGTCGGCTACATCTATGTGCGCGGCGAATTCATCAGGGAACGCGAACATCTGCAGGCCGCCATCGACCAGGCCTATGAAGCCCGCCTCATTGGCAAGAACAATATCCATGGCTGGGATTTTGATCTCTATGTTGCCCATGGAGCAGGCGCTTACATCTGCGGCGAAGAGACGGCACTTCTCGAAAGCCTCGAAGGCAAGAAGGGCCAGCCCCGCATGAAGCCGCCATTCCCGGCCAATGTCGGCCTCTATGGCGCGCCCTCAACCATCAACAATGTGGAATCAATCGCGGTGTGCGGCACAATCCTGCGCCGCGGTGCCACCTGGTTCAATTCCATTGGCCGCCCCAACAATGTGGGCACCAAGCTTTTCTGCATTTCAGGCCATGTAAACAAGCCCTGCAATGTGGAAGAGGAAATGGGCATTCCTTTCCGCGAATTGATCGACAAGCATTGCGGCGGCATTCGTGGCGGCTGGGATAATTTGCTTGCCGTTATCCCCGGCGGCTCATCTGTTCCCTGCGTTCCCGCACACCAGATCATCGACACCCCCATGGATTTTGACTCCCTGCGCAATCTTAAATCGGGTCTCGGCACCGCCGCCGTTATCGTCATGGACAAATCCACCGACATGATCCGCGCCATCGCCAGGCTTGCGCAATTCTACAAGCATGAATCCTGCGGCCAGTGCACGCCCTGCCGCGAAGGCACGGGCTGGATGTGGCGTGTGCTCACCCGCATGGCCGATGGCCGCGCCGAAAAGCGCGAAATCGATATGCTCCTGGAAGTATCCTACCAGATCGAAGGCCACACGATTTGCGCCCTGGGTGATGCCGCCGCCTGGCCGGTGCAAGGCCTCATCCGTCATTTCCGTCACGTGATTGAAGAACGTATTGATCAGTATTCCCACAACCCGGACCGCGAGGGCTCACTCGCCCGCGTGGCGGCGGAGTAGGGGCGCCCATGTATTTCCTGCGCAAAACCTTTGAGCTCGCGGTCTGCCTTTTCGGCTACTGGCTGGGCCGGGGCGTGGGCGGCTGGGGCGGCGGCATACTGCTGGCCTTTGCCGGCCTGTGCGCCACATCCTTCGGCTGGGAATACCTGGCCCAAAGATTTTTTGCAGGCCAGGAGCAGCCTAGCGCAGTGAAACATTTCATCTTCGGCGCGGTTTCAGCGATCCTGGTCGTAGGCGCCGCCTATGTGTTGTGGGGAAAATGATGACAAACATGCATCTCGCTGAGCTCAATATTGGCAAGTTCAAGTATCCGACAACGGATCCGCGCATGGCCGATTTCATGAACAACCTCGACCGGGTGAATGCCCTGGCCGAGCGCAGCCCTGGATTTGTCTGGCGGCTCAAGGGCGACAACAACAACGCCACGGACTTCCGCGTGGGCGATGATATGGCCGTCAACCTTTCCGTATGGGAAGACGCAAAGTCGCTTGAGAACTATGTTTTCAAGACCGTGCACGTGCAGTTTTACAAGAGGCGCGAGGAATGGTTCAACCTGATGGAAAAGCCGCACATGGTTTTCTGGCATGTGCCGGAAGGCCATCAGCCGACAATTGAAGAGGCCTATGCGCGCCTGCAGAATTTCGAAAAAAACGGCGCAACCGAATTTGCCTTCGGCTGGGCGGAAGTGATGGACGTTGAACGCATGCGTTCGCTGCGCTGTGCGTGAGGACTGAGAAATGCCAAAACTGAAAATAGACGGCGTTGAAATTGAAATCGAAAGCGGCACCACGCTGCTGCAGGCCTGCGAGCAGGCCGGCGCGGAAGTGCCACGTTTCTGTTTCCATGAGCGCCTGTCCATTGCTGGCAACTGCCGCATGTGCCTTGTTGAAGTGAAGGGCACGCCGAAGCCCCAGGCCTCTTGCGCCATGTCAGTGAATGACTTGCGCCCCGGCCCCAATGGCGAGCCGCCCGAGGTTTTCACCCGTACCCCGCAGGTCAAGAAAGCCCGCGAAGGCGTGATGGAATTCCTGCTCATCAATCACCCGCTGGATTGCCCGATCTGCGATCAGGGCGGCGAATGCGATTTGCAGGATCAGGCCATGGCCTATGGCAAAGCCAGCAATCGCTTCGTTGAGAACAAGCGCGCCATTGAAAACAAGTACATCGGCCCGCTGGTCAAAACCGAGATGACCCGCTGCATTCAATGCACGCGCTGCGTTCGCTTTACGACGGAAGTTGGTGGCATCGAGGAGCTTGGCGCCACGGGTCGCGGCGAAGATATGGAAATCACCACCTATCTCGACAAGGCCATCACCTCCGAATTGCAGGGCAACATCATTGATCTCTGCCCCGTGGGCGCGCTGACTTCTGCACCTTACGAATTCAAGGCTCGGCCCTGGGAACTGCGCAAGACCGATACGATTGATGCCATGGATGCCTTGGGCTCCAACATCCGCGTTGATGCCCGTGGCTCAGAAGTCATGCGCATTCTGCCGCGCACCCATGAGGATGTGAATGAGGAATGGATTTCCGACAAGACGCGCTTCGTCTGGGATGGCCTGAAAACCCAGCGCCTCGACCGGCCCTATATCCGCGAGTTCGGCAAACTTCGGGCTGCATCCTGGAACGAAGCCTTTGCCCGCATCGCCCAACGCGTGAAAGCGGCAAAGCCAGAGCGCATGGGCGTAATCCTCGGTGATCTCGTCGGCGCCGAAGAAGCCTTCTCATGGAAGCAGTTGGCAACGTCCCTTGGCATCAAGAACATCGATTGCAGGCAGGATGGCACGCCCCTTGGCGAGCAGGGCGGCCGCGCCGGTTATCTCTTCAACTCCGGCATCGCTGGCATTGAAGAAGCAGACGCGATCATGCTCATCGGCACCAACCCGCGCCTCGAAGCGCCAGTACTCAACGCGCGCATTCGCAAGCGCATGCTTGAAGGGTGGCTGCATCATCGGCGTGATCGGCGAAAAAGCCGATCTCACTTACAAGTATCACTACATGGGTGCAGGCGCTGAAAGTCTCGCCACCTTGGCCGAACACGCACCGGCAAAAGCCCAGAAACCGATGTTCATCATCGGGCAGGGCGCCTTGGCCCGTCCCGACGGTGCAGCCATTTTGGCCCTTGCCGCAAAAGCTGCTGCTTCAATCGGTGTGGTGAAAGAAAGCTGGAACGGATTCAACATTCTGCACACGGCGGCTGGCCGCGTAGGCGCGCTGGATGTCTGCGCACTTCCTGGCGAGGGTGGCAAGAATACCAGAGGCATTCTGGCCGCCGCTAAGAAGGGCGATCTCGACGTCCTGTTCTTGGGTGGCGCTGACGAAATTGACACTACCGAACTGGCTTCAACCTTCGTCGTTTATGTTGGAACCCATGGCGATGCCGGTGCCCACCGTGCCGATGTGATCCTGCCGTCGGCGGCCTACACGGAAAAATCCGTTACCTACGTGAACACCGAAGGCCGCGCCCAGATGACCACGCGCGCCGCCTTCCCGCCCGGTGATGCCAAGGAAGATTGGGCAATTCTGCGCGCGCTTTCAGAAGCACTTGACGTGACGCAGGGCTGGAACAGCCTGGAAGAATTGCGCCAGGCAATGTATGCCATCGCTCCGCAACTGGCGGCACTTGATCAGCGCTTCCCCGCCGATGCCGCAGCCCTTTCGGAACTGGGACGTGGCGAGGGCAAGACCTCATCGGCAGCTTTTGCCTCGCCAATCAAGGATTTCTACATGACCAACCCTATCGCCCGCGCCTCGCGCACCATGGCGGAATGTTCGGCGGTAAAGAACGGCCGCAAATTGCAGGCGGCGGAGTAGAACATGAATGAAATGATGTTCCTCGTCGGTTTGATTGTGCTGCAAAGCGTGGCTTTGCTGATTGCGCTGCTGATCGTCGTGTCGTTCCTGATTTACGCTGACCGCAAGGTCTGGGCCGCCGTCCAGCTTCGCCGTGGCCCCAATGTGGTAGGACCCTTTGGCGTGCTGCAATCCTTTGCCGACTTGCTGAAATTCGTGTTCAAGGAAGTGATCATTCCCGATGGCGCCAACAAGGGCGTGTTCGTGCTGGCGCCCATCATCAGCGCGACCCTGTCACTTGCTGCCTGGGCCGTGGTTCCCGTGGCCGAAGGCTGGTCCGTTGCCGACATCAATGTGGGCATTCTCTATCTCTTCGCGCTGTCCTCCCTTGGCGTTTACGGCATCATCATGGGGGGCTGGGCCTCCAACTCGAAATATCCTTTCCTCTCGGCACTGCGCTCTGCCGCGCAAATGGTGTCCTACGAAGTCTCCATCGGCTTTGTGATTATCACCGTTCTGCTCTGTGCCGGTTCGCTGAATCTCACGGAAATTGTGAAGACCCAGGAAACCGGCCTCGGCACCATGCTGGGCCTGCCGAACTCATTCCTCGATTGGTATTTCATTCCGCTCTTCCCGATGTTCATTGTGTTCTTTGTCTCGGCCCTCGCCGAAACCAACCGCCCGCCCTTTGATCTCGTGGAAGCTGAGTCCGAACTCGTGGCGGGCTTCATGGTGGAGTATTCCTCCACGCCTTATCTCCTCTTCATGCTGGGTGAATATGTCGCCATCACCTTGATGTGCGCCATGACCACCATCCTCTTCCTCGGCGGCTGGCTGCCGATCATCGATGTACCGGTCCTGAACTGGATTCCCGGCGTCATCTGGTTCATGGCCAAGCTCTGCTTCGTCTTCTTCATGTTCGCCATGGTGAAAGCCATTGTGCCGCGTTACCGCTACGACCAACTCATGCGCCTGGGCTGGAAAGTATTTCTGCCCCTGTCGCTCGCCTGGGTCGTGGTCACTGCGGCGGCCCTTGTTGCATTTGGGTGGCTGCCATGACCTACAGTCCCCTTGGCGCATTTGTGTTTCTCGTACTCGGATTTATCGAGCTGAAAATCGTGCAACGCACGATCTATCCCACGCTGCGCTGGCGCTATGAGGAGGCCAAGGTCACAGGTTCCCAAGGCATGGACCCGGCCCGGATCATGGGTTTGGTAAAGCTCCAAAGTCTTGTATTGATGCCTGTTGTGGGGCTGCTGCTCGGTGATCGTATTTTGGGTGAATGACAGATGAAACTTGAACAAGCCGCCCGCGCCCTTTTCCTGAAAGAATTTGTTTCAGCCACCTGGCTGGCGCTGAAATATTTCGTGAGCCCAAAGGCAACCCTGAACTATCCCCATGAGAAGGGGCCGCTCAGCCCCCGTTTCCGGGGTGAACATGCGCTCCGCCGCTATCCCAATGGCGAGGAACGCTGCATTGCCTGCAAGCTCTGTGAAGCCATTTGCCCGGCGCAAGCCATCACGATTGAAGCGGGCCCGCGCCGCAATGACGGCACCCGCCGCACCACGCGCTATGACATTGACATGGTGAAATGCATCTATTGCGGCTTTTGCCAGGAAGCCTGCCCGGTGGACGCCATCGTCGAAGGGCCAAACTTCGAATACGCCACGGAAACCCGCGAGGAACTTCTGTTCAACAAGGAAAAGCTTCTGGCCAATGGCGACCGCTGGGAGCGCGAAATCGCCCAGAACCTCGCGCTCGATGCGCCGTACCGGTGAGGGAGAGACAGTAACATGATAGCAGCCCTCTTCTTTTATCTCTTCGCCAGCGTGGCCATTGCCTCCGCCGTGATGGTTATTTCCTCGCGCAACCCGGTGCATTCCGTGCTGTTTCTCATTCTCTGCTTCTTCAATGCGGCGGGACTGTTCATTCTCCTGGGCGCCGAATTCCTGGCCATGATTTTGGTCGTGGTCTATGTCGGCGCCGTCGCCGTGCTGTTCCTCTTCGTGGTCATGATGCTGGACGTGGATTTCGTCCAGCTCCGCCAGGGCATGCTGAACTATCTGCCCGTGGGCGGAACCATCGGCCTGATCGTTCTGGTGGAATTGGCGCTGGTTGTTGGCACCTGGGCTATTTCGTCCGATGCGCTGACCGCAGCGGGTTCGCCTTCACCAGGCAATGTCACCAACACTGAGGCCTTGGGCCAAATTCTCTACACCAAGTATGTTTATTTCTTCGAGGCCGCAGGCCTCGTGCTGCTCGTCGCCATGATTGGTGCGATTGTTCTCACCCTTCGCCACAAGCAAGGCATCAAGCGCCAGGATATTTCAGTCCAGGTCGCGCGCGGACCGGCAACGGCCATCGAAGTCGTCAAAGTAAAGCCGGGGCAGGGGATTTGATCATGACCATTGGCCTCTCGCATTATCTCACTGTTGCCGCCATCCTGTTCACCATTGGCATTTTCGGGATTTTCCTGAACCGCAAGAACGTCATCGTCATCATGATGTCGATTGAGCTGATGCTGCTGGCGGTGAATATCAATCTTGTGGCTTTCTCCGCCGCTTTGCATGATCTCGTAGGGCAGGTGTTCGCCCTTCTGGTGTTGACCGTTGCTGCCGGTGAAGCGGCCATTGGCCTGGCCATTCTCGTAACTTACTTCCGCAACCGCGGTTCCATCGCGGTGGAAGACATCAATCTCATGAAGGGCTGAAGCGAAACCCCATGTATCAGCTCATCGTCTTCCTCCCCCTTATCGGCGCCCTCATCGCGGGGCTAGCCGGCACCAAGGTTTTCACAAACCTCGGCAGCGATGCCGATGTCTATGGCGACCACACGGCACACGAAGCGCATGTTGATCATGCCCATGATGACCATCACGGCCATTATGATGGCCCGGCCTGGCCCATGTATCTGACTACAGGCCTGCTTTGCGTTTCCGCCGTTCTGTCATGGATTGTGTTCTTTGGCTTCCTGCATGAGGGGCATGACGTAAAAGTTGAAGTTCTGCGCTGGGTGAATTCCGGTGCCTTGTCCGCCAACTGGGCGCTGCGCATTGATACGCTCACCGCCGTCATGCTCGTGGTGGTGAACACGATTTCCGCCCTCGTGCATGTCTATTCCCTTGGCTACATGAGCCATGACGAGCATCAGCCGCGCTTTTTCGCCTTTCTCTCGCTCTTCACCTTCGCCATGTTGATGCTGGTCACCTCCGACAATCTCCTGCAGATGTTCTTCGGCTGGGAAGGCGTGGGGCTCATGTCCTATCTGCTGATCGGCTTCTGGTACACGCGCGAGAGCGCCAATGCTGCCGCCATCAAGGCCTTCGTGGTAAACCGCGTCGGCGACTTCGGCTTCGCGCTTGGCATCTTCGGCTGCTTCTACGTGTTTAGATCCATTGAGTTCGATACTATTTTCCGCGAAGCCGGAGCGCAAACGGGTAAAACCATTCATTTCCTGAGCTGGGAATTTGATACGCTCACCACCCTGTGCCTGCTGCTCTTCATGGGTGCCATGGGCAAATCCGCCCAGTTCCTGCTGCACACCTGGCTGCCGGACGCCATGGAAGGCCCAACCCCGGTTTCAGCCCTCATCCATGCCGCAACCATGGTGACCGCCGGCGTATTCCTCGTGGCCCGCCTTTCGCCGCTCTATGAACTTGCTCCCCACGCCAAGGAAGTGGTTGTCATCGTGGGCGCCATCACCGCCTTCTTTGCCGCAACCGTTGGCCTTGTGCAAAACGACATCAAGCGCGTCATCGCCTATTCAACTTGCTCGCAATTGGGCTACATGTTTGTGGCTTTGGGTCTTGGTGCCTATGGCATCGCCATTTTCCATCTCTTCACCCACGCCTTCTTCAAGGCCCTGTTGTTCCTGGGCTCAGGCTCCGTCATTCACGCCATGTCCGGCGAGCAGGATATGCGCAAGATGGGTGGCCTCGCTCCACACATAAAGAAGACCTGGATACTGATGGTGATCGGCAATCTGGCCTTGACCGGTTTCCCGCTCACCGCTGGCTACTATTCCAAGGATGCCATCATTGAGAGCGCCTTTGCGGGCCACAGTACGTTCGCCTTCACACTATTGGTCATCGCCGCCTTCTGCACCTCTTTCTATTCCTGGCGGCTGGCCTTTATGACCTTCAATGGCAAATCCCGCGCCGACGCCCATGTGCAGGAGCACATCCACGAAAGCCCGAACGTGATGCTTGTTCCGCTTTATGTACTGGCGGCCGGCGCTTTGCTGGCTGGCATTATATTCGCGCCATATTTCATCGGCCATGAAGAAGCATTGTTCTGGGGCTCGGCCATTTACCGCGCGCCTGAAAATGAAATCATTACCGCCATCCATGAGGTTCCGTCATGGGTGAAGTACGCACCTTTCGTGGTCATGGTTCTGGGCTTCCTGCTGGCCTTCCTGTTCTACATCCGCAACACATCTCTCCCGCAAAAACTCGCGAAGATGAATTGGCCCCTGTACCAATTCCTGCTCAACAAGTGGTACTTCGACGAACTCTATTGGCTGATATTCACCCGTCCCGCCATGTGGCTCGGCCACTTCCTGTGGAAGAAGGGCGATGGTCTCGTCATCGATGGAATGGGGCCGGATGGCGTATCAGCCCGCGTTATTGACGTCACGCGCGGTGTGGTTCGCCTGCAGACCGGCTATGTCTATCACTATGCCTTTGCCATGCTGATTGGCGTGGCGGCTCTTGTGTCCTGGTTTACCTTCGGAGGGACACACTGATGTCTAGCTGGCCTATTCTTTCCTTCGTCACCTTTGCGCCTCTCATCGGCGTGGCCTTCATTCTGATTGCCCGTGGCGAGGACGCCGTTGCCAAACGCACCATCCGCTGGACGGCCCTGTGGACCACCATCATCACATTCCTTGTCTCATTGCTTGTATGGGTGAACTTCAATCCAAACGACTCCGGCTTCCAGCTCGTTGAGCGCCACGAATGGCTCGGCGGCATTGCCTCCTATCAAATGGGCGTAGATGGCATTTCCATGCTGTTCGTATTGCTCACCACCTTGCTCATGCCGATTTGCATTCTGGCAAGCTGGCATGTGGAAAAGCGCGTACGCGAATACATGATCGCCTTCCTCGTGCTCGAAACCCTGATGATCGGCGTGTTCACCGCCCTTGATCTCGTGCTGTTCTACGTCTTCTTCGAAGCTGGCCTCATTCCCATGTTCCTGATCATCGGCGTGTGGGGCGGCCCGCGCCGCGTCTATGCCAGCTTCAAGTTCTTCCTCTACACCTTGCTGGGTTCCGTGCTGATGCTCATCGCCATCATCGCCATGTACTGGCAATCCGGCACCACGGATATTGTGGCGCTGCTCTCGCGCAGCCCCGGCTTCCCGCCCGAAATGCAAACCTGGCTGTGGCTTGCCTTCTTTGCCTCCTTCGCGGTGAAAATGCCCATGTGGCCGGTCCACACCTGGTTGCCCGATGCCCATGTTGAAGCGCCAACCGCAGGCTCGGTAATCCTGGCCGCCATCCTCCTTAAAATGGGTGGCTATGGTTTCCTGCGTTTCTCGCTGCCCATGTTTCCGGATGCGAGCCTTTATTTCCAGCCCTTCATCTATACGCTCTCCATCGTCGCCATCATCTACACCTCGCTTGTGGCCTTGATGCAGGAGGACATGAAGAAGCTCATCGCCTATTCATCCGTGGCCCACATGGGCTTTGTGACCATGGGTATTTTTTCAATGACCCGCCAGGGTATCGATGGCGCCCTGTTCCAGATGATGTCCCACGGGCTTGTATCCGGTGCGCTCTTCCTCTGCGTCGGCGTTGTCTACGACCGCATGCACACCCGCGAAATCGCCGCCTATGGCGGCCTCGTCAGCCGCATGCCGCTCTATGCCTTCACCTTCATGCTCTTCACCATGGCCAATGTGGGTCTTCCGGGAACTTCCGGCTTTGTCGGCGAATTTCTGGTCTTGCTTGGCACTTTTAAAGACAACACCTGGGTCGCCTTCTTCGCCACAACGGGTGTCATCCTTTCGGCCGGCTATGCCCTTTGGCTCTATCGCCGCGTGGTGTTCGGCAAACTGGAAAAATCCTCGCTCGCCCATATCGTGGACATGACACCCCGCGAACTCGCCACCCTTGCTCCCCTTGTGGTGCTCACCGTCTTCTTTGGTGTTTACCCGGCGCCGCTTCTTGATGTGTTTGGCGCTTCCGTTGAAAATCTCATGAAGACGGTTCAGACCGCTGCGGCTGCGGCCCAGGCGCTCTCAACCGCTTCGCTGCAATAAAGGCCCGCCGATGAATTTCCTGCAATCCTATGATGCCGTAGCAAGCCTGCCGGAAGTCGTCCTGGCAAGTCTTGCCATGGCCTTGCTGATGTACGGCGTGTTCAAAAAAGGCGATGCCAATGATCATGTCACCATGGGTGCCATCGTCTCGCTTGCCCTCGTCGCCGCCCTTGTGATTTTCAGCAGCGAAGGAAAAGTGACGGCCTTTGGTGGCGCCTTCATCGTTGATACCTTTGCCCGCGTGATGAAGGTCATGGCGCTCTTCGGCTCGGCCATTGCCATTGTTTTATCGACGCACTTCATGAAGCGCGTGAAAATGGCGCGCTTTGAATATCCCATCCTCGTCATGCTGGCGAGCACCGGCATGATGATGATGATTTCCGCCAATGATCTCATCTCGCTTTATGTGGGTCTCGAATTGCAGTCCCTCTCGCTCTATGTCGTGGCTGCAATCGACCGCGACAGCGCCAGATCTTCCGAAGCTGGCCTGAAGTATTTTGTGCTCGGCGCGCTTGTCGTCCGGCATGCTTCTTTACGGCGCATCCCTTGTTTATGGCTTCACCGGCACAACGGGCTTCCCGCAAATCGCCGCTGCACTTACGGCAAGCTGGTTCAAGCCTTGGTCTCATTTTCGGACTGGTATTCATCATCGCGGGCCTCGCCTTCAAGGTCTCCGCCGTGCCGTTCCATATGTGGACGCCCGATGTCTATGAGGGTGCGCCAACCCCGGTCACTGCCTTCTTTGCCGCCGCTCCAAAGATGGCGGCCATGGCGCTGTTCATCCGGGTCATGATTTCGCCCTTCGCTGCCGTGGTTCAGGACTGGCAGCAAATTCTTGTATTCGTATCCATAGCTTCCATGGTGCTCGGCGCCTTTGCCGCCATTGGCCAAAACAATATCAAGCGCCTGCTCGCCTATTCTTCCATCGGCCACATGGGATTTGCCCTCGTGGGGCTGGCTTCCGGAAGCCAGGAGGGAGCCCAGGGCGTGATCGTCTACATGATGATCTATCTCATTTCCACGCTAGGTGTGTTCGCCTGTGTTCTGGCCATGCGCCGCAAGGGCCTGCATCTCGAGGAAATTTCCGATCTCGCAGGGCTTGCCCATAACAACAAGGCATTGGCTTTTGTTCTCTCGATGCTCATGTTCTCACTCGCCGGAATTCCGCCACTCGCCGGTTTCTTCGGAAAGTATTTTGTGTTTCTCGCGGCGGTAAAATCTGGCCTTTATGCGCTTGCAATCATCGGCGTCGTCGCCAGCGTGGTCGGTGCCTACTATTATTTGCGCATCGTGAAGGTCATCTATTTCGATGAGCCCGCGGAAAAATTCGACGCCGTGGATGGCGAAGTAAAATGGGTGGCTTATGCCGGCGGCGCCTTTGTCCTGCTGTTTGTGGGCTTTGCCAATTATCTGGTTAACCTCGCGGGAGCTGCCGCACAGTCGCTCTATTGAAACTGCCAACTGGTCATCGCGTCGTTCATTTTGAGCGGATTGATTCCACCAATTCGGAAGCCCGCCGCTTGGCCGAGGCCGGCGAGCGTGGGCCCTTGTGGATTTGGTCCGACGAGCAGACAGGTGGCCGTGGGCGTCTTGGGCGCGCCTGGGTTTCAGAACCGGGAAACCTCTATGTCACCTGCCTGTTTCAAACGGCGGCCCCTGCCTCTGCGGCAGCCCAAATCAGCTTCGTGGCGGCAATCGCGGTGCATGAACTGGTTTCAGGCCTTTTGCCCAAGGCCGTGATTTTTCCTGAAATGGCCCAATGACGTTCTCATGGGCGGTGCCAAATTCTGCGGGCTCCTGGCCGAAGTTGTGGATACCAACCCAACCCGCATAGCCTTGGGCTGCGGCATAAATCTGGCCCATGCCCCCTCAGGCACACCCTATCCGGTTGCGGCTCTCGGCAGCCAATTCACTCCTGACTCAGTCTTGCAGAAACTTGCGGTAAGCCTTTGGCATTGGCTGGAAATATGGGATGAGGGCAGGGGGTTTCCGGCAATCCGCAGCGCCTGGCTGGAAAGGGCCGCCGGGGTGGGCAAGGAAGTCGTCGTGGAAGGAATGGCCGGGCGTTTTGAAGGCCTGAGTGCGGATGGTGCCTTGCTCATGACGCTTGCTGACGGTACGCAGAGGCAAATTCATGCCGGTGACGTCCGTTTCGCCGATATTGAGAAAGTACGATCAGGAAAAATATGAACGCGAAGAAGAAAAGTCCGCACTCCAAAGATCTGGTGATGCTGCCCTTGGGCGGCACCGGTGAAATCGGCATGAATTGCTACTGCTATGGCACAGGTTCCGGCGATGACCGGGAATGGCTGATGGTCGACCTCGGGGTGAAATTTGGCGAGGATTCAGATCCCGGCATTGATGTTGTCTTGCCCGATGTTTCATTCATTGCCAAAAATCGCAAGAAGCTCGCAGGACTCGTACTCACACACGGCCATGAGGATCACATTGGCGCCGTGCCGTGGCTCTGGCCGCAACTCAAATGCCCCGTCTATTGCACACCCTTTGCCGCTGCTCTTTTGAACAACAAGCTCAAGGAGCATGGGCTTGATGAAGATGTGAAGGTTCATATCATTCCCCTGGGCGGCAAATTCAAAGTCGGCTCCTTTGATCTGGAATTTGTGAACGTCACCCACTCCATTCCGGAGCCTTGCGCGCTTCTGATCAAGACAAGCCTGGGAACCGTGTTTCATTCCGGCGATTGGAAAATCGATCGCACTCCCACCTTCGGCGCCGGCATCGACGAAAAACGCCTGATCGAAATCGGCAATGAGGGCGTCGATGTGCTGGTATGTGACTCGACCAATGTTCTGCGCGAAGGATTTTCGCCATGCGAAAGCGATGTCGCCGCAACTATCTCTGATATTGTCAAACACGCCAAGGGCCGTGTGGCCATCACAACATTCGCCTCCCATGTGGAGCGTGTTGCAACTGCCGTGCGCGCCGCCCGCGCTAACGGCCGTGAAGTCGTGCTCGCGGGCAGGGCCATGCGCAATACTATCGAGGCAGCCCGCGCCTGCGGTTACCTCCGCGATTCCGGCGAATTTCTTGACGAGGAATCCTTCGGTTATCTCCCCGTCAACAAGATCATGCTGCTCTGCACCGGAAGCCAGGGCGAACCCCGCGCCGCAATTGCGCGGATTGGCGAAGACCAGCATCCCCATGTTGCGTTGCAGAAGGGCGATCTCGTCATTTTCTCATCACGCACAATTCCGGGCAATGAAAAGGATGTATCGCTGGTTCACAACAATCTGGCGAAACTCGACGTTGACGTAATCACCGCCGATGAGGCCCTCGTTCATACGTCGGGCCACCCGCGCCAGGGTGAACTCAAAACCATGTATGAGTGGCTGAAGCCCAAGGCCGTGGTCCCCATGCACGGCGAAGCGCGCCATCTCCGCGCCCATGCGAAGTTCGCCAAAGCCTGCGGCATACCTCAGGCACTCGTTCCATTGGATGGCCATTGGATGCGGCTATGCCCGGGACCATTGGAAAACTATGATGAGGTCGCCTTCGGCAGGCTGCACGTCGATGGAAAGCTTATCGTTCCGGCCGAAGAGGGCCCCGCCAAACAGCGCCGCAAGCTCTCCGCTGTCGGTGTCGTCTTTGTGTCCATTTCGCTGGATGACAAGCTTCATCTTGCCGATGACATTCAATTGATTGGTGATGGCCTGCCTGCTGGTCTTGAGGATGATCTCTTGGATGCCGCCGAAGATGCTTTCGAATCCATGCCGAGGCCCCGCCGCAAGGATGATGCCGTGGTCGCTGAAACCCTTCGCATTGCCGTGCGCCGCGCCGCCGACCAAATCTGGGGTAAAAAGCCTGTCTGCAAGGTGTTAGTGCAGCGCGCGTGATATACTGCCACGAATCATGAGCAAGCCCGTTAAGCCGCCCCAGGACCCCAACAACATAGAGCCAATCCAGCTCCGCGAAGCGCTGGAAGAGCGTTACCTCGCCTATGCCCTATCGACAATCATGCACCGCGCCTTGCCCGATGTGCGCGATGGCCTCAAACCAGTTCACCGCCGCCTTCTTCACGTTATGCGCCTCTTGCGGTTGGACCCCGGCGCCGCCTTCAAGAAGTCAGCCAAGATCGTGGGCGACGTCATGGGCGGCTACCACCCCCATGGCGACCAGTCGATTTACGATGCCCTTGTGCGCCTGGCCCAGGATTTTTCCTCGCGCTATCCCCTGATTGATGGCCAGGGCAATTTCGGCAATGTGGATGGCGATAGTGCCGCCGCCTATCGTTACACCGAAGCCCGCATGACGGAAGTTGCACGCCTTCTGCTTGAAAACCTGGACGAAGACACGGTTGATTTCCGCGCCAATTATGACGGCACGGTTGAAGAGCCGGTGGTGCTGCCCGGCGCATTCCCGAACCTGCTTGCCAATGGTGCCACGGGCATTGCCGTTGGCATGGCCACATCCATTCCGCCGCACAATGCCGCCGAGCTTTGTGATGCCGCTCTTCACCTCATCAAGTTTCCCAATGCCGGTGTGGAAAAGCTCACTCAATTCGTGATCGGTCCCGATTTCCCCACGGGTGGCATTGTCATTGATGACCGCGCTTCAATTCTGGAAGCCTACAAAACGGGCAGGGGCGGCTTCCGCGTCAGGGCCCGCTGGACCACGGAAGATGTGGGCCGCGGCGGGTGGCAAATCGTCATCACCGAAATTCCTTATCTCGTGCAGAAAAGCCGCCTCATCGAAAAATGCGCTGAACTTCTGACGGCGAAAAAGTTGCCGCTACTTGCAGACATCAGGGACGAGTCCGCTGAAGACATTCGCATCGTGCTCGAACCGAAAAGCCGAACCGTCGACCCCACCCTGATGATGGAGCAGATGTTCCGCAACACGGAGCTTGAATCTCGCATTCCGCTCAACATGAATGTCCTTTCCGGTGGCAAGGTTCCCGTTGTGATGTCGCTGGGCGACGTGTTGCGCGAGTGGCTTCAGCACCGCAAGACCGTATTGGTCCGGCGCACCAATTTCCGCCTCGCGGAAATTGCCAGGCGCCTTGAAATTCTGGGCGGTTATCTCATCGCCTACCTCAACCTCGACGAAGTAATCCGCATCATCCGCGAGGAGGATGAACCCAAGCCCGCGCTGATGAAACGCTTCAAGCTCACCGACAATCAGGCCGAAGCCATTTTGAACATGCGTTTGCGCGCCTTGCGCAAGCTTGAGGAAATGGAAATCCGGACCGAGAACGGAAATCTCATCAAAGAACAAAAGGGCCTGAACGCGCTTCTCAAGTCAGACGATCAGCAATGGCAACAAATCTCCGAAGAAATCAAAGCCGTCAAAGAGAAGTTCAGCAAGAAAACCCCTCTCGGTAAAAGGCGCACCGACTTCGCAGAGGCTCCAGAAATCGATCTCGATCTTGAACAGTCGATGATCGAGAAAGAACCTGTGACCATTGTTTGCAGCGAGAAGAGTTGGATCAGGGCCATGAAAGGCCATATTGAGGATGCCTCGACGCTGACCTACAAGGATGGTGACCAGGGGAAGTTTGTTCTCACCGCCCAGTCCACCGACAAGATCATGTTGTTCTCATCGTCCGGCAAGTTCTTCACGCTGGAAGCAGGAAAACTTCCCGGCGGCCGTGGTCACGGCGAACCCGTCCGCCTCATGGCCGATCTCGACTCTACGGACTCTATTGTTTCAGTGTTCGTAAATGTACCCGGCACAAAGCGCTTGCTTGCGTCCACCGAAGGTGACGGCTTCATCGTGCCTGAGGATGAATGCGTAGCCACCACGCGCAAGGGCAAGCAGGTGCTGAATGTGAAGGCGCCATCTGAAGCGCAGGTTTGCGTGGCCGTGGCCGATTCTGACACCCATGTTGCAACCGTGGGTAATAATAGGAAGCTCATTATCTTCAAACTTTCCGAGCTTCCGGAAATGTCCCGCGGCAAGGGCGTCCGCCTGCAGAAATTCAAGGATGGCGGCCTGTCGGACGCACGCACCTTCAAGCTGAAGGAAGGCCTGACCTGGGCTGATTCATCGGGCCGGAACTTTACGGTGACCGAACTGAAGGAATGGATAGGCGAACGCGCCCAGGCAGGCCGCCTGCCACCCAAAGGATTTCCAAAGAACAACCGCTTTGGTTAATGCTGATTGGGCAAAAAACGCGAGAAATGCCCTATAAACAGGGCCTTATCGTTAAAACTCTCCATTAAATAATCCAGAGAATCTTAACTTAAAATTATCGGCGCAACCTGCATGGTGTGAGGATGCACAGTTACAGCCTGATGATGGCGTCATGGTAGGACTGTAAGCATAGCTGGAGCCGCAACTGCGGAAAAGGGCATGCAAGGCCAACGGTTTTGGTTAGCTGGAGGAAGAAAGCTCCCCGATTCGTCGATCGAACATGTTCTCGATGACGTCGAGACGGAGCGTTTCAATCATGACGGTGCCGTAAGAGTGACAACCGGCCTGCTTGGCACGGAAATTAAATGGTCGGTTTTCTCTCCATGTTTTGCCTCGCTCTTTTACGCCATCGAATGGCTGCCTGCGGCCAGCTTGCCCATTGTCCTGCGTTTCTATCTGTCAGGCTGGTTTGAGGAAACCTGTTTTACTGCCGACCAGGCAATTAACCGGATTGAACAAATCATCGCCAAGAGCGAACTGCACTTGACCCGGCGGACTTTCGTGGAACAATTTGATCCGAAGGGAAAGATGCTGCCGCCCATGCTCCAGAAGACCTGGACGGATCACATGGTATCGCCGGAAAATTCCGTTGATTGTGTCTATGAGGAACAATCCCATAAATTCCGCGTTGACCGCATTGGCTCCCAATCGACGATTGCCAAGCTCTATGGAATGTCGCCCGTGTCCTATGCCTGCAAGAGCGGAAACTCTTACGACGAAGTGGTGAGCGAGGCCTACACTCACGTCCTGCGCTCAGGAAAGCCACGCTACGACCATGTGCTGGCGGCATTGCGCATGCCGGACAATGTGGTTCGCTGGGTGCCGTATCAAAGAATTGTGGTACCAAAGCGAAACAGTCAACATTCCTTGAGCGTCAGCGTCGTCGCCGAAATTGCCAAAGTCGAGATCAATCTGATCTGAGGCCTTGCTCTCGCCTAAATATCTTTTTCATGGCTCGTGATCATTTCATTGACCATCTGTTCAATGGCATGGCGTTCCGCGATATTAAGCCACTCGATAAGATCAATTCCGTCACTTGCCCACTGCCAGCGAAGAAATCCTTTTTCTATGTAATTGTAGCCCATGCGGTTGAGATGGCCATGCGTGGCCATGCGATTGCTGCTTAAGGACCACACTGCGTCCGGGTTCCATTTAATGAGGCTCAGGACCAGTCCAAGACGCGAAAACTTTTCCGCCATCTTTCGATTGCGAACATGTTGGTCAATCCAGAACTCGCCATGATAAACCAGTCTTCCCCGAATTCTCTCGGCAATGCTGTTTCGCGGTGGCGCGGCATTGGTTGGCACCATCAGCTCCTGCCGGCGCATGGCCAGGCCGATCGTGAGATTAGGTCCCCAATCGGCGAGGCTTGTATCACAATAATCATAGCGAAATGCCTGAAGTGCCACAGTCGTTCCGGTTGGAGAAACCACGCTCATCCAGAAAAAACGTTCCGGTGTGAAATTGCAAACTTCAGGATCAAAAAACGGCGAAACGGGCTTGTTGTAAGTGGCAAGCCTGGTGGCGTTGAGCTCTCTTGCGTCAGATCCAACGTTGACAGCAAAGCCCAACTGCTCAATTTCCGCCACAAGAGCAGCGCAAACTTTGGCCGTGCCTAGTGGGTCTTCAACGCAGAGTTGCGACATCGAGCATCCTAATGAATTGAATTCATTACCTCTATAATGCCTAGCGTGCCAGTCAAGTAAGTTGAATACAACCAGTCAAATATGGTGAACAGCGCAGCGCTGGCGTGTGGCTTGGGCGGCTATTTCTTGACAAAAAGCGTCCATCCGTCAGGTGTCAGTCTTTCCTGGGGAAGAAACCGCGACTTGTATTCCATTTTGGCTGAGCCTTTGACCCAATAACCGAGATACAAATAATCAAGACCCATTCTTTGCGCCCGCCTGATGCTGTCAAGAATGATGAAGGTGCCAAGGCTGCGCCTTTCAAAGTTCGGTTCGTAAAAGCTGTAGATCAGCGACAGCCCATCATCCAGCATGTCTACCAGAACGGCGCCGATAAGTTCGCCCGGTTCATCACCACTGGGTTTCAGCCGGTATTCAACCAGGTGGCTGTCGACAAAAGTCTCATCAATCATGGCGGCGAAGTCGAGCACGCTCATTTCCGCCATGCCGCCATTGCCATGGCGTGAATCAATGTAGTCCCTGAACACACCATAATGTTCGCTGGTGGCCTTCGCCCGCACCGGCGTGCCCACCAGATCCGTGTTGCGCGCCAGCACGCGCTGAAAGGATTTGCTCCATACGAATTGCTTGACGGGCGTGCGCACCGATACGCAGGCGCCGCAACCGTCGCAGGCCGGGCGGTAAGCGATGTTTTGGCTGCGCCGGAAGCCGCCCCGCGAAAGCTGTGTATTCAGGGTGCGCGCATCCTGGCCCACCAGATGGGTAAATACTTTCCGCTCAAACCGGCCAGGCAGGTAAGGGCAGGGCGCAGGCGCCGTAATAAAAAATTGCGGAAAATTCCGACGTTCTATGCTCACCGTTGGCGCCCTTCAAATCACTGCACGCCCCCTGAGGTTAATGCTCCTTGCCAACGTCGCGCAAGAGACTTTCAAACGCGTATGGAATTTGCCTCCGTGCCAGTCTAAGAGGGGCAAAACTGGAGTGTTGGGATGGCAATCAAGGCAAGCTGGATCGGTCTGGGCGTGATGGGTTTCCCGATGGCGGGCCATCTCACGGCAAATGCCGATGTCGAATTGACAGTCTATAACCGTTCCCCTGAAAAGGCGGATAAATGGACGCAGAAATACAAGGGCAAGGTGGCGGCAACGCCAGGTGATGCCGCTGCGGATGCTGATTTTGTGTTCGCCTGCGTCGGCAACGACGATGATTTGCGTAGCGTTACGCTCGGACCCCATGGCGCATTTCAGAAAATGCGTGCAGGCAGCATTTTCGTTGACCACACCACAGCCTCGGCCGATGTGGCCCGTGAGCTTTTCGACGAAGCAAAGAAGCGCGGCATAGGCTTTATCGATGCACCCGTTTCCGGTGGCCAGGCCGGCGCCGAAAATGGCGCGCTCACCGTCATGTGCGGCGGCGAAGAAAGCGACTATGCCAAAGCCGAACCGCTGATCAAGAGCTACTCAAAGATGCGAAAACTGCTTGGCCCGGCAGGAGCAGGCCAAACCGCAAAGATGTGCAATCAAATTGCCATTGCCGGATTGGTTCAGGGCCTCGCCGAATGCATCCATTTTGGCACCAAGGCCGGCCTCAACATGGAAGATGTTATCGAGGTGATCTCAAAAGGTGCTGCCGGTTCCTGGCAGATGGAAAACCGCCACAAGACCATGATTGCCGGAAAATTTGATTTTGGCTTTGCGGCGGACTGGATGCGGAAGGACTTGGGCATCTGCCTGGAAGCCGCGCGCAAGAATGGCGCCCATCTGCCGGTCACCGCCCTTGTCGATCAATTCTATTCCGAAGTGCAGAAAATGGGCGGCAAGCGCTGGGATACCTCAAGCCTGATCGCGCGGCTGAACCGATAGCGCCTTTCTGTCATTGATTGAACATTGCGGCATTTGTCCTTCTCCAGCCGAAGGCTCCATCGTGTGCACACATCTTTCTTGCGATCTATGCAGTTATCAACGTGCTGAATTCACTCTCTCTTCCGTATCCCGGCTTTCGCCGCTATCGGATTTACACATCTTTGTTGACGCAGTTACAACTGTCAACGCGATGAATTCATTCTTCCTTCCGTCATCCCGATGAAAATCGGGATCCAGACTTTCCGCTTGTTCACTGGTTACAAGTCTGGGTCCTGGCTTTCGCGGCCGTGAAGGAATTTGGATTTGCCTTGCAAATCGGATCATCGGCAATTACTCGGCTCACTAAATTTCCTGTTGCAATTCTGGAGTCATTGCTACCATTAATATACAGTTGGCCGGTCTGCACTTGCCAATCATTTAATCAATCTCAAACACGGGGGCAGGGCCATGGCACGCGACAATGATGAACTGAAACAGAAGAAAATAACACCGAGGCCGCGCCGCACGCAGATCCACTTTCGCCCGGCGCAAAAGCGTCTTTATCGAATGGCGCGGCAGCAGCGTCTGGCCAGAACGCTGGCGGTCCGCAGCAAATTGATCCGGCTTTTCTCGAAAAAATCGCCGGCATGAGATCGAAAATCCATGAAACATTCGGCAAGGTGGCGCTCGCCTTCGCGGCCTCTCCCCGCCACCGGCATCTTTCCGTGGGCGATCTTCTGCCCCTCGTCTTTGATCCCCTGCTGCACGACCGGGTGGCCATCGCCCATGCCGCAAAAGCCGAAACAAAATTCGATGACGGCAGCCTGGCCGGCATTGCCATCTGGGCCAGTGTATCGGAGGAAGTTGACGCGAGAATCCGCGAACAAATCAAGGCCGGTGTATTTCCCGTGCGTCTCAAGCCCGATGACTGGACCAGCGGGAAGATAAACTGGCTTCTCGATCTGGTCGCGCCATCGCCCCAGCTTGCCACGGCGGTAATCGCCAATTTCAAACAGGTTGTTAAGGGCGGCGAATTGCGCATTCATCCGCTCGTATCTTCGCTGCTTGATGGCGAAACTTTGCGGAAAATGGGTGTGGCGAGCGGGCGCGGCGAAGGGCGCGGAAAAAGCCTGAGCAAGGCAGGGGGCCGGCCTGCAATTTTACTATTTACGAATCGGCGAATCTTTGATCATACTCGACCAGAGCGTGTATTCAGCCGGATTGCCACAGTACACTGCTCTGCAAGCTTAGGGCCGGCACAGAAGACTAAAACTGGAAGTGAGGCAACTTTGTACTGGGGGCAATCGGTCGGTAATCACGACACAGACTGCAACGCAGTGTCTGCTGCGGCGCTGCCACGTAGACATTACAAGCAAATGGGCGAAGCAGAAATCAGGTTTTGTTGTGCAGGAGCATAAATAGTATCCCCTGCAAGCAAACTGCAGGCGCCAGTTTTTCTTATTGAACTGGACCGGGAAGTTGCCTGAAGCGCCAGTTGGAAGAATGTAAACTGTGACATCGGATAATCCTAAGGACAGCAAGTCTGGAGACAATGACGTGCAAAGCGCGAAAGATGTTGCGATCTTTTATCCAAAGAACCAGGACATCAAACAAATGGGCGTGGACGGCATTCCATTAACTTAAATAACGCAGCTCCTGAGAATGTGTCCGCTTCCGATGAAGAGTTAGTTGCGCACAGACTTGCAGCGTAGGTTTTTTGGTCTCTTGATCTAGTGACGTCACAATTTACGGAACCGGAATAGTCCTGAAAGGCTTTTTCAATGGCATATCTCGTCAATACTTCCTTCAACCTTCTTTTTCCAGGCCAGTTCGAATATCCCGAAGAGGAGGCAAAACAGTTCCGTCAGAATATGGAAGTCTTGGGTAAGGAATATGGCCTGTTTGAAGGCATTCACATGCAATCCGGATTCCGCATTGATCCCGCCTTGTTTCCCCGTCATCCCAAGATGCAGTTCAAAACGAAAAAGCTGCGCGATTTCATAAACACCCAGTTGGGCTGGCTAGTCTCGCGCCGCGCCAAGGAATTAGTCGAAAAATTCGAACCTGGCGTGCACCAGTTTATCCAAGTCGACTTACAGCAGAAGAATAGAACAGCCTGGCCTGAGCCCTATTGGATGTTCAACATGTGCACCAGGCTGGATACGGCCATTGCCGAGGAACACTCCAACTGCACGAGGATATCCCCGGACAAACCATACTGGACATTTGCATTTGGCTATGGGCCAGAAACTCTTGCGGTTCGCAGGGCAATGGTCGAGCATCGATCATTTTGGACTGATCACAGGTATGCTCGCCTCTTTATTTCCGACAGGTTTTTTAAGGCGCTGACAGTGGTCGGAATTGAAGAAATCGGATCAAATTCGCTTGCTAAGCCAGTTTTAGAAGTTTGAAGGAAATCCAGCTAACGGAAACATAGAAAATGGCCTATGAATTTTTGAATTCAAATGAAAGCCCAAAGTACACTGTTGTTGATATTTTGGGACGATTCTTTTCAGCCCGGACATTCAAGACCGCAATTTAAGAACGAATCATCCAACAGGATTGTTCCATGGCCATCACTTAATTCCGACCAATCTGTTTACAAAAAGTGAGTTAAGTTCTTTCTGGCAAAAGTTGATTATACAAGGATATTCCCAAGCAGACTTATTAACGAACCAAGCTTGGCTGCCAGCAACTATTGAAGACGCGCTCAGGCTGGGCTCTGCGCAACATTCAACCAACCATACTGCATATGACCTCTTTATTGAAAATAAAATTATTGAAATCAATAGCCGAGCGCTCAGTGCCATCGCGGCAGGTGCGACGGAGAATGCGGCTTATAGTCAAGCCCTGAAGGACGTACACGGGCTGCAACAATGGGTAAAATATGCACTTCAAGCGGTTGACACCAACGGCCAACCCTTGCTTGTACTTAATGACTCTGATCCTCGCTTAAATGGATTGACGGCCGCTCAAGTCAACGATGCCGCCCACTTAAACTTCAAGGTCTATACAAGTGCGGGAGGCACGTTTGTTGAAGGCATTCTCAAGTCTGACAACTATTTTCAACAAGGTTCCAACGGCGTTGAGCCAGGCGGTTATGGCCATAAGCTCGATTTTGCAGCGGATGGCGCTCATTGGGATGCAGATGCCAGAGCCAAGATTATCGTCCATGACATAGTGGTTTCGCATCTTAAGGCCCTAGGTGCCGGCCAGATAAACGCAGATGACTTCAGGTCAACTATTGGCACATCTGAATTTAGTAGGATTAGCGCGGCGATAAAATCTGAGTTAGTCAAGTTGGCACCAGCCGACTTCGATAAAATGGTAAATTTTGACGATTTGGGGAACGAGGTACTTCAAAGCAATCCAGCTGGCTTCCTCAAGTGGTTCAAAAGCATTTTTAACGATTTTAGTTCGGCCACTTTAGCATTGCTTGACAACCTTCCCGACGAGCTCAAGTCCGGCCTGTCGAAAGCGATCGAAGCCTTTAAAAACATGATGGTGGATGAAAGTGGCACTGTTCACTTCCCCGACTCTGTCTGACGTCAGCGCAGCAACAAATTGAAGATCGGGACAGCATTGGGAACAATAGTATTCGGCGGTCTCAAAGTTCATTTGGCCTATGAAAAATATGATGGTTTTACGCCCGAGTTCTGGAATTGGGCTGGAGGCCAGGTACTAGGCCTGGCGATTGGCCTGCCTATCGCCGCTGGAGCTGTCGCACTATTGGGCACGACACCGGCCGGTGTCGCCGTTCTGATCGGAGCTGGCGCAGTATTAGGTTACCTTGAATTGAAAGAAGTCTTGCAGGACGTTGCATCCGTCTACGATGACACGGTTATCGGGGGGTGCGCCGAGACCATTCTTGATCTGATGGAGAGTTTCGAGTCCAAGCTCGGTAGCTACGCCAAGTTAGCCGAAGACGCAATTGAATCGGCACTGAAGTCGATCCCGACAATACACTTTGCGTCAGGCGATACAGCAATCCTGAAGACTGAAGCCAATCAGTGGCTGGTTGGCAACGAGCAAGCCACTTTGGTGGGCAGCGACCAAGATGATTTTATCGTTCATTTCGGCTCCGGAGAGGTTTTTGGGCGTGCTGGCGACGACACATTGATTGCCATCATGCCCGATGTTCTGGGTCCCGATGACGTGCTTGAGATGCGCGGCGGGGCCGGCGATGACTGGGTGATGGCGTTTGGCGGGGATGGAGCGAAGCTTTACGGCGGTGCGGGTTCCGATTGGGTTGTGGGCTGGAGCGGGCAGGACCGGCTCTGGGGCGGGGATGGCACGCTGCGTCGGCAATGGCAAATATGCCGATGACGGCGCGATCGATTATTTCAATATCTCCGGCGGCAGTATCGTCATGGATGCCCAGGCCAATGACTATGTGAGCTGGGGCCCGCTCAGGTTGACGGGCGGTGTCCAGCAGTGGTGGAGCGAGAGCCACTGGGCCTACTGGGCCCCGATGAGCAGCCTGGTTTCCAGTCTCGGCTGGCTGTCGGTGACGGGGGGTGGTTTTCTGACCGCCATGGCAGTGGTTTTCGATACACCGTTCATGCTGACGGCGCGCTATGGGCATGACGACAGCGGCCAGCTCCTGATCCAGCTGCTGCGCGGCAGGGCGGGGGTGGCGGCGGTCAATAACTACAATATTGATTTTGACACCGGCGAGGCCACGGGAAACATCGCCGTTTTCCAGATTTCTTACGACGGGGAGGGCTCCCTCAAAGAACTCGTCTACTGGACCCTGAAGGCAGGGACCGGCGTTGAGATCGGCACCGATCCCCTGGTGATCGATCTGGATGGCGACGGCATAGAACTCGTCCGCCAGGCGGATGGGGTTTATTTCGACATCGACAATGACGGCTTTGCCGAGAAGGCGGGCTGGGTTTCCGGCGATGATGGCCTTCTGGCGCGGGATCTCAACGGCAACGGGCTCATCGACAATCAGGGCGAACTCTTCGGCAATGCCAGCCTCTCGGGCTTCGCGGCCCTTGCGGCCCTCGACAGCAATGCCGACGGCGCCATCAATTCCCTTGATGCGGACTTCACGGCACTCCGCGTCTGGCGCGATCTCGACAGGGACGGCAAGACCGATGCGGGCGAACTCAAGACGCTCGTTGAAACCGGCATCACTTCCATATCTCTCACAACCACAACGCCTGCCAGCAGCCAGCTGGCGGGCAATCCCATCACCGCCCAATCCACGGTAACCTTCGCCAACGGCCAAGCCCATGTGATCGCCGATGTGATCCTGGCGAACAACCAGGCGGACTCCGTCTATCTCGGCGACAGCACCGTCTCATCCACCGCCGCGGCCCTTCCCATTCTCAAGGGCTTCGGCAATGTCAAAAATCTTGATGTGGCCATGACGGGCGATGCGGCGCTTCTGGCCCTTGTGGATAGCTTCAAGGATTTGCCCGCCACCACCAGTTGGGCCGCGTTCAAGGCTGCGGCGGATGATGTTCTGTTCCGCTGGGCCGGCGTTGACGGCGTTTCGCCTGTTGCGATGACCGGCGGGTTCGACCGGCAAAAGCTGGCCTTCCTCGAAGCCTATACTGGAATCCAGCTGACGCCGCGCGATGCGCAAGGCGTTCCTTCCCTTGTCAATGTTCAGGAACTCATTGACATGTGGAACGACACTCTTGACAAGGCAACCGTCAGGCTGGCGGCCCAGGGCCCGTTGGAAGGCGTTTTCGGCGATCTCACGCTCAACCTGTCTTTCGATGCCATGGTGCTTCCGGCATCCACAACTCTTGCTGACATCTACAAAAATGCGATTCAAAACCTGTCATCCACGCCTGCAACAGCACTCGCCGAATGGAACGACAGCTGGGGGCCGCTGCTTTCCGAGTCCTCCGGCATGCTCGTCCGGAGCAACGGTGTTGCCGTGCGTTCGGATTTCCAGGTCGCAAGCCTGGTGCGGGCCCTGAGCCAGATTTCCTCGCCGCTTTCCCTTGCGCAGCTGGCGGCGGGCCTCGCCATTGCCAACATCATCATCGGCACGCAGGGAAACGATGCACTGGCCAGGGGCTCCGCCGAAGGAACCCAGGTCTTTGTGGGCGAAGCGGGCAATGACACGCTGACCGGCGGCGCGGACCAGGACGTTTATGTGTTTGGGTCCGGCTTCGGCCAGGATACGATTGTCGATGTCGAGGCGCCGGGCAAGGAAAGCGGAGACCGCATCCGATTTCGCAACGCTGAATGCCGCCGACGTAACGATCAGCCGGAGTGGCGTCGATCTTGTGATAGCGGTCAAGAATTCAACCGACACCATCACAATCAAGAACCAGTTCTCCGAGCCTTTGATGACCCTGTTCGGTCAGCAGCTGAGCCCCGAATATGGCATTGAGGAAATCCAGTTCGCGGACGGCACGATCTTTGAAGCGGGTGAAATTGCCGCCGCCGTCGGCCTGGGCACCAGCGGAAATGACACGATTGTGGGCACGGCGCTGGCCGATGAGATTGAGGGGCTCCAGGGCGATGATCTCTTGAAGGGCGGAGACAGCGGGGACTCCTACATCATCTCCGTCGGTGACGGGAACGACACCATTCAGGAAGAAATGGCAAACCCGATATTGCTGGGCCCCGATATCCTGTTTCTGCTCGGCGGGCTTTCGCAGAGCGATCTGACTTATGAACGCAATGGCGACGGCGACGACCTCAAAATCCTGTTCCCGACCGCCACCGACAGCGTGGTGATCAAAGGCCAGTTCGAATACAATGAGCGGGGCTATCAGGAAACCTTCTCCACCGACAAACGAATTGAAGTCATTTTCTTTGAGGATGGAACTGGCCTTAACTGGATCGACATCCAGAAAAATGTCATCGCCGCCTACACCACCGATGGCAATGACACAACCTATGGCTTCGGAACGCCCGATGAATTTGCAGCAAGCAAGGGCGATGACTTCCTGTCCGGCCTGGATGGTGGCGATGCCTACCACTTCGGCAAGGGCTCGGGCAATGACGTGGTCAGCGAAGACGCAAGATACACTGTGGCGACCCTCACCAACTGGGTGGGGTCAAGTGATGACTTCAATCAGAGAGATGCCGTTGTGTTCGACGCCGGCATCACATTGGCGGATGTGAAGTTCAGCCGCCAGGGCTCTGCCCCAGACCTTACGATTTCCATTGCAGGAACCAGTGACACCCTCACCATAGAGAATCAGTTCGATGGCATAAAGCTCGACATTTTCAATATGTTCGGCGTGATGTGGGCAGACCGGGTAGAGGAGTTCCGCTTCGCTGACGGAACGAAGCTGACCTGGCAGCAGGTCCTGGAAATCACCACCCACGGCACTGCGGAAAACAACTCCCTTTATGGCGCCTACTACGCCGACACCATGATCGGCGAGGGCGGCAACGACTACCTCTCCGGCCTCCAGGAGGGCGATGCCTATCATTTCAAGATCGGCGACGGCCAGGACATCATCGAAGACCGCAACCAGGACCCATTTTCGCGAAGCGCTGACAGCATCGTTTTCGGTTCGGGAATTACCGTGGGCGATGTGACCTTCAGCATTTCAGGTTCCGGCTTTGATGATTTTTTGGTGGAGTTCAGCGGCACGGCGGACCAAATCGTCATCAAGAACCATTTTGACCGCTACATCACAGTACTTGGTGAAATCGACGCAGACCGGATCGAATTGTTCAAATGGGCGGATGGCACGGTAAAAACCTGGCAGCAACTGCTGACGGAACATCTTGCATCGCTGCAAACATCGGGCGCCGATAGCATCCACGGAACCGACTACAACGAAACCTTCGACGGTGGCGCCGGCAACGACTTGCTGCAGGGTGACAACGGCGACGATACTTATATTTTCGGTCGTGGCTATGGCCAGGACACGGTCTCCGACCATGAGACTGACCTCCTGTTGTCCAGCCAAGGCGACCGCATCCTGTTCAATGCGGATACGGCTGCGGCCGACGTGGATGTGTTCAGGACGTCGGGGGAGGGCATTGCGCTCTCCATCCGCGGCACCAGTGACATCATCACGATAAGTGGCGCCTACAACTATACGGTTTTTGGTCCGAAAGTTTACGAGATTGAGTTTGTTGAGTTTTCGGACGGCGCCAAGTGGTCAGGAGATGTTCTTCGCGCCAAGGCAATGGAAAGCCAGGTGACGGCAGGCGATGACATCGTCCGCGGGTTCTACTCCAGCGACATCGTAACCGGAGGTGCAGGAAACGATATTCTCAAAGGCGGTGATGGCTCCGACATTTACCGGTTCAATGCAGGTGACGGCAACGATACGATTACCGAAATCGTGCAGCAATCGGGTTACCCCAGCAACGACGTTATTGAGTTAGGCGCTGGATTTACGACATCAAACATTGTCTTGTCGAAAGCAGCCGGCAGCGATGATCTGCTTATCAGCTTTACCGGCTTCACCGATACCCTGACGGTGACAGACCAGTTCAAGGCCACCGATATCTTTAGGTCCAAGAGCTGGACCAGCATTCAAACGATCAAGTTTGCCGACGGAACTATATGGAGCGAAACGGACATCCGTGAAAAGCTTCTTCAGCAGCAAAAAACCGCTGGCAATGACATAATCGAAGGGTTCTTCCACCACGATATCCTTGATGGCGGGGCAGGTAATGACATCCTGCGGGGTGGTTATGGCAACGACACCTATCTCTTCGGCATTGGCCATGGCCAGGACGAAATTGAGGAAACAGCCTTTACCGGCTCCAACCGTACCGACACGGTTCAGCTTGGGGCTGGAGTTACCCAGGCAAGTGTTGTTTTCACCAGGCTCACAAATGATCTGGCGATCAGCATTTCGGGCACCTCGGACGTCCTGACAATCAAGAACCACTTCTCTTCGACAGGAAACAAAGCCCGGGTTAAATCATTCGCCTTTGCCGACGGCAGCTCGCTCACCTACCAGGATGTGAACAATCTTTTAGCCATACCCCTGGAGGACGGCGTCACCATTCAAGGCACCATTCTGGACGATAGTATTACTGGAACCAGTTCCGATGACGTCATTGCCGGCCGCAGCGGCAATGACACGATCGCCAGCAGCGCCGGCGGCGACCGGTTTGTTTATGCCTCGGGCGATGGCAACGACATCATAAATGAGGCGTCGGGTTCAACATCAGAGGTTGACGTTCTGGAGTTCAGCGACATCAATTCCGCCGATGTAGTTCTGTCACGCATCGGCAGCGACTTGATTGTAAACATTTTGGCAACTGGCCAAAACATAACGGTCAATGACCAGTTCCTTTCCGCCACCAGCAACTTTGGCCTGGAGCAGATCAAGTTCGCTGACGGCGAAATCTGGGACCGCTCGAAGATACTGACGGATGCATTGATCCGCGGCACCGCTGCCTCCGAAACCTTGACCGGCACGGCGGCTTCCACTGGTTACGATTCCGGTGCCGGCAATGACGCTATGGTTGATGTTTCATCATCGGCCGGTGGCAGCGATTGGTACTACTGGGGGGCAGGCGACGGCAATGACACAATTACCGACGTTGGCTCGGCAATCGAGACAGACAAACTCTATCTGAAAGGCCTCTACCAGGAGAGTGTTGTTCTCACGCGGCTGGGAGATGATCTCCGCATATCGATTACGGAGACCGGCGAATATCTGACCCTTGTCGGGCAATTCGGCGAAGCCGGCGCGGATGCGCCGAAGTCCGGAATTAAATCCATAGTTTTTGCCGATGGTTCAGAGCTGTATCGATCCGATCTGGTTTTGATTGCGCCTATTGCCGGCACGGTCGGCTCAAACGGCAATGACGGCATGCAGGGGCTACCCGGCACCTCGGAAACCCTGAGCGGCGGCCGTGGCGACGATACCTACCGCTTTGGCAGGGGCGACGGCGCCGACACCGTCCACGACGATGTCCCCCTGTCTTACTGGCCCCAAAGCCAGGGCGATACCATTGCCTTCGGGCCGGGCATTGGTTTTGGCGACTTGCTTGTGTCGCGAAACGGCAACGATCTGGTCATTGAAATCCAGGGTACGGCCGATCAGCTCACTCTCGCCGGGCAGCTTGATATGAGTGTGCTCAGCCTGACAAATCGGATTGAATTTTTCACCTTCGCCGGCGGCGGCACGCTGACAGCGGCTGAAATGGATCAGCTGATGATCAATTCCCAGGCAACCGCCGGAAATGACCTCGTTCTTGGTTACGAAGGAAACGAAACCTATTATGGCGGCGCGGGCAATGACACGCTCAAGGGCTATGACGGCAGCGACACCTATCTGTTTGGCCGGGGCTATGGTTCGGATGTAGTCGACGACAATGGCTATGTTGATACAGACGCGGTCGTTTTTGGTCCTGACATCGGCATAAGCGACATTGTGTTGTCGCGGTCGGGAAACAGTTTGCAAATTGGAATTGAGGGCACCGCCGATCTTCTCACGATTTACAATACCTTCAGCCAAACGCCCGGAGTGGAGCAGGGGCAGAGTATTGAAGAGTTCAAATTTTCAGACGGCACGATCTGGACCTATGAGCACGTCAAGCTAGCCCTTCTGGCGCAGGCCAAAACCAGTGCCGACGACACAATAATTGGCTACGGCGGCGGCGATGTGCTGGACGGCGGTGCAGGAAATGACACACTAATCGGCGGCGATGGCGGCGATACCTATATTTTCGGTCGGGGCTATGGCGTCGATACGATTTCGGGCGAGACTGCCAGCAGCCAGGCCGACATCGTTCAATTCAGCGACAATGTCATTCCCAGCGATATCATTCTGCTGCGCTCGGGCAATGCGTTAATTATCAAGATTGCCGGCACAAACGACCAGCTCACGCTGACACAACAATTTTTCTTGCCGAACTGTGAAGTTGAAGAATTCAGATTTGTCGATGGAACGGTGTGGAGCCAGGTAGACATCCGGAAATTGATTCTTGGCTCGCTTTCCACGAGCGGCAGCGACACGGTGGTTGGATTTGATTCGAACGACGTCATTGATGCCCTGGGCGGCAATGATGCCATGTCCGGTGGGGACGGCAATGACATTTACCACTGGGGTCGCGGATCGGGCGTGGACGAAATCTCCGATAGTCTCGGCGCCGATGAAGTAAGATTGAAAACCGGAATCGCGCCATCCGATATCCAGCTTCTGCGCTCCGGCAGCGATGTAATCCTCTCGATCGCCGGCACGGCGGATCAATTGAAGTTCAGCCTGTACGAATTTGGCCAGGAAGGGATAGAGCAGGTCCGCTTCGAAAACGGCACAATCTGGACTGACGCAAACCTGCGCGCGATGCTTCTGGAGCAGGCTGGCACGGCCGGAAACGATACGATAACCGGCTTCAATACTGCCGATACTTTGAATGGCGGCCACGGGAATGACACACTGAATGGAGCAGATGGCAGCGATACCTATGTTTATTCGCGCGGCGATGGCTTCGATACGATCACCGATGGCATCAATGGGGGCACGGCGGATAAGCTGCTGTTTACCAACATAAATGCCGCCAGCATTTCTCTTCAACGCAATGGAAATGACGTGACGCTCGTTGTGGCGGAGAGCGCGCCGGGCGCCGGCGACGGTGGCTCCATTCTTCTTAAGGAAAACCTCGATGAATATGCGTCGCGGGGCGTCGATCTCATTCAGTTTGCCGATGGAACGGTTTGGACACGTGCCACATTGAGGGCAATTCTTATCAATTTCGCCGGCACGAGCGGAAATGACACAATTACCGGAACGAGCTCCGCCGATATCATTTCGGGTGGTTTGGGTGACGACACGATCAACGGCGGAGACGGCAGCGACACCTATCTCTTCGCGCGGGGCGATGGCAACGACACCGTCACCGAGAACTCAAACGGCCCCTCCTTGGATAAAATTGTTTTCGGCAGCGGCATCGCGGCATCCGATATCGGCCTGGTGCAAAACGGCGGCAATGTCACATTGACCGTGGCGGAAAGCGCCCCCGGTGCTGGCGACGGCGGTTCCATCCTGCTGATCAACAATCTCAACGAGTTTGGATCAAGGGGCGTTGAAGAGGTTCAATTCTCGGATGGAACCGTATGGACCCGCGGCACCATCAGGGAAAAGCTCCTGGCCCAGGCATCCACCGCTGGAAACGACACCATCACAGGCTTCAACACGTCTGATACGATCACCGGGGGCCTTGGCAATGATACGATCAATGCCGGCGATGCCAGCGATATCTACAACTACGTCCGCGGCGATGGTAACGATACGATCACCGAAAGCTCGAATGGCGGCAACGCCGACGCAATCGTGTTTGGCGCCGGCATTGCGGCAAGCGGTATAAGCCTGACCCGCAACGGGGTTGACGGGGGTAATGTCACGCTGTCAATTGCGGAAAGCGCGCCCGGTGCGGGTGACGGCGGCTCGATACTTCTGATCAGCAATCTGAATGAATTTGCTTCAAGGGGAGTTGAAGAATTCCGCTTTGCCGATGGCACGATTTGGACACGATCAACTCTAAGGTCAACGCTGCTCGCACAGGCTGGCACAGTCGGGGATGACACCATCATCGGTTTCAATGTGGCTGACATCATCGCCGGCGGCCAGGGCAACGACATCCTGGATGGGGACGAGGGCAACGACACCTACACTTACGCCCGCGGCGACGGCAATGACACGATCAGTGAGTACACGAACCACGGCAGCGCCGATAAGGTTTTGTTTGGCGGTGGAATTACAACCGCGGATGTCTCATTCCTGCGTTCCGGCAACAATCTCACCCTCGTGGTGGCGGAAAGCGCGCCCGGTGCAGGCGACGGTGGCTCGGTTATTCTGTATGACGCCCTTGATGAATACTACGACGAAGGCGTGGACAGCGTCCAATTCGCAAACGGCACAATCTGGACAAGGGCCGATCTCAGGACGATGCTCCTGGCCCAGGGTTCAACGGCCAGTGACAACGTGATCACCGGCTTCAACACAAATGACACAATCATCGGCGGCGAAGGCAACGACACGCTGAATGGCGCGGGTGGCGCCGACACCTTGATTGGCGGCGTTGGCAACGACACCTACTTCGCTGACACCTTCTGACTCCCTGGTGGAGAATTCCGGCGAGGGAACCGATACAGTCAGTATCTCTGCCAGCTACACGCTTCTCGCAAATTTTGAAAACCTTACGCTGACTGGCAGTTCTGGCTACAGCGGCACCGGCAACAGCGCTGACAACGTCATCATCGGAAACAGCGGAGCCAATACGCTCACCGGTGGCGAAGGAAATGACCGACTTGATGGCGCTTCCGGCAATGACACCATGATCGGTGGCATTGGTGATGACACCTATGTCGTTCAGGCTGCTGGCGATATCGTGACCGAGAATGGCGGAGAAGGAAACGACACCATAGAAAGTTCGATAACCAATTCATCCTGGGTGGCAAACATCGAAAAACTGGTTCTGACCGGAACCGCCAACATCAATGGAACCGGCAACGGAGCGGCCAACAACATTACCGGGAATGCTGGCAATAACATCCTGGATGGCGGTGGTGGCGCGGATATGCTGGCGGGTGGCGCTGGCAACGATACCTTTATTGTTGATGATCAGGCCGACCAGGCCATAGAAAATCTCGGTGAAGGCACGGACATCGTTCAGTCATCGGTAAACTTCAATCTGGGAGCGAATGTCGAAAACCTGACCCTGACCGGTGCGACTTCTATCAATGGAACCGGCAATGATCTCGACAACATCATCACCGGCAACAACGCCGCCAACACGCTTTCGGGCGGTGCGGGCAACGACACGTTGAACGGAGGCTTGGGCGCTGACATTCTTATCGGCGGGCTTGGTGATGACACGTTCACCGTCGACGATGCGGGCGATGTGGTGACTGAAGCGGCGAGTGAAGGCACTGACACGGTGCAAAGCTCCTTGGCTTTCACGCTCGTGGCCAATGTCGAGAATCTGACCCTGAATGGCAGCTCAGCCATTAACGGCACGGGCAATGCTCTCAACAACGTATTAACCGGAAACAGCGGCGTGAACACGCTTACAGGCGGTGATGGCAACGACACGCTGAATGGTGCCGCAGGCGCAGATACGTTGATCGGCGGTCTCGGCGATGACATTTATATCGTGGACAATTCAGGAGATGTCACGACCGAAGCAGTGGATGAGGGTACGGACCTCATTCAGAGCTCGGTCGCCAGAACGCTTACCGCGACTATCGAGAATCTCACACTCACTGGCACTGGCAACATCAACGGGACAGGCAACACATCGGCAAATGCGATCATCGGCAACAGCGGAAACAATGTGCTGGATGGCGGAACTGGAGCCGATTCACTTACGGGCGGACTCGGGAACGATACTTATGTCGTGGACAATACGGGCGATCAGACCCTGGAAAATACCAGTGAAGGCACCGATCTGGTCCAGTCCTCTGTCACGTTTACATTGGCCTCAAACATTGAGAACCTCACCTTGACTGGCTCAGCCGCAATAAATGGCACCGGCAATGCCCTTGATAACGTCCTGACTGGCAACACCGGTATCAATTCGCTGACGGGCGGCGATGGCAATGACACTCTCAACGGCGGCACTGGCGCCGACACTTTGACTGGCGGAACTGGCAACGACACCTACGTCGTGGACAATGTCGGCGACACTACCACTGAAAACACTGATGAAGGCACTGATCTTGTGCAGTCAACCGTAGCCTGGACCCTTGGCGCCAATTTCGAGAATCTGACCTTCACTGGCAGTTCCGGCCTTGCCGGCACAGGCAATGGCTTGAGCAACGTGCTGACAGGAAACTCGGGTGCCAATACACTGACGGGTTTGGATGGCAACGACCGGCTTGATGGGGGCACGGGTAGCGACACAATGGTCGGTGGGTTGGGCAATGACACGTATGTTGTGCAAGTCGCCGGCGATGTTGTGACCGAAAGCGCCGGTGAGGGCAGCGATACAATTGAAAGTTCCATCTCAATTGCAGCTTTGGCCGCCAATGTCGAGAATTTGACTCTGACCGGAAGTTCAGCTCTTAATGGGACAGGCAACGCACTGAACAACATCATCATTGGCAACAGCGGGGCAAATGCTCTGACCGGTGGTGCCGGTAACGACACCCTGGTCGGCGGGTTGGGAGCCGATACCTTCAATTTTGCCGCAGCGTTTGGCCTCGATACGATATCAGATTTCCAGGCCGGCGCCGGCCTTGCAGATGTTATCAACTTTTCCCTGGGCACCGGGTTTGACACCTTCGAGGAAATAATGGCAGCAGCAACCCAGGAAGGATCCAATACGGTCATCACCTTTGATGCCTCAAACAAGATCACTCTCACGGGCGTTCTGGCAACCACCCTGGTGGCCGATGATTTCCTGTTTACCTAGCTGTGGACTTCAATTCCCGCGCCACATCAAGTGCAAAATAGGTCAGGATGCCATCGGCACCAGCCCGCTTGAAAGCCATCAGGCTTTCCGGGATGACCTTTTTGGGGTCAAGCCAGCCCCGCTCGATGGCCGCCATCAGCATCGAGTATTCGCCTGACACCTGATAGGCAAAGGTGGGCACGCCAAAGGTCTGCTTAACGCGCGCCAGCACATCGAGATAGGGCATGCCCGGCTTTATCATCACCATGTCAGCGCCTTCGCTGATATCGAGCCCGACTTCGCGCAAGGCTTCGTCCGTATTGGCCGGATCCATCTGATAGGTGCGCTTGTCACCAATCAATGTGCCTGACGAACCCACGGCATCGCGGAAGGGACCGTAAAAGCCCGAAGCATATTTGGCGCTGTAGGCCATGATCTGAACGTGGCTGTGGCCATGAGCCTCCAGGGCCTGTCTTATGGCGCCAATGCGGCCGTCCATCATGTCTGAGGGCGCCACAATATCGCAGCCGGCTTCAGCTTGCAGGAGGGCCTGCTTCACGAGAATTTCCACAGATGCATCGTTGACAATTTCGCCATTTTCCATCAGCCCGTCGTGGCCATGGCTGGTATAGGGATCAAGGGCCACATCGCACATGATGCCAATCTCCGGCACAGCGGCCTTGATGGCCCGCACAGCCCTGCAGACGAGATTGTCCTTATTGAGGGCCTCACGGGCATCGGCTGTCCTGAGAGCCTGTCAGCGTGTTTGGAAACAGGGCAATGAGGGGAATTCCCAAGGCAGCGGCTTCGGCAGCCTTTTGCACGGCCAAATCAACGCTGTAGCGTTCTACCCCCGGCATGGAAGCAACAGCATCCTTGGTGTTCTCTCCATCGATTACAAACATCGGCCAGATGAGATCGGAGCTTTGAAGGGAGTTTTCAGCAATCAATGCCCGCGACCATGCCGCCTTGCGATTGCGCCGCATGCGCGTGGCGGGAAAGCCCTGGAAAGGTAATTTTGAGCGGTTCATCCGGGCTTTCTATCAAGTCCCCGCCAAAAACAGAATAGGGCCATGGTCGCAGTCTTCTTGCCTCTCTGAATGGAATGCAAGATAGCGTTAACCAAACCGCCAAGATTTATTTCAAATTTTAATCGAATTAACGACCCTCGGTTATCCATATCGCCTGTCAAATCATATCAATTTGTCCGGTGGTCAGATGCTCAAATTCTCGCAATTTCTCATAACACTTCCCATTCTGGCCCTGCCTCTAACGGCCCTTGCCACGAAACCCGCCCTTGCAGAAGCCGTAGGCATTGAGCGCGCCCTGGAACTCCTGGCCAAATCTGCGGTGGTAGATAACAAATGCAACGTACTCACCGTATCCGAGAGGGACGAGCTCTCAACCTATGTTGCAAAGGCCGAAGTTGCCGCTGCGGAAAAAACCACCTTGAATATTACCCGCTCCGCCCTTTCTGCGGGAAAGAAGCAAGGTCAGGCAGCGACTTGCGGAACCGAGGCCAGTTATGAAGTAAAACAAACCTTGGTTGCCGCCCGCGAAGCAATCAACGCAGCGCAGGAAGAAAGTGAGCCTTCAGAAGCCGTTGCGGCTGTCCAGGCCCCGGCGCCGGCTGCGAAGAACACCCTTTCGGCCTTTGAAGAGGTGATAGAGGTCTACTTTTTGGAGCGGCGCTGCACCTATCTTTCAAAGCGCAAGATAAACCTGTTTTACAAGGCCGTTGTGAGAAACCATGGTGTGGCGGTATCGGAATTCGGCAGGCCAGCCGTTTCCAAGGTTATGAAGGCCGCCGAAGCCCGGTCTAACTATCAAAGCTGCAATGGAGTAGGCAAAGCCCGCGTAAAGGCAGGTTTCGCCCAGGTCGCCAGTCGCTAGCAAATATTTAACCACGATCCACCCGGCGCGGGAACAATTTCCCGCGCTATTTTTTTAACCAAGCTGGGTCGCCTTTAATTAACATAGGAAAAAAACACTCCATAAACTGTCTTTTAAAAAGCAACAAACTATCGAAAATATAAGGATAAATTTACCCAGCCTGTTCAGGCCGCCTTAAATCCCCCCGCGTATTGTCAGCCCATCAGAGGAACGGACAAAAGAGCCGGCCTCTCTAACCAAGGGATAGGTGGATAACATGAATACTCAAGTAGTTGGGGCGGTCCGTGCCGTGGAAGTTGCACCGCAACGGAAAGAAATCAAGTATCGCTATATGGAAGCATTGACGCTGATTGAGCGGCTGCACCGCCGCTTGCTCGACGTAATTAAGGACGATTTTGAACGTTCCGGCGAACCGGAAGTAAACCCTGTGCAGGCGCTTCTCCTGTTCAATATCGCCGACTCGGAACTCACGGCCGGCGAGCTCAAGACCCGCGGCCACTATCAGGGTTCAAATGTTTCTTACAATCTTAAGAAGCTTGTTGAATCCGGCTATGTGAACCACGAGCGTTCGAGCGCCGACAAGCGTTCGGTACGGGTGAAGCTGACGCCGAAAGGCCAGGCCATCCGCGACCGCATCGATGCGCTTTACAACCGCCAGCTTCAGGCTGTTGAAGAAGTCGTTGGCCTCTCGACCGATGAATTTGACCGCCTGAACAAGGCCCTGACGCGCCTGGAACGTTTCTGGACCGATCAGATCCTTTACCGCCTGTAACGCAGACTTGAACAGCAAAAGCCCTGTGGCCGAAAAGCCGCAGGGCTTTTTTTTGTTTGAAAACTGCCCGCCAATGTCAAATAGGGTGGTTTTTAGCCCGATTTGGCTCGCTAACGCATAGGCGATTCTCAGCACTTGCTTTTGACGAGTCGCGCCGGGGCTGGTACATGTTGGTAAATCAGGAATGATACTTGCCAATGGCCCAAAAGAGGCCTGGTGCAGGGTGGCAAAGAGGCAATGATGTATTTAAAATTTGGTTTTGCGGGTAAATTGTTTTCAATGGCCATCGGCGTTTGTCTCGCCGTAATGCTGAGCCTTTCCCTTGCCAACGTAGCAACCGTCAAGGCTGAACAGTCGGACGAAATGCGTGAATTCCTTAAAAAGCAAAAACTTAGGAGAAGTGGACTTCTCGGAGCCAATGTTTCAACCCACGACGCTGCGCCGGCAGCCTCTGGAAAGGCCACGACAGAAACCGAAGTTTTCACGGGCCAGATCGTAGAACCCATGTTGTCCTTGAGTGGCGCGGCCGAGATGCAAGCAGCCGAGGACAAGTACGCTGCAATCGTGAGTAACGGTGGCTGGCCCAAAGTGCCAAAAGGCACCTACAAAAAAGGTGCGGACAGCAAGGGCGTGGCGGCGCTCAATCAGCGCCTGTTCATTGAGGGTTATGTGCGTCCCGAGGCGGCAGAGGGCGAATTTGCCACCATTTTTACAACCGCAACGCAAGACGCCTTGATGCGCTTTCAGCGCAACCATGGTTTGGGCGCAAATGGGCAAGTGGACGGTCCAACCCTGCAGGCGCTCAACGTGTCTGCCGCCGAAAGACTATCGACAATCAGGGCAAACATTCCCCGTATTGCCGAATATTCCAAGGATCTTGGTGATCGTTACATTATTGTGAACATTCCTGCCCAGCAAATAGAAGCGGTGAATGGGAACAGGGTTTTCTCGCGTCACAATGCCATCGTGGGCCGGCCATCACGACCAACTCCCGTGGTGATGACGGCTCTTTCGGATATCAAGTTCAATCCCTATTGGAACGCCCCGGCGTCCATTGTCGAGCGCGACATCATTCCAAAAATGCTGAGCGGCAATTCTCGCATTTTGGATCAAATGAATATGAAGGTTTTCGAAGGTGTAGGCGGGCCCGAAGTCAACCCGAGACGCATCAACTGGCGCCGGGCAATTGCTGACAATTACCATTTCAGGCAGGAACCCGGCGGCAGCAACGCCATGGCTACCGCCAAGATCAATTTTTCCAGCCCTTTCGGGATTTACTTGCATGACACGCCCGAACAGCATCTCTTTGAAAGCAGTGGCCGTTTCTACAGTTCGGGCTGTGTTCGCGTTCAAAAGGTGGCAATCCTCTTGAATTGGATTCTGAACGGTCAGGATGGGTTTGATCCCAATCGCATTGAGAATTTGGCCCAGTCGCTTGAACGCCTGGATGTAACGCTTGTAGCGCCACCTCAACTCCGCGTTGCCTATCTCACCGCCTGGCCCGCATCGGAAGGGAAAGTAGCCTTCCGCGGCGACGTTTACGGTTTGGATGGAACCGGATTTGTCTTAGGCCAGCCTCTGCCTGTGGGTGAGAAAAGTGCATCTGGCGAACGTTTTGTCTTGAAGCCAATTCCGCGCCAGGTAGCTTCACTCGAAGAGGCGGAATATGAAGGATTTTTCTGGTTTGGCAAAAGGTCAACAAGAAAGACCAGCAGCGAAGAAGAAAAATCCACAAAGCTTGGGGTCAAAAAAACAAGGTCTACGAGCCTCTTCAGCAGGGATGATGATGATCCCAAAAATGTCAAGAAAAAGCCCGTAAAAAAACTCACAGCAACATCAAAGAAGAAAGCAACCGTTGCCGACTCTAAGAAAACGCCGGTGAAGGCCACCGCCAAAGTTGCCTCTACGAGCACGAAAAAAGATGTGAAGCCGGAAACTCCTGCGGCCAAGAAAACAGAGGACCTGTGCAAGCTGGACAAAGACGGCAAGTTGCCAAAGGACTGCAAGGTCGAAGCAGTGGCAAAGCCAATTGCAAAGCCGGCAGAAAAGCCGGAAGCGACCGTTTCTGCGACGAACTGACCCTGCGCAATTTCGCGCAAGATACGCAGCAAATTCATTTGGCTAATGTTTGCCCATGACACCACAAGGCTACGATAGCATTCTGGAGCAGGCCATCGGCCGGTTGAAGGCGGAAGGCCGTTACCGCGAATTTGCCGATATCTGCCGCGTCCGGGGCAGGTTCCCCCGTGCCCTTTACCGCGGGCAGGGTGCCGAGCGCGAAGTGACCGTGTGGTGTTCCAATGACTACCTCGGCATGGGCCAGCACCCGGACGTTCTCGCGGCAATGCACGAAGCCATCGACGACGTGGGCGCCGGTTCCGGCGGCACGCGCAACATTTCCGGCACCACGCACTATCATGTCGAACTTGAGCAGGAATTGGCTGATCTGCATGGCAAGGAAGCAGCCCTTCTGTTCAATTCCGGCTACATGGCCAATGAGGCAACGCTTTCCTCCCTCGTGCGTGCCTTGCCCAATTGCATTGTGCTGTCCGATGAATTGAACCATGCCTCGATGATTGAAGGCATCCGCCACGGTAGAGGTGAAAAGCTGATCTGGCGTCACAATGATCTGGCCGATCTCGAAGCGAAATTGCAATCGCTGGCTCCCGAGCGCCCAAAACTGATTGCCTTTGAATCCGTATACTCCATGGATGGCGACATCGCGCCGCTTGCCGAAATCTGTGTTCTCGCCAGGCGTTACAAGGCGCTTACCTATCTCGATGAAGTCCACGCCGTTGGCATGTATGGCCCGCGCGGCGGCGGCATCGCCGAACGCGATGGCTTGCTCAGCGAAATCGACATCATTGAAGGCACGCTCGCCAAAGCTTTCGGCCTCATGGGCGGCTACATCGCAGCCAACGCCACGATCATTGATGCCATCAGGTCCTTCGCCCCGGGCTTCATCTTTACGACCTCAATTGCACCAGCCATCGCAGCAGGAGCAACAGCCGCAATCCGCCATCTCAAGGAGAGTAGTCTTGAACGTCAGCTGCAAAATAAACATGCCAAATTGCTGATGGCGTCCTTGAAGGCGCATGGCCTTCCAGTAACCGAAACCGAAAGTCACATCGTGCCCCTGATTGTGGGCGACCCCGTAAAATGCAAAGCCCTGACAGATCGCCTGCTGGCTGACTTTTCAATCTACGTCCAACCCATCAATTACCCCACGGTCCCCAAAGGCACCGAGCGCCTGCGCCTGACTCCGGGACCTCTCCACGGCGAACTCGAAATCTCCAAACTGGTGGCAGCCCTTGACGAGCTCTGGACCGAGATGATGCTGCAACGCGCGGCGTAATTGCCGTAATTCTGACCAGCTACGCCGCTTCTCCGGCGCTTATTCAACTGCGGCCATATATTACTGGACCCCAACACGGCTTTCGCTATTTTGCAGCCGAAACGCGGAATCAGGGCAGGGGAACAATATGGCCAAGAAAGCAGTCAAGAAAACCGTCAAAAAATCAGCCGCAAAGGCCAAGGCAAAGAAGGCTCCTTTGTTCCCCGGCTTCTTCAAGGACCGGCTCAGCAAGACCGATCCCAAGGTCGCCAGGGCCATCGCCAATGAGCTTCACCGCCAGCAGAACGAAATCGAGCTGATCGCTTCCGAGAACATCGTGTCTCGCGCCGTGATGGAAGCGCAAGGCTCCATCATGACCAACAAATATGCGGAAGGTTACCCCGGCCGGCGCTACTACGGCGGCTGCCAATATGTGGACGTTTCCGAAAACCTCGCCATCGAGCGCGCCTGCAAGCTGTTCGATTGTTCCTTCGCCAACGTCCAGCCCCATTCCGGAGCCCAGGCCAATCAGGCCGTGTTCTTTGCGCTCCTCCAGCCCGGCGACACCTATATGGGCCTCGACCTTGCCTGCGGCGGGCATTTGACCCATGGCTCGCCCGTGAACCAGTCCGGCAAGTGGTTCAAGGTGGCGCCCTACAAGGTACGCGAAGATAATCACCTGATTGACTATGACGCGCTCGCCGCCCAGGCCCTTGAGGTGAAGCCGAAGCTGATTATTGCTGGCGGCTCGGGCTATCCACGCTTTCATCGATTTCGCCCGCTTCCGGCAAATCGCTGACAGCGTTGGCGCCTATTTCATGGTGGACATGGCCCATATCGCAGGCCTCGTGGCAGGCGGCGTGCATCCCAATCCGCTCGAGCACGCCCATGTCGTGACCACCACCACCCATAAGACGCTCCGTGGCCCCCGTGGCGGCATGATCCTCACGCGCGATGATGCCATTGGCAAGAAGATCAATTCTTCCGTATTCCCTGGCCTCCAGGGCGGCCCCTTGGAGCATGTGATTGCCGCCAAGGCCGTGGCCTTCGGTGAGGCACTTCGCCCAGCCTTCAAAAAATATGCGGCCCAGGTTGCGGCCAATGCCAGGGCACTTGCAGATGCCATGATCAAAGGCGGCTGTGATCTCGTTTCAGGCGGCACCGACACCCATTTGATGCTGGTAGACCTGCGCAAGAAGGGCCTCACAGGAAAGGCCTCTGAGGCAGCCCTCGGCCGCGCCTACATCACTTGCAACAAGAATGGCATTCCGTTTGACCCCGCGCCCTTCACCATTACCTCCGGCATAAGGCTGGGCACCCCTGCGGGCACCACCCGCGGCTTCGGCGTTGCCGAATTCAAAGAAGTGGGGGCTTTGATCATTGAGGTTCTCGACGGCCTTGCGAAGAATGGCGAAGAGGGCAATGCTAAGGTGGAAGCGGCGGTCAAGCGCAAGGTTCTGGCTCTTACCAAACGCTTCCCGATCTATTCGTGAAAGTGATGCATGCGCTGCCCATTCTGCAGTAACGAAGAAACCCAGGTGAAGGATTCGCGCTCCACCGAAGATGGAGCCGCGATCCGGCGCAGGCGTTATTGCCCGGATTGTGCCGGGCGTTTTACCACCTTTGAGCGGGTGCAGCTCCGCGAACTCATGGTGATCAAGAAAACCGGCAGGCGGGTTCCCTTTGACCGCGACAAGCTCATGCGCTCGGTTCAAATTGCACTCCGCAAACGCCCGGTTGAACCCGAGCGGATTGAACGCATGGTCTCCGGCATTGTGCGCCGGCTGGAAAGCCTCGGCGAAAGTGAAATCAAGTCGGAAACCGTGGGCAAGCTCATCATGGAGGCGCTGAAGGCGCTCGATGACGTGGCCTATGTACGCTTTGCCTCGGTCTACAAGAACTTCCGCGAAGCCAAGGACTTTGAAGAGCTGATTGGCGAACTCGCCAGCGACGAGGGCGAAAGCGAGGGGAATTGAACCCCGACCGGCGCTGGATGGACTATGCCTTGCGGCTGGGTCGCCGTGCGCTTGGCACAACTGCCGAAAACCCACCCGTAGGCTGCGTTATCGTCAATAATGATAAGGTCCTGGGTGTCGGCTGGACCCAACCCGGCGGCAGGCCCCACGCGGAGACCGAAGCACTCAAAATGGCTGGCGATGCCGCAAAAGGTGCAACCGCCTATGTCACCCTTGAACCCTGCGCCCACCATGGTCGCACCGGCCGCCTGCGCTGAAGCCCTGGTCAATGCGGGCCTTGCTCGCGTCGTAACTGCCATTGAGGACCCAGACCCCCGCGTTTCCGGTGGCGGGCATGCCATTTTGAAAGCTGCGGGCATCACCGTTGAAACCGGAATATGCGCCGAAAAGGCAAGAGCGTGACCTCGCCGGGTTCCTCACGCGGATACAGAAGAAACGCCCCTATGTTACTCTAAAGATTGGAGTTTCCGCCGATGGCAAGATCGCTGCGGGACCCGGGCAACGCACTGCCATCACGGGGCCGGAGGTAAAGAGCAGGGTTCATCTCATGCGCGCCCAAAGCGATGCCATTCTCGTGGGCCTCAGTACGGTTCTGATTGACGACCCGGATTTGACCTGCCGCCTGCCTGGAATGGAAGCCCGTTCGCCCATTCGCATCGTGGCGGATACGCGACTTTCCATCCCCTCCAAGGCAAAGCTCGTCAAAACCGCCGAGCAGGTTCCCGTCTGGATATTATCCACCCGCAAAGGCGGAGTAAGCGCGGGTATTACCGTGATAGATTGCAAGCAGACCTCGAATGGCTGGGTCGACTTTACTGATGCGATGGAGGTTCTTGCAAAAAGAGGCATCAATCGCCTGCTGGTTGAAGGCGGCTCTCATGTTTCACAGAGTTTACTGGAGGCCGATTTGGTCGATGAAGTGCAGCTCTTCCAAAGCCCGGCAATCATTGGCCCGCAAGGGATTGATGCCATCGCCGACACGCCGCTATCAACGCTCGAAAAGCGCTTTAAACCCACCCAGAAGGAAGTGCTTGGAACCGATACTTTGACCGTCTATGAACGGCCCCATGTTCACCGGGATAGTCACTGATATTGGCGAAGTTGTGCGCGTTGAAAAGCGCGGTGACACCCGTTTTATGATTGCCACGTCCTATGCGCCGGAAAGCATTGCGGTGGGTGCGTCCATTTCCTGTGCCGGCTGCTGTTTGACCGCCATTGAAATGAGCAAGTCAAAAGTCGGGCGGGGCACATTCATGGTTGACGCCTCCGCTGAAACACTTTCCAAAACCACGTTGAACAATTGGAAGACGGGCACCCGCATCAATTTGGAGCGCGCCTTGAAGATAGGCGATGAACTTGGGGGTCATATCGTCTCTGGCCATGTCGATGGTCTGGGCGAAATTATTTCCATCACACCGGAGGGTGACTCGGAGCGCTTTCGGTTTCAGCGCCCCTGATGATATCGCCCGCTTCATCGCTCAAAAAGGCTCCGTCACCCTTGATGGAACATCGTTCACCGTGAATGAAGTGGAGGGCAATCAGTTCGGCGTGAACATTATTCCCCACACCCAAGCGGTCACCACATGGGGCCATGCACGCGTGGGCGATGCCGTTAACATTGAAATAGATATGCTGGCGCGCTATGTGGCGCGTCTTGCTGAGTTTGGGAAGTCATGAAAGTCGAAAAGAAAAATGCCGCGTCCGGAAAGCTGAAAGCCCGGCTTCTCATTCTTGAAGCGCGCTATTACGCAGACTTGTGCGACGAACTCGTAAAGGGTGCTGTTGCCGCGATAGAACGCGCCGGTGCCACATGGGATCATGTTATCGTGCCTGGCGCACTGGAATTGCCGGGAGCAATTGCAATTGCGGAAGCTTCGAAGCGTTACGACGGCTACGTGGCATTAGGCTGTGTCCTGCGTGGCGAAACCATGCACTACGAAATTGTTTCCAATGAAAGTGCGCGCGGGCTCATGGACCTTACCCTTAAAGGTCTTTGCATCGGCAATGGCATATTGACCTGCGAAAATGAAGCGCAGGCCTGGGCCCGGGCTAAAACCTCTGAAGGCGACAAGGGAGGTGGTGCGGCAGAAGCAGCCCTTGCCATGATCCACCACAAGCGCGCCATGAAAAAGAAAACCAAGCGATGACCAGCAAGCGCGCAAAACCCGTTGAACGCAGCGCCGCCCGCCTCGGCGCTGTGCAGGCGCTTTACCAGATGGACCTCGCCGGAACCGATGTGGGTGAAACCCTCGCGCAATTTTCGAGCCGTGCAACGGGCGAAAATTTTGAAGACGGCCAATGCGGCGATGCCGATTACAAATTCCTGAAGGAAGTAGTCGATGGGGCCGTGCGCGAGCAGGCAACCATTGACCCCACCGTGGATGCCATCCTCGACAAGGCCTGGCCCATTCACCGGCTTGATGCCACGGTGCGCGCCATTCTTCGCGCCGCCGCCTTTGAAATCATGTTCATGGAAAAAGTGCCGACCCGCGTTTCGATCAGCGAATATCTGGATGTGGCGGGCGCATTTTTTGGCGAAGAAGAGCCGCGCTTCATCAATGGCGTGCTGAACACCTTGGCGCGCAATCGCCGCCCCGGCGAGTTCGCTGCATGACCGACGTTGCCCTGGCCAAACGCAACATTTTGCTGCTGGCAATTTCCCAGGCTCTCTATTCCATCTGCGTGATCACGGTTTTCGCAACAGGCAGTCTTGTGGGCCTTATGCTTGCCCCCAATGCGGGTTTGGCAACGGTGCCCATTACGACTTTTGTCCTGGGTGCTGCCCTCACCACAATTCCGGCGTCACTGCTGATGCAGCGTTTCGGGCGCTTACCGGTTTTCCTCTTTGGCGCAGCACTCTGCGTGGCAGGGGCCATCCTTTCGGTCTATGCGATTTACACAAAAGACTTTGCCCTGTTTTGCTTTGCCACGGCCCTTCAAGGCGTATTCCAGTCAACCAGCGGGTTTTACCGCTTTGCTGCCGTTGAAGGTGCCAGCGAAGCCATGAAGCCCATGGCCATTTCCTGGGTGCTGACGGGTGGCGTTGTGGCAGCCGTGGCGGGCACGCTCATTTCCAGCGGCACTTCGGACCTCTTTGCTCCCTATACCTTCGCTGGTTCCTACATGGCCGTTGCCTTCATAGCGATGATTGCCATGGCCGTGCTCATGCTGCTCAAATTGCCGAAGCCGACCGCGGAAGATGTTCATGGCCCGCGAAGATCCTGGGCGGAGCTGCTGCGCCAGCCCAAGCTCATCGTTGCCATGGCCAGCGGAACGTTGGCCTATGGCATGATGAACTTCATGATGACGGCAGCGCCTGTCGCCATGGTAGGGCATGGGCATGACAAGACAGATGCCTCATGGGTTATCCAGTGGCATGTGCTGGCCATGTTCGTGCCGAGCTTTTTCACCGGGCAACTGATTGCCAGATATGGCGCACCAAAAATTGCAGCGATCGGCATGGCGATATTGATCGGATCGGCAATCATAGGTCTCTCCGGCATCAGCTTCGGACACTTTGCGGTGGCGCTCATCCTGCTGGGCCTGGGCTGGAATTTCGGCTTCATTGGCGGCACCACAATGCTCACCAGCTGCTACACTTCGGCAGAGCGCGGCAAGGTGCAGGGTGCCAATGATTTCATCATGTCAGCGGTTGTGGCATTTGCCTCATTCAGCTCCGGAAAGTTGTTGGAGGCTGCCGGCTGGGATTTCATAAATATCGCCATCTTCCCAATCGCGCTGCTGGCAATGCTGCTTATTGTTTGGCAGTCGTGGAATATCAAGATCGGCGCCTAGTCCCGAGGCCCGTTATCCAGCCCGAATACTGGCCATTGCTTCTTTTTGCCCGATTTGGCATATCCCAGCCTTCAAATCCGGGGCAGGGGACGGACGCGGGGATTCGCGTGTCTGGAATGCACCGGAGCAACACAAACAAAAGGGTTAAACATGACCTCCACTCTCTGGCTGATCGTGCTCGCGGGCGCACTGTCCATCGTTTACGGCATTGTGACCACGCGCAGCCTTCTGGCTGCCGACGCAGGCTCAGCCCGCATGCAGGAAATTTCCGCTGCAGTGCGTGAAGGTGCGGCTGCCTACCTCAAGCGCCAGTATCAAACCATTGCCATGGTAGGCGCAGTTATTTTCGTCATCGCCTGGTATCTGCTCGGTGCCTATTCGGCAATCGGCTTCCTGATCGGTGCGGTGCTCTCAGGCTCCGCTGGCTTCATCGGCATGAACGTATCGGTGCGCGCAAATGTGCGTGTGGCACAGGCTGCAACGAAATCCCTCGCAGGCGGCTTGGACCTCGCATTCAAATCCGGTGCGGTAACAGGCCTCCTCGTCGCAGGCCTCGGCCTTCTCGGCGTAACCCTTTATTTCGGCTTCCTCACCGGCTCGATGGGTTTTGAACCCACCAGCCGCGAAGTGATTGACGCGCTCGTCGCACTTTCCTTCGGTGCCTCGCTCATTTCCATCTTCGCCCGTCTCGGCGGCGGCATTTTTACCAAGGGTGCAGACGTTGGCGGTGACATGGTTGGCAAGGTCGAAGCAGGCATTCCTGAAGATGATCCGCGCAACCCCGCTACCATCGCCGATAACGTGGGCGATAACGTCGGCGATTGCGCCGGCATGGCCGCTGACTTGTTCGAAACCTATGTGGTGACGACGGTAGCAACCATGGTTCTCGCAGCAATCGTATTGCCGGACGCCATGAAGCTCGCCGGCATGGTTCTGCCACTCGCCATTGGCGGCGCCTGTGTGATCACCTCGATCATCGGCTCCTACTTCGTGAAGCTCGGTGCTTCCAACAACATCATGGGCGCTCTCTACAAAGGCATCATCGCAACGGGCGTTCTTTCGCTCGCCGCTTTGTATCCCGTGATTTCCTACATGTTCGACGGCATGACCGTTGACCTCGGCGGCTTCACACCCATGAGCCTGTTCTATTGTGGCATCGCTGGTCTGGTGATCACCGGCCTCATTATCTGGATCACTGAATATTACACGGGCACCGGCAAGCGCCCGGTGAACTCCATCGCTGAAGCCTCTATCACTGGCCACGGCACAAACGTGATCCAGGGTCTGGCAGTTTCAATGGAAGCAACAGCCGTTCCAGCCCTCATCATCATCGCTGGCATCATCGTCACCTTCAATCTTGCCGGACTCTTCGGCATCGCGGTTGCGGTGACAACAATGTTGGCTCTCGCTGGCATGGTGGTAGCTCTCGACGCCTTTGGCCCCGTCACCGACAATGCCGGTGGCATCGCCGAAATGGCAGGCCTGCCCAAGGAAGTGCGCAAGAACACCGACGCGCTTGATGCCGTGGGCAACACCACCAAGGCCGTCACCAAGGGCTATGCCATTGGCTCGGCGGGCCTGGGCGCTCTCGTGCTCTTTGCCGCTTACACGCAGGACTTGAAGTTCTTCGCCGCCAACGCAGGGCGCCGGAACCTTCTTTGAAGGCGTGAACGTCACCTTCGATCTCTCCAACCCTTACGTGGTTGTCGGCCTGATCTTCGGTGGCCTGCTGCCCTATCTCTTCGGAGGCATGTCAATGACGGCCGTGGGCCGCGCGGCCCAGTCCGTGGTGGTTGAAGTGCGCCGCCAGTTCAAGGAACGCCCCGGCATCATGAAGGGCACCGAAAAGCCCGACTATGCCCGCGCCGTGGACCTGCTCACCAAGGCAGCCATCAAGGAAATGATTATTCCTTCCATGCTGCCCGTGTTCTCGCCCATCCTGGTGTTCTACGTGATCTACGCAATCGCCGGCAAGGAAGCAGGCTTTGCAGCCCTGGGCGCCATGCTCATGGGCGTGATCGTCACCGGTCTCTTCGTGGCGATCTCCATGACCGCCGGCGGCGGCGCCTGGGACAACGCCAAGAAGTCCTTCGAGGACGGCTTCACCGACAGCAAGGGCGTAAAGCACATGAAGGGCTCGGAAGCCCATAAAGCAAGCGTCACCGGCGACACCGTAGGCGACCCCTACAAGGACACCGCAGGCCCTGCCGTAAACCCGATGATCAAGATCACCAATATCGTGGCGCTTGCTACTGTTGGCGGTTCTGGCGCATTGAACTAGATCAAAGGTCTAATCTGAAGGGCCGGGCTGCGATGCTCCGGCCCTTTCTATTACCGCCCGGCCATTTTCTGGAATTCCGGCGGATAGCGGTCGCCTTTCACCGCGAGCCGTTCCATCGCGGCGCGGATTTCTGCAAGTTCCTGCCCGGTGAGCTCGACGGCCGCAGCACCAATGTTTTCCGTGAGCCGCGAGATTTTCCGTGTGCCGGGAATGGGCGCAATCCATGGGCGCTGCGCCAGAAGCCAGGCCAGTGCCAGCTGCGCGGGCGTAACACCTTTGCGCGCGGCCTGGGCCGTGACGTAGTCCGCGATGGCCTGGTTCGCCGCGCGGGAATCAGCCGAAAAGCGGGGAGAGCGGTTGCGGAAATCGCCTTCCACAAACGAAGTAGAGGCATTGACGGTGCCCGTCAGGAAGCCTTTTCCCAGCGGTGCGAAAGGTACAAGGCCAATGCCCAACTCTTCCAGTGTCGGGATGACTTCCGCTTCAAGCTCACGAAACCACAGGGAGTACTCGCTTTGGAGCGCGGTCACAGGCTGAACCGCATGGGCGCGGCGGATAGTTTGGGCGCTCGCCTCCGACAGGCCAAAGTGTTTAACCTTGCCCTGCTGGATAAGGCCCTTTACAGCCCCCGCCACGTCCTCAATCGGCACCTCCGGGTCAACCCGGTGCTGGTAGAGCAGGTCAATGCAATCCACGCGCAGCCGCTTGAGCGAACCTTCAACAACCTCGCGGATGTGGGTGGGCTTGCTGTTCAGGCCCAACCAGCCGGCACCCAGCGCGGGATTGGGTTCGAATCCAAACTTTGTAGCAATCACGACCTTGCCCTTGAACGGTTCAAGGGCCTCACCCACCAATTCCTCATTGATCAATGGTCCATAGACCTCCGCCGTGTCAAAGAAGGTGACACCCATCTCGACAGCCTTGCGGATGACGCCGATCATCTCCGTTTTGTCAGATGGCGGTCCAAAGCCGGACGACATGCCCATGCAGCCAAGGCCGAGGGCTGAGACTTCAAGATTACTTTTTCCGAGTTTGCGCTTTTGCATTGGTCAAGCTTCCTTTTACAATGGGTTTTGAAAGATGTGTGTGAATGGCGATGGCAGCCCCGGAGACTGCGATCATGGACATGCCTATGAGGGCCCATCCGTCTGGCACATGATTGTAGACCAGCCAGCCGAGGATGACGGCGAAGGCGATGTGGAAATAGTTGAACGGTGCCAGCATGGAGGCGGGCGCAAACCGATAGGCGGATGTCAAGAGGAAGTGCCCCGCCAAAGATGCAGCACCCATGAATACGAGAAGAACGAGATCGAGCGGCGTGTATGAAAACGACTGCCAGTTGAACAGCAAGAGGACGCCAAACAGGATCGTGCCGGTGATCGCCACATGAAAGAGCATGGCCATGGTGCTTTCGGTCGTGGCCAGCAAGCGCGAGAGCAGAATATAGACGACCGACACGGAGGCACAGGTGAGCGCGAAAACAACGCCAAGAGGTGCAAGTGCACCGCCGGGCCGGGCGATCAGCAACACTCCGGCAAAACCCACCACTGCTGCAATCCAGCCTGCGGGACTTACGCGCTCTCCCAAAAAGAAGCCGGCAGCCAGCATGATCCCGAAACCCTGCAGATACAGGATTGCAACAGTTTCACCGACCGGCATCCGCTGCAGCGCCAGCCCGGCAAAGAAGGTGGCCGCCGCCAGACTGGAACCTCTGAGAAGCACCAGACCCGTGCGATGTGTTTTCCAAAGATCACGCCCGTGTCGCGGTGCCATGAGCAAGACCAGAAAAACCAGATTGAGCCCATAACGCACCGAAGCCACTAGCGACACGCTGAATTTCGTCATCAGGTATTTGCCCGCCGTATCCATGCAGGCAAACACAAGCACCGCCGCCAGGACCAGAAGGACCCCGCGCAAGGCGCCGGGAACATGCGTCTTCGCTGCAAGATGAGCTGTTTGGTGAATCATGAAAACTTTCTTAGCAGTTGCCCAATATGGTGACTATCTGGCGTTATCGGCATGAACTTATGAACTGGATTCATGAATGGCCCAACCCAGCTACAATGAACTGCAGGCCTTTCTTGCGGTTGCCCGCGACCGCAGCTTCACTCGTGGCTACCATCTCTACTATCCCAGCCGCCGCCAGCACACTCCTGCTTTTTCTGCTCTGCTGGAGGCGCTTCAGTACCGGAACTGACGTCTTCCTCAATTGCTCTTTGACAACCCGGCCATCAGTTCTCCATTAAACCGAACGTAGCCGTTGGCAGTTGTCTTCAAATGCATTGCGAACCGCCTCATGCAGCTCCGGCAGTTTGTGGAACGGCACAGTTGGCATTGCGTGATGCTCAGCATGATACGGCATGTTCCAGGCAACTAACCTCACAAACCTCGTTGTGAAAGTCGTACGTGTGTTCTCAAACATGTTTTCAACGTGTGGGCAGGCCGTGTGTTCGGCGAGGAGAAAAAGTCGCAGGAAAGGTTGGCCCAAGAGTGCTGGCACAATCCACGTCCAAATTAAGAGCGACGAATTCCAGATAACCGATGCGATGGCGATCAAAAAATAGAGTGCCAGCATCACTCGCGCCTCGAATGTTACGCGCGCTTTGCCCTTGGGCGGCACAAACGCATCAGCGTTGCGCCCCAGTGCATTGGTCACCAATGCGCGAATATTGGAAGCCCAGACCGGAAATCCGGACACGTGCTTCACATAGGCAAGAATGGTTTGCGGCTTTGGGTTTTGCAATTCCGGGTCAAGCCCCGGCTCATGGGTGTGGCGATGGTGGGCGAAGTGGAAATAGCGAAACCAAGTCGGCGGAATAATGATCGCGAAACCACACAAAAATGAAACAGCGGTGTTGAGAGAGGAACTCCTGAACGCCGTGTCATGAATGCATTCATGCATCGCCGTGAAGAGGAAGATAATGAGAATGCCTTGGACTGGCAGCGCAACAAACCAGAAGGGAACGCGAAGGGCAATCAAGGTTCCAAGGGCGAGTATCGCGACTGCGTGAAAGGCAAACCTCAGTAATCCCGGCCCATCGCTCCGTGCAATCAGAGCCTCGCGCATAGCCGGTTCCAGTCCTGCAATAACCATTCGATGATCAATTACTTCCATCTTGCCATTTTAGCACGGCAGGTCATTGTATGGGAGAGTGTTTAGCGTCCTGCGCACAATTGGAGCCTCGCCCCATGACTATCCCCGGCCTTAAATCCATCGCCCATTGGGCCTTGAAAGTGAGTGACTTAGACCGATCTTTGGCGTTCTACCGTGACACCCTCGGCTTTCAGGAAATGATGCGGCTACACCATGATAACGGCGATACGTGGCTGGTCTATCTCCGCATCACCAACACGCAATTCGTTGAACTGTTTCCGGGTGGCGAGGGATCGCGCGCACCAAATAGGGATGCCACCGCCATCAATCATATCTGCCTTGAGGTAGAAAATGTCGACGCGGCAGCCGGGCATCTAAGAAAAATAGGCGTAAAGCTGACGGCAGAACCCAAACTGGGTCTTGACGGCAACCGTCAGGCCTGGTTCGAAGACCCGGACGGCAATCGCATCGAACTCATGCAGATGTTGCCCGGCAACATGCAGGAAGCGGCCATAAAACGCCTGTCGATCTAGATGATACCGGGTTTCGAACCCAGAATTCCCTTGAAAATATCCTGCAGAATGCCGAGTTCATTTCCAACAATTGGCGTTTCGCGCGAATTGATGTTGATGATGCGCCCGTCTTCAAGGCCATATTGGGCAAAACTCGTTACCTGATCGCTCTTGTTAAATCGCACCGCAATAACCTCGCGGTTCACTTCCTTGGCCTTCATGAAGGAACGGCTCTCGGTCACGCTGGTGATATAGTAATTACTGTCACCCTGAAAGTTGATGCTGGCAGTCGTCGATGGCGAGCCCAAAATGCCCTCAACCTCGGTTTTTGACATGCCGTCCGAAATCTGGCCAAAGGCACCGGGTTTTGCGAGATAGCCATGATGATTTATGGTAGGTGAACACGCTGCCATCAGGGTGGCTAACGAGGCTGCAATCACCCACATAGGAGCGCGCGCAAGGTATTTTCCGGTCATGACAAACAAACCAATTCCACCATTTCAAAATTCTTACCTTACAGTCTTTTGCCCGAGCTGGGCTATAACGGCAAGTCCATGATACTAAATCGATTATTCAAGGCCCGCGAAAAACCCGAACAGCGCCTTTACGGGGCAATTGTGGCTGCCGCGCGGCATGCCCTGTTTTATGAGAAAATGGGTGTGGCTGATACCATTGACGGACGTTTTGAGATGATCGTAGTGCATCTCTTTCTTGTCCTCAACCGCCTGAAAGGCGAGGGCGTCGAGGATTTGCGCCAGAGCCTGACAGATGAATTTTTTGCAGACATGGACCGTTCACTGCGCGAATTGGGTGTGAGTGATGTGGCTGTCGGCAAGCAGGTACGAAAGATTGCCGAATCCTACTACGGCCGCGTGATCGCCTATGACAAGGCCCTGCCGGCCAGCCCCAAGATTCTCGAGGACGCAATCAGCCGAAACATCTATCCTGACGGAGCGCCGGAGGGCTCAACAGCCGCCATGGCAAACTATTTTGTGAATGCCGAAAAACTTCTTGGCGTGATTCCTTTGGAGCAAATTCTTCGCAGCGAAATGAAGTTTCAGTGAAACAGATTGTCTATGAATTTTCCCGGCCTCTTCAGGTCGACCGTGTGCCGGCACTCGGCTGTCATGAACGCATTGCCGCCGACGAAAATGAATGCGCTGCCCTTGCCAAGCGCCTCGGCCTTCCAAAACTTCATTCCTTGGGTGGACTGTTGAAGGCCGTTCCCTGGCGCGGCGGCGGTCTGAAAATAACCGGAGCGCTCAATGCCAAAATTGATCAGGTTTCCGTCATCAGTCTGGAAATATTTACCTCAACTGTCGAGTATTCAGTCGAACGCTATTTCCTCGCGCCGCGTGGCGGCGATCCAGCCGCCGAGGACGATGTTGATATAATTGAAAATGGCGTTGTTGATTTGGGTGAAATACTGGCCGAAACCCTGGCACTTGAACTCGATCCCTATCCCCGGCAGGAAGATGAATTCTTTAGCGACATTGAAGAACCCCCAGAACCCGCAAAGGTATCCCCCTTCATCGCCCTGTCAAAGTTGAAACCCTCCTAAGAGAAGAACCAAAATTTACTGAAAAAATAAAGAGTTGTTTCCCCCGTGATTGCCTCTATTTTCCCGATTCGAGAGATATTTTTGCACTTGCCCAATAATTCAACAATGCGCCTATAATGCGGGATAATGACAAGTAACTTAACAATAGCACTTGATGCCATGGGGGGAGACCTAGGCCCCAGCATTGTAATCCCCGGCGCAGAGCTCGCGGCAATCCGTCATCCAACATTCAGATTCCTGCTGTTTGGTGATCGGGCCATCATCGCTCCCTTGCTGGACCAACACCCCAAGCTGAAGGCCAAGGCTGAAATTCGTCACACCGACGTATCCGTCAGCATGACCGAAAAGCCAAGCCAGGCCCTGCGCCGCGGCCGCGGCAAAAGCAGCATGTGGCAGGCCATAGACGCGGTGCGGGCCGGCGAAGCCCAGGCTGCCGTGTCAGCGGGCAATACCGGCGCACTAATGGCCATGTCGCGTTTTGTGCTCAAAACCCTGCCCGGCATCTCCAGGCCCGCCATAGCCGCGATCTGGCCCACGCTCAGGGGCGAAAGTGTTGTTCTCGATGTGGGCGCAACAATTGGCGCCGACGCTTCGCAGTTGGTTGAATTCGCCATCATGGGCGAAGCCATGGCTCGCTGCCTGTTTGGCCTCACTCGGCCCACCGTCGGCCTGCTGAACATTGGGGTCGAGGAGGTCAAAGGGCTGGAACAAGTGAAAGATGCCGCACGGCTGCTTCGTGAAATGAACTTGCCCATGGAATACGTGGGCTTTGTCGAAGGTGATGATATCGGCAAAGGGACAGTCGATGTCGTCGTGACCGAGGGCTTCACTGGCAATATTGCCATGAAAACTGCCGAAGGCACCGCCAAGCAGGTGGCAACTTTTCTCAAACTTGTGCTGAATCGCACATGGATGTCAAAATTGGGGGCCCTCATGGCACGCGGCGCCTTCAATGCCCTTCGTGACCGCATGGATCCCAGGAAGCACAACGGCGGGGTATTTGTCGGCCTCAACGGCGTTGTGGTCAAAAGCCATGGTGGCACCGATGAATTGGGGTTCGCCACCGCCATTGACGTGGCAATTGAAATGGTGCGCAATGGCCTGGTTAAGAAAATAGCCGAAGATGTCGCTGCTATGAATGCAATTATGGAGCCTCAGGTGCAGGTGGCAGAGTGAGTGGAGTTATGGTGAGGTCAACAATTGAAGGCGTAGGTTCCGCATTGCCGAAGCGGATCATGACCAATGCCGATATTAGCAAGATTGTTGATACCACGGATGAATGGATTGTTGAGCGCACCGGCATCAAGGCGCGCCACATTGCCGCCGAAGACGAAACCACGCGCAGTCTCGCAGTGCAGGCCGCGCGCAATGCACTTGATCATGCCAAGCTTAAACCCGCTGACATTGATCTCATCATCGTGGCAACATCCACGCCCGATAAAACGTTTCCGGCAACGGCAACCCAGGTGCAAGCCGATCTCGGCATCACCCGAGGTGCAGCTTTTGATGTGCAAGCCGTCTGCTCAGGATTTGTTTATGGACTGACGATTGCCGATAACTTTATCAAGGGCGGCCAATCCCAATGTGCGCTCGTTATCGGCTCTGAAACTTTTTCCCGCATTCTCGACTGGAATGATCGCGCCACCTGCGTGCTCTTTGGCGATGGCGCCGGTGCCGTTGTAGTCAGTGCTTCTAAGGGTGTAGGCACCAATGATGATCGTGGCATTCTGGGCTGCCATATTCATTCCGATGGTCGCTACTGCGACAAGCTTTATGTGGATGGCGGACCTTCAACGACAAAAACCGTTGGCTACTTGCGCATGGAAGGCCGCGAGGTCTTCAAGCACGCAGTGACGAACATTGCCGCTGTCATGGAAGAAGCCATTACCAAGGCTGGCTTGAAGCCCATGGACATAGATTGGTTTGTTCCTCACCAGGCGAATCGCCGAATTTTGGAAGGCACCGCCAAAAAACTGGGCGTTCCCGAAGACCGGATAGTGATGACTCTCGACCGCCACGGCAATACGTCTGCCGCATCAATTCCATTGGCTTTTGATGCCGCGGTGAAAGACGGCCGCATCAAGCGCGGGCAACTTGTGCTCATGGAAGCAATGGGCGGAGGGTTTACCTGGGGTGCCGTTCTGGCCCGCTTTTAGAATGAGTCGTAAGCCTTTGAGTTTTCATAATTTTCTATTGACCCAATCGTTTGGCCGACATAACTTACCCTCGTTCTTGCAAGGGGAAACACATGGCAAGCAAGACTCTGACACGTGCGGATTTAAGTGAAGCTGTGCACCGGGATATTGGTTTGTCGCGCACCGAATCAGCCGAAATGGTGAAATCCGTATTGGACCTGGTTTCAACAGCCTTGGTTGAAGGAACGTCGGTAAAACTTTCTTCCTTCGGCACCTTCATGGTGCGCAGCAAGAAAGGCCGCATCGGGCGCAATCCGAAAACCGGTGAAGAGGTGCCCATTACGCCGCGACGGGTGATGGTGTTCCGTCCAAGCCAGGTAATGAAAAATGTCATAAATGGTCTTGAACCCGGCACCGATGATTGAGTATCTCTTTACGGCAAACTGGAGATAGTTTTTGGAAAAATCACCCGATGCCTTCCGCACAATAAGTGAAGCGGCTGAGGAACTTGATGTTCCCCAGCATGTCCTGAGATTCTGGGAAACCCGATTCGGGCAAATAAAACCCATGAAGCGGGCAGGCGGCCGGCGCTATTACCGCCCCGCTGATCTTGACCTGTTGAAGGGAATTCGTGGCCTCCTCTACAATGAAGGTTATACGATCCGCGGGCTGCAACGCATCCTGAAGGAGGAGGGCGTTGCCTATGTCGCCGGCATTGGTCGTGGTGAAATTGTTGCCCGCAAACGGGACATGGAAATGGACGGCGTGCCAAGGCCCGGCCAGGCACAAATTGCCCCGCGTTTCCGGGGTTCGGCACCCCTTCCTGGAAGGGCCCCGCTGGCGCGGCCCGGCAGTGGCGTGGGAGAGGCCCCGCTCTTTGTTCACAAGCTTTCGGATATGCAAACCGACGCCCTTAAGGCAGCCCTCCGCGACCTGGGCGATGCGAGGAAACTGCTGGATCCCACTTCCCGGATCTAACGGAATCCGCGCAACACAATATAAAGACGCATTGTTTATTGGTATTCCAATCTAATTTGGATAAGGCATGCCAATGTCCCTGTGGCGAACAATTCTGCTCGCAATAAATCTGGTTGGCGCAAGGTTTGGCGGTGCCGCCATCGCCCTTGCCAGCCAAATTCTGCTGGCCCGCCTGCTCACCCAAACTGATGTGGGCGTGGTGTTCATGGGGATGAGTGCGGCAGCCTTCATCAGCCTGCTGATAACGGGCGGCTATCCGACACTGGCGATTACCTGTCTCCCCCGCTACTACGCACTGGGACGGAAAAATTTGGTGCGTGCCTTCCACGCCGCATTTTTGCGCGATGGCTTGTGGATTTCGCTCACCACCTTTGCACTTGCCGCAGCTGTCTATCTTTGGTTGCCGTTAAACGACGCAATTAAAACCGCGTTGCTGTTCGGCTGTCTGTCAGCCCCAGCTGCGGCGGCCATTCGCATCAACAGTTCCGTTGCCAATTCCGTTCGGCGCTACTCTTTATCCTACGTTCCAGATTTTCTGTATCGTCCAGGCCTATTGCTGGCCTATTTGCTGTTTGCGTGGGGTGCGGGCATTCAATTAAGCGTTGTTCAGGTGCTTTGGGCCTTTGTGATTGTGAACACGATTGTTGCCGTTGCCCAAGCATGGCTCATCGGCGACGACGGAGCAAGGTCAGGCCTAAAATGGTCGGGGCGGCACAATCTGGCCCCAGTTTTGCGAAGCAGAGCGGCCGCGTTGGTTGTTGTCGGCGCGGTGGCGGCCTCTTTTTCCGACATCGTAACCATCACTGCTGGATTCTTCTTGAACTCCGCGGATGTGGCGCTTGTTAGCGTCACAATCAGGCTGGCGGCATTAGCCGGTTTCATCACCCAGGCAACACAGCAGTTCATCTTGCCCGATTTGACTGCGGCCATGACGCGAGGAACCTCCGGGCAGGTACACGCTCTTCTCTTGCGCATCAACATGGTTGCCCTAAGTGCCATCTTGGCTTGCGTGGCTGGCGCAATTCTTTTTGGTCCATGGGCGCTAAGAATATTTGGTGCTGAATATGAAGTGGGCCACTGGCCCCTTGTATTGTTCATGGTCAGCCAGGCCTTCCGCGCGGCAAGTGGCATGAATCAACACCTGCTTTCCCTGGCAGGCTATCAAGTGAAGACCGCCGGTTCTTGCTTGGTTGCGATGGCGGTGTTGTTCGGGGGAACAGCTTTGCTGGCACCCAAATTTGGCGTCATGGGGCTCGCCCTGGCGGTGATCGCCGCTGATGCAGTCTGGGCAGTGCTCCTGGCCCGCCAGGCGCAGCGCCTCACTGGCCGTCGCGGCGATATAATTGGCGTTATGCGTGAGCCAAAATCCTAAACAACGAAAGCAATAATCAGGACTTTCGCTTTCTGGGCCATGATGCTAACTACCCCCTCAGTCGGAGCGTAGCGCAGCCCGGTAGCGCACTATTCTGGGGGGATAGGGGTCGCGGGTTCGAATCCCGCCGCTCCGACCAGTTTTCCTGAATTTTGGAACACCCCCGTCCAATCTTCGTCCATAATTCACGTCTGTTTCTGTGCGTACGCCACGGAAGCCGCAAACAGCCCCCACATCATTCCCAGCATCCAATAGAAATGGCGCCAGTGGTCCGTGTCAATTTGCACGCCTTGGAAAATGGTGGCAACCAAGGGGCAGAACACCACGATGGCCCAGTTCTGCCAGGGTGTCCGCATCAGCACGGTTTTGAATCCAATTGCGATAGTGCTGATAATTAACAGAACATAGGAAATGCCGCCGAGCCATCCGTAAGAAGCAAATGCGTTGATGTAGACGTTGTGAGGATCCTGCCCAAAGATTTTATAGAATTGGACAGGTCCGAACCCAAGAGGACGCTCAAGCAAAAGCGGGATGCTGTTGAGCTGGTTGCCGAACCGCCCCTTTTCACCGGAGTCATATTGTTTGACGAGAGTAAAGCGGTCAAGAAACAGCTCACGAATGCCTTCAACTGAAAGTAGCCAGATCACTAGGGCCGTCAAACATATAGCGCCAAATAGGGAAATCAGAACAATTCGACTTCGCGTCCCCGCAGAAGGCGTGAGTATGAATGATAAGGCAACCATCATGGCGGAAGAAACCAGAAAGCTTATCCACGCCCCACGGGAAAAAGCCAAAAACAATGCCGCTAAAATGAGGAACAGGCCAATCATCGAAATGAATTTTTGGCGTTGGGTTCCCAAAAGAAATCCTTGCACCAGCATCACGCCGGGAAAGAGCAAATAGGTTGCGAAAACGTTTGGGTCCTTGAAGGTGCTGACGGCCCGGGAATACAGCGAGAATATCCCGCCCACACCCGCGACATTGAAATAGCCCAGAATGCCCAGCACTGATGCAGCGACTGCAGCGATGATAAGCCCATTCTTGATAACAGGCATGCGCCGCAGGGGGTCATGGGCGACATAGAAAGAAAAGAAAACTGCCGAGCACGCCATGTAGAATGAAGTAATGACGAACATCATGGCCCGGTGATCGTCAGTGACCATGAGGAAACTGAGGAAGCCCCCTAAATTGTAGAGCAGCAGAAACAGGGCCAACGGCACCACCGCCGCACCGACTGTCAGTCCCGAGCCCAGGAAACATGCCAGCACCAAAAGAAATAGCAAATCGGCTGGCGCAGGTTCGATCAATACAAAAAAGCTTGAGGCAAACATCAGCCAGACGAGAACGGCTTGCACTTGTGCAAGTGTGAACCCCATGAACCGAACGCCGGTTAGGGGAGGGGCCATGTCAACGGCGGAGGTCAAGACGCGTTCTCCATTTTCGAAAGCGCAAGGCCCCGGCAGGCATTGCGCTACTCAAATCTATGGGTCGACCATGGTTAACGGGAGCTTAATTTGAGCGGGCGGAGAGCTTGGGTAATTGCTGGTAGAAATCGCAAATATCCCGCGCCATTGTAGCCGCGCTGAATGAAGTCTTGATAGCCTCAGAAATCATGTTCGCATCCTTTGCAATGGCTTTAGGAATTGCTAGAGCCATTTCAATATGCCTGGCCAAGGCGTCCGCGTTACCCGCAGGGCAGAGGTTTCTGTGCGGCAAAACTTCAGGAATTCCGCCCACATCGCTTGCGATCATGGGAACACGTCCCGCTGCCGCCTCAAGCACAACATAGGGAAATGATTCTGCACGCGATGGCATGACGAGAAGGCGTCCACGCTTCAGCGCTTGCGCTGTTGGCAATCGACCGGGGAACACAACTGAATTCCCAAGTCCCAGTTTTTCTGCAAGTGTTTTGAATTCTGCAAGATTGGGACCATCGCCCACCAGGCAGGCGGTAACCGCGTGTTTGCGCTGGATGAGGGCAAGGGTTTCGAGCAGAACATCAACACCTTTGATGTATCGCATGTCGCCAAGGAACAGAACATCCGAAGCCTTCTTGTCTGGTTTGACAGGGGTAAACTCATGCGGCCAAAGCCCGTTATGAACCACAACATTTGGTTTGCGCCCAAGTCCAATTTTCTTTGCAAAGCACTGCCGTTCAAATTCGCAAACGAAGATCAATCCATTGCCGATGCGCGCCAAGGCCCATTCGGAAGCAAGGAAGACAGCACCGGGCAAAGCCAGCCAGCGATAATGTAAACTCCCGCCATGAGGCGTGTAGACGGAAGAAATTCGCAGAGACCGGGCTGCAAGCCGGCCATAAAGGCCACCCTTGGCGCCATGGCCGTGAATGATTTCAACGCCGAGCTTCCTGGCGTGTGCCTTAGTCATTGAGGCAGCGGAAAGATCGCCGATGCCGGGCAGCCGTGAGATTTTAATACGCTCTATGCCGAGAGAGCAGTAAGGCGCAGCGCTTTGCAGCAGATCAACTGCGGCGCTGCCGCCAGTGGTAGAGTCGCAGATGATGCCAACTTCATGGCCGAGCGCCGATTGTCCGCGCACAAGATCGCGCACGTGGCGAAACAAACCACCGACTGGAGTTCTGAATACGTGAAGGATTTTCATGGTCGGCGTCCCGGTTAAAACCAGCGCTCACGCACATAAATTATGTCACCGGGATAGATTTGCGTGGTTACAGGCACGCGGTGCGTTTCCGTTCCAGTCACGTTCTTCCGGGTGATCAGCACTGGGCCTTGATCGGCGCGCGCGCTGTAGCCACCGGCAATTGCAATGGCATTTTGCACCGTGATTCCGCTCTGGTAGGCAAAGCTGCCGGAAGTAGTAACTTCACCCATGATATAGAAGGGCCGCAACGCCGTCGCCTGAACCGATACCTTGGGGTCGCGCAGATAGCCATTGCGCAACCGCGACGTAACAAGCTTTTCAACCTGCGGCGTGGTCATCCCCGCGATATAAACGGTCTGTATATAGGGTAGTGAAATATTGCCGGAGCCATCAACCAGATAGTCTGCCGTGAGATCGCTTTCACCCGCCACGCGAATGGTCAGGCGGTCGCCAGCCCCCACTTTGTAACCTGTAAGATATTCATAAGCCGCAGCCGTACCCTGCGCACCAAATGGGGCAACGGCGCCGGCAGAATCGCGCGAGGGCAGCTGAGATATACTGGAAACGGCGCCCGGACCTTCGGCAATGGTGCCATCCGCCATCAGTCCCGTGCCGCCAGCGGGCGAAGCAAGGCCAGCCTGGTCCCATGATTGAGAACAACCAGACAGCGTGAAAGACGCCAGGATAAGGATACAAATACGCTTACGCACGAGTTTCAGTCCGAACTTACCAAGCGCGGGCCTCAGATTGCCCGCCAGCGAAACATAGGGCGGTTATGGTTAGCAATGACTTAAAAGCGCCCCAGGAACGTTAAGGAAATGGTTACCATAATTGCCCAAAACAGCCTGATTATGCAGCCTGCACCCGCATCCTCGATTAGTTTGCTCGACGTTGTGCGCGGCGTTTGGCGGCGCAAGCTGGCGATACTTGTTTTCACTCTCCTGGCACTGTCAGCCGGTCTCGGAATCGTAAAGATCCTGAAACCCACCTATTCGGCAGAAGCATTGATACTGATCGAGAGTCTCGCCTCGCCTTATGACAGGACCCAGACACTCGAAGAACAGCGCCCCGATCCGGTCGATGACCGCGTCATAAAAAGCCAGATGTCGGTGCTGAAATCCCAGGACATTGCACTCCGCGTCGTTGAAACCTTGAAGCTTCAGGACCGTGCCGAATTTGATTCTCTGAAACAAAAGGGCGTCAGCAAAATCAAGCAGCTCCAGTTGGCCTTCGGCTTTGGCGAAGACCCGCGATTGAAAACTTCGGAGCAGAGGGCCCTGAAACTCCTCACCGACGAACTCACCGTTTACCAAATACCGGAATCCAACGTGGTGGCCGTAAAATATTCTGCGTCCAACCCAAAGACGGCGGCGGAGGTAGCCAATACCCTTGCGAAAATCTATGTCACCTCAACCGCGGAGACCATTTCGCAGCCAACGAGCAGGGCGCGTGACTGGATTGCCGAACAAATAGAGGACTTGCGGACGAAAGTGGCAAGCTCCGACGCAAGAATTGAAGAATTCCGCTCCCAGGCTGGCCTGCTGCAGGGTGAGAATTCAACGCTTGGCGCCCAAGAGCTTTCCGAACTCAATTCGCAGATAACGCTAGCCGAAACCGTGCGCACAGAGGCCGAAGAACGAGCCAAATCGATAAAGAATATTCTTGCCACCAAGGGCACGGTCGTGGGCTCAACTGACGTCATGAACTCACCGATTTTCCAAAACTTGCGTGAGCAACAGGTTACGTCCGCCCGGCGCGTGGCAGAACTGTCGGCAACTTACTTGCCCAGCCATCCCAAGATGATTGCGGCCCAGAATGATCTGAGAAACATTGACCGGCAGATTCGCAGCGAAGCGCTGAAGCTCGTAGACAGCCTTGAGCAGCAGGCGCAAATTTCGCGCGCACGCGAAAACTCGCTGCGCGCCCGACTCGAAGAAATGAAAGGCCGCAAATCGACCGCCAACCTTGATGAAGTGAAACTGAAAGCGCTTGAACGGGAATCGGCCGCCGACAAGGCACTGCTTGAGTCTCTCCTCCTGCGTTATGCCGATGCAAGTGCGCGCCAGGATTTGTCCACCCAGCCAGGCCTAGCAAGAATCATTCAGCAGGCGGCTGTTCCCACGTCGCCTTCATTTCCAAAGTCGGGCCCGCTGGTTTTGTTGATAACACTTTCCGGCTTGGCATTATCGCTCGGACTTTCTTTTCTGTCAGAGATCATGGCTGCGGCGAGCAGGCTTGGCGAACCGGTCATTCGAGCCGCGGGAATCGTACACCAAACTCCAGAACCGGAGCGTCAAAAGCCTCATGTGCCATCGCAGCCAATCATCACTGAGATAATGGCCCCACTGGCCACTTTTCCTTCTGCCTTTTCACTGCAGGCAAATCATGACCTTCTCAGCAACGCGGATTCTCATGATAGCCAAGGGTTGCTTGCGGCCTCACACGAAATTGCCGATTGGGCCATCAAACTTCACCGGACGGCGGCACTGCGCCGCCTCGCAATAACCAGTATGGGAGGCGGAGTAGCCGACTCCTCAATGGCCACCGTCGCCATTGCCCGCGCCATTGCCTCGCGGGGTTCGCGCATTGTTGTTGTTGATCTGGCTCCCGATGGCTCAAGTGTTGATATGTTGTTCGGCTTGGCCACGGGGCCGGGATTCGTTGATCTCCTCGCCGGAACAACTGACTTCACCAAAGTCATCGTGCGCGACCCTCTCTCCAGCGCCCATCTCCTGCGCTTCGGTCTTGAAAGAAATGAAGAGATGATATCCCTCATGGACCAGCGCACCGACGCCGTATTGAGTGCCCTGGGAAACATCTATGATATGGTCATTATCCATTGCGGCGAAGCATCGGCGCGCACGCCAATGCTGGTTGGAAAATGCCAGGGGGCGCTTCTTCTCGCCCCGGGCCTTCGCCACCGCGACGTGGCAAACGCGGCAAGGAAATTGCTGGCCTCTGGCTTAAGCGATGTGCAGTTCGTCAGGCTGGAGTCCCAGAAATTTGATGAAATTCGCCTGGCAGCTTCTGCCTGACCTAAACCCGGTAACCATGTTGCTGTCGCCTGCCTGTTAACCGGTTTGGCGGGTTTATTTGTCCAAACCCTGATCAGTCGAAGCTTGGCAGGAATTGTGCATTAAGCACGATAGAGAAGTCCCGATTTGCTTTTGTAGCGACATTCTGAGCCATGGCAACGTCTACGATATTAAAGACCAGCCTCGATATGCTGTATTATTCTGGGGCATCGCAGGCGCTCCGGCCCATATCCGCCGGTCTCGGCGCAATTTTTATGTTGCACCATGTGCGCCCCGGTGGCGGCCTGCAGCGGGGATTTGCGCCAAATTCGAGCCTTGAGGTGACGCCGGAATTCCTCGACGCGGTGATCGGCTTTGTAAAGGGGCGCGGCTATGATCTTGTCTCCATGGACGAGGCCGTGCGGCGAATTCAGGAAAGCCAGCCCCACAGAAAGCCATTTGTGGTTTTTACGCTAGATGACGCCTACCGTGACAATCTCGTTCATGCGCGGCCGATTTTCCGAAAACACCACTGTCCATTCACAATCTTCGCCAGCCCGGCCATTCAGGATGGAAAATGCGAATTGTGGTGGCGTGGACTGGAAGCGGTAATTGCTGGCAATACGAAGGTGAGTGCCAGGATACAGGCATTGAACTTGGAACTCGACACCGTAAGCGACGCGCAAAAACAATCAGCCTGGCAGCAGTTCTATTGGCCCGTGCGCCAACTTGGGCAGAGACAGCAGCGCCTTTGGATCAAGGAGTTTTGCGACACCAACCGCGTTGATCTCGGCGCCATCTGCCGCGCCGAGGCGATGACCTGGGATGAATTGCGCGAAATCGCCAATGACCCCCTGTGCACGATTGGAGCCCATACCGTTAATCACTACGCAATTGCCGAACTTAACGAAACTGAGGCAACCTATGAGCTGGTTGAATCCAGGCGTCGGATTGCAAAAGAACTTGGCAAGGTTCCGAAGTACTTTGCCTATCCCTATGGCGACGTGGCGTCTGCCTCATCGCGTGATTTCAAACTTGCCGCCAGGGCAGGCTATGAGGCTGCGGTTACGACCCGGAAAGGTTTGATCTTCTCGGGCCACAGGGACCATCTGACAGCTCTGCCGCGTCTCTCGCTTTCCGGCGGCTTCCAGAAACTGCGCTATATCGATGTGCTCCTGTCCGGTTCGGCCTTCGCCATTTGGAATGGCTTCAGGCAACTGGACGTGGCCTAGAGCAAATTCCGGCGAAGTTGAATGACTTCGCCGACAAGGACTCGCGCCAGGTTTAAGCGTCTGGCCGCGACATCCAGCGAATAAGAACCATCGCAACAGGTATCCACCCCACGCCCAGCAGGATGAACGCGACGAGCTCAATGGCCCAGCCATGACCCACCACATACTGGCCGCCAATTGCCATGGCGATAAGGGCATAAACCGCAAGAAATGTTATTGTCGCCAAGATCCCGACGAGTTTGCGCTGACGAATTTTCATGGATTTGCACTACCCCATTGCCACTTTCGTCGCAATCCGGTTCATTCGTGACATTCACATTGAAACGCATTATGCGTTAGTTGCCACCCCCCGAAGTCTTTCAATTGCACTCCAGGTTCAGTACGTTGCATTATGTTTTCCAAGCTAGAGTATGCGATGCTGGTTCGCTTGAACATAGCGCGCAGGCAACGTAATTGGCGGTGATGGAGCAAACCTTAACCCCATCGCAGGTCGCAGAACCGCAGGTCCGCCTGTGGCTCTATTTCATAGCAAGCCTGGTGTTTTGTACGGTGATTGTCGGTGGTGCCACGCGCCTCACGGACAGTGGTCTTTCAATAACGGAATGGCAGCCATTGTTGGGCGCGATTCCTCCTTTGAACGAGGCGGACTGGCTTGCCGCATTTGAAAAATACAAGCTCTTTCCGGAGTACCAGATTCAGAACAAGGGTATGGAACTAGGTGAATTCAAATTCATCTACTGGTGGGAGTGGGTCCATCGCTTCCTTGGCCGCTTCATCGGTTTGACGTTTGTCGTCCCGCTGATCTATTTCGCGCTCGCACGAAAAATTGAGCCAAAGCTTTGGCCAAGGTTGCTTGTGCTTTTTATCCTCGGTGGCGCCCAAGGGGCGTTGGGCTGGTACATGGTTGCCTCGGGGCTTGTCGACCGGATCGACGTCAGCCAATACCGCCTTGCCGCCCACCTTACACTTGCCGCAATGATTTTCGCTTCAATAATTTGGGTTGCCAAGGGCATTGGAGGGCGGCGTCATTATCCCGCATCGTCGGACGATTGGTTTGCAGTATTCCTGTTGCCTCTTATATTTTTGCAGTTTGCGGCTGGTGGATTTGTTGCGGGCCTTGATGCAGGGCAGGGCTACGCCACTTGGCCCAAGATGGATGGCCAATGGATTCCGGAAGGCCTCATGGCCATGGCTCCAAGTTGGATAAACGTTTTTGAGAACGCCATGACCGTGCAATTTGATCATCGCATTCTGGCATATGTAATTTTGCTCGCCTCAATTGTTCATGCCTGGCGGAGTTTCACGCTATCAGCCATGGTATTGGCCTATGTGATTTTTGCGCAAGCCTGTCTGGGGATTCTGACGTTGCTCCTGCAAGTGCAATTGGCTGTTGCCCTTGTTCATCAAGCCGGTGCCATAACTGTTTTGGCCGCCGCCGTCTGGAATCTTCACAACAGGCTGGTCATCCAATCGCCTGTTCCAAGTCTGCAATAATATCGGCCACGTCCTCAATGCCGACGGAGAGCCGCACGACATCAGGTCCGGCTCCTGCCTTCTTCAACTGATCGGGAGTAAGCTGGCTGTGGGTAGTGGACGCGGGGTGGATGATAAGCGAACGCGTATCTCCGATATTGGCAAGGTGCGAAAAAAGCTTCACCGATGAGACAACCTTCACGCCCGCTTCATAGCCGCCCTTGAGGCCGAAGGTAAACACCCCGCCGGCACCCTTTGGTGCATACTTCTTGTGGAGTGCGTGATGGGCATCGCCTGGCAGGCCAGCGTAAATCACCCAGGCAACCTTTGGATTCTGCGTAAGCCATTCCGCCACCTTGAGCGCATTGTCACAGTGGCGCTGCATTCGAAGCCCGAGAGTCTCCATGCCCGTCAGAATGTTAAAGGCATTCTGCGGCGCAATGGCTGGGCCGAGATCACGAAGCCCAAGCACTCGGCACGTGATCGCGAATGCCATGCCACCAAAAGTCTCATAAAACTTTATGCCGTGATAGGACTCATTGGGTTCTGACAGAAGAGGGTATCGGCCACTCTTTGACCAGTCAAAATTGCCGCCATCAACAATGGCGCCACCCATTGAGTTACCATGGCCGCCCATGAACTTTGTGAGTGAGTGGACAATGATATTTGCCCCATGCTCGATGGGCTTGCACAGATAGGGCGTGGCCAACGTATTATCGACAATCAGCGGAACACCAGCGCGCTTGGCAATTTTTGCAACCGCGGCAATATCAGTAATTCGGCCGCCGGGATTGGCAATTGATTCAATGAAAATTGCCTTCGTCTTCGGCGACAAGGCCTTTTCAATGGAATTAATATCTTCCGCGTCGGCCCACACTACATGCCAGCCAAATGATTTAAAGGAATGGTTGAACTGGTTGATGGAACCACCATAGAGCTGCCGCACTGCGACGAACTCGTCACCCGGCTGCATGATGGTATGGAAGACCAGCAATTGTGCCGCATGGCCTGAAGCCACCGCAAGTGCTGCGGTTCCGCCCTCCAATGCCGCAATCTTTGCCTCAAGAACACCTTGGGTCGGGTTCATAATACGGGTGTAGATGTTTCCAAAGGTCCTAAGGGCAAACAAATCTGCTGCGTGTTTCACGTCATTGAAAACATAGGCCGTGGTTTGGTAGATGGGGGTAATCCTGGCACCCGTGGCGGGATCGGGCGCGGCGCCGGCGTGAATGGCTAATGTATCAAATCCTGCTGGCCGGTCGGTCATGCTACTCTCCTGTGTTATGTGAAGGTAACCTATCTCTTGGGCAGTATCCCGCCAAGTCCCAAGCTCTGCATTTTCCCGCTCTCATGCATGTGCTGCCTGCGTGAGGAAATGATGCCCGAATTGCCGCCGACCCACGCCCATTCACCGGAAAGCTTGCCATACTCGATCTTGAAGCAGCGGTTCATGACAACCTTCAGGCCCGCGGCCTCGGCGCGAACAGCAGCTTCATCGTTGCGAACGAACAGCTGCATCCAGATAACCAATGGTTTGGGAGTTAAGGCCAAAGCCTCGTCAACAACTCCTCCGGCGGCATTCGAATTCCTGAAGATATCAACCAAATCGATTGCTTGGGGAACATCCTTCAGCGCCGCGTAAACCGTTTGGCCCAAAAGTGTCTGTCCAGCCAGCCCGGGGTTAACCGGTATGACTTCATAGCCCTTGCTCAATAAGTATTGCATCACAAAATAGGACGGACGCACTACGTTGCTGGACGCACCCACAAGGGCAATCACCTTAACGCTGTGCAGAATTTCACGGATATAGTCCGGCGAATAACTGTCATGGTTCATGGCAATTGAAGGTGCCCGTCTGCATCGATAGGCATGAACGGATTAAAGGCCACTTCCCACAAGTGTCCTTCCGGGTCCGCGAAATAACCGGAATAACCACCCCAAAAAACCTTTTGGGCCTTTTTGGCGATTGTTGCCCCCGCAGCTTTTGCATGGGCCATGATGCGGTCAACGTCCTCTTCACTTGTCCCATTCCACGCCACGCCGACACCGCGAAACGACGGTACCGGACCGGCTTTGGCACCGGCTTCCTCCGCAAGCTCATGATAGCCAAACAGCGCCAGCACAATTCCATTGGCATCGAAGAACGTCACGTTGGGGTTGCTGGCAGTGGAGGCGACAAGACCTAGACGCTCATAGAACGCCCGCATCTTGGCCATGTCGACGACACCAAAGGTTACAAAATTTATCCGTGGCTTCAAAGATCCTGCTCCCACTTTGGCTTTCTCTTCTCAATGAATGCTCCGATACCCTCGCGCGCGTCAGTCTCAAGCAGATTGTCAGCCATGATCTGCGACATGTAGGCATAGGCCTCCGATACAGCCATTTCGGACTGCGCATTGAAAGCCTGTTTGCCGGTCTTGATTGCTATGCCTGACTTCGATGCAATCTTAAGCGCAAGTTCTTGCGTCATGGCTTTGAGCTCATTGTGGCTGGTTACACGGTTGATCAACCCCATCCGCATTGCTTCCGCTGCCGGTATAAGGTCTCCCGTAAGCAGCATTTCCAAGGCATGCTTGCGCTGCACCGCGCGCGTCAAAGCCACCATTGGCGTTGAGCAGAAAAGGCCAATGTTGACGCCAGGGGTGCAAAAGGTTGACCGGTCCGTGGCAACAGCCAGGTCACAACTTGCAACCAGTTGGCATCCCGCAGCACTTGCCAGTCCATCAATTTCAGCAATGACGGGGCAGGGGTGGTTAACGATGGCAAGCATGAGGCCTGCGCAAGAGTCGAACAGTTTCTTGAAATAGGCGCTGCCTCCGTCAGCATCCGCGCGGCGGGCCGTAATTTCTTTGAGATTGTGCCCGGAACTGAATGCCGGACCATGGGCTCCAATGATAATGACGCGCGCCTTCGATTCATTCAACGCCGAGCGCAATTCCTGGATCATCATTTCGGAAAGACTGTTGCGTGTCGCCGGGTCATTAAGAGTCAAGCGCAAAATGCCGCCGCTCAATTCACGAAGAACCAGTTCGCTCATTCTTCTTCGGTTTCCAGCGATTTGAGCTTTTCGGTATAGACGGGATTGTCGATCATCTGCTGCACGATGCCGCGGTTGTTTTCAGATGGGATCAGCGCGTTCAGGGATGCGATAATCCGGTCCTTCATGTCTTGCGCCAACTCCGTATCCTTCTCCACTTCTTCAATCTGCAGCTTGATGTCGCTCGATTGATCGTCAATGATGTTCGAATAGGCAGCGCCCACCGTGGTGATTGCCAGGTTCCAGTCAGTCACATTTGCAAATCCGGCAAGTTTGATATCGGCTTCAAAGGCTTTGCCAAGCGGATCGCGGTCTACGAAGTCCTGCAAGCTGTCAAAATTTTCCAGCTCGGCGTCTTTGTATTTGTCCTTTACGATCACATAGGCATCCACCGCTTTTTGGGCCGTATCAAGGGTAAGCTCAACCATTTGAACCACGGGAATTTCACCAATGCTCACCTCGTCTCCCGGCGGCGTCTCGGTGTCGGCAGGCTGATTGGGGTCGGGTTCAGTAAGGTCTTCCACTTCCGCTGGCGGTGATGGCGCCTTTTCCTCGGCCAGAGGCTCGTTGGCCACCAGTTTCGGCCACAAATCTAGATCCAAGACGGACAGGCTGGGCGAATTGGAGGTCGGTGGCACGGCAGAAAATGAGGGAATTGCCCCAATAGGTATGAGCGCAACCCAGAAAGCGCTTAAAAACCTTGCTAGACGCGTCATTTTTCTCCCCGGTCGGAGGTCTTTTTTTATGCTGCCCAGGACATCCGGTACATATCCTTAGCAGCATTCGCCGATAATTTGCAGGAAAACAATGCTTCACAGGTAACATAATACCACATCGAAAATATTCTGTTTTTCCGCTATAATTCTTGACTTCTCCCCCCGGGTCCCTTAATCCCCGCGCCATCGGAATGGGTGCAAGGCTACTTGTGCCCTTTCATTTGGAATCAACAACCCAGAGAAAAAACATGAGCACCTATTCGGCGAAAGCCAAGGACATCGTGAAAAATTGGGTGCTGATCGACGCAGAAGGACTGGTTGTAGGCCGCCTGGCCACAATTATTGCCAACCGTCTGCGCGGCAAGCACAAGCCAACCTTCACCCCCTCCATGGACTGTGGCGACAACATCATCGTCATAAACTGCGAAAAAATCGCCTTCAGCGGCGCAAAGCGCAAGGACAAGACCTATTACTGGCACACGGGCTTCCCCGGCGGTATCAAGGAGCGCAAGGCGCACCAGATCCTCGATGGCAAGTTCCCAGAGCGGGTCCTCGAAGCAGCTGTGAAGCGCATGCTTCCCGGCGCTTCCCTCAAGCGCCAGCAAATGACCAATCTGCGGATTTACAGCGGTTCGGCCCATCCCCACGAGGCCCAGAACCCGGTCAAGCTCGACATTAAAGCAATGAACCCCAAGAACGTCCTGAGAGGCTAATCGTCATGGTTGAACAAACGACACTCTCAAATCTCGGTGAGGCCATGGGAATGGCAACAGCAGCAAATGCCGCTGCATCCATAGCTCCCGCCAAGCCAAAGATTGACACCAAGGGCCGTGCCTACGCCACTGGCCGCCGCAAGAATGCGATTGCCCGCGTCTGGATCAAGCGTGGTACCGGCAAGGTGACCGTCAATGGCAAGGTCATCGACGCCTATTTCGCCCGTCCCGTTCTGCGGATGTTGGTTCAGCAGCCTTTGATTGCTGTTAATCGTAATACCCAAATGGACGTTGAATGCACCGTCGTCGGTGGCGGACTTTCAGGTCAGGCTGGTGCCGTGCGCCACGGCATTTCGCGCGCCCTTACCTATTTTGAGCCAGACCTTCGTCCAGCTCTTAAGAAAGGCGGCTTCCTCACGCGCGACAGCCGCGCCGTCGAGCGCAAGAAATACGGCAAGGCCAAAGCCCGCCGCAGCTTCCAGTTCTCGAAGCGCTAAACCATCATTTACCGAATGCAAAAGGCCGGAGGAAGCTCCGGCCTTTTTTGTTGCGGCAAGCCCAAAAAAGAAAGCCCGGGCAGGGGAGACCGGACTTTCCGAGCAAGCCCGCCATTGCGGGGGAGGGGGAAACAGGCTCGCTTCTGCTCTTAACATAGGTATTAAAAAGCAGATTACGAGTCACCTCCGACCACATTTTTGTGATTGCCCGATCCCTCACCCTGTGGTGCCTTGGCGTTAGCCAAGGCCTCGAAGGGTCGCTGGTCGAACGCTTGGCTATCCTTCGGGGCACGGCCGCGCCGTGCAACTTAGAATGAAGGGAGTTGCGAAGTTATTCCGATCTCACGCGCACATAGCTGCCCGGTGCATCCTCAAGGGCTTCCAGTTTTCCATCGCCTGGAATTGGTGCGGAAACCTTGGCTCCAGACCGCGTCGTGATCCAGTCCGCCCAATCCGGCCACCAGGAACCTTCATGTTCTTTGGCGGTTTTGAGCCAGTTTTCCAGGTTGTCGGCAGGCGCATCATTCGTCCAATGCTTGTATTTCCGTTGCTCCGGCGGATTCACAACTCCGGCAATATGGCCCGAACCGGAAACCACCAGCTTGGTTTCCCCGCCGAAAAACTGGCCGACCTTGAACACCGAAGGCAGTGGCGCAATATGATCTTCCCGCGCGGCCAGATTATAAACCGGAACCTTCACCTTCTTGAGATCGATACGCACATTATCCAGAACCATCTTGCCCTGGGCCAACTTGTTGCCGAGATAGCACTCACGCAAATAGAAGGAGTGGACGCCGGCTGGCATCCGCGTCGAATCCGAATTCCAGTAGAGCAGGTCAAAGGGCATCGGTTCCTTGCCGAGCATGTAATTGTTGATCACATAGGACCAGATCAAATCATTGGAGCGCAGCAAGTTGAAAGCATCGGCCATCCGCGAGCCCGCGAGATAGCCCTTCTCCTCCATGCGCTCTTCAATCCACTTAACCTGTTCGTCATCAACGTAAACAAGAAGGTCGCCCGCCTTTTCAAAATCAATCTGCGTGGTGAAAAAGGTCGCCGCGTTGATGCGGGTGTCATCCTTCGCCGCCATGTAACCCAAGCCAGCCGCCACCAGCGTGCCGCCAATGCAATAGCCGATGGTATTGACCTTCTCGGCACCCGTGGCGTCCTGCACCGCCTGCACCGCCTCCAGGAAGCCCTCGCGCATGTAGTTGGAAAAGCTCTTGCGGCCCTGGGCTTCCGTGGCATTGACCCAGGAAACAACAAACACCGTCAATCCTTGTTCAGTTGCCCAACGCACGAAAGATTTTTTCGGATTGAGGTCAAGGATGTAGAACTTGTTGATCCACGGCGGGACAATGAGGAGGGGAATTTCGTATGTGCGTGCAACCGCCGGTGAATACTGGATCAGCTCAAAGGTGTCGTTGCGGAACACCACCTTGCCCGGTGTCATGGCAATGTTCTTGCCAATTTCAAAGGCGCTCGTATCACTCTGCTTGATACGCAGCCGCCCGTCCGGCGAACTCATGTCTTGTTCAAGATGCTTCAGGCCCTCAACCAGGTTTGCCCCATTGGTGGCCAGCGTAGCGCGTAGGATTTCCGGATTTGAAACCGGAAAATTTGACGGCGAAAAAGCGTTGGCAATTTGCTCCACATAGAACCTGGCCTTGAGGCGCGTATGCTCGTCAAGGCCATCTGCGTTTTTCACAAAATCCTGCGCCCAATTGGTCGAAATCAAATAGAACTGCTTCAGAAAATCAAAAACCGTATTTTCCTGCCAGTCCTTGTCCTTGAAGCGCTTGTCATTGCGGGCAGGTGCAGCCATTGGCTCTGTCGGCGTCCCAAGCGCCTTTGACCAGGCGTTCTGCCAAAGCTGGCTGTAGCTGTTCCATAGCCGGGTTTGGGCTTCCATGAGCTTCTGTGGGTCAGCCATGTAGGACTGGGCAACGGCGCCAAGAGTCTTGGTCACCTGATCGATGGGGGTGACCTGGGTTTCCGCCTGTTTTTTTGCCAGCTCGGGACGCTCAGCGATGTGCCGGGCAATTTGGGCGGCATGCTCAAACACCTTGGCCATATTCTGAGCGAGCTGGACGGGGTCCGCCAGTTTGAAGTCGCCCGGTCTTTGTGGGCTGGAATCGCTCATTAATCTTGTCTTCCCATTTCTTCCCGCCATTTTAGGGGCGCTGGCTTGGAACGCCAACAATAAATGGCCTTTCTTGCAAAATCATGTCTGCCTAGGCATAAGACAGCTCACAGTTAATTTTAAAGTCCTGGCGGATAATATGACTAGCCAATTGCGCATCGGCATAGCTGGCCTCGGTAACGTGGGCGTTGGTGTGTTGGATATAGTAAAGAAGCATGGCGCCCTGCTGGCCGACCGGGCCGGGGTTCCGATCAGGGTGACAGCCGTTGCCGCCCGCAACAAGGCCAAGGACCGTGGCCACGACCTCACAGGCTTAGCCTGGTTCAGCGATCCAGTGGACCTTGCCAAATCCCCGGATATCGATGTCTTTGTAGAATTGATGGGAGGCGAGGGCGACCCGGCAAAGTCTTCGGTCGAAGCCGCCATTGCCGCTGGCAAGCACGTCATTACCGCCAACAAGGCCCTTCTGGCCCATCACGGCGCAGCGCTGGCGCGGGCGGCCGAAGCCAAGGGCGTGGCACTAAATTTTGAAGCCTCCGTTGCCGGCGGCATCCCCATCATTAAAGCCCTGCGTGAAGGCCTGATCGGCAACCGCGTCACCAAGCTGTTCGGAATCATGAACGGCACCTGCAATTACATCCTCACCAAAATGGCCAACGAAGGCCGGAGCTTCTCCGAAGTTCTGAAGGAAGCGCAAAATCTAGGTTACGCCGAGGCTGATCCCACCTTTGATATCGGCGGTTTCGATACGGCGCACAAATTGGCGGTTCTAACCTCATTGGCCTTTGGCACGGAAGTCAATCTGGCGGCCATTGAGATCGAAGGCATTGAAGCCATCACCTTGGATGATATCCGCAATGCCAGCGACATGGGATACAAGATCAAGCTTCTCGGCGTCGCAATCGCCCATGCCGAAGGCATTGAGCAGCGCGTTAATCCAACCCTCGTTCCCAAGGGCTCGCCCGTGTCTGATACGGATGGTGTCTTCAACGCGATCGTCGTGAAAGGCGATTTTGTCGGCGACCTCATGCTTGAAGGCAGGGGTGCCGGCGCTCACCCCACCGCGTCCGCAGTTCTGTCGGACATTGTAGATATCGCCCGCGGCAACAGAAGGCCCGCCTTCGGTGTTCCGGCAATTAAACTCAAGCCCTGCAAGCAGGCGCCAAAGAAGGCCCACGAGGGTGGTTACTATGTGGCTCTTGAGCTTGTCGACCGCCCCGGCGCCGTTGCCGCCATTGCCCGTGTGCTGGCCGATGAAAAAATCTCCATTGAAAGCATCGTGCAGCGCGGACGGCAGGGACAGGAAACACCGCGCGCGACCGCGACTTTCATTCTGATCACCCACGATACCGTTGAAACATCCATTCGCACCGCGATCTCGCAAATCGAGAAAGACGGTCATGTTGCCTCGAAGCCGCGCCTGATCCGCATTGAGCGGCTGTGAAGCAGCGTAATTTTCTTGATGTCGAACGCTCCATAAGCCGCAGGCGCTGGACGCCACGCCTTCAGGACGAACGCCTGGCCCAGGCTATCGCCGAGCGCCACGACTTGCCGGAAATTCTGGGCCGCGTCTTGGCTGCGCGCGGTGTTGGCCTCGATGAAGCCGAAGCCTTTCTCAATCCGACGATCCGAAGCCTGATGCCGCAGCCTTCCGTCCTGAAAGACATGGAGAAGGGGGCGGAGCGTCTTGCCGAAGCCATCATCGCCCAAACTCGCATCGGCATCATCAGCGACTATGATGTCGATGGTGTTTCCTCTGCGGCGATCTTCCAATTGTTTCTCCGTGCCGTGGGATCAGACGCCATCATCCACGTGCCGGACCGTTTGACCGAAGGCTATGGCCCCAGTGAGCACGCGGTGAAACTTTTGAAAGAGCAGGGCTGCACCTTGCTGCTCACCTTGGATTGCGGTGTACTCGCCCATGATCCCCTGGCCCATGCCGCGGAACTCGGCATGGAAACCATCATCGTTGACCATCATCAGGCAGGTGAAATTCTTCCCGAAGCTTATGCGGTAATCAATCCCAACCGGCAGGATGATGTGTCCGGCTTTGGTTATCTCTGTGCCGCGGGCGTGGTGATGATTCTCGTGGCCACCGTCAACAAACTGTTGCGTGCGAAGAGCTGGTACTCTAAATCGCGACCCGAACCCAACATGTTGCAGTGGCTGGAACTCGTGGCTCTCGCCACCGTGTGCGACGTCGTCCCCCTGAAGGGTCTCAACCGCGCTTACGTCACTCAAGGCCTGAAGATCATGTCACGCCGCGAAAACATGGGCCTTGCCATGTTGAGCGACATCGCCCGCCTCAAGCGCAGCCCCGATGTCTATGCCCTGGGCTTTGTGCTGGGACCAAGGCTCAATGCGGCAGGGCGCATCGGTCATGCCGATCTGGCACTCGAGCTTCTCACCACGCGCGACAAGGGCAGGGCCAATCAACTCGCCCAGGAACTGGAACAACTTAATCGTCAACGCCAGACTATTGAAATGCGCGTAGTCGATGCAGCCGCAATTCAAGCCGAAGCGTCGCTCGGAAAAGAACGCCGAGCATCAGTTGTTATCGTTGCAAGCGAAGGCTGGCATCCCGGCGTGGTAGGTCTAGCTGCAGCGCGCCTCAAAGAACGCTATCAGTTGCCAAGCTTCGTTCTCGCCAGCAACCCGAAAACTGGTCTTGCCAGCGGCTCCGGCCGCTCCATTGCCGGCGTCGATATCGGCAGCGCCATCCGTGCCGCTCTCGAAGCTGGAGTGATTGTGAAAGGTGGCGGCCATGCCATGGCCGCAGGCCTCACCATTGAAATTGGCAAACTCGCCGAGCTCAGAAATTTCCTCGAAGAAAAACTCTCCTCCGCCGTCGCCAACGCCGCCGAAAATTCCCTCAAAATTGATGGGGCCCTGTCCGCCTCAGGAGCAACTCTGGATCTCATTGAATTGCTGGAGCAGGCGGGCCCTTATGGTTCTGCCCATCCAGCCCCCGTTTTCGCCTTTCCAGCCCACAAGGTCGTCTATGCGGACCCCGCAGGCAGCGACCACATCCGCTGCACGTTGGCGTCTGCCGATGGCACCCGAATCAAGGCCATTGCCTTCCGCGCCATAGGAACCGAGCTCGGCGAATTGTTGCTCACCGAGCGTAAATTGCCGCTGCATTTCGCCGGCCGTTTAACCATTGATGAATGGGGTGCAAAGCGCGTTCCATCGCTCCAAATTGAGGATGTCGCAGCCGTTTTGTAAGGCTTGCCACGGCAAACGAACCTCTTTATAGAACCGCGCACAGTGCGCCCTTCGTCTATCGGTTAGGACGACAGCCTTTCACGTTGTAAAGACGGGTTCGACTCCCGTAGGGCGCGCCATTTTCTCCAGGCCGGAGACCTCCCATGCCAAATGATTTCATCACCCGCCATCTGGCAGAGCAGCCGGATGCCATTGCCCCCGATGGTTCGGAAGTTCGTCTCCTTGCCGCCGCACAGCGGGGCTCAATGGCCCAGTTCAGTTTGCCGACGGGCAGGATTTCAGTCGCTGTCTGCCACCGCACCGTCGAAGAACTCTGGTACTTCACCGGTGGAAGCGGAAAGCTCTGGCGCAAATCAAAAAACGCCGAGGAAACGATTGACATTAACCCCGGCGTTTCGATTTCAATTCCAGTAGGAACTCATTTCCAGTTCCGCTGCGATAGCCCAGAACCCTTGCAGGCAATTGGCGTTACCATGCCGCCATGGCCCGGCATGGATGAAGCTTTTGTGGTAGCAGGAATTTGGAAACCTCAGGTCTAACTCACCACGTCCCCGTATTCGCCATGCTGGCCCAGGGCTCCGCAATGGCCAAAGCCTTGCCCTTCTGCAGAAGTTCAATTGAAATCCCGTCCGGTGTTTTGATAAACGCCATGTTCCCGTCGCGTGGTGGCCGATTGATGGTGATGCCCTTCTTCTGCAGGTCAGCGCAGTAGTCATATATATTGGCAACCTCAATCGCCAGGTGTCCGAAGTTCCGTCCGCCCGTATAGACTTCCGGATCCCAGTTGTAAGTGAGTTCCACGGGCGCATTAGGGCTTTCAGGTGCGATAACAAACACTAACGTATAGCGCCCTTTGTCATTTACATATCGGCGCTGCTCCACAAAACCCAGCTTGTTGATGAAAAAGTCCAATGATGCGTCCAGATTGGCGACTCGGATCATCGTATGCAGATATTTCATGGCTACCTCGTTGATTGAATGAACTTAAGTGAGGGAGTTTAGCGTCCCATCGCAGCGCTTGTCCGCAACGAATCACTGGCACCCGAATGAAGCATTTTGCCAATTTTATGATTCTCCGGCGAAATCCAATGTTTTCATCCCGGCAAGCATGTCCAAAACAAAATTCTATGCTGGCAAACATGCTTGCATAGGAAAAATGAGCGCTTCTCTTTGAAACTCAAAGCGAAATTGATTTTTTTTGCCGTGAATCGTGAGTCGAGCAGATGCAGCAATGCCACACTCGGCGATTTCCAACGGTCACAGCGTGAATCGTACTGTACAAATGAATAAGTTATGATCAAAACTCGGTACTGTGGCATGCAGAGGCAAGGCGGCCACGCGAAAATGGGGTGGGTGAAACATGGCGGTGAGTATCACCTCTACTACTGGGGCGGTAGTTGGGCATGAACAAGGCGCAGAGCCCAATGTGCAGATCATCCAGATCGACGGCTTGGTGAAGTGGTTCGACGTTGGCCGCGGTTACGGCTTCATCATTCCGAACAATGGCATGCCGGATATTCTGCTGCACTTGAGCTGCCTGAAGCGCGATGGTTTTGAAGCGCCGCTCGAAGGTGCGCGCGTCACTTGCGAAGTGGTGGCCCGCCAGAAGGGCTATCAATGCCTGCGCGTTCTCTCCGTTGATCTTTCAACCGCTATCCATCCCGTTGAACGCAAGGCGCGAACCCACAATAGCGTTGTTGCGTCAACGGGCTGGGTGAAAGCCAGGGTGAAATGGTTCAACCGGGCCCGCGGCTTCGGCTTTGTCTCGGAAGGCGAAGGCAAGCCCGATGTGTTTGTGCACATGGAAACGCTGCGCAAGACGGCAATTGCTGAACTTGTTCCCGACCAATGGGTTTATGTAAAATTTGGCGAAGGTCCCAAGGGCAATATGGCCGCCGAAATTCGCCTGAGTCTTGAGGGTGGACCGCCCCATACGAACTAGGCTAGATTCTCCCAAATCTGTTGCGTAAGAGGAGAGTCGATGAAACAGGTCATCGTGGTAGTATTGGCCTGCTTTCTCTGGTTGACCGGTTCGTCGGCGGCCCTGCCTGAAAATGCGCAAATATCAAAGCTTGAGCCTGTCACTGTTGCAAGCGACGCATCGGTAACCATGTTCACCGCTGAAATTGCCGATACCGAAGAACTGCGCAAGCGCGGCCTCATGTTCAGGCATCTCCTGCCGGAAGACAAAGCCATGCTCTTTGATTACGGCAAGCCGCGCCCCGTCGCTATGTGGATGAAAAACACTAATATTTCACTTGATATGCTGTTTATCAGGGAAGATGGCACCATAGCCGCCATAGCCGAAAATACGGTCCCCCAGTCCCTTGATACAATCAGTGTGCAGGAACCTGTAAGGGGCGTGCTGGAAATGGCCGCCGGCACGGTAAAACGCTTGGGATTACGGCCAAATGACAGGGTTTATCACCGTATTTTCAGGACCGTTGAGGACTAGCTTGCTCTCCCGGAACTTTTCTCTATAAGCAGCGCTTCATAAAGTCTGAAATGTCGGGGCGTAGCGCAGTCTGGTAGCGCACCTGCCTTGGGCGCAGGGGGTCGCGAGTTCGAATCCCGCCGCCCCGACCATTCAGAAATTTTTGAGTTTGAGGGCAGGACGCCATGGTCGCACGCATCTACAAGCCTTCCCGTAACGCCATGCAGTCAGGCAAGGGCAAGTCGGAAAGCTGGCTGCTCGAATTTGAATCCGAGGCGCCGCGCACGACGGACCCCCTGATGGGCTGGACTTCTTCCGGCGATACGCGCCAGCAGTTGAAGCTGAGCTTTGCCACCAAGGAACTTGCCGTTGCATACGCCGAAAGAAACGGCTTGGCCTATGTCGTGGCAACCGAACCGCCCGTGCGTTCACACAAGAAGTCATATTCCGATAATTTCAAATGGGGCCGGTCCGACAACTGGACCCATTGAGCACGACCTCGTAGCTCAGTTGGACTAGAGCAAGTGCCTTCTAAGCACTAGGTCGCAGGTTCGAATCCTGCCGAGGTCGCCAACAATTACGTCCGGCAAATGTGTATTACTTCGCCCACGGCCCCATTTTCCCGACGGTCGGGTGAAGTGCGAATATTCGAGCGTCAGCGGTCGCATATACGACGACAAATCGTGGTGAAGCGAGAAGTGCTTGTTCAATTCGGTCGAGCGAACCAAGAGGCATGATTCCTTCGGCATCCAAATAGGCCTTTTGACTGCGGGTGATGATTACAAATCCTGCGTGCCATTTCGGGTCTCCGAGCCAACGGGCGAAAATGTTGACCGGATCGTTCAGAATCTCAATGCGTTGTGCTGTGCTTTCCAGCGAAATGGGCACGTAGGTAAAATTCTCATAATTCAGGAATTGCCCGGGATAGCTGCGCGCACCCTCAATCAGCAGCGAACCTGGTGGCGCGGTCTTGTAAAGCCAATAGGCCGCATCCACTTCAGCTGTTGAGAACGTATATTGTCGATCCTTCCCGTTGTTCGCAAAAAGAAAGCCAATCGCCAACAGAAGTCCGAAGCACCCGAGGAAAATTCGCAATAGGCGTGATTGTCCCAGCGCAGTCGTTGGGAAGAAAGCGGCGGCGGCAAAAAATGCAAGGAAGGGCAGGGAGAAGAAGTAGACGCGGAACAGGATTTCGCCGCCATAGGAGACGGCAAAGAGTGGAAATGCTGAAACTGCAAGAACCACAGCTGCTCCGTCGCGATATCCGTAGAGCAGCCTGCGCAAGCCGCCAAGAATTGCCGCTATCGCGATAACTCCTGTCGTTAGGCGACCGATGATAACTACGTAGACCTGGCCCCGGCTAACCAGTGAGGTGTCAACGAGGCGGTCGGAAGCGTCGATCAACCCCTGTCCAAATCCAGCCAGTTCGTCAGCGACGTGGCTGGCGACAAACGGAGTGGAGAGATAGAGAAGGCCGAGTACCTCAGCAACAATTGCGAAAAGGCAATAGCCAATGCCGACACGGCCCACAGCGGCAAGTCCGGCGAGGGCCAGGATGAGTGCGATCGGCGTTAACTGGTGGGTGACAATGATCGCACAGATCAACAGCAATACGCACACTGAAGAAGCCATCCGGCCCAGGCCGCCTACTTGCTGTGGTGCCGGCTCTGAACGTGACGAAACGAAGGTCACGAAGGCCGCAGCGTGGCGCCTCAGCCGACCCGTTGCATTCTGGGTCCATTCCAAGTTGCTGTGCAAGGGGCCAAGACACAACCCCAGCACGACAAGATACATAAAAAAGGCCACTCCCTGTGGCGAGAAGTAGTCCTGACCAATCCAATTTCCAACTAGGAAAATCCAGGCAGCCGTCCAAATCAAGCGCAGATCGCCAGTGAAGCGCCTATAGATCGGAATAAGTGCAAAGAGAAATAGAAAATTGAGCACAGGCGGGGCGAAGCGAATTGCGTTTGCAATCTCAATCGACCGGATACCAAGAGCATTTGCAAGCCAAGCGGTGACAAAGAAAAGGCCGGGCCAATTATGATAGGCAGGCAAAAGGTTAATGTCCGGCTCAACATTGCCGTGGCGCTGGATGAAATCTACGATGCCAAGATGCTTCCAAGCCCACGAATACCTGGCCGTTTCATAGACGATTGCTGGAGTGGCGTGAAGCACCACTAAAAGTGCCACCAGGTGGAGAAGCGGCAATGGACCGGAAACCAGATTTGGCTTCAAGCTCAGAACAAAACCGATTGTTATCAGGACGAGGGCAGTCCAGATCGGCAAAGTCAGGATCGACACAATTCCAAAGTCGTCCAGCCGCGCAGGATCCACACCATCTAAGCCGAATGCCCAAAGCACAAGTGCCAGTGTCAAACATCCTGCGGATACAACAAAACTCCACGCTTCCGGTGTTTCCAGCACGATTGAGGCATTGGTTTCAATTTCGGCACTAGGCCCAGTTGCGACCACTATGGTCGACTTTCTATTCTTGCGAACTGTTTTCCTGACTGACGATAGCGGAATTCTGGTGTGGGTTGAGCGCGTGTTCACCTTAGCCTTCAGAACACTAGCATCATCTTCTCGTGGCTCACTTGGTTCAGGTTCGTTATCCTTGTCCGGAACTTGATCAGGCTGTTTGATAACCAAATTGGTCCCGAACGTTTTTTTGTTCGATTTTTTTGACACTCAAACAGATCCCGTAGCTGACTTTAGAAGATAGGTCTGCAGAACTCTCTCGATGTTCCACGCCGTCCACAGCCGGCTGTGAGCATACCGGCTTGATTTCTCAATATTGGCGGCGACGTGATGTAACCAAGCTAACCCCGTTATGGCGTACACCGTACGAGGATCACGGGGCCAGCCAGCCAGATTAGCATTTGGCTCATCCAGCCCAGCGAGCCAAACTTCTTCCTGCGGAGTCCACTGCGGATTTAGCAAAATGCTTCGAACAACCTGGCCAATTTCCTGACCACTAACCAGCGTTCTCGAAGTTAGTGCGAGATGGCACGCGTCGAACCCAGGGGGCGCATTCTGACTTGCTCTCTCCCAATCGATGATCGCCGAAACCGTGATCTCTGCCACTGCAGGCCTAGCTGCCGTGGTTCTTGCCTTTTGGTCATGCCCGTCGGCTGGCGCAAACAGGATGTTTCCAGGACTGAAGTCGCCATGGCCCAGACCGAGCCAAACGTCCTGATCCCGCCAAAACGCATGCTGCTCGTCCACGAAGACGCCGATGGCTTCCCGCCGCTGCTCGACAGTCATGAGCGTAGACACTGATTTGGCCAGCAAGCTAGCTGGCTGATCAATCCATTCATTCAACCATTTCCGTCCTATCACGGCGGACTCTGCCGTAAGATAATGTGTATTAGCCATTGCCCGCGCGGCCGCGGCAAGCGCTGCCACCCGCGTGCCCGGTCGCAAGAGAGCCACTCTCCCGTCCTCGCCGGGCAACACCCTCTCGATCAGATGGACCCCATCGGTTGTGTTCTTGAATGCCAATACTTCGGGAAGCCTGAAATTGCAGCCTGTTAGTCGGGTGTCAGCCCTTAGGCATTGAATTTTCATTACGTATCGATCAAGCGAATTAGCACCCAAAACACTGGAGGACGTCTTGAATAGCGCACGAGCCGAATTTGGCGAACCGCCGCTCAAAATGCCTGCTGGCGCCTGTTGCAATGGGCCAAGATAGATGGTGAGCACATCGCTTTGCGAAGGAACTATGCGGAGCGGGCGCCATGACGCGACTTCGGGCTCGCCAGTGTCCCGCAGCAATGCCTGAACGGCGGGCTCCAGAACAATTTTACCGGGCGACGCTCGCTTGTGTTGCAGGAGCACTGATGTCAGGCGCGAAACTGAAGAAGCCAGACTGAGCGACCAGTCAATGACGTGGCCCGGCCCATCTTTGATGAGGAAATAGATCAAGATTCCGCCTGCGACGGTGGCATGTGTAACGAGCCAGGCCAACCCCATGCCAAAGGCTCCCATCAGATAGAGGAACGGTGCCCCCAGTCCGAGCGCAAGGATGAGGGTTGCAATCTGGACAATTGCGACCATCACCAGATCACCACGGGCGCGCGCAACTGCCAGATAGATCGTGACTAGTGACCACACCATGCTGGAAAGCGCGAGGACGCGGAGAAGTCCGACTCCTTCTTTCACATAGTATGGGCCGAATAGTGACATAATCAGCGGTGCGCCTGCAAACACGATCAGCAGGGCTACTGTTAGCAGGATCACACTGTGGACGAACGTATCCGAAGTGAGCGTGTCAATTCGGTCTTGATCGGCAGCACTTTCAGCCAGCAGCGAAATACCCATGGATCGGCCGATAAGATACAAGGAATATGAGATGGTCCAAGCGAGTTGATAACTAGCGGTGGCCGCTGGACCCACGACGTTGAGAACCATGAGCGGCGCGCCACCCAGTGCCAATATCAACGCAACATTACCCAGATAATCCCAGCCAAAGAAGCGAAGCAGGCCAGGCATGTTGATGTCGGCAATTGGTTCGAAGTTTGGACTGTTATGCGCAATCAAGCGGAAAAAGATGAAAAGATTGATGCCCACGATGATGACTGGAAGGGGAGTGATCCATGCGGCGAAAATGCCTGAGCCCATGGGAGCGGTTCCAGCAAGGAACACCAAAAGGCCGATTTTACTGATGGCATAGACGGCGTTCTCCAACGGAATCCATGCTGATTGCCGCATGCCGGCAAGAGCGCAATCCTGAAGTGCAAACAACGTCCACGCGGCGCTCGCTGCCACGAACCAGCAGGAGACCCACGGGTCTTGGGACAGGAAACCCAGAGAGGGGGCAAAAATTCCAACCACCAGGACAAAACAGGCTGAAATGAAAAATGCGGCGGCGACCCCTACACCATAGGAAAATAGAATAAGTTTACTCGTGCGGGTCCCGGCCACCGGCAGAAAGCGGTTCAGGACATTGCCCAAATTGAACTGCGCCGTGTTGCCAATGATAAGGAGCATGTTTAGCATTGCAGCGCCGAGGCCGACTTGTTCTGCGGTGTAGAGTCGTGCGGCGAGAATCCAAAAGAGAAAACCAAGAGCGGATGTGAGCGCCGCATTCAACACAAGAGCATAACCATTGCGCGTCAACGGTGAACGCAACATCGCAATGGGCAAATCCACAACAGCCGATAAAGGGCTTCGCCTGAATGCCGTGGTCAACACGACGATTCTCGAAGACACCGTCATTGCCCCCCGCGCTGCCAAAACCAAATGCAGTCAATACCGAATTCAGCCGGAGATTTCATACCGCTGCCAGAACTGCCGTGCCAAGTACCACCGACGGTGAGGCTCATCAGCAGATACATCTTTTCACCAGGGATCTTTTAGGCATCAGAGTCTCGTCTTTTATCGTGTAGCTTGCGCACCGGTCAAGCAATGTGCATGCCAAAAGGGTTAATTCCTAAAATTTGAACTAATCGTGGTTACTGGGCCGCGGCAAATCTACAAAGCCTTCATGCCTGCTAACCCCATCTTCAAATTGCAATATGGACTTAGTCTCATATTTGGTATTGGATTGTGTACAATCTGCAGAAAAAAATGCCACAGGATACATTCCCAACTCACGGCAGAAGGAGACTCTGTATCCTGCTCCATGACTACAGCGCAATTATCGACTTGCACTGGGTGACAACCGGATGAACAAGATGAAATGTTGCAAACCTTGACCCTGAGTGTAGCGGCGGACTCAACAAGTAAGTCATCAGGCGTGTGTCGGATTAAATAGAACTATGGCATTGGTTAAGAGGCAATTATGATCACACCTTACAAGGCGACATCCCCGGCGCCAAGACACGTGTGGCAGAACTTGTTAAGAGAGGACCCCGAGGCGATACCTTATCAGTCGTTGCAATGGTTTGATAGCATATGCCAATTGGGTAATTTTGACGATGCTAGTCGGCTATATGAATTTGCCGATGGCCGACAATGCGTGTTGCCGATGGTCCGACGCCGGTACTTGCCATCAATGTTGACAACAGCTGCTTCGCTTCCCAGCGGTTGGGGTATTGGCGGCATCATTGCGTCAGGAGGTGTTCAGGTCAACGATATTGAGACCGTTTTTGGTGATCTTTCCCGGCTGCCTTTTGCACAAATAGGCTTGAGACCCAATCCGCGCGCCGGTGCATTGTGGGCAGACGCAGCTCCACCGGGGGTTCATTCCGTTGCTCGCCGGGCGCATGTCATTGATCTTCAGGGCGGCTTTGATGAGGTCTGGTCGAAGCGATTTAGCAAGGATACACGATCACGGGTGCGCAAGGCCGAAAGACTCGGCATTGAAGTGAAATGCGACACCACTGGGGAACTGGTGCCTGTCTTCTATGAGCTTCTTCAATCATCGATTGAACGCTGGGCTGTCAAGCAAGGCGAGCCTTTGGCACTTGCTCGATTTCGCGCCAAGCGGCGGGACCCCAAGAAGAAATTCGAATTGATTGCCAAGAACCTTGGCGAACATTGCCGTATATGGGTGGCATGGGTGAATGGCACGCCAGCTGCCGCGATGTTGGTCCTTCAGCGAGAAAATGTGAATGATTCCAGAGGGGCCATTGACCGCGCGGCGCTGGGGTCATCTGGCGCGAACGACTTGATCCAGAAGTTGGCAATCGAGGACGCCTGCCGCGCCGGATGCCGCTACTACCATCTGGGGGAGACAGGAAATTCAGCTTCGCTTGCCCACTTCAAGGAGAGGTTTGGGGCTGAATCCTGGGCCTACAGTGAGTATTATCTGGAAAAACTTCCAATTTCGAAGATCGATGTGGCTCTGCGTTCTGCCGTCAAACGCATCATCGGATTCAAGGACTAGGTGCTTAATTCCAGCGTTTGATGGGTCAAGATTAGAGTGAATCGTTCTGGGTCTTTGTTGCGTTGATGACAATCGGCAGCGACAAGTCGAAGTCCACCTTTAAAGGCGAACGCCTGCAGTTTGATCTTCGAAAGTGTTGTCATTAGGGTACACGCTGCCAGACCCGCACGTAGTCGACAAGAAATTCAGCTGGGAGATTTGTGGTGCGATCAGGTTTTCCTGGTCCAGTACCACCGACAGCGAGGTTCATCAGCAGATACATCTGTTCGCGCGGGATGTTTGCGACGTCAGTGTATCGCCAAACCTGGATCCCGTCGAGATACCAGGCGATAGCATTGGGATCCCATTCCAAGCCAAAGACATGCCAGTCCTTTGTCAAATCAACGGTCTTGGCCGTTTCACCGACGCTTTTCTCGTGGCCGTCGATATCGTCATTATGGACATGCATTCTGAGCAAACTCGGGCTATCTCCGTACGTTTCCATAATGTCGATCTCTGGTCGCGACTTGTGACTGCCGGGCAACATCCACAGTGCCGGCCAAAGCCCCTTGCCAGCAGGCAACTTCGCGCGAACATCAATCCTTCCATATTGAAAAGCAAAGCGCGGTTCGCTTGGAATGTCGTCTTCGTCAAAACCTGTTGTAACCATACCGGAGGTAAATGTGAATGTTTGGCCTTTGAAGCCTTTTATGTTCTCTGGGCGAGCTGTCAGACTAAGATAGCCGTCCAACACGCCGACATTGTTTGGTGTGTACCATTGAAGCTCTTCGTTGCCGAGATTTGTACAGCCATTGTCATTCCACCAATAGCACGTCGTCCATAACTTTCCATTCAGTGGTCCTGCGTCAAACTCATCGCTAAAAATACGCTTCCATTTTCCAGTGGCGAGGAGGGGGGTATCTAGGCCCAGACTAGATACTGCGAATGCTGTCGTGACACCTAAGACAGCGGTAGTGGCAACCACAACGCCTACCATAATGCGAAAATTAAACATCGATGAAACCAATTGCGCAATTAACCAAGTTTTGAGCGAGGTAATCAATCCGACAGACCGGCGCACGTTTAAAACGATACTCCGCACAAGGGCTGCCGAAACTTTGGACAACTGTTTGTTTAAATCGATAATGCATACTCAGCATATGTATCAGTAACAACCTGCGGTTAACGGTCACGCCAAGCAAGAAACACACCACTGGTTACCCTTCCCAGAAATTGCATTAACCGAAACCACAGAGCGCAGTAAATTTATGTACTTAGAAGCTGTAGTCTTGATGTCGTGTTGTCTGACACTAAAGAGACGATGTTGTGGCACTCTTGTCAATGCAGTTACTTTCCTGAGAAATCCAGCATGGAAAGGTTAGAAGGTCGCGTGTTCCCCACAAAAACCAAAGTGCTAATGTTTGTCCTGTTGGCAGGATTAACTATACATCCCAGTGAGGCAAAGCCCGTACTCTTGCTTGGTTCGATAAGTGATGTTGAGGCTGTTACGGCTCTAAGAAATGGCTTTAGACTGCCGGCTATTGCCGAAAAGGATCCGTCGCTAGTCAATATGTCAGTGCATGATTGGGCTGTGAAAATCGCCAACGAGAAACTGCGTTTGGCTGCTATATTAAAAGCTTATGGTTACCTCAACCCTTCCATCAAGCAGGGAGTTGATTTTACTGATTTAATTCAATTGGAACCGGTACCGGGGAATATCTATCGGATCGGGTCGATTGAACTACGTGGCGTCATTGGTAGCGATCTGAGTACCGTAGTTCGGGAAGAATTGAGCGTTTTGCTGGCCCGATATACCGGTGCCATTGTTCGCGCCGATAATCTTGACGAGCTTGAGGGTGAGATTGTGTGGCTTGTTCTTCGTGCTTCGCATCCCTTAGTCCGTGTAAAGGCTCGTAATGTTCTGGCAGATCACAGGACTTCGACAGCAACTGTTCAAATCGTTATCGAGGCCGGTCGATCCGCGCGCTTTGGCGCAGTAGTTCTGAGTGGCTTGCACCGCATCAGCCCGAACGCGCTCGTGCGTCTCATGCCGTTCTCCGAAGGCGATAGCTTTGATCCATTGAAATTGGAGGCTTTGAAGCTAAATCTTGAGCAGTTAGCGATTTTCCGCGAGGTCCAAGTCGAACTTGATAGTGTGTCTGCCACGGGCGACTTCTTGCCTGTTCACGTTCAACTGACGGAAAAAAATCCAGCACCTAACGACTTGGCCGTCTCCGGGTTTATAGGACTAATTATCACTGCAGTGACTTTGGTCATTTTGGGGATCAATCAAATCGCCATTGCTGGAGGCGCATCACGACTTTTAACACGGACCTTACGCTTGGTATGTCTTCGACTCTTGGCTATTTCGGGACTGTTAGCTTTTTATCAAGTTCTTACTTTCTTCGTTGCGACTTGACTTCTCAAATCACCTTCAGTTGCATCGCGGGTTTTTGGGTAATTTGTGGCAGTGACCGAACCTGCAGTATCCTGCGCGATTACGCCAACTACGAGAAAATTCGCACTTGGCTTCCGCCGAAGACTGGTCTCCGTTATGAGGTGATCAATTTTCTTTTTAATTGCCTTAAGTTCGGCCAAGGCTTTTTTCTCAGCAACGTCTCGTTCTTCACTATGGCCTTCAAGATTGCCTAACACACTATAGGCATCCAGTACGGCTTGATAATTTGTATGGGCAACTTCCCATTGAAGCATCAAGCGTTCCCATTCAGAAACATTTCCTGCATCTGGGAGTTTGTTCATAGTTGCTCCTATCATCATTTTCAATTCGAACTAAGAACAATGTTACAACATAACAACCACCGCAAGGCAAATTCAAGAAATGTGCCGTCGAATTTTGATCCGATCACGCGTCCGTGTAGTGCCCATTTGGGGCATACCTGTGGCCAAAATATCTGGCACAAATCCTGCACTAAGTCACAAGTATGGCAACTGCGCAACAAATCATATGGAGAGTTCCAGACTTGGCACAACTTGAACCACTATGGGTCAAAATATCTGTCAAGGGCGGAACAGTAACCATTGCATTGGATAGAGGCGCTGGGTGCAGTGATTGCGAGCTATGAGGAGAATTAGGCTGGTTCGGCGCTAGGGGAGAGCTAGCCTTGAAAGCTGAAGTTCTCACAACAGGGACAAAAGGGACGAGCCGCAACCTGGTTGAAAGTTAGTCGCGAGTGACAGGAGTGGGCGATGACCATTTTAAATTTGTTTCGGAGAATTGGCGGTGCTCAAAGTCATGGTCGTGCCGACTTAGCGTTTCCGATGATGGCTATCCCACGTATCAGTGTGGTGGTTCCGACGAAAAATGAAGCCAAAAATCTTCCACATGTCTTACCGCGCATTCCAAAATGGGTGGATGAAATACTGATTGTCGACGGCAATTCGACCGACGACACCATTTCGGTGGCAAGAACCCTTATTCCAAATGTTGTGATTGTTCAGCAAGAGGGGCATGGAAAGGGTGCGGCTCTCCGGTGTGGTTTTGCTGCTGCTCGCGGTGACATCATCATCACACTGGATGCTGACGGATCTGCGGATCCTTCCGAGATACCCAGTTACGTTGGAGCTCTGCTTGCTGGTGCAGATTTCGTAAAAGGCTCACGATTTATGCAAGGCGGTGACACCGAAGATATGGAGTGGTACCGGAAACTGGGCAACTGGGGACTTGTAAAACTTGTCCGGCTGACTTTCGGTGGCCGCTTCACGGATCTTTGCTACGGCTACAATGCCTTCTGGCGGGACATACTCCCATTTATGAATCTTGACGACGCTGACGGTTTCGAAATCGAAACTGCCATGAACGTCCAAGCTCTACGTTCGCAACTTAAGGTTTGCGAAGTTGCGAGCAGCGAGTTCCCGCGCTTACACGGTGTCAGCAATTTGCGGACGATACCCGATGGGTGGCGGATATTACGGACAATAGTCAAACTCAGACTGTCGAAATCGAACCCTGCTAAACAGCAGGCTAGAACCATAAATCACGTTGGCGGCGAATAAAACAGTGATCTCTGGATCGCACATCACAACTCCGAACCCAACTGTTTCAGTGATCGTGTGCGCCTATTCGGACGAACGCCGCCAGCTATTATTTGCCGCACTCGACTCTCTCAAGTGTCAAGTGCGGCGGCCAAACGAAATTATCGCCGTCATCGATCACAATCCCGTTCTGCAAATGCTGGTTGCTGAGTCTCACCCCGATGTGGCGATTTATGCCAATTTAGAAACGCAGGGCCTTTCTGGCGCGCGTAACACGGGTGTGAAGTTTGCCACGGGAGAAGTCGTTGCCTTTCTCGATGATGATGCTGTTGCGGACGCACAATGGCTTGACCGCTTGCTATCTCATTACAAAAACCCAGCTGTCATGGGTGTTGGGGGTGGCGTGATCGCGATGTGGCCAGACAGTCGACCACGGTGGTTCCCAGCGGAGTTCGATTGGGTTGTGGGATGCAGTTACAAGGGGCAGCCGGACCAAGTCGCTCCTGTGCGTAATCCGATTGGCTGCAACATGTCGTTCCGCCGAGCGTTGTTTGCCGCTATTGGCGGTTTCAGCGAAGGCATCGGTCGGCGAGGTGCTGATGCGACAGGATGCGAGGAAACGGAATTTTGTATCAGGGCGCACCTGGCTTTCCCGCAGTCGACAATTCAATTCGATCCCGAGGCGAAGGTATACCATCACGTTGCACCGGACCGAAATCACTGGGCTTACTTTCGCAGGAGGTGTTTGGCAGAGGGGCGATCCAAAGCAATGGTGGTGGACAAGGTTGGTACTCATCACGGACTGTCAAGCGAGCGCCTTTATATAACTTCCGTTTTGCCAACGGGAGTTGCTCTTGGGCTTCATCATGCGTTTCTGAAACGTGATCTATGGGGGATGGTGCGAGCTGGGAGCATTATCGCCGGACTGGGGTACACAATTTACGGTTATGTCAGCGCCAAATTGCAAAACTACTGGAAACCGCAGATGCTCGAAGGCGCGTTCCAGCCGTTGAGGATTTTGGACCTGGAGATCACACAACCACTTCCAGCGATCGAAGCGAAGAATCCAATTACCGATCAGGAATGGGGCGGTGTTTTCTGCCTTGTGCGCAGTTCAGGCAGGCCAATTAAGGTGCTGGAAATTCCCTTGAATGGTGAGGATCTAACCCCAACGGACCTTGCAGCACTGCTTGGTGAAGATATCCACGCGCCGTCCGTCGCATCCGATCGAAAGCCAGTTCGCGTCGGTGACGCTCCATTCACAAGCATAATCGTCGCCACACGCGATCGCCCAACAAGCCTCGCAAGCTGTCTCGATTTATTATTACACCAGGATTATGGAGCGTTCGACATTTACGTCGTTGATAACGCTCCGTCATCTTCGGAAACAGCAGATTTGGTGGCGAGCCGTTATGCCCCAACGGGTATTGTTCACTACGTTCGTGAGAATAGGCCGGGTTTGGGGCGCGCGCACAACAGCGGCTTGGAAAACGTGACAGCGTCAGTCACTGCTTTCACCGACGATGACGTAATTGCCGACCCGAGCTGGCTTTCAGCTCTGGCATCAAACTTCGACGCGGACGGAAGGGTTGGCTGTGTCACCGGGCTAATTCTCCCCGCAGAACTGGAAACGCGCGCCCAGTTTTGGACAGAAAAGCACGGAGGGTTTGGAAAAGGATTCAAAAGAAAAATCTATGATATAAAGAATCATCGACCGTCCGGGCCTCTGTTTCCATATACCGCTGGGCAGTTCGGATCTGGTGCCAACATGGCCTTCCGCACAGAGACGCTCAGGCGGATCGGCGGATTTGACCCGGCACTTGGAGCTGGAACAATGGCGCGGGGTGGCGACGACCTCGCAGCGTTCTTCGCCGTGGTAAATGCGGCCTATCAGTTGGTCTACGAGCCGGAAGCAATTATCTGGCATCATCATCGCCGGAGCGAAGAGGGCATGCGTAAGCAGGCCTTTAGCTACGGGATGGGCCTTGGTGCTTATCTGACCAAGCTCATAGTTGATGAACCCGCGACCGCGTTGCGCCTGGCCAGGATATTGCCAGCGGGACTTGCGCATATGATGGGCGCTTCTTCGCCGAAGAACCAGCATCTGCCAAAGGACTACCCTCTTTCGCTGGTCTGGCGTGAGCGGCTTGGTGTTCTCGCGGGTGTTGCTGGCTATATTCGAAGCCGTGCAGCCTCGAAACATCATTTGGAGATCACCCATTCCACGCGCCTCACCCCAGCAGTTTCAAATCGGCAGGAGTGATCGGCATGCAACATCCCATCCCGATTCTTATGTATCATTCTATCGATACGCAGTGCACAGATGCCTACCGGCGCTGGGCTCTGCCCCCCGCGGCATTCGACCGGCAAATGGAATTGCTTGTTGAGAATAATTATCGTCCCATAACGGTTTCAGCACTGACATCTTTACTCAGGGCTCAACAGACTGTGCCGCCGCGTACAGTGGCAATTACTTTCGATGATGGATTGAGAGATTTCCTGACGGGTGCAATGCCCAGCCTGAGGCGTCACAATTTTCCAGCGACATTGTATGTCGTGTCTGGTTGCGTTGGCTCAACCAGCAATTGGCTCGAGGCTCTTGGAGAGGGAAGCCGGCAGATGTTGAGTTGGGAGGAATTGCAGTCGCTCTCCACAGACGGCATTGAAATCGGAGCCCATACAGTAAGCCATCCGCAACTTGATCTGTTGAGCCCGGCCACGGCGTTTGAGGAGATCAGTAACAGCAAGAAAGTACTGGAAGAACACCTCGGTTCACCTGTTCGGTCATTCGCCTATCCATATGGATATGCTAGCCCGAAAACACGCCAGCTGGTGCGTGAAGCTGGATTTAATTCAGCTTGCCGTGTGCGTCATGCGCTGAGTTCGACGACGGAAGACTGCTTCGCGCTGTCGCGAATTATCATGACACGTGATATCGGAGACGAGAAGTTTTTGTTTTTCTTAAGAGGTTCAAATTTGCCAATTGCTCCATCGCGCGACCGGTTCCTCTCAAGTGGTTGGAGATTGGTTCGGCGGATCGGGCATAGAACAGGAGTGCCAAGATGAAAAGCATTGAAGGTCATCCAACTGATGTCACATCTACGGTGGAATACTTTTGGGTGACACGGGCCACATTAATAGCTCGTGTCAGCACTATTGCTTTATTGATTTGTGGCAGCTCATCCACTGCTGCGCCACCGGTTCTTGGTGAAGTGCCGCATATGGCAATTCATGGAAAAGGTATGGGACTTTCTGGATCGCCTCTCTGGCTTGTCCAAAGTGGTCAAACAGCAACACCTAAGTCTAAGGTAATTGCGCAGGCCCTGACCCAGTTGGGCGATCTCCTTATGGAGGGCAAGATCGCGCCCGGCAAAGCTAAGATGGCTAGGGACTTCTACGCTCGTTCTGCCAAAATCAACGATCCAGAAGTGCTATATGGAATTATTCAGCCTGGTGAATTGATTGGGGCCGCGGAGGCAGTTCCGGCTGATGCAACTGCAGCGCGCGAACTCTATGCTCAGGCGGCTGCAGTTGGAAACAGGGATGCATTGATCCGGCTGGGAGATATTTATTTTGATGGGCGAGTGATTCCCAGGGATTTGACGAAGGCGTTTGATTTCTATCGCCAGGCCGCGGAAGCTGGAAGTGATACGGGTAAAATGCGGGTCGGCGAAATGATGGCCCGTGGGCAGGGGCGCACGAAGGACATCAAAGGCGGACTTGCTTTGGTGCGCGAAGTTGCAGCTGCGGGGAATGCAAGTGCATTCATTCTGCTCGGTGATATGTACAGCGACCGTAGCAACGGGCCAATTGATAGTGCCGCTGCGATTGATGCCTACCAGAAAGCTGCTGGCGTAGGTGACAAAGTGGCTTTTGTGAAGCTGGGTGATCTTTTTTTTGATGGTAATGTGGTTGCCAAGAACCTCGCCAAGGCGATCGGATATTATCGCGGGGCAGCCACTGCGGGTAGCGAGTATGGGAAGATCAGGCTGGGTGAAATGCTGGCGAGTGGTCAGGGTACTGTCCAGGATGTGGAGCAAGGTCGTGCGCTGGTTGGCGAGGTAGCTGCAACCGGCAATGCCGATGCTTATGTATCACTTGGCGAGATGTTAAGCAGCGGTACGGCCGGTCCGATTGACAGCGTGGCTGCAGTGAAAAATTTTGAGAAAGCCGTTGCAGCTGGCAGTACTCACGCATTGTTTAGGCTTGGCGAAATTAACTTCGAAGGAAAACTGGTCGCAGCCGACATGACCAGGGCTTTCGAGTACTTTCGAAGCGCCGCAGAGGCAGGAAACAACTTCGGCAAGTTGCGCATGGGCGAGATGCTCGCGCGCGGGCAGGGCGTCGCGAAGGATCCAAAAAGAGGTCTCGCACTGGTGCGCGAAGTAGCTGACACTGGCGACCCCAATGCTTTGGTTTCGTTGGGCGATCTCTCCATCAGTGGAGCAGTTGGCCCAATTGATGCTGTAACCGCGATCGCTGCCTTCAAAAAAGCAGCGTCACAGGGACTCAGCGACGCCCAGATCCGGCTGGGCGAGATCTATTTTGACGGTATTGGAGTTAAGATCGATCGGCCTAAGGCGATGAACTATTTCAGTCTAGCGGCAGCAGCAGGTAGTCGGACCGCGAAGCTTAGGCTCGGCGAGATGCTGGCGCGCGGCCAAGGTGTTACGCAGGATGTTGAACGTGGTCGCACGCTTGTGCGTGAAGTGGCAGATGCGGGCAACACCGATGGCATGATCCTGCTCGGAGACTTCTATAGCAGTGGCGATGCCGGTCCCGTCGATGGCGAAATCGCTATTCGCGCCTACGAGCGCGCGGTCGCTGCCGGCAGATTTGAAGCACTGTTAAGGCTTGGCGATCTTTACCTCGATGGCAAAGCTGTTCCAGCAGATGGCAATCGCGCCGTGGAATATTATCTTCGCGCCGCCCGAGGCGTCACTAAACCTGCGCCTATCAATAATTAAAAACGAGTGATGAGTGATACAATTATCTTTTGGCGCCCAGTTAGACCAATGACTGTAACACATTCTTTTCTGGTCACATTGCCCGCTTCGAACCTTTTAACATCAAGTGGACATCCCCGAGTAGGAGAGAGCGATGAGATTTAACGTACACATTCCACGAGACATGAAAGCTTGGCCATCATGGGCATTTTCGGTACTTTCCGATGCACTATTAGATATTCGTTATGGCGGAATTCTGAGTGGCGAACTTAAAACGCGATATCCTCATCTTCACGCCATCGAGACAGCAAACTCCAATTATTCTATTCTGTCTCATGTCTTCGAAGGTAGAATAAAAGAAAACGATGTGCTGGTTGATGTTGGCACCGGAAAGGGCCGCGTAATCAATTTCTGGCTGCACAAAGGCTTTCGGAACCCTATGATAGGCATTGAACTTGATGATGATATCGCCGGCCGAACCCGCAAAAGACTTCGCAAGTATAGTAACGTTACCATCATTAAAGGTAATGCCATCGAGAACATTCCGCCAAACGGCACTATATTCTACTTGTACCATCCATTCGGGGCACCCGTTATGGAGGCTTTCAAGAATCGCCTGATGACGCTCTTCGACAGGAACAGCGACCTTACAATTCTTTATTACTTTATTAGGCATGTGGATGTCTTCCGAAATGATCCAGCATGGAATGTTGAGATAATCGATGTGAAGGGACCTCCGCATTTTCCCATGCATCCGCTCGCAGTTATCACAATGAAATAGGCAACTGGCCTGCTGCCGGTTTCATGGACACCGAGTTAAGGTGTTTTGATGGAACTGGAGGTTTCAAATGCAGAGAAGGAAGTTCAGCCGCGAGTTCAAGCTTGAGGCGGTAAAGCTGGTCAGGGAGCGGGGTGTGTCGTGTGCCCAGGCGGCCCGGGACCTCGATGTCCACGAGAACGTGCTGCGCAAATGGGTGAGGGAGTTTGGCGCTGACCCGAAGCAGGCGTTTCCCGGCCTTGGGCAGATGAAGCCGGAGCAGCTGGAGATCGACCGGCTGCGCAAGGAGGTCGTGCAAGCTGAAGGCGGAGCGGGACATCCTAAAAAAGGCCGCAGCCTACTTCGCGAAGGAAGTGATATGAGGTTCGCTTTCGTCGCGAAGCACCGTTCGATCTGGCCGGTGGCATGGCTGTGCGAAGCGCTGGATGTGTCGCGGTCAGGCTTCCATGCCTGGCTGAACCGTTCCCGAGCAAGCGGACTCTGGAAGACGAGGCCTGCTGCTGTCATGCGGCAGAGCTTCATGGCCAGTGACCGGACCTATGGCGCACGGCGCGTCTGGCACGATGTTCTGGCTGAGGGCTTCAATTTGTGGCCTTCACCGGATCGAGCGCCTGATGCGCAGGAATGCCATGCGGGCGAGGCCCCGCAGGCGCTATCTGCCACCCGATACAGGCGAGCGGCATGGTCAGCTGCCATTGCCCCCAATGTGCTGGACAGGCAGTTCCATGCGCCGGCGCCGAACCGGAAGTGGATCGCCGACTTCACCTACATCTGGACAGCCGAGGGCTGGCTCTATGTGGCAGCGGTCATCGATCTGTTCTCGCGGCGCGTCGTCGGCTGGTCGATGAGCGCATCCATGACGGCCCAACTCGTGACCGATGCGCTTCTCATGGCCATCTGGCGGCGGGGCAAGCCCAATGCCCTGCTGCACCACTCGGATCAGGGCAGCCAATACACCAGCGAACAGTTCCGGCTGTTGCTGGCGGACAACGGCGTCACTTGCTCCATGAGCCGGTCAGGCAATGTCTGGGACAATGCGGCGATGGAGAGCTTCTTCTCCTCGCTGAAGACCGAACGAACAGCGCGCAAAGACTATCGAACACAGAGACTCAAGCCAAGGCCGATGTGTTCGATTACATTGAGCGCTTCTACAATCCCAAGCGCCGGCATTCGACGATGGGGTATCTCAGCCCTGTTGAGTTCGAAAGAAAGGCTGGGTTAGCTTAGGATGGTGTCCACTGAACCGGCAGCAGGCCAGGTGTGGGTCCCTTTCTACGGACCTGAGACATCAGTACTGGTGCCCGTCCCATCTAATAAAGCAGTGCATAACTTCTCCCATGAATTGAAATTACGTCTTCAACTTGGCAACGTCTCTGAAGTTGCCGGTGCGGATCCTGCCGGGTTCTTCAATAAATTGAGAAGTATCGAGGCGTGGCAGACATACCCAAACGCAACCTTTACAATTTCACGGCATTTCGCGGGCAGGCTGAGCGGTGCTTCCATCACGCGCAACTCGCAGCCGATCAGGAGATGAAACTGCGCTGGACATCTCTGGGTGAAACCTGGCTGGCGTTTGCAGATGAGTTGGGAAAGCGATGGTCAATTCCGGTGTCTGAACCACTGAAAGGCAATCTCACTCACACCTATCACTGACAAATCCGTCCATCATCTTTGAAGAGCCGCCAGGTATTCCCGTAGACCCTTCTCGCCGCGTGGCGTTGTCCAGCGGTGGTTCCAGGCGAAAGCCGGCCTTAGCAGCGGCGCCAGCAGGCGCAGGATCGGTCGCAGCACGGTTACTTCCCAAACAAGGTCAACGCTTACACCGGTTTCTGTTTGCGTCAGCGTGGCACTCCAGAGCCCGTCGAAATCGCCAATCGATTTTACAACAACCCGCCTGTCCGGCTCAAGCTCAACCGCTTCCACGATAAAGTTCAATTCATAGGGCAGAAATCCACGCGCCCGCGCTCGAACGCGGTCACCAACCTTTGGTTCGTCACCGGGCGTCAGCTTCTCGGCTTCGAGATAGACGCCTTTCCACCACTGCGGCAACAACTCACCGCATGACAGCACATCATAAACCTGACCCAACTTGGCCCCCGGCAATTCCCAACGTTCCTCAAACCGAAAAACATTTGACGGCATAAGCACCTCTCGAGCTGGTCAATGACTTAAGGCCTATACGGCGTCGGCGCCAACAAGTTGCAGCATCGTCGTTCGGCAGGCTCCCCACAGTGGCCAGAATTGCATGACAACCCTTTCGTGCTGGAATGGATATGCGCATATCTGGGGCTGCATCAAAAAAACTCAGTGATTTCCGAATCTTATAATTGAGTCTTGCAATTAGAAAGCGAAACGCTAAGGCTAACACAAGTTTCCGAATTTGACGGCGAATTGGCACCAAGGGGGAAAGCCATGTCAAAGAACGGGAAGCAGCAGTCTGTGTCGTGGGAAACCGTGCTCAAAGGTGAGCACGAGGCGATAAACCAACGACGGAAGTTTCTGAAACGAAGACCTATAGCGCCATCAGGCAACGCAGCGGGTGAGCTCTATGGCTCCACCGGCCAATTCGACACGGCAGGGCTTGCACTTTCAGGCGGCGGGATACGCTCCGCCGCCTTCTGCCTAGGTGCCTTGCAGGCCCTGTCGGAACACAAGGTGATACCGCAGATCGACTACCTGTCGACCGTTTCCGGCGGCGGCTACATTGGCACGTCCGTTTCTTCGGCGATGTCAGTGAGTGGCGGCGTGTTTCCGTTTGAGGGGTCAGCAAACGACATGAGCGACCCTCAGGCGTTAGGGCACATCCGGGACCATTCAAATTATTTGATCCCCCGCGGTAAATTTAGCCTCTTGGCAGATCTGGCTATCGTGGTGCGCGGTCTTGTAACCAACGTTTTGTTGGTCGTTCCGGTTATTCTGCTGGCTGCCGCCATCACCATCTATCTCAACCCGACGCGGGAAGCGCTGAGCCAGCCATACATTAGCAACGCTTATCTGGATGGAAGTTTTTCGTTCACAATTGTCATCGCGCTCTTAAGCCTTGTGGTGTACTCGCTATGGGCTCTTTACCGGTCAGCCTTCAAACTTGGTGAAAGCGAATTTGGCGGCCTTTTCATAACGGTCGGTTATTCGCTTCTCATCCTCCTGACGTTTTCGGCTTTTTGCGAGCTTCAGCCTGTGATCATAAACTGGATGTATGAGAAGACCCGCCCGGCCGATGGTGGAGAGCCGCTGGACTATAGCGTCTGGGTGAAGTCAATTATCGCCTACCTTACACCAATGATCGCAGTTGTATCCCTATTTGCAAAACGCATAGGAGAAATGCTCGCGACGGAATCGAAATCCGGAAGCTACACTGCATTCGCCAAGATAGTTATCGGAAAGGCTGCCATTTGGGCTGTTGCCCTGGCGCTGCCAATCATCATCTGGATGGTCTACCTGCTCTTTGCCTATTGGGGAATCCCTGGGGTAGGTAAAGACCAGGCACCGTCCTGGCTCTGGGCCATCTGGTACCGGTTAGATCTTCCGGTGGACCCCGCATTTCCGGCGTTTGCTAAGGTCTATGGGTTGATTGCTTTTGCGATGATGATAGCAATCTGGCTGTTCCTCAATCCGAATGCAAATTCGCTGCATCGGCTCTATCGGGACCGGCTGAGTGATGCATTTCTTTCCTACAAGCGGCCTGATGGTTCGCTGAACGCCAAGGAAATGAAGTTGTCGCAACTCGAGCCATCGAGTGCTCCATATCATTTGATCAACGCGGCGCTGAACATTCAGGGTTCACCTGAAGCCAATCAGCGGGGCCGAAACGCTGGTTTCTTTTTCTTTGGCCAGCGCTACAGTGGAAGCCAGTCGTCGTCATACCAGGACACAAAGACGTTTGAAGCGGAGGATGCTGCTCTTACCCTTGGTACGGCAATGGCAATTTCAGGAGCGGCAATATCGTCGAACATGGGTTCCGCCTCGATTGGCCCGATGGCACCGACACTGGCACTCCTCAACTTGCGGCTCGGCTATTGGTTGAAGAATCCTGGAGGTACGGGAGGTAACCTGTTCTACCTGCTGCGGGAGATGTTCAGCTTACTCAAGCCTCGGGGGAGATGGCTTTATCTAACCGATGGCGGCCACATCGACAATACGGGGCTTTATGTGCTGTTGCAGCGGCGCTGCTCTCGTATCATCGTCATTGATGCGGAAGCCGATCCGCATATGACGTTTTCTTCATTTGTCAAAATCCAGCGCTATGCGCGCATCGATCTTGGCGTCCGCATCAATTTGCGCTGGGACAAAATCGCGGCCACTTCACTTCGCCCCCGCGGTCCGGGCGCTGAAGTCTCGCGCGGTCCCCACTGCGCAGTGGGCGAAATCATCTATTCGGATGGCGGCAAGGGAAAATTGATTTATGTGAAGGCATCCCTGAGTAACGACGAGAATGTCTACATTCGGGACTATGCCAGGCGATACCCGGAATACCCGCATGAAACAACGGGTGACCAGTTCTTCAGCGAAGAGCAGTTCGAAGTTTACCGGGCGCTCGGTTTTCACTGTGTCCATGGCATTTACAAATCGGACGAGCCAGACGAGATCGAAGTGTCGACTTCCGGAGTTGAAGTAAAGGGAACTGTTACGAAACCTGTTGAACGCGCCGTTTTGCTTGGCCAAGCGGAAACCGTGCCGGACCCGTCAGAAAAACCAAAAGGCAAACCTCGCCCGTCACGAAAATAGATCCATTCCATTGGAACCAGGGGGGAAGTCAATCTGAGAGTTCAAGTGGGGCCACCGTGCCGCCAGGTGCTCCGCCAAGTAAACATTGGCTGCATGTGTGTGGAGGAAGTCATGGCCTATCGAGTAAAAACCGTGCTTGCCGTATCAGCATTAGCCTGCCTGCCGCTTTTCCTTGCCGCCTGCGATGGCGGTACAATCTACAAAAAAGGCACCTTAGGTGACGTTCAGACGTTAAGCATCGACGCTCGGCAACGGTTGATAATTTCGGGAAAACGAAAATCAGACGGTGTGCGGGTCATTTGTGCTGAACCAAGCCCAGACGCGCTGGTGGCGCAGGCAGCCGTGATGGCGGCCCAAGGAAATTTCACCGGTCAGTCAGGAGCACCAACGGCAAGCGGATCGGCAGCCGTTGGGTTTCAGGAATCGGCCGCCTCAATCGGGTTGCGGACCCAAAGCATACAGGTCCTGAGGGACGGGTACTACCGTCTGTGCGAAACGTACCTGAATGACGCAATTGATAAGGACCAATATTTGGCTGTGATCAAAAATGTTGACACGTTTATCGCTGTTTCATTGGCCATCGATGGCATGGGCAACCCGAAAGCGGCGCAGAATGTGGCCATAACAACTGGTGCGGTAACCGCTGGGAGCGGCGAAGGAGATCAGGGTGACAACAGTGGCGCAGTAATAGGTGACCCGGCAACTCCGGTCGTGAAAGACCCCCAGGCGTCAGGGATTAAGGATTCCGGCATGGCTGTTGCCCAGATCGTCCGGGACTATTTGAACTATAACAAAGACAGCGATTGCCCGCCACAATATGAGTGCAACAGGCTTCGGAATACCGATCTCATAGTTGCCAAATAATCGAACCATCGACCCGTGATGCTGACTGCCTGAGCGGAGTTACTCGTTCAAAAACTCCCCGCATTTCGGCGCGGGCAGCGTTCCCCATGGCATAATGGGAACCGTGGAGGTTGAGTTCTGCGGGCTGCCCTCAATGATCTTGTCCGTGTAGCTCAGGTACACCAGAACATTGCGCTTGGCGTCGCAGCCGCGCACGATTTGCATTTTCTTGAAGAACAGCGAGCGGCGCTGGCGGTAGATTTCCTCGCCTTGGGTAAACTTGCCTTGAGGGTGACCGGCCCCACCTGGCGGCAGGCCAGCGATGTTTCAGAGCGTTCTTCCGCAAATCCCGCCCAGCCGCGACCACCCGCCAATCTCAGGCACGGTGAAATAGCAGGCAACGCCCTCAACCTGGGGATCATCAATGACATAGGTTGCAAGCTTGGCATCGGGCGACAGCAGCCGCCACACGGTCGTCTTCTTGAAGATGAGTTCCGGATCGTCGGCCTCCTGGGCGAAACTCCCGGTGGTCAATGCCAATCAGCACTGAAACTGCATGCAAGAAATCGCCAAAATCATGTTCATCCCAAACCTCCTGTCCTTAAACTCCAGATAGGAATTATATCCGGCAATTCAAGAAGATTTTTTTGAGGCGCTCAAACCCTTGTTTCAAATCATCAATCAGGTCATCAGGATTTTCGAGGCCGATGTGGAAACGCAGGCAGGGGCCCTGCGCCGTCCATGTGGTGGCGGTTCGATGCGCCTTGAAGGGGACAACAAGGCTTTCAAACCCGCCCCAGCTGAACCCCATGCCAATGAGCGAAAGTCCGTCCAGCATCGCTGCCACGGATTCTCCTGACGTTGGCTTGAGCACAACCGAGAAAAGCCCGCACGCACCGGTAAAGTCGCGCTTCCATATCTGGTAGCCGGAGTCATTGCTCAAGGCGGGATAGAGCACCGTTTCAACCTCGCTTCGTCCACGAAGCCATTCCGCCATTTTCAGCGCGTTGCGTTGGTGCCGTTCGAGCCGCACATCCAGTGTGCGCATCCCGCGCAGCGCCAGATAAATGTCATCAGGTCCGGCAATTTGCCCCATAAGCAAATAAGCTTCCTTGAACTGAGGCCAGGTCTCTTTGCTGCATGTGGTTACCCCAAGCATGGCGTCCGAATGGCCGACGATATATTTCGTGGCGGCCTGAATGGAGACATCGCAGCCATGGGCAAAGGCATTGAAGTAAAGTCCGGCGGACCAGGTGTTATCAATGAAAACCAGACAGCCCTTCTTGTGGGCCGCCTCGGCGATGGCAGGAATATCCTGAACCTCCATCGTTTGCGACCCCGGGCTTTCGCAAAAAACAATGCGCGTATTGGGGCGAATGAGGGCGCTAACGCCGTAACCTATCAAGGGATCGTAATAGGTTGTTTCAATGCCGAGGCCCTTGAGCAATCCATCGCAAAACTTGCGCGTCCGATGATAGGCCGTATCCACCATCAGCAGATGATCGCCAGTTTTCAGGAAGGCAAGGAGCGTGGCTGAAATCGCAGCGGCACCGGATGGAAAAACCGCTGCGTCATGGCCCCCCTCGATGGCCGCGATCGCAGTTTCAAAGGCCCGCGATGTTGGCGTTCCCTCGCGGCCATAACTGTATGTCTGGCTTCCATCATGCAAGGATTTTACCGTAGGATACAGCACGGTGGAGGCATGATAGACGGCGGGGTTGACCATGCCATGCTCGGCATATTCGCGCCCCGCCGCCACAATCCTTGTTTCAGGTTTTAAGGACTTGAGATCAGGTATGTTTTTTGTCATTTCCGCGCCACTAGGAGTTTAAAGTCCCGCTTACATGGCGGAAAGCAAATGGGCAACCCCGGGGGCTTGAACCGGAGCCCCCAAACCAGTACCAAGGCGCGCGAATAACAGGTGAAAGCAATGATTTCTGAAAAGCGCGTGGCCGCATCGAAGGATTGGATCAAGGGAGCAACCGGTGATTGGGAAGTGATCATCGGCCTCGAGGTCCACGCCCAGGTCACCGCGAAGTCCAAGCTCTTCTCCGGCGCCTCCGCCGATTTTGGCGGAGAACCCAATGACCACGTATCGCTGGTCGACGCCGCCATGCCCGGCATGTTGCCGGTCATCAATGAGTATTGCGTGGAACAGGCCGTTCGCACCGGCCTTGGCCTGAAAGCCAAGATCAACAATTATTCGATCTTCGACCGGAAAAACTATTTTTATCCCGACCTGCCGCAGGGCTACCAGATTTCCCAGTATAAGCAGCCCGTCGTAGGCGAAGGCGTCGTCACCATCGATCTCGATGACGGCAAGACTGTTGACGTAGGTATCGAGCGCCTGCATCTCGAGCAGGACGCCGGCAAATCCATCCACGACCAGCACCCGAACATGAGCTTTGTCGATCTCAACCGCTCCGGTTGCGCCCTTATGGAAATTGTTTCGAAGCCAGACATGCGTTCCTCAGATGAAGCCCGCGCCTACGTCACCAAGCTTCGCCAGATTATGCGCTATCTTGGCACCTGCGATGGCAACATGGAGCAGGGCTCGCTCCGCGCCGACGTCAATGTGTCGGTGCGCAAGCCCGGCGACAAGTTCGGCACCCGCTGCGAAATCAAGAACGTGAATTCTGTCCGCTTCATGGGTCAGGCCATTGAGTTTGAGGCGCGCCGACAGATCGGCATTCTGGAGGATGGTGGAAAGATCGACCAGGAAACCCGCCTCTATGACCCCAAGAAGGGCGAAACCCGCTCCATGCGCTCCAAGGAAGAGGCCCATGACTACCGTTACTTCCCTGATCCGGACCTGCTCCCTCTGGAACTCACGGATGACTGGGTGGCCGCAATCAAGACTAGCCTGCCTGAGTTGCCGGACGAGAAGCGAACCCGCTTCATGAGCGCCTATGGCCTTTCCGCCTATGATGCCAGCGTGCTGATTGCCGAGCGGGCTTCGTCGGACTTTTTCGAAGCCACAGCCAAGGGCAGGGATGGCAAGATCACCGCAAACTGGGTAATCAACGAGCTCTTCGGCCGGTTGAACAAGGAGGGCAAAACCATTGAAACCACTCCGGTTTCCGCCAAACAGCTTGGCGAAATTGTAGATCTCATAACCTCTGGAACAATTTCCGGAAAAATCGCCAAGGACGTCTTCGAAATCATCTGGACCGAGGGCGGCTCGCCATCTGAGGTCGTTGAGAGCCGCGGCCTGAAGCAGGTGACCGATACCGGTGCCATCGAAAAGGCTGTGGACGAGATAATTGCCCAGAATCCGGACAAAATCGCAGCCGTTTTGGCCAAACCCTCCATGCTGGGCTGGTTTGTGGGTCAAGTGATGAAATCCACCGGCGGCAAGGCAAATCCCCAGGCCGTTAACGATTTGTTGCGTCAAAAACTCGGAATTAACTAAGTAAATTCAGCATCTTAGATAGTATTTCCGTTTCCGAATATTTTCCGCTATAGTCCGTGTGCAGATTTGTTACGCGAATGGGACAAGCGAGGGGTATTCCGATGGCTAAACCAGCCAAGAAAGCGGCCAAAAAGGCTGTTGCCAAGAAGAAGCCAACAAAGCAAAAGCCCCAAAAGTCAACCAAGCCGGCGACAGCAAGCGGCGACAAGCAGCGCTTCACCCTCCATGGCACCATGACCTCTGGCCCATCCTACACGGTGGGGCTGATGCTCTCCCTGTGCCGCCATCCTTATTCCTATATCCACGTCAATCTCCGCGAAGGCCAGCACAAGCAGCCGGACTACCTGGTCAAGAACCGCTACGGCCAGGTTCCGGCGCTCCGTGACGGACAGCTGTTCCTGGTGCAGTCGGCGGCCATTCTTGAGCACCTGTCTGAAAGTCTGAAAAAGTTTGACGGCAAGACCCCGGTTGAGAAAATCCGGGTACGGGAGTGGTTGTTCTGGCAATGGGACAAGCTCTCGGTTCCGCTGCTGCGCCTTCGCGCGCGCAATCGCGGCTTCCGCCAGTTCGGCGATGAAGTTCGCACCATGTATGATACCGAAGCCAAGGCCGCCTTGGCCGTTATCGAGCATGAACTTGCCAAATCCGAATGGATTGTGGGCAAGCGGGCAACAATCGCCGATATCGGCATCTTTGCGATTGTGCGTTACGCGCCGGAAGCGATGATTGACCTCACGCCCTATCCCAACATCGTTGCTTGGAAAAAACGTATTGAAGCAATGCCTGGTTTTGGTACACCGGAACAGATTCTGCCAATGGAGAGCAGACTTCTGTAATTCCGGGCAAGGGCATTCGGCGTGAGCGAAACCAAAAAAGTATTTGTGCGTAAGGCCGCACTTGAGGCTGAGGCCGCCGCCGTCGCTAAAGCGCGTAAGCGCCCAAAAGGCTATTTGGGCTGCATCCTTGGTTTGAGCATTGGCATCGCTGGCTTGGCGGCCGCTCGCCTTGGTCAACTCTGGGTAACGTTCGATGTGTTCTCGCAGGTCACCCCGCAATTGTTTTTTTTGATCTTGGCTTTCGCAATTGGCCTGTTCATGCCCCATGGCAAAGTGCTGACCGCTGTTGTTCTGCTTATCGGACTGTTGGCCGCCTACAGCATGTGGCCCTATTATGTCAGTTCCGATGTCTCGGTCTTGAGCACGGTCAAAAGTGGCGAACGTGAATTGCGTGTCGCAAGCTTCAACACCTGGATCGACAACGACAAGATAGAGGACGTCAAAGCCGAGATCACAAGAATTGATGCGGACGTAATTGTTCTCGTTGAACTCGGGCCCAACAAGCGCGTGATTTTCGATCAGCTGAGATCGCAATATCCCTACCAGGCAAAGTGCTCGGACATAACCCATTGCAACTTTGGAATTCTGTCCAAGTTTCCCCTGACAAAAATCGGCGACCGGATGCTCTGGGAAGGCCCCCCCTACATTAGGGCCTCACTTGGCCCCGAATTTGGTGGCCTCTCGATCTATGGCGTTCACACCACCCGGTTTCCCCATACGCGCGCCCAGTTTACGCAGATCAAGGCAATGGCCGCTGAGCTGGGTGCGATTACTGGCAACTATGTAGTGATGGGCGACTTCAACGCCACACCCAATTCACGCGTGACGCAAACCCTCGCCAGCCAGGGCAACCTCATGCTCCTCACGAATTTGCCGACTTGGCCCGCCCGCACCGGCTTGCCGCAAATTGCCATTGATCACATCTTTGTCACGCGCGGCATCCGCCAGCTTGAGCGCCAGCGCATCGGCAATTCGGCAGGTTCCGATCATTTCCCGATCACGATGAAACTGGCAGTTCCGCTGCCCCTGTAGCTTTCATGCTGCGGGCCGGAAATCGGATTTCTGGTAAACCAGCGATGAATTTTTCACCGTAAACAACTCGTATAAATCTAGGTAATCCGTTGAATTCAATAGGTTTTATATGAGATGTTTTTTGGGTTCCCGGAATCCGTAAGAATTTTCTTAATCCTGTCGCTTAACCCTGCGTTGTCCCGGCGGAGTCAAGATCACCATCAATGCCACGCGGTATTGGCGTGGCGATATGCAGAAGATGGGAATGAAAATGGGACGTCAAACAACAATAAATGAAGCGGAGATTTCAATATCTGCCGCAACGGCGGAAGACTTGCTTGAAATCGGAATGAAATATTGCATTGGGCGCGATGTATCGCAAAATCTCGTGGCCGCCCACAAGTGGTTCAATCTCGCTGCCCTCAAAGGCAGTGAAAGCGCCAAGCAGTACCGCTGCGAAATTTCCCGCGAAATGAGCCCGACCGATGTAGCCGATGCCCAGCGTCAGGCCCGAGACTGGCTCACATTGCACTAAATAAAAAGGCGTCAAGCCTGAGAAGGGTTCGCGTGAAACAGGGCACGCGAACCCTTTTTACTTTTAGGGATCAGTCGTTGAACTGAACTTCATCCACGAGCTTGGCAGAAATTTTTTCGAGCTTGGCAATCTCTGCCATGTTTAACGTGTCAGGCGTGAACGCGCCCCAGGCCTGGACAATTTCCGAGGCTGGCACGGCGGGATTAACCGGATATTCGAAATTGCCATTGGCATAAAGCTGCTGGGCTCCATCACTGGCCAGATAGGTCATCAGCTTAAGGGCATTATCCTTGTGCGGAGCATTCTTCGACAGAAGCATGCCGGAAATATTCACATGGGTGCCGATGTCAGCGGAGGAGGGGAACATGATGCGCGTGGATTTCGCCCAGTCTTTTTGCTCGGTTTCCTTCTCGTTGGTAAGCATTTTCCCCATGTAATAGGTATTGGCGATGGCGATGTCGCATTCACCTGAAAACACGCCTTTGGCCTGTTCGCGGTCATTGCCGCTGGGCTTGTGCGCCAGATTTGCTTTAAGTCCGGTGAGCCATTCCTTGGCCGCGGCTTCGCCCTTGTGGGCAATCACCGCTGAAATCAAACCCAGATTATAGGGATGGTTTCCAGGACGAATGCAAATCTTGCCCTTCCACTTGGGATCTGCCAATTCTTCGTAGCTGATGGCTTCCTGGGTAACGCGGTCCTTCGAGGCGTAAACCACCCGCGCCCGCATGGTGAGGCCAAACCACAGATTGTTGGCATCGCGCAGTGCTGCGGGAATCTTGCCGAGAATATCCGGCGAATCAACCGGCTGGGCCAATCCCTTGTCAGCAGCACTCACAAGCCTGCCAACATCGGCAGAAAGCAAAAGGTCAGCGGGGCTCAGGGCACCTTCCTGCTCCATGCGTTCGATCAGTCCGTTTTCCGCAAAAATAGTCCGCACTTCGATACCGGTTTGCTTGGTGAATTCAGCAAACAGTGGGTTGATCAGTTCAGGCTGCCGGTACGAATAGATGTTCACTACTTCAGCCGCGCTCGCTGGCATTAGAGATATAGCCAAGGCTGCAAATGCAACAAGACTGCGGCGTGAAAGCTTCATTGTCTGATCTCCTGCGGTGTTTTTTGCAGGAATAACACCGCGCGACTGCAAGTCAAGAAAAAACCGACTAATTTAGTCGGTTATGACATTTTGCCACCTCGCCGGAAGATTTGTGGGCGAGCGGCTACTCACGCTTGCATGCGCAATCAAATCACGGCAAAAGCCAAAACCAATGGAGACGTGGCCGAGTGGCTGAAGGCAACGGTTTGCTAAATCGTCATACGTGTTACAGCGTATCGAGGGTTCGAATCCCTCCGTCTCCGCCAGCCTACGCTCTGCGAGCTACGGCTGGCTTACGCTAGTAAGACAGCTGAGGCGAGGCAGAGCGTAGGCTGTCCTCCGAAGCCTTGGCGAAGGAGGACTGGCGCAGACAGGGAAGAATGTTTTACGTTTACCTCATTCAAAGTGAATTTGATCCCGATCGCCGCTACGTGGGCTATACGACTGATCTCAAGCAAAGAATTAAGACCCATAATGCTGGTGGTTCCATTCATACTTCGAAATATCGACCATGGAAACTAATTAGCTATCACGCATTTTCCGATAAGCGAAAGGCGCAGGAATTTGAGTACTATTTGAAGTCTGGCTCGGGCAAGGCTTTTGCTAATAAGCGCCTTTGGTAGATATCTTCTTGGCATGGCATGGCATGGCATGGACTGGATTAGGCATGTGAGCGAAAGAGGGTCACTGACAGTTGTCCACATGGAGCGCCGCAAGCTCCTGATGGTGATTGGACTTATCTTCGCCGTCTTCATTTTCGCAATCTCATCACCCTCTATCGCCGCTGAAAGCCTTGTCGTGGCCTTTGGCGCAAGCCAAACCTATGGGAAAGGCGTGACGCGTGATGAAGCTTATCCAGCACAGCTTGAACTGCTGCTGCGTCAGAAAGGTTATGATGTGCGGGTCATTAATTCCGGAGCCAACGGACAAACCACAGGCGCGATGTTGCAGCGCCTGGAAGCGTCGGTGCCATCCGGAACAACGGTTGTAATCTTTCAACCCGGCGGCAATGACAAACGCAAAGGACTGGGCGCCGAACGGGCGGAGAATATTGCGGCAATCCGGAAAGTCCTGGCGGCGCGGGGGATCACCGTAATCATGATGGAGAATGCGGTGTTCCGGAATTATCCCCGGCAGGTTGATGGCCAACACTTAACCGCAGCGGGTTATCACAGCCTCGCCAAGTCGCTGGTATCGAAGGTCTCAGCGCAGCTATCCAAGTAGAATTTGACCAAACGGCTCCCGCAATTTGCGTAACGTGACATGGCTCCTGAAATGTTGTTTATGCTCGCCGCATGAAAATGAATTTGCAGACGATGGCCCTTGGGCTGGCCGTATTCCTGTTAACCAAACCTGCATTGGCGGGTTCCTACGAAGATGCGGTTGCTGCCTACACGCGCCGCATTTATACGACAGCCCAGCAGCTGTGGCGGCAGTTGGCCGGACAGGGCGATGCAGCGGCCCAGTATAATCTCGGCGTTCTGTATGATAACGGGCAGGGGGTGCCGCAAGACGATGCGGAAGCATTGAAGTGGTACCGCCTCGCCGCCGATCAGGGCCTCGCAGATGCCCAATTCAAACTTGGAGCCCTGTATGAAAGCGGCCAGGGCGTGCCGCAGGGCGATGTGGAGGCACTGCGGTGGTATCGCCTCGCCGCCGCTCAAGGCTTTGCCCAGGCGCAGTACAGAGTGGGACTTGCCTACGACAATGCGCGCGGCGTACGGCGCGACGTTGCCGAGGCCGCCAAGTGGTACCGTCTCGCCGCCGATCAAAGTCTCGTGTCGGCGCAGTATAATCTCGGGCTCATGTATGACATTGGCCGTGGTGTGCTGTTGAATTATGCCGAGGCCGCCAAGTGGTATCAATTAGCTGCCGGCCAAGGCAGTATCGCAGCCCAAAGCAACTTGGGCGTACTCTACGACAAGGGCAGGGGCGTTGCACAGGACTTTGCCAAGGCTCTGAAATGGTACCGGCTCGCCGCCGATCAGGGCAGTGCCTCCGCCCAAAATAACCTGGGCGCGCTGTACGATGAGGGCAAAGGTGTTCCGCAGGATTACTCCGTAGCATTGAAATGGTACGAGCTCGCTGCCGCCCAGGGCTTAGCCGCAGCCCAGGCCAATCTCGGAACCATGTATGACAGTGGTCATGGTGTGGCCCAGGACGCTACTGAAGCGGCAAAGTGGTTTCGCCTCGCCGCTGACCAAGCTTTTGCTCCCGCCCAATACAGCCTCGGTTCCATGTCTGCCAACGGCCGTGGCCTACCAAAGGATGATGTTGAAGCTGCGCGGTGGTACCGTCTCGCCGCGGTTCAGGGCCATGTCGAAGCCCAATACAATCTCGGGGCCAGTTATGAAATGGGCCAAGGTGTGCCGCAGGACCTTGGCAAGGCTGCGAAGTGGTACCGGCTTGCCGCCGAGCAGAGTCATACGGCAGCCCAGTTCCATCTCGGGGTTCTGTATGACAACGGCCAGGGCGTCGCGCAGGATTACATCGAGGCACTCAAATGGTATCGCGTCGCCGCCGCTCAAGGCTATGCGCCCGCCGAAAGCAATCTTGGGTCAATGTACGAATATGGCCTTGGCGTTCCTCAGGATTATGTTGAAGCAGTGAAATGGTATCAACTTGCGGCTGATCGGGGATATGCCAAGGCCCAATACAATCTGGGAATCATGTATGCCAACGGCCGCGCCGTGGCCCAGGATTTCGTGGCAGCTCACCTTTGGCTGGATTTGGCAGCCCGCGGCCTTCCGGCACTTGGACGCCAAAGACCTTGATGACGCCATCGCGGCTCGTGATGATATCGCCAACAGAATGACTGAAGAGCAATTGAACGAGGCCCAGCGCCGCGCACAGGAATGGCTTGCGGCTCATGCCAGCCCTAAATAACAAAGATGTAACTGGCCGCAGGACTTGCCGAAAGGAAGCGCCCCTCTATGATGCGGGCAACCATTCTTACCCATAGGTGACCCATGCAAATCGGCAAGTCAGGCGCCGCTGAAAGCCATATCTGCCAGGCCTATCCCAATCGTGTGGAAGTGCGGGGACGTGACCTCTGCACCGATCTCATGGGCCGCATGAGCTTCACCGAGTACTTCCATTTGTTGCTGACCGGGCGAGAAGCCACGGAAACCCAGCGTGATTTTCTCGATCTCCTGCTCGTCTCCATTGCCGAACATGGCATGATGCCAACCAACATCGCGGCGCGAATGACGCTCGCCGCCGATCCCGGTTCTTTGCAGGGAGCACTTGCCGCCGGGCTCTTAGGCTGTGGCCCGGTGATCCTTGGTACCGCGGAGCTGTGCGCTAAATTGCTTGCCGAGGCGCAAGCGAAAGTTTCAGCAGGCGGTGACGCGATGACAGTGACTGAGGCGTTGGCCGCTGATATCAGAAAGTCCGGCGGCAAGGCCCCAGGCTTCGGCCATCCCGTCCATCGCCCGCTCGACCCCCGCGCCGAACGCATTCTGGAACTGGCCGACAAGCGCGGTGTAAGTGGCCCCCATGTGGCGCTTGCCCGCCATTTCCGCGATAGCGTTGCCAAAGCCTGGGGCAAGCCGCTGGTTATGAATGTGTCCATGCCAATTGCCGCCGTCATGCTCGATCTCGGTTTCGATGTGAGTGTCGTGAAAGCCATTCCATTGTTGGCAAGAACCGCAAGCATTCTCGGCCACCTCGCCGAGGAACAGAAAAGCCCCATAGGCTTTCTTATGGCGGGCAAGGCGGAGGAAGCGATCACCTACCGCAATGACCAGCCGGAGGACACGGCTTGATGCTTGCGCCTGAAATTGAATCCCGTCCATGGACGGAGCAATTCGTCATTGATGACGCACATTATCGCACCCAGCTCCACTATCTCTTTGAGCGCTCGGCCTTTTATCGGGAAAAACTGAAAGCAGCAGGATTTGCTTCAGCTTCCGAGGCAGCCGGCCTTGCCGAAATTGCACAACTTCCTTTCACCGAAAAGAGCGAAATTCGTGCCAGTTGCACGCCCGAAAACCCCATCGGCACCCATCTCTGCGTTGATCGATCCGAAATCATCCGTATCTACTCAACCAGCGGCACCACGGGCACCCCAAGTTACATTCCACTCTCCGCAGGTGACCTCGACAGGTGGACAACAACATCGGCCCGAAGCTATTCGGCTTCAGGCGTGGAGGCAGGTCAGCGCATCGTCTCAACTTACAATGCCGGGCCATTTGTGGCCGGTGCCGCACTCGGCGCCTTCGACAAGCTGGGCATGTGCCATATCCCCGTGGGCACCGGCAATACCGAGCGCCTGATGACTGCTATCAAAATGCTGAAGCCGGAAGCTGCAGTGCTTACACCATCCTACGCCGCCCATCTCGTCGAATGGGCAGCGGAACGGAATTATGATCTCAAAGGTTCAAGCGTGAAGCGCGTGCTGGTGGCGGGCGAACCCGGCGGTGGCGAACCCGCATTCCGCAAGAAACTGGAGGAAGGCTGGGGGGCCCGCGTGACCGAGGCCATGGGCATCGGCGATATCGGCGTATCCCTCTGGGGTGAATGCGAGCATCAGCACGGCATGCATCTCGGTGGGCGCGGTTTCGTCCATGCGGAGCTGATCAATGCCGAAACAGGGGCGGCCATCGCCATGCAGGACGGCGCCAAAGGCGAACTCGTTCTCACCCATCTCCAACATCGCGCCGCACCACTTCTGCGCTTCCGGACCAGGGATCATGTGGAGGTCTGGACCAGCCCCTGCAAATGTGGCCGCACCGCCCCCCGCATCCGCTGCATTGGCCGAACCGACGACATGCTCATTGTGCGAGGCGTCAATGTCTTCCCCTCAGCCATCCGGGAGGTTGTCAGTGAGTTTGTCCCCAAAGTCAGCGGTCATATTTTGGTAAAGCCCATGAACGCTGGGGTAAAGCAGGAGCCACCGCTTCCCATCGAAATTGAACTTGCCAAAGGCCAGCTAGAAGATGCAGCATTGGCCGAAGCTATTCGCGCCAGGCTTCGCAGTGTGCTGGTATTTACCGCCGGTATCAAACTTGTGCCTTACGGCAGCCTGCAGCGTAGTGAATATAAGTCGAAACTGGTCCAGCATTGAGCTCACGAGGAGAGCCCCCATGCAAAAACTTCAAAGCCAAGGCGTTCACCACATCACTCTTACCGGCGCCAACCGCCAAACCTCCATTGATTTTTGGGAGGGTGTGCTCGGCATGCCTTTCGTTTTCGAGCAGCCCAATCTCGACCGGGCCTCCGAAAGCCATCTCTATTTCGATCCCGGCGACGGCCGCCTTATCACCATTTTCACCGATGAAGGCCGAAAGCCCGATCCGCGCCGCACGCCCACGGAGCCCGGCTGCGTCCATCACATTGCTTTTTCGGTATCGCGCGTCACTTTCCTGCAGGCCATCAAGCGCCTCGACGACCGCAAGATCAAGCATAGCGGCGTGAAAGACCGCGGCTTCATGGATTCAATCTATTTCACCGATCCGCTCGGCCTGCTGATCGAACTGGCATCCTATCGCTTCGAGCCGCCCCATGGCTTCACCCATGCGGACGTATTGTTCGAGGCCCATAAAATCCGCGTGTCCCGCGGAGATTACAACATCGCCGAGGTCCACCTCGCCGATGCGATTGAAGCGTTGATGACGCGGAAAAATGCGTCACTGTCTGAAGACCGGTCACCAAAGAATCCGTACTGAAAAAACACAGGGAGGAAAAAATGAAACTGCATGTCCTGAAGCCAAGTGTGAACAACATGGCTGTCCGCGTATTCGTGCGCGCCGCAAAACTCGATTTCGCCGAGGATGACGTTTACGGCAAGACCCGTACCACGGAATTCCTTGCCATGAACCCGGCGCATCTCACGCCGATGATGGAGGCCAAGGGCCTGCCCAAGGGCGTGCTCTGGGAAAGCTGCGCCATTATGCAGTATCTCTGCAACAAGCATGAACTGAGTAAGTTCTATCCTAAGACCCCCGCCAAGCGCGCCATGATCGATAGCGCCATGTTCTATCTTATCGGCACGCTTTATCCGCTGGTGGCCCGCGCCACCTATCCTTCACTCGCTTTTGGACAATATGCGGGCGAAGTCGGCAGCAGCGATGCATCTCCAGAACAAAAGGCCGCAGCCCAGAAGGCCGCCGGCGACGCCATTGCCGAGCCGCTCGAAGTCTTCCACAAGTTCTATATGGACGGAACGCCTTTCATCGGCGGGGCCAAGCCGTCAATTGCCGACATTCGCTTGGCCGCTACCCTCGAATTCCTCGCCGTGGTAGACTACCGGCTTCCCGCTTGGGCCAAAACCTATATGGCTGCAATGGAGAAATCCCTGGGCAAAGCCTACGCCGAACCCGCCGCCGACGTCCGCGGTTACATCGCCTATGTGAAGTCACAGAAGCAGTAGCGGCAAATGCCTCCGTCGGGATTACATTGGAGAGTTGATCGCTAGAACTGACTTTCGATCAACCGCTCCACCAGAACTGCCATATCTTCAGCCGGTGAGTTTGCGAAGGCGAATCGCAGATAGGATTCCTGATCCGGCCCGAACATGGAGCCGGGCAGGCATAGGACGTCGTGCTCGCCCGCCAGGCGCATGGCCACAGTCTTTGCCGATTCCTTGTCAAACGGATGCTTCACATAGGCAAAATAGGCACCAGAACTGATGAGCGTGTAAGATAGCTTGGAATCGTTGAAGGCTGCCAGCAGAGCTTCCCGCCGCTGTTCCATCACTCGCTGCTTTTCCAGTTTCCAGTCGCCGAGGTTTGCCAACCCGAACAAGGCTGCCCGTTGCGAAATTTGCGGTGCGCAAATGGCCATGCAGTCCAAAATCTTCTCGGCCTCCGCCAAGACTTTGGCACCCGCAATAATTGAACCGACACGGTAACCCGTCAGCGCAAAGACTTTAGAGAAGCTATAGAGCTGGATAAAAGTATCCTGCCAGTCCTCCTTGGCAAAAAGGTGATGCAATGGTTCCGGCGAGGAACGAAAATCCTTGTAGGTTTCATCAATGATCAAGGCAATACCGGCTGCTTTCGCAAGTTCGTAGAATCCCTCAATAATTTCTGGAGGATAAATGGCCCCCGTTGGATTGTTCGGCGAGCACAGCACAATTGCCCTTGTGTGGCTGTCTATGAGCGTCGCTGCATCCCGAGGCAGGGGATAGGCGCGGCCCTCCGCAAAATGCGGGGACGAGGCGCTTCTCAACACCAAGCATATCCAGCCACATCTGATGATTGAAATAATAAGGCACCGGCAACACCACATTATCGCCCCGCTGGGCCAGCGCCATGATGGCCGCGCAAAAAGCCTGATTGCACCCCGAAGTAATCATGACATTTTCCGGAGCAACCGCACTTTGATAATCCGCCGCCATATGCCGGGCCAGGGCCTCGCGCAGTTCCGGAACTCCGTTGATATCCGTATAGAGGTGGGTTCCGGGCTCCGTTGCAAGCCGCGCAATTTCCGCCTGCAAGATTTCGGCTGGCGCATAGCTCGGAACCGCCTGGCAAAGATTCAAGCAGCTCCCGGTTTCGTGCCCCCGGCCGCACCCACGTCATGGCCTCGGTAATGGGCGGTGCTTCCACACGGGAAATCATGGGTGATACAATGAGGGACATGGAGCTAGTCTTGCCGATATCAACTTGGAATTTCAAGCAACTTCAGGCAATAAAAGCCCTGTGAACCATTCTTCAAGGGAAGTGAGAAGCGCGTGACACAGGCTGTTCGAATTGAGAAGACCGGCGGACCGGAAGTTATGCAACTGGTCAATGTGGATCTGCCCAAGCCAGGTGCAAACGAAGTTCGCATAAGGCACACCGCCATTGGACTCAATTATATAGACACCTACCATCGCTCCGGGCTCTATCCCGTTAAACTTCCCTCTGGCCTGGGCCAGGAAGCAGCAGGCGTCGTTGAGGAGCTGGGGCAGGGCGTCACGACCCTGAAGGTGGGTGACCGGGTGGCCTATGGCAACGGCCCCATTGGTGCCTATTCTCAGGCGCGGATCATTCCGGCCTTAAGCGTCGTCAAAATTCCTGATTCGATAAGTGACGAAACCGCCGCCGGCATGATGCTGAAAGGCATGACGGCGCGTTACCTTCTGCGCGCCACATACAAGGTGAAGCCAGGCGAAACAATTCTGCTCCACGCCGCCGCAGGTGGTGTTGGCTTGATTGCCTCCCAATGGGCAAAGGCTCTCGGCGCCACAGTCATCGGAACCGTGGGTTCCGAAGGCAAAATGGAAATCGCCAAAGCCCATGGCTGCGCCCATGTCATCAATTCTTCAACTGAAAATGTCGTCGCCCGCGTGAAGGAAATAACTGGTGGCAAAGGCGTGCCCGTTGTTTACGATGGCGTGGGGCAGGCAACTTTCTTGACCTCGCTGGACTGCCTGAGCCCTCGCGGCTTGCTCGTAAGTTTTGGCAACGCCTCAGGGCCTGTTGTTGGAGTTGAACTCGGCATCCTCGCAGGCAAAGGCTCGCTCTATGTCACGCGCCCAACTTTGGGAACTTACATCTCGAATGATGCGGATCTGGCAGAGACGACGAATGACCTGTTTGAAATTGTGCAATCCGGAAAAGTGAAAATCCCGGTCAACCAGACATACGCATTGTCAGATGTGGTCCAAGCCCACCGCGATCTTGAAGCGCGCAAGACTACGGGAACCACGGTGCTTCTGCCCGGTGGCTGATGTATTTCATCTCAGTTGGTTAAGCAGGAGTGGTTTGACTGCTGTGCAAGGGCCGACCAACTTGGCGAACAGCTGATGTTCGAACACAGAAAGCCTGCCAGCGTTGCCGAAGGAACCGCGTGGGCCAGGTTAAGCGACTGGCCATTGCCATCGGAAAGCGTGCTGACAACCATGCCTGCGAGCCTGCCGTTGCCGTCAAACACAGGTCCGCCGGATTCGCCCTTTTGCGTGCTCATGCGCATGACCATGGCATCCGGGTAGCCAAACTTGCCGTATTTTACCGGGCGGCCAAAGCTCATCGTTTCGACCGTGCCAAAGCGCGCCGTATCGCCCTGCGCATGGGGCTTGCCGAGGGAGTAAAGGGTTGAGCCGGCGGCCAGGCAGGCGTTGGAAACAGGAACAGCCGCATGCCCCTTGAACCCTCTCAGCTTAATCAGGGCCATGTCATTGCCAGGCAGGACGTTCACTACACTACCCGAATAAATTCGGCCATTGGCAGCGCGTGCAAGGATAGTATTTCCAGCCTTGATGGCTACATGTGCTGCCGTCATGACGTAGCCCTGGTCATCCACAACAAAACCGCTGCCGGAGGTGACGGCCTGCTTGTTATTTTTGTCCTTGTTATCAACGGGGTCCGTAGCGGTTGATACGGTCAGCGTTACATAGGAGAGGCTCGTTTGACCAATGACTGCCGCCATCCCACCCGCAATTGGCGCGCTGGCAGGCTGGGGCGTTTGCTGCACACTGATATTGCGGCTTTCCAAATCGACATCGCCAGCGGAGCAGCCTGCCAGTGCGAGGGATATTAAACTGAAAGCGGCACAGAAGTTAAATCGCACGATTGCAAAACCTTTGTTGAATTCTGATTCTAGCTGCAACTTATGGCAACAACAAGAGTGGCAGCGAGACATTGCAGCAACGTTTTGAAATTTTTGCGTTTTGGGCGCGATCAACTTTGCTTGAATTGAAACTCCCCTGCTTTCCTTCTCCCCATCGGGGAGAAGGAGGGACCCAAGCGAAGCTTGGGAGGATGAGGGGGAACAGGTGATTCAATTGCAAAACCTGCTCTCCTCACCTTCCCAACACTTGCGTGTTGGGCGCTCGCAGGCTCGCCCTCTCCCCCAAGGGGCGAGGAAATGTAAAGACCATCGCTGCATACAAAGTTGATTATGCTCTAGTCTTTCGTCTTCGAAGGTGGCGCGATGCATCTGGTCGGTGATTTGCCATAAGAATGGTTTAAACCGCAAGCACTGAAAATAAAATGGCCCGCCGAAGCGGGCCATTTCTTAACATTAGAAAATTCAGTATTAGAAGCTGAATTCGGTCACAAATGCAGCGATGAAGGTTTCATCACCACCATCCGTGTCGGCCCATTCGCCTTCGACACCAAGCATCAGCTGTGATACTGGCCTGTAGTAAAGGCCAACATCAACTGCGGTCACGTCACCAACGGTGTCAAAGTCCTTCAAACCACCACCGATTTCAGCCGAAACTGCATCGCTGAGGCTGATGGAAGCCAAGGCAGATACAGCCCAGAAATCATCTGCGGCTCGCCCCGCCCGTTTCACCCGTGGCAGCACCAATGGAGAGGCTAAGCCATGTCGCCAAGAGCAAAACCGAAACCGGCACCGACTTGCCATGAATCATCAAAGGCACCGCCATCGCGCCAGTCACCGGCAATCTCGCCGCTGAACAAATCGCCAGCATACTTGACTTCTGCCGCTCCACCGAGTTCCCTGGCAGTTCCAGCTTCCTCCACGGCAACCGCTGCGCTCATCGGACCCGAAGCCCAGCTCAAACGCAACTGCTGTATGCTACCTGGATCCAAGAAGATATCAGCATTGTCTGTTTCGTGGCAGGTGCAGGCACTGTCAACACCGTAGCCGATATTGCCAAGCGAACCGGCCTTGCCGCCACCAAGCGTCAATTCCGGAGTCATGGCCCACCAGCCCCAGGCTTCATCAAAGAAAGCATTACCGGTGTTACTCTTGGCACTCCAGTTATCTGATCGCCTCCCAATTTCTCCAATGACCCTGAATGACCATCCTCGCGCCGACTTCACCCACAGCGGTGTCGGTTTTTCCGACGACCTTCAGGCTGGCCTTGGCATGGACATCATATTCATCATCATCGCCAGCATCAAAATCATGATAAACGATCGCCGCACGAACATAGCCAGACCATTCAATCGTGGTCGTAGCTGGCACGTCAGCCGTTGGCATAACTGAAATTACAGTTGCCTTCTTGTTGATGTAACCCGAATCTTCTTCGGGCAGGCCCGGAACGACCATGGCATCTTGCCTGCTGACCGTCAGCAGCGAAAAGCCAACCGGAGCAGCAGGAGCTGCTTCGAGCTGGGCGATACGTGCAGTAAGTGCTTCGAGCTGTGCCTTGATGGCAGCAGTGTCATCAGCGCGAGCGCTAACCGAAACAGCTGCTAGTGCAGCTGTAGCGAGGAGTGCTACTTTCATTGTCTTCATTGTTATTCTCCCACAATCCTTGGAGTTGAGTAGCCCCCCGATCCCCTGCAATGAGTTAGGGAAGGCAATGCACGACTCGTTCGCACACACTGATGTTATCAACGCTTCTGCCCGTTAACGTCAACGCATAACGCCATCGCTTTTCCAGAATTTCGCCAGATGTGGCGCAAAGGCAACAGTTTTACTGAATGCCGTAACACTCAATTTATACTGTGATATATCAACAGTTTAACGGATGGTTAACAAGACCTGCAGCGCCTTGCCACGTCAGGTAGCATCGACTCACTTTCGATGCTAACAAACCACCAATAGGGCAATGCTCTCTTCGTCAGAAAGAGCAGGTTTGAAATCAGAGCAGGGGAAATTTATGTGGAAGCCGCGTCCCGGAAAATGGTTGCTTTGGGCACCGCCCATGGTGGTTATGACCACCTTGGCGGCCCATATGCTGAATACGGGCGCTCTTACCCGGGATATTTCAAGCCAGAACAACAGAACAGCTGTTCGCCAGCGGAGCCAACTGGGCAGAAGTCTCACTTAACGGTCGCGATGCGACCCTGGTCGGAGACGCCCCGAGCCAGCAAGCCATTGATTCGGCTGTAAAAGCGCTTGCAGGAACCTATGGTGTGCGAACCGTGGCCGAGCGCGCCCGGATCGTTGTGCCGGTAGTTCTGACGCCCCCCACGGTCGATGCCCTCATCGCCAACAATTCGACCCCGGAAATCAAAGGCAAGTGGCAGGAGGGCGTAGCAAAAACCCTGGCTGTCACGCTGGCTGGCAAGTCATATAAGCTCGGTACTGATCCAGAACTCACCTCAAATGCCGGAGCCTGGGTATTAAAACCCTCAGCACCCCTGGCCGATGGCAGTTACGATGTGACCGCCGAAGTTTCCGATGGCGTTAACCCGGCCGTTGGCAGCACGGCGCCCACAAAGCTTGTTATTGATACTGTTGCACCCGCAGCCCCCGCAATCACGCCTGTGGCAAGCGGCATCCAGTGGCCCTTCACCTTGAACGGAACATGGGTCGAAGATGGCGCCTCATCGCTTGTTGCAAGACTGGCGGACCAGACCTGGACACTCGGCAAAGATGAAGACCTGAAATCCGATGGCAAGGGCAACTGGAGTTTTGCGCCTGTCGTCGATCTCAGGCCCGGCACCTATGACATCACCCTTGAAACCAGCGACGTGGCTGGAAATATTTCGAAAGCCACACTTGCGGCGGCAATTGCAATTCCAGAGCAGGCAACCCCCGAGGCCGCAGCCATTCCCGCTCCAGTTACGGCGATCATGGCAGAGCCGACGCTCAAATCCGCCACCATCATGGAAGCCCGGCCAACTCTTGCCGGCACTTGGCCAGAAGGGGCAGGCACCGGACTTTCAGTAACTTTGGCAGGCAGAACCTATGTTTTGGGCACTGATGCCGCTCTCTCGTCCGACGGCGCGGGAAATTGGAAACTCAAATCCGAGTCCGTATTGAAAGATGGAACCTACGACGTTGTTGTGGAAACCACGAACGCGGCCGGCAAGACATTGGCAATCACGTCAACGATAAATGTCGATGCAGCGGGCCCGGCAACGCCCACGATTTCGCTTTATGCCGGGGATACCACGCCATCCGCAATCACCGGAACCTGGGCCGAAGGCGATGCCACAAGCCTGAAAGTTTCCATACCACAGGTGGGGCTGGACGCCGCATTGGATGACAGCAGCAGCACTTTGGTGACCGATGGCAAGGGAAACTGGAGTTTCGCAATCTCGAAAATTTTTGAACCCGGCAGCTATGATGTGATTGTCGAGACAGCTGACAAGGTGGGGCGCAAATCCTTTGACCAGACCAAATTTGAATTGAATATCAAGGCGCCAGCAGCCGCACCGGCGGTTGAGCCTACTCCAGCTGTTGAACCTGCTCCAGTTGTCGAACCAGCACCCGTAGTTGAAACGGCACCAGCAGTTGAATCGGCTCCGGAAACTCCTGCAGCCCCTTCGGTTGCATCTGCGCCGCAACCGCCACCACCATCGCCACCATACGATTGCGCTGGCGTGCTGGCTAAAATCAGTGCAATTTTCCCCCTTCGTTTTGAATTCAACCAAACGCAGTTGAAACCGCCATATGATTTGGCGGTAAATCAATATGGGGCACTTTTGAAAGACCCGCGCTGTACTGCGGTGAAGGCTGAGATCGCAGGTCACTCGGATTTTTTCGGTCCCCGGCTATACAATCAGGCGCTCAGTGAATGGCGCGCCCAGTCGGTGCTCGATGCGCTGGTTGCGGCAGGCGTAGATGCCACGCGCTTGAGCACAAAAGGGTTCAGCGAGACCCTGCCGGTTGATTCGGAAAAAAGCGTCGCGGCCCGAAAGAAGAATCGCCGTGCCGAAATTACCTTGGTGAAGTAAAGGAAATAACATGAATGAGTTTTTCAATTTTCATGACAGTTGGATTGTTGTCGAACAGAACTGGTGGCTGGTTTTGGCAAGTCTTGCACTAGGCATATGGGTTGGGTGGGCCACATGTGTCCGCGGCACTGACGCGGCTTAAGATCAACAAGAGGAAAAAAGATGCCCCACTATCTTATGGAACTCGTTTTATGGATGCTTCTCGCGTTTTTCATCGGCTGCATTTTAGGATATCTGTTGCGCAACATGTTTGGCGGTACTGAATCTGCTTCGCAGGAGGAGGCACCACCGGAGAAGGCACCTCATACCGCAGCACCCTTGGCACCCAAAGCGGCGGCCGCAGTCATGAGCGCCGGCAAAATGGAAAGGCCAAAAGGAATCTCCAAGGCCCGCGACGGCAAGCCAGACAAACTCCAGAGAATCAGCGGAGTTGGCCCAAAGAACGAGAAGGTCCTGCACAATCTCGGCTTTTTCCATTTCGACCAGATCGCTGCGTGGACGCCCGAGGAAATTGAATGGGTCGATGACCATCTGAAATTCAATGGCCGCATCAATCGTGAAGAGTGGACAAAGCAATGCAGGCTATTGGCCGATGGGAAGGAAGATGAATTTAAGAAACTCTTCGGCACCGGTGGCGTGAAGAGCAAGGCGGGTCAAACCCAGTCAGGCACGCGCACGAAAAAATAACTGAACTATTGATTGGAGCAGGGCCGGAGTTACCGGCCCTTTTCATTTACATCGACTCTCTCAAGCCAGCGCAATATTGCTTCCTTCGCCTCCATTTCATCGAGAAATGGAGCATGGCCGCGACTCGAAACTGTAGTCACGTCAAGGTCTGCGTTCATCTGTTTCATCGCCTCGACAGTAGCGCTGCTCAAGAGATCAGAATGTTCTCCACGCACGACGGTTAAGGGCAGTCCCGCCAAGTGCGCACAGAGTTCCCACAACGTCGCCACGCGCCCCGACTTAATGTCGTCAACCGTCGGGAATGTTGTGGCCAACGCCGGATCATAATTGATGCAAGGCTCGCCGTCTTGTTTCCTTGAACACCCGTTGGGCAAAGGCCTGCCACTCGCCAGCCGAAAGCGACTCAAATCCGGGGTTGCTTGACTTCAAGCTCGCAATTGCCGCGCTCCATGATTCAAATTTTGCCTGCACGCCAAGATAAGTCCGTATACGAAGTAATCCGGCGGGTTCGAGTTTCGGGCCGATGTCATTGAGAAGCAGCCCGGCAAGCCTGTCCCGGTGGAGGGCCGCCATCAGCATGCCTGCAATTCCGCCACGGGAAGTGCCGATAATCGCGACACGGTCAATTTTCAGAAAGCTCAAAAGCCCAATCATATCAGCAAGTTCGACATCAGGCCGATAAGATGCCGGATCTCCCGCAAATTGCGACAGGCCACGGCCACGAAAATCAGGCGCAATGACGCGCCGCGTGTGCGCCAGCCACGATGCTATTGTTTCGAAGTCCTTGCTGTTGCGCGTGAGTCCGGGAAGGCAGAGGAGGGGTGTTAAAGCAGAAGGCGTCAGAGAATAGTCCCGCGCGAACAGCGTTAAGCCATCGTCAGTTTGAAAATAGATTGACCTGTAATCAGGAGCATTAGTCACAACGCGCGATGAGTGCGCCTATCGAAGAACCAAAGCAGTTGTCTGGCCCGTTGTTCCCGGCTGCGGCGACAGAAATATGCCCTCGCCCGCCGCGCCTGAGATCGGCAGTCATTGGGCGCATGGTTTCAGGAGCAAGGCGCGCCCGGTAAACCTGCGTGTTCTGCAAAACCTTCTGCACATACTGCCGTGTTTCCTGGAACGGAATGGATTCCACCCAATCAATAGGGTCCACTTTGCCACTGCGGGGATCGCCATATTCCGCCACCCATTCGCGCACGCGACGTGGTCCGGCGTTGTAAGCGACCAGGGTGAGCACATAGGAACCATTGTACTCGGCAATTAGATCACCCAGATGCGCGGCCCCGAGCTTCACATTGTAGGCGGGATCGCCCATCAACTTGGCGGGCGCATAAGGAATACGGTACTGTTTTGTGATAAGCTTCGCCGTTCCCGGCATGATTTGCATTAACCCTTGCGCGCCTACTTTGCTTCCCGCTTGCGGATCGAATTCGCTCTCTTGCCGCGACAGGCCATAAACCAGGGACAGTTCAACTGATTTGCCCATCTGCTTCCAGCTTGGCAGCGCCTGTGTTGGATAGGCCCAATGATCAATATCGAGATTGCGCGCGCTTGCGGCCTTTGCGAGTCGCAGCGCCATTGTCGTGCCGCCGCGCTGCTTAACGATTTCGGCAACCGCATTCATTTCGTCGACGTTGTTAAACCTGCTGGCCAGGGACCACACGAACATGCTGACGGAGGACTTGCCGTTCGCCTTGACCATCAGGTTAAGCGCCCGGACCACCTCGTCACGATCCACACTAGCCTTCGCGGCGGCAGTTGCCTTCCCACTGCCGATGACTCTCGGAACTTTGCCGAGTCCAATCTGCTCGCGTGCCAACTGGCCATAGTAGATGGTCGAATATTCCGCTGCGGTCTCGAAGGCTACTCGCGCCTTATCCTTCTTGCCAAGGGCATTGTGGGACCGTCCAATCCAATATTGGGCCCGCGCTTTTTCCGTGCCTGATTCCGCAATCTCTTCAAGCTTGCTGAAATGGCGAAGCGCTGTTTCGGGGTCTTTCAGCGAGCGCAAAGCGATCCAGCCCGCCAGGAACTCGCCCTCAACCGCGTTGGCCCCCTTGGCCGAACCATGGGCCTTGGCAATTTGATAGGCAGCCTTCACAGCATCGTTACGGCTAAGGCCAACCGAATGGCGCGCAATGATGCGGCGTTCCACCCACCAGGCGTCCACATCGCCGGCATCACTTGGAATTGTTGCAAGAATAGCTCGCGCCTTGGAGTAGCGCTCCAGCTTCCGCAAGTAACGGACTAGCGCGTATTTCATGCCCAGCTGTTCACGCATCGCTGAAGGTAATTTGCCATACTGCTTGTCGGCACCGGCAACACCGCGCAATAGACCCTGCGCAACCTTGGCTGCATTTTGATAATCGCTGCCCAAACGCTTTGAGTTGCGAATGGCAGCATTGGATTCCTGCGCGTAGACCAGACGCCACATGCGGCGCTTATGATCATCAGCGCTCAGCAATGAGCCAAATTCTGATGCAATTGATTTTTCAAACGCGACATCGAGGGTTGCATCGCCCCAGACATTATTGACGAGATCGCGCGCCGCCTGCTTGTTGCCAGTGGCAACATTGGCGCGTGCAAGAGCCAATTTGCCTTCGATCGAAAGCGGTTTGCGTTTGGCAAAATGGGAAAGGATGCGATCAGCACTCTCGCGATTTGTGTAAAGTGTCTGTTCGGCTCGCTTCATCAGCGTTTCGGCAAGCGGCCACTTGGGAGCGGCAGCCAGGAAATCCATGATTCGGCTGTAGCCTGCGTCCTGCCAATGGTCCCTCAGATACAGGAGTTCAACCAGCTTGATCGCGGCTTCGTCGCCCGAACGTTGGGCAAGCGGACCAGCATCGGAGAAATGGCCTTTAAGTGCCAGTTCAATGGCTTGTACTGCGGGGCTCTTGGCTTGCGGCGCCGCTATGGCAGCGGTGGGGGTAACGATCACAGCCAAGGGCACAAGCGTTGAGCTCATAAGAACTGAGCCGATAACCAGTCTGCCAAAAGCCCTAATCAGCATTAATTTCCCTGTCCTGTGGCGCCGTATTTACCCGTTCTATAACCCAATTTTGCCAGCCAGACAACTCAAAAGGGCGCCTTGCCGGTGTGAACATGAACGTCTAAGGTGCCGCACAACTCGTGTGCGGCACCACATAGTGGTATGCCGCCAAAGGTTTCCAATTTATTAACCATAGAGGTTCGTCGTGCAGTTCAGAGGTTCGTTTCCCGCTTTGATCACCCCCATGAAGGACGGAAAGGTGGATGAATCCGCCTTCCGGAAATTTGTGGCCTGGCAGATCAAAGAAGGCACAAATGGGCTGGTTCCGGTGGGTACAACAGGCGAATCGCCAACCCTTTCGCCCGATGAACACAAGCGCGTCGTTGAAATATGCGTCGAAGTTGCCGCAGGCAAAGTGCCAGTTATCGCTGGCACGGGCTCGAACAATACAGCGGAAGCCATTGAATATACGGTTCACGCCGAAAAGGCAGGGGCCGATGCCGCCCTCGTGGTCGTTCCCTACTACAACAAGCCCACTCAGGATGGCCTCTACGCCCATTTCCGCGCCGTGGCCGAAAGCGTGAAAATTCCAATTTTTGTTTACAATGTACCGGGCCGGACAGTGGCCAGCATCTCAGTGGAAACGCTGGCGCGGTTGGCCAAGGACGTACCCAACATTGTTGGCACCAAGGATGCATCTGCCGATTTGACGCGGCCGTCATTGCAGCGCCTGGCTTCGGGCGAAAAATTCATTCAGCTTTCGGGTGAAGACGGAACGGCTCTGGGCTTTAACGCTCACGGTGGCGTTGGCTGCATCTCGGTGACGGCAAATGTGGCGCCGCGCCTTTGTGCCCAACTGCAGGACGCAACGCTGAAGGGTGACTATGCGGCAGCCTTGCTGCTGCAGGATCGCCTCATGCCTTTGCACCACGCCATGTTTGTTGAATCAAGCCCGGGGCCGGTAAAATATGGCGTCAGCCTACTTGGCCATTGCCTGCCGGACACCCGGTTGCCCTTGATACCGGTAACGGAGTCAACGAAGAAAACCGTGCGCGCCGCGATGGTTCATGCGGGGCTGCTGAACTGAGATGTCCTCAAAAAGCGGTGGCGCAAAAGCGGCACGCAAGCAGACCGGCATCAAGGTGGTGGCCGATAACCGCCGTGCCCGTTACGAATATGAAATTCTTCAAACCTTTGAAGCCGGTCTTGCCTTGCAAGGGTCCGAGGTAAAATCCTTGCGTGAAGGCCGCACCAATTTGGCCGAAGCCTATGCCACCGTGAAAAAAGGCGAACTCTTTCTGCTGAATTCCAACATTCCGGAATATCGTGAGGCCAACCGCTTCAATCACGATCCGAAGCGGCCGCGCAAGCTTCTGCTTCATGCCAGGGAAATTCAAAAACTCACTGTCGGCATCACACGCGAAGGCCTGACGATTATTCCGTTGAAAATATTCTTCAATCCCCGCGGACGCGCCAAAGTTGATATCGCCCTTGCTAAGGGCAAGAAGCTTCACGACAAGCGCGAGTCAATCAAGGACCGTGACTGGGGCCGCGAAAAATCCAGGCTCATGCGCGACAAGGGCTAGAGCATGTCCCGCCAAAGTGCGAAGCGGTTTGGCGACAAGGACATGCTCCAGCATATTGATCTGGCGCGAGTCCTTTTCGGCGGGATGATTCCATCCCGCCGGGACACGCGCTAGGAAACGGTACTTGTTATCATGATCCTTATCGCACTAGGCAGTAACATTTCAGGTCCGTGGGGATCACCAGAACAAAACGTACAGCACGCCATGCAAGCTTTGAACCGTGATGGCCTGAAACTGGTGGGAGCCTCGCGATTGCTGTTGACCGCTCCCTTCGGCAAGCCCAATCAGCCGCCCTTCGTCAATGCTGTCGCGCGCATAGAAACGCACTTGCCTCCATTGGCCTTGCTGCAAAAACTCCATGCAATTGAGCGCACGGCTGGTCGAAGGAGGGCAACACGTTGGGGGCCTCGCACCCTCGATCTTGATATCGTTGATTATCACGGCCTTATACGTTCATCGGGCAGACTAATACTGCCTCATCCAGGCATTCCGGAGCGCATTTTCGTTCTGAAACCCATTGCCGAATTGGTCGAAGAATGGCGCCATCCTGCAAGCCATCTCTCAGCTCAGGAGATGCTCCGAAGGCTGAAAGGATACTCGCAGGGCCAAGAGATTTAAGCAGGTCTTAACGCTCCTGCGCCACAATCAGTTCGCGGCTGCTGTTATGCCGAGGTGGGTGAGTGCGTATGCGTATAAAAATCCTGGCGGCTGCGGCCGCCTTCTGTTCTTTGATAATTGCGCCGGTTCATGCGGGGCAATTGAAGTTTGATCCCGGGACATCCAAGATTTACGGTGGCATGAACAGCGGGCAAACCGCATCATTGATCTCACCACAGGAATTCAGCGGAACGAGCCACAAGATCGTCGATTTTAATGAGCCCATGAGACCGGGTTCGATCTTAATTCGAACCGCCGAGCGACGCCTCTACTTCGTTTTGCCAAACAACAAAGCCATCATGTATCCCGTCGGCGTTGGCCGTGAAGGCTTCACGTGGTCTGGCGAGAACGAGATTACGCAAAAAACGATCTGGCCCGACTGGCGTCCACCGCAGGCCATGATCGAACGAGAAGCAAAAAGGGGAAACGTCATTCCTGCCTTCATGGCGGGCGGCCCTGAAAACCCTTTGGGCGCCCGAGCCCTTTACATTGGCGAAACGGAATACCGTATTCATGGCACAACCCAGCCTTGGAGCATTGGAGGGGCGGTTTCCTCCGGTTGCATTCGCATGATGAACGATGAAGTGATTGATCTCTTCAACCGGGTCGAGATCGGTGCCCCCGTTATCGTCGAATAATGCAGAAATATTATCGGGATAACAGCCAGAGGCTGCAACCTTAAACCCTCCATTAACCTGAACGGGCCATTATCTGCCGGTAAGTTTGTAGGTGGAGTTCGCGTATGCGTATCGATTCAAGTGCCCCAAAAGGGCTCTCAAAGTTCAATATATTGGCGTCAGTAGCTTTGGCCGTAATGCTTGCTGGATGCTCCAACGCGGTTGAGCGCTTCGCCGACAATCCATCAGCTGAAAACCCGTCTGATGCCGATCCAGTCTACACCGCATCAGTTCCCAAGAAACGCAACACCTACGCAACCGCCGACGATGACAAGATCGTCTCGCGCCCCTTATCCAGCGCGCCGCTAGGCTCACCGAACTATGCCAGCAACAACTACAGCTACAAGAAGCCCGCCTACAAGCAGCCCGTTTATTCCGAACCCACCTACCTCAGCACCGCAAGAAACGCGACGACGGTTCCCAAGGGCGGAACCGTGCGGGTTGAGCAGGGCATGACGCTTTATTCAATTTCACGGGCCAACGGCCTCACAGTTGCCCAGTTGGCGGCCGCCAACGGCATTGCCCCTCCCTATACGGTGAGCACGGGCCGCGTCTTGCGCATCCCTGGGGTCGCCCAGGCCATGGCGCCAAAACTCGCAAATGTGCCCGAGGAGCAATATGCTTCAAATGAACCAGTCAAGAAGGCCTCCAGAGGAACGCACACTGTGACGGGTGGTGAAACCCTGTTCTCCCTCGGCCGCACATACGGTGTCTCGCCCTATGCCATCGCTGATCTCAACGGTCTGCCCCATGACCAGTCCTTGAACGTTGGCCAGCAACTTCGCATGCCATCAGGAACGCGGAAGTCCATCATTGCGAAGGTTCCTGCTGTCGAAGAATCCGAACAGGTTGTTTCGAGTGAAGAGTTGGTCGAAAATGACGAAACACCGCAGAACCTGGCTTTAAGAAAGCCGCAGCTGGATGAAGAAATCCCCGTCGTAAAAACTGTTCCGCAGCAAACTGCCGAACTCGAGGTTCGCCCTGCAATGGGTGGCATGCGCTGGCCGGTTAAAGGCAAGATCATTTCTGAATACGGCGCCAAGCCGAATGGCCTAAAGAACGAAGGCATCAACATCGCAGTTCCCGAAGGAACAGGTGTGCGCGCCGCTGAGAGTGGCGTCGTTGCCTACGCCGGCAATGAACTTAAAGGCTACGGCAATCTCGTGCTCATCCGCCATGAAGGCGGCTGGGTTACGGCCTACGCCCATGCCAAGGAATTGTTTGTGAAACGCGGCGACATCGTCAAGCGTGGCGATGTCATTGCCAAGGCCGGCCAGACCGGCTCCGTTTCAAGCCCACAGTTGCACTTTGAAGTTCGCAAAGGAGCAACCGCCATGGACCCGATGAAGTTCCTGGCTTCCACAACCGCATCGAACTAGAGAACGTAAGATCCTCTGCAAGTGCAGGCCCGGCAGAAATGCCGGGCCTAAACTATTTTGACGCCAGCTTTGTTCCCGTCCGGCCTGCCACATCCTGAATATACTGCCAGGCCACGCGGCCCGAGCGGCTGCCGCGGGTGACCGACCATTCGATGGCGCCCGCATGAAGCTGTGCTGCCTTCACTGGCAGCTTATAGTGCGCCGCATAGGCATCAATCATTTCGAGGAACTCATCCTGCGAACAATTGTGAAAACCCAGCCACAGGCCAAATCTGTCCGACAGGGAAACCTTTTCCTGTACTGCCTCCGATGGATTGATTGCCGTGGACTTCTCATTCTCGATCATGTCTCGCGGCAAAAGATGACGCCGGTTCGACGTTGCGTAAAGGATGACGTTTTCCGGCCGTCCTTCAATTCCGCCATCAAGCGCAGCCTTGAGCGACTTGTAAGACGCATCCTGTCCATCAAAAGAAAGATCATCGCAAAACACGATGAAGGAAATTTTGGGTGAGCCGCGTAACACCGACATGAGGGCAGGGAGGCTCTCTATATCTTCCCGGTGTATCTCGATGAGCTTCAATTTTCCGCCATGCTCTTCGTTCACCAGGTGATGCGTGGCTTTGACGAGCGAAGACTTGCCCATGCCGCGTGCGCCCCAAAGAAGCGCATTGTTGGCAGGCAGACCCTTGGCAAAACGACGCGTGTTTTCCAGCAGGATATCGCGTGTCTGGTCAATGCCCTTGAGCAACTTCAATTCAACGCGGTTCACTTTGGCAACGGGCTCAAGCTTTGGCGGTGAGGCGTGCCAGACAAATGCGCTGGAACGCGCGAGATTGCCAGGTTTTGGCGGAAGCGGCGCCAGGCGGTCCAGCGCGTCGGCAATGCGGGCAATCAGGCTGTTCTGGGATTTTGTAACCATGACAAGCTCTTAGCTCGCAAGCCCCGCGCCGTAAAGAGTCCTAAATCCGGCGTTGCAATGGCGCAATCCATCGCTATATTCCGCGCAAACCTTTAACAGGCCAAATCATTTAGGAGCAACCCATGTTCATAACTCCCGCCTTTGCCCAGTCTGCTGGCATCGCCAGCAATCGGAGATTTCATGGGCATGATCCTGCCGCTCGTGATGATCATGGCCGTATTCTGGTTCCTTCTCATCCGCCCGCAGCAGCGCAAGATGAAAGAGCATCAGGACGTGATCAGCAAGATTTCGCGCGGTGATACAGTTGTAACCAACGGTGGCCTGATCGGGCGCGTGACCAAGGTTGTTGATGACAAGGAACTGCTTGTCGAGGTCGGTGAGAACGTGAAGGTTCGCGTACTGCGTCAAGGCATCAGCGATGTGCGCGCCAAGGGCGAACCCGCCAAAGCCGAAACGAAGTGAGCGGCGGTAGTCCTAGATGCTTCATTTTTCCAGATACAAGACGATTGCCATTCTGGCATCGGTCGTGATTGCTTTGATATTTGCATTGCCCAACGTGCTGTCGCCTGCTGGGCAGGACGTCAGTTGAAAACCGTTGGCGCGAGGCCCATGACGCTCGGCCTTGATCTGCAAGGCGGACTCGAACGTAGTGATGGAGGTGGACCGGAAGGATCTCTAAGGGCGATCAGCTCACCCAACAACTTGTCGGGTGATGTCCGGGCGAGCCTGCGCGAAGCAAAGGTTGGTTACAAAGGCATCACGAAAACCGAGAATGGCGTGTCGAGTCCGACTGTCCAATGTGGCAGACGCAGACAAAGCCAAGACCGAGTTGCAGAAATTGCAGCAACCATTGAGTGGTGGATTGTTGTCATCGGGCATTGCCGTGAAATCTTTATCGAATATGGTAGCCAGGACGAACAATTCAGATTTTCACTTTTTCGGAGCCGGGCTTTGACTGCCAAAGTGGCGCTAGCCATCGGCCAATCTTTGAAAATTGTCGAGAACCGCATCAACGCCCTGGGAACCATCTGAGCCCACAATACAACAGCAAGGCAAGGACCGGATCGCCATTCAATACCCGGCGTGCAAGATCCCGACCAAGGAAACCGGATGTCATGGGCCGCACGGCGAAACTCACTTTCCAGCTTCTCTGCCAGGAGCAGCCGACGGGTGCCAGCCAGAATCCGCCGCAAGAGTGCGACGCAGCTGCCGTTAAAGGATGACCCCAAGCCAGATGCTTTGGGTACAAACCTCCAGCCGCGCTACAGTGGATGGCGCTGACCTGACCGACGCACAGCCCAGTTTCGACCAAAACAACCAAGTCTGTTGTCAGCTTTCGCTTCAACCAGAAGGGCTCTCTGCGTTTTGGCAAACTGACGGCGGAAAATGTCGGCAAACCTTTCGCCATCATTCTCGATAACGTAGGTGGTGAGTTATCCCAACATCAATGAACCCATCCTCGGCGGGTCGGGCCAGATTTCAGGGAACTTTACCACTGAAGAAGCCAGCAACCTTGCCGTTGTTTTGCGTTCCGGTGCCTTGCCGGCAAAATTGACTATTGTTGAAGAGCGCACTGTTGGCCCAAGCCTTGGTTCTGATTCCATTAAGGGCGGGCTTCAATGCATCTGTTGATCGGCCTCGTGCGGTATGATTTTCATGGTTGTGGCTTATCGCCTGTTCGGCTTATTTGCGAATGTGGCACTGCTGATCAACCTCATGCTGTTGATTGCCATCATGTCGTTCGTTGGCTTCACCCTGACCCTGCCGGGCATTGCGGGCATCGTGCTCACCATGGGCATGGCGGTTGACTCCAACGTCATCATTTTTGAGCGCATGCGCGAGGAATGGCGCAACGGCCGAACGGCGCTGAATTCAATCGAAACGGGTTTCAAGGCGGCGTTTGCCACTATCCTCGATGCGAACCTGACTGCTCTGATTGCTGCCGTGGTGCTGTTTGGCGTGGGTTCCGGTCCCGTGCGAGGCTTTGCCATAACCCTGTCCATCGGCATTATGACAACTATGTACACGGCTTATACACGTGACTCGCTTCATTGTATCATTTCCTGGGCGCGGTAGGGTAGAGACCCAAGGAGGTTCCGCTCTAGAGCGGAGGCATTGCACATGAGTTACAAACCAATTCGTTTCATTCCCGACGATACAAAAATTGCCTTTCTGCGCTTGAGCCGTTTTGGCTTCTTTGTCTCTGGCCTTCTTTGCCTTGCCTCGGTGCTGCTCTTTATCTTTGTTGGACTCAACGTCGGCGTCGATTTTAAGGGTGGCACCGTCATTACCGATCGAACCGAGCAGGCCGCTAATGTCGACCAATTCGCTGCGACCCTCGACGGCCTGGGATTTGGCTCGATAGAGCTTCAGGAATATGGCTCACCCAATGACCTCATGATCCGTGTTGAGCGCCCAGGCAGGCGGGGATGAGGTCCAGGCGGCGGTGGTGGAAAAGATCAAGACGGCGCTGGGCCCAGGCATTGAATACCGCAGCGTGGATGTCGTCGGTCCCAAGGTTTCGAGCGAGTTGGCCGAGCAAGGCATCATCGCAGTGGTCACCGCCATTCTTGGCATTTTGATGTATGTGTGGTTCCGTTTCGAATGGCAATTCGCGATAGGCGCTGTGTTGTCACTGTTGCACGACGTGCTTTTGACCATCGGCCTGTTCTGCCTCCTCGCGCATTGAGTTCAATCTGCAAATTATAGCGGCAATTCTGACCATCGTTGGCTACTCACTCAACGATACGGTCGTGGTCTTTGATCGAATCCGTGAATATTTGCGCAAATACAAAACCATGCCGCTCGCCGATCTCATCGATTTCTCGTTAAACTCGGTGCTGCCACGCACCATCCTGACCTCGGTCACCACAATGCTCGCCCTCATAGCGCTTTATATTTTCGGCGGCGAAGTGCTGCGCGGCTTCACCTTCACCATGATCTGGGGTGTGGTTATCGGCACCTATTCTTCAATCTTTATTGCCTCGCCGGTTCTCATTCTCCTGGGCACAAATCGTGAAGGCGCAAAGGAACTGGCGAAGGCGAAACCTGTCAGGCCTTGAACGCCTTCTACCCGGCGCGCGCTCCTATTGATGCCTATGGCAATGGCGGCTTCCGATTTGCGGGCATGTCGCACCAGGGTTCATTGCTGGTGCTCCCAAGCGGCATGCATCGCTGGGATGTCAGTGATTTCGCGTCGCTGAAGCCTGAGGATTTCGAGCTGGTATTTGCCGAGGGCAAGGACATTGATTTTCTGCTCCTCGGCACTGGCGTTACCATGAACAGGCCAGCGAAGCCCATCATCGATATATTCGCCAGGCAGAATCTGCCATTCGATTTCATGAGCACCGGTTCTGCTGTGCGCACCTATGGTGTGTTACTGGCGGAGAAGCGCAAAGTTGCAGCTGCATTTATTGCCGTGCAGGACGCCGTATGAGCGACCATTGCCAGGATCTTGTAGCAAAGGCGGACAAGGACCGTTTCCTCAGCTGCCTCTTCGCGCCAGCGGAAGCGCGGCCCCATCTCTTCGCTCTCTACGCCTTCAATGTCGAAATCACCCGCATCCGTGAAGCCGTGAGAGAACCGCAGGTTGGCCTGGTGCGCCAGCAATGGTGGCTCGATACGATTGATGACATTTATGCTGGCCGCACCCCCGATCATCCCGTGGCAAAAGCCCTGGTCGCGGCAATCGCCAAAGGTGACCTGCCTAAACACGCACTCCACAATCTGGTCATTGCCCGCGAATTCGATCTCTTTGACGACCCCATGCCAAGCCGTGCCGACCTCGAAGGCTATCTCGGTGAAACCTCATCCTCACTTATCCAAATGGCGGCACTGATCCTGGGCAAGGGCGCAGCTGAAGCTGCCGGACTTGCCGGAGTCGCCTTTGGCATGGCAGGCGTCCTGCGGTCGCAAAAAACCCGTTACCTTCCCAGCGACATGATTCAAAAATTTGGCGAGAAGGAAACCATCTCACAATTATGCGCCCATGCCCGCAAACGTCTGAAGGAAGCGCAAGCCCTGCAGTGGACCATTCCTAACTCCGCCATGCCGGCCTTCCTGCCGGTCAGCCTCACCAAAGTCTATTTGTCGCGAATCGAACGCGGTGGCACGCTTGAGGTCACGCAGTTCCGCCGCCAGATCGCGCTTTGGTGGGCGGCAAGACATAATCGCTTCTGAAGGGATTACCCATGGGACTGGCAACACGGTTAGAAAAACTTGTACCCGATGTTGCGGCGGTCCTCGCGCGCTTTCCCATTCCGGCAGCACTTTCCGTTCTGCTCTGCGCCTACGTAAATTTCGTATCCATTGGCAGCGGCCTGAGTGATGATAACTATGTTATCGCCGGTGCGGCAGCGGCCTTCATCGCCGCCGGCGCCGCCCATCTCTTTTCCGAAGGGCGCGGACTGTCGCGCGTCACCAGCATCCTAATTGCCTTTGCTGCCGCGGTTCTGGCCGGTGCCCTTGGCTATTTCACCAGGGTCTTTGACAGCAATCTACTGTTTCTCTTTGCCGGCCTCATTCCCGTTTTGATGATAGCACCCTATCTCAAGGACAACGCAAAGCAGGGCGCGCTCTGGTTGTTCAACCTGCACTTTGGTTTGGCGGTCCTTCTCTCAGTCGTCGTAGCCGTCCTTTTCGCCGCGGGCCTGTCGGCCATCGTTGAGTCCTTAAACTTTCTCTTCAATGCCGACCTTCATGGCAATCTCCACGAACATGTCTGGGGCACTGCCGCGTCGCTGGTTGCACCCATCTATGGCCTGTCATTGATGCCCAAGAATCTGGACCAGGAAGTCGATATCGCAAGCCAGAAGGATACGCTTCTGGCGCGCGGCGTTTCGGTGCTGGTAAACTATGTGCTGGTGCCGGTAATTCTGATCTACGCCGTAATCCTCCATTCCTACGCCGTAAAAATTGCCCTCGAGCAAAACCTCCCGCAAGGCCAGATCGCCACCATTGTCACCATCTTTGCCCTGGGCGGCACCGGCGCCTGGCTCATCTCCTGGCCCTGGCGGGAGGAGGGCACACGCCTGCTGCGCTGGTTCATCCGTGGCTGGTTCTGGCTCACCATCGTTCCAGCCATCCTGCTCGCTATCGCCATCTGGCGGCGCATCTCGGACTATGGCGTGACCCCGGACCGTTACGGCATCCTGCTTGTCGCCATCTGGGTGGCAGCCCTCACCGCCTATCTCGCCATCCGCCGCAACCGCGCCGACATGCGTGCCATTCTTGGCGGCATCGCGATTCTCCTGCTCATAGGGTCTGCGGGTCCAATGGGTGCCAACGGCCTCACCATCTCAAGCCAGGTCAAGCAGCTCGCGGCGATTTTCGAAACCAATGGCCTGTTCAAGGACGGCAAAGCGGTTGTGGCCCCAAACAAACTTTCAGGCGAGGCGATCAATCAGGGTAATTCCATTCTCTATGCCCTGCGCGAAGTTGATGGTCTTGATCGCCTGCAGCCCTGGTTCGAAGGCACGGAGCAGGATCCCTTCAAGACGGCGACGGACAAATGGGATCTGGCAGCCAAAATCGCAGTGTTCCTTGGGAGCGAAAATCCGCAGCGGCCGGAGGACTACATAAGCTTCAATTCGAATGTCCCGTTGTCCTTTGACCTGTCAGGAGCCAAGCGGCTCGTTGGACCACTGCAAGCCATGCAGAATTTCAACACGGCCACCGAACAACGAACAATGTCGGCGTTCTATGATGCGGCAACACTTACGATCAGGCTTGAAACCGTGACTTACAAAATCGCAGTGAAGGAATTTCTTGAAAAAACCAAGGCGCGGCTCTCGGTTGACGTCAACAAGCAACCTGCAATCACATTTGAAATTGCACCTGGTGTCCTGATCGCAATCGATTCAATTTACGCAACATCCAGCGGTTTGGGCTCGGCCCGCTTCTGGCTTATTCTGCAGCAATAGCTACAGCCCCGCCAAGCCACGCCGCAAAGTCCGCCTTGGCGCGCGACGTGTAGGCGCGCTTGCGGGCGGCGGCTTTCTCCGTGTGGTCCAACCGCTTGCCTTCCACGCGTTTCGGCGCATCAACTGGCGGGAACAGCCCGAAATTCACATTCATCGGCTGGAAGGAACCGGAGCCCTTGTCGGTGGTCTCGATATGCCCGCCGGTTATGTGATTGATCAGCGCGCCATGCGCCGTGGTCGCAGGCGGCACGGCAAACTGTTCACCTCGGCGCTCCGCCGCCGCCATGCGCCCCGCCATCAGTCCCATGGCCGCACTCTCTACATAGCCTTCAACCCCGGTGATCTGCCCGGCAAACCGCAGGCGCGAACAAGCCTTGAGCCGAAGTCTCTCATCAAGAACCTTGGGGCTATTGAGAAAAGTATTGCGATGCAAGCCACCAAGCCGCGCAAACTCCGCGTTCTCCAAACCCGGAATGGTTTTGAAAACCCGCACCTGGTCCACATATTTCAGCTTCGTCTGAAAACCCACCATGTTGTAGAGCGTGCCCAGCTTGTTGTCCTGCCGGAGCTGCACCACCGCATAGGCTTTCACCTCGGGCTGGTGCGCATTGGTGAGCCCCCGCGGCTTCATAGGGCCGTGGCGCAGCGTCTCGGAGCCGCTTTCCGCCATCACTTCGATAGGCAGGCAGCCGCTGAAATATGGCGTGGATTTTTCCCATTCCCTGAAATCAGTTTTCTCGCCATCGAGCAGGGCTTGTACGAAAGCCTCATACTCCGGCTTGGTCATCGGGCAGTTGATGTAGTCCTTGCCCGTGCCGCCCGGCCCCACCTTGTCATAGCGCGATTGAAACCACGCCTTGTCCATGTTGATGGTTTCGCGGTGAATGATCGGTGCAATGGCATCAAAGAACGCAAGATCCGCCTCGCCTGTAAGCTGCCCAATGGCCTTGCTCAGGGCAGGGGAGGTCAAAGGCCCCGTGGCGACAATCACGCTGTCCCAATCCTCAGGCGGCAATCCCGCAATCTCGTCATACTCAATACTCACCAGAGGATGGGCCTTGAGCGTCTCTGTGATCTCCGCCGAGAAAGCCTCGCGATCCACCGCCAGGGCACCGCCCGCCGGCACCTGGTGCCTGTCAGCAGTTGTCATGATTAGCGAGCCCGCCGAGCGCATTTCCCAATGCAAAAGCCCAACCGCATTCTGGTCCGCATCGTCAGAACGGAACGAATTGGAACACACGAGCTCCGCAAAGCCACCCGTCTTGTGGGCATCTGTTCCGACCTTGGGCCGCATCTCATGCAGCACGACGGGAACCCCCGCCTGCGCTATCTGCCAGGCCGCCTCGGAACCCGCCATGCCGGCTCCAATAATGTGAATAGGTTTTATCATTTTGCAATTTTACTGTTTCGAAATTCAAGTTCCAAGCGTGGACCCGACCAATTGAGTTTCATACCGCTTGATGGAAGCGAATACATGGCATAGATCATCAATGCGGCAATGCAAACAATCAATGTGCAAAGCACCATGGTGTCGGAATGTTGTTGTGGCCGTTTCATCGTACGTTCCTACGCGTCTAATTCAGAGCGATTTGTTACTCTTGCCTGATACTAGTAAATTCAGTCCGGCCATGTGCGGGTATAAAAATCCAGAAAAATTCATAGCTGAATGTAAAAAATATATAGAAATATCAACGAGATATAGTCGTATGACCGAGTGACGAGAGACCCATTTACGCTGATATCGGCCTCATGTTTAATAGGCGGATGTCCTAAGTCATGAGATTGACTGCCCCGCCAACTCATTAGGATTTCGACTTCGTCAATGGGTTTTCAGAATTGGCACAGTAGCTTCGCCAGACTGTATTCGAATTTACAATGAGGATATCTTTGAGCTCTTTGACAGCGTGCAGATGGCCGCGTGGATTATGATAGGGTGAGTGCCCTTTACGCTTTTCCAATTTTGACGACAGGGCTATAGGCAACCCATGAGCATACTCTCAGACGTCACCGCCGAACTCGAATCAATCCGAGCTCTTTCCCTCTGGAAAACCGAGCGGCCAATCCTGTCGCCGCAAAGCTCGCATATCGAGGTGGATAATCATCGCAAGGTGCTGAATTTTTGCGCCAATAACTATTTGGGCCTGGCCGACCATCCGGCTCTCATCGCGGCAGCCAAGGAAGCCCTGGACAGCCATGGGCTTGGCATGGCTTCAGTACGCTTTATCTGCGGCACAAGCGACCTTCATGTGGCCCTTGAGCGCCGCATCGCCGACTATTTGCAGATGGAAGATGCCGTTCTCTACGCCGCCTGTTTTGATGCCAACGGCGGTGTGTTTGAGCCGCTCTTTGGTGAACAGGACGCCATTGTTTCCGATACCTTGAACCATGCCTCAATTATTGATGGCGTGCGCTTAAGCAGGGCGGCCCGATATCGTTATTCCAATGGCGATATGACGGATTTGGAAGCACAACTGCGGCTCGCCAAGGACCAGGCCAAACGCCGCATCGTCATCGTCACCGATGGCGTGTTTTCCATGGATGGCTATTTCGCCAAGCTCGGTGAAATCAGGAAACTGGCGGATATCTATGATGCCCTCATCCTGGTGGATGACTGCCACGCCACTGGCTTCATCGGGCCACAGGGCAGGGGAACGCCCGCCCGCGCCGGGGTCAAGGTCGATATCCTTACGGGCACACTAGGCAAAGCGCTGGGCGGCTCCGCCGGCGGTTACATCGCAGCCGCCAAACCCATTGTTGATCTCATGCGCCAGCGCTCGCGGCCCTATCTCTTTTCCAATGCCCTGCCACCACCCATCGTGGCCGCCGCGATCAAGGCCATCGATCTGGCGGAGCAGGGAGATGATCTTCGCACCAAGCTGTTTGACAACGCAAAGCGCTTCCGCGCTGGCATGAGCAAGGCAGGGTTCAATCTGCTGGAAGGTGAGCACCCCATCATTCCGGTCATGCTGGGCGAAGCCAAACTGGCGCAAGACATGGCGGCAAAACTTTATGAGCGCGGAATTTATGTGACGGGCTTTTTCTTTCCCGTGGTGCCAAAAGGCAAGGCACGGATCAGAACGCAAATGTCTGCCGCACATTCGCCCGCCGATATTGATGTGGCCATTGCGGCCTTCACCGCTGTGGGCAAGGAATTGGGGGTAATCTGATGCGCGCACTGGTCAAAGCAGAAGCCAAGGAAGGCCTCGTTCTCCGCGATGAACCAATCCCCCAGATCGGCCCCGATGACATCCTGATCAAGGTTGCAAAGACTGGCATTTGCGGCACTGATCTTCACATCTGGAAATGGGATCAATGGGCGCAAAAGACCATTCCCGTTCCCATGGTCGTTGGCCATGAATATGCGGGTGTAGTGACCGAAATCGGCAGCCACGTCAGAACCGTGAAAGTGGGCGACCGCGTCTCCGGCGAAGGCCATCTCATCGGCATGAAAAGCCGCATGGCCCGCGCCGGCCATTTCCACCTCGATCCCGAAACCAAGGGTGTCGGCGTGAATGTGCCGGGTGCCTTTGCTGAATATTTGAAACTGCCAGCCTTCAATGCAATCCACTTGCCGCCTGAAGTCGATGACGAAATTGGTGCAATCCTAGATCCCCTCGGCAATGCCGTACACACCGCACTGTCCTTTGATCTCGTCGGCGAAGATGTGCTGATCACCGGTGCCGGTCCCATTGGCATCATGGCCGCTGCCGTCTGCCGCCATGTCGGCGCGCGTCATATAGTCATTACCGACATCAATGATTACCGACTCGAGCTTTGCAATCAGGTGACTGACGCGGTAACAGTGAATGTCTCGCGGGAAGATTTGAAATCCGTCATGCAGCATATCGGCATGCGCGAAGGCTTCGATATTGGCCTCGAAATGTCAGGCGCCCCCAAGGCGTTCGACCAGATGACCGACCACATCATCATGGGCGGCAAGATAGCCATGCTCGGCATTCCTTCGCAGCCAGTGCCTGTTGATTGGAACCGCGTGATTTTCAAATCCCTCACCATCAAGGGCATCTATGGCCGAGAGATGTTTGAAACCTGGTACAAGATGATAGCCATGCTGCAATCAGGCCTTGATGTGAGAAAAGTCATCACCCACCGCCTGAAAGCCGCCGACTTTGCAACGGGCTTTGCCTTGATGAAACAGGGTTCCTGCGGCAAGGTGGTTTTGGACTGGAATTGAGAATCGACCATGCTTTCAGCTTACGGAACGGACAAAGGCTGCCTCACTGAATTCCCCCCGTTGACCGATGCGGTGCCGGAGGGCGTTGTTTGGGTCGATATGGTGGAGCCAACTTTCGATGAAGAAAAAGTCGTGGAGGCGGCCCTCAGGATAGATATTCCAACCCGCGAAGAATTGGCCGAGATCGAAGCCTCAAGCCGCCTCTATCAAGAGGACGGTGCGGCTTTCATGACCGCCAACCTTATCCGGCGCGGCGAGAATGACCGGCCGGAATCCTCGCCTGTGACCTTCATCATCAAGGGCAACCAGCTCATCACCATCCGCTACCACCACCCGCAGGCCTTTCCCGTCTATGTCCACCGCGCCATGAAACCCCAATCAACCGCCATGACGGGATGGGGCATATTTGTGAGCCTGCTCGAAGCGGTGGTGGACCGCGCTGCCGATCATCTTGAGCGCGTGGGCCTCATTGTGGATGAGACATCGCGCAAAACATTCAGCAACAGCCGCACACCATCTGGCAAAAGGGCACGCAGGAAGCCCTTGAACCTGTCCGATCTTCTCGAGAAAATTGGCGAGGAAGGTGACTTCAATTCCAAGATGCGCGAGAGCCTGGTGTCAATTGGCAGAATGGTGGCTTTTATGCAGGCCATTGTTGATCAAACCCGGCAGACCAAGGACATGAAAGACAATCGCGCCCGCATCAAGGTTCTGCAGCGCGATATTCAATCACTTACCGATCACTCAACCTTTCTGTCCGGCAAGATAAGTTTTCTCCTGGATGCCGTATTGGGGATGAGCGCCATCGAGCAGAACGGCATTATCAAAATATTCTCAGTGGCCGCCGTTGTTTTTCTGCCGCCGACCCTAGTTGCCAGCCTCTATGGCATGAATTTCAAATATATGCCGGAACTCGAGTGGTTCTACGGCTACCCCGTTGCCATCGGCCTCATGGTACTCTCGGCGATCCTGCCTTTCCTCTATTTCAAGCAAAAGGGCTGGCTGTAATGCCGACAATTTTGTGGGTTGCTTTCGGCGGTGCCATTGGTTCTGCCGCGCGCTATGGGGTTAATGTCTGGTCGGGCCGCATGCTCGGTTCCGAATTCCCTTGGCATACTTTCATTGTCAATGTTGTCGGCTGTTTTGCCATGGGCGTGCTTGTCGAACTGATGGCCCTGAAGCTGAACGTCGGGAATGATACCCGCGCCTTTTTGACCACCGGCATTCTCGGTGGCTTCACTACCTTCTCGGCCTACTCTTTGGATTTTGCCGTATTGGTGGAACGCAAGTCCTATGGTGCCGCTCTAGTCTATGGCACAGGGTCAGTAGCGCTTTCGCTTATCGCTGTCTTTGCAGGGCTGTCTCTGGTACGCACCCTCGCAGCATGAGCGAAATTCGGCGTTATATTGTGTCTCCCGAAGAGGATGGAATCCGGCTGGATCGCTGGTTCAAGATTCATTTTCCCCAAGTGACCTTCGCCTACCTCAACAAGCTTACGCGAACTGGCCAAGTGCGCGTCCAGGGTGGCCGGGCCAAGACAAGCTCACGGGTTGCCACCGATCAGGAAATCCGGGTTCCCCCATTGGCATTTGACCGCAGGCCCGCCGACGTCCCAAAGGGCGACGTGCAGCCGCTTACCAAGGAGGAAACCAATCTCTTTGAAAGCATGATTATTTTTGAGGACAAAGACCTCTATGTCCTCAACAAGCCGTCTGGCTTCGCCGTGCAGGGCGGGAGCAAAACCTTTCAACACCTTGATGGCCTGCTGATGGGACTTGCCAAAAAGAATGGCGAAAGACCCCTGCTGGTTCATAGGCTGGACCGGGATACATCAGGCGTTATCGTTGTTGCCAAGAGGCGCTCAATCGCGTCCGCGCTAGGCAAACTCTTCGCAACAAGGGCCGTGAAAAAAACCTATTGGGCCGTGGTCAAAGGCATACCAAAACCGGCACAGGGCCGAATAGACGTGGCCTTGACTAAGGCGCAGGGGCCGGACGGCGACCGCGTGCGGCCCAGTGAAAAAGATGAGGAAAACTCCCGCCACGCCATCACCTATTATGCGGTTGTGGATACGGCGCCGCCGATCACCGCCTGGGTATCAATGAAACCTGTTACAGGGCGTCAGCACCAATTGCGCGCCCATATGGCTTACATCGGCACACCCATATTGGGAGACGAGAAATACGGCGGCAACGCTGATATGCCGGAAGGCATTTCCAAGAAGCTGCATCTCCACGCCCGCCGTATCGTGTTTCCCCACCCCCGCGAAGGTGTGGTTGATATTTCGGCAAGCCTGCCGCCCCATATGCGCGAGACATGGAACACATTTGGGTTCGATCCCGATCGATACGAAACGGATACGGAATGACGGCCGAAACCGAAGATGAAAGATTTGAGCGCCTGTCGCGTGACCGTATCCAGCGACCGCTGCCGAAACGGTTCTACAAGTCAGTCACTGTCACAGAGCAGCTAGGAATTGCCCTGGATGGCCGAGGCGTAAAAACGCCGCTCAAGGCCCCGCTGGTCTTGCCCAATCATGCCTTGGCGGAAGCGGTGGCAGCGGAATGGGATGAACAGATCGAAGTCATCAATCCCCATGCCATGCCTCTCACCAAACTTGCCAATACCGCTATTGATCGCGCCGTGGCAGAAGGGTCAAAAATCACTGCCGAAATAGTCGAGTTTGCGGGCAGCGACATGGTCTGTTACCGGGCCGAAAGTCCTGTGGGCCTGGTTCTGCGCCAGACAACCCATTGGGACCCCATCATCGCCTGGGCCAGGTCGGAGTTAAAAGCCAGGTTTGCCACCGTGAGCGCCATCACCCACAGACGACAATCCGCTGAAGCTCTCCAAACCTTGGAAGCCCATATCACAGCACTCGATCCTTTCTCATTCGTGACCGTCCATAATCTCACGACATTGACAGGTTCAGCACTGTTGGCGGCAATGGTTGCGGCTGGCAAAATCCCGGCGGATGCTGCTTGGCTGGCTGCCAATGTCGATGAGGATTGGCAGATCGAAACCTGGGGCGAAGACGCCGAAGCCGCAACTCGCAGGGCCGGGCGGCTTAGGGAATTTTCCGCTTGCGTGAAGGCCGTTAACCTTGCACAAAATCGCCCATAATGCCGCCTCATAGCCGACAATTTGTTGGACCAATGAAGCTCTTCCAATTCAAAGTCAAAGGGACGCCACCATGAAAATTCGCTTGATGTTTGCTTCTGCCATCGTGCTTGCCGCAACCAGTTCTGTTGCCCTGGCGCAGTCCGCGCCTGCCGATCTGATCGCCGCCTATCAGGCAGGTGTTGCCGCGGCGAAATGCAATCTTGGCCTCGATAGCGGCAAGTCCAGCCAGCTAGGGGACGCGGTTCAGCGCATCGAGCAGCGAAGTGGCCTTGGCCAGAATGATCTTGATGCTTTGTGGAGCAAAACCCAGGCCGATGCCGATGCTGACAATGCGGGCTTCTGTGCCCAGGCCGCAGCCGGAATTGATGGCGTAATAGCCTCGGCCCAGTAACGGGCTAGCGCGTGATCAAGAAAAGTGGAATCCGGTTTTCCGTCCGATCACGCGCCAGCATATGAACGACGATCACGTTTATCACTTCAGGCCGATCCGGCCTGAAGTGATCGTGATCTAGGCGGCGTGGGCCTGCCGCGGGGTTAGCGGAATCCAGGCCGTGAATGTGGCGCCGGTGCCAAGGCCGCCTTTCACATTCAGGCCGCCGCCATGCTGCTCCAGAACCTGAACGACAGCCGGCAGACCAAGCCCCGTGCCAAAACTCTTTGTCGTAAAGAGCGGTTCGAAAATCTTTGCAACATGCTCTTCGGCGATGCCTGGCCCGCTGTCGCACACGTCGATCTCGACGCCCCGCTCGCTGCACCGAGTAACGATGGTAATCTTCGGCGCCTGCGTTGCAAACTTCGCGGGGTCATCACCCTTGCCGACCATCGCTTCCGATGCATTGCTAATGAGATTAATAAGGGCCCGGCTCAAGCGGCTTTGATCAAATGAAACAGTTCTGCTTTCCAGCCCGAGATCGCATTCAACCTCCACGGCGGCCGGCAATTTCTGCGCTTCCTCTTCAACGAGTTTGACCACCCAATCATCGAAATTGTACTCTTGGTATTCCAACTGGTGCGACCTGGCATAGTCAAGAAACTGGGTGATGACGCCATCGCAGCGCGCCACCGAATTGTCGATGCGCAGCAGTTGCGCATCAACATTTACGGCCTGCCCAATGAGCTTTCGTCTAAGCAGGAAAGCTGACGTTCTGACGGCTGATAGCGGGTTTCGAATCTCATGGGCAACGGTTGCAACCAATTGCCCCATCTGAGCGAGCTTGCCCCTCTTAATGATTTCATCTTGCGCGTCGTGAAGCTGCTTCATTTTTTCGGCAAGCTCCACATTCAGCCGCGTAATATCATCGTTCACGCTTTGTAGGGCGGAGGAATTTTCCTTCATTTCCCTCGCGCGCCGCACATTGCTGCGATGCCAGCCAAGACCCAATATTGTAAACAACCCCAGCGCCCCGTATGCACCGTACTCAAAAGTTCTCTTGGCCCAGAATTGCTCCCCGGAATAATATGCTGTGACCGGATACTTGATGTGCAATTGCCACTTTCCACGCACATCGTTGGTATCCACAACTACCGTTTCCGAAAATATTGTTGATTCGGCTGGAATGTCGCCGGCGGCGCGCAGCATCAGCTTGATGTTTTTATCCCGCTTGAGTGGAACCGACACGTATTCCGCCAGGGGACTGATCAGGGAATAATTTTCGCTGTCTGTGATGCCACGGAGCACGCTGCTGAGAATGACCGCCGACACGCTGCCCGCTAGTTTTCCATCTTGACCGAAAAACGGAACAGAAAATACAAGTCCCGCATTGTCACTGTCCTGCTTTGGCTTAATGGTGTTTGCGGTGTCGCTCGTGATAATCTCATGCCCGCTGATCATCGGCACGGCGGATGTCTTCAGTCGTTGAATATTCGGATAGTTTATCTTGAGCCATTGCAGCTGTTTTTGCAGCTGCTGGAACTCCGGAGCTTTGGCCGCCTCAGGAAGCGGGAGTGAGGGGAGAGCATTGCCACGGCTAGTTGTTTGCGATCTGACCATCATTTGGTCAAGGGTTACAATCGGTTCTTCAAACTTGCCCGTTACCGGATTCAGGCTTTTTGCATCGAAGCTCAGGGGTACAATGTAAACCTTTGTGACTTCGACATTCTTGGCGAGATTGTTATAGACCTGCTGAATGGTTTCCTTGCCATCAGTGCCGAGATTAAAGCCATGCCGGTCGATTTTGCGCACACTTGGCAAAAAACTGATAGTTCCAAGATTGTCATTGAGAGCCGAAAAAAATGTTTTCACGCTCTTTTCATAGTCTTTTGACTTTAATTGCTGGGATTCCAGGTAGTTCTGCCAGGTCCCCAGGTACTGTCGATTCGCTTCAAAACGCACTCCAAGGCTAAGCAATAATCCCGCAAGGAGAATTGCCAGATACCCAGCTGGTGCGGAGGACGCTTTTAGCAATTTTTTCCCCAGAGAATGATAGGCGCAGCAGACTGGTTCCATTGGAGTTAAAACCGGGTTAAATATCCAATGGGGTCATGAATTTAGCCATCTGACAAATGTCCGCCAGACTGCTGAATTTTCGTTCAAATGGGGAGTTTTTATGCAAGAGGTCCTGAAGAAGCTGGAGCAGCGCCGGGCCGAGGCCCGTGCTGGCGGCGGTGAAAAGCGCCGTTCGGCTCAGCACGCCCGTGGCAAGCTCACGGCTAGGGAGCGCATAGACCTTCTCGTTGACGAGGGCTCCTTCGAGGAATTTGACATGTTTGTCGAACATCGCAGCACCGATTTTGGCATGGAGAAATCCAAAATTCCGGGCGATGGCGTTGTCACCGGCTGGGGCACGGTCAACGGCCGGGTGATTTATGTTTTTGCCAAGGACTTTACGGTTTTTGGCGGTTCGCTTTCAGAGTCCCATGCTCGCAAAATCACCAAGATCCAGGACATGGCCCTGCAGAACCGGGCTCCGATCATCGGCCTGTTTGACGCCGGCGGCGCACGTATCCAGGAAGGTGTGAATGCCCTTGGCGGCTATGGCGAAGTGTTCCAGCGCAACGTCCTTGCCTCAGGCGTCATCCCGCAGATCTCCGTCATCATGGGCCCTTGTGCCGGCGGCGACGTATACTCCCCGGCCATGACCGACTTCATCTTCATGGTGCGTGATACGAGCTATATGTTTGTGACCGGTCCTGACGTGGTGAAAACCGTCACCAATGAAACCGTGACAGCCGAGGAGCTAGGTGGCGCTTCGGTTCATACCACCAAGTCATCCATCGCCGACAAGGGCTACGACAATGATGTTGAAGCGCTGTTGCAGATGCGCCGCCTTATCGACTTCCTGCCTTCCTCCAACACCGATCCCATCCCCGAAATTCCAAGCTTCGATGACGCCGAACGCATTGACTTCTCGCTCGATACACTCATTCCAGCCAACCCCAACCAGCCCTATGACATGAAGGAACTGATCCTGAAGATTGCCGACGAGGGGGACTTTTTTGAAATTCAGGAAGCCCACGCCAAGAATATTATTGTGGGCCTTGCCCGCATGGGCGGGCGCACCATCGGAATTGTAGCCAACCAGCCACTTGTGTTGGCGGGCGTTCTGGACAGCGATGCCGGGCGCAAGGCTGCGCGCTTCGTGCGCTTCTGCGATTGTTTCAATATTCCCATAGTAACCTTGGTTGATGTTCCGGGTTTTCTTCCCGGCACGGCCCAGGAATATGGCGGCCTCATCAAGCATGGGGCAAAACTGCTGTTTGCCTTCGCCGAGGCTACGGTGCCCAAAATTACCTTGATCACCCGAAAGGCCTACGGTGGCGCTTATGTTGTTATGGCCTCCAAGCATTTGCGCGGTGATTTGAACTATGCCTGGCCATCGGCCGAAATTGCCGTGATGGGTTCACGCGGTGCAGTCGAGATTCTCTACCGCAGCGAACTCGGCGATAAGGACAAGATCGCCGCCCGCGTGAAGGATTATGAGGATCGCTTTGCCAACCCATTTGTCGCCGCGGAACGGGGCTTTCTCGATGAAATCATCATGCCCCACTCAACCCGAAAACGCATCGCGCGCGCCCTGGACATGCTGCGCCACAAAGAACTGAAAAATCCTTGGAAAAAGCATGATAACATCCCGCTTTAAGGATTGAATTGATGTACTTGCTCGAAAAACTGATGCAGCGTTTCGTTAAAGTGGGAACCCTCACTATTTTGGATGTTGAGGGAAAACCCCACGTTTTCAAGGGTGAAGCAGGCCCGGAAGTGACCATCCGGCTAAGGGATCGGAAACTCTACCGGTCCCTTTTTCTGCATCCGGAGCTGAAGGCGGGCGAAGCCTATATGGATGGTACGCTCACCATTGAGAAGGGAACCATTCGAGATTTTCTGACGCTCAGCGTGATGAATGCCCGGAATCTTCGAAAGCATCCCCTGCAGAAACTTTTGAATAGCGGCTTGAAGCGCATGCGCAAGCTGCACCAGCGCAACACGACAAAAGCAGCACGGGCCCACGTCCATCATCACTACGATCTTTCCAACGAACTCTATAAGCTGTTCCTTGATAAGGACATGAACTACTCCTGTGCCTTTTTTGCCAATGCCAACGACACAATTGAAACGGCCCAGCAAAACAAGTTGCGCCACATTGCAGCCAAGCTTGATTTGAAGCCCGGCCAGCGCGTTCTTGATATTGGTTCAGGCTGGGGCGGCATGGCGCTCTACTTGGCGGCAGTTGCAGACGTTGAAGTTTTGGGTGTTACCCTTTCAACCGAGCAATTGGCGCTTGCTACCCAGCGGGCCAAGGAGCGCGGACTAGATAAGCGCGTGCGCTTTGAACTAATGGATTACCGCGATGTAAAAGGCACCTTCGATCGCATCGTATCGGTTGGAATGTTCGAACATGTGGGCATCGCCCATTATGACGAGTTTTTCAATCATATGCGCGACCTCTTGAAACCCGATGGCGTGGCCCTTCTCCATTCCATCGGCCGCAAAGGGGGCCCTTCTGCAACAGCATCATGGATTCGAAAATACATTTTCCCTGGTGGCTCTTCCCCGGCTCTTTCAGAGACTTTAGCAAGCATCGAGCGGGCCGGATTGTGGGTAACGGATATCGAAATCCTCCGGCTTCATTATGCGAAGACCCTGGCCGCCTGGGATCAGCGTTTTCAGGCCAACCGAAATCAGGTTGCCGCATTGTTGGATGAGCGCTTCTGCCGCATGTGGGAGTTTTACCTGATTGTCAGTGAACTGAGTTTCGTCTACGGCAAACACATGGTCTTCCAGATACAGCTGACCAAGGATCGGGACACGCTGCCGATCACGCGAGACTATATGGCCAAGGCCGAAGCCAGGTTGAAGAGCTAGATCAATTCACCCACGAGGTCATACTCCTCGGCCTCAACGATGCGCGCGCGCACCATGTCACCTTGTTTCAGCGAGGTTTCGCCAGGCAGAAAAACATTGCCATCAATCTCCGGCGCATCCCACGGTGAGCGCCCAACGGCTTCTTCATTTTCCAAATCGATGAAATCGACCAGCACATCAATCTCGCGGCCGACCTTCGATTGGAAAATCTCAGCAGATATCTCCTGCTGTGCTTCCATGAACCGATGATAGCGTTCAGCTTTCACTTCATCTGGTACTTGTGGCAGGCCCAGATCATTGGCCTTGGCTCCTGAGACTGGCTCGTACTTGAAGCAACCCACACGCTCCAGCCTCGCTTCTTTCAGCCAAGACAGGAGATAATCAAAATCAGCGTCCGTCTCGCCGGGGAAACCGACGATGAAAGTGGAGCGAACGGCGATGTCAGGGCAAATTTTCCGCCACGACGCCAGACGGTCCAGAACCTTTTCCTGATTGGCCGGGCGTTTCATGGATTTCAAAACACCGGGCGCCGCATGCTGAAACGGAATATCGAGATAGGGCAGAATTTTGCCCTCGGCCATCAGCGGAATTACATCATCCACATGGGGGTAGGGATAGACGTAATGCATACGCACCCACGCACCCAGATCGCCAAGCTCCTTGGCCATGTCATAAAACTTGGCTCGCACCTCACGGCCATGGAATTTGCTCGTGGCGTATTTCGTATCAACGCCATAGGCGGAAGTATCCTGGCTGATCACCAGCAATTCCTTCACGCCGGCTTTCACCAGCCGCTCGGCCTCATAGAGCACGGAGGCCACCGGCCGCGAGACCAGATCGCCGCGGATTGACGGAATGATGCAGAATGAGCAGCGGTTGTTGCAACCCTCGGAAATTTTTAAATAGGCGTAATGCTTCGGCGTAAGCCGCAAGCCCTGCGGCGGCATGAGATCGAATTTGGGGTCATGCACCGGGGGCAGGGCGTTGTGAACCGCACCCACAACGGCCTCATATTGGTGCGGGCCGGTGATGGCCAAAACGCCGGGATGGGCCGCGCGAATGGCATCAGCCTCGACCCCGTAACAGCCGGTGACGATAACCCGGCCATTCTCTTCCATGGCCTCGCCAATTGCAGCCAGGCTTTCTGCCTTGGCGCTATCGAGAAAGCCGCAAGTATTCACCAGCACCACATCGGCATCGGCATAACCCGGGTGCAATGAGATAACCCTCAGCCCGAAGCTGGGTAAGAATGCGCTCGGAATCGACCAGCGCCTTGGGGCAACCCAGCGAAACGAGGCCGACTTTAGGGACATGTGTGTTCATGGTGGCGGTGTCTAGCGGAGATGCCCCCAAAGGGCAAATCGGCTCAATAAATCGTCCGCTTCATGCGTTCTGGGTATTCCGCATCGTAAGCTTTCCCGTCAAATTCGCCATTCGACAGCCGCTCCATCATTTCACCGACAGTCGGCAGTTCCGATTTCGCAACATGCATTTCGGGGTCCCACAACCTGGAGCGAACGATGGCCTTCTGGCATTGGGTATAGGCGCGCTCCACGGTGATAACGATCACACACTTGGGGTTCTTGCCTTCCATGGCAAAGGAGGCACAGAGTTCTGGATCAGTTGAAAGGTGGGCCCGGCCATTCACCCGCATCGTGGTTCCAATTCCCGGAATGAGAAACAGCAAAGCCACGCGCGGATCACGAACGATGTTGCGCAGGGAATCAATGCGGTTGTTCCCGCGCCGGTCCGGGACCATCAGGGTTTTGGGATCAGCAACACGCACAAAGCCGCGGGGGTCGCCGCGCGGCGAGCAATCCAGCCCTTCCGGTCCCGACGTCGCAAGAATGGCAAATGGCGACGCCTCGATGAGCTTCCGGTAGTCGTCGGTGATGCGGTCAACTTCCTTCAGAATTGAAGTGGGAACTGGCGCATCATAGAGTGCGTCAAGCTCGGCTTCCGATTTGATTTGGTTCATCGAAATTCTCAACAATGGCCTTTGCCCGCGGCTCTCTTTACGGCACTATCCCATCCGAATCAAATTTTCGAGGGGGCGTCCAATGCGAAAACTTCCGGTTACCCGCGCCCTTGGTCACGCGATAAAATCAACAACCGACAATATCAGCTTTGCCTTCCATATCAGCTGGCCATGGATGCTGCTGTTACTGCCACTCAACGTCGCGGTAAATCTGTATCTCGTCTTCAAAGGCGTGCAAGATGCCAAATTCCTGACAGCGCAGTCTTTCCTTTTGATTATCCCTTTGGCAATTGCTTCAATCGTTGCTTACTGTTCAATCGCGGTCAATTGGCATCGCTACGTATTGCTCGATGAAGTCGCAGAAGGCTGGCAGCGGCTGCGCGTGGACAGCTTGATGTGGCGCTACATCGGCAACGCAATTCTTATTGGCCTGATATTATTTGCCGGCGGTTTTGTTGCAATTCTTGTATTTTCTTTGGTTGGTTGGGGCCTGGGCGCAGCAGTTGGGGAAGCTTCACTTATCGTCATTGTGCCCAGTGTGCTTGTGCTTTACGCCTATGCTTTGGTTTCGGCCTACCGGCTTGCCGTCAAGCTGCCGTCCGTGGCGCTCGGGCGCAATGATTTTTTCATGCGCGATGCGTGGCGCGCGACGGCCGGGAATTTTTGGCAAATATTGGGCCTGGTGCTTCTGTTTTTTATTTGCGTGTTGCTCATTGGCCTCGCGATGCTCCTGGTAACATATTTGTTTGGCCAGTTGGGTACGCTTGGCCTTTCCATATCACTTGCAATTCAGGTCGCGGTAAATTGGGTTGCAACTATTCTCGGCGTAACGCTGCTCACCAGCCTTTACGGATTTTTCGTGGAAGGCAGGGAGTTCTAAGCCCGAGGCGCACCTTCACTCGCAAATACGGTAGTTTCCGCTTTTTCCGTGAACACCGAGATCAAAATGAAAATGCTTTTCATGGGCCGCATTTGATCCGGGTCCAAGGACCGTCGTGAAATACCCGCAAGCCGATGTTCGAAAGCCGTCGAACAGCGTGCTGCCCGCCACGTTGATGACTTTGCCATCACGCATGCGAAGTGTGGTGATGTCCACCGCATTTCCGTATCCGTGTTCGCTGATTTTTGCCGAGCCATCCCCGTTTCTGCCGCGGCATTCAAAGCCTGGCCCCGTTGAAAGTCTTGTCCAGCGGCGAGTCCAATTGCGCGGCAAGGATCGGAGCGCCCGCTTCCCCGAGCCACTTTGAAAACTGCAGGGCAAACTTGCAGTTCAACAGTGGCGCCTCGGGCAATTTGATTGAATTGCCTTGCGCCCTCACCGCTTTGAGGTTTACGGGATTTTGCACATGGCACTTTCCGCTATCAACATTGATTGCCGGAACAGCAAAATCCGCTCCCGCGGCACGAAGCTTTTGAAGGCAAGTATCAATCTTGTCGTCTGGGCACCAGCGTATCCTGAGGCAATACGCGCGGAATTATTGCGGCCTGCTTTTGCGAAGTTTGCGGCTTCGCGCGCGGTATCGGAGGGGGCGCCACCGACCTTTGGCGCAATCACTGGGCTTTGGGTGGGAAGCGGTGGGGCACTTGCGAGCTTGTCAACCTTGCCCGATTGCGTGTCTCCCGGCAAAACCTCGGGCTGCAGTGCAGCCTGTTTTTGGAGGTTTTGCGGTTTCTCGCGTGGAATTGGCGCAGGTGCTGCAACGACCTCGACAACCAGTGGCTTTTGAACGGGGATCGGCGGCTTCTCGGTTGAAGGTTTTTGACGTTGCGCCGCAGGGGATTTCGCTCGCGTTTTGCATTTCGTCTTGAGTGACCGGCAGAAAGCTCGATCCGCATTGTTAAGAGCTTTGATAAGTGCGTTTGGCTGCGCCGCCGCAACTTCGCTGCTCCAGCCGAAAGCGGCCGAAAATGTTGCAAAGAACGCGAAGAAGATAAATTTCAGGGCATAATTGCGGAGCTCCATGGTGCTAGGAACTGCTGAAGGCTGAAAATGTTCCCTCACGATGTCGCTTTCTGCAGGATGTGCTGCTCTAATACCACAGGAGACCGCAAGCGTCATTGCCCCCGGCGCAAGCCCTTGTTACAGTCTGGAATAAATCATTCCCAGGGGCTCAATGTTCAAGAAGATTCTGATTGCCAATCGTGGCGAAATTGCATGCCGCGTGATCAAGACCGCCCGCAAGATGGGGATTGCCACGGTTGCCGTCTATTCCGAAGCCGATGCCCGCGCCCTTCATGTTGAAATGGCTGACGAAAAAGTGGCGATAGGCCCGCCCGCCGCCGCCCAGTCCTATCTCATGATTGAGAAGATCGTCGCGGCCTGCAGGCAAACTGGCGCCGAAGCCGTACACCCCGGCTATGGCTTTCTGTCAGAACGCTCGGCCTTTCCCAAGGCCTTAAGTGAAGCGGGCATTATTTTCATTGGCCCCAATGCCGCTGCCATTGAAGCCATGGGCGACAAGATCGAATCCAAAAAGGCCGCTTCCGCCGCCGGCGTTTCCACCGTGCCGGGGCATATGGGAATTATCGAAACAGAAGATGAAGCCGTAAAGATCGCTGAAGGAATTGGCTTCCCTGTAATGATCAAGGCCTCTGCCGGCGGCGGCGGCAAGGGCATGCGAGTCGCCCATTCGGCCAGCGAAGTGCGCGATGGTTATGCCCGCGCCAAGTCTGAAGCCAAGTCCAGTTTCGGGGATGATCGTGTCTTCATTGAAAAATTCATCGTGAACCCGCGCCACATCGAAATTCAGGTGCTGGGCGACAAGCACGGCAACGTGATCTATCTGGGCGAGCGCGAATGCTCCATTCAGCGCCGCAATCAAAAAGTGGTCGAGGAAGCGCCGTCACCTTTGCTCGATCCCAAGACGCGTAAGTTGATGGGCGAACAGGCGGTGGCATTGGCCAAAGCTGTCCACTACGACAGCGCAGGCACGGTGGAATTTGTGGCGGGGCAAGACCGTTCTTTTTTCTTCCTTGAAATGAACACACGCCTGCAAGTGGAACACCCAGTCACCGAACTGGTTACAGGCGTGGACCTGGTGGAACAAATGATCCGCGTGGCAGCAGGCGAAAAATTGACGCTTCGCCAGGCTGACGTGAAACTTAGTGGCTGGGCCGTTGAAAGCCGCATCTACGCCGAAGACCCTTACCGGAATTTCCTGCCCTCAACGGGGCGCCTCGTGAAATATCGTCCGCCTAAGGAGCAAGTGAAAGATGGCGTAACCCTTCGCAATGACACTGGTGTGTTTGAAGGCGGTGAAATTTCCATCTGGTATGATCCGATGATCGCCAAGCTCTGCACCCACGCACCCACCCGCGCAGAAGCCATCACTGCAATGGCGCAAGGGCTGGACAGCTTTTACATCGATGGCATTCAGCACAACGTGCCCTTTGTGTCCGCCATCATGGGAAATCCGCGCTGGCAGGAAGGCGCACTCTCAACTGGCTTCATCGCCGAGGAATTCCCCGATGGCTTCAAGGGCAACCCTCTTACTCCTGAACTGGCCGACAGGCTCACCACCATTGCCTGCGTGATCGACCATGTGGAAAACCGCCGCAAGCGCAAGATCAGTGGGCAGATGAGTGGCCGCCCCGTGAATTTTTCAAGAAAGCGCCGCGTCAGGCTCGGCAAGGTTTGGCATGACGTTGAAGTGGTCCACGAAACCGAACGCCTCATTCAAATTCTCCATCCCGGAGAACGCGGTGAACGCGCCATTGTCAGCCAATGGACGCCGGGCACGCCTGTCTGGCACGGCTTTATCGATGGCGAAGAAGTCTCCGTTCAGGTGCGCCGCATCTCCAATGGTTATCGCCTGAGCCATCGCGGCGTGACAGTTGATGCCCATGTCTACACCCTGCTTGAAGCCGAACTCGTAAAGCTGATGCCAGAGAAAGTAGCACCCGATACCTCTAAAAAACTTCTCTGCCCAATGCCGGGTCTCGTGGTGGCGCTCCATGTGGCTGAGGGCGCCGAGGTGAAGGCCGGCGATGCGCTGGCCATCGTTGAAGCGATGAAAATGGAAAATATCCTGCGGGCCGAACGCGATGGCGTTGTCAAGAAGATCAACGCCAATCCTGGTGACAGCCTGAGCGTTGATGCGGTGATCATGGAATTTGTGTGATACCGAAGATGCTCTGAAACGAATTTTTCAACGCCACATCTGCATCTGCCAGGGTCACAGGCAAGCCAAGGTCAACAAGGCTCGTCACCCCATGTTCTCTCACCCCGCAGGGAACAATGCCATCGAAATGGCTGAGATCGGGATCAACATTCAGGCTGATGCCGTGATAACTCACCCAGTGGCGCACCCGAATGCCGATGGCAGCGATCTTGTCTTCACCCAAATCACCCCGCACCCAAACCCCAACCCGGTCCTCACGCCGCTCACCTCTCACATTGAAGGCTGCAAGCGTTGCAATCAGCCATTCTTCAAGCCCCGCCACAAAGGCCCGCACATCCTGGCCACGGCGTTTCAGATCAAGCATGACATAGGCCACCCTTTGGCCGGGTCCATGATAGGTGTATTGCCCGCCGCGGCCCGTATGATGTACAGGAAAGCGCGCAGGCGAAATGAGATCGCTGTCCTTGGCGGAAGTTCCCGCCGTGTAAAGGGCAGGGTGCTCCAAAAGCCACACCAGTTCCGACGCCTCGCCCTTCGCGATTGCCGCAACTTCGCGTTCCATCCGCGCCACCGCCTCATCATAGGGAACAAGGTCAGCCGCAATCTCCCAGCGCACAGGAAGTGCACTTTGCAGTTTCGGCTGAATGTTGAGGCGGGCCGTCATGGCCTGCCTTTTCCCAATTTCGACAATCAAAGGCAAGCAGTGTAACTTCACTCGAATCATATGCTTGCAGGGGGATTCAATGGACGGCTTTGGATGGTTGATCGCTTTTGCTGCCATTGTTCTGGCCATCATTGCCCTAAACAAGATTTCAAAACTTGATACCCGGATTGCCCAGCTGAAATTGCAACTGGGGCAATTTGCCGATGAGCTGTCGCATTTGCGGCAAGGCAAAGCAAAGGCGCCAAAGGCCACAGAACCAGTTCCAGTTGTGACTGCAGCTCCAAAAAGGGTTTGGGAGCCAAAGAAGTCAGGGCCCGTTGAGAAAATTTCTGAACCTGTCGTCAAGGCAGGAACGCCGGACCCCATGATTGGCTTACAACGTCTTATTGACAAGGTTTCGAAGCCGGAAAGCGCAACCGAACCTTTCGCAAAAATCCCCGAATTGCCGACTGAGCCCTTGATAAAAACACCCGAAGCGCCGAAGCGCGACATGGAACAGGCCCTGGCGTCCCGCTGGTTCGTATGGATCGGTGGTGTGGCGATTGCCATTGGTGGCTTGCTCTTTGTCAAATACGCCTACGAAAATGGCTTGATCTCGCCAACCCTGCAAATCTTCCTCGGTCTGGTGATGGCCGCTGGCCTCGTTCTCGCAGGCGACAGATTGCGCCGCAAGACAGTGGAATCTGACTATGTGCCAGCCGCACTTTCAGCCGCAGGTCTCGCCACGGCTTTTGGCAGTATCTATGCCGCCTATGCACTCTATGACTTGGTCGGGCCAACTGTGGACTTTATTGGACTGGCGGTTGTGGGTCTGGGTGCGTTGGCCCTTTCTCTCGGCAGGGACCACTCATTGCAGCACTGGGAATTCTCGGATCCTACGCAACGCCGATGATGATCGCCTCGCCTAATCCTTCAGGCTGGGGCTTCTTTCCCTATCTCCTGGTTATTATGGGCGCGAGCTTTGCCGTCTTGCACAAACGACCGTGGTGGTGGCTGGGCTATGCCAGCATCGTGGGTTCCGCCCTCTGGTCATTTCTCTGGATTGGAGGACCCTTTGAGGCTGCCGACATCCTGCCCCTTGGCCTGTTTGCCCTCTGCATCGGCGCGATTTCGATTTTCGCAATTTCCGGCCGCGCAATTTTGGCAAGCGAAACGGGATCGCTTTTGAACCCGATGGGCATGACGGAGACTTTGAAAATTGGCTCGGTAGGCGTGGTTGCAGCATCTCTGGTTCTTGCCACACTTGTCGTGAAAAGCGACCATGCCGCAGCAGCGCTCATACTGTTTTTCATCGGCATGGCGTGCATCGCAGCGATATCGTGGTTCAAGCAGGGCGACACGGCCGCTGCCCCTGCTGCAGCGGTTTTGTCGCTTATCGTGCTCATGGGCTGGCAACAGGCCGCTTTCACCGAATGGGCCATGGATGAGCGCGGACTTTGGTCAAGCGTGCTGCGCGGCGAGGCTCCGCAATTTCTCCGCTGGACGCTGGCAACAGGCGCTGCATTCACAGCTCTTGGCCTTGCCGGTGTTTTCAAAAAAATTCCTCCCCTGACCTGGGCCGCCCTTGCCGCGGGCTCTGCCCTGTTATTTTTGATTGTTGCGTGGGGCAGGGTGGATGGCCTGCTTTCGGATAACGTCTGGGCCCTGATCGGGGTGTTCGCCGCAGTTGTCCTGCTTGCAGTTGTTTGGCTTCGTCGGGAACAAATCTCCGGCGCGAATGACAATCTCGCTGCAGGGATTTTGTCCGTGGGTGGTGCAGGCCTTTTGCTCTTTGCCGAAGACCGCATGCTCGATGGCGTATGGCTCACCATAGGCATGGCGGCCCTTGCCGCAGCTTATGCATTTTCAACCCGCATCCTTGCAGTCAAGCTCTTGGGACCAATTGCGGCGGCACTCGGTTCGCTGACGGCCCTGCGCCTGTTTGTTTCGCGCGAACTATGGAACGATGACCGTACGCTGCCACTGGGTGAGCATTGGCCGCTCTATGGCTATGGCATTCCCGTCGTCTTGTTTTACTTCGGCGCCCGCTGGCTTAGATCATCTGGCCACGAAAAGTCAGCAATGAGCCTTGAGGGATTAAGCCTTGGCCTTGCGATCTCGCTTGCTTCGCTTGAAATCCGGGTGCTGATCGGCGGCGGGATTACGGCGGACAGCCCACAACTCCTCGAGATGTCGGCTCATATTCTCACCTGGCTCGGCGCAGCCTATGGGCTCCTGTACAGGCAACGCATCTATTCTTCCATCATTGCGGCATGGGGAGCGCGCGTGCTGATAGCGGCTTCCGTGGTTGCGATCATCGGAGGCTCGATGCTGGCGCTTAACCCGGTGCTCGATGGATCGGTGTTGCAGGGCGGTGCACTATTCAATACGTTGCTGCTCGCCTATCTGGCGCCTGCGGGTCTTGCTCTGGCTCATCGCCCGCGCGTCTTTTGCTGATCAATCTGGGCCAATTGCGGCCCCACGTTGAAGGTTTGGCCGTACTTCTTGTGGCGACCTATGTCTCGCTTGAAATCAAACGGCTGTACAACGGACCGTTCCTGACGCTTGAACCTACCGATGAGGTCGAGCAGGCATTACTTGTCATTGCCTGGCTTGGCCTTGCTTGCGGGCTGGTCTATCGCAGCAACATTCTGACCCCGCTTGCCGCCCTGTGGAGCGGGCGCGGACTTACAGCCCTTTCGGTTGCGGCAATCGTTTTGGGGTCACTTTTTGTGTTCAATCCCGTTGTGAGTGAAGAACCGCTGCACGGCAATGTCCTGATCAATGCGTTGCTGCTGGCTTATGTGGCACCAATAATTTTGCTGGGTCTCATCACCCGGAAACTTGAAGTCCTGGATTGGCTAAAATTCCGCCCCGCCTTGGGCGGCCTCGCTCTCATTTTGGCACTTGCCTACATAACTCTTGAAACGAAACGCGTGTTCCAGGGACCGATCATGGTGGCATGGTCGCTTTCCATTGCGGAATCCTATGCCTATTCCGCCGTATGGCTCCTATCGGCCCTCGCCCTGTTCGTGGCGGGCATCAAGCTGGCGCGGCAATATATCCGCTATGCCGGTTTGGCCGTCATTGTGCTGGTGGTGCTCAAGGTGTTCCTGTGGGACATGTCGAGCCTCGAAGGCCTCTACCGTATCGCCAGCTTCATCGGCCTTGGACTCTGCCTTGTGGGCATCGGCTGGCTCTACCAGCATTTCGTGCAAAAGCCTAAAGAGATGGAGGCTTGACGGTCATTTCTGAGCAACGGAGGAAAACATGGCCAGCACTGCGCAGAGTAATTCATTCCATCGTCTCACGATTGCCGCGCTGATCGGGTCGCTCGGCAATCTCGAAAAAATCCTAAAGAAGGCGGAGGCCCACGCCCGCACCAACAAGTTTGAGCCTGATGTGCTGTTGGCTGCCAGGCTCTATCCCGACATGTTCAGCCTGATACAGCAATTGCAATACGCCCTCTATCTTCCCATGGATTTCGCCCAGCACTTCGCCGATGCATCGCCACCCCGCGTAGGTTACGAAGAGGCCAGTTTCGCCGATGTCTATGCAAGCCTGAAATTGGCCGTTGATTATCTAAGCTCTATTCCGCCAGGTCGGCTGGCCGAACGGTCAACGCGGCTGGTGCCCACATTCTTTGACAGCGCAAAGGGCATGCCAGCTGAAGACTATGCCGCGATCGTCGTCATGCCGGATTTCTATTTCCACCTCACCATCGCCTATGCAATCCTTCGCCACAATGGGGTCCCTCTGGGCAAGGCGGACTTGATCGGCAAATACAAATCAAAGCCGATGAAATAGCGAATTGGAAACGTCATGACTGGAAAGACCATCGGCCTCGAAGGCCGCCTCTATGACTATTACGCGGCTCACGCCTACCGCGAACCTGAAATCCTGAAGGAACTCCGCGCCGAAACCGCCAGGCTCGGCGGCACTCGCCCAAATGCAGATCGGGCCGGAGCAGGGCGCTTTCATGGCCATGCTGGTAAAACTCATGGGTGCCAAACGCATTCTCGAACTCGGCACCTTCACCGGCTATTCCGCCCTGGCCATGGCCCTGACGGGCGACGTAAAAATCATCGCTGCAGACGTAAGCGAGGAATGGACCAACGTTGCCCGCAAATATTGGAAGAAGGCGGGCGTTGAGGGTCGCATTGAATTGCGGCTTGGGCCGGCCGCTGAAACACTTGAACAGCTCCTGAAGGCGGGCGAAGCCTCGCGCTTCGACCTGATGTTCATTGATGCCGACAAATCTTCCTATGACACCTATTACGAAGGTGGCCTGAAACTTCTGCGGACCGGCGGCGTAATATTGATTGATAACGTGTTGTGGAGTGGCAGCGTCGCCGACCCTTCAGTCAAGGATGAGGATACTTCAGCTTTGCGCGCGCTCAATGCGAAGATCATGGCCGACGTACGCGTCGATCTCGTCATGGTGCCAATCTGCGACGGCGTGACCATGGCGCGGAAGAAATAGGGGAAGGACGATGAACGGCGAAGAAGCTGCTGAGCGCATTCTTGGTGCTGCAGCTGATGCAGCTCTGAAGTTTCGCAAGAGCATCGGAACGCGGCCACAACGGCCGGCAAAGTCCTATGCCGAAATGAAGTCCATTTTTGAAAGCCCGCTTCCTGAAGGACCCAGTGATGGCGAGACGGTCATCAGGGACTTGGCGACGAAAGCCGATGAGGGCCTGCAAATGGCCACCGGCCCACGCTTCTTCGGCTGGGTTATCGGCGGGTCGCACGTCGTAGGCACGGCTGCCGATTGGCTCACCTCAGCCTGGGGGCAGAACACGGGCAATCATCATGCTGCCCCCTCTGCTGCAGCGGCGGAAACGGCAGCCGCGGCCTGGTTGCTCGAACTCCTCGATCTGCCGCGCGAGAGTTCCGTGGGTTTTGTCACTGGTGCCACGGTTGCAAATTTCGTGTGCCTCGCGGCGGCCCGCGATGAAGTGTTGCGCAAAGTCGGATGGAATGCCGATGCGGATGGATTGTTTGGGGCACCGCCAATCACCGTGCTGATTGGTGACGATGCCCATACAACGGTATTTTCAGCCTTGCAGTTTCTGGGTCTTGGCCACGACCGTGTTGTGCGTATTGCGACTGATGCGCAGGGCCGCATGCATATTCCAGCATTTACCGAAGCGATTGCCAAAGTGAATGGGCCAGCTATCTTGATTGCTCAGGCAGGCCAAATTAATACGGGTGCATTCGACAGATTTGCTGACATTGTGCCATTGGCAAAAAAGGCGGGCGCCTGGCTGCATGTCGATGGCGCTTTTGGATTGTGGGCGCGCGCCAGCGCAACAACTCGCCATCTCGCTGCCGGCGTTGAAGGTGCAGACTCATGGGCAACCGATGGCCACAAGTGGCTGCAAACGCCCTATGACAGCGGTTATGCCATCGTCCGCAATGAATTGGCCCATAGGCGGGCTGTGACCATTGCCGCCAGCTATCTGCCAATTGCTGCCGAGGGTGAGCGCGATCCTACACATTACGTCCCCGAACTTTCGCGCCGCGCCCGCGGCTTTGCGACTTGGGCAATGATAAAGCATTTGGGCCGCAGCGGCATTGCAGCGATGGTGGAGCGTCATTGTCACGTGGCCCGCGTCATGTCCGTGATGCTCGCCGCCGAACCTGGAATTGAAATACTTAATGATGTGGTGCTCAACCAAATCATCGTGCGTTTTGGTAGTGGCGAAACAACAGAGCGTGGTGATAAAATGACCCGCGATACGTTCACCCGCATTCAGGCTGAAAGCGAATGCTTTGCAGGCGGTGCAGTTTGGCGCGGTCGCCAAATCATGCGGCTCTCTGTCATAAGTTGGGAAACTGATATAGATGAAGGCAAGCGTAGCGCCGAGGCAATCATAAGAGCTTGGCGCATGGTCAAACAGCAATCGGAGGGGCAGATCCAATGAAATCCTGCAAAGTCGTACGCGGTGGTGAAGGCTTCCTTGGCAAGCAGGGCCTCAACTATTTCTCCGGCATTTCAGCAGAGTCCGCAAACGCCGATGCCATTTGCATGCACATGCTGGTCATGCCGCCGGGCGCTTCCGCCAAGCCCCACTACCATGAGGCCCATGAGACGGCGATTTACATGCTGGAAGGCGTGACCGAATTTCTTCATGGCCCCAACCTTGAATTCAAGGACCGGGTTGAAGCAGGAGATTATGTTTACATTCCCGCTGGCGTTCCCCACCAACCCTATAACCCGACCGACAAACCCGCCCGCGCCCTCATTGCCCGCACCGATCCCAATGAGCAGGAAAGCGTGATTTTGCTGGGTTCCTGACGGCCCCTTGCCTTTATTGCACTGCACGGGTATAGCCCCGCTCGTTAAATACTCACGCGGGTGTTGGAACCGAGCATGGGAACGCAAGTTCCCCACATAGCGAAAGTTCCTTCCGGTGCCGGATAATCCGGTCACAACCATCCGCGGCGGATCAACCGGAGAAGGAAAAGACCATGGCTGTGCCAGAATTTACTATGCGCCAATTGCTTGAAGCAGGCGTTCATTTCGGACATCAAACCCACCGCTGGAACCCCAAGATGCAGTCGTATATCTACGGCTCGCGCAATGGCATCCACATCATCGATTTGGCCCAGACCGTGCCATTGCTGCATCAGGCGCTTCTCGCCGTGACCGCCGCCGTGGCCAAGGGCGGCCGCGTGCTGTTCGTCGGCACCAAGCGCACCGCGCAGGAGCAGATTGCCGACAGCGCCAAGCGCTCGGCCCAATACTATGTGAATTCCCGCTGGCTGGGCGGCATGCTCACCAACTGGAAGACCATTTCCAATTCCATCAAGCATCTCCGCACCCTCGATGAGCAACTTGCCAAGGAAGGCATGGGGCTCACCAAGCGCGAAATGCTGTCGATTTCCCGTGAGAAAACCAAGCTCGACAAGGCCCTGGGCGGCATCAAGGACATGGGCGGAACACCCGACATCCTGTTCGTGATCGATACTAACAAGGAAGCGCTCGCAATCAAGGAAGCCAATCGTCTGGGCATTCCGGTTGTGGCGATCATTGATACGAACTCTGATCCCGTCGGCGTGAACTTTCCCATTCCGGGGAATGACGACGCGGGCCGCGCCGTGGCGCTCTATTGCGACCTCATTGCGCGTGCCGCCATCGAAGGCATCGCCCAAGCTCAAGGCTCTTCCGGCCACGATGTCGGCGCCGATGAGAACCCATTGGCCGAAGCCGTATCAGCCGAATAACAAAACTCTGGGGCCTGCGATCAGCGCGGGCCTTCACTCCATTTTTGAAAGAGGATGATCATGGCCGAGATTACAGCTGGCATGGTGAAAAGCTTACGTGAATCGACCGGCGTAGGCATGATGGATTGCAAGGCAGCATTGGCCGCCACCAATGGCGACATGGATGCAGCGGTCGATTGGCTGCGCGCCAAGGGCCTGGCCAAGGCCGCCAAGAAATCAACCCGCGTGGCCGCCGAAGGTCTCGTAGGCATTGCGGTGAATGGCACCACCGGTGCCGCTGTCGAAGTGAATTCGGAAACTGACTTCGTGGCCCGCAACGAAAAATTCCAGGCCATGGTTGCTGAAATTGCCAAGCTGGCGCTCAGCGCTGGCGGCGATTCCGAAAAACTGAAAACCGCCAAGTTCCCCGGCTCGCAACATGCGGTGGCCGAATATGTGGCTGAGATGGTGTCCACCATCGGCGAAAACATGGGCGTGCGCCGCACCTCATCGCTCAAGGTAAACAATGGCGTCATCGGTTCCTACGTGCACAATCAGGCAGCTCCCGGCCTGGGCAAGATCGGCGTTCTGGTCGCCCTTGAATCCACTGGCAACAAGGAAGAGCTTTCCGCTTTTGGCCGCTTGCTTTCCATGCACGTCGCCGCAACCAACCCGGTTGCCATGGATTTGGCTGGTGTTCCGTCTGAAACCCTGGCCCGCGAAAAAGCCATTCTCGAAGAAAAGAATGCAGGCAAGCCAGCGAACGTTTTGGAAAAGATCATCGCCTCGGGCCTCAAGACCTATGCAAAGGAAAACTGCTTGTTGGAGCAGGCCTACGTGCATGACGGCACCAAGTCGGTAACCCAGGTCCTTGGCGAAGTTGGCAACAAGGCTGGCGCACCCATCAAGCTCCTGGGCTACGTGCGCATGCAACTCGGCGAAGGCATTGAAAAGGCAGTCGATGATTTCGCCGCCGAAGTGGCCAAGGCCGCCGGCCAAGCCTGATCAAAAACCCATAAATGAAAAAGGGCCCGTTTGGGCCCTTTTTCATTGGTCAGCCGCGTTTGCCAAAAACCGCCGGCCCGCCAATTTTTGTGGCAGGTGCCGGACGATAGGCAGGAGCCGAAGCGACGGGGACCTGCTGCCCGCTCTGTTTCCTGAAGTGCGTTCAGGTCATCCGCGATATTGAGATCGGGGCCATCCCCATAGTCATTGTCGCCATCGTCTCCCGAGCAAAACCCGAGTTCAATGAAAGCCCAAATGGGCCCGACAATCGGAATGAACTGAAGCAGGTACCACCACCCCGACTTGCCACGGTCATGGTAGCGTTTCACCGTTATGCAAAACCCCATCCATGCCAGAAAAAGTGCAAATACCAGCAATTCCAATACAAACATCGGATCAATGCTGGGATTGGACCTATCCGACAATTGCTTGATGATCTCATCGCCGGAAAACTGCAGACTGAGCAGAACCATGAAGCTGATTATGATACAAATGATTACCAGTTGAGCCAGCCACCATTTCCCGCGGCCAATGCGCCCCGAAGGGCTGAACAAGAAAGCAAGCATGTGAAGTTTCCTTTCGACCCAAATTAAACCGCTTTCGCTTACCCGATGGTTAAGGGACGTAAGTTGCCGATGCCCTTGATTAAAGTGAAAAATCCCCTAAGACAAATCGGCCTTGAATGCCTAGAATAAGCCGAAATACGGGGCCTTTTCCTTATTGGAATGTCAAAACTCATGAGCAAAATCACCTACAAGCGAATTCTTCTTAAAGTGTCAGGTGAGGTGCTGATGGGTGCCCAACCCTTTGGCATTGACCTTGATACGGTGGCCCGCGTGGCCGATGAAGTCATTGCCTGCGTCAAGGCCGGAGCCCAGGTGGCCCTGGTCATTGGCGGCGGCAACATCTTCCGGGGCCTTGCCGGTGCGGCCAAGGGCATGGAGCGGGTAAGTGCCGATCACATGGGCATCATGGCCACCATCATGAATGCCCTTGCCATGCAGGGTGTGTTGAAGAACAAGGGTATTGATGCCCGCGTTCTCTCGGCCATCCCGATGCCAACCGTGTGCGAAACCTATTCGCCGGCCAAAGGCATTCATCATCTGGAAAAGGGCAGGGTGGTGATTTGCGCCGCAGGCACTGGACTTCCCTTCTTCACAACCGATACGGGCTCGGCGCTCCGGGCCGCGGAACTGCAATGTGATGCCCTGTTCAAGGGAACCAGCGTTGATGGCGTTTACGCCGAGGACCCAAAGCGGAACCCCAAAGCCCAGCGCTTCGAAAAAATCACCTTTAACGAAATTTTGAGCAGGGATTTGCGCATTATGGACCCCGCCGCAATCGCACTTGCACGGGACAACGGGATTCCGGTAATTGTATTTTCCATCCGGGAGCCGGGCGCTGTTTCAAACGTCTTAAGCGGCTCCGGCCGCTTTACACTTGTGACGAAGGACTAACCCATGGCCCAACCCGTTCCCTTCAATGGTTCCGATCTCAAGCGCCGCATGCACGGTGCGACGGAATCGCTCAAGCATGATTTCGGCGGCCTGCGCACGGGCCGCGCCTCCATCACTCTTCTTGAGCCGGTTCAGGTCGACGCCTACGGGGCCATGATGCCGCTCAATCAGGTAGCATCCGTCACGGTTCCGGAAGCGCGCCTTTTGCAAATCAACGTCTGGGACAGGGGCCTGGTGATTGCCGTTGAAAAGGCCATTCACGCCTCCAATCTTGGCCTCAATCCGCAAACCGAAGGCCAGGTCATTCGCCTGCGCATGCCGGATTTGACACAGGATCGCCGCAAGGAACTTGTTAAAGTAGCCCACCAATATGCCGAAAAGGCCCGCATAGCCGTGCGCAACGTGCGGCGTGACGGCATGGACCAGCTAAAGGCTTTGGAAAAAGATCACGTAATAAGCGAAGATGAACATAAGACAAAATCCGATGAAACCCAGAAGATGACGGACGAGGCCATTAAGGAAATTGATGCTTCTTTGAAATCAAAAGAAGCGGAAATCATGCAGGTTTGAGAGGCCGCAATTTGCCATGCTGACCAGACCTCCCGCCATGCCTCGTCATGTTGCCATAATCATGGACGGCAATGGCCGTTGGGCCGCGCGCCGTGGCTTGCCAAGGTCTGCGGGTCACAGGGCAGGCGTTGATGCTCTGCGCCGCGCCGTAAGGGCGGCGGCTGAATTCGGCATCGAATACCTCACGATTTATTCCTTCAGCTCTGAAAATTGGTCCCGGCCCGCATCAGAAGTTTCATTTCTGCTTGATCTCCTGCGCCGCTTTATTCGCCAGGATGTGGCCGAACTGCATCGCTCCGGCGTCAGGATCAAAGTTGTGGGCAGTCGTGATGATCTCGATCCCGGTATTGTGTCTCTGCTCAATGAAGCGGAGCGCCTCACCCATGACAACTCCACGCTCAATCTTGTTGTCGCATTCAACTATGGCAGCAGGCAGGAAATCAGCCGCGCGGTTTCCGCGATCGCTGAAAAGATTGTGAAAGGCGAAGTTGCCACTTCAGATATTTCGCCTGAATTGATAGCGGAAAATCTGGATACTGCTGGAATTCCTGATCCCGACCTTCTCATCCGCACCGGTGGCGAACAACGCATTTCGAATTTCCTGTTGTGGCAATGCGCCTATACGGAATTTGTTTTTGTCGACGAATTCTGGCCCGATTTTACCCAGGAGATATTTGCCCGCGCCCTTGGCGAGTTCAGCTTGCGGGACCGCCGTTTTGGCGGCATCGAAGCCCAAACCGCATGAATTCCGGCAGGTCCGCAAAATGGGGCGACCTCGGCATTAGAACGGCGTCCTCGCTGATACTCATTCCTGCGGCTATTGCCTGCGCCTGGCTTGGCGGATTTTGGTTCAAGGGTCTGGTCCTGTTGCTCGCGGGGCTGATCGCCCATGAATGGGTTTCAATTGTTCATCCTAAAAATATCACCCAATATGCCTTGCACATGGCAGCAGCCATCTGCGGCACACTATTCCCGGATATGTTTGGTGTCGAAATTGCGTTTCTCGTTATTTTGGCGCTGGCGCTTGCCTCCGGATTGATGGTCCGGTTCGGGAATTCCACTTCCAGCAAATGGAGTTATTTTGGAGTCTTTTATGTAGGTTTTCCGGCAATTGCCTTCACGCTGCTGCGCTCTGATCCCACCTATGGTTTTTCCGCCATTCTTTGGATTTTTCTGATTGTCTGGGCCGCCGATATTCTGGCCTATTTTGCCGGCAGGACCATTGGGGGGCCCAAACTTGCGCCAGTAATTTCCCCCAAAAAGACCTGGGCCGGCCTCGGCGGGGCTGTGGCAGGAAGCACACTAGCGTCAACTATTTTTGCCTACACATTCCAGCTGAATGGCATTTTGGCCCTTGCCGTTCTGGCAGCAAGCCTGGCCCTGGTGGAGCAGGTGGGCGACCTTTTCGAATCGGCCCTTAAGCGATTTCATGGGGTTAAGGACTCCGGGACCCTCATTCCGGGACATGGCGGGGTCATCGACCGGGTGGACGGGCTCATCGCCGTGGCGGTATTTGCCGCCGTTTTCGGTCTTTTTCGCGATAATGGCATAAGCGCTGCGCGCGGATTGCTACAGTGGTAACCATATTTTGCCGAAATATTGACTTAAATACCCGGTTGTGTGGTTAATGGAGGGTGAATCAAGGGGTTGCACTGGCGCCGCCCCGCAAACTGTGTGTCGGACTTGTGTAATTCGGGCAGAAACGCCTGATTAGGGTTCAGGGAGAGTTGGGATCAGGCGATGGATTTTCTGAACTTCATACAATTGCCCTTTGGCTACCTTCTTCCCTTTATCGTTGCTCTCACGATTATCGTTTTTATTCATGAGCTTGGTCACTTCCTCGTAGCCCGCTGGTGCGGCGTCGCCGTAGAAGTTTTTTCAATCGGATTCGGCCGTGAAATTTATAGCTGGAACGACCGGCATGGAACCCATTGGAAAATCTGCTGGTTGCCTCTTGGCGGCTATGTAAAATTTGAAGGCGACGCCAATGCAACAAGCCTTCCGCAAGCGCTGCCGTCAGCTGCTGCCGTCCGCTCCCCCGGTGATTTTCACGGAAAACCTATTTGGCAGCGCGCCGCCGTTGTGGCCGCGGGCCCTATTGCCAATTTCATACTCGCAATTGTGATCTTTGCCAGCGTGTTCATGTTCGTTGGCGTTCCCATGAATGAACCGCGCGTGGAAAATGTGATCGCCGGAAGCGCCGCAGAGAAGGCCGGGATAAAACGTGGTGATCTGTTTACGGTCGTTGATGGTCAGAAAATTGAAACCTTTTCCGATTTGCAGCAGGCTATTTGGACTAGGGGCGGCGAGCAACTGACTGTTTCAATCGACAGGCAGGGAACCCTTCTCAATCTTCAACTTGTGCCTGACATAAAAACGGAATCAGACGGCTTCGGCGGAACCATCAAAATTGGCCTCCTCGGCGTTCAGCGCGCGGCAGACAGTGGCAATTCCAAGGTCCAGCGCCTATCGCCGCTGGCGGCAATTGCCAAGGGTGCCGATGAGACATGGCGCATCATCTCGATCACCTTCAAATATCTCGGCAAACTGATTGCCGGAAATGAAAGCTCAAATCAGATTGGCGGTCCTATTTCCATAGCAAAGGGGGCGGCCGATGCGGCTTCCTCTGGGGTCCTGCGATTCGCCACCTATGTCGCTTTTCTGTCGGTCAGCGTTGGGCTCATAAATCTGTTTCCCATCCCGATGCTGGATGGTGGGCATCTGGTCTATTACGCCATCGAAACAGTGTTGGGAAAACCGTTGGGCCAACAAGCCCAGGAATGGGGCTTTAGAGTGGGTTTATCGCTCGTTGTAATGTTGATGGCATTTGGCTTTTGGAACGATTTGACAAGGCTTTTTGCGATGGTCGTGGGGAGTTGAAAATAGCACTATCTTTTATTTGCAAAGCAGTTGAAAGACGTTAAAACACGCGGCGGGCGTAAGTGATTTGTGGGACAGCTAAACCTGGTGAAGAATGGTCTTTTTGATGCGTTATAGATTTTTCTGTGCGGCACTTCTGGCACTCGTCCTTTCCTTAGTCGTTCCGGTGGCATCGCCGGGTGGCTGGACTTCGCAGGCCCGTGCCGAAACCATCGCCCAGATCACCGTCCAAGGCAATCAGCGGGTTGAGCAGGAAACCGTTTTTTCCTATCTGCAGTTTTCCAGGGGCGACGAATTCGATCCGGAGAAGATTGACGAGTCAATCAAGGTTCTGTTTCAGACCGGGCTTTTCGCCGACGTCCAGATGTTCCAGCGTGGCAGCACCCTGGTCATCAAAGTGCAAGAAAATCCGCTCATTAATCAGGTCAATTTCGAAGGCAACAGCAAGATTGACGATGCGGCCTTGGCCAAGGAAATTGAAGTCCGCGAGCGGATGATTTTCACCAAGGCGCGCGTGCGGAGCGATACCCAGCGGGTGCTGGCGCTTTACCAGAAAACCGGTTTCTACAACGTGCGCGTGGCCCCCAAGCTTATTCGCTTGCCGGAGAATCGCGTCAATCTGGTTTTTGAAGTAACCGAGGGTTCGGAAACCACGGTCAAGACAATCAGCTTCACCGGCAATGACACCTTTAGCGATGGCGCATTGCGCTCGATCATTGGCACCGCCGAACATAGCTGGTGGAACTTCTTCCAGAGAAATGACACCTACGATCCGGACCGTCTGGAATACGACAAGGAACTTTTGCGCCGTTATTACCTGAAACACGGGTTTGCCGATTTCAATGTTATTTCCGCGGAAGCGCAGCTTTCACCGGCCGGTGATTATTTTGAAATTGCCTTCGTGGTTGAAGAAGGCCCGCACTATAAGATTGCCGACGTCGCGGTAAACATTGGTGATACAAACCTCGATCCCGAAAGACTGGCGAAAGTTATCAAGACCGGCGTAGGCGACGATTATAATGCGACCAAGGTTGACCGGACCGTTGAGAACCTGGCTCTTGAGGCCAGCAGGCAGGGCTTTGTCTTTGCCAAGGTCGAACCAAAGGTTGACCGCAATGTCGGCCAGGGCTCTCTGAACATCAGCTACAATATCGCTGAAGGACGCCGGGCCTATGTTGAACAGATTATCATTGAGGGCAATACCCGCACGCTGGATGAGGTTATCCGCCGGGAGCTGCTGATTTACGAGGGCGACGCTTTCAACCGGACCCTTGTCGAGCGCGCCCGCCGCCGCCTGACGGCTCTTGATTTCTTTGAGAAAATTGATTTCCAGGAGGAGGAAGGTTCCGCCCCTGACAAGATCAATCTGATTGTGGCTGTAACCGAAAAATCCACAGGAAAGATCAGCTTCTCGGTGGGTTACTCGACAACTGAGCAGATTATCGGTTCGGTTGAGTTGAGCGAGCGAAACTTGTTGGGCAGGGGCCAGTTTCTGAAATTGAATACGACTGTTAGCTTTAAGCGGCAGCAGGTCGATTTCAGTTTCACCGAACCTTATTTCATGGGCATGCCAATTTCAGCAGGCTTCGATCTTTTTGCCACGAAGACCGACAACTCGGACACATCGTCCTTTGAGAGCAGCAACATTGGCGGCGCACTGCGCACCGGGTTCAAGCTCGATGAGCTTTCGAATGTAGGGTTCAAATATACCCTGGCCTATCGTGATGTCAGCGGCATTGACGCAACTGAAGCGTCTCCCGCCATCATTGCCCAGGAAGGCTCGACCGTGAAATCCTCGGTAGGAGCCACCTATACCTGGGATGATCTCGATGATCCGAACCGTCCGTCACTTGGCTTCAGGGGCCAGCTCGAATCTGAAATCGCCGGGCTCGGCGGCGACACCTACTTCGGCCGCCTTGAAGCTCGCGGCTGGTATTTCATGCCGATCTATGAGGAGTCGGTTATTCTAAAGCTGGAGGCCAACGTCGGCCACATTGAGGGCTTCAATGGCAAGGACGTTCCGCTGCAGGATCGCTTCTTCAAGGGCGCCGATACCTTCCGTGGTTTTGCACAGTCAGGCGTGGGGCCGCGGCAGATCAGCAATGGCGGAGGTACTGATTCAATTGGTGCCGAAAGCTATGCCATCGCCACAGCCGAGTTGACCTTCCCCGTAGGCTTGCCAGAAGCCTGGGGCATTGAAGGCGCGGCATTCACTGATTTTGGTACGGTATTTGGCACGCCTGAAGAGATCCTCCGCTGCATGGTGCAAATGGCTGCCTTGTCGTTAACTGCACCGTCTTCGACAGCGCAGACCTCCGCGCATCCGTCGGTGCCGGCCTCATATGGCAGTCGCCTTTCGGCCCGCTCCGCTTTGAGGTGGCCTATCCCGTCCTAAAGCAGAAGTTTGACAAGGAAGAATATTTCCGCTTCTCCATCGGAACACGCTTCTAGATTTTTTGAATTCAGGCGCTAAAGTCAATCGGACGGTCCCAAAGGCCGTCCGAATTTTTATGGGAATGGCAGCATGGCTGAAGAAACCCCGGCAAAAACCTTGATGTCAGCCGACATCGCCCGCATCATGAAGCTGCTGCCGCACCGCTATCCTTTTCTGCTCATCGACAAGATGATTGACATGGATGGCGAAGAGTCCGGCACGGCGATCAAGAACGTCACCATCAATGAGCCGTTCTTTCAGGGCCACTTCCCGGGAAAGCCTGTGATGCCCGGGGTATTGCTGGTTGAAGCCATGGCCCAGGCCGCGGGCGCCCTGGTGCTGAACCATCTGGGAGACGAGCATGCGGGCAAACTGGTGTTCTTCATGTCCATCGACAAGGCGCGCTTCAGAAAACCCGTCCTGCCCGGCGATGTCGTCCACTTCCACGTCAAGCTGTCCAACAAGCGGGCCCCGGTGTGGAAATATTGGGCCGAAGCCCATGTGGATGGCAAGAAAGTAGCCGAAGCCGAAATCGGCGCCATGCTGATGAATGAGCGCTAGACGCTTTTCTACTTACCGCGCTTGCTGATCGGAACGTAGTCGCGCCTCTGGGGGCCGTCATAAAGCTGGCGCGGCCTGCCAATGCGCTGGCTTGGATCTTCGATCATTTCCTTCCACTGGGAAATCCAGCCCACGGTGCGCGCCAGCGCAAACAGCACGGTGAACATGGAGGTGGGAAAGCCCAAGGCCCGCAGGATGATGCCGGAATAGAAATCCACGTTGGGATAGAGCTTGCGGTCAGTAAAATATTTGTCGTTGAGGGCAACGCGTTCAAGCTCGCGCGCCACATCAAGCAGCGGATCGTCCTTGATGCCAAGCTCGGTCAAAACCTCGTGCGCGGTCTGCTGCATGATTTTCGCGCGCGGGTCATAGTTTTTATAAACCCGGTGGCCGAAACCCATGAGCCTGATGTTGGAGCTCTTGTCCTTCACCTTTTCAATGAAGGCCGGAATCTTGTCGACAGTGCCGATCTCGCCGAGCATGTTAAGCGCTGCCTCATTGGCCCCGCCGTGCGCCGGACCCCAAAGGCAGGCGATGCCCGCCGCAATGCAGGCAAATGGATTTGCCCCCGAGGAACCAGCAAGCCGCACCGTTGAGGTCGAGGCATTTTGCTCGTGATCCGCATGCAGAATAAAAATGCGGTCCATGGCACGCGCCAGAATAGGGTTCACCTTGTATTCCTCGCACGGAACCGCAAAGCACATGTGCAGGAAATTGGCGGCGTAAGACAGCTCATTGCGCGGATAAACAAAGGGCTGGCCGATGTGATACTTGTAGGCCATGGCCGCGATGGTCGGCAGCTTGGCGATCATCCGGTGCGAGGCGATTTCGCGCTGCCGCGGGTCGTTAATATCGGTTGAGTCATGATAGAAGGCCGACATGGCGCCAACCACCGCCACCATTACTGCCATGGGGTGCGCGTCGCGCCGGAAGCCCTGAAAAAAACGGGCCATCTGCTCGTGGATCATCGTGTGGTGGGTAATCGCATGCTCAAATGAGCGGCGCTGCGCCTGGTTCGGCAGTTCGCCGTAATAGAGCAAGTAGCAGGTCTCGATGAAGTCGCCATTTTCAGCAAGCTGGTCAATGGGATAGCCGCGGTGCAGAAGAATACCCTCGTCGCCGTCAATATAGGTGATCTTGGATTCGCAGGCCGCCGTCGAAGTGAAACCGGGATCGAAGGTGAAAACCTTGCCCTCCCCATAGAGCTTGCTGATGTCGATCACATCGGGCCCAAGCGTGCCCTTTTTTACCGGCAAATCAAAGGTTTTGCCCTGATAGGAAAGCTTCGCCGAATTTGCTGCGTCGGTCATCAGGTAACCCCTCAATTTGTATTACAAGAGCTTATTGCAGCGCAGCAAAAAGGTCAATTCAACACATCATTGATACGTGCGAAGGATTCATCACGGCCCAAAACCTCCAGCACATCGAAAATGGGAGGCGATGTGGATATGCCCGTCAGACTGGCGCGTAAAGGTTGCGCCAGCTTGCCCAATTTTATGTCCTTTGCTTCCGCAAAGGCCTTGACGGCAGCTTCAATCATCGGTGCAGTCCATTCACCGCAGGCCTCCAGCACCGGCAGCAATTCCTGCAAGGCAGACTTGCCACCGTCAGCAATAATCTGCCTGGCCTTCTCATCCATCTTGAGAGGCCGGGACGCAAACAGAAACGCAGCACCATTTTTGAGATCAACCAAAGTCTTGGCGCGTTCCTTGAGGCCAGCCATCGCCTTGCGCAATTGTCCACGTTTCGAATCGTCCAACTTGTCCAGTAATTCGGCGCCGCCTTCCGCGTGAGGCAGAAAAGCAATCAGCTCACGGAGCAATTCGGCATCTTCCATGTGGCGGATATAGTAGCCATTCAAATTTTCGAGCTTGGCAAAATCAAAACGTGCCGGTGATTTTCCGATATTGCCGAGTTCAAACCACTCTACCAGTTGCGCCGTGGAAAAGATTTCATCATCGCCATGGCTCCATCCCAGCCGCGCGAGGTAATTGCGCAAGGCCGCGGGCAGATATCCCATGGCGCGGTAAGCCTCCACACCCAAGGCGCCATGACGCTTGGAAAGCTTGGCTCCGTCGGGCCCATGAATAAGCGGCACATGGGTCATGTCCGGCACGCTCCAGCCCATGGCGAGATAGATTTGCGTTTGCCGCGCCGCATTGGTGAGATGGTCAACACCACGGATGATGTGGGTGACCCCCATGTCATGGTCGTCGACCACCACGGAAAGGTTATAAGTAGGGTTGCCATCGGACCGCAGAATGATGAGATCATCCAGGTCCTTATTGGCAAATACAACACGGCCTTGCGCGTTGTCGTTGATAACGGTTTCACCCTCCTGTGGAGACTTGAAACGAATGACGGGTTTCACTCCAGCCGGAGCATCCTTCAGGTCGCGGTCACGCCAGGTTCCATCATAGCGGATTGGGCGCTTATCGGCCTCGGCCTTTGCCCGCATGGCATCAAGCTCCTGCGGGCTGCAGTAGCAATGATAGGCATGGCCCGAAGCCAGCAACTGCTCGGCCACTTCACGGTGACGGCCAGCGCGGCCATATTGGGAAACCGCATCTCCATCCCAGGTCAATCCCAGCCACGTCATCCCGGCGATGATGGCATCAATGGCAGCGTCCGTTGAGCGCTCGCGGTCCGTATCTTCAATGCGAAGCAACATCTTTCCCCCCGTATGCTTGGCAAAGGCCCAGTTAAAAAGGGCGGTGCGGGCTCCGCCGATATGCAGATAGCCGGTGGGCGACGGGGCAAAGCGTGTAACGACGGGCAATGACATGAACACCGTTTTCCTTGTAGGCTGGTGGTGGGGATGGTGCCCGAAGGCTTGGGGTTAGGCAAATAGCACAAGCTTTTGGGCCGCGTAAGAGGGGGCAGGCGTGGCGGGCAAGCTGCAAGAAGTGTGGGAGGCGCAGCTTGGGTCCACGGTACTATGGGCCCCGGTTTCACTCACATTTGGAATCTGGACCTACTTTGCACTTCCGCAGGAACCGGCGCTGCAACTGACCGGATTCTTTATGCTGCTCGCCGTCATCCTGTTCTGGAAGGCCCACGCCCGCATGGGAATGTTGCTGTTGGCAATTTTGCTCAGTGGATTTGTTCTGGCGAAACTCCGCGCTGAAATCGTTGCAACACCACTGCTGAAGGCAACGACTGGCGAAATTATTGTCAGCGGCATTGTGCTTGACAACGACCGCGCCTCGGAAAAGCGTCGTACCATCATTCTCCAACCCAATGAAATCGAGGGCATGACGACAGCACAATTACCGCGCCGCCTGCGCTTGTCGAATGCGATAAGGAATGGCGAACCGGCAATCGGCTCCAGGATCGCCTTCAAAGCCAGGCTCAGTCCCATCCCGTCGCCTGCCATGCCCGGCGGCTTTGACTACGGCAGGCAGCTCTATTTCGATGGCATCGGCGGCACTGGCAGGATCACCTCAAAAATTGATCAACTAGGCAGCACGACATCTGCCTCTCTCTGGCTGTCTAGCGCACTGAATGATTTGCGTCAGGAAATTGGCAGCCGCATTCGCCAGCATCTGAAGGGAGCCATTGCAGCCTTCGCCGAAGCCATGATCACCGGTGAACGCGCATCCATCCCCAAGGATATCAATTTAAGCCTGCAAACATCAGGACTGGCCCACGTCCTCTCAATTTCCGGATTACATATGTCACTTGCGGCAGGTGGCGTGTTCTGGATTGTCAGGGCATTTCTGGCACTGTTTCCCACAGTCGCCCAGCGCTGGCCGATCAAGAAATGGGCCGCTGGAGCAGCACTGGTTTTTGGCTTTGCCTATATGCTGCTCGCAGGTTCTGGTGCAGCGACCCAGCGCTCCTACATCATGCTGGCCGTGGTCTTTCTCGCCATCATCGTGGACAGGCCCGCCATTTCACTGCGAAATTTGGCACTGGCTGCTCTGCTCATCCTGATCCTCCAACCGGAGTCGGCCATTCAGGCAAGCTTCCAGATGTCCTTCATGGCAGTCATGGGCCTTGCAGCCTTCTTTGAATACTGGAACAGGCCAAGACCGGAACGCGAGTATCGGATAGAAAGCAGGAAAATTTACTACGCGCGAAAATTCTACAATATCGCCTTGGCTTCAATCCTCACAACACTCATAGCCGGGAGTTTCTCGTCAATCCCCGCAGCCTATCATTTCGGCAGACTGGCGCCCTACGGCGTTCTGGCCAATGGCCTCGCCATCCCCATTATCAGCCTTGCCGTGATGCCTTTTGCCGTTCTGAGTGTGGTTTTGATGCCCTTGGGACTGGAGGGGTGGCCTCTCGCCGCACTTGGCTGGGGACTGGAGATGGTGATTGCCATCTCCGATGGCGTTGCAGAGCTACCCGGCGCCCAACGCGTCATTCCTCAACTGCCGCTGACAAGCGCAATTATCTTGGCCATCGGAGCTTCAATTCTGTGCCTGTCCATCCGGCAGGCAAAATATGCCGGCTGCGCCCTTCTGTTCTCTGGACTTGTTATGGCCCAGGTCAACACATTTCCCGACATTTTGATCGAGCGAACGGCTGCCAATGTTGCAATTCGGAACGACAGCGGTGAGCTGGTATTCGCAAACTCCCATAAGGGCCGTTTCGCTTCTGAAAAATGGTTGCAGGCAAATGGCGAGGAAGCTGCTTTCACGGAGGCCACAAAGCGGGCAGGGTGGACATGCGATGCCCGCTCCTGCCGCACCAACGTAAAGGGCAAAGCGCTTGGTTATTTTATGGATGGCGAGGGGGCTGCTCCTTCCTGTGCCGGGCTTGACATAATTGTTGCGGCTTATCCTCTGCGCGGGGCCTGCAGATCCGTGCCAACCCGCATTGACCGGTTTGACGTCTGGCGCATGGGCGCCCACGCTGTTGCCATGGATGGCAACAATCTCCGCGTTACAACGGCACGGGGCTTGAGCGGAAGCAGGCCCTGGGTCGTTATTCCGGAGCCTCGAAAGAAGGCAATTTTAAACCGTTGACGCGGCGCTTCGACACATTCACCTTTGCCCCATCGCGGTCCATTTCGTAAGGCATGAGTTCAACATTGAAAAAGTCCGGTATCACGGAACTGCGCCACGAGATCGATGTTGTCGATGAAAAGCTGATCAAGCTGCTGGCCGAGCGCCAGCGTCTGGTCGAAGCGGTCATCGCGGTGAAGCATAGGGACGGCATGCCGGCGCGTATTCCAGCCCGTGTTGACTACGTGATTGACCGCGCCCGCGTTCTCGCCCGGGCCCATCACCTTGATCCGGCCTTGGCTGAATCAATCTGGACCGAAATGGTGGAGTGGTTTGTCTCCCACGAAGAACGCACTCTGGATCTGAAGAGGTAGATTCATCTAGTCGCAAATCGCTTTCAAGGCTTTCCACTGCGTGTCGGTAATCGAAGGCTTGAGCTCGACCCCGTTTGGTAATGGCTTGATGAGATCAATGCGCTCGGTCGTGACCGGATGGGTCGAAAACGCAGTTCCAAATTTCGTCAGCGCCCCGCCTGAAGGTTTTCCTTCATCAGCGAGAACCTTTTCAAAGAAATGCTTCAACCCCAGTGGATCGATGCGTGCCGCATGAAGCATAGAGACGGCGTAGGCGTCTGCCTCGCGCTCCGCGTCGCGGTTTGATTGCAGAATGGCGGCAAGGCCTGCTAGCGAGCTGGTGTTGGTACCACCCACCGTCCCTGTTGCCACGCTGAGCAGCACTTGCACGCCCGCTACGCGCACCAACTGCGCTTCAGGATGATGGCGCGCCACATGGCCAATTTCGTGGGCAAGTACGCCAGCGACTTCATCCGGCGCCGCTGCGGTTTCCAGAAGCCCCCGTGTAATCACGATATGGCCGCCGGGAAGCGCAAAGGCATTCTTGATGGGAATGTCATAAATGCGAACCTGCAGGGGCGGTATGTTTGGGTCACCTTCAGCCAGATTACCGAGCATCGCGGCAACAGCGCTGTCACCCGCCGGGCTATGGCAAACCTTTGCCTTGTCTACCAACGAAGCTTCCATTTGCTTGCCCACACGCTCGCTCCAGGCATCGGGCAGCAGAACCGCTATTCTTTGCGGTGCGTAATTGAGCGTGAGATAGATAAGGCCAGCCAGGACAACAATGCCGCCGCCAATCCAGAGGAACATTCGCATGGCGCGCTTTGGATTGAACCCGCCATTGAGATGCGGCGCGGCGGCCACCAGTTGCCGTGCGAATTCGTCATTGCGAACGCTAAGGCGCGCGCCCGGAAGGCTGTCATGGGAAAGCCTGAGAGGTTGTCCCATATGGGGTGCTTCAATAGCCTTGAGTCCCGACAGACTCCATGTTTTGACAAACACAGCTTCGCCCGAAAAAACAATGCCTGAGGCATCAAGATGAACGACGACCTTGTTGTCCCGGGCAGTTTCCCCATCAAAATAAATGGCTTCAACCGTCATTAGACGACCCCGAGATCAAAGGCATCCGCCAGGCCTTCTCCCGTTCTGTCCATCGCCGACTGGGATTGTGCGATCCGGTCGACATCAACGGTGCCGATAACTTCAATGCGATCACACATATAGCGGATGAGCCGCTGCTGTATGAATGGACGGCCGATGCCAAGGGTAAAAATGAGAATAAGCACGTTGACAAGGACGAGTGAGATCAGGCTGCCTGCCGTGGCATTCAATCTGAATGTGGCGCTTCCAGCACTTGTATAATTCGCAAATGTCGAGAGCTCCTTCGCCGTGTAGATGGCCCACAGCATGGGAATGACCAGAAACATTGCGATGAAAGATACAACGAGGACGGCAATAACAGTGCCAGCCGTCCAGATTTGCTCCGCCGTAGGTTCAGCGTCAGGCTTGCCAATTTCATCGAAAACTTTTTGCACGTCCGGTCCAAACAGTGCTGCCGTTTCAGCGCCAAAAAGAAAAATGAAAATAACGCCGGCGATGAGGCTGAGAAACCAGCATAAGGCATATGTCGGGTAAAGCGGGCCGGCGCGCCCTTTAAACTTGAAAGCAAGATCGCCGAAACGCATATCGCCAATAATTTGTTCCTGCAGAACTGTATTCAGGACCGGCGTTGACCAGCCCAGCGACATTCCGCGCGCCATGATCGAGCCGAAATAGGTCAGGCTGTAAATCATGGACGAACCCACCAGCGTTCCGCGAATGCCACGCCAGAGGGTGCGCGAAAGCTGATAGCGCCGCGCCCGGTAGAGCGCCGCCCCCCACAGCAAGAATATGAGAAGATACAGCAGGAAATAGACGCCAAGTAAGGCAGGATGCTCAGGCCCCAATGCAATGCTGATCAAGGTTATGACCAGCACAAATGGCAGCACAAACAGGCCAAACACAATAAGCGCGCCCTTGAACAGTTCCACCCCGAGCCCCGTATATTCCAAGGGCTGGCCATTGATGTGCACGCAACTCCAGATATGCCTTCGCACACTGGTCTTGGCCCAGAACCGGTAAATTGTGAGGGTTATGAGGTTCAACAGGAAGTTGACGATGGCGAGTCGCCCCAGCCCGGGTCTGGGTACATACTCAATTCGGATTGGTTCGCCTGCACTTTTGAGAGAATCTAGCATAGTTGCCAATCTGCCACGCCATGACTCATTCGGAAATAGCCATTATTAAGCGATAAATCCTGGCTTAAATCCATCTGTTGCCGAAAAACAACACACTTTTGAATTGTGCAAATGCCGCAATTTTGCGCCACAATGAACCTTTCATCCGCCCAAATTGGCCCCTACCGTGACAGTTCACAGGAGCTGAGACCTGTGGATTCGGAGCTTAGGGAGCTTCTGGGAAATGTTGGGCGGGGTTGCACTTGATCACCGGAATTGCGGTGATGGAGGGGCAAGGCCGCCGTTTGTTTGAGCAGGAAGGACTGAAAGCTGTGCCGTCGTTAACAATAATAGAACAAAAACGCTGACACAGGATACTATTATGGACGCGACCGTCATCTCCAAATCCAGGCTCCCGAGCCGCCATGTAACCGTTGGGCCCCAGAGGGCGCCCCACCGCTCCTATCTCTATGCCATGGGCCTGAACGAGCAACAGATCAGCCAGCCTCTGGTTGGCGTTGCCAGCTGCTGGAATGAGGCCGCACCCTGCAATATTTCCCTCATGCGCCAGGCCCAGTCGGTTAAGCGTGGCGTGGCCGCCGCCAGTGGCACCCCCCGCGAATTCTGCACGATTACGGTCACCGATGGCATCGCCATGGGCCACCAGGGCATGAAGGCCTCGCTGGTGTCGCGCGAGGTGATTGCCGACTCGGTTGAACTCACCATGCGTGGCCATTGCTACGACGCTCTCGTCGGCCTTGCCGGCTGCGACAAGTCACTCCCCGGCATGATGATGGCCATGGTGCGCCTCAATGTGCCCTCCGTGTTCATCTATGGCGGGTCAATTCTGCCCGGCACCTTCAAGGGCCGTCCCGTCACCGTGCAGGACGTGTTTGAAGCCGTTGGCAAGCACAGCGTGGGCGACATGTCCGATGCTGACCTCCACACCCTGGAACAGGTCGCTTGCCCGTCAGCGGGCTCCTGTGGGGCCCAGTTCACCGCCAACACCATGGCAACCGTGGCCGAAGCCATAGGCCTCGCCCTGCCATACTCCTGCGGCGCGCCAGCCCCTTACGAAATCCGCGATACCTTCTGCTTCACCTCTGGTGAAAAGGTGATGGAACTCATCGCCCGCAATATCCGCCCGCGCGACATCGTTACCCTGAAGGCCTTGGAAAACGCCGCAACCGTTGTGGCAGCTTCAGGTGGGTCCACCAACGCGGCGCTGCACTTGCCAGCAATCGCCCATGAATGCGGCATCAAGTTTGATCTCTTTGACGTCGCTGAAATTTTCAAGAAGACACCCTACATCGCCGACCTGAAACCAGGCGGTAAATATGTGGCAAAAGACATGTTCGAAGCCGGTGGCATTCCGCTGCTCATGAAAACCCTTCTCGACCATGGCTTCCTCCATGGCGATTGTCTGACGGTGACAGGCCGCACCATTGCCGAGAACATGGCATCGGTAAAATGGAACCCGGACCAGGACGTTGTTTACCCCGCCAACAAGCCCATCACAAAAACCGGGGGTGTTGTTGGCCTGCGCGGAAATCTCGCCCCGGAAGGTGCCATCGTAAAGGTGGCAGGCATGAAGAACCTGACGTTTACCGGTCCCGCCCGCTGCTTTGATTCCGAAGAGCTTTGCTTCGAAGCGGTCACCCATAAGAAATACAAGGAAGGCGAAGTCCTGGTCATTCGTTACGAGGGACCACGTGGCGGACCCGGCATGCGCGAAATGCTTTCAACGACGGCGGCCCTTTACGGCCAGGGCATGGGCGAGAAAATGGCGCTCATCACCGATGGCCGCTTCTCTGGCGCCACCCGCGGCTTCTGCGTGGGCCATGTAGGCCCCGAAGCGCAATTGGGTGGACCCATAGCACTTCTCAAGGACGGCGACGTGATCACCCTTGATGCCGTTAAGGGAACGTTGACCTGCAACGTCAGCGATGCCGAATTCGCCACCCGCAAGAAAAGCTGGAAGCCCAAGGACCATGGCTATGGTTCCGGCGCTTTATGGAAATATGCCCAACAGGTAGGCCCCGCTGTTTCAGGTGCCGTAACCCATCCCGGAGGAAGTGCTGAAGGTGTTTGCTACGCCGACATTTAGCGCAGCTGTGATGTCGCTGTCACGCCACGCCAGGAATGCAGTAATCGCACTTCTGACAGTGCTGCTGCTTGGCTTGTCGCCTGTAGCCCACGCTGAGGAAGACGAAGCCGGCTTCTTTTCATATTTGCCAGCGGCACCGAGACTGAATCTGCCTGAACTCGACATCACGCCATTCTGGACCGATGATCTGAAGAAGGCCAAGAAGGCCTACAACAAGGGTAATTTTAGCCAGGCGATCAAGTTTTTCCGCAGGGCCTCCGAAGATGGAAACATTGTAGCCGATTGGTATCTCGGCCACATGTATCGCAAGGGCAGGGGAGTTCCCCGTGACGACGCCACGGCATTTTCCTATTATTCGCGGGTTGCCGACAACTACGATCCCGATGAGCGTGATCAGAACCGGCTCCGCATCATGGTGGACGCACAATTGCGCGTGGCCGATTATTATCGCTTAGGCATTGCTAACGCTGGCATCAAGGCGAATTACAGGGTCGCCGCCAGCAGCTATCTGAAAATAGCATCAACCTATGGCCATCCAGGCGCGCAGTATTCGCTGGGCCTGATGAACATCAGGGGCCAGGGCGTGAAGAAGAACCCGCAGCAGGGATTGAAGTGGCTGATTGCCGCCGCCCGCAAGCGCCACGCGCTTTCAGAAGCCTATCTCGGTGACCTGTACTGGGATGGCAAGCTCGTGCAGAAGGACCGCACCCGCGCCCTGATGTGGTATATCCTGGCCCAGCAATCCACCAAGCCATCGGAATTTCCGTCGATTTATGACCGCTACAACCAGCTCAATTCCGAAGCCAACGATGATGAACGGCTGGAAGCGGAAGCCCGTGCCCGGGTCTGGGCCGACCAATACCCGGCGGACGGCAATTCTTTCTCCGAATAACGTTTACATGCTGAAGCTGGGCCGGCTCGCCACATAGATTGCGGCACCAGCCAGGATGCCCGTCACACCCACGAGCAGCCAGATCGGCAATCCGCTGTAGGCCCACAGCCAGCCACCCATCAGGGTCATGATGCCCAGCGCAAGAGCCTTTGCCTTCAGGGAAATAACACCATTATCCTGCCAGTCGCGGATAGGCGGGCCAAAAACCCTGTGGTCTCGGATTCTTTCCGCAAGTTCGGGGGATGACCTGCTAAAGGCCCAAACCGCAACAAGCAGCATGGGCGTCGTGGGCAGGATGGGAAGAATGACCCCCGCGATGGCCATGCCAACGCTTAACCAGCCCAACCCCCAGATAAATTAACCGCCTCAAGCCAAAATTCTCCAATTCCCCCGTAACCCTTGCAATACGCGGCCTGTTCATGCGATTTACTGCTGACTATGGCAAGCACTTCCGAACAAATAATCCCGCCGCCGCGAGTGTCCTTTTTGGGCAAGCTCAGGGCCTATTTCTTTACGGGCCTTGCCATTACGGCCCCCATCGCAATTACCATCTGGGCCACCCTCTGGTTCATCAATATTTTCGATGCCTGGCTGAAACCCTATATTCCCAGCTATTATAACCCTGACACCTATTTGCCCTTCAAGCTTCCGGGCTTCGGCCTGATCTTCGCGCTCATCGCCATTACCTTTGTTGGTGCGCTGGCTGCCAATCTGGTGGGGCGCACCTTGATTGGCCTGTGGGACAAGGCGCTTCACCGCACTCCCGTGGTGCGCTCCATCTACAAGGGCTCAAAGCAGATTTTTGAGACCCTGTTTTTGCAGAAAGGCACGTCCTTTCAGAAGGCCTGTCTGGTTGAATGGCCACGCCACGGAATTTGGACGCTTGCCTTTATTTCACGCGAGATTGATGGGGCAATGGTAGGCCTTGAGAAGGGCCGCAAAATGTATGCCGCCTATGTTTCAACAACACCCAACCCCACCGGCGGTTACGTCTTCTTTTGCGATGTCGGCGATGTCATTGTCCTCGATGCGACTGTTGAAGATGCCTTGAAACTTGTCATATCCATGGGGCTGGTGTTTCCCGAAGGTCCTCTCGCGTCGGACGTGGAAATGAAGTTGGCGGTCAAACCGCTGCGCAAAAAGGCTATCCCGCGGAAAGCAACTTGACCGCTTCCTCGCGCTCAAAGAGATAGAGCAGGGTACGCAGTGCCTCGCCGCGCGGGGTCTTCAATTCGGCATCGCGAGCCAAAATCAAAGCAGCATCGTCTCGCGCCGCCGCCAGCAGGTCGCCATGGGCCGCAAGATCGGCAATGCGGAAAAGCGGAAGCCCCGCCTGCTGCGTTCCCAGCATTTCACCAGCGCCGCGCAGCCGCAAATCTTCTTCTGCGATGCGAAAACCATCTTCCGTCTCACGCATGATTTTAAGTCTTGCCTTGGCCGTCTCGCCAAGCGGCTCCTGATACAACAGCAGGCAGGTTGACTTGGCGGTTCCGCGCCCCACGCGCCCACGCAATTGATGCAGCTGTGCCAGGCCAAAACGTTCGGCATTTTCAATCACCATGATTGAGGCTTCCGCAACATCAACGCCCACTTCGATCACAGTTGTTGAAACAAGAATATCAATCGCGCCGGATTTGAAATCCGCCATGATGGAATCTTTATCCGCACCTTTGAGCCTGCCATGAATCAAGCCAACCCGGCGAGGAAATCTGTGCTCAAGATATTTGAAACGGTCCTCGGCGGCGGCCAGGTCCACCATTTCGCTTTCTTCAACAAGGGGGCATACCCAATAGGCCCGCTGACCGCTTTTAATGCTGCGGCCCAACCCGGCCACGACTTCATCCATGCGCTCAAGCGGCAATACGCGGGTATCAATTGGCAATCGCCCGGCGGGCTTCTCCGTGAGTTTTGACACATCCATATCACCATAAACTGTCAGAGCCAGCGTGCGGGGAATGGGCGTTGCCGTCATGACGAGGAGGTCCGTGGCGCTGCCCGCCTTGGCTTGCAGGGCAAGGCGTTGATGCACGCCAAAGCGATGCTGCTCATCAATGACCACAAGGCCAAGGTTCTTGAATTCAACGCCTTCCTGAAACAGCGCGTGGGTGCCAATGAGAATATCAATGCTGCCCTCCGCAAGACGCTCCAGAATCTCGTCCCGCTGCTTGCCCTTTTCACGGCCCGTAAGAACTGCAACCGAAATACCAGCCGCCTGACAAAGGGGCGTGAGCGACATGATGTGTTGCCGCGCCAGAATTTCGGTTGGCACCATGAAGGCACCCTGCGCACCACATTCCACCGCGGTGGCCAGAGCAAGCAGCGCAACAATGGTTTTTCCCGACCCCACATCGCCCTGCAACAGGCGCAGCATGCGCGATGCCGCTGCCATGTCGCTTCGTATTTCCGCATTGGCGAAAACTTGCGCGCCTGTCAGCTTATAGGGCAGGGCGGCAATGACTTTGGCCCGCCTCTGGCCATCACCCACAAAGCTTCGTCCCGAGGCTCGTTTCATGTGGCCACGCACGAGACTTAGCGCGAGTTGGTTTGCTAACAACTCATCATAGGCCAATCGTAAATGTGAGGGAGAGTTGAGTGATGGGGTCTCAGTGATTTGCGGATTATGAAGGGCCTTCAGTGCAGCGGTAAAATCCGGCCAGCCCCGTTTTTTCTTCCACGCCGCATCCTGCCACTCTGCCAACTCCGGCAACCGCTCCAGCGCGGTTCGAATGGCTCGCCCCAGTATTTTTGGCGAGAGTCCCGCCGTGAGCGGATAAACCGGTTCAATCAGCGGCATGTGACCAAATTCTTCCGCCGTCAGAATGTGATCCGGATGGGCAATTTGCGGCTCCTCGCCATACCAGCTGATTTCACCCGAAATAAATCGCGTCTCACCTTCCGGCAGGCTGCGCTTCAAATGATCGACAAAAGCATGGAAAAACACCAGGGTCAGAGTTCCCGTCTGATCGGAAACCTCAACCCGGTAGGGCAGCTTCTTGTTGAAAGGCGGTGGCGGTTTATGCCGGCCGACCTTTACCTCAATGGTAACGATGCCATTTTGCGGCAAATCGACGATGCGCGGGCGAAACCGCCTGTCCACAATGCCCGTGGGCAAGTGAAACAGCAGATCAACAATGCGAGGGGATGCCGAGACGTCACCGCGCAGGAATTTCCCCAAAATCTTGTCCAGCTTCTGGCCAATGCCTTTGATGCCGGAAGCGCTTGCAAACAGGGGATTGAGAACAGAAGGACGCATCGCACTATTTTGTTGGTTAAGGTGTTGCAGCGCAAGTGCAGAAAGCGCGCTTCCCGGCGGAATGGAATCATTCCGTCGAAAAGGAATCGCGCCAGTCAATATGTTGAGCAAATCCTTATCGCAAAAGCCTTCGACTTTTGCGGAATTTGCTCTAATCAGGCAGCCAATGACATACCCAGCTGAGCCCATTGAATTGCGCCGGAAACGACTTCTATGGCGCAGCAGCCACCGTGGCATCAGGGAAATGGACCTGCTGATGGGCGGCTTTGCCAGATCCCGACTGCCGACCATGACAGAAAACGAGTTGAACGCCTTTGAAGCCCTCATCGAATTGCCGGATCAAGACTTGCTATCATGGGTTACTGGGGAGGCCCCTGTGCCTCCAACGCTCGACAATGCGCTCCTGCCAGAGCTTCTCAAGTTTCGTCCATGATTGACCTTTCAAAACTTGCTCCGCGCTTGAAGGTCTCTGGCCGCATTCAGCTTTCCGGAATCCCGCAAGGCCTTGATGCAATGCTTCTGCCGCAATTGGCCCGGCATTTGGCAAGTGTTCCGTTGCTCCATGTTTGCGTGGATGACCAGCGCCTTTCAACCCTTGCTGAACAAGTTGCCTTCTTCGCACCGGACCTCGAAGTCCTGCGCTTTCCCGCCTGGGATTGCTTGCCCTATGACCGCGTTTCGCCATCAGCCGATTCTCTTGCACGAAGGCTTTCAACTCTCACGCAACTAATTCGGAAAACCGGCAAACCGCGGCTGGTTTTGACAACAGTGAATGCCGCACTTCAACGCGTAGTGGCGCGTGAGATGATTGGGAAGTCATCCTTTACCGCAGCACCCAGCCAGCGCGTGAACGGCGATACGTTATTGGCCTTTCTCGCCGACAATGGCTTCTCGCGGGTTGGCACCGTGGTTGATCCCGGCGACTTTGCCGTGCGCGGCGGCATCATCGATATCTTTCCGCCCGGCGCTGAAAACCCCGTGCGTCTGGACTTCTTTGGCGACACTTTGGAATCAATCCGCGAGTTCGATGCCCAGTCCCAGCGTTCGACCGCAACACTGCGCACCCTGACACTGAACCTCGCCAATGAGGTTCTGCTGTCGCCCGAAGCTATTGGCCGTTTTCGCACCGGCTATGCCGCGGCCTTCGGCGGGCTTGATTTGAATGACCCGCTCTATGAATCCATAACCAATGGGCGGCGCTACCAGGGCATGGAACACTGGCTGCCGTTGTTTCACGAACGCCTGGAAACGCTGTTGGACTATTTGCCCGGCGCACCAATTTCACTGGACCATGCCGCCGACGAGTCCATGGCCGCTCGGCACGAACAGGTGGCTGAGTTTTATGATGCACGCCGCGAAGCACGCGAGAAGGGCTCCTTCGGGGCAGCACCCTATAAGCCTTTGCCAAGCGATAGGCTCAACCTCGGAGATTCCGAATGGAAGCAGCTTGTTGCTGACCGCACAATCCTTGCCATGTCGGCCTTTGAAAGCCCGGATGCGAACCGCATTTCATTTGGCGGCAGAAGGGGCCGCAGTTTTGCCGCCGAACGCACCCAAACCGGCACAAGCATTTACGACGCGGTGAAAACCCACACGGAAGACCTGCGCAAAGCCGGCAAACGCGTCCTCATCGCCAGTTGGACTGAAGGGTCGCAGGAACGCCTGCACACAATTCTGAAGGACCATGAACTGGCGCCACTGGCAAGTGCTGCCACTTGGTCTGATGCCAGCACACGCGATGCCTCCATCGTCAGCCTCATTGTTCTGGGCCTTGAGGAAGGTTTTGAAACCGATGATCTCGTCGTCATCGCCGAGCAGGACATCCTCGGTGACCGCCTCGTGCGCAAGGCCCGCAAGAACCGCAAGGCGGTTGATTTCCTCTCCGAGCTTTCTTCCCTCTCACCGGGTGATCTCGTGGTCCATGTGGATCATGGCATTGGTCGTTTCGAAGGTCTTAAAACCATTGAAGTTCAAGGCGCACCCCATGATTGCCTGTTGCTGATCTATGCCGGCAATGACCGCCTGTTCCTGCCCGTTGAAAATATCGAGCTTCTCACCCGATACGGTGCAGATGACAACGGCTCGCAACTCGACAGGCTGGGAGGCGGCGCCTGGCAGGCCAGGAAAGCCCGCCTCAAGGAACGTATTCGTGAAATTGCCGAGGACCTGATCAAGACGGCAGCCGCCCGTGAACTCAAGGCCGGAGATATTCTGCCGCCGCCCGATGGCGCCTTTGATGAATTCTGCGCCCGCTTCCCCTACGAGGAAACTGAAGACCAGCTAAGCGCCATCGAAGCCGTGCTGAACGATCTGCAGAAGGGCCGCCCCATGGATCGCCTAATTTGCGGCGATGTGGGCTTTGGCAAAACCGAAGTGGCCCTGCGCAGCGCTTTTGTTGCAGCCCTCAATGGCAAGCAGGTGGCTGTCGTGGTGCCGACAACACTTCTGGCGCGCCAGCACTACGCAACCTTCACCGAACGCTTCAAGGGCCTGCCGCTGCGCCTTGCCCAAGCTTCACGCTTGGTAGGCCGCAAGGAAATCGACGCCGTGAAGGCAGGGCTGGAGGCTGGCGATATCGACATCGTTATCGGCACCCACGCGCTTCTCACCAGCAACATCAAGTTCCGCGACCTCGGCCTTCTCATCATCGATGAAGAACAGCACTTCGGCGTGAAGCACAAGGAGCGCCTGAAGGAACTCCGCGCCAATGTGCATGTGTTGACTCTCACCGCCACGCCCATTCCCCGCACCCTGCAATTGGCGCTCTCCGGCGTGCGCGAACTCTCGCTGATCACCACGCCGCCATTGGACCGTCTGGCGGTGCGCACCTATATCTCGCCCTTTGATCCTGTGATCATCCGCGAGTCGCTGCTGCGTGAACATTTCCGCGGCGGGCAAAGCTTCTATGTCGTGCCCCGAATTTCTGACCTCGCAGAAATCGGCGAATTCCTCCAGGAAAATATCCCGGAGATAAAATTCCGCACCGCCCACGGCCGCCTGTCGCCAACCGAACTGGAAGATATCATGTCCGGTTTCTATGACCGAAAGTTTGATGTTCTGCTTTCCACCACCATTGTGGAATCGGGCCTTGATATACCAACCGCCAATACCTTGATTGTTCACCGGGCTGATATGTTTGGCCTGGCCCAACTCTACCAGTTGCGCGGTCGGGTAGGCCGTTCCAAGCAGCGGGCCTACTCGCTCTTCACAACCCCTCCCAACCGCGCCTTGACGGAAGCCGCCGACCGCCGTTTGAAAGTTTTGCAATCCCTGGACTCGTTAGGCGCAGGCTTCACCCTTGCCAGCCATGATCTCGACATCCGAGGTTCCGGCAATCTCCTGGGCGAGGAGCAATCCGGTAATATCAAGGAAGTGGGCTACGAGCTCTACCAGACCATGCTGGAAGAAGCCGTGGTAAAAATGCGTGCCGGCGGCGAGCCGGAAGAAGCCGAAGGCGCCTGGTCACCGCAAATCAATGTGGGAACCTCCGTGCTCATTCCGGAAAAATTCGTCTCCGACCTGCAAGTGCGCCTCGGCCTCTATCGCAGGCTTGCCGACCTCCAGGAGCAATCAGACCTCGAGGCCTTCGGCGCTGAACTGCATGACCGCTTCGGCAGGCTTCCCGATGAAGTGCAGCATTTGATCGAAGTCGTTTCAATCAAGCTCCTTTGCCGCGCCGCCAATGTCGCCAATGTCGATGCAGGGCCCAAGGGCGTGGTGCTGGGCTTTCGCAAGGATACATTCCCCAATCCCGGTGCCCTCGTGCAATGGATTGGCGGGCAGGGCACTTTGGCAAAGCTCAGGCCCGACATGAAACTGGTTATTCTGCGCACCTGGAAAACCGCGGAAGAGCGCCTGAAAGGCACCCGGCAGATCATGCAGAATTTGGTGAAGCTGGCGGCGTGATCTGCTGAATTATCGCGGCTAAACAATACTTTATCGGGCGTTGCCGTGGCGCTTGGCCGCCTTTGCTCAACCGATAATAAATTCTATAAACATCGCAGAGGTGTTGAATGAATTTCGCTTTCGATGCACTGACTCTCGCCCGGATGCAGTTTGCATTCACCATGTCGTTCCACATCATTTTCCCCGCGTTCTCCATTGGGCTCGCAAGCTATCTTGCCGTGCTGGAAGGCCTGTGGCTGTGGAAAAAGGAACAGGTGTTCCACGACCTCTTCAACTATTGGAAAAAGATTTTCGCCGTGGCCTTCGGCATGGGCGTCGTCTCCGGCATCGTCATGTCCTATCAATTCGGCACGAACTGGAGCGTCTTTTCTGATAAAGCCGGAGCCGTGGTTGGCCCTTTGATGGGTTACGAGGTTCTCTCCGCCTTCTTTCTGGAAGCAGGTTTTCTCGGCGTGATGCTGTTCGGCGAAAGGCGCGTTGGCGCCGGTTTGCATTTCTTTGCAACCCTGATGGTGGCTGTGGGCACGCTCATTTCTGCCACCTGGATTCTGTCGGTGAACAGCTGGATGCAAACGCCAGCCGGTTATTCCATCACAATCGCCGGGCAGTTTGTGCCAGAGGATTGGTGGGCAGTGATTTTCAATCCGTCCTTTCCCTATCGCTTCGTGCACATGGTTCTTGCCGCCTATCTGACAACGGCCTTTGTGGTCGGCGGCATTGGCGCCTGGCATCTGCTTAAGGATAACGCATCGCCGGGAGCCCGGTTGATGTTCTCAATGGCCATGTGGATGGCAGCCCTTGTGGCTCCCATCCAGATTTTTGCTGGAGACCAGCACGGCCTCAACACGCTTGAATACCAGCCCGCCAAGGTTGCAGCCATGGAAGGCAATTACGAAACCCACGTCGGCGCGCCGCTGATATTGTTTGGCATCCCCGACGACGAGGCGGAAGAAACCCGTTACCAGATTGCCATTCCAAAACTGGGTTCGCTGATTTTAACTCACCATGCGGATGGCGAAGTAAAAGGCCTCAAGGCCTTTCCCAAGGATCAACGCCCGCCCGCCGAAATCGTATTCTGGTCCTTCCGTGTCATGGTGGGGATTGGATTCGCCATGCTGGGGATGGGGCTTTGGAGCCTGTTGCGCCGCCGCCAATACGGGCGACTTTATGAAGACCGCTGGCTGCATCGCGCCGCATTGCTAATGACTCCATCAGGATTTATTGCGGTGCTCGCTGGCTGGATAACCACCGAAGTGGGGCGCCAGCCCTATACGATTTACGGCCTGCTCACAACGGCCCAATCAGCATCTCCCATCGAGGCCCCCGCCATTGCTGCATCACTGATAGCTTTCATCATTGTCTATTTCGCCGTATTCGGGGCAGGGGTGTTTTATATCTTGAGGCTCTGTGGAAAATCGCCGGATAGCGCCGAACCAGATATCGAACCCGGACCAACCCACGCGGCAGGCATCAATCCCGGCCCCGCACTCAAAGCAGGCGAATAGGAGAGCATGATGGCAATCGATCTTCCTTTCATCTGGGCCGGCCTCATCGCCTTCGCGGTTCTCGCCTATGTGGTTCTCGACGGCTTCGATCTCGGCGTCGGCATCCTGTTTCCTCTGGCGAAGGACAAGCACGACCGCGACGTGATGATGAATTCAGTGGCGCCCGTGTGGGATGGCAATGAAACCTGGCTGGTGCTCGGCGGCGGCGGCCTCATGGCCGTGTTCCCGCTCGCCTATGCCACGGTACTGCCGGCCCTCTATGCACCTCTCATTGCCATGCTGCTCGGTCTTGTCCTGCGCGGCGTCGCTTTTGAGTTTCGCTGGCGCACCAAGCGAGGGCAGTTCCTCTGGGACTGGGCCTTCAGTGGCGGCTCCCTGATTGCCACCTTCGCCCAGGGCATGGCCCTTGGCGCATTGGTGCAGGGCATTCCCGTCATCAACCGCACCTATTCCGGCGGCTGGTGGGATTGGTTCACGCTCTTCACCTTGCTCACGGGAGCAGCTCTGGTTATGGGCTATTCCCTGTTGGGTGCAACCTGGCTGGTGATGAAAACCGAAGGCGAACTGCAGGAAAAATCACGCAAGCAGGCCTGGGTTACGGCTGCGGGCACGATTGTCCTCATCGGTGCCGTAAGCCTGTGGACACCATTTCTGAAGCCCATTTATTTCGCCCGCTGGTTCGCCTGGCCCGCCATGCTTTTCAGCGCCATTGTACCCCTGCTGGTTTTGGCCTGCGCCTATGGCCTCTACACGGGCCTGCGGGACAAAAGCGATTACCGCCCATTCCTCTCTTCACTCGGCTTGTTCATTTTGTGCTTTGCCGGCCTCGGCATCAGTTTCTATCCCTATATCGTCCCACCCTCACTTTCTATTTGGGACGCAGCCGCACCCGACAAGAGCCTCGCCTTCCTGCTCGTCGGCGCACTGATCCTCATGCCGCTGATCCTCGCCTACACCGCCTACTCCTATTGGGTCTTCCGCGGAAAAGTCGATCCCCACGAAGGCTATCACTGATGCACCTCTATGGTCGCAGATTGCTATGGTTCGCCGGCCTGTGGTTGTCAGGCGTGCTTGCTGTTGCTTCCCTCGGGCTTGCCATTAAACTCGTGCTGGGTTGAATGACGCCAGAAGGGAATCGATGGGACCATGACCACCCTTTCAACACTGCTCGACCGCCAGAGCGCCGCCTTCAAAGAAAACACCGCCCACAATAAGGCTCTCGTCGAAGAACTGCGCCAGAAGGTGGCCGCCGCCGGGCAGGGCGGGCCCGAGGCTTCACGCCAACGCCATGCCGCACGGGGCAAATTGCTGCCGCGCGACCGCGTCATGCGCCTGCTCGACCCAGGTTCGCCCTTCCTCGAAGTGGGCGCACTTGCCGCAAATGGCATGTATCAGGACGAAGCGCCGGGAGCGGGGATCATTGCCGGAGTAGGCCGTGTGTCGGGCCGCGAGGTGATGATCGTCGCCAATGACGCCACGGTCAAAGGTGGGGCATATTTCCCTATGACCGTGAAGAAACACTTGCGCGCCCAGGAGATAGCGCTTCAGAACCGCTTGCCTTGCATCTATCTCGTTGACAGTGGCGGCGCAAACCTGCCGCACCAGGCGGAACTTTTTGCCGACCGTGAACACTTCGGACGCATTTTCTTCAACCAGGCAACCATGTCTGCCGAGGGCATTCCGCAGATCGCCTGTGTGATGGGAAGCTGCACCGCGGGCGGGGCCTATGTCCCGGCCATGTCGGATGAAACCGTGATCGTGCGCAATCAGGGCACAATCTTTCTCGCAGGCCCGCCACTGGTGAAAGCCGCCACCGGTGAAGTGATCACCGCGGAAGAGCTTGGCGGCGCCGACACCCATGGCCGCCGCTCCGGCGTGGTTGATCATGTTGCTGAGAATGATGAACACGCCTTGGCTGTGGTCCGCGAGATCGTGACAAGGCTCAATCGCGTGAAAACGATCGATATCGAAATCACCACCCCGCGTCCCCCGAAACTTGATCCGCAGGACCTCTACGGCCTGATCCCCCAGGACGTCCGCACACCCTATGACGTGCGCGAAGTGATTGGCCGCATTGTCGATGGTTCCGAGATGCATGAGTTCAAGTCGCTCTATGGCACAACACTGGTTTGTGGTTTTGCGCGCATCTGGGGAATTCCGGTTGCCATCCTGGCCAACAATGGCGTGCTTTTTTCCGAGAGCGCCTTGAAGGGCACGCATTTCATCGAGCTCGCCTGCCAGCGCCGTATACCTCTCCTGTTTCTGCAAAATATTTCCGGCTTTATGGTTGGCGGCAAGTATGAAGCAGGCGGCATTGCCAAGGATGGCGCCAAGCTGGTGACGGCGGTGGCAACCGCGACCGTGCCCAAGATCACCGTGCTGATCGGCGGCAGTTTTGGCGCGGGCAATTACGGCATGTGCGGACGCGCCTACAGCCCGCGCTTTCTTTTCACCTGGCCAAACAGCCGGATCAGCGTGATGGGTGGCGAGCAGGCCGCCTCTGTGCTTTCTTCGGTCCGCAGTGATCAATCCGATGAAGAAGAATACAAAAACAAGATCAGGGCAAGCTACGAAGCCGAGGGCAATCCCTACTACGCCACAGCGAGGTTGTGGGATGATGGCATCATAGATCCCGCCCAGACGCGCGATGTGCTTGGGCTTGCATTCTCGGCCACATTGAATGCGCCAATCCCCGAACGTCCACGCTTCGGCGTATTCCGGATGTAGCAATGATTCGAGAGCTTGCTCATCGCTAATCGCGGCGAGATCGCCCGCCGCATCATTCGCACCGCGCGCGCCCTTGGCATTCGCACCATCGCCGTTCATTCCGATGTTGATGCCGATATGCCCTTCGTGCGCGAGGCCGATGAAGCTGTCATGATCGGTCCGGCACCGGCACGCGAAAGCTATCTCGCTGGTGCCAAAATATTGGAAGCGGCGAAGTTAACGAGAGCAGCGGCCATCCATCCCGGTTATGGTTTTCTTTCAGAGAATGCGGAATTCGCCGAAGCGGTTCAGAAGGCGGGACTACGTCTGGGTCGGAGCCCCGCCTGCCGCCATCCGTGCCATGGGATTGAAGGATGCGGCAAAGCGTTTGATGCAGGAGGCGGGCGTTCCCATAACACCCGGCTACATGGGCAATGACCAATCTGTTGAACGCTTGCAAAAGGAAGCTGATCAGATCGGTTACCCCGTCCTGATCAAGGCAATTGCCGGCGGCGGCGGAAAAGGCATGCGCCGGGTTGATGATGCGGGAACCTTTGCTGATGCACTCGTTTCGTGCCGCCGCGAAGCCACGGCTTCATTTGGCGACGATCGCGTCCTGATCGAAAAATACATCAATAACCCACGCCACATAGAAGTTCAGATCTTCGGCGACAGCCACGGCAATGTGGTCCATTTATTCGAGCGTGATTGTTCATTGCAACGCCGCCATCAGAAGGTGATTGAGGAAGCCCCCGCACCCGGCATGGACGAGGCTACGCGCCGGGCCATTTGTTCTGCTGCGGTCAAGGCAGCGAAAGCCGTCAACTACGTCGGAGCAGGCACCATTGAATTCATCGCCGATGCATCTGAAGGGCTGCGGGCGGATCGCATCTGGTTCATGGAGATGAACACCAGGCTTCAGGTCGAGCATCCGGTGACCGAAGCGATAACCGGACAGGACCTGGTCGAATGGCAGCTGCGGGTAGCCTCCGGTGAGCCCCTGCCAAAGCTCCAGCACGAACTCGCGATCACCGGCTGGGCCATGGAAGCGAGACTTTATGCCGAGAATCCGGCAACCGGATTCCTGCCTTCAATTGGAAGACTGGAACGCCTGCGCCTTCCGAACGACATCCGCATCGACAGCGGTGTCGAGGAGGGCGGTGAAATCACCTCGCATTACGACCCGATGATCGCCAAGCTCATTGTCCACGCGTCCGAACGAACCGAAGCTGCAGCAAAGCTGGCGAAGGCCTGCGGCCAGGTTGAGGTCTGGCCGGTGCGAACCAATGCAGGCTTCCTTGCCCGCGCCGCCAGCCATGCAGATTTTATCGCTGGCCGCCTCGATACCGGATTTATTGAGCGCCACGCCGCGCAATTGATTCCTGGCAGTGAGCCTGATGCCGCAGTCCTGCAGGCCACAGCGCGCGCCCTGATTCCAGATCAAGCCGACGATCCATGGTCAGCGCTGGCAGGCTTTCGTATCGCTGCCCCGCTCGACATTGATGTTGTCGTTCAGATTGCCGGAGCCACGCATGTTGTGCCCGTTGACTTGACAGCGGCACCGACTGGTACGCTTGCCACCATGGTCGACGGCGAACGGCTGCTTTTCCTTGATGGGCAGGCTTGGGCCTATGGGCAGCCGCGTGCCGACAGATCGGAAGGCGGCGCGGCTTCTGATGGCATGATACTGTCGCCAATGCCGGGTCGCGTGATCGCGGTTGATGTGGCATTGGGAGACAAGGTCAAGAAAGGTCAGCGGCTGGTTGTCATTGAAGCCATGAAGATGGAGCAGGGACTAGTTGCGCCGTTTGACGGAGTCATAACGGAATTGAAAGCGTTCGCCGACGCGCAAGTATCCGAAGGCATGCTGCTTGCGCGCGTTGAAAAGGGAAATACCTGATGGCCGGACGCTTCTTTGACCAATGGAAAGTGGGCGACCGAATTGCCCATGACATCCGCCGCACTGTCACTGAGACGGATAATCTCCTCATCTCGACACTGACCCACAATCCTCAGCCCCTGCATCTCGATGCCGAGTATGCGAGCGCCACGGAATTCGGCCGCATTGTCGTCAACGGCACTTTCACCTTTGCCCTGATGGTTGGACTGTCAGTGGGCGACACAACCCTTGGCACGCTGATTGCCAATCTCGGCTACGACAAAGTGACCATGCCAAAGCCGGTATTCATCGGCGATACCTTGCGCGTTGAAACAGAAGTGGTGGAACTCCGGGCATCGAACTCCCGCCCAAACGCCGGCATCGTCACCTTCCAGCATCGCGCCATCAACCAGCGCGAAGAAATAGTCTGCCAGTGCCTGCGCATGGCGCTGATGAAGCGATCACCGGACTGAGATTGCTCATCATGCCAAAGGGCCCTCATCCCATGCCGATGTAAGTTGCTATCGTACGCACACATCTTTGTTGATGCCGTTACAACTATCAACGCGATGAATTCACTCTTTCATCCGTCATCCCGATGAAAATCGGGACCCAGACTTTCCGCTTGTGCAACGGTTGAAAGCCTGGGTCCCGGCGTTCGCCAAGATGACGGATTATGGTTTAGAATTATATAGTTATATTAATGATTAGCATGGACTGATCAACGAAAGATGTGTGCATACGATAGCAACTTACGTCGGGATGGGATGAGGGCTCTGCGCTGCTTAATTCTATCAATGACGATCAGGCACTACGTAGCGAGGCTGCGAATCACAGCCGCCAGCTGTTCTGCCGGTTGCGCGCCCATCAAACCTTGCTTCTGCGCAAAAATGAAACAGGGAACACCCGTCACACCCATGCGGTAGGCATGATCCACTTCGGCATTTACCGCATCAACATCTGTACCGTTTTCAAGCTTTTCAGAAACATCGACCACATCCATCCCTGTCTCGCCTGCAATTTTCAGCAGCACGGTATGGTCACCAACATCAAGTCCGCCATTCCAATAGGCCATGAACAGACGCTCCGTCATATCATGTTGCTTGCCTCCAACATGGCTCCAGCGGATAAGCCTATGCGCATCCATGCTATTCGGCGTGCGCGTAATCCTGTCCATTTCGTAAGGCACGCCATCCTCTTTGCCCGCCGCGATGAGTGGGTCATGGATAGTCTTCAGCCGCTCCGGGCCAAACTTGCTTTCAAGGTAGGCGCGGCGGCTCATGCCTTCCTTCGGAATGGTAGGGTCCAGAAAGAAGGGCCGCCAGTTCACCTCAACCCTGATGTCATCAAGCAGCCCAATAGCCTTGTCCAAACGGCGCTTGCCGAGGAAACACCACGGGCAGATCACATCGGACACGACTTCAATCTCGATTGACTTCACGGATTGCGCCACAATGTTGTGGCCTCAAATCCGGGCAAGCGGCTGCGTTTCCGGCCTGCCGATCCTGTTCCACCGCGCCACCCATTGCCCGCCCGCATCATAGAACGGGATGATGTAAAAACCCGACACGAGCAGGCGGTCCAGCGCGCGCACGGCCACCGTGAATTCTTCATGGCCCTTGGCCGTAAGCAAGGCGGCAATCGCGCCATCAACAGCGGGAGAAGCAATGCCCGGATAGTTGCGTGTGCCTTCGATTGTTTTGCCTTCCGAACCGAAATAGAATTTCTGTTCATTGCCGGGCGAGAGCGAATTGAACCACGTCGCCGGGATCATGTCATAGTCATAGGTCTTCTGCAGGCTGGAGAATTGCGCCGAGTCCACAATGCGAACATCAGCCTTGATGCCGATCTGCTGCAGGGTGCGCTGATAATGCAGCGCAATTTTTTCCTGGTCCTTGTTCTGGATGGAAATGGTGAAGGCAAAAGGCTCGCCCGCCGCATTCACAAGTCCCGTATCCTTCACTGTCCATCCCGCCTTGCCCAGAGAGATCAACCGCCTTCCTGAGCGCCTTGCGGTCGCGGCCAGAGCCATCGCTGACGGGCAGGGCATAACTGCCGTCCTGAAAATCTGCGCGAAGCTCCGCCGCCGCAGCACCCAGAACAGCTTTCTCCGCCTCATCAATGGCTTTGCCCTTGGAGGAAAGCTCCGAGCCGGAATAATAGCCATAGGTCCGCTGATAGGCGTTCGAAAACAAATTGGCATTGGCCCATTCAAAATCAAAAGCAAACATTAGCGCCTCACGCACCCGCGCATCTTCAAATACCTTGCGCCGCGTATTGAAGGCAAAGCCGCTGGCTGGCGCCGGTGAACGCTGCACGATTTTTTCGAGTATGACTTTGCCATCCTTTGCCGCGGGAAAATCATAACCCGTGGACCAGCGCGTCGGATCGCCCTCCGTGCGAATATCCGCATCGCCCTTCTTGAAGGCCTCAAAGGCCGCATTGGCGTCCCGGTAATAGTCGTAACGCACCGTTTCAAAATTCCACAGGCCTTTGCCAAGGGCCAGGTCCTTACCCCAATAATCCGGATTCTTCTTGTAGGTGATGCTTTCTCCCGCCTTCACCTCGGCAATCACGTAAGGCCCCGAGCCAATGATCGGATTAGGGGAACTCTCGTCAAAGGCCTTGCCTTCCCAGGCGTGCTTGGGAACAATCGGCATCACGCCCATGATGAGTGGCAACTCCCGGTCGCCCACTTCCTGATGGAAAACCACCGTATGATCATCAGGCGTTTCAATCTTCGTGATCTTTGAATAGGAATTCTTGAAATTGGGCCGACCCTTGTCGCGCAGCGTCTCCATGGAAAACACCACATCCGCCGCAGTCACCGGCTTTCCATCGGAAAATTTGGCTTCGGGCCTGATCTTGAAGGTAAAGGTCTGGCGGTCATCGCTTACATCGATGGTCTCAGCCAGTAGCCCATAGAGTGAAAAGGCCTCGTCCCAATTGCGCCCCAACAGGCTTTCAAACACATAGGTGCGAACCCCCGTGGCGGAAGTGCCCTTCACGATGAAAGGTGAAGTGCTGTCAAACGTGCCGGTAATGGCCTGCCGAAGCGTGCCACCTTGCGGCGCATCCGGATTGGCATAGGGCAGGTGCTTGAAATCCGCAGCCAATGCAGGCTCGCCATGCATGGCAATGCCATGCTGTGGTGCCGAAAGTGCAGTTGAACTGACAAAGGCTGCAAGCATACCACCGGCGAGGAGGGTACGAATAATAGTCATGGCGCTATCCTCTTACCGCACAATGATGTTTGAAAATTGCCACGGGTCTCGCCGGTCCAGCTTTTCCTCAAACAATTCACCGCGCCCCTGCAATGGCGTCCAATCCGTATAAACGCCCTTGAGTGTGCCAAGATAAGGCGTCTGGATTTCAAGGCAGCGGCGGAAATCCATCTCCTCGGTTTCAACAATGCCAGCCTTGGGGTTTTCAATCGCCCAGACGAGTCCCGCCAGAACCGCAGAAGTCACCTGCATGCCCGTGGCATTCTGATAGGGGGCAAGCCTTCGCGCTTCTTCAATGGAAAGCTGCGATCCATACCAGTAGGCGTTTTTCTTATGCCCATAAAGGAACACGCCGAGCTCATCGCCGCCGTCCACAATCTCCTTTTCTTCCAGGATATGCGAAGCCGATTGCCGCCGGCCGCCGGCGCCGAACATTTCAAGCACAGATAACACCGCATCATTGGAAGGATGATAGGCATAGTGGCAGGTTGGCCGATAGGTAACGCGCTTTCCCTCCCGCACCGTGAAATAATCGGAAATGGAAATGGCCTCGTTGTGGGTAACCAATAATCCGAAATGCGCGCCCGCCGTGGGAACCCAGCTCCGCACCCGCGTGTCAGCTCCCGCACGAGTGAGATAAATGGCGGCACCGGTACCTTTTTTATGTCTCTTGCCATCATAAGGCAATTTCTTCTCATGGCTGCCCCAGCCCAGTTCGGCGGGCTGCAAGCCTTCCGAAATAAATCCGTCCACGGACCAGGTATTGATGAAAACATCAAGCGGTTTTGGATTTTTGGAACGCTGCGTGTCGCGCTCGGCAATGTGAACGCCTTTCACGCCCAGCCGCTTCATCAGCTTTGCCCAGCCTTCGCGCGTGGTGGGTTCCTTGACTGTCAGCTTCGTGTCACGGGCCAGATCCAAAAGCGCTTGCTTCATGAACCACGACACCATGCCAGGATTTGCCCCGCAGCAGGAAACGGCTGTCGGGCCAACACCCAGCTTGCGCCGCACTTCGAGCAAGTCTTCGCGAACCTTGTAGTTCGTGCGGTCCGCGTTATCGAGCTTGGTATTGTAGTAAAACCCGGGCCAAGGCTCATTCACCGTATCAATGCACAGGGAATTGGTCTCGCGCGCCAGCTTGATGATGTCGATGGAACCCACGTCAACGGTAAGGTTGACGATCAGGGCTTGCCCTGGGCCGGCGGTGAGCAGCGGCGTTAAAATAGCTTTGTAGTTTTGCTTCGTAATCTCTTGCTTGAGAAAGGCAACGCCCTCCTTCTCAACCAGTTGGCTCCAGGACGCGGAAGGATCAATGACCGTAATCTTTGCCTTGTCGCAGGCAATATGGCGCAGGATCAGCGGCAGGGTTCCCCGGCCGATGGAACCAAAGCCAATCATCACGATGGGGCCACTCCATGTAGCGTGCACGGGCCATTTATTCATTCATTGAAACTCCTGATATTATTAACGAAAAACAGCAACCGCTCTTAAAGGAAACGGTCGTCATTTAATAGGGCAAACGCGCCACGAAAAAAAGGGCGCTGCCGGAAGCAGCGCCCTGGTCATAAACGGGGTCAGTGTATCAGTATCGGTCTATGAACTTTCGAGCCTTATCTCCAGTGCCGCGCTTCTTCTCGGAAGCGAGTTCGGCATTCTCATGGCGGATTTGCCAGACGTGCCACCCGATCCATAAGGCGAGCCCAATGATTACCAGCAAGGTTTCCGATCCCTGGAAGGGATAGATAGCGCCTACATCCTTGAGATCAACGGCCCAAGACGTCATTCCATTCGTCGACATGTTCCGTTCTCCTTACTTGACCATTGCACGTTCGGCAGCCGTGACATCGGCCACCGCAGCGTCGTAAGCTTCTCTATCCTCGAAATCGAGGCCCACAAGTTCAACTTCCTTGGGCACCCGCAGGAGGTCCGCGCCATCGAGGATTTTCACCACGATGTAAGTCGGGATAAATCCCAGCGCAACCATGATAACGGCGCCGATGAAGTTGCCGAGTGGGTTGATCGCTGCATAGCCCTCATAGGGTGACGACGGTTGGCCCCAGAGCATGAAGCCCGCCACCACCACGCCAAGGAAGCCGCCGTAGCCATGAACCGCAACAGCACCCACCGCATCGTCGAGCTTGAAGCGGCGCTCGACCCAGTAGTGCAGCTTGTAGACAATGCAGGGCACGATGGCGCCGATCAGCATGGCCTGGATCGGATGATACAGGTCATTGCCGGCCGATGCCGAGATGACGCCGCACAGCCCCAGGGAATAGGTCCAGAAGGGATTGCCTTTGGAAATCACATAGCCCGCCAGCATGCCGCCCGAAAGCGACATGAGGAAGTTGAAGGTGATCGCCGACAGCGTGGTTGGCGCCAGGTAGATGTTGGTCGCCGTCCAGGTTTCCCCGGTGATTTGCCCGGCAATTGATGCGGGCGAAATCATTGGAATATTGCAGGCCGCGTAGAAGCCCCAGAAGCCCGTGTAGATCAGGAACAGCCCGATCGTGACCAGCCATGGGTTATGCGGCGGAATATCCCGCGGTGTTCCGTCGGCCCGGAATTTGCCAATTCTTGGCCCCAGCACGATAAGAAACGCCAGTGCGGCGCCGCCGGCGATGGCATGAACCACACCTGAAGCATAGGCATCATGGTATCCCAGCAGCTTCACCATCCAGCCGCCAGGGTGCCAGCCCCAGGAAGCGTCGAGGATCCACGCCACCGAGCCGATCAGCACGGCGACGATCCAGAATGCGCCAACCCGGGCCCGTTCAATGATGGCCCCCGAAATAATCGAGGCCGTGGTGATCGAGAACAGCAGGAATGCCGCCCAGAACACGCCATTCAGCCGGTGCCAGTAGGCAGCACCTTCAAGGCCCTCGGCCGGAACGCCAAGCGCTGGTGAGGGACCCGAAAGATGGGTTGCCATCAGCGGGCTCCAGGGTTCGGCAAACTGGGCGGAGGTCATGCCGCCAGTAATGCCCGGGCCGTTGATGAAGGCAAAATAAATCCACCAGCCGAAGAAGTAGAAGGTGACGGTGACCAGAGGGATCGCCATCGTGTTCTTCATCAAGGTGTGCAAATGGTTCTTCCGGCGCGATGCGCCGGTTTCATACATGCAGAAGCCCACATGGATGAGAAACATGAATACGACTGTCACCCAGTAATAGAATTCGGTGAATATGACAGTCAGCGAGCTGAGATTGTCACCCATAAGTGTTCCCTCCAGCGTATAGCGCTCTTATCCCCATAACCCGCGCCACCGCCCCTGTTCGAACTCATTTGCTACGGGGCAACTTTGTTGTCTGGCAGGAAACATGGGGTGCGACCGGTTGTCAAGCCATCATCGAGGCCCCTCCACATGAATGAAAAATGAACTGCCCGCTCAGGTTTCATACAGCCAGCACCCCTTAGAACTGCTCCCAAGTTCAAAGGAATTGCACGATGACCCGCCCAAACAACAAAACCCGCTCTCTCCGCATCGCCCTCGGCCTTATGGTTGCCGTTGGCCTTGCTGGAGCCAGGACGGAAAAAATCTGGGCGGAGGCGTTTAACGGCCTGGACATGCGGCCAACCCAAGTTTCCCTCATCCACATCGGCCACGAGCCCTTCGATCCCCGCCGCGTGCCCCAGTCCGGCGGCATGGCCAGCCGGTTGCTCTCCGGAATTACGGTAAATCACGCCTAAGAACGGCCCCCAATCGCGCGCGCCAGGCCCTCGGACATCAGTTCCAATGCGGCAGCCTCATCCACCGTGGGCGGCAGGCGGCGGATGATTGTCAGCATGGCAAACCCGTGCACCATCGACCAGACAAGTGTGGCTTTCGCATTGACATCCTCCGGGCCAGCCGCTGCCGTAACCCCGTCAACAAGCTGGTTCCAGGCGGCCGTCATGGCCTTTTGCAAGCGTTCGGACCTCAAAGGCGCCGGTGCTGCAAACATCAATTGATAGATCGCGGGCCGCGTCTGTGCGAAGGCCACATAGCTCCGGCCCATCGCCGTGAGTTTTGCCGCAGGCGTGACTTCCCGCGCGGCGCCCTTGTCCAGCGCGATAAAAAAATCCTCAAAGCCCGTAGCGGCAATTTCGGCGAGGAGGTCGGCCACCGTCGCAAAATGATGTTGCGGGGCCGCATGGGAAACGCCCGCCCGCCTGGCACAGGCGCGCAGGGTCAATGCCGTAGCACCTTCTTCTTCCAGTATGGCGCGTCCTGCCGTGACCAGCGCCTCGCGCAGATCTCCATGGTGATAGGATTTTGCCGTTTTCTTTTTCATGGATTCTTTCAACATTTGAACTTGACACTGTCAAAATAGGGCAGTATTCACATCTTGTCAACGTCAAGATACGGAGCCGCCCATGACCGCCTCAGGTCTTTTTCAAATTTTCAATCTCCTGGCCCTCGTGGGCTGGGTGGTCCTTGCAGCAGGCGTGGTGCTGAAGCGCCCATGGCTGCGGGATACGTTGGCGGGAACCTATATCCCCGTGGCGCTTTCCGCCGCCTACGCCATCCTCATCGCGTTTTTCTTCTTTGGGGCGGAGGGCGGCTTCAATTCCTTGGAGAATGTGCAGAAGCTTTTCACCGCGCCCTGGGTGGCGCTCGCCGGTTGGGTTCACTACCTGGCCTTTGATCTCTTCATGGGCGCCCGCATAGCCCGAGGAATGGAAGAGCAGGGCCTGCCACGCTGGCCGCTTGTCGCTCTCCTGCCGCTCACCTTTATGTTCGGCCCCGCGGGCTACCTCGCCTTTGAAATCCTGAAAGCCACCAACCTCCGTCTCAAGGCAGCATCATGACCACCGCATCCCCGCTTCTCACCCGCACATCCATTGCCTTCATGCTTTTCTTTCTGTCGGCCTTTACGCTGATCTATCTTCGATACGCGCCTGCTTTATGGCGTGAGCGTCTGGGAAAAGCCGTCCAAGTTTTTTCTCTCGCTGGCTATCCACATGGCAACCCTCGCCTGGGGCATTTCCCTGCTGCCTGCTGAACAGCAGCGCAGCCGTGGAATCCGCATTGCGTCCCTGGCCTTTCTCGCGGCAGCGCTTTTTGAGATGGCCTACATGACATTTCAGGCAAGCCGTCGGTGAGGCCTCCCACTTCAATCGCTCAACTCCGTTCCATGACTTCATGTACAGCCTCATGGGCTTCGGTGCCGTGACACTCACAGGCACAACAGCCTACATCGGCTGGCGCATCAGGAAGTCAGGGACGAGTCCCCTGCAATTTGCCGCAGGCTGGAGTTTCATTGTCTCGGCCGTCGCCACCACAGTGGTCGCAAGTGTTCTCGCCCAAGGCACGGGCCACTGGATTGGCGGCGACCAGACGGACGCCACAGGTCTGCCCTTCTTCCACTGGTCAACCACCGGCGGCGATCTCCGCGTGGCCCATTTTGCCGCCCTTCACCTCATGCAGGCCGTGCCGCTTATTGCCTGGTTCTGGCCCGACAAGAGGATCGTCAGCCGCAGCGCTTATTGCTGGCATAATCATCGTCGGCGGCCTGTCCGCCCAGGCCCTCATGGGAGTTCCGCTGTTCCGCATTTGAGGTTTAGCGCCCGCTCCGCCATATTGGAGGAAACGATTCGGGAACAATATGAATGGCCAAGGCCAATAAGACAGGCGACCTCTTCGGCAATTTGCCAATAGCTACAAAATCTTCAGCCAAAGCCTCGGCCAAAACCCGGGGCGAGGAGCAATATACCGCCGCCGACATTGAGGTGCTGGAGGGGCTGGAGCCCGTCCGCCGCCGCCCCGGCATGTATATCGGCGGCACCGATGAAAAGGCCCTCCACCACCTCTTCTCCGAAGTCATGGACAACGCCATGGACGAAGCCGTGGCGGGCCATGCCACCTGGATTGATGTGGAATACGATGCCGAGGGCTATCTCGCCGTCACCGACAATGGCCGCGGCATTCCCATCGACCCGCACCCCAAGTTCAAGAACAAGTCCGCCCTCGAAGTGATCATGACCACGCTGCATGCCGGCGGCAAATTCGACTCGAAGGTCTATGAAACTTCCGGCGGCCTCCATGGCGTGGGCGTGTCCGTGGTGAACGCGCTCTCCGAACATTGCATCGTCGAAGTGGCCCGCGGCCAACAGCTTTACAAACAGGAATATGCCCGAGGGCTTCCCACCGGAAAAATCCAAAACCTCGGCAAAATCAACGGCCGCCGCGGCACTACCGTGCGCTTCAAGCCCGACTGGCAGATCTTCGGCAAGGGCAATACCGAATTTTCAGCGGCAAGGCTTTACCGCATGTCGCGCTCCAAATCCTATCTCTTCGGCGGCGTGGAAATCCGCTGGCAGTGCGATCCCTCCCACATCAAGGACAAGGAAACCCCGGAAAAAGCCGTGCTGCATTTCCCCGGCGGCCTGAAGGATTTTCTCGAGGAGCGCCTTGAAGGCAAAACCCGCGTCGTCGATGAAATCTTCGCAGGCAAAGTTGAAAAGGAAGGCGGCCACGGCAATGTCGAATGGGCCGTCGCCTGGTTCGGCGGCGATGACGGCTTCTCGTCCTCCTATTGCAACACCATTCCAACCGCCGACGGCGGCACCCATGAACAGGGCTTCCGCACGGCGCTCACCCGCTCGCTGAAGAATTACGCCGAACTCGCCAACAACAAGCGCGCCAGCGTGGTCACCGCCGATGACGTGATGACCTCGTCGGGCTCGTTGCTCTCCGTCTTCATCCGCGAGCCGGAATTCCAGGGCCAGACCAAGGACAGGCTGGCATCCGTCGAGGCGCTCCGCATCGTGGAAAACGCCGTGAGGGATCATTTCGACCATTGGCTCACCGGCCACCCCGCGCAAGCCGACCGCCTGCTCGACTGGATCATCGAGCGCGCCGATGAGCGCATCAGGCGCCGCGCCGAAAAGGAAGTGGGCCGCAAGACGGCGGTGCGGAAGCTCAGGCTTCCCGGCAAGCTGGCCGATTGCTCGGCCACCCAGGCGGAAGGCTCAGAGCTGTTCATCGTCGAAGGCGATAGTGCAGGGGGCTCCGCCAAGCAGGGGCGCAACCGCGTCAATCAGGCGATCCTGCCCTTGCGCGGCAAAATCCTCAACGTGGCCAGCGCCACGAAGGACAAGCTCGCCGGCAACCAGCAGATATCGGACCTCATCCAGGCCCTGGGCGCCGGCACCGGCACGTCCTACCGCGAGGAGGACCTGCGCTACGACAAGGTCATCATCATGACCGACGCCGACGTGGACGGCGCCCACATCGCCTCGCTGCTCATCACCTTCTTCTACCGCCAGATGCCGCTGCTCATCGACCAGGGCCATCTCTATCTGGCCGTCCCGCCGCTCTATCGTCTGACCCAGGGCGGCAAGACCACCTACGCCAGAAATGATCAGCACAAGGACGAATTGCTGAAAACCGTATTCGGGGGCAGGGGCAAGGTCGAAGTCGGCCGCTTCAAAGGCCTCGGCGAAATGCTGGCGTCCCAGTTGAAAGAAACCACCATGGACCCCGCCAAGCGCCTGCTGCTTCAGGTGACACTATCCGACGCCGAACGCACCTCCACCGCCAAAATCGTCGAACAGCTCATGGGCAACAAACCTGAAGAACGCTTCAACTTCATCTCGGAGCGGGCGGAGTTTGTGAGTGAGGAGGGGTTGGATATTTAGGGACACGCTAGGCTCAAACAATAGGTACGCTTGACGTACAGCGTATTACTTGTTATTGTATTTCATGATCTTGAGCTATCGTGACAAGCGCACTGAGGCCTTTGCTGAAGGAGGGCTTGTTCGGGATTTTCAGGGTTTTGCGACACAGGCATATAAGCGGCTGGAAATTCTGGAGGCGGCAACAGGTCTCGAAGATTTGCGAGCTTTGCCGAGTAACAGATTGGAAGCGCTGCGCGGAAACAGGGTTGGTCAATTCAGTATTCGCATTAACCAGCAGTGGCGCATTTGTTTCAAGTGGCCGCAAAGTGCAAGTGGCCCATCGGACGTCGAAATTGTAGATTATCATTGAGGATTAAGTCATGACCCGCCACCCCATCCACCCCGGCGAAATTCTCAGCGATGAACTCGCTGAACTCAGCCTTACCGCGAGTGCTCTGGCCCGGCAGATCAAGGTTCCGCCGAACCGGATTAGCCAGATCATTCAAGGCAAGCGTGCCATCACGGGCGACACGGCTTTGCGGCTGGGCCATTGGTTCGGCATGAACCCGCAGTTTTGGCTGAATTTGCAGAGTCAATATGATTTGCGGCTGGCAGAAGCGGAAGCCGGAAAGGAAGTGCGGAAGCTGCCCACGCGGGCGGCGTAACCGATTTCACCCCCGGGGAAGCTATGCCCAAAATTCCGACACGGAACACTTTTCCGCCACCCCCTCCCATTTTTGCCATGAGTTCCTATATAATCCCCTCCATGGCGCAAAAAGATTCACATAAGGATAGGGCGGCGGCCAGGTTGGGGTCATCACCCGCACCGAGCCCAAGACCAAGAAGCCCAGCCTCTATAAGGTGCTGCTCCTCAACGACGACTACACGCCCATGGAATTTGTCGTCCATGTGCTGCAGGTGTTTTTTGCGAAGTCGGCCGAGGAAGCCACCCGCATCATGCTCCATGTCCATCAGAAAGGCGTTGGCGTGTGCGGCGTTTACACCTTCGAGATTGCCGAGACAAAAGTCACCCAGGTGATGGATTTTTCCAAGAAGCACCAGCAGCCCCTGCAATGCACTATGGAAAAAGAATAGGGGCGCTTTGGCATATTCCGACGAAGTTGTTCGACTTCGGCGATAAGAATATGCCCAATTAAGCTCCCCTGTCTCAGCGATAATAGTCGTTTAGAAGCGGCCAACCATCACGTCATCACGGGTGAGGCCGATGTCGCGCAGCAGGTGGTCGTCAAGGCCGAGCAAAAGCGTGCGCGCCGCGGAACGGGCGCGGGTCCGGTGCAGGCCCTTGAGGGCATCCTGAACGAAAGCGAAGGTCGATACTGGGGTACGGTTGGTAAGGGTCGTAGCGGTCATGATTCTTAGTCCTGTTTTAGTGTTTCAATGAAAAAGGGGCGCCATTTACTGGCGGCCCCTGTCGCCGGGTAAATTCGGGTTTAGAAGGCGCCGTTCAGAACCTCGAGGCGCGTAATGCCGATGTCGCTCAGCAGGTAGTCGTCGAGGCCGAGCAGATGCTTGCGAAGCGCAACCTTGGCGCTGCGGCGGCGCAGGGCCGGAAAGGTCTCGCCGATGAAGCTGAAGGTCGAAATATCGGCACGGTTTGAAGGGGTAGCGGTCATGATTCTGTAGTTTCCTCTGTTTGTGTTGTGTTTCGATGGCGCGCTTAATGGTTGATTCACCCTGAAATGAACCTGAACTGGCCGTTCATTTCCGGTTCATCCGCATGAAAAGCCGCCGTTAAATCTATTTTTATGCAGCCTCTCCCCAAGTTCGCAAAAATGCCTATATAATGAAGTTCAAATCAGTCAGTTCGTGCGGGCGCCTCGGCGAGAAGGGCAAAACCTGCAGGAACCAGAAGGAGCAAGCCGTGCCGACGTTTTCACGCAGCCTCGAAAAAGCCCTCCACCGCGCCTTGGCTTTTGCCAATGAGCGCCACCACGAGTTTGCCACGCTGGAACACCTGCTTCTGTCGCTGATCGAGGACAAGGACGCGGTGGCCGTCATGCGTGCCTGCAATGTGAATGTGGATGAGCTGCGCAACAGCCTGACGAACTATGTCGATACTGAACTGGCCAACCTGATCTCCGATGACGTCCTCGAATCAAAACCCACCGCCGGCTTCCAGCGGGTGATCCAGCGCGCGGTCATCCATGTGCAGTCCTCTGGCCGCGAGGAGGTGACGGGTGCTAACGTGCTCGTCGCCATCTTTGCCGAGCGTGAAAGCCACGCCGCCTTCTTCCTCCAGGAACAGGACATGACCCGCTATGACGCGGTGAATTACATTTCCCATGGCATTGCCAAGCGGGCAGGGATGAATGAGGCGCGCCCAGTGCGCGGCGTTGACCAGGAACAGCAGACTGGTCCTGGTGGCGGCGAGGGTGACGGTGCCGATGGCGGGGGCAAGAAGAAGGGCGATGCCGATGCGCTCGAAGCCTATTGCATCGACCTCAACAAAAAAGCCGCCGACGGCAAGATTGATCCGCTCATTGGCCGCGAGAACGAAGTCAACCGCACCATTCAAATTCTTTGCCGCCGCCAGAAGAATAATCCGCTCTTCGTTGGTGATCCCGGCGTGGGCAAAACGGCAATCGCCGAGGGCCTCGCCCGCAAGATCATCAATGGCGAAGTGCCCGATGTCTTGAAAGGCTGCACCATCTACATGCTCGACATGGGCGTGCTGCTCGCTGGCACCCGCTATCGCGGCGATTTTGAAGAACGCCTCAAGGCCGTGATCAAGGAAATCGAGGCCCGTCCCGGCGCCATCATGTTCATCGACGAAATTCACACTGTGATTGGGGCAGGGGCCACTTCCGGTGGCGCCATGGATGCCTCCAACCTGCTGAAGCCCGCGCTCGCGGGCGGCAATTTGCGCTGCATGGGTTCAACCACCTACAAGGAATACCGCCAGCATTTCGAGAAGGACAGGGCGCTGGTCCGCCGTTTCCAGAAGATCGACGTAAACGAGCCTTCGCTGCCCGATGCAATCGCCATCCTCAAGGGACTCAAGCCCTACTACGAGGAGTTCCACAAGGTTTCCTACACCAACGAAGCCATCGAAAGCGCCGTGCAATTGTCATCACGCTACATCAACGACCGCAAATTACCCGACAAGGCCATTGACGTGATCGATGAAACCGGCGCGTCACTGATGCTGGTGGCCGAGTCTAAGCGCAAGAAGGTGATCGACGTGGCCGATATCGAAGCCACCATCGCCACCATGGCCCGCATTCCAGCCAAGACCGTGTCGAAGGACGATGCCACGGTCCTCAAGAACCTGAGCACCGAATTGAAGCGGCTGGTCTTCGGCCAGGACAAGGCCATCGAAGCCCTGACCTCCGCCATCAAGCTGGCCCGTGCGGGTTTGCGCGAACCGGAAAAGCCCATCGGCTCCTATCTCTTCTCCGGCCCCACCGGCGTCGGCAAAACCGAAGTGGCCAAGCGCCTCGCGGAAGTCTTAGGCGTCCACATGCTGCGCTTTGACATGTCGGAGTACATGGAACGCCATTCCGTATCACGTCTTATCGGCGCCCCTCCGGGCTATGTGGGCTTCGACCAGGGCGGTTTGCTCACCGATGGCATTGACCAGCATCCGCACTGCGTATTGCTGCTCGATGAAATCGAAAAAGCCCACCCCGATCTCTTTAATATTTTGTTGCAGGTCATGGACCACGGCAAGCTCACCGACCACAACGGCAAGTCCGTTGATTTCCGCAATGTGATCCTGGTGATGACCACCAATGCCGGGGCTCAGGACATGGCCCGCGCCGCAATCGGTTTCGGCAGCTCCGTGCGCGAAGGTGATGACACTGAAGCCATCATCAAGATGTTCACACCCGAATTCCGCAACCGGCTTGATGCCACTATTGGCTTCAGCCACCTGCCGCCGGATATCGTGCGCAAGGTGGTGGAGAAATTCATCCTCCAGCTCGAAGCGCAATTGTCCGAGCGCCAGATCAACATCGAGATTTCAGCCGAGGCTGCGGATTGGCTGGCCAAGAAGGGCTACGACCAGCAAATGGGCGCAAGGCCGCTCGCCCGCGTCATCCAGGAACACATCAAGAAGCCGCTGGCTGAAGAAGTCCTGTTCGGCAAACTGACTAAAGGCGGCACCGTTCGCATCCTGCTGAAGGGTGATGAGTTGGCATTCCAATACCTCGGCCGCGACGAGGAAAAGAGTTTGCCAAAACCGCCAGAACGCAAATCGCTTCCCCGCAACAAGGCGAAGGCTGAATCCAAATCAGCGCCGAAGAAGAAGCCTGCCAAGACGAAGTAGTTGTCCGCGCTTATCCGCCACCCCATCCCCATCCACTTTTCCGTCATCCCGATGAAAATCGGGACCCAGACTTTCCGCATGTTCACTGGTTGCAAGCCTGGTTCCCGGCGTCCGCCGGGATGACGAGGTGGGTGAGTTACAACGCCTTCCTAATCATCTCCGCCTGTTTCGCCAGCACTGCGTGGTCCGCCATTTTACCGGAATGGGGGCGAAGCGTTTGGCCCTCATTTAGCGGCAACACGTGGAAATGCAGGTGGAACACCGTCTGTCCCGCAGCCTGCTCATTGTACTGACGGATTTGCAAGCCATCGGCATTGAAAGCCACCTTCGCCGCGAGTGCCACTTTCTGCACCGTGGCCATGAGAGGCGTTAAGGTCGAAAGCTCTGCATCCAGCAAATTACGTGACCCGACCTTGGGAATGACCAGGCAGTGTCCATCCACTTGCGGCATCACATCCATGAAGGCCAGCGTATGCTCATCCTCATATATCTTATGACTGGGAATTTCACCGCGCAGTATTTTCGCGAAGATATTGTTGGGGTCATAGGTCATGGGCATAACTCCATTTCAGTCATCAGTTTCATGCCGGAAGGGCGAATGCTCCGCAAGCAGTGCCTGATCCTGATCGATGGCGCGCCGTTCCTGTTCCAGGTATTCCCCAACGGCCCGCGCCAGACCGGGGTGGGCAAAGTGGTGCAGGCTGTAGGTTTTCTCCGGCAGATAGCCCCGCGCCAGCTTGTGCTGTCCCTGCGCGCCTGCTTCAACCCGCTTCAACTTGTGCTGAATGGCAAAGTCTATGGCCTGATAATAACAGGCTTCAAAATGCAGGAAATCATGGTGTTCAAGCGTGCCCCAGTTGCGCCCATAGAGCGCTTCGGAGCCGATGAAATTCAATGCCCCGGCGATAACGCGCCCGGAGCGCCTCGCGAAGATAAGCAGAATATGTTTGCCCATGCTGGCGCTGGCCAGGCTGAAAAACTTCCGCGTCAGATAGGGCGATCCCCATTTCCGCGA
>CAVYAB010000008.1:0-16963 GCA_963766425.1 uncultured Alphaproteobacteria bacterium
TGAAAGTGAAGGAAGCCTTCTTTCCATCATCGACTTAACGGTCACGGCAGCAGGGGCCCGTTTGCTAGCAAGCCGGCTGGGGCAACCCCTCAATCAGGTTGCAGCAATCGAAGCGCGCCTTGATGAGGTCAGCCACTTTGAGGCAATGCCCGAGCTCAAGGATAATTTACGGCACGGACTTAAATCGGTGCCGGACCTCGAACGCGCGCTCGGACGGCTAACACTTGGCCGCGGCGGCCCGCGTGATCTCGCTGCCATTCGTGACGGATTAAAGTGTGCTGACGCAATTGGCGGCTTGCTGAATATCAATGATCCGCTGAACCAGCTTCCGGCAAACCTTGCTGCAGCAAGAGGCATCATTAAAAATCTTCCGCATCATCTGGTACAGCGTATGGAAGAGGGACTTTCCGACACCCTGCCCATGCTGGCGCGTGATGGCAATTTTGTCAGACATGGTTACAACGAAGAACTTGATGGCGCCCGCACCCTGAGGGACGATACACGTCAGGTCATTGCCGAATTGCAGCTGCGCTATTCTGAAACTGCCGGCATCAGGAACCTGAAGATCCGCCACAACAATATGATCGGCTACTTTATCGAAGTATCGACACAGAATGCTTCGGTGTTGAGTGATGAGAAATTCGCAGGCGAATTCATTCACCGCCAAACCATTGCAAATACCACCCGCTTTACAACCCTTGAACTTTCCCAGCTTGAACAGCGCATTGCATCGGCGGCTGAACGGGCGCTCGCCATTGAACTTGAGGCGTTCAATGGCTTTGTCGAAAATGTCACCCATGAAAGGGAGACTATTTCGAATATTGCCGCAGCCCTTGCGGCCTTCGACGTTGCTTCATCCTTAAGTGACTTGGCCCAGCGCAACCGTTATGTGCGCCCGGTTGTTGACCAGTCACGGAGCTTCAAGATCGAGGGTGGCCGCCACCCGGTGGTGGAAAGCGTTCTGCAAAGGGGCGGCGAAAGCGCTTTCATCGCCAATGATTGTGACCTTTCGGTCAAAAACCACCGGTTATGGCTGCTGACCGGCCCCAATATGGCCGGTAAATCAACGTTTTTACGGCAGAACGCGCTCATCGCGATTCTGGCCCAGATGGGTTCCTATGTGCCAGCCAGAAGGGCCCATATTGGCGTCGTTGACCGCCTGTTCAGCCGCGTGGGAGCGGCCGACGATTTGGCGCGCGGACGCTCGACATTCATGGTCGAAATGGTGGAAACGGCGGCAATCCTCAACCAGGCAACCGAAAATTCGCTGGTCATTCTAGACGAGATCGGCCGCGGGACATCAACTTTTGATGGCCTGTCGATTGCTTGGGCTACGGTTGAGCATCTGCATGAAACCAACCGGTGCCGTGCGCTTTTTGCCACACACTACCATGAACTCACTACCCTCGCGGCAAGGCTTGATGGCCTTCATAACGCGACCGTGAAGGTGCGGGAGTGGAAGGGCGAGGTGATATTCCTCCATGAAGTCGCAAGCGGGGTGGCAGACCGGTCCTATGGTATTCAAGTGGCAAAACTGGCGGGCTTGCCGCACGCCGTTACTGAGCGCGCAGCGACAATCCTGGCGCAGCTGGAAAAAAGCGAGCAGACCTTCAAACGCAAAACCCTCATTGATGATTTGCCGCTGTTTTCTTCTTTACACGCGTGGGCCAACAGTTCATCGCAGCCCAAAACAGATGAAATCCGGGACATGTTGATGACCGTCAGGCCCGATGAACTTACGCCACGCGATGCGCTCACTTTTCTTTATGCCCTCAAGGCGAAAGTAAATGACGCACCATGAAGTCCAAATCCATTCAACATCCTGAGCGGTTGATCGACGTCGCAGTGCTGCGTGAAAAACTTAACGGACTCGTTACAGGGCCAAGCCCCGAAGTATCAAGAATTCGCCCTGCAATTGTTGATGTGCTCAAAGTTGTCCTGAAGTCCGGAAGAACAGAAGCTGAAAGGCGGCTCCTCGAAGACGGCAATGGCACGCAATGCGCAAAAAACCTTGCTTTTGTCCAAGATGAAATCATCCGCACGGTTTATGAATTTGCCAGAGGGAAAATATTTCCAAACGCGATCACCAGCGAACTGCAGGAAGTTGCCATCATAGCAACCGGTGGTTATGGCCGCGGCACTCTGGCACCCGGATCGGATATTGATCTTCTGTTCCTGTTGCCGGGAAAGCAGGATGCAGCAAGTGGGCGATTCATTGAGTTCATTCTTTATACGCTCTGGGACATGCGCCTGAAGGTTGGCCATGCGACGCGCAGCACGGAAGAGTGCATTCGTCTGGCCAGGACTGACAATACTATTCTGACCTCCATTCTTGAGGCCAGGTTCATTTGCGGTAATGAACGGCTCAGCAAGAGCATGCAGTTTCATTTCCGCCGCGACATAGTGCAAGCGGGCGCGCGGAAATTTGTGGCCGACAAGCTGGCCGAGCGTGATGTTCGCCTGGCGAAAAGTGGCGAGAGCCGTTACCTGGTTGAACCTGACCTGAAAGATGGCAAGGGAGGACTGCGCGATCTCCATACGCTTTTTTGGATCGCAAAATTTCTCTATGACGCAAACTCACCCGAAGAACTTGCCGATAAGGGCGCGTTTACGCACGAGGAGCTCGCGCGGTTTCAGAAATGCGAGGATTTTCTCTGGGCGGTGCGCTGCCATCTCCATTTCATCGCCGGACGCGGTGAGGACCGTCTGAGTTTTGACCGCCAGGCAGAGCTCGCGGCCCGCCTGGGCTACCAGTCCCATGCCGGGCTGAAAAATGTCGAAAGATTCATGAAGCATTATTTTCTCATTGCAAAGGAAGTGGGAGACCTCACACGCATTTTCTGCGCCAGCCTGGAAGCAAAGCAGGTGAAGGATGTCCCGGTCTTGAGCCGCGTCATGGGGCGGTTCCGGCCCAAGCCACCTGTTAAAGTCCCGGAAAACAAAAATTTTCGGATTGAAAGCGGCCGGCTTAATTTGGCTCATTCGAGTGTTTTCCGCGACGATCCGGTAAATCTGCTACGCCTGTTTTCGGCTGCCAGCACTTACGGAGCCGAAATCCATCCTGATGCACTCAAGACGGTCCGGAAGTCACTTTCGCTAATTGATAAGGAACTTTGCAGCAATCCAGAGGCGAACGCGCTGTTTCTTGACATGCTGGTCAATAGCGACTCGTCGGAAACACTCTTGCGCATGATGAATGAGGCGGGGGTGCTGGGCCGTTTCATTCCGGAATTCGGCAAGGTCGTGGCGATGATGCAGTTCAACATGTATCACCACTACACCGTGGATGAGCATCTCATTCGTGCAGTCGGCATACTTGCGGCTCTTGAAAAGGGAAGGCTGTCAGAGGACCATCCGCTTGCGGCGGTACTCTTTCCAACGCTCAAGAGCCGCCGGTCCCTCTATGTGGCAACCCTCCTTCACGATATTGCAAAGGGCCGCGAGGAGGATCACTCCATTGCAGGCGAACGCATCGCGCGCGCACTTGGTCCCCGCTTTGGCCTCACACCTGAAGAAACAGAGACGGCAGCTTGGCTTGTCCGCCATCATCTCCTGATGAGCGAAACGGCGCAAATGCGCGATCTCAACGACTTCAAGACCATTCTTGATTTCACTGAGATAATCCAAAGCCCCGAAAGGTTGAAGCTGTTGCTGATTTTGACGGTTGTCGATATCCGCGCTGTCGGGCCCGGCGTGTGGAACGGCTGGAAAGGCCAGCTCCTTCGCACGCTCTATGCGGAAGCGGAACCTGTGCTCACCGGAGGGCATACGGGAAGCTCCCGCGAGGTGCGGGTCAAGGAAGCGCAGAAGGAATTCCTTTCGCATTTTCCGAATTGGTCGGACGAACAGGCCAAAACCGCTACTTCCCGGCATTATGATGCCTATTGGTTGAATGTTGATCTCAAAAAGCAAGTCGCCCACCAGGCGCTGATGGAAAAATCCACGCCACGAAACATCATCACCGAAGTTCATACGGACGCATTTACCGCCATCACGGAACTGACAATCTATGCGCCCGACCATCCACGATTATTGGCGCTCGTCACGGGGGCCTGTGCGGCGGCGAGCGCCAACATCATGGGGGCGCAGATATTCACCACCACTGACGGGATGGCGCTTGATACGATCCTCATCCAAAGGGAGTTCTCCACGGAAGATGACGAACGGCGCAGGGCCGAGCGGGTTACCGAAATCATCCGCATGGCCTTGCAGGGAAAATTGCGTTTGAAGGATGCGGTTGCCAATGCCCCGCAGCAACGGTCGCGCCTCAAGGCCTTTTCGGTTGTGCCCCGGGTTATCATCGACAACCAGTCGTCCAACCGTTTCACAGTCATTGAAATCAACGGGCTTGATCGCATAGGCCTTCTTTACAACTTAACTGACGCCCTGTTTCACCTCAGTCTGAACATCGCTTCGGCACATATCACCACCTTTGGCGAAAAGGCCATTGACGTATTCTACGTCACCGACCTCACCGGCGCGAAAATTGTCAATCCCGCACGGCATGCCCAAATTGAACGGGAGTTGATGAAGGCCCTGGCCCCTCCACCGGAAAGACTTGCAAACACGGCATGAATCAGTTGAAGAAACTCTTGAACCTGGGTGTTGAGATATGTCGCTCCTGAAATCGGCAGCAACGGTGGGCGGGCTTACGCTGATAAGCCGGCTGCTCGGATTTTTGCGCGACCAGCTTATCGCCTTTACGCTCGGAACAGGACTGGTGGCCGAAGCCTTCTTCGTGGCCCAAAGATTCCCTAACCTGTTTCGTGCGCTTTTTGCCGAGGGGGCGTTTAATTCTGCCTTCGTGCCACAGTTTGCCAGGCGTATTGAGGGTGAGGGGCAATATGCTGCCCATAAATTTGCAATTGAAATATTTTCTGCCTTGCTGGCCTGGCTTTTGGTGTTCACGGCCCTTGCGATGATTGCCATGCCGTGGCTGATTTATGTTATTGCGCCTGGGTTTTCACAGGATGCGCAGAAGCTGCAACTGACCATTGATCTCACGCGGATATGTTTTCCCTATCTGCTTTTCATGTCGCTCACGGCCCTGCAATCGGGAGTGCTCAACAGTCTCAACCGGTTTACGGCCGCTGCTGCTGCGCCCATTCTTCTCAACATTGTCATGATCGCCTCAAACGTAATTGCGTGGTTTTTCAATACCGGCCACAGCCCTGCGACAGGCTATATTTTTGCCTGGGGTGTTTCGTTGGCGGGTGTTGCGCAATTCATCCTGCTGGCCATCGCCTGCAAGCGTGCGGGAATGCCGCTGTTTCCGAAATGGCCGCAATTTTCACCTGATGTCAAACGCGTTCTGGCGCTTTCAATTCCTGGAATTATTTCAGGTGGCATCATGCAAATCAATCTGCTCATCGCCACCATCATTGCCACGAGCATCGACCGGGCGGTGGCGTATCTCTACTATGCGGATCGTCTCTATCAGTTGCCCCTGGGGGTTATTGGTGTGGCTATTGGCGTTGTGCTGCTGCCTGACCTGTCACGAAAACTTCGTGCCGGTGATAATCAGGCGGCCCTCAACAGCCAGAACCGGGCGCTTGAGCTTTCATTGTTTCTTACTATTCCCGCTGCAATTGCCCTGATGGCTATTCCTGCTCCCATCCTGCATACGGTTTTTGAACATGGCGCATTCAGCGCTTCCGACACGCTTGCTGTGGCCCCCACGGTATTAGCCTTTGCAACGGGACTTCCCGCCTTTGCCATGACCAAGGTTTTCCAGCCCGGCTTCTACGCCAGGGAAGACACCAAAACACCGATGCGCTTTGCGATCATTTCGGTGGCGATCAACATTGCGGCGAGCCTTCTGCTGTCGCAGTTGTACGGTCATGTCGGCATTGCCATGGCAACCTCCATCGCGGCCTGGGCCAATGCCATCCTTCTTGCCATCGCATTGACGCGGCGCGGCCACTACAGGCCGGATGACCGCCTGAAGGCAAGGCTGCCCCGCATGGTCATTTCCGGCGTGCTGATGGGGCTACTGCTGCTTCTTGGCCTATGGGCATTGCAGGAAAATTTCACTGAACCCGCAAGTTTCTTGAGCGCCGTCTGGGGACTGGTGGCTCTCGTGGTTGGCGGCATCGCCGGGTACTTTGCCCTGGCGCATATTTTGGGGGCCATGACCCTTGCCGAGATGAGTGCCGCCATAAAACGCTAACTCTTTTCAAGCCCAGCATTTGCGGGCATAAGGCGGCCCTGTTCATTCCATAGGATTTCCTCGATGACCACTTTCACGCCACGGGTTTTTTCCGGCATGCAGCCCACGGGCAATTTGCACCTCGGCAATTATTTGGGTGCCATGCTGAACTGGATCAAACTGCAGGAAACCCATGAGTCCATTTATTGCGTGGTGGACATGCATGCCATCACCCTGTGGCAGGAGCCGAAGGAACTGCACAAGGCCATTCTTGAGGTGACGGCGGCCTATCTGGCCTGCGGGCTGGACCCAAATCGCTCGATCATTTTCAACCAGAGCCAGGTACAGGAACATGCGGAACTAGCCTGGATATTTAACTGCGTAGCGCGCATGGGGTGGCTCAACCGGATGACCCAGTTCAAGGAAAAAGCCGGCAAGGACAAGGAGCAGGCCTCGGTTGGCCTTTATGTCTATCCCGATCTCATGGCGGCCGATATTCTGGCTTACAAGGGAACCCATGTGCCGGTCGGCGAAGACCAGAAGCAGCATCTGGAACTGGCGCGCGATATCGCTGGAAAATTCAACCTGGATTTTGGCGATGCCATTCGGGAGGCTGGTTACAACGGCGATTTTTTCCCGCAACCGGAGCCTTTCATCATCGGGCCCGCCACCCGGGTGATGTCGCTGCGGGATGGTTCAAAGAAGATGTCGAAGTCGGATCCTTCGGACCTGTCACGCATCAATCTGTCCGATGATGCAGAAACGATTGCGCGCAAAATTCGCAAAGCCAAGACGGATACGGACGGCCTGCCTTCGGAAGTGGCTGGGCTTAAAGGTCGGCCGGAAGCTGAAAACCTGACTGGCATCTATGCGGCACTTTCGGGCAGTTCGATGGATCAGGTTCTCGCCCAATTCGGCGGTGGGCAATTTTCACGCCTGAAGGAGTCCCTGGCTGATCTGGCGGTTGCCAAGCTTGGCCCCATTGGCCGGGAAACCAAGCGTCTGCAGGCGGATTCCGGCCATGTCGAGGGCATTTTGGCCGATGGTTCGGCCAGGGCCCGGGCAATAGCTGCCCCAATTGTGCGGGAAGTTCGTAAAATTGTTGGTTTTGTCGTTTCCTGAGCTGAAGCAACAGTTTGAAATGATTCCAAACTAGCCTATATATAGGCCCAGAGGATAAAACATGTTTATTCAGACCGAAGCCACGCCCAACCCTGCCACCCTGAAGTTCATTCCGGGAAAGCCCGTGCTCCCCGGTTCAACGCGCGAATACCGCGCGGCAGATGAGGCCGATGAATGCGCTTTAGCCCAACAGCTGTTTACGGTTTCGGGCGTTTCCGGCGTGTTCCTGGGACAGGATTTCATCACGGTCAGCAAAAGCGAAGGCGAGTGGCAACACCTGAAGCCCGCAATCCTTGGCCATATCATGGACCATTACCTGTCGAATTCGCCCATGCTGGCGGGAGAGAAGCCCATGTCCATAACGGATAGCGGCGAGTTTTTTGACGAGTCCGACAAGGCCATCGTCGGCACCATCAAGGAATTGCTGGAAACCCGTGTCCGGCCTGCCGTTGCGCAGGATGGTGGAGACATCACTTTTCATGGTTTCAAGGAAGGCGTGGTCTTTCTCAACATGAAGGGCTCATGCGCGGGCTGCCCAAGTTCAACAGCCACACTCAAGCATGGCATCGAGAACCTGTTGCGGCATTTCGTTCCCGAGGTCACCGAAGTTCGGCCGGTTTAAGCTTATCTGTTTTTGAAGTCAGGTTTCCGCTTTTCAACAAAGGCGGACATGCCTTCTTTTTGATCATCGAGAGCAAACATTGAATGGATGAGCCGGCGCTCAAAACGCAAGCCTTCGGCAAGGCTGGTTTCAAAGGCGCGGTTGACCGCTTCTTTTGCCATCATGACAACGGGCTGGGAGAATGAGGCGATTTTTGCGGCGGCGGCGACAGCCTCTTCCAAAAGCTTTTCCGCCGGAACGATGCGCGACACCAATCCACAGCTCTCTGCTTCAACCGCTTCCATCAGGCGGCCAGTGAGAACCATGTCCATGGCCTTGGCTTTTCCAATAAACCGCGCAAGCCTTTGCGTGCCACCGGCACCGGGAATAACGCCCAGGGTAATTTCCGGCTGACCGAATTTCGCGGTGTCCGCTGCAATAATGAAATCGCACATCATGGCGAGTTCGCAGCCGCCGCCCAGGCAATAACCCGAAACGGCGGCGATGATGGGTTTGCGAAATTCAGTAACATCATCCCATGTGCCAAGAAAATTACCGAGATAAACATCGGTGAAGGTCTTGTCCTTCATTTCGCGGATATCAGCGCCCGCGGCAAAAGCCTTTTCATTGCCCGTAATAACAACGCAGCCGATAGATGACATCTTCCTGAAATGCCGAAAGTGCGGAATTGAGTTCGTCAATCAGTTCGGAATTCAAGGCATTCATGGCCTTGGGCCGATTGAGCGTGATGATCCCCACGGCGTCCCTGGTTTCACTGATGATATTTTCGTAGGCCATTTGCATTTCCTATTTCTGGCAGGACGGACAGTAAAATGTTGACCGGCCTGACTGCACTATACGACGGATTGTGCCACGGCAACCCGTCCTTGGGCAGTGTTCACCTTCGCGGTCATAAACCGCAAAGCGCTGCTGAAAGGCACCCTCGCTGCCATCTGTGCCGGAGAAATCCCGCAAGGTGGAACCGCCTGCGGCAATGGCTTCATTCAAGAACATCCCGGACATGGCGCACAAGATTATTGAGACGGGCATCATGGCTGATCTTGCGAACCAGGGTTCCAGCCTTGCGCCTGGGCGAAAGCGCGCTGCGATACAAAACTTCATTGACATAGATGTTCCCGAGGCCCGCGATGATCCGTTGATCAAGCAGGGCAGCCTTCAGGGGTGCTGATTTTTTCCTGAACCTGCTGGCAAGAAAGGCACCACTGAATTCATTGCCCAGAGGTTCCACACCAATGTCTTTCAGAAGCCTGTGGCTTGTCAGCTCGCGCTCTTGGAGAAGGTCCATGACACCGAAGCGGCGATGATCGGTGTAAATAACGCGCATTCCATTATCGAGCGTGATGACCACATGGTCATGGGGACCGGAGCCTGCATCAATGGCACCAGGTTCAAAGTAAAACTCTCCCAAATTGTGGGGCTGCGAACTGCCGTCCAGAACCGTGAAGCGTCCGGTCATGCCGAGATGCACCAAAAGAGCATGGCCATCATCAAGGTTAACCAGAATATACTTGGCCCTGCCGATGCAGGCCCAAAACCTGCCTGCCCTTCAGTCTGGCTGGCAAAATCGGGTGGAAAGGGAAAACGAAGGCCGGACCTCCGGAGTTCCACGCCAGCAATAGAATGCCCGACGAGAACGGGAATTAAGCCGCGCATAACAGTTTCAACTTCGGGAAGCTCCGGCATGGTTATTAAGCAATAATGCGTATGGCACCATACTGGCAATAGAACTCGCGAAACCTTTGGTTTATGATGGATTCATGGTTGAACCTGTTGAAAATGATGTGGCTTTCGGATTTCGCCGGGTGGGCGAGAACGAGAAGCAAGGACTTGTAAACGAGGTCTTTTCCAAGGCCGCAGAACGTTATGACCAGATGAATGATCTGATGTCCGGCGGGCTGCACCGATTCTGGAAAGACGATCTGGTCACGATGCTGAATCCGCCGCGAAAACCGCCTCCTTTCAAGGTGCTCGATGTGGCTGGCGGCACGGGCGATATTGCCTTTCGCATAGCCCGTAGCGGTGGCACCGGGACGCATGTGACAGTTGCCGATATTTCTCCCGAAATGGTTGGTGAGGGCAAAAAGCGGGCGGAGCGCGAAGGCCTGCAGGATCGTTGCGATTTCACCGTGGGCAATGCCGAAAGTCTCGCTTTCCCGGACAAGAGTTTTGATGCCTATACAATCGCCTTTGGCATTCGCAACGTCACCCATATTGACCGCGCTCTCTCGGAAGCGCACCGCGTCTTAAAACCTGGCGGGCGTTTTCTCTGCCTGGAATTTTCTCATGTCGATGTGGACATGCTTCAAAAAGCCTATGACGCGTTTTCATTCACGGTCATTCCTGCCGTGGGCAAGGTTGTCACCGGCGATGGCCAGCCCTACCGCTATCTCGTCGAAAGCATCCGCACTTTTCCCAAACAGGAAGAGTTCAAGGCGATGATCGATGCGACAGGTTTCGCTCGCACGAGCTACCGTAATCTCTCAGGTGGCATTGTCGCCATTCATTCGGGCTGGCGAATCTAATGATTTCAACCGTGAAGAAAATCTGGCGACTTGCAAGAGCCGGACGAACGCTGGCGCGCTATGATTTTTTCATGCAGCCGGAACAGATCGCGGACTTGCCATGGTTTGCAAGAACAGGTCTCAGAATCGTAAAATTTGGAGCCGCGGCACCCTCCGAGAATGTGAACAGCCGTGTCACGGCGGCGCTCTCGTCCCTTGGGCCAAGTTATATCAAGCTGGGCCAGTTTCTTTCCACCCGTCCTGATGTAATCGGGGCCAAGCGCGCCTTCGAGTTGAAATCTTTGCAAGACCGCTTGCCGCCCTTCAGCACGGAAGAGGCCCGCAACACCATTCGTCTCAATCTTGGCCAGAGTGTAGAAGAGCTCTTCACGGAATTTGGCGAGCCCGTTGCCGCGGCCTCGATAGCACAAGTCCACAAGGCTATTACAAAGCAAGGGACTCAGGTTGCGGTCAAAATATTGCGTCCAGGCGTCGAGAAACGTTTTGCCGACGATCTCTCGAGTTTTTATTTTGCCGCGCGGATGATGGAGCGGTTCTCCAGCGAGGCAAGACGTTTGCGCCCCGTAGCAGCAGTTGAGATGCTTGAACATTCAATGAAGCTCGAGCTTGATCTGCGCATGGAGGCTTCCGCCATTTCCGAGATGGCTAACACCACTGTCGATGACCAGAATTTCCGCCTGCCCCGCGTTGAATGGCCTCTCACCGCGCGTCAGGTTCTGACAACGGAATGGATTGAGGGCATTCCGATTTCGGATATCGCTGGCCTGAAAGCAAAGGGGTTTGACCTTAAGGCCCTGGGCGACAACATCATTCAGAGTTTCCTGCGCCATGCCATTCGCGATGGTTTCTTTCATGCGGACATGCATCAGGGAAACCTCTTTGTGGATGCAAGCGGCCATCTCGTCGTGGTTGACTTCGGCATCATGGGCAGGCTGAGCGAGGGGGACCGACTCTTCCTTGCTGAAATTCTTTTTGGTTTCATCACGCGAGATTACACCCGGGTTTCGCAAGTTCATTTTGATGCGGGTTATGTTCCGCGCGACCAGGATGTGGCCGATTTCGCCCAGGCGCTGCGCGCCATTGGTGAGCCCATCATGGGCCTAGCCGCCCATGAAATTTCCATGGCACGGCTTTTGACCCAGCTTTTTGAGGTGACCGGACAGTTCAACATGGTTACCCAGCCGCAACTCCTGCTGCTGCAAAAGACCATGGTTGTTGTCGAAGGGGTCGCCCGTACACTCAATCCGGAACTCAATATGTGGGTCACCGCCGAGCCCGTGGTGCGGAGCTGGATTGAACGGAAGCTGGGGCCCATCGGCAAAATAGAGGGTGCGGTGAAAAGTGCGGCTTCGCTTGGCCGTTTGGCTTCCATGCTGCCAGATGTGGTGACTGAAATCGTACAATCCGGCAGCATCAAGCTCGACAGTGACACGACAAACCGCATCGCCATTGCCCACCATCGTGCCAACCGCTTTCAGCGCTATTCGTTGATGGCAGGGGCGGCTGCGCTGGTGGTTATCGCCCTCAAACTCGTCCTTTAAGAAAGAGCAGTTAATCGCTACATTATTGCCATGACCGCAGTCTCCGGAAAAACCATACTTCTCATCATTGGCGGCGGAATTGCCGCCTATAAGTCCCTTGAATTGATCCGGCTGCTCACGGGCCGGGGGGTGGGCGTTCGCACAATCATGACGAAGGCTGCGGAAGAATTTGTAACGCCTTTGTCGGTTGCCAGCCTCACGGGACAGAAGGTTCACACGGCCTTGTTCAATCTCACCGATGAAATTGAGATGGGCCATATTGAACTGTCGCGCGCGGCAGATTTGCTGGTTGTGGCACCTGCCACGGCAGACCTCATGGCGAAGATGGCCCATGGCCAGGCCAATGACCTCGCATCAACGACGCTCCTTGCCACGGACAAGCCTGTGCTTATCGCACCGGCGATGAATGTGCGGATGTGGCATCACGCGGCAACCCAGCGCAATCTTCAGCAATTAAAGCGCGATGGCATTCTCCTTGTCGGCCCTAATGAAGGGGACATGGCCTGTGGCGAATATGGGCTGGGACGCATGGCGGAACCCGCGGAGATCGTTACAGCAATTGAAGTGGCGTTGGCTCCAAAGCAGCAGCCCCTCAAGGGCAAAAAAGTTTTGATCACTGCTGGACCAACGCGTGAAGCCATTGACCCCGTGCGTTACATTTCCAATTATTCTTCCGGCAAGCAGGGCTATGCCATTGCTTCTGCTGCAGTGGCGCTCGGCGCCGAAACAGTTTTGATTTCCGGCCCGGTGGACCTTCCAATTCCGCCCGGCGTGCAGTTGATCCCCGTGACAAGCGCTGTTGAAATGTTGGCCGCAAGCGAACGGGAGCTTCCCTCTGATATCGCCATCTTCACCGCCGCAGTTGCCGACTGGCGCGTGGCGAAGGAGAAAAATCAAAAGATCAAGAAAGCCGGGAATGGAATTCCCGATCTGCAGTTTGTGGAAAATCCAGACATCCTGCAAACTATTGCCAAGCACCCATCGAAGCGCCCTAATGTGGTTGTAGGCTTTGCGGCAGAAACTGAAAACCTCGTGGACAATGCCCGTGAGAAACTGAAGAAGAAGGGCTGCGACTTGATCGTTGCCAATGATGTGAGCAAGGAACGGGGGGTTTTTGGCGGTGAACAAAACACCGTGCAGCTTGTTTCAGCTTCTGGTGTTGAAAGCTGGGGGCTTATGTCAAAGCAGGAAGTGGCGCAGCGTCTGATGAAACAACTCGCTGGGCAATTATCAACAGGCAGGGCATGACAGCCGTGAGGATCATGCGGCTGGTCAATGGTGAAAACCTGCCGTTGCCAGCCTATGAATCACCCGGTGCTGCAGGCATGGATCTTCGGGCTGCGGAAGATGCGGTTCTGAAAACAGGCGCGCGCTTTCTGATGCCAACGGGTTTTGCCATTGCGCTTCCCGATCATCATGAGGCACAGGTGCGGCCCCGCTCCGGGCTTGCAGTCAAGCATGGGGTTACGGTTTTGAATTCACCGGGCACGATCGACAGTGATTATCGCGGCGAAATCAAGGTGCCGCTGATCAATCATGGCACGTCTGATTTCGTCATAAAAAAAGGTGACCGCATTGCCCAGATGATTGTGGCCGTAGTAGCGCGCGCAACTCTGCAGGAAGTTACGGTTCTCGATGATACGGCGCGCGGTGACAATGGATTTGGCTCGTCAGGAGTTAGCTGATGGCGCTGTCACCGGATGAACTTGAACGCTATGCCCGGCACATCGTGGTGCCTGAGGTTGGCGGGCCAGGGCAAGCCAAGCTCATCAACGCAAAGGTTCTGGTGATCGGCGCTGGTGGCCTTGGCGCACCGGTGCTGCTCTATCTCGCGGCGGCGGGCGTTGGCACCATCGGCATTTGCGATAATGACAAGGTGAGCCTTTCAAACCTCCAGCGGCAGGTTGTCCATACAACCGTACGAGTTGGCGAATACAAAACTAAAAGCGCACGTGCGACCCTGGAGGCCATCAATCCACATCCCAAGATTATCGAACATTGCCTTCGTCTTGATGCCTCCAACGCGCTCGACATCATTCAGCAGTATGACATTGTCGCCGATGGCTGCGATAATTTTCCGACAAGATTTTTAGTCAGCGATGCCAGTTACTTCGCCAAGAAACCGTTGGTCTCTGCCGCAGTCGGCCAGTTCGATGGCCAGATTTCAACGTTCAAGCCTTACGAAAACGCACCGTCTGGCGAGCCCTGGCCAAGCTATCGCTGTTTCATCGGTGACCTGCCAGCGCGGGGATTATTTCCGGCCTGTGAAGAGGTCGGTATTCTGGGCGCTCTCCCCGGTATCATTGGCGCCATGCAGGCGATGGAAGTGATCAAGGAAATCCTCGGGATCGGGGATAGTTTAGCGGGCCGCCTCCTGATGTATGACGCCCTGGCGACACGGTTTTACGAAACCAAATTGTCGTGGAATCCGACCAATCCGCTAACTGGCAACAAGCCCACAATCACATCGCTTCAATCCCAGAACTACATTTGAGAATATAAAGAAATCTTTATGTCCTTATTGCAAGGCTGCGCGACGCCTGCTATAGGCACGGCTTCATTCGTTAATTTCCTTGTTTTGGAGCACACCCCATGGCCGCTTTCACTGATTACCACGTTGCCGACATCAAGCTTGCCGATTGGGGACGCAAGGAACTCGACATGGCCGAGGTTGAAATGCCGGGGCTGATGTCCACCCGGGAAGAATATGCCAAGGCCCAGCCCCTGAAGGGTGCGCGTATTTCGGGCTCGCTCCACATGACGGTGCAGACTGCTGTTCTGATTGAAACTCTGAAGGCGTTGGGTGCCGACATCCGCTGGGCTTCCTGCAACATCTATTCAACCCAGGACCATGCGGCGGCTGCCATCGCCGCCTCGGGCATTCCAGTTTTTGCGTTCAAGGGCGAGACCCTGAAGGAATACTGGCAGTATACTGCAAAGATTTTCGACTGGGCCGATGGCCAGACAACAAACATGATCCTTGATGATGGCGGCGATGCAACGCTTTACATTCTGCTCGGCGCGAAAGCTGAAACAGACCCGAAGCTCATTGCATACCCGAAGAGCGAGGAAGAGGAATGCCTCTACGCTGAAATCGCCAAGCGCCTGAAATCCAGCCCCGGCTGGTTCAGCAAAGTGCGTGCTTCAATCATTGGCGTTTCAGAAGAAACAACAACCGGTGTTCACCGTCTCTATGAATTGCAAAAGAAAGGTGAACTTCCCTTCCCCGCCATCAACGTGAATGACAGTGTCACCAAGTCGAAGTTCGACAACAAGTATGGCTGCAGGGAATCGCTGGTTGATGCCATCCGGCGCGGAACGGACGTGATGATGGCCGGCAAGGTTGCCGTTGTCTGCGGCTATGGCGATGTTGGCAAGGGTTCGGCCCTGTCGCTTCGCGGCGCGGGTGCCCGCGTTGTTGTAACCGAGGTGGACCCCATTTGCGCGCTTCAAGCTGCGATGGATGGTTACTCCGTGCAAACCCTTTCAGATGTGGTGGGCAGCGCTGATATTTTTGTCACTGCCACCGGCAACAAGGATGTCATTACCATTGACGACATGAAGCAGATGAAGGATATGGCTATCGTCTGCAACATCGGCCATTTCGACAATGAGATTCAGGTAGCCGAACTGAAGAACTTCAAATGGACCAACATCAAGCCACAGGTTGATCTCGTACATTTCCCCAAGGGCAACCGGATTGTACTCCTCTCGCAGGGCCGCCTCGTCAATCTTGGCAACGCCACGGGCCATCCCAGCTTTGTCATGTCTGCGTCCTTTACCAATCAGACACTGGCGCAGATTGAGCTCTTTACCAATGCCAAAACCGGCAAGTACAAAAACGAAGTCTATGTGCTGCCGAAGCATCTCGACGAGAAAGTGGCAAGCCTCCATCTGGAAAAGCTCGGGGTCAAACTCACCAGGCTACGCGATGACCAGGCCGCCTATATCGGGGTTGCGCCAAAAGGCCCCTTCAAGCCAGATTATTATCGCTACTAACGGAAGCATACGGGCGCGTTATTTCGCGTGCAATGAAGCAGGTTCCGACAAGCTATTTTTGAGTCTATATCTCCGGATGGGACAGGTGCGGGCTGATTCGGGCCGCACCTTGCAGGTGGCCGGAGAAAAAATGCGGGAAGGCAACAGCACAATGAACGCAATTATGCGTCATACAGCGGTTGCTGTTTTCGCATTTTTGCAGTGCAGCAGCGCCTCTGCCGCCTCCTTCCAAATTCCTGAATTTGACCCGTTCACCAGTTTTCTCACCTTCGCGGCCATAGCGGTTTTCATCTGGGCGTTCCTCGTGGTCAGAAAACTGGTCAGCGGCGAAAACAGGGCGCGCCAGCGCGTGAGTGAACTGGAGATCCGATTGAATGAAGCGGAGTCGGCTTTTGCGGCGGAGGCCCATGTCATGATTGTCTGGCACGGGAAACAGGACTTCCCCAGCCGCATCATCGGAAACATGTATGGCAGCGCCAAGGTTCCATCAGCTGCCGAAGACATGCTGAATTTTTCCGGCTGGCTTGAGGCTGATTCCAGCGACATCATTGAAGACTGCATCAGAACACTGCGCGAGGTTGGAAAACCCTTCAACATTGGCGTCAAGACACTCAACAACGAACTTCTTGAAGCTGATGGGCGCACAGCCGGTGGCATGGCGACGCTGCGCTTCCGGCCCCTTTCCGGCGAGCGGCAGCAAATCACCGAGCTCAATTACGACGCGCGGAAATTGGGCATGCAGGTTGAGCGCTTGAGCGCGGTGCTCGATTCGGCTCCCTTGCCAATCTGGCTCCGCAACGCCGAGGGGAAGCTGAGCTGGGTCAACCAGGCCTATGTCAAAGCCGTCGAGCTTCCCGACAGCAATGCCGTTCTCAAGTCCCTCATTGAGGTTGCGGCTCCCGACCGGATTGACACGACAAAAGCCGATCCCAAGGTGGGATTACTGGGGCGAACCCATACGGTCTTTGCTGGTGCGATGCGGGCGTTAAACATCCATGAAGTTGCTCTG
>CAVYAB010000009.1:0-78325 GCA_963766425.1 uncultured Alphaproteobacteria bacterium
GCGCACCCGGGATCTTCATGTCGGAAGCCATGTTGAGGTTGTTCAGAGCGCCGTTGATGGCGCCCAGATAGTTCTCGGCCAGATCCGCTGGCATGCCGGCCTTCACCCACAGGTCGGTGCTGGCAAGCTGCGAGTTGCGGTACGGGTTGTAACCCGTGGCACCGATCGTCACGTCGACGTTCGATTGCGCCGCCTGGTTCATGTAGGAGAGGAATGCGTATGCCGCATCCTTCTTCTTCTGGTCGATTTTGGCGTTGATGGCGCCAGCCCAGCCACCGAAGGCTGCAAACGGGGCATAGTTGATGCCGTCTACAGAGTAAGGCGCATTTTCCTTCGTCACCGGTACAAGCTTGCCCGTGGTGCGGTCCAGTACTTCCTTGGAACCGACTGCGCCGACGGCGAAGATCAGGCCCTTCACGCTGGCGGCATCGGGATCGAGCTGCAACGTGCCGGGATCGCCCCATTCAATCAGCATCCGCAACGGCCGGCCTTGAACAGGCCGCGCGTGTCGCCGATGTCCATGTTCAATTCTTCCGGCGGACCATACTTGCCGGTTTCCTTGTAGACTTCGAAGGCTTTCTTCCAGGCGTCGTTGTTGACAACCGGCTTCATTGTCGCGGCATCAAAGTGGAAGCCCTGGGCTGTGCCCTGGGTCTGCACGAAAGGGGCAGCGACAGTCTGGATCGCGAAATAGGACTGGGCGTTGCGTTTTTTGAAGATGCAAGAACCGTAGTCCGCCTGGCTGTCGCCGTTCATGTCCTGGCCGTGGATCTTGGATGCTACATCAACGTATTCATCCCAGGTTTTGGGCGGCTGCAGGCCAGCCTTTTCCAGAACATCCTTGCGATAATAGACCATCTGGAAGTCGCCATCGACCATCAAGAGCTTGGTCTTGCCGCCAACTTTCTGGCCGAATTCGCGGAAGTAGGGAGCGACGTCGTTCAGGTCGAGCTTCGTGTCCTTGGCGATGTAGGGGTCCATGTCTTCCAGGAGCCCGGCAGCGTCAAGTTCCACGCCCCAACCGGCGGCGAAAACGCCCACGTCAATGGAGTTCGTGCCAGTTGACCAGTCGTTCTGGATCTTCGGGAAGATTTCCGCGAAGGGAACTTCCGTCACGACGATCTTGCCGCCCGTCGCTGCTTCAAATTCCTTGCCGCGCTCGGCAAGACGGCCTGCAATCACGTAGCCAGGGCGCGTGAGAATATTGACGGTGACGCCGTCAAACTCGCCGGCGAAGGCAATCGCGTCGAGCCCGCAAACGGCAACACTTGCCGTCAACGCGCCCATCATCAGTTTCTTCAATGACATTGTATTCCTCCCATATTCACGGCCCATTTTGGGTCCGTTTCCTCTAGTTAAATTATCAATTTGAACGTCTGTCAATAAATCATTCCAAATGATTTATAATTTTCAAGCAATTCTGTAGAACCTTGCGGCGGTGCCGCCAAAAACCTCCTTTCTTTCATTTGGGTTTGTCACATAGGCTTCAGCGGCCTCGCGCCAGGAGGCGTAAGAGCCGTTGAGTTCAACGACGGGCCAATCGGAGCCCCACATCACGCGGGATGGCCCGAAGCAATCGATGATGTGTTCGGCATAGGGGCGCAGCGTTTCCGTGGTCCATCCCTTTTTTGCTTCCGAGGGCAAGCCCAGAGAGCTTGCAAAAGACATTGGTTTCGCGGGCGATGGTTTTCATGCCGCGGGCCCAGTCATTGAATGCGTCATCGCGGATCACCGGCTTCATGCAATGGTCGATGACAATGCGGGCGGTGGAATAGCGATTGAAGAGTTTCAAAAAATTATCGAGGTGAATTGGGAAGCCCAGCGCATCAAAGGTGAGATCAAGATCGATGAGCGCCTGAAATCCCCACTGCACATCGGCGCGGTGCATCCAGTCCACATCAGGAATGTCCTGTATCATCGGACGGACGCCGGAAAACTTCCTGTGGCGGCCAGCCGCTGCAAATGTTTCATATCCGCCGGCTTTTCAAAATCAATCCAGCCCACAACGCGCGCCACAAAATCCGTGGCGTCCGCCAGCCCCAGCATGTATTCGGTTTCTTCAACAGTGGGGGCGGCCTGCACAAGAACTGTCCGGTCAATCTTGTGGCGTTCTTTGTGGGTTACAAAATCCTTCGGCAGAATATCCCGCCTTATCGGTGCCACAGAATCCCCCACCATCCAAAAATAATCACCGCGCGAAGGCGACCAGAAGTGCTGATGGGAGTCAATGTTCATGATCGGCCGCCGATGCTTCGAGGCTCGCTTCGCTCGCACCTCAGCATGAGGAAGAGTAGAACCTCACCCTGAGGTGCCCGCGAAGCGGGCCTCGAAGGGCAGAACGCAGCTTCGGCTGCAGAGAACACATCATCACACCGGTGCTCCCGCGTGCAGCAGGCCCTGGGCTTTCAGGTCGCGCCAAAGGGCTTTCGGAATCTTGGCACTCAGGGTTTTCACGTTGAGAGACACTTCCTTCGGATTCACCATGCCGAGAATGGAAGTCACGACCGACGGATGCTTGGCCGGAAAACGAAGGGCCGCCTCGGGCAGCTTCACCTTGTGGGCCTGGCACACCGCCTCAATCTTCCGTACACGGTCTAATATATGTTTTGGAGCTGGATCATAATTGTACCAGGCGCCGCTTTTTGCGCCGGTTGCAAGAATGCCGGAATTATAGACACCGCCCAGAACGATGCCGATGCCCCGGGCTTCGCACAGCGGAAGAAAGGAATTCAATGCCTCCTGCTCCAGCAGCGTATATCTTCCCGCAAGCAGGAAGAGATCAAAATCACCTTGCGCCGCCAAGGTTTCGCAGACCTGCCATTCATTTACGCCGGCGCCAAATGCCTTGATGACTTTTTCGTCGCGCAATTTTTGAAGGGCTTTGTAGCCGCTGCCCATCAGCGTCTTTACGTGGGCATCACGCGCTGCTTCCGAGCCGTGAGTGAACACATCGACGTCGTGAACATAAAGAATATCGACATAATCGAGGCCAAGACGCTCAAGGGAAAATTCCAGCGAGCGCATGATGCCGTCATAGGTGTAGTCGAAAACTTCTTCTCTGGAAGGGGTTGCAAAAAACTTGCCGATGGCGGCGCGCTTTGCTGGTTCGCACACCTTGAGCAGGCGCCCGACCTTTGTTGACAAAACATAGTCACTGCGCTTGCGGCCGCGGAAAAACTGGTTGAGGCGGTTTTCCGCAAGGCCCAGGCCGTAAAACGGCGCCGTATCAAAGTAACGGATACCTGCTTTCCAGGCCGCTTCAAGTGTAGTTTGCGCATCCTTTTCGGGAAGCGCGCGGTAGAGATTGCCAAGGGGGGCGGTGCCCATGCCCATTTCGGTGAACGGGATGGAAGCTCCGGAAGGCGCCTTGAATAAATTCTTCTTCATGTCTGTCCGTCTGGTTTTGTTTGGAGATCGGCAAAAAGTTCTGGATTTGCCGCGGCGAAGGTTTCGAGTTCTTTCATCACGGCATCAAGATGGGCTCCCATTGCATTGGCGGCTCCATTGGAATTGCGCTGCTGAATGGCTTCAACAATGGCCTCGTGTTCGGCCAGGGTGAATTCCTGCCTGCGCCGCGAATTCAAAAGGCGGCGCACGCGGTCCAAACCGAGGCGGGCGGTTTCGGCAAAGGCCTTCACGCGCTCGAAGCCCAGGGCCTCAAACAGCACGGCATGAAATTCAAGATCGAAGCGGTGGAAGCCAACCGGATCATTCGCTTCGACGGCGGCTCTCTGGTAGCGCAGATTTTGCTTCAGGGATTCGAGATGATCGCCGTTGAAGTTGCGGGTGATGGCGCGCACCGCCTCCACTTCGATGGCGCGGCGCAGGAACATGTTTTCACGGGCGTCCGAAATCTTGATCAGGCTCACCGTTGTTCCGCGCTGGGGCACCACATCAACCAGGGCCTCCTGCTGCAGCCTGGTGAAGGCATCATAGATGGGAGCGCGCGAAACGCCGAAGCGTTCGGCAAAAACCTGCTTGTCCAGAATCTGGCCGGGTTTAAGCTCCAGGGAGACAATCGCTTCGCGCAGCACCATATAGATATGGTCACCCGCCCCGCCGCGGGTGCCTTTTCGGGGCGGCGTGGGTGTGTCAATACTGAGCGCTGTATTATTCATACTAACATGTTAGTATGAATAATAGGCAACGCAAGTTTTATGTGAATCGCACGCCAGAGGTCGTCAAAAATGCTCGATAAACCATCACAGAAGCAGCACATGTTGCGCCTCAATGCTGTTGATAACGTCGTTGTTGCGATCACCACGGTGGAAAAAGGGGCGCTGACATCCGAGGATATCGTTGCTTCCGAGCGCATCGGCAAAGGCCACAAAATGGCGTCGGCCAACGTCAAAGCCGGCGAACCGGTCAGAAAATTTGGACAAATCATAGGCTTCGCCAAGGTTGATATTCCGGCGGGCGCCTGGATTCACGAGCACAATATCGGCATGGGCGAGCTTTCTCATGATTATGCCTTCACTCAGGGCGCTACCCAAACCGATATTCTGCCGCTTGAAAAACAAGAGACATTTCAAGGTTTCAGGCGTGCAAACGGGAAGATTGGTACGCGCAATTATATCGGCATAATGACGAGTGTGAACTGCTCAGCAACGGTTGCAAAATTCATTGCCGAAGAGATCAATCGCTCCGGAATACTCAAGGATTACAAAAATATAGATGGCGTTGTTGCGCTCAAGCAGGACAATGGCTGTGTCATCGATTTCAGGGGTGCCATCTTCGACGTTTTGAAACGCACCTCCTGGGGCTATGCCACCAACCCAAACATGGGGGGCGTCATGATGGTGGGCCTGGGATGCGAAGGATTCCAGATTCCGCGTTTCAAGGAAGCCTATGGAATTGTTGAAGGAAATACTTTCCGCACGATGACCATCCAGGAGACGGGCGGGACCCGCAAGACGGTTGCCGCCGGGGTTGAAGCGGTCAAAGCCATGCTGCCCTACGTCAATGATGTGAAGCGCGAGAAATGCTACGCATCGGAAATTATCCTTGCATTACAATGCGGTGGCTCGGACGGTTACTCCGGAATTACGGCCAATCCTTCGCTCGGCGCGGCGGTTGATCTGTTGGTTCGGCAAGGCGGCACCGCCATCCTCTCGGAAACGCCTGAAATCTATGGGGCGGAACATCTCCTGACCCGCCGCGCTGCCTCGCGCGAGGTGGGCGAAAAGCTGGTTGATGTCATTCACTGGTGGGAGGATTATACCAAGCGCAACCTCATGGAAATGAACAACAATCCTTCACCCGGCAACAAGCTCGGCGGGCTTTCCACCATCCTTGAAAAATCCCTCGGCGCGGCTGCCAAGGGTGGCACCACGACGCTTCGGGAAGTCTATCGTTATGCCGAGCAGGTCACCGCCAAAGGCTTCGTTTTCATGGACACGCCGGGCTATGATCCGGTTTCCGCCACGGGTCAGGTGGCGGGCGGGGCCAATATGTTGTGCTTCACGACAGGGCGTGGTTCGGCCTATGGCTGCAAGCCAGTTCCTTCCATAAAACTGGCAACGAACTCAGATGTTTACCGGCGCATGATTGAAGACATGGACATCAATTGCGGGGATGTCGTCGAAGGTGTTTCGATTGCCGACAAGGGCCAGGAAATTTTCAACAAGATCCTCAAAGTCGCTTCCGGTGAAAAAACCAAATCGGAAGAGCTGGGTTACGGCGACAATGAGTTTGTGCCCTGGCAGGTTGGCGCCGTGATGTAGCATTGCACGGGCCGTCATGATTGAACCATGTTTTGCGCCGAGATTAGCCTTAACCAAGGGTTAAATGATAAGCCCCATCAAAGGCATAGAGCCTATTGGGCCAAGGGACGACGATGGGACTATTCGGTGGCAGAAAAAGAAACTCCCGAAACGAACGGCGGGAGCCGCAGCTTTTTGACCGCAGGAATTCCCGCGCCTCGGAAGATTCATCGCGGTCGCCAAGGCGGCGGCGCTCATTCCTCCGCTGGTTCTTTGGCTTTGCATTCAAATCTGCAGTCCTCGGTTCCATCACGCTCGCAGCGATCTTTGGATATGTCTGGTTCACGCTGAATCAGAAAGGGGTTCTGCAAATTCCCGAGCTGCAGCCCGGCGTCATGCTGCTTGCGGCTGATGGCACTGTCCTCTCGGAACAGGGTGCTTTTTTTGGTGACCAGGTGCGCGTTTCTGATCTTCCGGATTACGTTCCCAATGCGCTGATCGCGATTGAAGACCATCGTTTCCGGTATCATTACGGCGTTGATCCCATCAGCCTCATGCGGGCCGCCATTCAGAATTTTACCGCGGGCCGCGTGGTGCAGGGCGGCTCAACCATCACGCAGCAGCTTGCCAAGAATCTTTTTCTCAAACCGGAGCGCACCTATAATCGCAAGGCGCAGGAACTGGTTCTTGCCATTTGGCTGGAAACAAAATTTTCCAAGGACGAGATTCTGCAGCTCTATCTCAATCGCGTCTATTATGGATCGGGTGCCTATGGGATCGAGAAAGCGGCACAGGTTTTTTATCATAAGTCTGCCACCGATCTCAATTTGAGCGAGGCTGCGACACTTGCAGGGGTGCTCAAGGCGCCAACAAGCTACAATCCCGTAACCCAGCCGGAAGCATCGGCAACGCGGACCGCACTTGTGATCAATGCCATGGTTGAGGCAGGCTTCATCAACAATGATGAAGCAGTCCAAGCCATCAGTGCGCCAAAAACAGTCGTGGCGTCGGACTATGTTCCAGCCACGCAGTACATCGCGGATTGGGTCGCTGAACAGCTTCCGCTCCTGGTCAAGAATTACGACCAGTCGATTATTGTTGAAACCACCATTGATCCGCAGCTTCAGCTCGTCGCTGAAAAATCATTACGCAAGCATTTGAATGAGGAAGGCAAAAAGCTGGGTGTTAGCCAAGGTGCCGTTGTGGTTATCGATACATTCGGCGCCATAAGGGCAATGGTGGGCGGCAAATCCTACAAGCGCAGCCAGTATAACCGCGTCACCAAGGCCATGCGCCAGCCAGGTTCAACTTTTAAACCCTTTGTCTACCTCGCTGCCATGGAACAGGGTTATACGCCGGAATCCACTGTCGTTGACGAGCCGGTCCGCATCGGCAATTGGGTGCCCGAGAACTACAACCAAAAATATCATGGTGAAGTGACGCTCAGAACGGCGCTCGCTCTTTCACTCAATAGTGTTGCTGCCAAGCTTGCCAATGCCGTCGGGCCTGAGAACGTTGTGGCTGTGGCGCACCGCCTTGGCATAATCTCGCATTTGGGAACCGACGCTTCAATTGCGCTTGGAACTTCCGAAGTGACCCTCCTCGAACTCACTTCCGCCTTCACACCATTTGCCAATGGCGGATATTCCATTGCGCCATTTGCGGTCTTGCGCATTACGACGCGCGATGGCCAGGTTATCTATGAGCGCAGCGGTGATGGCCTGGGTCAAGCCATCGCAAACAGGGACCTTGGTTCCATGAACTCCATGATGCGCGCTGTGGTAACTGAAGGCACGGCGAAGAAGGCGCAGATTGCGAATTTCGAAATCGCGGGCAAGACCGGGACCAGCCAGGATTATCGCGATGCCTGGTTTGTCGGCTATTCAAGCTATCTCGTAGGCGGCGTGTGGCTTGGCAATGATGACAATTCGCCCACGAAAAATGTAACTGGTGGATCAGTGCCGGCGACAATCTGGAAAGACGTGATGGAAGTGGCCCACGCCAATCTCTCACCCGCGCCGCTTCCCGGCTATCGTGACGAACAGCAGGAATCCGACGACCCCTATATGGTATCCCAGGATGACAGTATGAACTATCAGGGTGACGAGGAGTTTGCGACGCCGCGGCGAAAGAGGGGATTCTTTGAACGCCTCTTCGGCAGCAGTGATGAGCCGCGGGTCCGCAAAGGCGGAAAAAGCGCCAGGCGGATGGCGAGAACAATTCTATCTACTAGGGCGTGGACATATAAGCGCGAAGCCAAATGCGGATCGAAGGCGGCTTGATGAAGGCGAGATAGCCGGATTTGCATCCTAACCGGACTTATGGCCGAAACTTTAGAATCGACGCGATTGACCCGGAGCAGACAAGAGTGGAAGGTCGCAATGGTTGACCTTGTGGAGTCAAAAACGCTTCTCAGGCAAACCAAGGGCTTTGATTGCAGCTTTTGCATTGCTGCCAAAATATGCAACAGCGGTGCTTAAGAGCCCAGGCCATATGCTGGCCGATGCCAGTCCCGCTGCATCATCTGCTTGACTTTGCGCCAACCAGGATGGTGGTGGCAGCAACGCAAGAATTCCACCCAACACGGCCGAAAGTCCCAACAGTGAAGCGAGGATTTTCAGCGGTAGCCTTGGCTCGCGACTACTCATTTGTCGCGACGCCCGTTTCATGTTCTCGACAGTGATGTCGAATCCGCCAGTACAGGTCAGAGAAAAACCTGCCGCCAAGATGACATCTGACCAGGCAACTAACTGGTATGTAGTAAACCACTGTCTTGTGATATTTATCGCTACCTGTGCCTCGTCAGATGAAAAACTGACACCAATCAACCTAGGGTTTCCAGTCGCGACAATGGCAACAGTGGAAACAGCCGTGGCTGCCAGAAACTGATTTCTCGCTGCCTGATTACCCACTCGAAAGAAATGAAACATGAGCTTCTTCTGGGGCGTTGGAGCGCAGTCTATTTTTTCATTTCATCGACCAATGCCAGCAGGCCTTTGAGAATTTCAAGCGGCGGGGGTGGGCAGCCACGGATGTGCAGGTCGACGGGTATTACATCCGAGACGGCGCCGGCGCAGGCGTAGCTGCCAGCGAAGACACCGCAATTGGCAGCGCAATCGCCCACTGCCACAACCCATTTCGGCGACGGCGTTGCGGCGTAGGTGCGTTCCAGGGCTTGGCGCATGTTCCAGGTCACGGGGCCGGTGACCATGAGCACATCGGCATGACGGGGCGATGCCACGAACTTCAGGCCGAAACGCTCCACGTCGTAGACCGGGTTATTAATAGCGTGAATTTCCAGTTCGCAACCGTTGCACGAACCGGCGTCTACCTCGCGGATCGCCAGTGACCGGCCGAGGCGGGCCCGTGCCTGCTGGCCAAGTGTCTTGGCGAGTTCGGCCACAGCCGCACTGCCAGGCTGCGGCGGCGCGATAACTGCGGAGCCCTCAATCAGCGATCTGAACAGAAGCGAGCGCATGGTGTCCTACATATCATGTCCGGAATAGGAACAGTTGAATGACTTGTTGCAAAGCGGAAAATCGGCAACGATGTTGCCCTCGATGGCGGCTTCAAGCAGTGGCCACTGGAAACAGGAGGGATCGCGGGCGTGAAAATTCGCAAGCCGTCCCTTGTCATCCAGCCGCAGTGCGATGAATACATCGCCGCGGAAGCTCTCGACCATGCTTGCACCTTCGCCGGCCAGCACTTTGGGCATGGGCGACATGAGGGGGCCGGTTTTCAAAAGATTTAGCAACTGCCGGATGAGCGCGATGCTGGAGCGGACTTCCTCAATGCGGACCCACACCCGCGCATTGACGTCGCCTTCGTCGCGTAGCGCCATGGTGAAGTCCAGCATTTCGTAAGGCGGATAGGGGAAATTCTTGCGCGTGTCGAAGGCTCGGCCCGAAGCACGTCCGACATGGCCACCGGCGCCGAAACGTGCGGCAAGCTCAGCACTCACAATGCCTGTCGTAACCGTGCGGTCCTGTAGCGATGGCGCTTCGTCATAGACCCGGACAACCGCTTCGAATCCCTTGGTGCAGCGCGCAAGCAGAGCCTCAATTGCATCTGCGCCTTTAGCCGAAAGATCTGCGGCAACGCCGCCCGGCACGATGCAGTCCATCATCATGCGATGGCCGAAACACTGGTTGGCAGTCTGCAAGATTTCTTCGCGCAGCAGTGTGCAGTGGGCATGGAGCACCACAACGCTGGCATCGTTGCAGATGGCACCCACATCGTTCACGTGATGCGACAGGCGCTCAAGCTCCGCCATGATAGCGCGCAGCAAAACGGCGCGCAGCGGTGGGCGCCACCCTAGAGCAGCTTCGATGGCGCGGGCATAGGCGTAGGAATAGGCGACCGTGCTGTCGCCCGAAATGCGCGCCGCGATGCGTGCCGCCGTGGCGATATCGGCACCCCGGCACAGGGCCTCGATGCCCTTGTGGGCGTAACCGAGCCGCTCTTCGAGGCGTACCACCGCTTCGCCGTTGGCGGTGAAGCGGAAATGACCGGGCTCGATGATCCCGGCATGAACCGGCCCTACGGCGATCTGATGCAGCCCTTCGCCTTCGGCGGCCAGGAAGGCGTAAGACGTGTCTGGCCGCGCAACATCCTTTTTCAGGCCTGGCGGTGGTGATGGCCATTTGCCGTGGTCGATCCAGTTGCGTTGATCGGGCAGCCCTTTTGGTTCGACGCCATGGAGATCGCGAAGTGTGCGTTCAAGGCGGATGGCGGCTGGGTAATTTTTGGCAACCGACGGGAAGCTGCCACGCTTCATCGGCACCGAAACGATGATCCGCAGCTTGAGCGCTGCGACGCCGAGCGCCATGTGGGCGGCATTTCCATCAACCCAGAGCGCTAGCAAATCCTGCAAGCCTTGGGCGCAGCCCATGGCAAGGCCAATCCAGTCCCGCTCATCGATCATCCCTAGACGGACGAAACCATCGGCTCCGGCTTTCAGTTTGGCGGCCAGCGAGGCGGCAGCCGTGGCCACAGGCCGCTTCATTTGAGCATCTCCGCGGCGCGTTCGAACCAGCCCACCAGCGTCGGCGGCAAGTAAATGCCGGCGATGAGAACCAGTCCAAGATGTATTATGAGCGGAACGGAGGAGGCGCGGACCTTGTGTACTGGCTCCGTCGGTTCGCCAAACAGCAGGTCCTGCAAACGCCACAGCAACGCACCGAACGCCACGAGCAGGCCGAAGGCCGGAAATATCGCGAGCCAGGGTGCCCGCGCAAAGGTGGTGGTGAGGATCAGGAACTCGCTCATGAACACGCCAAATGGCGGCAGTCCTGAGATCGCAAAGACTCCCGCTGCCAGTCCGATTGCAAGGCCCGGATGGGTCACGCTCAGTCCCCGGATTCCGGCGATGCGCTGGGTATTCTTGGCCTGGGCCACGTGTCCTACCGCAAAGAAGATTGCCGATTTGGTCAGGCTGTGCATGGCCATGTGCAGGAGCCCGGCGAAATTGGCCAAAGGCCCGCCCATGCCAAAGGCAAACGTAATGAGCCCCATGTGCTCAATGGATGAGTAGGCAAACAGCCGTTTGATATCGCGCCGCTGGTACAGCATGAACGCGGCGAAGATCAGCGAAATCAAACCCATGACGATCATGACCGGCCCTGGATCGATGGCAGCCGGATGGGCTGAGACGATCATCTTGAAACGCAAAAGCGCATAGAGCGCCACATTGAGCAGCAGCCCCGAGAGAACCGCCGAAATCGGTGTTGGGCCTTCGGCATGGGCATCGGGCAACCAGGCATGAAGGGGGGCCAGGCCCACCTTGGTGCCATAACCGATGAGCAGAAAGATGAAAGCAAGATTAAGCAGTGAAGCATCGAGTTGCGGGGCAGCAGCCTGCAGCAGGCTCCAGGTCATTGCGGGAGCACCTTCACCCAGGGCTTTTTGGCCGGCGAGATAAATGAGGATGGTTCCGAAGAAGGCAAGCGAGATGCCGACGCTGCCAAGGATGAAATATTTCCACGCCGCCTCAATGGCCGACGGTGTGCGGTAGATACCGACCATGACGACGGTGATCAGTGTTGCCATTTCCAGGCCGACCCACATCAGTCCGATGTTGTTGGCGGTGAGCGCCACGTTCATCGATCCCATCATACCGAGGAACATGGCATGGTAGAAGCGCACAAACTGAGGCGTGAGTTTGCCGGTTTCGATTTCGTGGCCGATATAGCTGGCACTGAACACGGACGCGGTAAAGCCCACCAGTGTATTGAGGATGATGAAGAGGATATTCATGTCGTCAACGATGAAATAGCTGCTCGCTCCCGCGTCGATAAAAAGCAGCGACACGCCAGCGAGGAAAGGTGGCGAACATGGCGAAAACATTGCCTGCTGCCGAGGCCCGGTAACCCGGCACAAGTACCAGGACAGCCGCCGAGACGAAGGGAATGCCGATGACCAATGCAACGGATGTCATCATTTGGTGTCGCCCCTGACATTTTCGAGGGCCTCGACATCAACGCTATCAAAGCGTTCGCGGATGCGGAACACAAATACAGCAAATACGAAAAGCGCAATAAGCACTGAGAAGGCGACACTGACCTCGACGACAAGCGGCATGCCGCGAGCACCCGTGGCAGCTAGGATCAGTCCGTTCTCTAGCGACATGAAGCCAACGATCTGGGTGACGGCATTGCGTCGCGTGATCATCATCAACATCCCGAGAAGAATGATGGCGAGCGCCAGCGCCAGGCCTTCACGCGTGAATGAATCCGCCGCCACGGTGATCTTGAGAACCAGCATCAGCGACAGCGACGTGAGTGCCAGTCCAAGCAGCAACGTCTTGCCGACGCCAACAACCTGTTCTACATCGCGGTGCACACCGAGGCGCACTATCATCTTGTGCAGCGCCACCGGGATGACGATGCCCTTGAGGCACAGCGCCAACGCCGCAGTGATGAAGAGATGCGGACGCTGTTGTGTCCATGCTTCCCAACCCACCGCCATCGACAACAGAATTGCCTGCGCGGCAAATATGTTGAGCACGGCAAAGATGCGGTCCTGATAGAGAAGCGCGAAACTTGCGACCAGCATCAGGCCGGCGAAAAGGTGCGAGACATCATAGGCGTGGTTCAATTGAGCACCTCGCGAGTCAGGAAGGCGAGGAGAATCGCAAGGAAAGCGAAGACGAAGGCACCGCCCAGGAATTCGCCGACCCGGAACACCCGCATTTTGGCGATGCTCACTTCCCAGGCACCGAGAAGTACTGCGCCAAAGACGAGCTTCATCAGATAAGCCGCAGCGCCCATGGGCCACGCGGCCGGTCCCATGTTGGCCGGCGCCATGCCGAACGGCAGGAACAGGCAGATAATCAGCGAGATGTAGAGAACCAACTTCAGTTGGGCGGCCATTTCGATCATGGCGAGATGACGGCCGGAATATTCCAGCACCATGGCTTCGTGTACCATTGTGAGTTCAAGGTGTGTCGCCGGATTATCCACCGGCATACGGGCATTCTCAGCCAGCGCTACAATGACCAGCGCCACCAGTGCGAGGCCCAGGGATACGCGCACTGTGACGGGCGCGGATATCAGGAATTCTGCGACTTCAGGCAGTCGCGTCGTTCCCGCCGAAAGCGCCATCGTCAAAACTACGAGCAGCATTGCGGGCTCAGCCAACGTTGCGATCATCATTTCGCGCGAGGAGCCAATGCCGCCGAAACTGGTGCCGACATCCATGCCGGCGAGCGCGAGGAGAGCCCGCGCCGCACCCAGAAGTGCGACAAGCGCCACGGCGTCAGCGGCCCAGTTGAACATGAGTCCGGAAGCGAAAGTGGGAACCAGTGCGGCAGCCACCCAGGTGAAAGCGAGAATGGCATAAGGCGCTGAGCGGAAGAACCATGAAGCGTTACTGGCGACGACCACTTCCTTGCGCACGAGCTTGATCAGGTCGCGGTAGGGCTGAATAATCGGCGCCCCCTGCCGCCGCATGAAGCGGGCCTTGGTGCGCCGGGTGATGCCGGTGATGGCAGGCGCCACCAGAAGCACCAGAAACATCTGGATCGTCTGACCAAACAGAAGTGTGAGTGTCTCGTCCATCAGAACCACACCGCCGCAATGAGAAGCAGCACAATGAGCGCGCTGAACACCAACATGAGGTAACTCCGGATCGTCAGGAACTGCAGCGTGTTCAGCCGTTCAGACAGGCTGACAACGGCCCGTGCCGGTGCCGCATACAGCAGCTCCCAGGCATAATCATGCAGCCGCACAGTGAGGCGCGCGGGTCGGTTGTCGCCGGGTTGCGGCATGTCGATGGTTTCGGAAGCGCCAAAGACCGTCCCACCATAAACCCGCCGCAAGGGCTGCGAAAAGCTCGACGCGCCATACTGCGTGAGTGGCGAAGGATCCGGGAATCCGCAATCCCATGCGGGGCCAAGTCTGGTGCGGCGGCCCGAGAGCTGGTGCACCAGCAGTGTGACCAGCAAGCCGGAGATGAGCAGGAAGATTGCAATCGTCGGCGCATCGTAAATGCTGCGCGCCGCATCGAAAGCAACCAGCGAGAATGGTGTGGGGCCGGTGCCGGTTGCTGGCAGTGGCGCCCCGGCAAGCGTTTGAAGCAAGGGCTGGATGGCCGAAACGGTTACCCCGCCAAATAATCCGCCAAGCAGGCACAAGCCGGCAAGCAGGGCCATCGCCACTTGCTGCGGACGTGCCGTTTCATGGGCTTCGGCGGCCGCCGTACTGCGTGGACGGCCAAGATAGACAATGCCGAAAGCGCGCACGAAACAAGCCGCGGCAAGAGCAGCGGCCAAGGCCAGCATGGCACCCACCGCTGGCGACATGAAGCGTAGAATGGGCTCGGGAAATGCTGGACCCGCAAGCACCGCTTGAAACAGCAACCACTCGGAGACGAACCCATTGAAGGGTGGCAGGGCGGAGATTGACATGGCACCGACCAGCCACAGGGCAGCCGTGATCGGCATGCGGTGAATCAATCCACCAAGCCCTTCGAAATCGCGCCGTCCAGTTGCGTGGAGCACGGCCCCGGCGCCGAGAAAGAGCAGCGACTTGAACCACGAGTGGTTCAGGCAGTGAAGGAGCGTTGCGGCCATTGCCACCGCAGCAGCGGCAGCAAGCCCGGACGCTTTGAAGGCCAGCGCCAGCCCAAGGCCCACGAAGATGATGCCGATGTTCTCCACCGTCGAATAGGCAAGGACCCGTTTTAAATCGCCATCAAGCACGGCGTAGAGAAGGCCAAGTACCGCCGTTGCGGCACCAAGTAATAGAAATGGCAGGGCCCACCACCAAATAGGTGTCCCCAAAAGGTCGAAGACGATGCGGATGATGCCGTAAATCGCAACCTTGGTCATGACGCCGCTCATCAGGGCAGATACATGGCTGGGCGCTGCCGGATGGGCCAGCGGCAGCCAGGCGTGCAGCGGCGCTATACCGGCCTTTGAGCCGGCACCGAAAATGGCACCGGCGAGGATGAGCCCAGAGACAAGTGGCCCGGGTGGGGCGGCGCGGATCGCGTCGAAGGCGTAATTGCCGGCAGCACCTGCCAGTCCGCCGAAGGCGAACAGGAGAGAGGCCGTGCTAATTGCTGCCATCACCAGATAGACATGACCCGCATGACGGTTGTCAGCATCTCGATGGCGCGAGACGACGAGGATCCACGATGTAAGCGACATCAATTCCCAGGAAAACAGGAAGCCAAAGGCATCTCCGGCGATGAGAACGAGGTTCATCGCCAAAGCGTAGGCGGGGAAGAACGGTTCGACCCTTGCCGAGATATCCCGGTCGCGGTCAAGTCCCATCCCGTAAATGGCGGTGGTCAGCACACCGAGATTCACGATGAGACCGAAGAAGGCCGATAAAGCATCGAGCTTCATGTGCAGTCCAATGACCGGTAACCCAAGAGGAAGTCTGAATCCGGTATTTGTATCGGCAATTAATGCGGCGAGACCGGCAACTGCGGCCACCGCTGCGGCCACAATGCAGACAGGATAGACTGCGGCAAGCGCCGACTTGTGCCGATGGAAGACGGCGGCAAAGATGGCCGCTGCAGCATAAAGCACGATTGCCACCAGCAATCCCGCTAGCGGCGGAGCAGTGGAAAAACCCACGCCAGTCATTTGGATGACTCTTTGAATCGCACACCACGGCCGCCGCCGCCGCTTGCAGCGCCTTCGCCAATTATTTCGAGGCCCGCCTTATCAAGCGCCTCAAGGACCTTCATGAGGCTCGAAACAACGCCCCGCACATTGTCGGGGCTTGCTTCCATCCGCTGGATGGTCGGCAGGGATACATTGGCCAAGTCCGCTAATTTTTGCTGGTCGATGCCAAGCAAAGCACGGGCGGCGCGCAATTGTGGTGCTGTAATCATCAGGGCGCGACTTTGCACAAATCATTCTATGCATGTATTATACATCTAGATTGATGCTTTACAACTGGGAATTCACCGACAAGACTTGTATGGGCATTACCGCGCCAAGCAAGCGAAGATCTTCTTTGGCCTTCCCGAGTGGTGATTGTGCTTTGTTGAGTCATTGAACTATGGGGAGGCGCGGATTCCCAACGCGTGGCGTTTAACAAGTAAATCGCGTTAATACTGCGGAGCCTATTTGAACCCTAGTGTATGTTCGAAGAAATCCGAAGTCGGTATCGCGTATAGTTGCATTGAGTTGGAGAAAGTCGCCCTTTTCGCACCATATTCAAGAGTCTGCTCGTAGCCCTAAATGGCAAATTTGCCAAACAGCCATCTCGTCTACTGTAGGGAGGCAAGCGGACGTTGTGCGGGCGAGGCTGGTTTTGGTTCACAGGAAGCTGCAATGGAGTTTTAAATGCTTTCGCAGCTTGTTAATAATCGGTGCCGACAGCTGCGAACTTGTCTCGGCAACGTAATTTCCTGCTCATTAGAACATAATTGGGAGGCTGGTCACCTCATCTTACAAAGGCAGATGTCCAAATCCAGCTAACTCATTTCAACCGTCCGGTCTGGAACAGCAGCACGTTCAGCCCGCCATGGGACACGGGCCGACCCGGCGGCGCAAACGGTAAGCCGGTTGCTTTGGCCAGAGATGTGTCAGTTGTTATCAACCCCACACGCCAGCCGGAGAATCTTGTCAGAAGCGTTTTCCCAAGTGCTGCGTAGAGAGTAATGAGTGGCTTCTTGTCGCCGATCCGGATGCCATAGGGTGGATTGACGATCACCAGTCCGGGCGGACCGGGCGGCGGCGTGAGATTACTGGCGGCGTGTTGCTGGAACACGGTGAATTCCGAAACTCCCGCACGCGCGGCATTGGCACGGCTCATCTTGATCGCACCAGCATCACGGTCGCTGCCGAAGAAATGAAGGGCGGGTATGTTTCCGCGCTTCGTGTCGCGCATATTTTTCCAAGCGCCTTCGTCGAAGCTTACAAGCTGCTCGAAGGCAAAACTCCGTGACCGGCCGGGGTTCAGGCCCGCTGCAATTTCGGCGGCTTCAATCACGAAGGTGCCAGAGCCGCACATGGGGTCAACCACGGTTTCAGTGCCATCATATCCGCATTGGCGCAGGAACATGGACGCCATGGTTTCCCGCATGGGCGCCTTGGCGATGGCTTCCTTGTGGCCGCGTTTGTGCAGGGATTCGCCTGACGTATCGATGCTGACCGTGCACAGATTATCTTCGAAACGTGCCTTGATGCACAGTTCGGCATCGGGCGAGATGGGCGCACCCAGTTCTTCACGGATCGCAGTTTCAATCCGCTGCGCCGCGGCACCTGCATGATAGATGCGGGACTTCTTGCAGGTGACCTCGATTTGGACTGGCACATCAGGACGCAAGAACTGCCCCCACGGAAATTTGCGGGCGAGCTTGTCGAGTTGAGCGAGGTGACCTGCATGAAACGAACCGATGCGGGCCAGGACTCGCGTGGCCCCCCGGATTTCAAGATTTGCCCGCCAAACCTCTGGCCAACCGCCCCGCACCGTCACGCCACCCACAACTTGCTTGGGGTCAACGAAGTCCAAGGCCCGCACCTCGGCGCAAAGCACGGCTTCAAGGCCGGGAGGGGACACCAGAAATATCTCAAAATCACTGACTGTGGTCATCGCGCCGTAAAGCGGTGCAAATCCGCGCCGTTGGATTTGAACCAATGCTTGGCTGTCGACGCGTGCGGGCAATGCTTCAGGACCAGCCGCCAAAATTTTGGTCCATGATTCATGTGCTGGCGATGGGCCACCTCATGGGCCGCGACATAATCAAGGATATGGCTAGGTGCCAAGACCAGGCGCCAGTTGTAGGAGAGATCGCCCGATGCGGAGCAAGACCCCCAGCGGCTTTTCTGATCACGGATTGAAATTCTCTTGAAACTTACTTCCATGGCCTTTGCGTAGCGAATAGACGCCACAGTGAGATCGGCCTTGGCCTGGGCCTTCAGCCAATCCTGCAAACGACGGCTGACATGGAGCGGGTCGCCGGGCACGTGGATGAGCTGTGCAACAGGATCAATAGTGATGACGCCCCGGCGTGCGGTGATGGCGCGGATCTCATGGGGAATACCACGAAGCGGAATGATGGAGCCATGGCCCAAGACGGTTCGCGGGGCTCTTTGCTTGAGATGTTTTGAAATCCAGGGAACAGATTTTTCGACAAAGGCCAGGGCACGTGCGGAGTTCACATTTTTCGGGAGCGTTACGATGACACCGGTGGACTCGCGCGTCAGGCGGAGGATAATCCGCTTGGCCTTGCTATTGCGGCGAAAGCTCACGATGACCGGCTGATTGTCGATGAGGATGGATACGGGTTCGACCGGAACTACTGACCAGGCTTTTACAAACTTGCGGAGCAAGCCTGCCATCAGGCGTTGGCGTTCACAAATTTTACGATCATCGGCACGACATCATTGCGGAAACGGGACCCGCTGAACACGCCATAGTGGCCGACGCCCAACTGCAAGTGATGCAGTTTCTTTTCCTGGGCAAGCCCGGTGCAAAGATCGTGAGCGGCTTCGGTCTGGCCCACGCCGGAAATATCGTCACGCTCGCCTTCAATGGTCATCAGAGCCGTTTTGGTAATTTTTGCCGGCTCAACGAGGACGCCACGATGCATGTAGGAACCGTTGGGGAGATCGTGATTTACAAAAACCCGGTCCACGGTTTGCAGATAGAACTCAGCCGTAAGGTCCATGACCGACATGTATTCATCATAGAAATCTTCATGCTTTTCCGCGCTCTCGTCATCGCCCTCGACGAGGTGCCAGAAGAGCTGGCGGTGAGCATCCATGTGGCGGTCAAGATTCATGGTCATGAAGCCAGTGAGTTGCAGGAAGCCGGGATAGACATCGCGCATGAAGCCCGCATGGGGAAACGGCACTTTCATGATTACATTCTGGCGAAACCAGTCGGCGCCTTTTTCCTTCGCCAGTTTATTGACGGCGGTTGGATTGCGGCGCGTATCAATGGGGCCACCGGTGAGGATCATGGATTTTGGCGTGATCTTGTCAGCCCTTGCACTCAGCAGGGACACCGCCGCCAGGACGGGAACCGAGGGTTGGCACACGGCCATGACATTAACGCCCTCGCCCAGCACCTGCAGCATTTCGATGACGTGATCGACATAGTCTTCAAGATCGAATTTTCCCATCGAGACAGGAACGGTGCGCGCATCGGCCCAATCGGTGATGTAAACATCAAAGTGCGGAAGCAGGGCTTCAACGGTACCGCGCAGCAGGGTTGCGTAGTGGCCAGACATGGGAGCGACAACCAACAGTTTCTGCTGCGTTTTGGTTTTTGCCTTTGCCGGCCAGACTTTGCTGAAATGCAGGAGGGACACGAAAGGCTTGTGCAAGAGAATTTGCTCTTGGATGCCAACAGTTACGCCAGCGACAGTTGTTTCCGTTAATCCAAAGGATGGTTTGGCGAACCTCCGGGTGGCGCGTTCAAAAAGTTCGAGAGACGCAGTTACCGCCCGCGCTGCACTGGTGGAACTCCACGGATTCACCGGATTTTGCCAAAAATTCAGGCCCATATCCGCAGCGGCGCGCCAGGGCGCCAAGGCAGCGTGGTTCATCTCATAGAGATTATAGAGCATTAGGAGGATTTCCCTTCAGCCGAGCCTGAGCGCATCATGCTGCATTGCAACCTAACAAGTCCTTAGGATTACCGCAACCGTCAATTATTATACAAATTAGGGGGAAATGGCTTTTTCGAGGGCTTGGGCGAGGGCTGCCGCATCGGTTGAATAGCTGAAATGCTTGAGGAATTTTCCCTGCTTGTCCATCAAGTAGGTAATGGTGGAATGATCCATGAGGTAAGTGTCAGGCCCGGACGTATTCTCGAGCCTGTTGTAAAAAACCCGGTAGGCTTTCGCTGCCACCGCAATTTCCTCCGGTGTTCCAGTTAGGCCCACAAGGCGGGGATGGAAGTTTGAAACATACTGCTTCAAAACTTCCGGCGTGTCCCTTTGCGGATCGAAAGTGATGAAGATGGGCTGTATGTCATCGGCCTTTGCTCCCAAATTATCCAGGGCGGCAGACATCACCTGCAATTCGGTTGGGCAAACATCAGGGCAGTAGGTGTAGCCAAAAAAGACCAGCATGTAATGTCCGCGAAAATCCTTGTCCGTGACCTTTCGCCCAGTGTGATCGGTGAGCGAAAATGGGCCGCCGACTAGGGCTGTGCCAATGCTGATTGGGCCACGAGGCTGGTTTGCAACGTAGTAGGCAGCGCCCGCAACAAGGAGTGCTGCGAGCAGCGCAAGGGTTGCAAAGATGAGGTGAAAACGCGAGGGTGCAAGTTGGGATTTTGGCATTTCGGTGGCTTTATCTTAAACTCCCCGCTGTGTAAATCGTAAGGCAAGTTCAATATGTCAATCTTTGCCGCTGCCCCGGAAGGACCGGAAACCTTCAACTCGACGGCTGGACTCCTCCGCCTGCGCACGTTGGTGCGTTTGCGCTGGCTTGCGGTATTTGGTCAATCACTTGCCGTTCTGGGGGTCCATTTCATTTTGAATTTCCCCCTGCCGCTGGGCGCCTGTCTTGGTATCATTGCCTTAAGCGCCTGGCTCAATATCTTTCTGACCCTGCGCTGGCGCTCCAGCTTGCGGCTTACCCCAACGCAGGCCGGCTTTCTTCTGGGCTATGATGTCATTCAACTGGCACTGCTGCTGTTCCTCACTGGTGGATTGGAAAATCCTTTTGCGTTTCTGTTTCTTGTGCCGGTAACAGTTTCTGCAACGTCATTGCCGCTCAAATGGACAATGTGGCTCAGTACGATTGCTTTTTTGTGCGCGAGTTTTCTGGCGGTTTATCACCTGCCCCTTCCGTGGAGCCCAACCGCACCGTTGATTCTGCCAAAAGCCTATGTCGCCGGAATGTGGGCGGCCATCATGTGCGGCGTGGTGTTTTCATCCATCTATGCGCGGCGCATTGCCGAGGAAGCCCGGCAGATGTCGTCGGCCCTTACTGCGGCAGAACTCGTGCTCGCAAGGGAGCAAAGGCTCTCTGCTCTTGACGGGCTGGCAGCGGCGGCGGCCCATGAACTGGGAACGCCACTGGCCACCATCGCCCTTGTGGCCAAGGAACTGAAACGGGAATTGCCAGATAAAGGTCCGCATACGGAGGATATTGACCTTCTCATAAGCCAGACGGGGAGATGCCGGGAAATCCTGTCGCGGCTTGCCAACCGGGACACGCAGACCGATGACATGTATGAGCGGGTTAAACTCTCCGTCATGATTGAAGATCTGGTGGCTCCCATACGGGGACCTGACGTCACCATCGACATCACAATTGCGGGTGAAGGAGCCGCTGCTCAATCCCCTGAACCCGTATTCCGGCGGAATCCGGCTATCGCCTATGGCCTGGGAAATCTTCTGGAAAACGCTGTTGATTTTGCCGAGAAGAAGGTGAGTATCGTTGCCCAGTGGTCGACCTCGAAAGTGTCGCTTCTCATATCCGATGACGGGCCCGGTTTCGATCAGGCCATTTTTGACCGTCTTGGTGATCCCTTCGTGACGACACGGCCGGGCTATGGCGTCGACAGCGAAAGTGAACGGGGGCGTCACGAAGGCATGGGGCTAGGCTTTTTCATTGCCAAAACGCTTCTGGAACGCTCAGGCGCTGCGGTTTCGCTGGCTAACCGCCCCCTGCCCGAGCATGGGGCCATCATCCAATTGAGCTGGCCGCGGAACGCGGTGGATTTGGGCAACTCATAAAGCAGTGTCCAAAGGGTCCCTTGACTCGTATAAGAGTGTGAATAAGAGAGCGATTATGAGTGAAATAAACCTTCCTGCCGACAAGACCCTGTTGCTGGTTGACGACGACAAGCCGTTTCTGACGCGGCTGGCGCGGGCCATGGAAACCCGAGGCTTTGAAGTGCGCATGGCCGAGTCCGTGGCCGAGGGCATTCAGCAGGTGAAGAAATCGGCACCGGGATATGCCGTTGTTGATCTGCGACTGGCTGATGGCAATGGGCTAGATGTGATTGAAACCCTGCATGCCAGCAGGCCGGACGCGCGGGTGGTGGTGCTCACGGGTTATGGCAATATCGCCACGGCGGTAACGGCCGTGAAGCTTGGAGCGATCGATTATCTGGCGAAACCTGCGGACGCCGACGCGGTTTATGGGGCGCTCATTTCCGACAAGGACAGCCGCACAGCGCTGCCTGAAAATCCCATGTCAGCAGACCGGGTGCGGTGGGAACATATCCAGCGGGTTTATGAACTCTGCAGCCGCAATGTTTCAGAAACGGCGCGACGCCTCAACATGCACCGCCGCACCCTGCAGCGCATTCTGGCTAAGCGCGCGCCCAAATAATCAGGGATCATAGAGACTGTGCAAGCGTTGACTGGAAACACGCGCGAAGGCCAGTGTGAGCGCTTTGCGTCTGGAGGCGTGAAGCGGCGTTACGGTGGTTTGGCGCAGAATTTCCGCTCCCCAATTATCAGCAACGATAAGGCCCGCCTCAAAAGGGATGATCTCAGGATCGAGGGTTTGCGGAATGGCGAAGAAAAACTGGTCACAGAATTCGCGGTACTCGGGCCATTTCTGATCAACGCGAAAATCTTCAATTGAAGATTTGATTTCAACGATCCAGATGGCGCCGCTGTCACCGATCGCAATGACATCGGCGCGCCTGCCTGTGGCAAGCGTAAACTCGTTGAGGATTGCAAAGCCAAGTGACCGCATCAGGCGGCCAACGCCGCGCTGAACTGCTAGGGCTGTTTCCGATTGGCGGCCATCGGGCCGCAGTTCTATTGTCACACAAAACCCTTTCTAGAGGCCCAGTTCGCTGAAGTATGTTGCGACCGATAATCTGTTAGGTGTGCGCAATTAGATTTACACCAAAGAATTGGCCCTAATCTTTGCGTGATACAGCTGGGTGGGCTCGAACCACCGACCTCCGGATCCACAAATCGTAGCATGGGCAAAATAAATCCCAATTTTACTGGCTTTTATCATGGCCGCAATAGTACCGTAACAAATCTGTTTCGTCGCCAGTGATTTATTTCATGATTACAATGAGTTGAACCTTTGGTCAGCCAAGTCAATTTCACGCGTCTGGCGGCGCGGAGCCTGTCGGCGACATCATTGCGACGATCACCTCCACTTGGAATTCCCCACGCCCAGCTTCCGGCATAGCAGTCGAGAATGCGTCCCTTCTGCTCCCACATAGGTTCCAGCATAAGGAAAACTTTCCGCCTAGGTCCATGAGGCGTCTGGGGCGGCGGGCGGGTGGGGTGAATTAACCCAATATTCACCAAACCCTGTTGTATTGTCGAACCGGGCAAACTTGAGACTTTGTGGGCAAGACAGCCTCAGGTGACAAAACAGCATGGAGCGTCGGCAGATGCCTTGAGGGAGTTGCGCAAGATCAAACCATTGATCTTTCCTTCAATCCTTCCGAGGCCGCTATTTCGCGGGGCGGGCAAATTTGAAGTGGTTGAAAAAAGTATTTTCATTTAAAAAGACCATTGCAAAGCCCGAAAGCGCCAGGCTTGACAATGTCGGCGTGTTGCTGGGCATCCTCGACAATTTGCCGACATCGATCTTTGTAAAAGACGAGCAGCTGCGCTTTGTGTATTCGAATGCCGGCCACTGCGATCTCATTGGCAAGCCCGAATCCGCATTGCTTGGTTTTTCCGATGCGGATTTCTATAGCGCCGACATAGCATCTGGTTTTATGGCGCGCGACCGTGCGGTCCTCAAAACCGGAGTTGAGAGCGTGGCCGAGGAAATGGCCACAAGGCGCGACGGCAAGACGCGGCCGGTCGTCACGCGCAAAGCCAAACATGTGGCGCCCGACGGCAAAACTTATCTCATCGGAACAAATACCGATCTCACCGAAATCAAGCGCCGCGAGGAACAGTATCGCCTGCTCGCGGAAACGGTGCCGGTTGGCGTAATGCAGGTGGACGAATCCGGCGCCATAAATTTCACCAATCAACTTTGCCTGTCTCATCTTGGCTTGAGCCACAGCCCAGCTTCATTTGCCGAGGTCGCTGAACTATTTGTCGCCAGCGCGCCGGGTTTTCCTGGATTGGCCCAAAATTTCGAGACCGGCATCAGACGCAAGGATGGCTCGGAGCATCGCATGATGGTCATCACGTCGGGTTGGAACAAATCATCAATTGGCGGCGGAAAATCCGCCATGGTAAGTTTTGTCGATATCTCCGAAATGATTGGAATCAGGCATACGCTCGAACAGAATTCTCGCCGGCTGAGCGAAGTCGTCTCGCAGGCAAACGGCAGCGTCACCTCTATCGGCACAAGCACTGCGGCACTCAACAACGGGGCCGCTTCTCTCTCGGCGCAAACCGAAATCCAAATGGCGAATATCGAAGAAATGACCGCCGCCATCCGCGAACTCTCCCAGGCCGTGCTGAAGAATTCCGGGCACTCAGATGCCGCTAGCGAATTGATGCTGGATGCGGCCAAGGTCGCCGGCGAAGGCAAGGAAATGTCGGTCGACACGGCCGCGGCGATGGCAAAAATTACCGACGCCGCCCGCAATATCGTTTCCATCGTGGGCCTTGTCGAGGAAATCGCGTTCCAGACCTCGTTGCTGGCATTGAATGCCGCCGTCGAAGCCGCAAGAGCGGGCGATGCCGGACGCGGCTTTGCCGTTGTCGCGGCGGAGGTGCGATCCCTGGCGGAAAGAAGTGCCCGTGCCCTCAAGGAGGTGCGTTTGCTTATTCAAGAAAGCAATACACAGATTGACCAAGGCGCGCAGCTCGTCGAAAGCATGGGCGCCAAACTCTCGGAGATCGCGACAACGACCAACGAGGCGGCAGGTTTGGTGTCACACATCGCCTCCTCCAGCCGCGAGCAATCGGTTGCCGTGCGGCAGGTCGACTCCAGCATCAGCCAACTCGAAAAAGCGGCCAACCTGAACACCCAGCTGATGGAGCAATTCGCAGTCTCCGTGGACGCCGTCGACCGGTCAATCGGCAAACTCATGAACTTGGTAGTCTCGACCGAAAGAAAAGCGGCTTAGGGCGTTTGCCGGCCGTACCGCATTGTATCCAGCATATCCAGCGTTGAAGAAATAGTTCCGGCATTCGTCTGGCGTGACTTTCCAGAAACCGGAAAACCATTGCGCCGCCCGCGATGCTTTCAAGGTGGCACTGGCGATCAATCCCAGCATGCCAGCGGTGCAGGATGCAGTGAAAGCGCTAGACAAAATCGAGCGGGGATTTGAAATCGTTGCAGCGTCTCACTTCCTCTCTAACTCTCCATCACCTGAAAAACAAGCGCTTTGCTTTTCGGGAAGCCCCCTAGAAGGGCTTATTTTACTGCGTTAAAGGATTCGGGAAATGTTACTCGAAGCATCTAGCCAGGATTCTTGCGGGCGGGCTTTGAGTGCAAATTTTTGGTACAGCTGGGTGGGCTCGAACCACCGACCTCCGGATCCACAATCCGGCGCTCTAACCAACTGAGCTACAGCTGCATCTTCAAGTGGCGGCGCAAACTAGCGGTGTGCGCCTTCAAATTCAAGCAAACAAAAAGGCCCGCGACAATCGCGGGCCTTCCTTCGAAATCAGGAATAATTAGGCAGCAAACGACTTGCTGAGGTCCGTGAAGGACTTTGTAAAGCTGTTCTGCAGCGGCTTGGCGGCTTCGCTCGACAGGCGCACGGCAATTTCATTCAATTCGCCGGCCTGGGTCTTGAAGGCCTCAGCCTGGTCTTTTACAAAGCTCTGCTGCAGGGAAACAACCTCGCCGAATTCCTTGGTGGAAAACAGCTTGCGGCTGAAAGCGAAAGCCTGCTCCATGTTCTTCTGGGTAAATTCCATGGCCTTCTTCTGGAAGTCCACAACGCCCGACTTGTAGGCGGAAGCAACGGCTTCAAAAACCTGCACATTGTCCTGTGCTGCAACGGTTACCTTTTCAAAGGCTACCTGGGCCTGATCTACGGACTTCTGCGCGAATTCGAGAGCCTCGGCTGGCATTTCAGTGGTGGCATCAGCTTTTGATTTCTTTACGTTCATGATCAATCTCCAAAAAGGCGGGTTAAGGGCATAATTTGTCGCTTGGGACTCATATAAGAACAAATATTGTGCATTGCAACATAATTCTTGCGTCGCACCATTCTGTATGAATTTGAAACCTCTGGTTAACCATTTGTACATATTTATGACCTTTGGTTAACCAAAGGTGGACGCAATCGGAAAAAATTGATTTAGTTTGCCTGACGGGTTCGTAGTTGCGTGGGGATCGGCCGGACTAAACCTGGCCGCGGGTATTTTGAGTAGGATAGAGGCGCCAACTCTGGAAGATTTGCGTAACTTGCCCGATGCCGCATGGCTGTGGGACGGCGCGCGCGGGCGTGTTGTATGGGCCAATTCCGCCGGGGTTGCCTATTTTGGCGGGGAATCCCTTTTTGATCTGATCGACCGGCCTTTTGACTATGCGGAACCCGGCGTTGAACGGATCATGGCACTTTCAAAGCTCCTGAGCCGTGGCCAGGTCGAAACGACCCTTCTGAGTTTCCCTTCTTCCGGCCATACGGCGCCCATTTCCTGCCGCTGCACAATTCACACCCTTGCCGACGGGCGGGCCGGGCTTCTCGTCATCGCCGCCAGTTACCGTGATTCAGATAGCGAAATTCCATTTGAAAAACTGGCGCAGGCGTTTGACCTCTTGCCCGCTGCCGCGGCCTTCATGGGGCAGGATGGCTCGCTGCACCGCCTGAACGCAGCAGCACTTCTGTTGCTTGAGGCGGACCAGCGCGCGAGCCTAAGTGCCCTTATCGAAAATTCATCTCATGCCGATGATCTGCTGGCGCGGCTTTCTTCGACAGGAACAGTCAGTGACGTAAAGCGCCTGCGCACGAAAATCGGCCAGCGCGACATCAGGCTCACATTGCGGAAATTGGGCATTGCAGCAGATAATGTTGCCTTCGCCATGGTGCTTCTCGATGACATCACCGAACGGCGGGCACTGGAAAGAAACTATTTCAACAGCGGCACCTCGGGTTCGAAAAAAATATTTCCGCCGCGCCACAACTTGCTCCCGCCGAGGCGGATGCGTTTCATCATCTTGGCAAAACGCTCAACGAATCGACAATCGTGCTTGCGCCTGCTTCCAAGGCGGTTCCGGAAAAGCCCCGGCGCAAACAGGCGGCCATTCCGTTCCCGGTCACCAATGCGATCGACAAACTTACCAATGCCGTTTTGATCGCCAAGGACGGCCAGGTGCTGTACGCCAATACGAAAGCGCGGGAGTTATTCGGATATGCAGTCCGTTGAAGACCTGATCAATGATGATGCGCTTTGGACATTCTTTGCTCCGCTTGCCCAATCACCGGCTGGCACCACGCTCACGCTTGAAAACGGCAGGGAAATCAGTTTCACGATGCAATCGTCCGCGGTCGCTTGGCAAAGCGGCCCTGCCCGCCAGTTCATTTTGCAGCCTGCCGCCGCTCCGGCTTTCAAGCAAAACAAAGTGGAGGCGGTGCCTCCGCCCCAGCCCGTCTTCGCTGTCGAAGAACCCCTGGCAATTCCTGCGGTCAAGGAAACCGTGCTCGCGCAGGAGAACGTGCAAAACACGCAGCCCGTGGCTGATGATGAATTGCGCGCCATTCTTGATACGGCAACGGATGGCATCATTACGCTTGACCGCGATGGCAAGATTCACACGTTCAGCGCCGGTGCTGAAGCGATTTTCGGCTATCGTATTGCGGAAGTGGCGGACAAGCCCTTTGGCGATTTGCTCGCTCCGGAAAGCCGGAAAGTTTTGCGGGACTACCTTGCCGCCTTGCAGGGGCCGGGCTTGGCAAGCGTATTCAATGACGGGCGCGAAGTCAGCGCTGTTGTAAAGCAGGGCGGAACGGTTCCGCTCTTCCTCACTATTGGACCGCTGCAATCACAGGTCTCGCGCGCCGCCTTTTGCGCCGTGGTGCGCGACATTACCCAGTGGAAGCGGACTGAATCGGAATTGCGCGAGGCAAAGGAAGTGGCGGAAGCCACAAGCCGGCAGAAGTCAGAATTCCTCGCCCGCATCAGCCATGAATTGCGCACGCCGCTTAATGCCATCATGGGGTTCTCGGAAGTCATGCGGCTTGAGCGCTTTGGCGAAATCAAGAATGACAAGTATCGCGGCTATGTTAACGACATCCATTCAAGTGGCGGGCTTCTCCTGTCGCTCATCAATGATCTGCTTGATCTCTCTAAAGTTGAGGCCGGCCAGCTTGAGCTTAATTTCACCTCGGTGAATCTCAGTGACACCGCCGATAACGCCATCAAGATGTTGCAGGAGGCCGCAACGGGGGCGCGCGTGGTTATTCGCAAAGCCATGCCCACGGGCCTTCCCAATGTTGTGGCAGATCAAAGATCCATGCGCCAGATCATGCTCAATATCCTTTCGAATGCCATCAAGTTTACCGACCCCGGCGGACAGGTTATCGTTTCGGCCCTGATGAACAAATCCGGAGAACTGAAACTTCGGGTGAAAGACACCGGCATTGGCATGAGCGCCGAGCAGTTGCGCGATGCGCTTGAGCCCTTCAAGCGGGTGATGACTGAGGGGCGCGAAGTTCAAGGCACTGGCCTTGGGCTGCCACTTACGAAGGCGCTGGCTGAAGCCAATCGCACCAAGTTTGATATTTCGAGCGAACCGCGCAAAGGTACACTCATCGAACTCACATTCCCGACAACGCGCGTTCTGGCGGAATAATAGCCAAACTAGATGCCTACTGCCGCAGCAAGACCGAAGTTCAGAACTTCAACAGCCGACACTTGGCTGGTAATTGGGGCGGGCCTCATTGCGCTCACCATTGCGCTCCCCATTCTCACAATTCTCATTCTCTCTTTCACCCCAAACGAAAATATCTGGCCGCACCTCTGGAGCACGGTTCTGCCCGGCTATGTCTGGCGAACCCTGGGCCTTTTGCTCGGTGTGGGGATTCTGAGTTTTATTATTGGCACGGCCACCGCATGGCTTGTCACCATGCGCGAGTTCCCCCTGCGGCGGGTATTGCAATGGGCCTGCCTCATGCCCCTTGCCATGCCCACCTACATTGTTTCCTACACTTACGTGGATTTCCTGAATTACGCGGGGCCGCTGCAAACGTGGCTGCGCGGTGTTGCGGGGTGGACCAGCCCTTCGGACTATCAATTTCCGGAAATCCGTTCGCTGCCCGGCGCCATTCTTGTGCTTTCCCTCGTGCTCTATCCCTATGTGTTCATGACGGCGCAGGCGAGTTTCCTGCGCCAACCCACGAGCCAGCTTGATGTTGCGCGCACACTTGGCAAATCACAGTGGGGGGCCTTCTTGTCCGTAGCCCTTCCGCAGGCGCGGCCCGCCATCATTGTTGGCGTCAGCCTTGCTTTGATGGAATGCCTTAACGACATTGCTGCTGTCGGCTTTTTTGGAGTCCGCACCCTGACGCTTGGGATTTACACCACATGGCTGGGCCAAGGAAATCTCGGCGGGGCGGCGCAACTGGCGGGGGTTCTTCTCATTTTTGTCTTTGCGCTTTTGTGGGTTGAGCGGCATGCGCGCAAGCAACAGACACAGAGTCCCTCTTCGCGCCATCAATTGGCAACACGGCGTACCAAGCTTGCGGGCTGGCACGGAATTCTGGCCACGCTAGCCTGTTTCCTGCCAGTGTTTCTCGGCTTTATCCTGCCGGGGTTCATTCTCCTGAAATTTGCGACAAGGCGATGGGGAGATATTTTCTCCGCGCCCTATTTCGATGCGGCATGGCACTCCTTTGTCCTCGCACTGGTAGCAAGTCTTGTCGTTGTTGGACTCGGCCTAATTCTCGCCTATGCGCATCGCTCGAAATTGGGAAAAACTATCGACCCAATCATCCGAGTTGCGAGTGTTGGCTATGCCATTCCCGGAACAGTGCTTGGTATTGGTGTGCTTATTCCGCTCGCCTATTTCGACAACAGCGTAGATACTTTCATGCGCAATAGTTTTGGGGTTTCCACGGGCCTGCTGCTTTCCGGCACCATCGCCGCATTGATCTTTGCCTATTCTATCCGCTTTCTTGCGATCTCCTTTGGTTCGCTTGAAAGCGGGCTTGAGAAGGTAACGCCCAATCTTTCTTTCGCCGCGCGGACCCTTGGCCGCACGCCATGGCGGACAGTGATTGAAGTGCATCTTCCCATCTTGCGCCCGGCACTCATCACGGCCGCACTCCTGGTGTTTGTCGATTGCATGAAGGAGTTGCCTGCCACTCTCATCCTGCGGCCATTCGATTTCGATACGTTGGCAACCCTGGTGTTTACCCTCTCCTCCCTGGATCAGCTGGAAGAAAGTGCGGCGCCGGCACTTACCATCGTTGCGGCAGGACTCATTCCAATTATTCTGCTCACGCGAAATCTACGCGATCCTGAAAGCTTCAGGTAAGGGCCGAAAGATTGCGGAACAGCTCAAGGGCTTCGGGGTTTGCCAGTGCTTCCTGATTCTTGACCTCGCGGCCATGGACTATTTCACGGACCGCAAGTTCGGTAATCTTTCCGGACTTGGTTCGCGGAATATCACTGACGGCCAGAATCACCGCGGGGACATGGCGGGGCGAGGCACCGTCCCGCACCTGCTTCTTGATAAGAGCTATCAATTTGTCATCCAGCGTTTTGCCTGGTGCCAATCTTACAAAAAGGACAACGCGCACGTCATTGTCCCAATCCTGTCCAATGGCCAAGGCCTCAAGCACCTCCGGGATGCGTTCAACCTGGGCATAGATTTCCGCCGTTCCGATGCGCACGCCGCCAGGATTCAGCGTTGCGTCGGAGCGGCCATGAATGATGAGGCCGCCATGGGAGGTTATTTCGGCAAAGTCTCCATGGCACCAGATATTGTCAAAGCGTGCGAAATAGGCGTTGTGATATTTCTGGCCATCGGCGTCGTTCCAAAACATCACCGGCATGGACGGAAATGGTTTCTTGCAGACCATTTCACCTTTTTCCTGTTTGACAGGACGGGCATTGTCATCCAGCACGTCCATGGCCATGCCGAGCATCGGCCCCTGGATTTCACCGCGCCACACGCTTGAAAGCGGATTGCCACCAACGAAACAGCCGCAGATATCGGTTCCGCCGGAAATGGAAGCGAGATGGATATCGGGCTTTATGGCCTGATACACAAAATCAAAGTTCTCCGCGCTCAAAGGTGATCCCGTCGACATCATCGTACGCACTGAAGCAAGTTTGTGGGTTTCCTTCGCCTGCCAGCCGGTTTTGCGCACGGAATCGATGTACTTTGCAGATGTGCCGAAAATCGTCATGCCTTCCGCATCAGCAAAATCAAAGAGTACTCGTTCATTGGGGTGAAAGGGCGAGCCGTCATAGAGCAGAAGGGTTGCACCAGCTGCAAGCCCGCTCACCAGCCAGTTCCACATCATCCAGCCGCAGGTGGTGAAGTAGAAGAGGCGATCACCTTCTTTCACATCGGTGTTCAGGACGAGTTCACACAGATGCTTCAACAATATGCCGCCGGCGCGATGAACAATGCATTTGGGAATGCCCGTGGTTCCGGAGGAATAGAGAATGTAGAGCGGATGATCGAAGGGCATTTGGGCGAAAGTGATCGGCGCATCGCTTTCACCCGATCTGAATGCTTCAAGCGTTTGCGCCTTGGGCACCTGTGCCGCCATGGCCGTGGCCGCGCCCGTGTAATCAATGACCACAGTTCGCTCGACGCTTGGCAGTTGGGTGAGAACCTTGGCGATTTTCCCGGAAAGGCCGTGGGTTTTTCCGGCGTAGAAATAGGCATCACAACAAAACAAAAGCTTTGGTGCAATTTGACCGAAGCGATCAAGAATGCCACGCTCGCCGAAATCCGGCGAGCAGGATGACCAGATGGCACCCAGGGATGCTACGGCCAGAAAGGCCACGATGGTTTCTGGATGATTAGGCACCACGGCGCAAACCCTGTCGCCTGATTTGATACCTGCCTTGGCAAGAGCACGATGGGTTTGGGCCACGCGCGCGCTCAACTCGGCCCAGGTCACAGTGATCTTGATTTTGTCTTCACCCCAAAAAATCAACGCAGGTGCGTCGTCGTTTCGCTTCAACAGGTTTTCGGCATAGTTCAGCTTTGCATCGGGGAAAAAACGCCCTCCCGGCATCCTGTCCCCGTCGATGAGAATGCGTTTTCCCCGCGTCTCGGCTTTGACGCCGCAGAAGTCCCAAAGCTTCGACCAGAAAGCTTCAGGATTTTCCGTGGAAAAGTTCAAAATATCCGCGTAGGAACGCAACTGAATAGCGCACGAGCCTTCCAATTCATCCATGAATCGGCGAAGATTTGAGCTCGACTTTCTTTTTTCTGATGGTGTCCACAGGGGCTGGTCGGGCATTACTTATCTCCAATGGGGATTTGGTCCATAATACATACCGCTTGGAGGCGAGGAATAATGAAAAAGCGACTTGTTTGGATTGGAGCGGTCCTGTCCTTAGGTCTCTTTGCCGCAGCGGCCTGGTCCGTCACGCATCCGGGTTTTGCCATTGCCGAATTGCAGGATTACGTCGAACGCAAGACGGGCCGCACGCTGGTGGTCAATGGCGACGCCAGACTGGAATTCTTTCCCCGCCTCGGCGTGCGTCTTGATAATGTTTTCCTCTCCAATCCCCAAGGCATGGATGGCAATTTTGCCCATGCCGCGAATGCCCATTTACCCCTTCAGATCGCTGACCTTTTCCGGCGCAAGCTTAAAATCAGGGAGATTACCCTCATCCATCCGGTTTTCAATATCCTGATTGACCGGGAGGGGCGGAGCAATTGGGTGGACGATGGGAAAGGCACCCAAGGCGGGGTGGCAAAATCTGGTACCAGCGCAAGCCCGAAGGAGCCTCTTACGCTGCGGGTTGAAAATGCCTCGGCCAATTTCCTTGATGAGCGTGGTGGCCAGGCATTCTCGCTTGAGGACGCAACGGCAAATATTACCATAGGTGATGAAACTGAACTTGATGTCTTTGGAACGGCGATGCTCAATGGGCAACTCGCCCGTATTGAAGCCCAAGTGAAGTCCATGCGGCGCGTGGGCGGGGATGGCTCGCCTCTTGACCTCACCGTTACGTCCCCCGCCTTGGCGGTGAATTTCACGGGCAGGCTTTCGACAGCCGAAAAGCTTAACCTCGCTGGTGCGATTGACGCCACATCGTCCGACCTCCGGTTGCTGGCAAAATGGCTTGGTTCCGAAATCAATGGGAGCACCGGCCTCAAAAATTTCTCGCTTGCCGGTGCGCTGGATTCAAAGGGCGTGGTATTCAGCCTGGCCAAGGCGAGCGTCGCCCTGGATGGCATGGTTGCGAACGGTGACGTGGCTCTTGACCTTACGAACAAAAAGCCCCGTGTCAGTGCCACACTAACAACGGATCTGCTCACTCTTGATCCCTATCTCGCGGCTCAGAATACCACCACAACAAACCAGGATTCAGGCAATGCCGACTGGAGCACGTCCGGGCTTTCATTCACCGGGCTCAACGGTATTGATGGCGACCTGTCGCTCTCAGCCTTCAAGGTCAAATGGAATGACGCTGAATTTGGCCCGGCTGAAATGTCCAGCACGTTAAAGGATGGGCGTCTTGAAACGGCCATTCGAGACGCTTCACTCTATGGCGGCAAGGCGAGCGCGAAAATTACACTTGACGGGGCCAAGGAGTCTCCCGTCCTGCAACTCGTGCTCGATGCCCGTGATATCAGGGGCGAGAGATTTTTTGAGGAGTTCGCCCGGGTGGACTGGCTTGCCGGAAATACCGGCCTCAAGGTTTCATTGTCTGCAACCGGCCATAATCAGCAGCAGATGCTGTCCACCCTGAAAGGCAATTTCGATATTGCAGTTTCAGATGGGGAAATCACGGGGCTCAACATTGTGGACATGATCTCGAAGGTGAGAAGTGCTGTGAGCGATGGCTGGGGGAAAGGTCCGGAAAATCTTACTTCATTTGACGGGGCGGCGGCTTCTTTCCTCATTGAAGACGGCGTGGCGCGCAGCGAGGACGTGACAGTGGAAAGCTCGGCATTCGATGTATCAGGCAGCGGCGAAGTTGATCTCCTGCGCCGGGCGCTCGATTTCAAATTTGATCCCGCGCTGGTCACGGGCAGCGGCCAGACGACACGTCTTCCGGTTCAGGTCGTGGTGAAGGGGCCATGGCACGCTCCCAAGATATACCCCAATCTGGAGGGGATTCTTGATGATCCGGAGGCCGCCTACGATGCTTTGCGCAGCCTTGGCGTGTCTGAAAAAACCTTCAAGGAGATCGAAAAGGAGGGCGGGAAGCTGCTCAAGAAACTGTTCGGCAATTGATGTCTGTGTTGCAGTGGAGCAATATGGAGGGATGATCCGCGTACAAGCAGAACCCTTTGATACGGCCGCCGAACTTGCAAAACTCAAGCAGGGCCGCAGCGATATTGGCGGCAGCGTGATTTTTGTCGGCACCATGCGCGATCTCAGCGACGGCACGCCAGTTTCGGCCATGACCCTTGAGCACTATCCCGGCATGACGGAGAAGGCCCTCACCGAAATTGATACCGAAGCCCATCGGCGCTGGCCCCTTCTCGATACGCTTATTGTCCATCGCCATGGCACACTCGCACCCGGAGATGACATTGTTCTGGTTATTGCCACTTCGGCTCATCGGGAAGCCGCTTTTGAGGCGTGTTACTTCCTGATCGACTGGCTCAAAACAAAGGCGCCTTTCTGGAAAATGGAAGAGGGGCCGCAAGGGGAAAATTGGGTGGCGGCGAAATCATCCGATGACGAGAGTGCGGCGCGTTGGGACAAAACGCCTTCGTGACGGGTAACTTGCGACGCCCCCGCCCGTTCTATCGCAGCGTCATTGACGCTCTCGTATTTCTCGCCGTTCTCACAATCGTCCTGGCCCTTATGAGACAGTTTGACCTGATTGATTTGGGTACGGGATCGGTGCAGGTCGTGGATGGCGATTCACTCCGCAAGGGCGATACGGATATCCGCCTCTATGGAATTGACGCGCCGGAATACCGCCAGAGTTGCCGGGATAAGCATAACGCGGAATACTCATGCGGAAAATTATCGGCGAATGCCTTGCGTGGACTTGTACGAGGGCGGGATGTTTCCTGCAGCTCAGTTGAAACGGACCGTTACGGCCGCGCAGTTGCGGTTTGCAAAATTGGCGATCTCGACATCAATGGGGAAATGGTTCGAGCTGGGATGGGCGGTTGCCTATTCCCGCCATAGTACATTCTTACCTGCGCGCGGAGGCAGAAGCGAAAAAGGCTAAGCGGGGGATTTGGGCCGGAACATTTGAGAGGCCGGAAGACTACCGTTCGCGGCAGCGTCTGGTTCGCGGGGATCTGGGTGAGCCGGACATGCCGGACTGAAAATGGTGCTGCTAGACAGGATTGAACTGTCGACCTCTCCATTACCAATGGAGTGCTCTACCACTGAGCTACAGCAGCGCACCAGAATGAGGGGACACATGCCACAGGCCTTGGCCTTTCGCAACCCTCTCGCTTGACAGATCATCGAAGCCTTATCATCTGTGCAGGAATGGCAAATAAACCCCGAACTCCACGATCAGCCGCCGAAACCAAGCGGCTGGCGGAGGCTTTGCGGGTTAACCTCCTGAAACGGAAATCCTTGGCCAAGGCCCGAAAATCGGCTGCAAAGGCGGAGAAACAGGCGTCCGATTAAGCCTTGCCCCAATGGGGCCATCTATGCTTGTTAACGCCGTTTTGGCAGGGTTTCCTGCCGGATTCGAAGGGAAAAGACGGAATGGATCGTATTCGCATTCGTGGTGGCAATAAACTGAACGGCACCATCAATATTTCGGGTGCCAAAAACGCTGCCTTGCCCCTGATGATTGCGGCGCTGCTGACCCCCGAAACGCTCACGCTCCGCAATGTGCCGCGCCTGGTGGATGCGCTCCGCCTGCAGCGGATTTTGCAGAATCACGGGGTGGACATCACGGTTTCAGGCAAGCGCCCGGGGCAGAGTGCCACGGCTGGTGAAACCCTGAAGATTTCAGCGCAAAACATTGTTGATACCACGGCCCCCTATGACCTCGTTTCCAAGATGCGGGCAAGCTTCTGGGTGCTTGGTCCCCTGCTGGCGCGTTGCGGCGAGGCCAAGGTTTCACTTCCCGGCGGTTGCGCCATCGGTACGCGGCCCGTTGATCTCCACATCATGGCCATGGAAAAGCTTGGGGCGGAAGTTGAAATAGATTCGGGCTATGTGATTGCCAAGGCCAAGAACGGCTTGAAGGGCGGGCACATCAATTTTCCGAAAGTCACCGTGGGGGCAACGCATGCCGCATTGATGGCTGCGGTCCTTGCCAAGGGTGACACCATTATCGAGAATGCCGCCCGCGAACCTGAAATCGGCGACGTTGCCGAGTGCCTGGTGAAGATGGGTGCGAGGATCGAAGGCATTCACACTTCAACTTTGAAAATCAGTGGTGTGACCAGCCTCCACGGGGCCGAGCATGAAGTGATTCCGGATCGCATTGAAACCGGCACCTATGCCATGGCCGCCGCCATGACGGGCGGAAATGTCTTGCTTAAAGGCGCAAAGGCAGAAAGCCTTGAATCAATGATTGATGTTTTGACCCGGGCTGGCATTTCCGTGAAGCGCAGCAACGAGGGACTGCGCATCGAGCGCAACGGACAGGGAATTGAGCCGGTGAATGTTGATACCGATCCCTACCCCGGTTTTCCAACCGATCTTCAGGCGCAGCTCATGGCGCTGATGACCAAGTCCAAGGGCACCGCCATGATCCGCGAAACAATTTTTGAAAACCGCTTCATGCATGTGCAGGAACTGGCGCGGCTCGGGGCTGACATTCATCTGCATGGGGATACGGCAGAAGTGCGCGGGGTACAAAAACTCACCGGCGCCGATGTAATGGCCACGGATTTGCGCGCTTCGGTTTCGCTGGTGATTGCTGGCCTTGTGGCGGAAGGCGATACGATGATCCACCGTGTCTATCATCTGGATCGCGGCTTTGAAGCGTTGGAAGAAAAACTGCAGGCCTGCGGGGCCGATGTCGAAAGACTTGCGGGAAACTGATTTGTGTTAAGACTTACGGCGCAAGACACGGAGGATTTGAAGGTCGTCTCTGCCCACATGCAGGATGCGCTGTTGCGGCTTGCCGACATTCGCTATCTCAGCAAAACCCGTCAATTTGCCCTTGGTGGCCAACCGTTTTGCCTGGGAACAGCAGCCTTCGTCAGAACGCCGCCGCACGGGCTTGCATTTTGAGCATGTCACAGGCGTGAAGCAGCAGGGCATTCAGGGTCTGAAGGGAGATGCCATCCTCTCGCTTCTTTCCATTTCCTTTGAACCCCGCAACGAACCTTCCGGAACTGTGCTTCTCACCTTTTCGGCAGGAGCAACTATCAGGCTTGAAGTCGAATATCTGGACCTGAAATTGAAGGATTTGGGCGGGGCGTGGGCTACGGACTTGAAACCCAGCCATGATGTCTAGCGCGCGTCCCGGCGGGATGGAATCATCCCGCCGAAAAGGAATCGCGCCAGATTAATATGCTGGAGCATGTCCTTGTCGCCAAACCGCTTCGCACTTTGGCGGGACATGCTCTAGCGTGTTCCAGCGCTTTCCGTCTAATCTCGTTTCATGACCTCCAACAAGAAAAACCGCCTTATTGCCGTCGATCTCGATGCCAGCATTGGGCCTGGCCCCTCACCCGAGGCCGAACATGAGCGGCGCGTTGCCATTTATGACCTCATCGAGGAAAACTCGTTTGGCCTGTTGAACGGGAAAGAGGGGCCTTACCGCCTTCAGCTTTCGACACAGGACGGGCGCCTGATGTTTGAAATCTTCAACGAGCGTGAAGAAAAGCTATCGATCATCGGCCTTTCCATGTCGCCATTTCGCGTTATCGTCAAAGACTATTTCCAGATTTGCGAAAGCTACTATGAGGCCATCAGGCATTCCACGCCGTCGCAGATTGAAACCATCGACATGGCCCGGCGCGGCCTGCACAATGAGGGCAGCGAAATTCTAAAGGAGCGGCTTACCGGCAAGGTTGATATTGATTTCGACACGGCGCGGCGGCTGTTTACGCTGGTCTGCGTCCTGCATTGGCGCGGATAGGACTGGCTCATGCCGGGGGATCTCCCAAATGCCGTGCTCTTTGCCTGTACGCAAAATGTCATTCGTTCGCCGATGGCTGCCGCCATCATGAAGCATTTCTACGGTCACAAGGTTTATGTGGCGTCCGCCGGGGTGCGGCCCGGAGAAGCGGACCTTTTCATTGCAACGGTGCTGGATGAAATCGGCATTGACCTCGGCAAGCACCGCCCGCACAATTTTGCCGATCTGGAAGATTCCAGTTTCGACCTCGCCATTTCGCTTTCGCCGGAAGCCCATCACTGGGCACTGGAACTCACCCGCACCATGGCGATTGAGACCGAATATTGGCCGACAATGGACCCTTCCGCCACTTCCGGCAGCCGCGAACAGATTCTCGACAGCTACCGCATGGTGCGGGACGGATTGGTTAACCGGATCAGGGCGAGGTTTGGAATGCTCAGTGCCAGAGGGGTATAAATGTGCTATGCTGCAATCTCTTGCTTTTGGCGGCCAAGAGGTCCATTTATCGCGCCGCTTCCTTTAACAACCGGAAAGATTCATGGCGAAAGAAGAACTTTTAGAATTTGAGGGCACGGTTTCCGAGCTTTTGCCCAACGCGACGTTTCGCGTTCTGCTCGACAATAACAATCATGAAATTATTGCCCACACGGCGGGCAAAATGCGCAAGAACCGTATCCGGGTTCTCGCTGGTGACCGCGTGATGGTTGAAATGACGCCCTATGACTTGACCAAGGGCCGCATCAACTATCGTTTCAAGTAAGTTTTTATGGCAGCAGGTCAACCCGTCAAGCTTGTTCTGGCCAGTGCTTCGCCGCGACGTCTGATGTTGCTTGAGCGCATGGGCCTTGCGCCGGACCTGCTCAACCCCACCGATCTTGATGAAACGCCGAAGAAGCGCGAAACACCGCGCCGGCTTTCCATTCGTCTGGCCGAGGAAAAAGCCAAGGCTGCGATACACGCGCCACAGGTGCAGGCCTTGGGGTCGGGCGTATTCATTCTTGCCGCCGATACGGTCGTTGGACTGGGGCGGAGGATTCTTCCAAAGGCGGAAACCCGCAAGGACGCATTCGGCTGTTTAGGTTTGCTATCGGGCCGTTCACACTGGGTTTATTCCACGGTTTGCGTGATCGCTCCCAATGGACAAAAAACCACGCGCTGTTGCGAAACCAAGGTCAGGTTCAAGCGCCTGTCACGCGAGGATATTGAAAGCTATCTTAAATCCGATGAATGGCGCGGCAAGGCTGGTGGCTATGCCATTCAGGGCCGGGCTGAAGCCTTCGTGCGCTATCTCACGGGCTCGTATTCCGGCGTCATGGGCCTGCCGCTTTATGAAACTGTGCATTTGCTGGAAGGTGCGGGCTATCCCGTCCTTCATTCCTGGATGACGACTGCCTCCGCGAGTGTCTGATGGCCGACCCGGTCCGCCTTAAACCACGACGTCCCTGCCCCATTTGCAGCAAGCCCTCCTTGCAGAAATTCCACCCCTTCTGTTCAGCCCGCTGCGCGCAGGTTGATCTCAACCGCTGGCTGGGCGGGAACTACGCCATCCCCGCCGTTGAGACCGAAGAGCCACCGGGAGGTGACGGCTCGGACGAAGGGAAGCAGAACGAGTAATCGGCGACCGCGGTTAGACCATCTCCTTAACGCAGTGCCAGGGCGCGGGTTAGCCAATCAGAATCACGACGCGTTTGGCAGGTGTTTGGCCGTGGGAAAATGCACGACGTTCAAAGGATCTCTTGGAGAATTGAGGCGTGAGAGATTGATCCCATCAACAAAATCAGCAACAAAATCGGTTGCCGGATAATTGACAATCTGAGCGGGTGTTCCGATTTGCTCGATCTTTCCCTTGTTCAGAATGGCGACTCGGTCGGCCAGTTCGAAGGCTTCTTCCTGATCATGGGTGACAAAGAGTGTGGTGTGGCCAGTGCGGTCATGCAATTCCCGCAGCCAGCGGCGCAGGTCTTTGCGCACCTTGGCATCGAGTGCGCCGAAGGGTTCATCGAGCAGCAGCACGCGAGGTTCAATGGCGAGGGCGCGGGCGAGGGCTACACGCTGGCGCTGGCCACCAGAGAGTTGGGCGGGAAAGCGGGCTTCAAGACCATCGAGCTGCACCAGGCTGAGAAGCTCCAGTACGCGGGTTCGGATTACAGTTTTGGCGGGGCGCGAGGCTCTTGGTCTCGCCCGCAAGCCGAAGGCAATGTTGTCCATCACGGTCATATGCTTGAACAGGGCGTATTGCTGGAAGACGAAGCCGATGCGGCGCTCGCGCAACGTCAATTGATTGGCGTTAATATCGCCGAAGAAAACTTCGCCTGCATCAACCTCTTCAAGACCTGCAATGGCGCGCAGCAACGTGGTCTTACCTGATCCCGAGGGACCAAGCAGGGCTACCAGCTCTCCGCCATCGACATTCAATGACACACTACGAAGTGCTGGAAAGCGACCGAAATTCTTTTCAAGGTTTTTTACGCTTACGGTCACGGACATGGGTTTGCTCCTGCGGGTCTAATGTTTTTGTGCCGCAGCCAATGAATCGGCGTAGCGCCATTCAAGGGCGGATTTGAGGACAAGGGTTAAGAGGGCAAGGCCTGCAAGCAGTGTCGCCACCGCAAAGGCCGCTGCGAAGTTGTATTCATTGTAAAGAATTTCAATGTGCAGCGGCATGGTATTGGTGAGGCCCCGGATATGGCCCGAGACAACTGACACCGCACCGAATTCGCCCATGGCGCGGGCGTTGCACAGCAGCACGCCATATAGCAGGGCCCATTTGATGTTGGGCAATGTGACGTTGAAGAAAGTGTACCAACCGGATGCACCTAGTGTGAGGGATGCTTCTTCCTCGCTCGTGCCCTGGGATTGCATCAGGGGAATCAGTTCCCGGGCGACGAAGGGAAAAGTTACAAAAACTGTGGCCAGCACAATTCCGGGTACGGCGAAAATGACTTGAACATGATTGGCTTTTAGCCAAGGACCCAGCCAACTCTGCGCACCGAAGAGCAGGACATAGACAAGGCCTGAAATAACGGGAGAAACCGAGAAGGGCAGATCGATCAGGGTGAGGAGCAGGTTCTTGCCACGGAAATTGAACTTGGCAATAGCCCAGGCCGCGGCGACGCCAAAGACTGCGTTGAAGGGCACTGCGATGGCGGCCACGAGCAGTGTGAGCTTTACCGCAGCCCAGGCATCGGGATCGGCGAGGGCATTCAGAAATTCCGCCGGCCCGTTGCGGAAACCTTCGACAATGACCACGATGAGCGGCAGGAACAGGAACCCCAGGAGGAAAACGACGGCAAGGCCGATGAGGGCAATTTGCGCGCCTCGCCCTTCACTTGCGACGTCCCGCGTGTGGACTATTTCGGAGATTTCAATGTCAGACATGACCAAGCCTCCTGCGGCTCCAGGCCTGGAACAGATTGATGAGCATCAGCAGTGCAAAGGAGATTATCAGCATCAATAGAGCGATGACGGTGGCTCCCTGATAGTCGAACTCCTCGAGCTTGATGACGATGAGGAGTGGAGCAATTTCGGAAACCATCGGAATATTGCCAGCGATGAAGATGACCGAGCCGTATTCACCAATGCCACGCGCGAAGGCGAGGGTGGCCCCAGTCAGGAGTGCCGGATAGATTTGCGGCAGCACCACTTTAAACACAGTGCGCAGGCGACTTGCACCTAGCAGGGCCGAGACTTCTTCAATGTCACGTTCAACGTCTTCGAGAATGGGCTGTACGGTGCGCACCACGAAGGGGAGGCCAATGAAGACGAGAGCGAGGACCACACCCAATGGTGTGAAGGCGATCTTGAAGCCAAGCTTTTCTGCAATGGAACCGATCCAGCCATTGGGTGCATAGACGGCGGCCATGGCGATTCCCGCCACCGCAGTTGGCAATGCAAAGGGCAGATCTACGGCAGCATCGATGAATCGACGGCCGGGGAAACGGTAGCGCACCAGCACCCAACTCAGTAGAAGGCCAAATACCGTGTTGATGGCTGCTGCAATGAGAGCAGACCCGAACGACAAGCGAAGGGCTGCAAGGGTGCGCGGGTCCGAGGCAATCGCCCAGAAAGCACTGGGTCCAATGCTGGCAGCGCGCAAGACAAGGGCCGAAAGCGGGATCAATACGATGAGGCTGAGTGCCGCAACGGTGAAGCCAAGCGCCAATCCGAAACCGGGAATGACACTTGGTTCACCCAGGCGCGGGAGGAGGAGCGCCATTTCGCTTAGTTGCTGGGCTTGTAAATCAGGTCGAAGACCCCGCCATCGGCAAAGTGGGTTTCCTGGGCCTTGGTCCAACCGCCGAACGCATCGTCGATGGTGACCAGATCAAGCTTGGGGAACCTGGCGAGGTCTGCCGGATCCGCCGCGCTTGGATCTGATGGCCGGAAATAATGCTTGGCAGCGAGTTTCTGTCCCTCTGGTGCGTAAAGGAATTGCAGATAGGCTTCGGCCACCTTGGTGTTGCCCTTGGCCTTGGCGTTTTCATCAACCAGTGCCACCGGCGGTTCTGCCTTGATGGAAAGTGTCGGTACGACGATTTCGAACTTGTCGGCGCCGAATTCATTGAGTGCAAGGAACGCCTCGTTTTCCCAGGCGATCAGTACATCGCCAATTTCACGCTGGACGAAGGTTGTGGTTGAACCACGGGCACCCGTATCAAGCACCGGTACATTGCGATAGAGATTGGCAACATATTCTTTAGCTTTGGCTTCATCACCGCCATTGGCCTTTGCGGCCCAGGCCCAGCCAGCGAGGTAGTTCCAACGCGCGCCGCCTGAAGTCTTGGGATTGGGTGTAATGACGGCAACACCATCTTTCACCAGATCGCCCCAATCCTTGATGGCTTTGGGATTGCCCTTGCGGACGAGGAACACAATCGTCGAGGTATAGGGCGAGCTGTTGTTGGGAAGACGCTTGGCCCAGTCCGCCGGCAGTTTCTTTGAATTCTTGGCAATCGCATCGATGTCGCCAGCGAGTGCCAGTGTAACCACATCGGCATCGAGGCCATCGATTACGGCGCGGGCCTGCTTGCCGGAGCCGCCATGGGATTGGTTGATGGTGACGATTTCGCCGGTTTTGGTTTTCCAGTCGGCAGCGAAGGCTTCGTTGAATTCCTTGTAGAACTCGCGGGTGGGGTCATAGGAAACGTTCAGCAGGGTTGCGTCCGCGAGGGCTGGCGGCGTTGCTGAAATAACGGCAGCGAGGGCGAAGGCGGCAATTCCCAGGGTTACAGAGCGACGAATGATCTTGAGCGACATGGGCATCTCCTTTGGTTCAACTCAATGACCTAATACTATACGGATTTAGTATAGATTCAAGTGTTTTGTTCGTTAAAAAGAACAAATCGTATTATCTGAAGGAAATCAAAGGCCTATGCCGTAGTTGGTGCCAGTAAGCCATCACCTAAAGGCAATTCTGTGGCATCGGCCTGCCGCATGATTTGGGCCAGTGAGGTGTTTTCCAGGGCGGCAAGATAAACCGCATAGGCCTGGGCGAAGGCGATGCGGAGTTCGCAATGGGTCTCGTCTTTGCAGTCCGCGCAGCGGCGATAGGCGGTGCGAGAAAGGCAGGAAAGTGGCGCTATTGGGCCATCCACGGCACGCAGCATGGGGCCGATGTAAATCAGGTCGGTGGGTTTCAGGAGCTCGTAGCCGCCATCGCGGCCCCGTCGGCTGGAAATATAGCCGGCAGCCTTAAGCAAGAGCAGAATCTGCTCCAAAAACTTGCGTGGCAGCTTCTCCTGCTCACAGAGTTCACGAATCTGCAAACCAACGCCCGGCTTGGCGCGGGCGAGGGCTACAACAGCCTTGAAAGCGTAGCGGGCGCGTTGTGAAATCATGTCTATAGAAATAGTAGTAAAGGATACCGAATTTCAAGGAAATTCCGTCCCTTCGCTGACCAGTGCGTTGCCTTGCCACCTGATGCTTACCGACGACGTCGAACCGGTGCCGAAGGCTGGGAATTTGGACAAGGACAAACAAACCGACTAGCATTTGCCAAATTGAGGACGCGGGGTGAACTGATGGCGGAAGCGCGGATTTTGATCGTCGATGATCATCCCCTGTTCCGTGAAGCATTGCGGCATGCCTTGGGGACGGCCAAGTCCCATCTGGAAATTTCCGAGGCGGATTCGCTCAACTCGCTTACCGCGAAACTGGCTGACGATGATTCCTGCGATCTCGTTCTGCTTGACCTGCGGATGCCTGGCGTCCAAGGCCTCTCGGGCCTGATTTATCTCCGCTCGCAATACCCCAACATTCCCGTCGTTATCATCTCCGCCAACGAGGAGGCGGGCATTGTGCAAAAATCTCTTAATCTCGGCGCCTCCGGATTCATTCCGAAGTCGTCGGGAACAGCAGTCATCATTGAAGCCGTCGAAACCGTCCTGGCCGGCGGTGTGTGGACTCCGGCCTGGGCCGACAGGGAAGTGCCCGCTGATCCGGAAATCGCCGCCATCGCACGGCGCGTTGCTTCGCTAACCGCGCAACAAATCCGTGTGCTGATGATGTTGAAGGAAGGACTTCTCAACAAGCAGATCGCACATGCGCTTGATGTTTCCGAAGCAACCGTGAAAGCCCATGTCTCGGCCATATTGTTGAAGCTCGCCGTTGCGAGCCGCACTCAGGCGGTGATCGCTGCCAGCAAGCTTGCGGGCGCATCGGAAATTTGAGCCATTTTCGCCCGTCTTCTCCTGCGAAGCGGGAGAAGAAAGGGGCCCGTCCTGCGAAGCAGGATGGGATAGATGAGGGCGCTTCGACCTCGTTCCCCTCACCTCCCCACCGCTGCGCGGTGGGTCCCTTCCTCTCCCGCTTCGCAGGAGAGGACAAATAGCTACTCCCCGGCGACGGCTTTGATTTCGAGGTGGGACATGGCGGCGCGCAGGGCTGCTGGTTTCACGGGTTTTCGCAGCACGTGAATATCATGGATGTGCGCCTGATCCGACACGGCGAGGGACCGGTCGGCGGTGATGAGAATTGCCGGGATGGGACGCCTAGCCCTGCGGCGCAATTCGTTGATCAGTGAAATGCCATCTTCCTTGTCGAGGTGGAAATCGGCGAGGATCATGTCAATCCGGCCTTTCGCGCCATCATAGGCACGAAATGCGTCGGCACCTCCCAGCGCCACATGGGCCGAGCAGCCCCAGCCCTTGAGCAGATGCTTCATGCCATCGAGAATTGCCGGCTCATCGTCGATCACCAGCACCTCGGACATGCTGCCAAGACCCGGGCGCTGCCGCGAAATTTTCTGGCTGCGGGTGCGCGGAATGACAACATGGGTCAGGGGAACGGTAATGGCGAACATGCTGCCGCTGCCATGCCTGGAATGGAGCGTGATATCGCTGCCGAGAATGCGGCCAATGCGCTCGACAATCGAAAGGCCGAGGCCAAGGCCCGAGGTGCCGCCATCATCATCGCCCAGGCGCTGAAATTCCTGGAATACCAGGTCCCGTTTTGAATCCGGGATACCAAGGCCGGTGTCGTGAATTTCAATGCGCAGGCCACGCCCCTTGCGGCGGCAGCCGATAAGAATGCGGCCGGATTTGGTATATTTTATCGCGTTGGAGATAAAGTTCTGCAGAACACGGCGGAGCAGCTTGCGGTCGGTCTCGACGGTGGCGCCACAGGGCATGACCTTAATCCGCAGGGTCTTCTTGGCGGCGGTCGGGGCATATTCCGTGCTCAGTGTCTCGAGAAGTTCGTCAATGCGAAAGAGCGACAATTCCGGCGTCATGACGCCGGCATCGAGCTTCGAAATATCAAGGAGTGCGGTGAGGATTTCCTCAACCGCTTCGAGCGAGGAATCAACATTGCGCGCCAGCGCCCCGTCATTGGAACGTTGCAGACGCTCCACCAGGCTGGAGGTGAAGAGGCGCGCGGCATTGAGCGGCTGCAAAATATCATGGCTCGCGGCGGCAATGAACCTTGTCTTGCCGAGATTAGCGGATTCGGCCTCGGCCTTGGCCACCGCCAGCTCACCATTCAGCTGCGTCAGTTCCAATGTGCGCCGCTCAACCCGGCGTTCAAGTTCCTCGTTTGATCTTTGCAATGCTTCGGCAGCACGCACGCTTTCCGTCGCGTCGCTAAATGTGATCACAACACCGCCATCGGGAATAGCATTGGATCTCACCTCCAGCACCTGGCCACCGTCGCTCACGCGTTCACGGAATTGCTCGTGGGTCATGGCCATCTTGCGCAGCCGGTCCTCAAGGCTCGCTTCGCCGCCATCAGTTGTGCGCAGGAATTCGAGGACGATCTCGCGCATGGGAGCACCGACGCGCCCCAATTCATTGCTGAGCTTGAGATGGTCCTGAAAGCTGGCATTCCAGCAACTCAGGTTCATTTCGGAATCAAACACCGCAATGCCCTGCTCCACATTGTCGATGGCCGATTGCAGGAGATCGCGGTTATGCTGGATGGCGGCGGAGGCATCGTCGAGGAGCCGCATGGCGCCGCGCGGGTGGGCGGAATGGCGCTCCAGCAACAGCGCCATGACAAGGCGCGATGATGCAACGCCAACGGCGCGGGCCAGCAGATGCTCGGCAAAGCGCAGCATGCGCACATCCGCTTCCAGTGCCGGCTTTTGCGTCACACCGCGCTGGGCAAAGAATTCGGTGAAAGCCGATTTGGCGCGGGCCTCGCCCAGATAGCGCGCCACCGTCTGCTCAAGCTTCTCAACGGTGACGGCCGTGCGCCAGAGGCGGAAACCTGTTCCGGTTCCCACGGTCAGCTCGCGCGTCACAAAGCTTGCAGCCTGGATGCGTTCGACCGGACTGGGCAAGCGGCTCAGGGAGAAACCGACATAGGCGAAAATGTTTGCGGCAAGACTCCACAGAACCCCGTGGCTCAAGGCATCAAGCTCCATGCCGAACAGCATCCGGGGCCGCAAGAAACCAAGGCCGAAAGGCCCCTGTTCAATCAAGCCCTTTCCGATCCATCCCGCATCGACAAAGGAAGGGAGCAGCAGCGTATAGGCCCAGATGAGGGCTCCGGCCGCGAGTCCCGCCATGGCCCCGCGCGACGTTGCCCGTTTCCATACCAGGGCTCCAAAGAAAGCCGGTGCGAATTGGGCAACGGCGGCAAAGGAAATCAGACCGACCTGGGCAAGCGCTGCCGTCGAACCGATCATCCGGTAGTAGCCATAGGCCAGCACCAGCACGAGAGCGATCGCGAGCCTCCGAATGATGATCAGGGTTTTTCCCATGTCATGGAGGATTTCCGGCCGTTCCGCCCGGCGCCTGAGCAGCAGGGGCACGACGAGGTTGTTGCAGATCATGATGGAGAGCGCGATGGTTTCAACAACAACCATGGCGGTGGAAGCAGACAGGCCGCCGATGAAGGCAACCATGGTAAAAAAACTGTTCTGGGCGCTGACCGGAAGGGCCAGCACAAACATGTCGCCATCGGCACTTGCGGGAAGCAGCACAAGACCGGCAATGGCGATGGGGATGACAAAGATATTGATGGCGATCAGATAAAGCGGAAACAGCCAAGCGGCGCGGCGGATGTCGGAGGGCGCGGCGTTTTCGACAACGGCCACATGGAACTGCCGGGGCAGGAGAATAATTGCAATCGCTGCAAGAAGCGTGAGTGTGACCCAGCGCGTGCCATTCAAGCCCTTCGCAAATACCGCGAGGACATTCTGGTCGGATGCTACATGGGCGGCGAGGCGCTCAAAACCACCCAGCATGGTGAGGGTTACGAACAGACCAACGGCCACGAAGGCGACGAGCTTCACAATGGACTCAACCGAGATCGCCAGGATCATCCCGTCCTGATGCTCGGTCGTGTCGATATGGCGTGTGCCGAACAGGATGGCAAAGATGCCCATGGTGAGGGCCACCAGAATGGACAGTCCATCAGCGCCATGCATGACCGGCATGATGGCATCGGGAAACAGCGGATCGGTGATCATGGTCTGAAGTGACGATGATACGGCCTTCAACTGGATGGAGATGTAAGGCACGACGCCGATGGTCGCTACGCCCGCAACAAGGGCGCCAAGGGCTTCGCTTTTGCCATAGCGCGCCGAGAGAAAGTCGGCGATTGAGGCAATGTTCTGGCGCTTGGCGATTTCGGCAATCCTCTGCAGCAGGCGCCAGCCCAAGGCAAATATGAGAATCGGCCCTATGTAGATTGGCAGGAAATCAAAGCCCGTACGGGAGGCTATGCCGACGCTGCCGAAATAGGTCCATGAGGTGCAGTAAACACCGAGCGACAGGGCATAGATGAAGGGCCGGGGGGAACCGGGTTTTCGCTGGTTGGCGGGCCTGTCGCCCCAGGTTGCAACCGCAAACAGGCCGCCGAGATAGGCCAGTCCGAAGAAAAAGATCATCCAGCTTTGCAGCATGGGGTCAAGCCTAGCGCGCTTTTTGCCCAAGGGGAAACAGCCAAACGAAACCAGGCATTGAACAAACGTCTAATATACGCCCCAAAAATTGCCCCCTAAATTGCCGGTTGAACCACGGAGTGAAAATCATTCCGCACGGGGAGAACCTAGTGGAGCCAATAACGGCTCAGGGCCCAAAACCAGACAAAGGGGAGAAAACACGATGTCTGATATCACGATGAATGCACCTGCCGCGCGGGGGCAAGGGATGAGCAAGGACGAAAAATTCGTCATCTTCGCCTCATCCACCGGTACTGTTTTCGAATGGTATGACTTCTATCTCTACGCAACTCTGGCCCCGTTTTTTGCCGCTCTCTTCTTCCCGCCGGGAAATGATACGGCGGCCCTCCTCTCGGCTTTTGCCACCTATGCCGCAGGCTTTTTAGTGCGCCCTTTCGGCGCCCTGGTATTTGGCCGCCTCGGCGACATGATCGGTCGGAAATACACCTTCCTTGTCACCATGATGGTGATGGGCATTGCGACCTTTGCTGTCGGCCTTTTGCCAACCTTTGCGACCCTTGGCTGGCTTGCCCCCATTCTGCTCGTAGGCTTGCGCCTCCTGCAGGGCCTGGCCCTTGGCGGTGAATATGGCGGAGCTGCCACCTACGTGGCTGAGCATGCGCCGAGCAACCGGCGCGGTTATTCCACCAGCTGGATTCAAACCACGGCCACCATCGGCTTCTTCCTGTCCCTGCTGGTCATCGGCATTGCCCGCTCTTACATGACAGCTGCCGACTTCGCCGAGTGGGGCTGGCGCATTCCATTCCTGATCTCTGCCTTCCTCTTGGCGTTCTCAATCTGGATCCGCCTGAAACTGAATGAATCGCCGGTTTTCCAAAAAATGAAATCCGAGGGCAAGGCTTCAAAGTCGCCGCTCACGGATTCATTCCTGCGTTCACCCAACAACAAACTTGTGCTGCTTGCGCTAATCGGTGCCACCGCAGGACAGGGTGTTGTGTGGTACACGGGGCAGTTCTACGCCCTGTTTTTCCTCACCATTACGCAGAAAGTTGACTATCTCACGGCCTATTGGCTGGTGGGCATTGCCCTCCTGCTTGGCACGCCGTTCTTTGTTTTCTTCGGTTCCCTTTCCGACAGGATTGGCCGGTTGAAGATCATTCTGGCAGGCTGCGTGATTGCGGCACTCACCTACTTCCCCCTGTTTGGGATGCTGGCGAAGGCCGTCAATCCGGATTTGGCGGCGTTCCAGTCAACGGCACAAATCACCGTTGCCAGCGATCCTGCCAACTGCCACTTCAACATCTTCGTTGGACCCTGGTCGACATTCGGCGACTGCGACAAGGCCAATGACTTCCTGACCAAGTCGGGCCTCTCCTTCACCACGGCAAAGGGTGCGGCGGGTTCGCCTGCAACACTCACCATCGGAGCGAAGACCATTGAAGGCTTTAGCCCCTTCACTTGGTCCCAGGCGCTGGTTGATGCGGGTTATCCCCTGCTCAAGTCTTCGTCCTCGACGATTGCCCTGACAAAGGAACAGTCCGATCAAATTGCAGCCCTTCAGGCTGAAAAGAAAACGGCTGACGTCACGAAGATCCTGAGTGATGCACGCATCGCTGCTGATCCGGCGGCCAAGAAGATCGCGGCGATTGCCAATGTCGATGGCGTTGCGGTGGCAGCCGATGGCTCAGGCGCCACGGCAACCGTCACTGAAATTGCCCCCGGCAACGCAGACAAGGCCAAGATCAACTGGCCGATGGCCATTGGCATCCTGTTCATCATGATGATTTACGTCACCATGGTTTACGGGCCGATTGCCGCGTTCCTGGTTGAACTGTTCCCAACCCGCATCCGCTATACCTCGATGTCGCTGCCCTACCATATCGGCAACGGCTGGTTCGGCGGCATGCTGCCCTTGCTGGCAACGGCGATTGTAGCATCCTACGGTAATATCTATGCGGGACTTTGGTATCCGATTATCGTTGCCCTCATTACGGCAGTGGTCGGATTCATCTTCCTGAAGGAAACCAAGGATGTGAACATCTCTGCCTAAGCGCAGACTTGACCAAGCAACATCAAACCCCGTCTGGAACGTGTTTTCCCGGCGGGGTTTTCTTTCTTGCCACCGCAAATTCAATCACATATAACGCGGCGCACGTGTCGTGCCCAGGTAGCTCAGTTGGTAGAGCAGCGGACTGAAAATCCGCGTGTCGGTGGTTCAATTCCGCCCCTGGGCACCATCGTTTTCCACGTTCAAAAACAAAAAATGCTTTTGCACAAGGCAGCGCATCGGATGCCCTGTCCGATCATCACATTTACATCGAGATGATGTCTGCAACGGGAAAGCCTAAGCATGGCACGCTCAACCCCATTGCCGCCCGCCCCGCACCAAGTTGGTAAACAAGACGTTAACCACAAAGGTAAATTTATGTTTAATTCTACGCTATTTTGTTCATAAATCGCGGTAATTCCTGTCGAGTTTTAAATATCAGGAATGTCTGCTTGTTTCGAGGCCCTGACAGCCAACCAGCTGTTTGGAAACAAGGTTGATCAAGGCGGGATCGCGCATGTAGCGCTTTCCGCCCTTGATCCAGACAGCCTCGATTTTCTTTCATTGACGACTTTGGCGGGAACCCTTGGGTCAACGAAAGGTAAATTTTATGTCAAAGGATTCTCATTTCGAGAAATATCTCGCCAGAAATTCAGCTGGCGCTAATCGCAAGAAAAAATTTCATGTCCGGAATGCCAAGTTTTGGAGAGGGGCGTTCCTCGCTACCGCTCTCGTCGTGTCAAACCCTCTGCATGCCAGAGTTGGACTGGCAGGCATCGGATCTTCCAGCGCGCTCTGGAAACTTGAATCGTCAAGTGCAGCATTGGATATGTTCATAGATCAAAGTGCTGCGCCTAGGGATGCCCTTTTGATTCAGGTAGCCGATAGGGGTGGAAAGAAATCCGACCGTTCAGACAATGGCAGATCTGAAAACCGTTCTGGTGACGGAGATCGCCACGGCGGCCGTGACGAAGACGACAAAGGCAACGACCGCGGCGACCGTGACGGCCACGGAGACAACAAAGGCAATGATCGCGGCGACCGTGACGGCCATGGTGGCGACAAAGGCAACGACCGCGGCGACCGTGACGGCCACGAAGACGGCAAAGGCAATGATCGCGGTGACGGCGACGGCCATGGTGGCGACAAAGGCGACGACCGCGGCGACCGTGACGGCCACGAAGACGGCAAAGGCAATGATCGCGGTGACGGCGACGGCCATGGTGGCGACAAAGGCAACGACCGCGGCGACCGTGACGGCCACGAAGACGGCAAAGGCAATGATCGCGGTGACGGCGACGGCAAAGGCCACGGTGACGGAGACGACAAAGGCAAGGACCGCGGCGACGGCAAAGGCTACGACCACGGAGACCGTGACGGCCACGGAGACGGCGACGGCGATGGAGACGGTGACGGCGATGGCGACGGAGACGGTGACGGCGATGGCGACGGTGACGGCGACGGCGACGGCGACGGTGACGGCGACGGCGACGGTGACGGCGACGGTGACGGCGACGGAGACGGCGACGGAGACGGACGACGGTGACGGAGACGGCGACGGCGACGGCGACGGCGACGGAGACGGCGACGGAGACGGCGACGGAGACGGTGACGGAGACGGCGACGGAGACGGAGACGGACGACGGCGACGGTGACGGAGACGGAGACGGTGACGGCGACGGTGACGGAGACGGAGACGGAGACGGCGATGAGGAAGTTGGCGGCGTAGTCTCAGTCCACGGCTAAGGCCACGATATACTGTGCGAAAAACAGACGCCGCGTGGCATTCCACGCGGCGTCTTTACTATAGGACAACTGATTGTATTTCCTCTGGAAAAGCCAATTTACCAGTGCTGTTGAGAGCAGGCCGCCAGTTGGAATGGACCTTGCGAACTCTAACGGGAACGGAAGGAATCTGTGCCATGTTAGGATTAAAGCTTAAATCTGCCCCCGTTAACCCTGGCTTCGGCGGCAAGAAAAATACTTCCCATTCCTTTTTGAACCAAAAGCCATACGAGCTTTCGGAAAAAAACCTCACGGATTTCCTTAACCAGCCTCGGCGAACAAGGTTAACCAAGGCGCATGATTTCGCCTTTCTTGCACCCTTTGAAATTGTTGCAAGGTCCAACGGGCAGGTGATCCTCTCCGTTTGGCTTGAGGACACGTCGCCATTTCGCGCCATCCACGAACTGCAAGCCGAAGCGCCGGCCATTGATGTCGTTCAGTTGACCTCGGTTACGGGCCGTCTGCCGTTGGCTGCCGATCGCTGGCGCGACGTCCTCAAGGGCAGGAAAAATGGCCGCTATGGTCTTGAAATCACGCTTCACGGCACGAAGCACCGTGTTTCACCGCTTCAGACAATTGCAACCAACCGGCCGCTTGCAAAATTTTTTGCTACCAAGCTGGAAGAGAAACATCTCACGGCCGAAGAATTTTTTGCACTTGGAGGACAGCTTGATCTGCTGGAGTGCAAACAGTTTGTTCTTCAATGCGGCCAGGCCGCCAGGGCAGTCGAAATCTATCGCGGCAGCCAACTGATTGCCGCCGACCAGCCGCCAGAGGGGCTCGCCGACAGACTTGTCTCCGGTATGGCACGGTGGTTCATGTCGAACCAGGATGCACAGGGCAGCCTGCCATACAAGTATTGGCCAAGTTCCGGCATCTATGCCGCTGGTGATAACCCCATTCGCCGCTTCATGGCGAGCATTGCGTTCAATCGCATGGCAAATGCGCTGGACCGGCAGGACATGAAGGTGGCAGCGCGGAAGAACCTCGATTTCAACCTGCGCAGATTCTATCGCATTGAAAACGGCCATGGCGTGATCGCCTGGAATGGAAGCGTGAAGCTGGGGTCTTTGGCGTTGGCGGCGCTTGCCATTCTCGAAAGCCCGTTTGCAGGAGCATGGAACGAGGAACTGGCAGAACTGCGCCAAACCATCAACAGCCTCTGGCAACCGTCCGGTGCCTTCAGAACATTTTTCTATCCTGCGGACCGGAACGACAACCAGAATTTTTACCCCGGTGAAGCGCTGCTGTTTTGGGCGGTAAGCCTGCAGAAAAACCGAGATGAGGCCCTTCACTCGCAGGCGACGAAGAGCCTTTACTACTATCGCAGCCATTTCCGGAGGAATTCAAACCCGGCGTTTGTGCCGTGGCACAGCCAGGCCGCACTGATACTGTACAGGCTCACCGGCGATGCTGGAATTCGTGACTTCATCTTTGAAATGAATGACTGGCTCCTGCCACACCAGCAGTGGGGCGGCTCAGTCGATCTTGATCACTGGGGCCGTTTCTACTCGCCTCACCGGCCCGAATATGGGCCGCCCCATGCTTCCGCCACGGGCGTTTACCTGGAGGGACTGGTGGACGCGCTGGTCCTTGCACGCGAAATCGGGGATACGGTTCGCGCGGCGTCCTACAAGCAGGCTATTGAACGCGGTATCCGCTCCCTCGCGCAGCTTCAGTTCCGCGACGATCTTGATGCCTATTATGTTTCCAAGAAAGAGCGGGTCATCGGTGCGATCCGCACTGAATCGGCCAACAACGAAATCCGCATCGACAATCTCCAGCACGGCCTCATGGCCTTGCTCAAGTATCGGGACCTTGACCGGAAGGACGATTTCAAAACGGCGCCCCGGCGGGCTGCGCAATCCACAATATTGGCCACAACAGGTTAGGCGGGCGGGATCATGGTCACACGGATTGCATCACGACTGATTTTCCTGATTTTCCTGCTGGCGGTGGCGGTTATTCCCGCCACTGCACGGCCTCCCCAGATATCCGCGCCCGGGGATTACGCCGTCGGCAGCATCATCATAAAAACAACCGAACGGAAACTTCTCTATGTGAGGGGCAAGAACGATGTTGTGGTTTATTCCATTGCGGTCGGCCGCCAGGGCCGCAAATGGACGGGCACGACGACGATTTCCCGAAAAGTCCGCAATCCCGCATGGGCGCCACCGCCACTCATCCGGAAAAGCAATCCCAAGCTTCCAGCACTCGTTAAGGCCGGTCCCAACAATCCACTTGGTGTGGCCGTGTTCGTTCTGGGTGACGGGACCTATGGCATTCACGGAACAAACCGGCCGGAGACAATTGGCACGAACGCGTCCTTTGGGTGTTTTCGAATGTATAACGCCGACATACTTGCCCTGTTCAAGACAGTCGATATCGGCACCATGGTCTATGTGCAGAAATGAATACCCATGCAGTACCAGGCCAATTCGTAGATCCGGCTTTCACCAGCCCTGGACCGGCTGTAATGCTGCAGATCAAAGAAACGAAATATTTCACCGGCGCAAATCTGCACGCGGCGGCCAGCGCCCTGTGGATGCGCTTTACCGTCAGCGGAGCAGCGAGTGCCGATGAATCAAAAAACAGCTTCCTCGAGAGGCTCAATGCCGCTGGTATTTCAGGCTCCGCGTTCGCAGCGCGGGCCGCTGGCGTACCATCCGGACTGACCGAGCCGCTGGGACTCTTTGCGACAGCACTCGCGGAAGTTCTGGCACAGAACGTCATCCAAAATACGCGCTGCCAGCCGAAGATTATTTCATGTCAATCCGGCCGTAATGCATTGGCAGTCATCTGGCCCCACGAGGCATCAGCGCAGCACGCGGTCATTCTCGTCCTCGATGTCTTCAATCAGGCGAGCGAGGGTTCCATTGAAGCGCTGCGCGCCTATATACGCGACCTTGCCCAGGACGCCGATCAACCGACAATGAGCGTCACCCTGAAGGCAGCCGAAAACCGGGGCATACCCTGGACCTGGAAGGAGGAAATTGGCTACTACCAACTCGGACACGGCCGTCATCGAACCCGAATCGAAGCCACCATCACTGGCAAACTGCCGGCAATTGGCGTTCATATTGCCCGCCGCAAGTCGGTCACAAACAAGCTTCTCCGCGCGGTTGCCCTGCCTGTCCCCCTTTCCATCCTGACAAATGATTTCGACGAAGCGGTAGCAGCGGCTGTGAATATCCGCTACCCGGTGGTCGTCAAGCCGATGATTGGCCACAAGGGCGAAGGCATCACGGTCGGCGTGAGCAGCACGGATGAACTCCTCGTTGCCTTCAAAAAGGCGCGCAGTATTTCGAGATCGGTTATCGTCGAGCAGTTGATCCCGGGCGAGGATGTGCGCCTTCTCGTTGTCGGGCGCAAACTTGTGGCGGCGGCGAAACGCATTCCGCCGCAGGTTGCCGGCGACGGGAAATCCACCATCGACCGGCTGATCGCTATCGAGAATAGACGGAGACGCCAGCGCCCGGGCCTGGCGCTCCCCATCGAGATTGACAGCGACCTTATACATACACTGGAAGGGCAGCGGCACAGCCTCAACACGGTGCTGCGGGAAAACGCCGTGGCCCAGCTCAGGACCGTCGCGAACTGGTCCCAGGGCGGCACGGCAACGGACCTCACAGATATCGTTCATCCCGACAATGCCGACATGGCCGTGAGGGCCGCGCTTGCCGCCGGCATCGACGTAGCAGGCGTTGATTTCATTACACCCGATATCAGCCGCCCATACTACGAGGTTGGCGGCGCAATCTGTGAAATCAACTACCGGCCGGGCCTTAGGGTGCATAGGGCGGCCGACCCGGACGGCAAAAACGATATCGGCTTAGCGATTGTCGAGAGTCTGATTGCAGGAGACGGCCGGATCGATATCATTTACGCCATCGATGCGGGCAGCGGGGCCTTCGCCAAAGCTCTCGCCTTGTCATTTGCGGATGCCGGCAAGCAGGCCCGCGTGGCCTGCGCCTATGAAGCGCCCGAGCAATGGCAGAAGACCATTGATCTCGCATTGGAAGATCCGGACTGCGATGCGCTGATTGTCAACGTGCCTGCCTCCGCCATCGTCAAGCTGGGTGCGGGTGCCGAATATTGTCGCCTGGTGGCCCGGTTCGGCGATGGCGGCGAGGCGAAGGACGAAGCCCTTTCTGTCCTGGAAAAAATTTGCAAACCGGAAAACATGTTAGCCGCCGGCACGGAAGAAAATTCCGATGCCGCCGCCGCCCGCATTGCCGGTGTTCTTGGTTTGACTCCCAAATCCCCGGAGCCTGTCCTGCCTCCAGCTGAAATGTCGACGTCCAGGGATCTCTTGGAGATTGCCGGGAACCGCGGGCTGGCGGCCAAGGAACTTGCCTATTGGAACAACAGGCCGCTGCTGCAATTCGGTTACGGCGCCAGCCGGGCGATTTATCGCGGGCGGCGGACCGGCGCTACCTCCTATATTGCAACGCAGATTGCCGATGACAAACGGCACACCAACGCCCTTCTGCGGGCCCACGGCCTGCCGCATTCCACGCAAGTTGTGGTGGACGCCATTCCTGCCGCAATCCGGGCTGCCAGACATCTTGGCTACCCCGTCATTGTGAAACCAACGGGTTCAAGCGAAAGCCGCGGGGTCACCGGCAACATACTCAATGATGACGAGCTCGCAGCAGCTATGGTGCAAGCGTTTCACCACTCAAGCAAGGTGATTGTAGAACCGTTCCTCAAAGGCAAAGACCACCGGTTCCTGATTATTGGCGGAAAGGCTGCGCACGTCACACGGCATGAAACCGCGCACGTCACCGGCGATGGCCGATCAACCGTCGAGCAACTCGTGGCGAAGGCTAACGAGAATCCGCTTCGCGGCGATGCGGAAGACAAGCCCTACACAGTTTTGAGGCTGGAAGGGGATGCTTTGCGCATGCTTGACCGCCAGGGGTTTTCTGCCAAAACAGTGCCCGTAAAGGGGCAAGCGGTGATGCTGAGCAGCATTTGCCATCTTTCGACAGGGGGCACGGCTGTCGATATGACAGACCTAGCGCATCCCGATAACATCGCGGCGGCGGAACGGGTCGCGCGGCTCATCGGACTGGATATCTGCGGTATTGATTTCCTTCACCCCGATGTCACCAAGTCGTACAAGGAAGTTGGCGGGGTGATCCTCGAGGTGAATCAGGGGCCTTCCTTTGACATGCATGACGCAAGCACCAATCTTGCCAACCGGGTCAGAAACCTTGTCCTGAGAGAGCTATTCAAGGGCCGGGAGGGTGGTCAAATCCCGCTGGTGAAGTGCATTGTGGGCGACGGTTTTCCGGCTGAGGCCGCCGCACGGCTGGTGCTGCGGAAGCTGCATGCGAGACTCGGATTGACAGCCGGTGCTGCAATACCTGCACTGGGATTGGCAATGGTTGGTTCCGCCACCATCAAATCGGCAAATGGCGAAGCCACATCAATCTGCAATTCAATTCTGTCGGACCCTCGCGTCGAGGCGGCGCTGTTTCTGACAGGCGGCGAACCAATTTCGGCAATTCCCGAATCGGCAAGGACTTTGGATTTTCGCTTATCCAAGCATAGCCGTTCGGTTGAGGGCATCGCGGAAGCTATTGTGCGGGAGTTCACCTCCACCGCCTTTACCTAAACTTGCAAGTCCAGGACATGTGCAACTTGTGTGGGGTTTACGCTGGTTTTCCGCGGGTATTCGCCATTTATTAACTCATATACTTAATAACTAAACATTGAATACGAATGCGCCCGCGGTTCCGCGGTCGCGACGTATTTGAGGCGGCGGCTTATAGGGGGTCCAGGGATGGCGGTGGCGGAAGCGTCGACTGAAACGTTGAGCCTTTCGCTTGACCCGGTTCTGGACCTGCGGGCCGCTGGCCCCTTGAAAATCCTGCTTCAGCAAGGCTTGGACCGTGGCATGCCGCTGGCACTCGATGCGAGCGCGGTCGGGCGGATGTCGACGGCCTGCGTTCAACTGCTCACGGCATTGGTTCTCGAAACCCAGAAACGCGGCACGTCACTGGTTCTGAGAAAATCATCCCCGGCCTTCGATGCGGCCTTTGACAATCTGGGCCTTGCGGACATTCTGAAATCCATCAAACCACAGGACACGAAATGAAGATCTTGGCTGTTGATGACTCACCCACCATGCTTGAAATCCTGGTGTCCACGCTGGGCGAGGCGGGCCACAGTGTGCTCGAAGCCGGAAATGGCGCGGAAGCCATGAAGCTGCTGGCCGGGGATGCCGTGGACATGATCATCAGTGATCTGAACATGGTGGTGATGAGCGGCTTCGAGCTTCTCCACAAGGTGCGCGAACACCCGGTGCATCTAGGCGTGCCGTTTGTGTTTCTGACCACGGAGTATGACGAAGAGCTGAAACAGGCGGCGCGGCACGGCGGCGCCACGGCCTGGGTTGTCAAACCTTTCAATCCGGATTCACTGGTCAAGCTGGTTCAGCAGCTAGGGCCAAACTGACCATGACGAACAAGTTCGAGCGCTTCAAGACGATGTTCCTCGACGAGTGCGACGAGCATGCGCGCACCCTGGAACAGACTCTTACCGCCATGCAGCGCGGTGCGAGAAGCCAGGAGCTTGTCGATGACGCATTCCGCGCCATCCACTCCATCAAGGGCGGAGCCGGAATGTTCGGCTTTGACCGCATCGTGCCCTTTGCCCACAAGTTCGAGTCGGTGCTTGATGGGATTCGCCTTGGCCAGATTGGCATTTCCGAAGAGCTGATGTCGGCCGCCTTGCGCGCCACCGATTGCCTGTCCGATTTGATCCTCGCAGCGGGCAGCGGCACGGAACTGGCGCCGGACTATGAAAAAAGCTCCATCCGCACCCTGGCTCGACTGGCCGGTCTCAGCGCCGAGCTACCATCATCGGCGCCAGCTCCCTCTAAGTCAGAGGCCAATGAAATTATTTCCCCGGGTTCAATCCAACGCTTTGCCATTCATTTTGGCCCGCATGCGGGCCTGCTCAAACGCGCCAACGAGCCCCTGCTGCTGGTGCGCCAGTTGCAGGAACTGGGGCCGCATGAAAGTAAACGCCGATCTTTCCAGACTGCCGCCCTTCGCAGGCTTGCAGCCAAATGACGCCTATTTCAGCTGGAATTTCGAGCTGGAGACCAACAAAGGCGATGCTGCGATCCGCGATGTATTCCAGTTTGTTGAAGGCGATTGCGACCTGACCATTCGCCCCCATGCGACCGAGGCGGCGGGTCCGGTTGAGGTGCAAGACGTTCTGGACGCAGCACCTGCGCAAAATGAGTTTATCATGGCTGAACCTGTCATCTCGACCATTCGAGTTGACGTGGGCCGCATTGACCGGCTGGTAAACCTGGCCGGCGAAATTGCCATATCGCAGGCGCTCGTTGCCCAGCAGATTGACCAGGCGCTGTTCAACGCCAATCCCCGGCTGTTCCAGGAATTGTCGCAGCTCCTGATCCACACGCAAAACCTGCAGGACAGCGTGATGGCGATCCGGGCGCAACCCATTGGCACGATATTTGACCGCATGCCGCGCCTGGTGCGCGAGCTTTCGGAACAGACCAACAAGAAAATCATCCTGCGGATCAGCGGCGAGAAAACGGAAATCGACAAGACCATGATCGAGCAGTTGAGCGATCCGATCATGCACATGATCCGCAATGCCGCCGATCACGGCATTGAATCTGCCGAGGAGCGCAAGAGTGCTGGCAAACCCGTGGACGGCGTCATCAAGCTGAATGCGGAACAGCGTGGCAGCCGCATTGTCATTGAGATTAGCGATGACGGCCGCGGCATTGACCGGGAAAAAGTGCGGCAGAAGGCCATTGCCAAAAATCTTCTCCCCCGTGACGCGGTGCTGAGCACGGAAGACATGGACAATCTCATTTTCCTGCCCGGCCTGTCGACGGCAGACACGGTGAGCAACATATCCGGGCGTGGCGTGGGCATGGATGTTGTGAGACGCAATATCTTGAAGCTTGGCGGGCGCGTGAATTTGCGTTCCGAGCCGGGCAAGGGGTCAGCGGTGGTTCTCACCCTGCCCCTTACTCTTGCCGTGGTGGAAGGCATGATCGTCCGCTCGGGTGCTGATTCCTACGTCATTCCCATTGCCAGCATCGTTGAATGCCGCGCTGACTGGCAAAAAAATGCCAGTTCGGTTCCGGGTTCCGGCGAAGTTCTCAAAGTGCGCGGCGGTTATGTCAGCCTCATTCATCTCAGTGGCGTATTCAAGTCCGCGGCGCGGCGTGAGCTGGAACAAACCGTTGCCATCATCACCGAGATCGAAGGCGGCGACCATGTCGCCCTGGTCGTCGATGAAATCGTCGGCCAGCAGCAAGTCGTGATCAAGAGCATTACCGACAATCTTGAAGCAATCGCCGGTATCGCCGGCGCCACCATCCTCGGTGATGGCCGGGTGGCCCTCATTCTCGATGCTTCAGAAATTGCCCAACTCAGCGCAACTAATCTCCAACAAAGGAAACAGGTCGCATGATGCAGAACCGCAGAATCACCGATTATGATGATGTGTCGCCTTCGGTATCGGAAGATGCCGACCTGCGGCAGTTTGTGTCCTTCGTGATAGGCGAACAGCACTACTGCGTGGATATCATGGCGGTGCGTGAGATCAAGGCCTGGACGGGGACGACGGCACTGCCAAATTCGCCTGCCCATATCCGCGGCGTTATCAACCTGCGCGGCGCCATTGTGCCGGTGATTGATCTGCGCAAGCGCTTCGGGCAGGAGCTCACCGAACCGACACCCGCCCATGTGGTGGTGATTGTCGCCGTCGGCGATGTCCAGAACGGGCTTCTGGTTGATGGCGTCTCGGACATCGTCACGGTGAACAAGAAAGACATTGCTCCCATTCCCAACATGGAAGGCGAAGACAAGAACCCATATTTCCAGGGGCTCATCACGGGGCAGGAAAAACTCGTGGCCGTGATTTCCCTCGATCACCTGATTACCCACCGCGTGGGCGAGCAGATTTCAGCTCCGGCCGCCGCATAAGGACTTTGCGCATGTTTAACTTCATCAACAATCTCAAGATCAGCACACGCATCATTGCGCTAAGTGCGGCTCCCCTAATCGGGCTTGCCGCCATCGGCGGGAACTACCTCTATGGCGAAATGAAAATTGACGCGACTATCGCGAAAGCCAATGTGTTTAGCTCTTTCAACGCCCACGTGGATGAGGTCGGCCACGAAGTGCTCCGCATGCGCATGGTGGTCAGAGGCATCATGATCGGTTCAAGCCCGGCCCAGGTTTCCGAATTGAAATCGCTGATTGTGAGCTCCACGCAGACCCTGAGCGGGGCCATGCGGCAAGACATTGACCCGGCCATCGCCAAACAGGTCAACAAGCTGAAAACCCTCATTCCCAAATATGCCGCGCAGATTTCAAAGATCGAACAGGCCAACAACAAGATGGGCGCGACAAATATCAAGGGCCTGCGCCGAGAACTGGACTTACTCCACAACAAAATGATGGCGCTATCCGACAGGTTCAGCACCAATGAAGTGAGTCGAAAAATTATTGAAATTACAGCTCTGGCCAACAATTTCAGATATTCCGGATCTTTCGCCGCGGATGCAACAAGTATCAAGAGTTCAACCGACGGAGCGATTCTGTTCGCCGACATTGCCAAGTTGAGAACCGAAATCAACGGTTTGCTGATAGCAAACAACGTTTCACTGGTTGACAGGGAAACACTGGGCGGACTTCTGAATGATTACATGAATCAGGTGGTTGCCCTGATAAAGGCCAACTCGGACTTCGAAGCCGCCATAACCACCCAAGAAGCCATCTTCAGCGAGATCAATTCACAACTTGATCCAATCTTCAGTTGGACCGAGGAGCAGCTCGCGGCCACCACGGCGGCAGTTCAAATGGAACGCAACTGGACCAAAATGGTCTCGGCCTGGGTCACGGGTGGGGTCACAGGTTTTCTTCTGCTGGTTGGATTCCTGTTTGGCCGCAGCATCATCCGGCCGGTCAGGGCGATCACACAGGTCTTCGAGAACGTAGCCGCCGGACAGCAGAACCTTTCCATTCCGTCGCAGGACCAAAAGGACGAAATCGGCCAGATGGCCCGCATTCTAGCGTCTTTTCACAAGGACAGCGCTCAGGCCACACGCACCCAGTCCGCCCTTGAAGTGGCGTCTTCGCCCTTCATGCTGGTCAACAATGACGGCAGCATCATTGCCCTCAATAAATCGGCCCAGGACATGTTCAATGGGGCCGAGGTGGACTTGCAAGAGGTGGAACCGGAGTTCAGCGCAAATGCAATCGCAGGCGGAAATCTCGCGATGTTTGGCGAAACGCTTGTGGACAATGATCACAGTACCAGCCGCAACGAGCGGCTGGTGATCGGGGCCCGCACCTTTGATCTTGTCCTCACGCCAGTGCTCAACGGCCTGAACGAGCGTCTCGGCACGGCTGTCGAATGGAAAGACATGACGGCGCAACTGGCCACTGAACTGCAGATTGCAGGTCTTGTGCATGCGGCTGGTGAAGGCGACTTTACCCAGCGTCTCAATCTCGCTGACAAGCAAGGCTTCCTGCATGATTTAAGCAAGGGCATGAACGACCTGACCGAAACGGTTGACCGCGGCCTGTCACAAACGGTGCGCATGATGTCGGCTCTGGCCAGCGGCGATCTCACCCAGCGGGTGGAAGGCGAGTTCAAGGGTAGCTTCTTGCAGCTCAAGACCGATGCCAACACGATGGCCGACAAGATCCGTGCCATTGCCCGGCGGATCTCGGGAGCTTCGAAGGAAGTACAGGGGGCCACCCGGGAGATCGCTTCCGGTGTTGCCGATCTGTCGGCCCGCACCGAACATCAAGCCTCTTCATTGGAAGAGACATCAGCTTCAATGGAAGAACTGGCCACAACCGTGCGGCAGAATGCCGGCAATGCCCAGGATGCCAATCAACTGGCTGCGGCTGCAAGTGTTTCAGCCGCGAGTGGTGGCGAGATTGCAACGCGCGCCGTTGCCGCCATGGGCAAGATCGAGGATTCCTCACGCCAGATCGGCGATATTGTCGGCCTCATCCAGGAAATCGCCTTCCAGACCAATCTTCTGGCGCTGAATGCTGCCGTTGAAGCGGCGCGCGCCGGTGAAGCGGGCAAAGGCTTTGCAGTGGTTGCCAATGAAGTGCGGGCGCTTGCCCAGCGTGCGAGCCAGGCTTCGAAAGACATCAAGGGGCTTATCGTCAACTCTGACAATCAGGTGCGCGAAGGTGTGACCCTCGTCAAGCAGGCGGGCACGTCGCTGAGCGAGATCGTGGCTTCAGTGAAGAAGGTTGCGACCTTCGTTTCTGAGATCGCCGCAGCAACACAAGAGCAGTCTTCCGGCATCGAGCAAGTGAGCAAGGCTGTGACTGGCATGGATCAGATGACCCAGCAGAACGCGGCACTGGTTGAGGAAACCAATGCGGCCCTTTATTCGGCCCAGACCCAGGTTGATGAACTGCGCAAAGTCGTGTCCTTCTTCAAGACGGGCGACGAAGACACAATCGAGGAACAGGATGTTCCCCAGGCCATGCCGCAATCCGACAATCCGGTGCGCCAGCAGTTCCAGACACTGGCACGGCGCGTTGCCGCTACGCGCGGCAGTGCTGCAATCGCTCCCGTCCACAATGACTGGAAAGAATTCTGAATGCTGTTTCCCAGCCTGCCGGAAGGGAGTTGGGGAAACCGCTGACATCAAGAGAGAACAAGTCAATGACGACAGCCAGTTCCGCCATGACATTGCCCGACGCGAGCAAACGCGGCAGCGCGTGGGCCAGTATCCGCGTGGTGGTTCTGACCATTGTGGCGCTGCTCTCGTTCCTCCTGATTGCTTCACTCACATGGAAGGGCAACGACGCCTGGCAAACCTACGTGGCGGCCAAGGCTACCCGCAGCGCCACCATTGGAACCGACCAGTACATCGCGGGCGTTTATGAACTCATCATGGAACGGGTTTATACGGACGAGGCTCTGCGTCTCGATGATCCCGTCAGCCCGCAAAGCCGCGCCGCGATCGACAAGCATCGCGCGGCAGCACAGCAACTGTTCGAAACCACCGCGCAGGCGACCATCGCCGGATTGAAACCAGTGGCGGACAAAGGTCCTGTGATCGATGCCGTCATTGCGGAATTGAACGCCTATCGCAGCCGCGCCGACCTCGCGCTGAAGGTCCCAAAATCGGAACGCGAGCCCCAGCTTCTGAAGGACTATCGCCCCAAGGTGACCGACGCGATCAAGGGTGCGGTGGGCGTATGGGAACTGGCGTTGCGGGCCTCGACGGAAGCCGACACCACCATCAAGGAATTGGGCTTCGTCAAGCTCATGGCTTGGGGTGCGCGTGAAATCGCTGGCAACGAGCGGGCCAGCATTACCGCCGCCTTGGCGGGAAAAAAGGCCATTGCGCCTGAGGTTCTGGCGGCCAATGAAAGCCGCCGCGCCCAGGTTGACCTGCTATGGAAACAGCTTGAACTGGCAGCGGGCAACGTCACTTCGTTAAATGAAAAACAGCAGGCGCTGCGCACTCCGCTGCTTGCCGCCATAGCCAAGGCTAAGACCCAGTTTTTTGGTGAGTTTCGTTCCCTCGTTGACAAGATGACCAAGACGAGCACCGATGCGGGTTCGGTTGCTCCCCAGTATGATATGTCATCGGGCAAATGGGTGGAGACGACCACACCGCTGCTTTACACGCTAATTGAAACGATGCATGCGGCGGGTGCAGTCAGCGAGGCGCATACAACGGACGCCGAAGCCAAGGCCCGGTTCAATCTCCTCTTTCTCGGCATCCTGATGGCCTTGGGTCTCGGTGTTGCCGCGGCTAGCGTCTATGTTACGGTCTACAGGATTTCGCGGCCCCTCAAGCATCTTACCGGCGTGGTGCGCCGCCTTGCCAACCACGATCTCGACGTCGAAGTGACCGGCACGCGGCGCGGCGATGAGCTTGGCACCCTTGCCCGGGCGGTCGAAGTGTTCAAGTCGAATACGATCACCAAGGAACGGCTCGAATTCGAATCAATGAATCGGGTGGAAAATGCGCTGACCACTGAACGGGTCCTGCGCGAGGCCGAACGCGCCTTCCAGGAGGAACTTTCGAAACTTGTGGACGCGGCGGCAGCCGGCGATTTTTCGCGCCGCCTCAGTCTCGCCGGAAAAACCGGGTTGACCGCCAAATTGGGTGAGGGCCTGAACCTCTGGGCTGATACGGTCAGCACGGCTTTTGGCCAGGTCAAGTCGGTGCTTTCAGCATTGGCTGCTGGCGATCTCAGCGAACGCATGGATGGCACGTGCCAGGGCGATCTCGCAAAGCTCCAGCACGACGTCAACAGCATGGCCGACAAGATGATGGCGATTGCAACACAGATATCCGGAGCCTCGCGCGAGGTGCAGGGAGCAACGCGCGAAATCGCGTCAGGTGTTGCCGATCTCTCGGCCCGGACCGAGCATCAGGCCTCTTCATTGGAAGAGACTTCAGCATCCATGGAAGAACTGGCTACCACGGTTCGTCAGAATGCGGGCAATGCCCAGGAAGCCAATCAGCTTGCCGCGGCTGCCAGTGTTGCCGCCGAGAACGGTGGCGAAATCGCAACGCGCGCCGTCACAGCCATGGGCAAGATCGAGGATTCCTCACGCCAGATCGGTGATATCGTCGGCCTCATCCAGGAGATCGCCTTCCAGACCAATCTTCTGGCGCTCAATGCGGCCGTTGAAGCAGCGCGTGCTGGCGAGGCTGGCAAAGGTTTTGCAGTTGTGGCCAATGAAGTGCGCGCACTTGCTCAAAGAGCGGGTCAGGCTTCAAAAGACATCAAGGGACTTATTGTCAATTCTGACAGCCAGGTGCGCGAGGGTGTCAGCCTCGTGAAGCAGGCCGGCACCTCATTGAGCCAGATTGTGGCCTCGGTGAAGAAGGTTGCGACCTTCGTTTCCGAGATCGCCGCGGCAACCCAGGAACAATCCTCCGGAATCGAACAAGTCAGCAAAGCTGTGACGGGCATGGATCAGATGACCCAGCAGAACGCAGCACTCGTCGAAGAAACCAACGCCGCCCTTCATTCAGCCCAAAGCCAGGTTGATGAACTGCGCAAAGCGGTATCCTTCTTCCAGACGGGCGACGAAGATACAAGCAAAGCGCAGACGGAAAATCCCGTGCGCCAGCAGTTCCAGACCCTTGCACGCCGAGTGGCCGGAGCATCTTCCGGCGCAACGCTCGCCCACAAAGACTGGAAAGAATTCTAGACCATGATCATCTTTATGTGCATCGATGGCTTCCGTTTTTCCTCTCCCCGATGGGGGGAAGGAAAACAGCGGAATTCCGATTCAAGCAAAATTGATCACAATCTAAGTGCCATTCCAACTGCCGGAAAACCATTGCTCCGGCAGACAACCGTTTTGACCATTACTTGAGGAGGCCACCCCGTGTACCGCATTTTTAATTGTCTGACGACACAGCATGACTACAGGCTGGTGTTTGTGGCCGCCGTGGTATGCGCCATAGCGGTCTTCACAACTTTCATGATTTATGAGCGTGCGCTGGAAAGCAGCGCCAAAAAAAGATTTTTTTGGTTTTCGCTCGTGGGTTTCTGCGCGGCTTCGGGCATCTGGTCCACGCATTTTGTCGCCATTCTCGCCTATGATTCCGGCGTTCCCGTAAGCTATGACCCGGCCCTCACGGCGGTTTCAATGCTTATCGCCTTTGTTGCAACAAGCACCGGGTTTTTCGTCAGCTCCTGGGGCAGCCGCCATTGGGTAATTACCGGCGGCGCCATAACCGGGCTTGGCATTACCGCGATGCATTTTACCGGAATGGCGGCGCTTAATGTCGGCGGAAACGTTCAGTGGGACGCCACACTCGTGGTTTCCGCGGCTATCATTGGCGTTGCGATGACGTCGGCGGCGATGCTGGCCTATCACCGGCTCACCCGGTCCAAGGCCATGCTGGCTTCCGCCGGACTGCTCATCCTCGCCATTTGCGGCATGCATTTTACCGCGATGGCCGCGGCAATCATTGTTCCTGATCCGACAGTTGCCGTTGAACCTTCCAAGTTTGATACATCGATGCTGGCCATTGCCGTTGTTGGCGTCAATCTGCTGGTCATGATCGCAGGCGGCGTTACGATACTGGTCGACCGGCTGAAAGCAGCACTTGCCATCCAGCTCCTTGAAGTGCAGCAGGCCAATCGCACCACGGCCACCACAAAAACCGAGGCTGAAGCAGGGATCCGGGCCCAGGCCGAGAAATCGCAGGCCGAATGGCGCCAGGCGGAGCGGGCTTTCCAGCTTGAGCTTGCCAGGCTTGTCGAAGCGGCAGCAACCGGTGATTTCTCGCGCCGTGTTGATGTCACAGGCAAGACGGGGCTTACCGCTACTCTCGGTGAAGGCCTCAACCGCTGGGCCGATTCAATCAGTGGCGCCTTCGGCCAGGTCAAGGAAGTACTCTCGGCGCTGGCGGCTGGCGACATGTCACGGCGCATGGAAGGAAATTACCAGGGCGAACTGGCCCGCCTGCAGATTGACCTCAACACGATGGCCGACAAGCTGATGGCAATTGCCGGCCGTATTTCCGGAGCCTCGCGCGAGGTTCAGGGGGCAACGCGCGAGATCGCTTCCGGTGTGGCGGACCTGTCGGAACGCACGGAGCATCAGGCTTCTTCATTGGAAGAGACTTCGGCTTCGATGGAAGAATTGGCCACAACCGTGCGCCAGAATGCCGGCAATGCCCAGGAAGCCAACGTGCTTGCCACAGCCAACAGCGTTTCTGCCGCGAGCGGCGGTGAGATTGCAACGAAAGCTATTGCTGCCATGGGCAAGATTGAGGATTCCTCGCGCCAGATCGGCGATATCGTGGGTCTCATCCAGGAGATTGCCTTCCAGACCAATCTTCTGGCCTTGAACGCCGCCGTTGAAGCAGCGCGTGCCGGCGAGGCTGGCAAAGGCTTTGCCGTGGTTGCCAATGAAGTGCGGGCTTTGGCGCAGCGTGCCAGTCAGGCCTCGAAAGATATCAAGGGACTGATCGTCAATTCCGACAACCAGGTGCGCGAGGGAGTTAACCTCGTGAAACAGGCGGGCGCCTCCCTGAGCGAGATCATGGCTTCGGCGAAAAAGGTTGCAATCTTCGTTTCCGAGATTGCCGCGGCAACGCAGGAGCAATCGTCCGGCATTGAGCAGGTGAGCAAGGCAGTTACCGGCATGGACCAGATGACCCAGCAGAACGCGGCGCTGGTTGAAGAAACCAATGCCGCACTGCACTCAGCCCAGACCCAGGTTGATGAGCTCCGCAAGGTCGTCTCCTTCTTCCAGACTGGTGACGAAGATACGAACGAAGCGCAGCACGCAAATCCGGTGCGCCAGCAGTTCCAGTCCCTTGCACGCCGCGTTGGCGGAGCAGCGCCCGCGCACAAAGACTGGAAGGAATTCTGAGGATTTCATAAACACCATGTGTGCGCAGATTTTGCCGATCCCGACCTTCCCTGATATTGGGGATCAGTTTGACATCCAGCCCGGCCTGTGGGCGCCGCGCATGTCGGACCGGCAGTTTGATGTTTTCCGGGCCCTGGCCAAGGGCCAGGCCGGAATTACGCTTCCCGACTACAAGCGCAACATGGTCTACCGCCGGGTTTCGAAACGCCTGACGGCCCTTGGCCTCAAGGACTTCGGCTCCTACGAGGAGCTGCTGTCGGGACCTCAAGGCAAGGAAGAGATCGAGTTTTTCGTCAATGCGCTTACCACCAACAAGACGGAATTTTTCCGCGAGGGCCATCACTTTGAACATCTTGCAAACACCGTTTTGCCAAGTGTGGTCAAAAGGCAGGAAACCAGCCGCAAGCTGCGCCTGTGGTCGGCGGGCTGCTCGTCGGGGCAGGAGCCCTACTCCATCGCCATGACACTGGCGGAAACCATGCCCGACCTTTCGCGCTGGGACGCGAAAATCCTGGCCACCGACATTGATACGGATATCCTCGCACGGGGGCGCAAGGGCAGCTATCCCCTGGCGGAAATTCTCGAAATTCCGGCGCCGCTGCGGCAGAAATATATCGACGCGCAAACCGACGATGGCGGCCGCATGAACTATGCGCTGCGCTCGCTCATCACCTTCAACCAGTTGAACCTGCATGGGGCCTGGCCGATGACCGGCAAATTCGATGTCATCTTCTGCCGCAATGTGATCATCTATTTCGACAAGCCGTCGCAATGCCTGCTGTTTGACCGCTTTGCCAATTTGCTGAGCGATGGCGGCTATCTCTACATCGGGCATTCGGAATCGCTCTACAAGGTGACCGAACGCTTCCGCTCCATCGGCCAGAGCATTTACCAGAGGATTGCATGACGGAGGTCAGGGTTCTCATTGTTGACGACTCGGCCATGATGCGGAGCTTCCTGCGCGAAGTTCTGACGGGCGATCCCGGCATTGAGGTGGTAGGCGTTGCCTCCGATCCTTTCTCGGCGCGGGAAAAAATCAAGCTGCTCAACCCCACTGTGGTGACACTCGATATCGAAATGCCGGGAATGGACGGGCTGACCTTCCTCGAACACCTCATGCGGCTCAGGCCCATGCCTGTCGTGATGGTGTCATCGCTCACGCAAAAGGGTGCGGCCGCAACACTTAAGTCGCTTGAACTCGGGGCCATTGATTTTGTGGCCAAGCCGACGGTGGGCCTGGAAACGGGATGGCCGGATTTCCGGGCCGAGGTCATCGCCAAGGTGAAAACCGCTGCTACCGCCTATGTTCCCTATGAAGTGCCAGTACCGCGTTATCTCGCCAAGCCAGCGGGTGCGTCGGGGCCCGGCCGCCTTGTCGCAATCGGCGGCTCGACAGGATCGGTGGCTGTCATTCAGCACATCGTGGTGGCGATGCCTGCGGCTGGCCCTGCCATGCTTGTGGTGGTGCATATGCCGGCCCTTTTCACCAAGCAGTTTGCCGCAAGGCTTGATGGCCTCAGCGCCATGCGGGTGCGGGAAGCGGCCGATGGCATGAATGTTGTGGAAGGTTATGTCTACATCGCACCCGGTGAGCGGCACCTGACGGTCAAGCGCAAGGCTTCGGGCTATGTCTGCCAGCTTGAGGACGGGCCAAGAGTGAACGGCCACATGCCATCGGTTGATGTGCTTCTGGAATCGGTGGCCATTGCGGCGGGGCCTGCTGCACTCGGTGTTATTCTCACCGGCATGGGCAAGGACGGCGCCATCGGCCTAAAGGCCATGCGCGATGCGGGCGCACTCACCGCCTGCCAGGACGAGGCCACGAGCCTGATCTATGGCATGCCCGGCGCTGCGGTTGCCGAAGGAGCGGTTTGCGAGGAGCTGCCGCTTTCCGAGATTCCCGGTTACATTTTGCGCAATGAGGGGCGGCCATGAAGAACTTCGCCATGATCCATGATGACGTGGCAAGCCGCCAGTCCCATTACGATCGCGCGGCTGACGCCACGGCGATCTGGATTTTCCAGGGCGACTTTTATGTGTCCTCGCGGCCGGATCTCTTCCTCACCACGGTGCTGGGCTCGTGCATCGCGGTATGCATGCGTGACCCCATCGCGGGCTGCGGGGGCATGAACCATTTCCTGCTGCCCGATGCCGAAGACCGGGGCGATCACTATCCGGGCCTGGCGTTGCGCTATGGCAGCTATTCGGTCGAACGCCTGATCAACGCCATTCTGTCGCGCGGGGGAAAACGCGAGCGCCTTGAAATCAAGGTCTTCGGCGGCGCCAATGTGCTCAATGGCGCTTCCGACGTGGGTGCCCGCAATGTGGATTTCATCGAGCATTATTTCGCCAAGGAGCGGCTTTCCATAAGGGCAGCGGATTTGCGCGGCACGTCACCCCGGAAGCTCCGCTATTTCCCGACAACGGGCCGGGCCCAGGTGTGCGAACTGAGAAATGGCGAGGCCCGCGATGCCATCACCTCCGAAGCCGACATGCGCGCCAAAATGGCCTTCACCAAGGTTTCCGGCGAGGTGGAGATTTTCAAGGCGGAAGTTTAACGTCTTCTCCTGCGAAGCGGCACCCATATTCCGTCATCCCGACGGACGTCGCTATCGGATTCACACCTCTTTGTTGCCTCAAATTTAACAATCAACGCGCTGAATTCATTCTTTATGTCGTCATCCCGACGGAAGTCGGGACCCAGGCTTTCCGCTGGTGTGCCGGTTGAAAGCCTGGGTCCCGGCTTTCGCCGGGATGATGGAAAGGGATAGTAGGCGTAACATCATATTCTGAACCCAATCAGACTTCTCCCGTTAAACAATTGGTTACCATGCTGAACTAGGGTTCAGCGGCGATTTGGGTGGGGCAGGATGATTCTGGAAAATTCCGCTTTTGAGTTCAGCGTCCTCGATAAAATCAATGGCTTCCTGTACCGCTGCAAGGCGGACGAAGCCTATACGATGATTGGCCTCACCTCGGGGATCGAGCGCATCTTCGGTTATCCCGTGGCCGACCTTATCGGCAACCGGGTGCGCACCTATTCGTCAATCATCCACCGCGATGACGTCAAGAGCGTTGACGATGCCGTCAACCAGGGCCTTGCCAGCCGGACCAATTATGACATCGACTACCGCCTTGTGGCCGCCGACGGGCGCGCCATCTGGGTGCATGAAACAGGCGGCGGCATCTGGGACGAGCGTGGCGAGCTTTGTATTGCGAGGGCGCTGTCACCGACATCGACGCGCTTTACAACCGCATGCAGCAACGCACCGATCAACTGGCGGAAGCCGCACTCAAGACGACGGACGTGCTGGAGTCACTGCGCTATCTCAAGCTGCTGGCGCTGAACGCCGGCATCGAGGCGGCGCGCGCCGGCAGCGCAGGGGCAGGTTTTGCCGTCCTCGCCCAGGAAATGCGCAAGCTTGCATATCAATCCGAAGAGACGGCGAAGTCGATTACCGTCAGGTGACGGGCGGACTTCCTAAGGTGCCGCCACCAGCTTGGTCGGCATTTCCATCAGGGAAAACTCCGCGCTGTCGCAGCTCACATCGGGATTGGTGGGCTGGAACATTCCCAGCGGGTTATCCTTGAACAGCCAGGCATGCAGATCATAGTGGTGGAACATCTGGGGTATGAGCGGCTCGTGGCCTTCCATCGGTCCCTGGAAGGGCTGGCCCAGGAGGACCGGCCGCTCCTTGGCCACCGCCAGGGGCACAAGCCATTCGGCCGCGACCAGCTTGAGCTTTCCTTTGCCGACCGGCTCATAGATCAGCACATTGGGCTTCAGCGGATCGGGCGGCCCCTGGATTGTGAGGTTGACGAAGTGAACCCCCATGGCCCCCTTGGCGTAATTCAGGTGCCCCTCCATCGTCGAGCCGTCGTAGTGGACGCAGCCCACCGTCGACAGATAAAGATCGCGGACGGCAACGTAAGGGTCTTCATACTTGGCAAGCGCCTTGCGCATGGCGTCGATCTCGGCCTGCGGGGGGTCTTCGGCATTGGCTGGGCCGACCCCCGGGTTCATGGCGATCAGCGCAATTGTGGCCGCGGCACCAAAACGGGCAATACTGGACATGGTCATCTTGGATCCTCCCTGGATTCTCAACCGACGTCTTCAAAATGGACATCGTGTTGAGGCCAAGCTTTTCATAAAAGCCGCATTATTGGCAAGCCCGATTAAAGGTCAGGACTGATGTCCTTAGGCGTGACAAAGCGCAGCAGTGTTCCCGCCCCTGCTGTCAAAGATTCCCAGTTATCCAGGTCAAAGCTGATAACGGCGAGGCCGGCGGTGGGATATTTCGTTTGCAGCCGCTCCCGCAGTTTTTTGTCGCCCGCTCCAGCGAGACTTTGCGCCAATCTTCCAATTGACGGGTTATGGCCAACAAGCGACACGGAGTGCGCGGCCCCGGCCTTGCGGCGCAGGCAGTCCATGAGCGCCTTGCCATCGCCGAAATCGTAGATTTCCGGTGCAATGAGAATTGCCGGGGGCGTCTTCAGTTCCCCCGCGACAAGGCCCCAGGTTTCCCTGGCCCGCCTGGCCGGCGAGCAGAGTACGAGCTGGGGCACGAGATCATTGGATGCCATGTAGCGGCCGACAGCCGTGGCGGCAAGCCGCCCTCGGTCATTGAGCGGCCGGTCTGAGTCTTCCTGCCCCGCCTCAGCCAGGCTCGACTTTGCGTGGCGCAGAAGCATCAGGTTCAGCATGGTTGTCCTCCCTCGAATAATTGAATTGCCTTTGCCGGCGAGCCTGCACAGTATTGGAGACCGGACGCATGGTATGAAATCAGGGAGCCCGGCGCTATGGCCATAAAGTATTCCAAGGCCTTGATCGTGGGAAGCGGCAGCGGCCTCAGTGCGTCGCTCACCCATCTCTTCGCGCGCGAAGGATTTAAGGTGGCACTTGCAGCGCGGAACACAGATAAGTTGGCACCCCTGTGCAGCAGCACGGGAGCTACCGCATTCTCCTGCGACGTTTCCGATCCTGCCCAGGTGTCACGTCTTTTCCAGGATGTCGATAGCAAGATTGGTGCCCCGGATGTGGTCGTATTCAACGCCAGCGCCCGGTCGCGGGGGCCGTTCATTTCGCTCGATGCGGCTGAGGTCGAGGCAGCGATCAGAACGAGTGCGTTTGGCGGCTTCCTCGTCGCGCAACAGGCAGCAAAGCGCATGGTGCCGCAAGGCCATGGTGCAATTCTTTTTACTGGGGCGTCGGCGAGCGTGAAGGGTTATGCGCAATCAGCTCCTTTCGCCATGGGCAAGTTTGCGCTGCGGGGCCTTGCGCAAAGCATGGCGCGCGAACTGGCCCCGCTTGGCATTCATGTCGCCCATTTCATCATTGATGGCGCCATCAGGAATCCCGGAACAACCGAACCACCCGAAAAACCGGATTCGATGCTCGATCCGGACGCCATCGCCGCCAACTATCTGCATGTCCTTGGCCAGCCACGCAGCGCCTGGACGTGGGAAATGGAACTCCGGCCATGGGTTGAGAAGTTCTGAGCCGCAAACTCGCCCGTCAGTCGGAAGAGACGGCGATCTGATCATCAGCAACATCTCCCATGGTGGCCGCGACTGGGAGGTATTTTTCCTGGATGACAAAATTGAGGAAGGCTGAAAAAATCAAAAATGATAGAATTATAATCCTTGACTCTTATATTCCTATTATGCCATTTATGTTCCTGTCCATCCCGGAAGGGGTCTCGGTCATGACGGTGATCATAGATGGGGTGGATGTGGCGCCTGCGGGTTTGGTGAAACGTTCATCAGGCACTCGGGAGCTGACGGTTGGTCCCGTGGATACTACGGTCCACTGCGCCTTAAATGGCTAAACAACCCTAGCGGAAAACCTCAGACACCGTGCGATCTAGGGCTCTGCAAGTGCCAGCCGGACAGCAAAAACCGCCGCAAAAGCGTGGACGCGGACTTCGCGTCAACCGCCGGACCACACGACCGGCATTCTTGCGAGCTTTGCGTCCACGCAACCCTTCGCTACCCCCTCCCCTCTCTCGTGCCTCACCCCCGGAAACGGCATTACCGTTTTCACCCCCGGCGAAGCTGTGCCCGACGCTCATTGACAAGTGAATAACTACCCCACCCGCCATCCCGGCTTCTCGCCTTGGCGAAGCTGAAGCTTCGCTTCGGCGTAGCCAGGTCGCCGGAATGACGAATTGGGTGGATCAGGCGGGCGACTTTTCGCTGATCGAAATTTGATAATTGGCAAGGCTTTGCCCGAGAGATATTGCGCCTGCTCCACGCGCCAGGAATAATCGTGCAAATTCAAAAACCTGCCAATTTGTTAAGCTGATTACAGAACTGGCACAGGTGATGCAGTTACGTTGCTCAAGGTGAAGCCCGGTACGGCGCCACCGAGAGTCCCATCAAACTGCAGGACTGTGGAGTCTGGACAATGACACAAGCTGACAAGAGAATGAAGTCCGCGATACTTGAGACACACGAGAGCGGCATTGAAGAGGTGGCAAACCTGGTTGCCGCATATCGCAGCGCGAATGAGAGCTATTCCACCATCGCGGCGCGGGACGCCGGCCAGTGCATGTCCGTTGGAGTGGAATTGCAGGTACTGCAGCAATTGGCACAATTCGACAAACTTCTAATTGCACTGAGATAGGTGCAGCATTTTTTCAAGTACAGAATCCTGTCTGGTACTTGACGCCCGCCATATCTGGCTCCCGGGATTGCCGAGGCGGCGGATTCGAGCGAATATGGCTTCAAGCGTGATCACGTAAACAAACACGCAGGGAGCGAAATATCATGAAATTCAAGCATATTCCGGCATTTTTAGCTGGCAGCGCCTTTGCGCTCATGGCCAGCATTTCCATGGCCCAGGCGGAAAAACTCGTCATCGCCACCTGGGATGGCTACACGCCCAAGGACATGGTGGAAAAATTCAAGGCCGCCACGGGCATCGATCTCGAGCTCACCATGCACGCAACTAACGAGGAAATCATGGGCAAGGTTACGGCCAGCGGCGGCGAAGGCTATGACATCATTTTCGTCTCCTCGCCTTTCGCCGAGGCGCTGCACAAGCTTGACCTGCTGGCGCCCATCGACCACGCGAAAATTCCGAATTTTGCCAATCTCTATCCGGAGGCAAACCAGCTGCGGCACGATCCTGGCAACACCTATTCGGTGCCCTACACCTGGGGCACTACCGGCCTATGCTACCGCTCGGACTTGGTGAAGGCAGAACCTACCAGCTGGAACGACCTGCTCAGCCCGACTGACGATCTCAAGGGTAAGATCACCATGCTGGCCACTGACCGCTGGCTGATGGCAGCAGCCTTCCTGGCCGACGGCCTGTCGGTGAACACCGCCGACCAGGCGAACCTCGACAAGGTGCGCGACCAACTCGTGGCCACCAAGAAGGACCTGCTCGCTTATGATGATACAACCTTCTATTCAAAGCTTGTCTCCGGCGAGGCCACGCTCGTTCACGCTTGGGACGGCTGGTGCAATTACGGCACGGCCGAGAATGCCGCGATCAAATATGTGATCCCCAAGGAGGGCAGCGACCTCTGGGTTGATACCCTGGTCATTCCCAAGGCTGCCAAGAACCTGGACGCGGCGCACAAGTTCATCGACTTCATCTTCAATGCCGAGAACGGCAAATGGGTGGTCGAGAACATCATGTACAAGGTGCCAAACAAGGCCGCCATGGATACGGTCGACAAGGCAATGCTCACCGCCTATCCGAACATCGCCATGCCGCCCGCCGATCTTCTGAAATACGAACAGCTGCGCGATCTCGGCGACGGCATGAAGGCCTTCTCCAAGACCGTTTCGGAAATCATGGCGGCGAAGTAAGCAATACTCCTCATGCTGAGGTGCGAGCGAAGCGAGCCTCGAAGCACCTGCATGGGGCTCCGGCCCGATTTGTGGCTGACCCTTCGAGGCCCCGCTTTGCGGGGCGCCTCAGGGTGAGGGTTTGTTGATGTCCAACCGCCTTATTTCATGGCTGCTCATGGCGCCGGGCCTTTTGTGGCTGACGGCGCTGATGATCGTGCCGTGCCTGCTGGTGTTTGTGCTCATGTTTTTCGAGCGCGGCACCTATGGCGGGGTTGACTGGTCGGCGGCAACGCTCGACAATTTCACCCGGGCGTTCGATCCGCTTTACCTGTCAATTTTTCTCGACAGCGCCCGCATAGCGCTGGCGGCCACGGCGTTTGCCCTGCTCATCGGCTATCCCGCCGCCTATGCCATCGTGCGCGCCCCGGAACGTTGGCAAACCTCGCTGCTGTTTCTCGCCATCCTGCCGTTCTGGACCAACTATCTCATCCGCACCTATGCCTGGATCGTGCTGCTCAATCCGGTGGGCGTCATCAACAACGCGCTCATGTATGTGGGCATGATTTCGCAGCCATTGCCCATTCTCTACAATGAATTCGCGATCATCCTCGGCCTCGTCTACAATTATACGCCCTTCGTCATCCTCGCGATTTACTCAGCGCTGCAAAGGCTCGATCCTTCCTATGCGGAAGCCTCGCGTGATCTCGGCGCGACGGCCATTACGACATTTTTCAAAATCACCCTGCCGCTGACGGCGGCGGGCGTGGCGGCGGGCGCGGTTTTCGTATTTGTGCTTTCGATCGGTAACTTCATAACGCCCGATCTCCTCGGCGGCGGCAAGCAGCAGATGATCGGCAACCTGATCTATGACCAGTTCCTCTCGGCGCGCGATTGGCCCTTTGGCGCAACGCTTTCCGCATTGCTGATCGCCCTCATGATGCTTGCCCTTTTCATGCAGGCCGTCGCTGCAGGCCGGGCGCGGGGCGAGCATGTCTAGGCTCCTCAAGGCCCATCTCGGCGCCACCTACATATTTCTCTACATTCCGATTGCCGTGCTCATGGCCCTGTCTTTCAACAAGGCGGGCCTGCCCACGGTCTGGTCCGGGTTTTCGTTTGAATGGTATGGCAAGATGGCCAGCAACCCCAAGATACTCGCCTCGGCCTGGAACTCAGCCGTCGTGGCTTCGATTTCAACCATCATCGCCACGGTGCTCGGAACCCTGCTGGCGCTGGGCGTCGAGCGGGCAAAGCCATCGGCGGCGCGCGACGCGCTGCTGTTCGCGCCCATGATTGTGCCGGACATCGTTTTGGCCATCGCCCTCCTCACTTTTTTCACGCTCATCAAATTCACCCTCGGGCTGCACTCCATCATCCTGGCCCATGTGGTGTTCAACATTGCCTTCGTATGCGCAGTTGTGCGGGCCAGGCTGAAAGGCTTCGACTGGTCGCTCACCGAAGTTTCCCGCGATCTCGGCGCCGGCCACCTCATGACATTCCGGAAGATAACCCTGCCCCTGATCCTGCCTTCGGTCATTGCCGCCGCACTTCTTGCTTTCACCCTTTCAATCGATGAATTCATCATCGCCTATTTCACCGCCGGCGCCGGGCAGGCATCAACAACGCTTCCCATGCAGATCTATTCCATGATCCGCTTCGGCGTGACACCCGAGATCAATGCCATGGCAAGCATTGTCATGTTCGTGAGCTTTGTGCTTGTGTTTTTGGCCCAACGATTGAACAGTGGGCGTATTCCAG
>CAVYAB010000010.1:0-25645 GCA_963766425.1 uncultured Alphaproteobacteria bacterium
AACCGACGGAGAGGTCAAGTTGGCGCATGACGATCAACAGCACCATGCCGGTGGACATGACGGCGATGGACGAGGTTTGTACCAGAAGGGTCCAGAGGTTGCGTGGCGTGAGGAAGGACCCACCTAGCAACCCGCCAAAATTGCCGCGCATGATGCCGCTGGCAACGTCGAAGGCGCACCAGATCAGGATCAGGGCTGCAACCATGCCCAGCATGCGGGTATCGATTTCCGTGGCGCGGAAGAAACTCTTGATTGGCCCCTCACTTTGCAGGGCAGGGCTTTGGCTGGTGCTGGACGGGTTTGACATCAAGGGCTCCGGGAAATCCTGCTTCTACTTAAAGAAAAACCGCGCCCATTTGCACAGGCGCGGTCCTAATCAATACCAAGTGCAGGAAATTAGCAACCGGGCACCGCACCGGCAGCAACGCCAGCACAAGCCTGATCCTTGGTGATGTGGCCGGCATCAATGGCGACATTGATGTTGGCTTTGGTGATCGGTGTCGGGGCGAGCAGGATGGAATTCATTTCCACGCCCTTCTTGCCGCCGCTGAACTTTGCAACACCGGCGATTGAAGTCATGTCAGCGCCGTCAGCCAAGGCGTTGGCGGCTTCACCAGCCACTTTGCCGAGGTCCTTGGCGTTCTTCCACACGGAAACCGTCTGGGTGCCGAGAGCGACGCGGTTGATGGCAGCCAAGTCACCGTCCTGGCCGCCGACCGGAATTCCGGCCATGCCCTGCGCGGTCAAGGCAGCAACGACGCCCGAAGCCATGCCATCATTTTCCGCCGCAACTGCATCGACCTTGTTGCCGGTCGAGGTCAGGCATTGTTCCATGTTCTTCTGGGCAACGTCCGGCGCCCATTTGTCGGTGAAGGTTTCGCAGACATTCTTGATCTTGCCGGAATCGAGGGCTTCCTTAAGCACTTCCATCATGCCCTGGAACAGGAAGGTGGCGTTCGGATCGCCCTTGTCGCCCTTGATGAAGGCATAATTGCCCTCTGGCTTTGCCTTCTGGACTTCCTGGGCAATGATGCGGCCGACACCGACGTTGTCAAACGTGATGTAGAGCGCGTTTGGATCTTCGAACTGCACGTCATAGGCAATCGCCTTGATGCCAGCATCGTTAATGGCCTTGATTGATGGCAGGATGGCGTCCGAGTCGTAGGCCACTACCAGGATCACGTCGACCTTTTGCGAGATCAGGCCTTCAATGTCAGCAGCCTGCTTCTGAGCAGATGTTTGGGCATCTGTTGATACATAGGTGTTGCCGGCAGCCTCAACCACAGCCTTGATGGCGGCTTCGTCGGTTTTCCAACGCTCTTCCTGGAAGGTCTTCCAAGATACAGCAATGGTTTTGCCAGCGGCCATGGCTGACATGGATGACATGCCGAGCATCAGGGCGCCGGCCATCAATGTTAAGATATTGCGCTTCATTCCTAGATTCCTCCTCATCGCCTAGCCATTCACGGGACGCTCCCATTACTCCAGTTGTTCTGGAACTCGCAAACAGTGGCCGATGGACGATTATTGATTTATTTTAGCGTCCAAAAAAATGTTGCATCAAGTCGCGGAGTGAGTCAAGCTTAGAAAATAAATATGACAATTCAGCAGTAAATGCTGGAGACCGTGTTGGGAGAACATGCTCAAGAAAGCAAACAGCGATCTTGTCCGGCGGCAGAATCGAGGGCTGGTCCTCGAAACTTTGCGCCAGCATGGCCCGCTCGCAAGAATTACTTTGGGCTACCAAACGGGTCTTTCGCCAGCTTCCATTACCTCGATCAGCGGACAACTCATTGATGAAGGACTAGTCTATTCAATTGTCGAGGACGAAGAGGTCTCAACGCAAGCCAAACGCGGACGACCACAAACAAGATTGGCGCTCAATCCGCAGGCGACCAATGTTCTGGCCATTGCAATTTCCGTCGATGGGGTTGAGTTGGTTTTTGCGGATTTCAGCGGGGCCACGCGTGAACCAGTAAAACTGCGCCTGGATATCTACCCAATTCCAAAAGAAGAATTCGGCCCGCGCATTGCCCAGGAAATAAAAAGCAATGCCAAAAGACTCGGAATTGCGCTGAGTTCAATCAAGCGTATTGGTGTTGCCGTGCAGGGTGTCGCCGACACGATTACCGGAGAAATCTCGTGGAGTCCGGCGTTTCATGCCCGTGACATTCCGGTTGTCCGGCCGCTTGAGAGGCTTCTGGACATACCTTGCAGCATCGCCAACAATGCCAACATGATTGCCGAGGCCCTCCTCGGCATGGACCGGAAGAGGTATGGCGGGACAACTGCCGTTGTGTTTATGGGACATGGCATAGGACTGGGCCTCATACTCAATGGATCGGTTTATTCCGGTGCCACCGGCCGGGCAGCCGAATTTGGCCACATGAATCACATGCCCGAAGGCCCCCTTTGCCGTTGCGGGCGGCACGGATGCCTCGAAGCCTTCAGCGCAGATTATGGCATCATGCGTATGGCCAATGACAGGCAAGGAGCAGATTTTGACATTCATGCACCAGTTCTCGACAGCGATTTGCGAGCAGTGGAATTGGCGGCAGAAGCGGGCGATACGGTTGCCGTAAATGCATTTCTGCGCGCCGGCGAAGTGCTGGGCTTCGGCATCGCACGCCTGATTGCGCTTATCAATCCGCAACGGGTTGTCCTGGCAGGGCCTGGGACACGTGCCTACGGACTTATGAAAGACAGTCTTGAAGAGGCCCTGCGGCGCGGACTGGTTCATGACTTGCGCAAGAATATTGAGTTTGAAGTTGTGCCTTATGGCAAGGACATGATTACAACGGGAACCCTGGTTGAAACTTTGCGCCACCTTGACCGCGACGTTTATGCTACGGGCCAAAAAGCAACAATAATTGAATTCTCCGGGAGGAAAATTGCATGAGGAAATTGTTACTGGCTGCGGTAGTCGCTTTGGCATGGTTCGGGGCGATGGTCGCTCAGGCCAACGCGAAGCCAGCTGAGGAGGTGTTGCGCACCTGGTACCAGTTGGTCCTTGAATTGGTGCGGCATACGCCGACCTATTCCCCGCCTGTGGCCAGCCGTTCGTTTGCCTACCTCGGTGTGACCGCTTTTGAAGCGGCGGCAACCGGTTCGTCCAAAATGCAATCCCTAGCTGGGCAGTTGAACAGGCTGACGCCCGCGCCGCAACGGGAGGCAGGCAAGACTTACGACGAGGCCGTGGTACTTCAGGCTGCCATGGCATTCGCCGTACAGAATTTTTTTGAGAATACAGGTCCTACCGGCCAACGGGCTGTTGCCTCACTCGAAGCAAAATTGCGCTCGGAAGCTACGGCGGGATTGCCTGCCGATGTGGCGGTCCGCAGTGAAGAATACGGCCGCGCGGTTGCGGAACATGTTCTAACGTGGTCGCGCGATGACGGCGGAGCCGTCATCGTAAACATGGGCTTCCCCTTAGAGTACGAGTTGACGATGGGCCCGGCGAATTGGGTGCCGACGAACCTGATCGCGCAGCAGCAAAAACCGCTTCTGCCAAACTGGGGCAAGAACCGCACGTTCGCCATGCCGAATGGAGCGAGTTGCGGGTTGCCCGCCCCACCGGAATACAGCGAAGACGAGACTTCGCAGTTCTACAAGGAAGCGCTTGAGGTATTTGAGGCAAAACAGAATTTGAGTCCGGAGCAACGTGCCATTGCGCGGTTCTGGTCGGATGACCCGATGCTTTCGCCGACGCCTCCCGGGCATTGGATTTCGATTGCGCTGCAGATATTCGAACGCGACAAGGTGGCGCTGGACAAAAGTGTCGACGTTTTGGCGCGCATTGGCATAGCGGAGGCCGATGCATTTATTGGCTGTTGGGACAGCAAGTTTCAGTACGACCTGTTGCGGCCCGTGACCTATATCCGCCGGACGATTGATCCGAAATGGGAGTCGCTGATCAACACACCGCCATTCCCCGAATATCCAAGTGGCCACAGCACGCAATCAGGTGCGGCGGCGGTTGTGCTGACCAACATGTTCGGTGAAAATTTTGCGTTCGAGGACGCCACGCACGCACGCGATGGCATAAAGCCGCGCGCCTACCCGAGTTTCTGGGCGGCGGCTGAGGAAGCCGGTATCTCGCGATTGTATGGTGGCATTCATTTTCGCGCCGCGATTGAACGCGGGTTGGAACAGGGGCGCTGCATTGGCGCATTCGTAAACTCTTTGCGCACAAGGAAGTAGACCATGCGATTGATGACTTTAGGACTTGCGTTGACTGCTGTTGGGTTCACGCAATCAACTGCTGCTGAAAACACAACTGCCATCCCCAGCTTCGTTGAGGAAACGAGGAGTGCTGGCATTGACAGTGTCTATGCAGGTGAGTGGGAATACATGGTTGGCGGCGGGGTAGCCACCTTTGACTGCAATAACGATGGCTTTGCCGACATGCTGCTGGCTGGCGGCGCATCGCCAGCAAAATTCTATCGCAATACGAGCACGCTAGGCGGCGCATTGCATTTCGCCGTGGAAACCAGCGGGCTCGAATTGGACACCGTGACGGGCGCATACCCGTTGGACGTCGACAGTGACGGCGTCACCGACATCGTGCTGTTGCGCGTTGGCGAAAACGTGGTGATGCGGGGGCTTGGCAGCTGCCGTTTTGAACGTGCCAATGAAGCTTTCGGTTTCGATGGCGGCGATGCCTGGTCAACGTCGCTTGCCGCTACCTGGGAACGGGGCGCCACGTGGCCCACAATAGCGATTGGCAATTACATCAACCGCCGCGAGGAGACGTCGCCGTGGGGCTCCTGCACTGACAATTGGTTGCACCGGCCCAATGCCGCGAATGGCAAATCTCAAAGCCAGTTTGCTGCACCTCTGGCGCTCAAGCCCAGTTTTTGCCCGCTCTCGATGCTGTTCACCGATTGGAACAAGTCCGGCACGCCATCCTTGCGCGTTTCCAACGACCGCGAGTATTACGAAGGCGGCCAGGAGCAACTCTGGCACGTTGAACCGAACACGGCGCCGGCCTTGTACACCGACAAGGAAGGTTGGCGGCCTTTGCGCATCTGGGGCATGGGCATTGCCAGTTACGATCTCGACTTCGACGGCTATCCTGAATATTTCCTAACAAGCATGGCCGACAATAAGCTGCAAACCCTGGCAGGCATCCCGGAAGGGAGCAAGCCGCCGGCCACCTTCAAAGACGTGGCCTTTGCCAAAGGTGTGACCGCGCACCGCCCTTACATGGGCAATGACCTGCGGCCCAGCACAGCCTGGCATACGCAGTTTGAAGATATCAACAATGACGGCCTGGTAGATTTGTTCATTGCCAAAGGCAACGTTGCCAAAATGCCGGACTTTGCGATGAAGGATCCCAACAACCTGCTGCTGCAGGGAGCCGACGGCAAGTTCATGGAAGCAGCCGATAAAGCAGGAATTGGCAATAACGGCACGTCACGTGGTGCTGCCTTGGTGGATTTCAATCTCGATGGACTTCTCGATCTGGTGGTTGTCAACCGCTGGGAAACCGCGCAGCTGTGGCGCAATACGAGCGACAACGCGGGCAAGTGGATACAGGTCAAATTGCAGCAGCCGGGTGCCAACCGCGATGCAATCGGCGCGTGGCTTGAAATGAAGCGCGGAGAACAGGTGGTGCGCCGCGAAATCACAGTGGGCGGCGGTCATGCCAGCGGCCAAAGTGGCTGGTGGCATGTGGGGCTGGGCGATGCGGCTCAAGCCGAGATGCGGGTTGTCTGGCCGGATGGCAGCAGTGGTGATTGGCAAGGACTGGATAGTAACAATTTTTACATATTCGAGCCCAGCAAACCAGCGAAGGTTTGGGTAGCGAAATAGCATTGGATGTTAAAAGAGAAGTTGCTGATCACAAATTTCTGATCAGAAGAAATCCGGAGATATTCCTTTTCGCCGCGGAACTCCCTATGACGTAACGGCAACCAAGGGAGCCGAAATGAAGTTTTCCAGACGTGATTTGCTTAAGACCACGGTTGCCGCAACTTTCCTGCCATTTTTGTCAAATTCGGGGTTTGCCGGGGATTGGGCTGCGCTTGAAACGGAAGCAAAGGGCCAAACAGTTTATTTCAACGCCTGGGCCGGTTCCGAGCCGATCAACGCTTATATTGCCTGGGCGGCAGAGCAACTCAAAACCCGTTACGACGTAACACTTGAGCAGGTGAAAATCGCCGACACGGCAGAAGTGGTCCGGCGGGTGCGCGACGAAGTGAGGGCGGGCAAGGCGGAGGGCTCAGCGGACTTGATCTGGATCAACGGTGAAAACTTCCGCGCCATGAAATTCGAGAAGCTGCTATTTGGACCATTTGCCAGCGACCTGCCAAATTTCAAATATGTGGATACCGTGGGCAAACCCACAACGCTTTTTGACTTTGCGGAGGCAACCGAGGGTCTGGAAAGCCCGTGGGGCATGGCACAGCTCACCTTTTTTGGCGACGGTGCCAAGATTTCCTCGCCTCCCAAAAGCATGGAAGAACTTGTGGAATTTGCAAAAGCCAATCCAGGCCGTGTGACATACCCGGCGCCGCCGGATTTCCACGGCACGACTTTTGTGAAACAAGCGCTCATTGAATCAATTGCGGATCAAAGCCTTCTTCTCTTGCCTGCCGGGAAAGTGGAATTTGCGCGCGCCGTAGCACCGCTGTTTGATCTGCTTGATAACTTGCATCCGCATTTGTGGCGCGAGGGAAAGCAGTTTCCGCAAAGCCAGGCGCAGCTCAAGCAAATGCTGGCAGATGGTGAATTGCTGATGGCGCTCACATTCAACCCTAATGAACCTGCCAATCTAGTTGCTTCAGGAGAATTGCCGACCAGTACAGTTGCCTGGCAGCACAGGGCAGGCACCATTGGCAATACGCATTTTTTGGCCATTCCCATCAATTCGAAGGCAACGGCCGCTGCGCAGGTTGTTGCCAACTTCCTGCTTTCGCCCGAGGCGCAAGGCCGCAAGGCTGATCTCAAGACCTGGGGGGATCCTACGGTGCTTGCTCTCAGCAAACTTTCCACCGATGAAACCAAATTCTTTACAAGCAGCGATGTTCCCGGGCGCGTCACAATTGCTGCTCCGGCAATCCCTGAGCCCCATGGCAGTTGGGTTCCACTCATTGAAACTGCGTGGCTTGAATCCTACGGCACATGAAAAAATGGCTGAACAGGTTTGCTGGTTTTCTGCCACTCGGTGCTTTGTGGCTATGTCCGCTTGCCGCAGGATTGCTTACCGTCTTATATGGCGCGCATGACGGCGCTGCATGGAGCGCTCTATTTGAACACCCGCAAATTTGGCCAGCCCTTGCACTTTCACTTGCCACCGGAACACTGAGCCTCGTCATTTCGGCTCTGCTTGCCTTCTGGATTGTGGCGGGTCTTTACGGCAGCAAATTATGGTCAGGCGGCACGGGCCTTATGGGCAGCTTTCTGTCATTGCCCCATCTGGCATTTGCCATTGGGTTTGGATTCCTGATCACGCCGAGCGGGTTCATTGCACGGGTAATTGGAACTTTTGCAGGTTGGGTTGACCCACCGCAATGGGTTACGACGCAAGACCCCTATGGCCTGTCATTGATTGCGGTTCTTGTTCTGAAGGAAGTGCCGTTCCTGATCTGGCTGATTGGCGCGCTTTTGGCGCGGCCTGATATTTCGCAGATGCTGAAGGGGCATTTTCGTGTCTCCCAGAGCCTGGGGCATGGCAGTGCATCCGTCTGGCTACGGGTGTTCATTCCACAAATCCTGCCGCGCCTGAAATGGCCGTTGCTTATCGTTTGGTTCTACGGCGCATCGGTTGTTGATGTGGCGCTGGCCATCGGCCCCACGCAGCCGCCGCCACTTTCCGTCATCATATGGTCCGATCTCAGCAATGCGGACCCGACCATCAACGCCCGCGGGACTATTGGTGCCCTGTTCCTGACAGGCACACTTGCCTGTCTTGCCCTGTGTTTTTGGGGTTTGCAAAAGATTACCCTTTTCGCCATCTGGAACTTTCTCACGCGAGGGCCCTCGCCCAGACGGACGCCGAAAGTTTCTTCAAGCGCCCTCCTGTTTTTCTTCTTTGCAATTTATGCGATGGTCTTTGTCATCCTGTGCATCATGTCCTTTGGCACATTGTGGCCCTACCCCAATCTTTTCCCCGCGCAATGGCGCTGGTCGGCCTGGGGGCTGTTCGTGACGTCGCCAGATCCACTTTTGAACAGCTTGTCGTTGGCCTGTGCTTCAACGCTTGCAGCCTTGGCCCTCGCCATCTTCTGGTTTGAAACTATTCCTGAAAAATTGGACGCGGCTTTGCTTGCTTGCGCCATTGCAGCGCTCGCCCTTCCATCTCTCCTCATCGCCGATGGACAGTATCTGGCATTTCTTCAACTCGGTTTGAATGGCACCTGGTTTGGCGTTTTCCTTGCCCATCTGACGCCAGTGTTCGCCTATGTGTTCATCGTGCTGAAGGGACCGTACCGGGCCTTTGATCCGCGCTACCGTGCCGTATCGCTTGGCCTCAACACGGATCAATACCGGTTTTTGTTAAACGTCAAATTAGGCATGTTGAAACCAGCAATAGCCGCCGCCGCTGCAGTAGGAATTGGTGTCAGCATTGCGCAATTCGTTCCAGCCCAACTTATCGCCTCAGGGCGCATGACAACACTCCCAATAGAAGCGGTTACGCTCGCAAGTGGTGGTAATCGCCCGCTGATGGCGGTTTTTGCACTCATGCTTGCCGTTGTGCCAGCGCTTGCATTTATTGCGGCGGCGCGCTTTGGCCGGAAAACGCTATGACCCTGCTATTTGAAAATATCAGCCTCACAATCGGCGATGTGCTGCTCATCAAGAGTTTCACACTTTCAATTGAGGCCGGGGAAATTGTTACCCTGATGGGCCCAAGCGGGTGCGGAAAATCATCGCTCCTGGCCTACATCGCAGGCGACCTCACAACTCCCATGCATGGTGCTGGACAGGTTACTCTGGATGGCGTCAGTCTCATGGGCCTGCCGCCTGAGAGACGCCGGGTTGGCCGGCTGTTTCAGGACGACCTGCTGTTTCCACATCTCACCGTTGCGGAAAACCTTCTGTTCGGCATTGCGCGCGGTAACCCGGCAGAACGGCAAGGCCTGGTGAGCGATGCCCTCGCAAGCGCCCAGCTCGAAGGGCTTGAGAACCGCGCGCCCCATACATTGTCCAACGGGCAGAAAGCACGAGTTGCGCTTTTCCGCGCCCTTATGGCCAAACCCCAGGCGATGCTGCTGGATGAACCCTTCTCCAAGCTTGACGCGGAGCTCCGGCACTCCATCCGGAATTATGTTTTTGCCCATCTGCGCGAGCGCAATATTCCCACCCTGCTGGTCACCCATGATCGTGAAGACGCCCCGGCTGGCGGGCGCGTTTTTCGGATCAGCAACAAGGGGGACCTGATACGTGCTTGATCGCTACGCCATGAAATTAATGAAGCCAGCGATTGACCGGGCAGCGCTTGTGATCAAGAACAGGGGCTATTCCGCTGACCAAGTTACATTCGCGGGCTTTGGGCTTGGCTTATTCGCGGCACTTTGCATTGCCCTTGGATTTTACGCCTTGGCATTAGTACCATTGCTCGCAAGCAGAGCGCTTGACGGCCTCGACGGGGCTGTGGCACGGGCCGGAGTTGCCAGCGACCGCGGTGCCTTCCTTGATATAGGCTTGGATTTTGTTTTCTATGGAACCATACCCTTGGCCTTTGGCATCGCCGATCCTGACAGCAATGCCCTTGCCGCAGCAACGCTCTTGGCAGCTTTCGTTGGCACCGGTTCGAGCTTTCTCGCCTATGCCATTATCGCCGAGAAGCGCGGCCTGAAGAGCACGGAATATCCGACGAAGTCATTCTACTATCTCGGTGGCCTCGCTGAAGGGACGGAGACGATTGCCTGTTTTCTGGCCATGTGCCTGTGGCCACAACACTTCGCTGTGCTGGCTTATTTTTATGCGGCGCTTTGCTTGATCACCACCGCCACGCGCTTGCTCGCTGGCTGGCATGCCTTCGCAGAGCCAAAAGATTAACGGCTGTTAATAAAAAACTTTGCTTCAGCCCAAATTTTTTCTTGATTGCAACACAAGAATCCATCATATGCGTTTTGCCCAGAGTCGCACGTGCCTTAAGGATATCCCCAAAGCAACGACGGTGCGGGCTTTTTGGTCTCTGTCGGCCCTCCAAAGGCTGATGTTACTGAGAGGCACCACTATCATTGCCCGCAGTGCGATTGGGTATCCCAATCAAGCCAAGGCGAAAAGTCAGTAGGCGGTTAGTCAACTCCACGTCTCCATCGCGTGGGTTTTCGAAGCGCTCTGATGTCTCATCTGTTTTTTTGGGAGATACGCACATGGCCGCAACCGCCCGCATTTTGGACTTCCTCCGCGACCGACAACCAGAAGGCCCTTGCCTCGTCGTCGACCTTGACGTCATTGCCGACAATTACAAAGCTTTTACGCGAGCCATGCCGGACACGCGTATTTTTTATGCGGTGAAGGCAAACCCCGCCCCGGAAGTTTTGAAGCTTCTGGCCAATCTCGGCTCCTGCTTTGATACGGCAAGCGTTGCCGAAATTGAAATGGCGCTTGCTGCAGGCGCAACACCTGACCGGATTTCATTCGGCAATACCATCAAGAAAGAGCGCGATATTGGCCGCGCCCACCACTCCGGCATTTCCATGTTTGCAGTGGATTGTGTTGAAGAAGTTGAGAAGGTTGCCCGCGCGGCACCTGGTGCCCGGGTGTTCTGCCGCATCCTCACCGATGGTGCCGGAGCCGAATGGCCGCTGAGCCGCAAATTTGGCTGTGACCCTGAGATGGCGAAAGATGTTTTGCTGCGCGCCCATGCGCTTGGACTTGTAGCCTATGGCATTTCATTCCACGTGGGTTCGCAACAGACGAGGCTTGGTGCCTGGGATACGGCGCTGGCTGAAGCAAAGTCAATCTTTGATGCTTTGGCCCTGCGTGGCATTACGTTGTCCATGGTAAATCTGGGCGGCGGGTTCCCGACCAAATACCTGAAGGCGGTTCCAAACACTGGAACCTATGCCAATGCCATTCACGAGAGCCTCGCCAAGCATTTTGGCAATGCCATTCCTGAAACCATCATCGAGCCAGGCCGCGGCATGGTTGGCAACGCCGGCGTGATCAAGACCGAGGTGGTGCTGATTTCAAAGAAGCACGCCAATGACAACCAGCGTTGGGTCTATCTCGACATTGGCAAGTTCGGCGGGCTGGCTGAAACCATGGATGAAGCCATCCGCTATCCCATTACCACGGCGCGTGACGGTGACGCCAAGGCGCCGTGCGTGATTGCCGGGCCAACCTGCGATTCGGCGGACGTACTTTACGAAAAGACGCCCTATGACTTGCCGGTGACGCTGAGCGTTGGTGATGAAGTGCTGATTGAAGCCACGGGAGCCTATACGACGACCTATGCGTCGGTGGCATTCAATGGCTTCACGCCGCTGCAAGCCTTCATCATTTAGTTCATCATCAAATCCCTGGAGGCTGTCATGGTCACCATACGCGCCGAAATTCCGGCTGACATAATTGCACGAGAAGCACTTCTTGACCGGGCCTTCGGGCGGGCTCGCCAACGCAAGACGTCGCAACGCTTTCGTGATGACCGCTTGCCTGCCGAAGGACTTGCGTTCACGGCCTTGAGCAAATCGGGGCGGGTGATCGGAACCCTGCGCATGTGGAATGTGATCGCCGGTTCTGCCGGACCAGCGCTTCTGCTCGGGCCGCTTGCCGTGGATGGCCGTTACCAACGGCGCGGCATTGGGCGGGAATTGATGGAACATGCCCTCAACATGGCGAAGGTTCTTGGTCACGTTTCCGTGTTGCTGGTCGGTGATGAACCCTACTACAGCCGCTTTGGCTTCAACCGCAATCTTGTTGCTGATTTGCATTTGCCGGGACCTGTCGAGCGCAACCGTTTTCTCGGGCTTGAACTCGTGTCCGGTGCACTTGATGGATCTGAAGGATTGGTGATGGCCAGTGGTGCGCTTGCATCGAATGCCGATGAAGTAATCGCGGCTTAGCTATTTCCAGTTCTTCGAGCGCTTTATTGCTTCCGAAAATCGTTGCATCAATTCCTGGCTCAACGGTGCATCCGGAGTGATCTTTGCTCGGGGCGCGGGGAGTGGTGGCAATGTTTTTGCGCCAGCTCCGCGCATCGCCATGCAGGCTGTGCCAAGGCCAGTGAGTTCGGGTGATTCCTGAACGATTACCGTCTTTTGCAGCGCGTTGGCGAGAAACCGGTTGAAGTAGGGATTCTTTGTAAGGCCACCATCAATCGAGATCATATTTCCGAGTGACGTGAGTTCGCCCATGGCTGCAATCACTTCTGATGCCCGCAGGGCAATTCCTTCCAGCACCGCCTGCATGAGATCTTTTGCAGTCGTATCCAGTCCCAGGCCGATCCACAGGCCCGCTGCGCCGCGATCCCAATGGGGGCAAGCGAGACCAGACAAGGCAGGCACAAAGATGAGATTGCGCGACAGGGCTGTTTGTATTTCGAAACTTGCGATTTCGGAAAATTCCTTGAACAGTCCAAGCCCCCTCGCCCAGTTCACTGCTGAGCCGGCATTGTAGACACCGCCTTCAATGGCGCGATGCAGTGGCTCATTTTTTATTTTCCATGCGACGGTTGGAAGGATGCCAAATTTCGACCCATCGACGCGGACGTCTGCTGTAACCGTGAGCGCGAAGGCACCAGTCCCAAACGTAATCTTCGTGGGGCAGCCATGACCAAAGAGGGCTGCCTGCTGATCAACCAGACTGGCGGTCACGGGTGTTTTCCCAACCTGTCCAAAATCACCCGCGGTTGATCTGATTTCGGGCAGGCATTCCACAGGCACGCCAAAAAGTTTGCAAAGTTCAGCGTCCCAGTTGCAAGTTTCCAGTGACATGAGACTAGTGCGCGAGGCGGTTGTCACATCGGTTGCAAAAGTTCCGGTCAGGCGATCATGGAAAAATGCATCGCTGGTTCCCAGGCGCAAGCTGCCTTGCTTGAGAAGGGTCTTGGCATCATCGACGTTGTCAATGAACCAGCGCAGCTTGCTTGCTGAAAAATAGGGATCAAGCGGCAGGCCTGCACAGGCCTTGGTCAATTCTTCTGCACCATCCGCCTTCAACTTTGCCGTTGTTCCGTGCGTCCGGTCATCCTGCCAAACGATGGCGTTGTAAATCGGCTGGCCTGTCTTCGCATTCCAGGCAACTACTGTCTCACCCTGATTGTCGATACCAATGGCATCGGCCTCACCTGCAGCTTCAAGACATGTCCCGACATTGCGCAGCAATTCTTCTGCATCGTGTTCAACCCAACCAGCCTGGGGATAAATCTGCCGGTGTTCAAGTGAAGCTGCGGATTCAAAACGACCTGACTCATCGAGGGTGAAAGATTTGGTGCCTGTTGTTCCCTGATCAATGGCAACAACTTTCATGCCAACCTCTTCGCTATGTCTTCGGCTGCCGCAATACCTTGTTGCCAGCATTCGCCCGAAGTCTTGAGCGGGCCCACAACATTTCCGGCACTTGAGTATTTTTCTGAAGGCAAGCCGGTTGGGATCAATGCCGTTTCAGGCCTGAAATACCCGGTGAAAATGACGCCATCGCAAATGATACGCTCACGCATGCCATGGCGTTCGATTTCAACGGCCTCAACATTTATGCGGCCTTCAATGGCGATGAGTTTGGAGGAGGTCCGAACAGGAACTCCAAAAGCAAATCTGGCGATGAGGCCGCCTGGTCTTGGTCCCGAAATGCGCGAGTTCTCTTCCAGCATGGCAACGGGCCTGATGCCCAGGTGCCGACAGGTCAGCAGTGCCGAGAACGAGACAAGTTCGCTGCCGATAATAACCGGCCGCGCGAAGGGCTTGTTGTGGTGGAGATAGACGTGCTGTTGCAGGGCACCGGTATTCATCACACCCCGCGGACGGCTGCCGCCCACGAGGCGGGCTGACCGGGGGGTTTCGCGTGTGCCAGTAGCGATAAGAATGTGTTTTGCTGTCATCTCGCCAAGGCCGGAAGGGGTTTGAATACGCAACTGACCATCTTTCAGAAGTTCAAGCACAGTCGCTGCAGTTCTGACATCGAGGCCCTTGGCAGATTTGCGAAGTTCGGCGGCAAAGCGCGGGCCTGTCCACAGACGTTTGTGGCTTTGCCAACCAAAACCTAAATGCCCGCAATGGCGCGGGATGCCACCTGCCAGCGCCTCGCGCTCAAGGACCACAACATCGCGGATACCGAGATCAGTCAGGCGCCGCGCAGCACTCAGGCCCGTGGGACCGCCGCCCACGATGATTACATCATGGCTTTCCATCGAAGCGCCCCTTGGTGATTTCAGCGATATGCGCTGAACAATAGAAGCCCTGGCATCGGCCCATCATGGCGCGGGTGCGGCGTTTCAAACCGCCCATATCGCCAGCGGGCAGCGGGCCTTTCAGTGCGGTTTCGATTTCACCGCGTGTCACATGCTCGCAATGGCAGACAATTTCCCCGCCTTTCATATAGGGCCTGATGCGGCCCTCGCTCAGGTTTGGAACCGGGGTCCAAAACTGTTCCGGAGACTTCTTAGGCAATTTGCCAAAACTCTTATCATAGAGCTGGATCACGTAATCCGCGATGCCGAGCGATGCTGTGAGGCCCGTGGAACGAATGCCGCCAACGGTAATCCAGTTTTTGTCCTTCACGGCTTCGATAACATAGTCCTTGTGCTCGCTCGCCGGGCGAAGGCCTGCGTAGGTGGCACTGACGTCAATGCTCTCCAGTGTGGGCACCATTTCGATGGCGCGGGATTTGAGTTTGTGCAGGGTTTCGGAGTCACACGTTGCGATCTCACGCTCATCTTGATCTTCTGCCGTGGGACCGATTGCCAGATTTCCAAATGCGGTGCGAAAGATCACGACGCCTTTGGTGCGCGCCGTGGGCACGGGAAGAATGATAGCCCGAAGCAATTTGAAGGCAGGCTTGTCAAATACAACGAATTGGCCCTTGCGGGGCTTGATGGTGAAGGGTGACAGGCGCGCCATCAGTTCAACCAGATCGCCAAAGTTACCAGCGGCATTGATGACGACGGAAGCCGTGATCTGTCCCTGCTTGGTGGCCAGTGTCCAGGCATCGTGGGTAAACTCCCCGTCGGTGACTTCGGCGTTTCGCAAAATGATTGCGCCATGGGCCAGGGCCTGATGGGCGTAGGCCAAGGGGGCCGACCAGGCGTCGATAATATGTTCGCCGGGCACAAAAACACCGCCCATGGCAGTCTGTGCCAATTTTGGTTCCTTCAGGCGCAATTCGGTTTGTGAGATGGCCCGCACATCCTTGACGCCATTCTTGTGGGCTTTCTCGACAATCCCCGGCAAGGCGGCGAGTTCGGAGTCATTCCACGCCACAACTATGGCAGAGCTTTCGATCAACGGAAGATTGAGCTTCTGGCGGATACGAAGATATTCCGCATAGCCTGCCTTCATGCAGCGGAGCTCAAGGCTTTTGGGCGGGGCATCAAAGCCCGTGTGCAGCAGTGCACTGTTGCCTTTTGAGGCACCGGACAGAATATCGCTTCCGCGTTCCAGCAAAACGCATTTCAGCCCGGCAATGGCAAAGCGGCGCAGAATGGCGAGGCCAACGACGCCTCCACCAATTACTGCGATATCGAATCTCTGCTCCATCATCTTTAGCTATCACAAAAGTAAATTGGCAGCACGGGTCTGCCCTGATAATCGATGGGGATCATTTGTTCGTCGGCTATTAAGCCGTTCCGCGCCTCTCGCGCATGCGGTTGACCCAGGCGGTAATCAGACGATCCGCAATGATTCCAATGAAGGCAATGACAAGGCCCGCCACAATGCCCCGTCCGGCATCAGCCTTGGAAAGCGCCTTGAATACTTCCTGGCCCAAATCACGGGTGCCAACCATGGCGCATATGATGATCATGCTGAGGGAGAGGAGAATTGTCTGATTGATGCCAAGCATGATTTCAGGCATGGCGACCGGAAGCTGCACGCGGCGGAACAGTTGCCACTTTGTGCATCCCGATACGATCCCCGCTTCCAGCAATTCATGGGGCACCTGCCTTATCCCGTGATTTGTATAGCGCACCGCCGGCACGATGGAAAATGCGACCGTTGCGATCATTGCCGTCACATCACCCACACGGAAAAGCATGACGACCGGAATGATGAAACAGAATGACGGGATCGTCTGCAGCGTATCGATAATCGGCGTGACGATAGCCGAAACCCGGTCGCTGCGCGAACACCACAGGCCTATCGGGATCCCGAGGGCTGAAGCCACAAGGGCTGAAACGCCGCAGAGATAAAGCGTCTGCATTGCCGGAACCCACAATCCGGTCGTTGCACAAAAACCGGTAAGTACAGCGACCACCAGGGCCAGCCCCCATCCCCCGAGACGCCAACCCACTGCTGTCAAGATCAGCAAGACGCCGAACCACGGCAGGGCTTCGAAGCCCGCCCGCAGCGGATTGAGAAAGTTGAGCAGAACAAAAACCCGCATTGCTTCAATGGTGTCGAAGAAATTGATGGTGATCCAGTCGACGCCCGCTTTCCAATAGGGTGCGGTCGTGAATGTCAGGGAATCGGGCAGCTTGTTCAGCGCTGGGAAAACCGTGCCGAGAAGCGTGCTGCCAACGAGTACGCCAATGGCCAAAATGGTGTTGGTGTGCCTTCCCCAGAACCCCACGGCAGTGACAGCTTCAGGCCGTTTGTGCGCCATGGCCTGGCTTAGCCTGTCAAGCACCACCGCCATGATAACGATGGCAAGACCCGCCTCCATGGCCTGGCCTATCTTCAGGGCCCGGAGCGCCAGCAGCACGTCGTAGCCAAGCCCGCCTGCGCCGATCATTGATGAAATGATGACCATGTTGAGCGCCAGCATGATCACCTGGTTGATACCGATCATAAGAGAGGGCTTCGCAGATGGCAGCAAGACCCGCCACAGTTTCTGTGCTTTTGTGCATCCTGCCATGTCAGCGAAATCTTTGATCTCCTGCGGCACTTTGTTGAGGCCCAGCACCGTTGCCCGTACCATGGGCGGCGTGGCGAAAAGCCCCGTCGCAAGCAAGGCCGAAACCGGGCTCGCGCCAAACAGCAACAGCATTGGGATGAGATAGGCAAAGGTCGGCATGGTCTGCATAAGGTCAAGTGCCGGTGTGATCAGCCAACGATTGATACGCGGCGAGAAATATCCCCAGATGCCGAGGAGCAGCCCCGATACGACGCAAAAGGGCACGCAAATAACAATGAGCGCCAAGGTGAGCATGGCATTGTCCCACACCTTGAAGAGGAGAAGTGCGAGAAACCCGAAACCACACAGGGCCGCCAGACGAAGGCCACCAAAGATATAGCCGAGCCAGGCCATCACAAATATCACGCCAAGCCACGACAGGCGCGGCAGGGTCCAGGCAGCTTCTCCATTCCCGAATTTGAAGCCTTTTGCGAGCAGGCTGAAGGCAAACCGCAGTGGCACGTCGACTGCGGCGGCGAGCGACCGGGTCGCCCAGGTGAAATTCGTTTTGAGCCATGCCATGAAGGCGCCGACCCAGTCCTTGAAAGGAATGATCAAGCCATCCGGATACTTTGCCAGCGCGGACAGGGCATCGGGAAACAGTAGGATAACAGCGGTCACAACAATCATCCCTGCAACAACAAACTGGCCGACACGTTTTCCGTTGTGTGCCCGTGCAGCTGACAGCGCGATATCGCTCATGTGCCCGCTCCCCTGTCCTTTCCGGAAAGCAGGTTGATCACGGATTTCGGTGAAATTTCACCGATTATCTCGCCATCGTCATCCACAACTGCGAAAGGCTCGGATGAATCCACTATTGCTGCCGCGAAGCTTGCGATCTTGGCCCTTGCTGGAACCCTCTCCAGCCCGCTGGATTTGGCGTTGCCGCCCCCATAAGGGCGCGCGCCGAAAGCACCTTGGCCCGATTCACATCGGCAGTGAATTCGGCCACATAGTCGGTGGCGGGATTTTTGACGAGATCTTCCGGCGTTCCAATCTGGATAATTTCGCCATCCTTCATGATCGCAATTCGGTCGGCGAGCCGGATAGCCTCGTCGAAATCGTGGGTGATAAAAACGACCGTTTTCTTGAGAACACTTTGCAGCCGTATCAATTCGGTTTGCATCTCACGGCGGATCAGAGGATCAAGTGCTGAGAACGGCTCATCAAGGAACCATATTTCAGGTTCCACGGCGAGCGACCGCGCAATGCCGACACGCTGCTGCTGTCCGCCGGAAAGTTCAGAGGGAAAATGGTGCTCGCGCCCGTTGAGACTGACGAGATCAATCATCTTGTGGGCGCGGGCTTCGCGCTCTGCTTTGCCGATGCCCTGGATCGACAGCGGAAAGGCCACATTCTCCAAAACGGTGAGATGGGGCAGCAGGGCAAAGTGCTGGAACACCATGCCCATTTTGTGCCGCCGGATATCGATGAGTTCAGCTTCGCTGGCCTTCAGCAAGTCCTTGCCGTCGAAAGTCAGCTCGCCTGTGGTGGGTTCGATCAGACGCGACAGGCAGCGAACCAGCGTCGATTTGCCGGAACCCGAGAGGCCCATGACGATGAAGATTTCGCCTTCGCGCACATCAAGCGTCGTGTTGCGCACCGCACCAACCAGCCCAGCCTTATCCAGTTCGGCGGCTGTCGCCTTGCCATCGCGCTCGTGCATGAATTTGGCGGCGTTAGGGCCAAACACCTTCCACAAATTGCGGCAAGATAATTTGACCGGACGCTGAATTTCAGCGTCCGATATTTTCGTTTTCATAAGAATTGCCCCTGATGCCTGCTTATTGCGCCCAGGCTTTCCATTTTGCTTCGTTGGCGGCGACCCAGGCGGCAGCGACATCCTCGATTGTCTTTCCATCAAGGTCAATCTGACCTGACATCGCATTCAGTTCATTCGCGTCAACCTGGAAAGCTTTGGCAACCTTGTAGGCAACCGGCCATTTGTCCTTCATGCCACCCCAGCTAAATTTCCAGATTTCGCCATGGGGTTTGCCGCAGTCATGGGCCTTATCGGGGTTGATGCCCCACTTGGGATCGCCATAGCATTCCGCCGTATAGTCCGGAAACTCCACCCACTCGCCCTTATACTTCGCTGGTGCCCAGTGTGGCGAGTAAACCCACAACATAACTGGCGCGTTGCGTTGATAGGCCGAGTCAAGTTCGGCAAACATTGCTGCATCGGTGCCTGCATGGATGACAGTAAAGGGCAGACCGAGAGCTTCCACGCGCTCATCATCAAAACCTTCCCAGGTTACCGGGCCACCGACATAACGGCCCTTGGGAGCAGTTTCAGCGGTTGAGAACGCTTCGGCGCATTTCGGGTCCTTCAGCGCTTCCCAATTTGGAAGGCCAGGGCATTTTTCCTTCATGTAGAGGGGGTACCACCATTCTTCCTTGGCCTTCGGTCCCAGCGTGCCGAGCCGCTCCGTTTGGCCCGTTGCTTCGGAGGCCTTCATGGCCTCGCCTGCCGTGGTATCCCAGTACTCAAGACCCAGCGTCACGTCGCCATTTGTCAGGCTGGTCGTCAGGCTCGAAAGATAATCGCCGGTTGGATATTCGACTGTGTATCCGAGTTTCTCAAGAACGCCGCCCAGAATTTTGGAATTGAGATTGACGCTGGTCCAATCGAACAGCACGATTTTGATGGGGTCGTTTGATTCCACCGCACCTGCGGAAGCCGGTGCCAAAATAGGGGCCGCAACTGCCACAGCGGCAAACACGGCAGATTTCCAAATCAGTGTAAAACTCATATTTTCCTCTCTGTTCATGGGCACTTGCTCGAACCGTCGTGCCCGTTAATTGCAGTGTCGACCCAAAATTGATTGGCTGTCAATGTGAAAGGCATGAAATATTTTTTCCTGCTGTGCGGGCCGTGGGGGCTCAGGTGCGGCCCCAGTCACGGCCAACGGCCTTTCGTGAGCGGCACAAAAAAGGCGACCCGAAGGCCGCCCTTTTCAATTATTGGGATTCAGTTACTCGCCAGCGCCTGCAGCAGCGAGAGCCTTTTCCTGTGCCGCAATAGCTGCCTGACGTTTAGCGATTTCAGCGCCAATCGGAGGACCCTTGAAGCGCTTGCTTTCACTGGCAAACCAGCCAATGGCCAGTGCCACCGCCAGGAAGATCAGCGGGTTGGTCAACTGGTTCAGCGGGAACACGAGGTCAGGGAACAAGGGTAGGATGATCGGATTGAACGGTGGCTGGATGCCAGCATAGGCGAGAATAATCACGCCGATGCAGGTGACCACCGCAAGAGGCTTCGACCATGCCCCTAAGCGGAAGGGGCCAAATTCCGTCCACGTCTTGCCTTCCGCCATGAGACCGGCCGCAACCGGCATGGCGTAGGAGATGTAGAGGAACAGGGCGCAACCTGCGGCAAGCGCGAACATGAACGGCGCATAATAGCAAGCACCGGCCGAGAGAACGGCGGTGAGCCATATGGCGTTCACCGGCGTGCGATGCACCGGGTGGATCGTCGAAAGGAACTTCGAAGCCGGAAGTCCACCGTCACGCGAGAAGGCATAAATCATGCGCGATGTCGAGGTCATGCCAGCCAGCGCGCAGATATAGTTCGCAATCACGATACCGATGGCCAGAATTGCCTTGAGGAATGCTGGCATGGGCAGGTTGTTGAACAGGTTGAAGAAGGAGTTGAAGCCATCCTTCGCCCCTGCTGCGGTATCGGGCATCGCCAAAATGAACGACGCGGCGAGGAAGAAACCAAACAGCAGCGACCAGAATACCGAGTGCAACATCCCCTGGGGCACTGCGGTCCGCGCATTCTTTGTTTCTTCCGATGTGTGGGCGGAAGCATCAAAGCCAGTGATCGTGTAGAGCGGATAGAGAAGGCCGATCAGGAAGGCAACAAGAGCCGTGCGTGGTTCTGGAACGACCAGGCCGCCGGGTTCGCCCGTGTTGTTCACAAATGTGAAAAGACGGGAGAGGTCGAAGCTGGCACCCCAGATCAGCATTGCAAGCACAAGCAGAACAGTGATCACAAAGATCAAATAACCCGAAAAGTCGGTGAGCATCGTTGTTACTTTTATGCCGAAATGATTGAAAAGCGCTTGGGTCACAGCAAATATCGTTACGAAAATACTGGAATGCCATGCGCCCCAGGCTGATGTATCCATGCCGAAGACACCCGTAAGCACGAGGTCCTTGAGCAGGAGATAAACGCCGAAGTTCACTGAGGCCACAACGAAGATAAGGCCTACCATGTTGATCCAGGCGCAGACCCAGCCCCATCCGCGACCGCCAAGGATTGAGGCCCAGTGATAAAGGCCGCCAGCCGTTGGATAGGCCGAGGCAATTTGGCCCACGGAAGCTGCCACAACGAGTGCGAACACTCCGCCAATGACCCAGCCGATGGCGACAGAGAAGCCGCCGCCCGACGACATTGCCACCGGGAAGGCTGTGATGCCGCCAGCGAGAATGCAGATGATCGAGAATGAAATAGCAAAGTTCGAGAACCCGCCCATGCGGCGGGCAAGTTCCTGGGCATAACCCATTCCGTGAAGGACTTTTTCGTCCTCAGTCAATTTATGATCAGCCATTTGGCCCCTCCCTGCACATCCGAGGGGACCCGGACGACATTGGTTTCCCTAGAATAGCTTGAGCATTGCACTCCCCGGTGCGGCGTTCTGCATCAAGTCTTCCCCTGAGTCGGCATTGTGGCGGTGGGCATGGGCAAGGTCAACCTTAGTTGTAAGACTAAGGTTGCAGTGCACAAATGCAGTCCAGCCATCCAGCCGCTTTTTAGAGTGAGCTTTACTCAATCGTTGCACTTGTGCTTTTGTGAATTCCATCATGGTGCGCCGCTATTATGGGCTTCCTTCCCTCAACGCGCTTGCGGCTTTTGAAGCGGCAGCGCGGCATTTGAGCCTCACGCGCGCTTCCGCTGAACTCAATGTCACGGCGGGCGCGGTTTCAAAGCAGGTGAAGGCGCTGGAAGAGGAGCTCGGCTGCGCCCTGTTCATTCGTTTGCACCGGGCACTGCAGCTCACCCTCGAAGGAGAGGCCCTGTACCACAGCCTGAAGGAGACTTTCGAGCGGCTTGCCCTCAACCTCCAGGAAATCCGCCGGACCGGCAAGGTGCGGATTGTTTCCATTGGCACCACCAATGCCTTTGCCCAGCATTGGCTCATGCCGCGGCTTGGCGATTTCTGGAATGCCCATCAGGACATCATCATCGACCATATGATTTCTGACCGGGCCCAGGACTTGTTTCGCGCCGACGTGGATTTGCGTGTGCGTTATGGCAGCGGGGTGTGGCCCAACGAGAGTACGCACAAGCTTTTCGATGACACGATCATTGCAGCGGCAAGCCCCGGCTACGCCAGCCAACACAAGATCAAGTCTCCGCGCGACCTCTCTGCCCATCCCTTGCTGTCGGTGGAAGGCACGGATTGGACCTGGACGACGTGGCCGGATTTCCTGCGCGTGAACGAGGCTCCGCACAAACGCCTCAGCGTGCGGCGTTTCAACAGTTACGTGATTGCCTTGCAGGCAGCCCAGGATGGGCAGGGACTGGTTCTGGGATGGCGTAATCTCATAAAACCGCTCTTGGATCGGCGCAAGCTGGTGCAGGTCACCATCGCGGAGATGCCGGCGCCTGGGTCATTTTACATTTGCTGGAACAACAATTCGCAGTTGTCGCGTGAGGCGCTGGTGCTGCGGGATTTTCTGCTGAGCCATGTCACTTGAGTTATACTCAAGCATTGCGTGCAGCTAACTGATATTGATTGATCGCCCTGCGAGGTGCTCAATAGAGCGACAAAAGCGAGCGCATGATGATCAATACGATGGAACTGGCAAAACAAGTGACGGCCACGGGCAAGCGGAGCGGCGGGCGCGAAGGCCGCAGAGCCTTGCGCGCGGTTCCCATGGCTTCGTTTCCCACTCTAGTGCGCAATATTCCCACCTACCAAATGGTGCCTGACGAGGCAGTGGAGCTCATCCACGATGAGTCCATGAAAATCCTCGAAGAAGTCGGCTGCGAGTTCCGTGATGATGAGGCCATTTCCATGTGGAAGGCCGCAGGCGCCGACGTGCAGGGCACGCGGGTACGGATTGACCGCGCGCTGCTCATGAGCCTTGTGGCAAAAGTGCCGCCAGAATTCACCCTGAATGCCCGCAACCCGGAACGCACTGTCAAGGTCGGCGGCAAGAACACCATATTTGTGCCGATGTATGGGGCACCTTACGTGCGCGGCCTCGATGGTGAACGGCGTTATGGTTCGCTTGCTGATCTCAATAATCTCCACAAGCTGGCCTACATGTCACCGGCTTTGCATTCTTCCAGTTCCATCATCTGCGAGCCCATGGAAATTCCGGTTCCCAAACGGCACCTCCACATCATTCATTCCGCCCTCAAGCATTCCGACAAGCCCTTCATGGGGATCGTCACATCGAAGGAGCGGGCCGAAGATGTGATGAAGATGGCGGGCATCGTGTTTGGCGACGACTACGTTAAGGACAACACCGTTGTCGTGTCGATCACCAATTGTAACTCGCCTCTGGTGTGGGATGCGACGATGCTTGACGCCATGAAGGTTTATGCGCGGCACAATCAACCGTTGATCCTGGCGCCCTTCGCTCTGTGTGGAGCCTCAACCTCTGCTTCATCTATTGGCGCTGTAGCGCAAGTGAACGCAGAAGCCTTGGTGGGTGTTGCCTTCACCCAGCTTATTCGCCCTGGCAGCCCGCAAATCTATGGGCAGTTTATGGTCACGGTTGACATGAAAACCGGCGCACCGATGGGTGGAACGCCGGAAGCGGCCCAGATGATGTTTGTGATGGGGGCACTGGCACGGAAGTATAAGCTACCCTGGCGCACGTCTGGTTTCCATGTGGGCTCAAAGCTCAATGACGCGCAGGCAGGATATGAATCAAACATGCTCATGCATGCGGCGATCCTTTCGGGGGCCAATTACATTTGGCATGTGGCGGGCTGGCTCGAGGCCGGCCTGTGCTGCGGTTTCTCCAAATTCGTGACCGATGCGGAGCAGCTCCAGGGCTGGTACAAGTACGCGCAAGGGCCTTCCTTTGATGATTTCAAGGAAGCTATGGCGGCCATTCGCGAAGTGGGGCCAGCTGGACATTTCCTTGGCACCAAGCATACGCTTGAGCATTTCGAAAGCGCCTTCTTCATGCCAACGGTCATGGACTTCAATCCTTTCGAGCAGTGGTCTGCCGAGGGCGCCAAGGATCACGATGCAAGGGGCCGCGAAAAAGCCGCCGCGATGCTTGCGGCTTATGAAGAGCCTCCCATGGACCAAGGCATTGCCGATGGTCTGAAAGATTTTATCGCGCGGCGTGAATCCGAGCTGCCGAATACGGTGAGTTAAACACTTGCAAATCTATGTTGATGCGGATGCCTGTCCGGTTAAGGAGGAAGCCGCGAAAGTGGCGACGCGACACGGGCTCATTGTCCATTACGTTTCTAATTCTCACATGCGGCTGCCTTTTGGGGACAATGTCAAACGCGTTGTTGTTGCCGAAGGTGCCGATGCCGCTGACAACTGGATCGCAGAACAGGCGCAAGCGGGCGACATCGTGATTACCGCCGATATTCCGCTGGCCTCGCGCGCGATTAAAAATGGCGCGAAGGTCATCGCCCACAATGGAAAGCCGTTCAGCGAGGACAGCATCGGCATGGCGCTGGCCATGCGCGATCTCATGTCACAATTGCGCGAAACCGGTGACGTGCGTGGAAATAATCCGGTGTTCACGCCTTCCGATAGGTCGCGTTTTCTTCAGGGGCTTGAAAACACTATCCAGGGGCTCAAGCGCGCGGGCTAGATTCCGAAATCAGAAAGCAGGCGCCGGGTCGCCGCATCAAAGCGTGCCATGCCGCCGTGGGACCGTGCCATCATCATGGAGCCTTCCAGAGAGCCGATGATATATTGGGCGGCTTCGGAAGCTGTCCCCTCAAAATGCAAAGTGCCGCTGCTGCGGCCTTGTTCAAGCACATTTACAAGCCAGCGCTCATTCAAGGCAAAAAAGCCGTCCAGTGCGGTCTGCATGGCTTTCGGCAAAGTTTCAAACTCGGCAGCGAGCATGCCGCACAGGCACATGCGCTGATCGGCAAGGACATGGGAATAGATCATCGCGTAACGCTGCAATTTCATTGCCGCGGTGCCGCCGCCGAGGTCAATTCCGTCGAGCAGTCTTCCAAACTCATCCTCGTAACGCTCAATAAGCCTGACACCGAGTCTGGCCTTAGAGGCAAAATGATAATGGAGGCTCGCCTTGGAAACATTCAGCGTGCTGGCGATGTCCGCATAGCTGAAGGCGTTAAAGCCCCGGGTTTGGACAAGGCGCTGGGCGATATCCAAAATCTGCTGGGAGGTGTGAATGGTGTCAGTCTTTTGATCCACAAGGTTCTTCCTGAAATTTGTAGAATCGCGGCTTCGAAACAATTAGTAATACAATTCTATCTACTAGTTGACAAGTTACCTATCAATAGGTAAGTGTGGAGCCGCTTGGGTTTGCTGACCCGCCACGCGTTGTGTCAGTGAATTCCGCATTCGTGCTGTGCCTCGAAGATGGCTGAACTTGGCCCTCAACGGTGTTGTCGATCAGACCATCATGCAGGCGTGGGGCGGCTGCGCCGATTAATAATCAATAAAAGCCTAGGGAG
>CAVYAB010000011.1:0-45066 GCA_963766425.1 uncultured Alphaproteobacteria bacterium
GCATTAGGACAGTCCCATGACGTCACACATCAATTACCTCGTCCTGTCAGACCTGACCGCTGCCGAACGCGCCACGCTTCTCAAGCGCACCGAAAGCGATCTGGGACCTTTCCTCGAAAAGGTGAAACCCATCATCGAAGCCGTGCGCTTTGAAGGCGACACCGCACTCTCGCGTTTCGCCTCACAATTTGATCACGCGCCCGTTGAAGCAAATGCAATCGCCGCAACCCCCAAAGACTTTGACCGCGCCCACGCGGAGCTGGAACCAGACGTCAAGGAAGCCATCACCTTGCCGCCGGCAACATCCGCAAATTCCACGAACTGCAAAAACCTGAGGAGTCATGGAGCGCGGAAATCCGCCCCGGCCTCCATGCCGGCGACCGCACCACGCCCATTCCTTCCGTCGCCTGCTACATCCCGCGCGGCAAAGGAGCCTTCCCTTCCACAGTCATGATGACTTGCATTCCGGCAACCGTTGCAGGCGTTGAAAACATCTGCATCGTAACGCCCCCCGGGCCCGATGGAAAAATCGATGCTGCCTCGCTCGTGGCTGCCCGCGCTGCAGGGGTAAGCAAAGTTTACAAGGTCGGTGGCGCCCAAGCCATCGCCGCCGTTGCCTATGGCACCAAAACAATTTCAAGATACGCGAAGGTCGTAGGCCCCGGCTCGCCCTGGGTCGTGGCCGCCAAACGCCTGCTCTCCGATCTGATAGATACCGGCACCCCCGCAGGCCCCAGTGAAGCCATCATCTTTGCCGACGAAACAACCGATGGCCGCCTCGCCGCCTTGGACCTGCTCATCGAAGCCGAACACGGTGATGACAGTTCAGCTTTCATCGTCACCACCAGCAAGGAGGTGGCCGATGCAGCTCTCGCAGCCATCCCACACTATTGGCACAAGATGACGGCCCAACGCGTGAACTTCACTAAAGCTGTCCTTGCTTCAAGTCGCGGCGGCATTCTATTGGCGAAAGACGCCACCGAAGCCACAACCTTCATAAACGACTACGCGCCAGAGCATTTGCAAATCCTGTCAAAGGAACCGCGCAAATACCTGCCGATGGTAAAAAATGCCGGAGAAATCCTGCTCGGCGAGCACACGCCCTCTACCCTCGGCAATTTCGTGCTAGGCCCCAGCCACGTCCTGCCCACTGGCGGCTGGGCAAAAACTTTCTCTGCCCTGAGCGTCCATGATTTCTTGAAGCGAACCTCAGTGGTGGAAGTCACGGCGCAAGCCTATCCCGAACTTGCAAAGCACGCGAAGATCATCGCCACCTACGAAGGCTTCGACGCCCATGCGAACGCAGTGTCGGAATTGCGTGACAAGCTGCTCGGAAACTGACGCACAAAAAAATCAGCCCCGCTGCGACGATGTTGCGCCAGCGGGGCCCTCGATCCTTCGAGTTTGTGACTTGAAACTATCCGGTTTGAACCGGATCACTGGCGAGGCTGGGAGAAACTCTTACCTCGCATGATTGTCGATATGTGAACTGCAAACCGGTCAAGCGTCGATAGTCTGCTGCAGCGCGCTAACCGGAATGTGATCGCGAGACCTGCCGCGATCCGAGGTGGTAGCCAGGTGGCGTCATGCTCCCTCCGATTGCTGTTTCGTTGCATCACCTTCTCCGTGGAGTTCGGCGATGATTTTTATTTTGGACTCCTGCGCATCAATGTCAAGTAAACTATGTTGCGAAATTACAAATTTTGTTTCGGTGATACTGAAAAACCCATCAGCGCGCTTCGCAATTCCCTCAACCATTGTCGTTTCAGGTCACGACAGAAATACCTAAGCACACCAATCTCCTAGCATGAGCTCATCAGCCGACGGCATTCATTCCAGCGACTTCGCAAGCAACCGGCGCCGTGGCATTCTCCTCGTCGCAGGCTCTGCAATTGTCTGGAGCTTTGGCGGCACGTTTGCGCGCTTCCTCACGGTGGATGACAGCTGGACCGTGGTGTTCTGGCGCTCAATCTTCGCTGCTCTTTTTCTCTTGGTATTCATGCTGTTGCGCGATGGACCGCGCGGCACCATGGCCCTTTTTAAGGGCATGGGGCTTGCAGGCCTTGGTGTTGCCCTGTGCTTTGCCGTGGCCTCCACTTCCTTTGTCGTAGCGCTGGCCTACACCACCGTGGCAAACATCCTCCTCATGCAGGCTGGCGTGCCCCTGATCGCTGCCCTTCTCACGTGGACCCTGTTTCGCGAAAAAATTTCAGGCGCAACCTGGGCCGCCATCGCCGCGGTGATCGCAGGCGTCGCCATCATGGTCTCGGAATCCTTCACCGGGAAGGTTTCGCCTATCGGAGATGGCTTGGCCCTTCTCATTTCCGTGATGTTCGCAATTGCAACCGTCATCACAAGGCGCCATGCCGAGGTGCGCATGACCCCCGCCGTTTGCCTTGGAACCACGGTTGCCGCCTGCGCCTCTGGCTTTCTCGCTGGCCACTATATCGTCAGTGCGGTCGACCTCGGCTGGCTGATAGCCTTTGGCGCCGTTAATCTTGGTTTCGGCCTTGCCATGTTCACAACCGGCGCGAGGCTTATTCCTGCCGCACTCGCAGCACTTGTCGGAACCCTCGAACCCGTCCTCGGCCCCATCTGGGTTTGGCTGGTCCACAATGAAATCCCGTCCGGGCGAACCCTGATCGGCGGTGCCGTGGTCTTCGCGGCACTGGTCATTCATTTGCTCATTGACTGGCAGCGGCAGTCTCGCGCGCAAAGCCTGTAATCTCTCTCAGGAAAACCTCGGCAAACTGTTCTTGTTTCGCCGCCCCCACGCCATGCACCTCGCCGAAATCCCACTTGGTGAGCGGCACGCGCTCCGCCATGTCGATGAGTGTCCGGTCAGAAAAAATGACATAGGCCGGAACGCGGGCCTGCTTGGCAAGCGCCATGCGCAAAGCTTTCAAGCGCACCAGCAGGGCCCCGGCGCGCGGATCGGCTTCGCTGATTTTCGCAATAACGTCGGCCCGTGCCGCTTTTTTCGTTCCGCGCGGTTCCATCTTGCGATAGCGGAATTCCCCAACGCCATTCATCAAGGCGCGGCCCTTGGGCGCAAGTGATAAGCCGCCATACCCGCCGACATCATGGATCAGGAATCCAGCCCCAACCAGCTGCCGGATAATTCCTTGCCATTCCGTACGCGGACGATCCTGGCCAAGCCCGAACACAGGGAGTTCCGTGTGCTTCAGCGCCACAGCCCTGTCATTGGCTTTTGCCATCAACACATCAACGATATGCATGGCGCCAAAGCGCTCTCCGGTGGCCCGCACGGTTTCAAAAATCTTCTTGGCTTCAGCACTGCCGTCAATCGTCTCGCCAGGGCTCAGGCACACATCGCAATTGCCGCAAGGCTCAGCGTGCTCACCAAAATAGCCAAGCAGCGAAACTCTCCTGCAACTCGGCGCTTCACAATAGGCCACCAACGCATCCAGCCTGCGGTTCTCCCGCTGCTTGTGGTCATCGCTCGCCTCGCCCTGCTCGATAAATTGGCGGCGCAGGCGAATGTCCCCAAGGCCAAATACCATATGGGCAACGGCCGCTTCGCCATCGCGCCCGGCCCGGCCAATCTCCTGATAATAGGCATCAAGCGACGATGGCAGATCCGCGTGAAACACAAAGCGCACATCGGGCTTGTCGATCCCCATGCCGAACGCGATGGTGGCGCAAACAATCACGCCCTTCTCGGTCATGAACAAGTCCTGCGCGTCCGCGCGTTGTGCGGGCGTGAGCCCCGCATGGTAGGCCACCGCGTGATGCTTCTTCTCAACCAGAAAAGCGGCGATCTCCTCCGTGCTCTTGCGCGAAAGCGCATAAACAATCCCGCTCTCACCGGCGCGGGTCTCAAGAAACCGCAAGAGCTGCTGCTTGGCATTGTCCTTGTTCTGAACCGCAAGCCTGATGTTTGGCCGGTCAAATCCCGAAACAAAAACTTCCGCCTTTCCGCCAAACAGTTTCTTCACAATATCGCGCCGCGCCGCTTCATCGGCGGTTGCCGTAAACGCGCCAATCGGCGCATCCGGAAACGCCTCACGCAAGCCGTGCAGCGCTTCATATTCCGGCCTGAATGAAGCGCCCCATTGCGAAATGCAATGTGCCTCGTCAACTGCGATCAGCTTCACATCGAGCTTCTGCAAAGCCGCAATCATGCGCTCGGTCATCAGGCGCTCCGGCGCCATATACAAAATCCGCACCAGCCCCGAAGCCACTCGCTTCCAGATCTCAACATTATCCTCGCGCGAAGCCGCCGAATTGATCGTCTCCGCCGCAACGCCCGCAAGCTTTAGCGCCGCCACCTGATCCTGCATTAGCGCCACCAAGGGGGAGACTACAATCGAAAGCCCCTGCTTCACCAGCGCTGGCACTTGGTAACATATTGACTTGCCGGACCCCGTGGGCATCACCGCCAGGACATGCCGCCCACCCAGTAGATGATCAACAATCTCCTCCTGTCCCGGCCTGAACCCGTCGAAACCAAATACTTCGCGCAAAACCTTTGATTTCGCCGTCATCGCCCATGATTCCCATGTGGACAACTCTTGCGCTGCTGACATCTGCTGACCATTTGGGAACTAGAATACCGCCATTGCATCTGTTCCCTTTTTGATCTAGTCAGGTTTCATGTCAAGCCATAAGCGCGTTATTTCGGTCCAGGGTGCCAGGGAGCACAACCTGAAGAATGTCTCTTTGGAAATTCCGCGGGACAAACTTATTGTTTTCACGGGCCTTTCCGGATCGGGAAAATCCTCCCTCGCCTTCGACACTATTTATGCCGAGGGTCAGCGCCGCTACGTCGAATCGCTTTCGGCCTATGCCCGCCAGTTCCTTGAAATGATGCAGAAGCCGGACGTGGACCAGATCGATGGCCTCTCGCCCGCCATTTCCATCGAGCAGAAGACGACCAGCCGCAATCCGCGCTCCACCGTGGGAACCGTCACCGAAATTTACGACTACATGCGTTTGCTCTTTGCCCGCATCGGCATCGCTTATTCGCCCACCACGGGCCTGCCCATCGAAAGCCAGACAGTCACCATGATGGTGGACAAGGTCCTGAGCCTTCCCGAGGGCGAGCGCCTTTACATCCTTGCCCCCATCGTGCGCGGCCGCAAAGGTGAATACCGCAAGGAATTTGCCGAGCTCCAGAAGAAAGGCTTCCAGCGCGTCAAGGTTGATGGCCACTTTCACGAGATTGACAGCGTTCCCGCCCTCGACAAGAAATTCAAGCACGATATCGATGTGGTGGTTGACCGCCTCGTCGTGCGCCCTGATCTCGGCACAAGGCTCGCCGACACCTTTGAAACCGCCCTGAAGCTGAGCGAAGGTCTGGCCGTCGCGGAATTCACCGACAAGCCGCTCCCCGCCTCGCAAACCTCGGAAGACAGCTCAAACAAGTCCAAGAACGAAACCCACGAGCGCATCATCTTCTCGGAAAAATTCGCCTGCCCCGTGTCGGGTTTCACCATCGAGGAAATCGAACCGCGCCTGTTCTCCTTCAACAATCCTTTCGGCGCCTGCCCCGCCTGTGATGGCCTCGGCACCGAACTGAAATTCGAGCCAGATCTCGTGGTGCCCGACACCTCCCTGTCCCTGCGCGACGGCGCCATTGCCCCATGGTCAAAGGCGGGTGCAACTTCGCCCTATTACGCCCAAACCCTCGAAGCCCTTGCCAAGCATTACAAAGCCTCAATGACAGCGCCGTGGAAGGACCTTTCCAAGAGGGTGCAGGACGCAATCCTGAACGGCACCGGCGAAGAGGAAATCACCATCACCTATGATGATGGCCTGCGCTCCTACAAAACCAAAAAGCCCTTTGAAGGTGTCATCGGAAATATCGAACGGCGCTGGCGCGAAACCGACAGCAACTGGATGCGCGAGGAGCTCGCCCGCTACCAGTCCGACCAGCCCTGCCGCGCTTGCAACGGCCAGCGCCTGAAGCCCCAGGCCCTCGCCGTCAAGATTGACAAGCTCCACATCAGCGAAGTCGCCAGCCTCTCCATTCAGACCGCTAATACTTGGTTCACCGATCTCGAAGCGAAGCTTACCCCCAAGCAGCGCGAAATTGCCGCCCGCATATTGAAAGAGATCAAGGCGCGGCTGAAATTCCTGGTGGATGTTGGCTTGGAATATCTCAATCTCTCTCGCATGTCGGGCTCGCTTTCTGGTGGCGAAAGCCAGCGCATCCGGCTTGCCTCGCAAATCGGTTCGGGCCTCACTGGCGTTCTCTATGTGCTGGATGAACCGTCAATCGGACTGCACCAGCGCGACAATGCGAGGCTGCTCGAAACCCTCATCCATCTCCGTGACATCGGCAACACTGTCATTGTGGTGGAGCATGACGAGGATGCCATCAAGCTCGCCGACTTCGTGGTGGATATCGGCCCCGGTGCCGGCGTGAATGGCGGCCATATTGTTGCGCAAGGCACGCCGCAGGAAGTAATGGCAAACCCGAACTCCATCACCGGGCAATATCTGACGGGCTTCCAGCAAGTCCCCATTCCAAACCACCGACGCAAGTGGGAGAAGAACCGCTCCATCCGCATCAAAGGCGCCCGCGCCAATAATCTCAAAAACGTTTCCGCTGAAATTCCGTTAGGCGTTTTCACTTGCGTCACGGGCGTCTCCGGCGGCGGCAAATCTACCCTGCTCATCGACACGGTTTACCGGGCCCTGGCCCGCAAACTCATGGGCACTCGAGAACCGCCCTCCGAACACGACAAGATCGATGGCATCGAATATCTCGACAAGATCATCGACATCGATCAGTCCCCCATCGGCCGCACCCCACGTTCAAATCCCGCGACTTACACAGGCGCCTTCACGCCGATCCGCGACTGGTTCGCAGGCCTTCCCGAAGCGAAAGCCCGCGGCTATGAACCCGGCCGCTTTTCCTTCAACGTCAAGGGCGGGCGCTGCGAAACCTGCCAGGGCGATGGCGTCATTAAGATCGAAATGCACTTTCTGCCCGATGTCTATGTGACCTGCGATGCCTGCCACGGCAAGCGCTACAACCGCGAAACCCTGGACATCAAGTTCAAGGACAAATCCATCGCCGATGTATTGGACATGACCGTATCCGAAGCCGCCGAATTCTTCCGCGCCGTGCCAAGCGTGCGTGACAAGATGGATACGCTGGAACGCGTCGGCCTCAGCTACATCAAGGTCGGCCAGCAGGCCACCACACTTTCCGGCGGTGAAGCCCAGCGCGTGAAGCTGGCCAAGGAACTCTCCAAACGCGCCACCGGCCGTACGCTTTATTTATTGGACGAACCAACCACCGGCCTTCACTTCCACGACGTCAAAAAACTCCTCGAAGTGCTGCACGAGCTGGTCAACCAGGGCAACACCGTCGTCGTCATCGAACATAATCTCGAAGTCATCAAAACCGCCGACTGGATCATCGACCTCGGCCCCGAAGGCGGCGACGCAGGCGGCGAAATCGTAGCCGCCGGAACCCCGGAAGAAGTAGCCCGCGAAAAGCGCAGTTACACCGGTCACTACCTCAAGGAAATCCTCAAACGCCGCGCCCCAAGCATCGAGGCGGCGGAATAGACATTCCACAATCCATCCCTATTCCGTCACCCCTGCGAAAGCAGGGGTCCCGCTTTGGCTTCGACAAGCGTTGCTAGCGTGTCAATCGAGTCGTGAAGGTCTAACCAGTCTGGATTCATCTCTTCGATGATGCGGAACTTCCACTCTCGTTTCCATTTCTTCAATTGCTTCTCGCGGCGAATGGCATCTTCAATCGTATGGTGATGCTCATACCAAACGAGTAGTTTCACGTCATATGCGGCAGTGAAGCCGTCGTAGCGCTCGTTCTTGTGATCGTTGACACAATTCCAGAGGCCGCTCGTCACGCCGACATAGAGTGTGCCGCGATAGCGGCTTGCCATGATGTAAACGGCCGGAGCTTTCTCTTCGCGCATGGGACAAGACTACGCAGAACGGGTTCGCTGTCAAGAAAGCAAGACCCCTGCCTTCGCAGGAGTGACGGAAGGGGAGTTACGCCATCTTCCCCTCAGCTTCCTTGCTATCCTCTGCGCCATTTAACATCTTTGCAATTCTCAAATCATTTCCTGCAAATGTTTTACCATAGTATTGATCTGAACAGCCGATTGGGTTTCAGCGATGCCCCTGCCTCAAGGGGCCCTGTGCTCACAAATGGAACAATTTTGGAGAATGGCCGTTTATAGCTGAAAGACCGTTCGCCGCACTTTCAAGGACTAAATTCCTTCTTTGGAAGTTAGTCGGTTACGTCCGTGAGCGTGGTTACAAATGCCATACCAAGTGTAAAACTTGTCTATGTCTTTCTGCCAAATCATATGTAATACGACTTGCTACAGATAAAAACTTTGCTATTTGTAGCGTCACGAACAATCAAATTGGAGACACCCCTACAATGCTTACTGGAATCATCCCCGCATCATGGTCAGGCCACCTGCTGTCCGCGCTTCGCGTTATGACCGGACTGCTCTTTCTTCAGCACGGCACGGCCAAACTTCTCAAATTCCCTGCCACGGAATATTTCAAGGACGGCGTTGAGCTCTTCTCGTTCATGGGCTTCACCGGCGCTTTGGAATTAGTCGGTGGCATCCTGATAATTGTCGGGCTGTTCACCCGCATCACCGCGTTTGTCCTCGCAGGCATGATGGCTGTGGCCTATTTCATGGCCCACGCCTCGCAAGGCTTTTTCCCCATTAACAATGCGGGCGAATTGGCAATTATGTTCAGCTTCGCATTCCTCTACCTTGCCGCCGCTGGCGCTGGTCCCTGGAGCGTGGATGCAACCCGGAAGTTGGCTTAACCCAACCTGTTCAAAAGGCCGGATATTTTCCGGCCTTTTTTATTCCCGCTCTTTCCGAAGCTTCGCCCAATAATCCAGCCGCTTCTTCACCTCGCGCTCAAACCCGCGCTCGGGCGGATTGTAAAACTGTTCGCGGCCCATCTCCGCCGGAAAATAATTCTGACCGGAAAAAGCTTCCGGCTCGTCATGATCGTAGCGATAGCCTGCGCCATACTCCTGCTCTTTCATCATTTTGGTCGGCGCATTCAGGATGATCTTTGGCGGCGCCAGCGAACCCGTTTCCTTGGCCCGCCTCATCGCCGCACCAAAGGCTGTGTAGGACGCATTCGACTTCGGCGCGGTCGCAATATAGATCGTGGCTTGCGCCAGGGCCAATTCCCCTTCGGGCTGACCCAAGAAAATCATAACGTGTCCTTTGCCGCCAAAGCCTGATGCAGCGCATCCGGATCAGCCAACCCCACATCTTCAATCGCCATGCGCACCAGGCGCCGCGCCAGAAACAGCGGGTCCTCGCCAGCAGTCAGCATACGCGCCAGATAATACAGCGCCGCGTCAGGATCAGACCCTCGAACCGACTTATGCAAGGCCGAAATCAGATTATAATGGCCATCCGCCGCCTTGTCATAAAGCGGCATGCGCTTCTGCACGGTCTTGGCGAGGGCCTCGGAAGTGAGTGGCAGCGCCCCTTCAGGAATGCTGGAGAAAATTTCCTCAACCAGGTTGAGAATGTAACGCCCATCCCCATCGGCCATTGCGATCAAGGCAGCTAAAGCCTGGACATCAACCGGCAGCGCGCGCTTCTCAAACATCTCTGCGCGGGTCACAAGTGCCGTCATCGCGTCTGCGTCAAGCCGGTTCAAGACCAAAACCTGCGCCCGCGAAAGCAAAGCGCCATTCAATTCAAAGGAAGGGTTTTCCGTCGTGGCCCCGACCAACGTAATGGTTCCATCCTCCACATAGGGCAAGAATGAATCCTGCTGCGATTTGTTAAAGCGGTGAATTTCATCCACAAACAACAGCGTGCCCCGCCCCTGCTCGCGCCGGATGCGCGCCTGCTCAAAGGCCTTCTTCAGATCGGCAACCCCGGAAAAAATCGCCGACATCTGTTCAAAGGCAAGCCCCGTCTCGCCCGCCAGCAATCGCGCAATCGTAGTCTTGCCCGTGCCCGGCGGCCCCCACAGAATGATGGAAGGAATGCGCCCCGCAGCCAACATGCGGCTGAGGATGCCATCATCGCCGGTCAGATGATCCTGGCCCACAACATCGTTCAGCTTTTGTGGCCGTAACCGGTCTGCCAATGGCCGTGGCGCTTCCTTGCCAAAACCAGCGGCCTCAAAAAGCGTGCTCATTAACGCAGCGACATTTGCAATTTGCGCCCGCCCCGATTGACCTGGATTTCCCAGTAACTCTCATCAACGGTAACCGCTCTCTGCAAATCGACAACGCTGGCAATGGAAACTCCATTCACCTCCAGCAGGATATCGCCTTTGCGGAAAAACCGTTTCGCTGGCCCGTTCCTGATCTCAAGCGCAATGACGCCGCTGAGGCTCGATGGCACGCCAAGCTCTTCCGCCACCGCCGGCGAAAGATTGGCAACCACCATGCCCTGAAACGGGCTGTTGCCTTCCATGAGTGTTTCGGAACGCTCGGTTGTCTCAGGCGCCGCTACAAGCGTAACGCTGGCCTCGCGTGCCTTGCCATCCCGCTGAAACTCAATGATCGATGCTTGCCCAATCTTCGAGGTCGCCACCCGGTAGTTGAACTCCTTGGCATTTTCAACGGGGTGCCCATCAAGGGCCAGAATGACATCCCCCTGCTTCAGTCCGGCGGCCACGAGCGGGCTCTCCGGGTGAAGACTTGCAATAAGGGCGCCTTCCGGCCGGGCAAAGCCAAGCGATTCAGCAATATCAGCGGTAACATCTTGCAAATTCGCTCCACTCCATGGCCGTTAAATCTTCGTGCCGCTTTCCGCCGATTGCACCACGGTTCTCACCATGTTGGAGGGAATTGAAAACCCGATGCCGATGGATCCGCCCGACCGCGAAAAAATTGCCGTGTTAATGCCCACGAGTTCGCCCGCCATGTTCACCAGCGCTCCACCGGAATTTCCAGGATTGATCGCAGCGTCCGTCTGAATGAAAAACTGATAGTCGCTGATGCCAACTTGCGTCCGTGCCAGTGCCGATACGATGCCGCTGGTCACCGTCTGCCCAACACCGAAGGGATTGCCGATCGCCAGTACCAGATCGCCAACCTCCAGATTGTCGGAGTCGCCAAAGCTCAGGGCGGCCAGTTCCTCCTCGCCCACTTCAATCTTGAGCACGGCAAGATCGCTGCGTTCATCCGCCAGCAACAGTTTCGCTTCAAACTCCCGCTTGTCCGCCAGAACAACACGGATATCCGTGCCTCCGCGGATCACGTGGTTGTTGGTCACGATCAGCCCGGAGCTATCCACGATCACACCCGATCCCAACGAATTTTCTACCTGTTTCCTAGGTCTTCTGAAATTTCCCCGGTCGCCAAAAAACTGCCGGAAAAACGGATCATTGAACAGCCCCAGTTGGGTGTCCTGTGCCGCCAGCGTCTTTGAATACACATTCACAACGGCTGGAGCAGTTGTCTTTACCACCGGCGCAAAGGAAAGCTGCACCTGGGCCGTGAGATTTGGGAACCGTAGTCGCCGCCCGACGCTGGCACTCCAAACACGGTAAGGCAGATGAAAACCAAAGCAATTAACAGCCGCATTTCAGCTCCAAATTTTCCAGACGCATTGTATCAAGTCGCCCGCTTTGGCGATATGATGGCGGTCACAAGACTATAACACGAATCGGCAAAACACACCTCACTTTGCAAAGTGCCCCAACATGCTTAACGCCACGACAAATTTGACCTTTGAATCCGCCGCCGCAGCCTCCCTGGCCTTGCAGCCCGACGCGCCCCTCTTTTGTTTCAGCGCCGACGCAATTGCGCGAACGCGCCCACGTTTTTCTCAAAGGCTTTCCCGGTGAAGTAACCTTCGCCGTCAAGGCCAATTCGTCATCGCAGGTGATCAAGGTATTGGCCGAAGCTGGCATTAAGGCCTGGGATGTTGCCTCGGTTCATGAAATGGCCATGGTCGGCAAAATTGTTCCCAAGGCCCGTTTCCACTACCACAATCCGGTCAAGTCGCGACGCGAAATCAGTGACGCCTATAAGACCTATAAATGCCTGCGCTATGTCGTGGACTGCCGCGAGGAGCTGGCAAAAATTGCCGATATCATAGGCCCCGCGAAAAACATTGAAATCGCCGTCCGCTTCGTGTTGCCGCGCGAGCGCGCTTCTTCGGCCCATGATTTCTCCACCAAGTTTGGCGCCCCTGACCACATTTGCGTAGAGCTGTTGAAACAGGTCGTGGCTCTGGGTTACACGCCGCTGCTCACCTTTCACCCAGGCTCCCAATGCACGGACCCGCAAAATTATGTCCGTCACATCGAAGCCGCCGCACGCATCGCTAAAACAGCAAGCGTGACCATTCCCAAGCTCAATGTCGGCGGCGGCTTTCCCGCCAATTATGTGTTCAGCGCGGCCCCAGAACCGCAAGTGTTTTTCAAGGCCATTGAAAAAGCTGTGGTCAAGGCATTTGGAAAAGAGAGCAGGCCGGCGCTTGAATGCGAACCCGGCCGGGGATTGGTGGCAACCTGCATGTCGCTGCTAACCCGCGTCAAACTCGTCTGCACCGATGGCGATGATATCTTCATCAATGACGGTGTTTACGGCGGCCTCATGGAATATATGCAAGTGCCCGATCTGGAACCGCCGTTTCGCGTAATCCGCAACGGCAAGATAATTGAAGGGGAAGCCAAGTCGTTCAAGGTCTTTGGCCCCACCTGCGATCCCCTCGACGTGCTGCCCCACAGGCTCGACATCCTCGCCACCCTGCGCGAAGATGACTACATCGAATTCGGTTCGCTCGGCGCGTACGGGCTTGCCACCATGACAAATTTCAACGGCTACGGCGGCAACGAAATCGTGGCCGTTGATCAGGCTTTTGCTCTTTAGAAGCGGGAGACCTTCAGTGCCAAATCAGGAAAGTGACCGCTACGAATTCTATAGCGCGCAATACGCCAGGTTTGGCAGCAAACTCGCTGCCGAGGTCAGGCGCGAAGCCTATGGCGAAGACCTCGGCCAACAGGGCTGGCGAACTCTCGACGAACAGAATGAAATCGCAACCCTCATTAGCCAAAACCCCAACACCCATCTCCTTGATATCGCATGCGGCTCAGGCGGCCCGGCACTTGCTCTTGCTTCCCGCACTGGATGCAAGCTCACCGGGATAGACATTGAAGCCGCTGGAATAGCACAGGCAAAGAGTCTCTCCGCCGAGCTAGGTTTGAGCGAAACGGCCGAATTTCGCGTCGCCGATTGCAGTCAGCGATTGCCATTCAATGATGCCGCGTTCGATGCAGTAACCTGTATTGACGCAATAAACCATCTCAAGGATCGGTTTGAGGCGCTCAGGGACTGGTTCCGCCTCCTCCGCGCCGGCGGCAGCCTGCTTGTTACTGATGCTGCAATTCTCACTGGTGCCATATCCAAACAAGAATTGGATATCCGCGCATCGCAAGGTGACTTTGTATTTGTGTCGCCGGGCGTCAATGAAAAGGCAATTGCATCCGCAGGTTTCCACCTGCAAAATTCTGTGGATACGACCCAGGCCATAGCCGACATCGCCTTCAAGCTCCTCGCCGCACGTAAGGCACGCTCACAGGCCTTGCAGGACGAGGAAGGCGCGGATTGGTTTGCCAAACGCCAACGCTTTCTTCAAACTACGGCAGAACTTGCAGCGAGCCGCAGATTGTCGAGGTTTCTCTATATCGCCCAAAAGCCGGAGTAGTTATTCACCATGACTGCGACGCGAACGCCATAAGCCACTGAAACGGAGCATATAATTCACCCCAGCCATGCAGCCCTTTGACTTGTTGTTCCAGGAACCCTGTCCTAAGCACTGAGCATGCATCACACTTCAAATCTGCGCGGTATTGTTTTTATGGTTCTGGCTGGCGGCACCTTTGTCGCCAACGACAGTTTCATGAAACTCGTATTGGCTGACACGCCGCCCATGCAGGTGCTGTTAATGCGTGGCATGGCGGCCACCTTCTGGTGCCTGCCTCTGGTCTTCATATTGGGTTACGGCCGCGACATTCACCGCGTCGTCAATCCCTGGGTACTGCTTCGTGCCGCGTTCGAAATCCTCGCCGTTACCAGTTTTATTCTGGCGCTCAAACATATGCCCATCGGTGATATCACCGCAATTTTCCAGATATCTCCCCTTTTGTGGTCATCGGCGTTTCGCTGATCTGGGGCGAAAAAATCGGGCCAATACGCATGTTGCTCATTGCACTGGGGCTCACCGGCGCGCTCCTGGTTGCCCAGCCGGGCAGTACCAGCGCTTCGCCCTACGCGGCATTTGGCTTCCTCACGGCCATTGGTTCGGCCTTGCGCGATCTCGTGGGCAGGAAAGTGCCCCATAATATTCCGGGAATTGTTGTGGCCCTGACAACCATTATCGCTGTCATGGTAGCGGCAGGACTTTCTACCGTAAGTTTTGAGACTTGGGTTCCGCCGAGCAACGCCAACATCCTCAAGATGCTGGCAGCCGGGCTGTTTCTGGTGGGTGGCCACACCTTCGTATTTCTGGCCTTCCGCTTTGCCAAGGCGGCGGCAGTCGCACCCTTCTATTACACCTTCACCCTGTGGGCCATGCTCTCAGGCCTTGTTGTATTTGGCGACATCCCGAATTGGCTTTCCATGATCGGCATCGCGTTCATCCTTGGAAGCGGCCTCGCAAGCATAGCGCTCGACCAGCGCACAAAAGCAAAGGGCAGGATTGCTCCTGCCCTTTGAACCCAATTAACGCTGACAAACTTAAGCCGCAGCAGCTTCCGTAGCGGCCTCACCCGATTTCATTGTCGGGCCTGAATCCTTGCCCTTTTCGGCGGGATCACGGTCCACAAACTCAATCACAGCCAGCGGCGCGTTATCGCCAAAGCGGAAACCCGCCTTCATGATGCGGGCATAGCCGCCCTGCCGGTCCTTGAAGCGGGCTGCCAGGATATCAAACAGCTTCTTCACCTGCGTTTCATCACGCACCTGGCTCATGGCCTGGCGCCGCGCATGCAGCCCGCCCTTCTTGGCCAGCGTGATCAGCTTCTCGATCACCGGGCGCAAATCCTTGGCCTTTGGCAAGGTGGTGACGATCTGCTCATGCTTGATCAATGCCGCCGACATGTTGGCAAACATCGCCAGACGATGGGGCACCGTGCGGTTGAACCGGCGACCTCTAAAACCATGACGCATAACCGTTCTCCTTAAACCCGCCCCGCCGCAGCAAGGCGTTCAAATCTTAGTAATGGGTTTCAAATTTCTTCGCGAGGTCTTCGATGTTCTCCGGCGGCCAGTTCGGCACTTCCATGCCGAGGTGCAGGCCCATCTGCGCCAGAACTTCCTTGATCTCGTTCAGCGACTTGCGGCCGAAGTTCGGTGTACGGAGCATTTCCGCTTCCGACTTCTGGATGAGGTCGCCGATGTAAACAATGTTGTCATTCTTCAGGCAGTTGGCCGAGCGTACTGAAAGCTCAAGCTCGTCAACCTTCTTGAGAAGGGCCGCATTGAATTCCAGCTCCGGACGGGCTTCTTCAAGCACAACCTTGGAAGGCTCAGCGAAGTTGATGAACACCGTGAGCTGGTCCTGAAGGATACGCGCAGCGTAAGCCACCGCATCTTCCGGCGTCATCGAGCCATCGGTTTCAACCGTCATGATCAGCTTGTCATAGTCGAGAATCTGGCCCTCGCGGGTATTCTCGATCTTGTAGGACACGCGGCGCACCGGGCTGTAAATTGAGTCAACCGGGATGAGGCCAATGGGAGCATCTTCCGGGCGGTTGCGCTCCGATGAAACATAGCCCTTGCCGGTGTTGACGGTGAATTCCATGCGCACTTCAGCGCCTTCATCCAATGTGCAGATCACATGCTCAGGATTGAGCACATGAATGTCCGCCGTCTGCTGAATGTCGCCAGCGCGAACCACGCCTGGGCCTTCCTTGCGAAGCGACACCCGCTTGGGGCCTTCCGCATGCATGGCCAAGGCAATTTCTTTGATGTTCAAAACGATGTCGGTCACGTCTTCACGCACACCGGCGATGGACGAGAATTCGTGCAACACGCCATCGATCTGCACGGAAGAAACTGCCGCACCCTGGAGTGACGATAAGAGGATGCGACGCAGCGCATTGCCAAGCGTGGTGCCAAAGCCACGCTCCAAAGGCTCAGCCACCATGGTGGCAACCTTGCGGCGTTCGCGGCCCGGCTGAATATCGAGCTTGGTCGGCCTGATGAGTTCCTGCCAGTTCTTTTGATTTACATGCATTTTGCTATCCCGTGGATTTCTCGGGTGAGCGGTAATTTGCTCCCCGGTTCTCGGCCTCTTTTGTTGGGCTCCCTTGAGTAGGAACCCATTACTAACCTGTTAGACGCGGCGGCGCTTTGGTGGGCGGCAGCCATTGTGCGGAATGGGTGTCACATCCCGAATGGATGTCACCTGCAGGCCGACGGCCTGCAACGCGCGCAAGGCTGATTCACGGCCCGAACCCGGACCCGTGACTTCAACTTCCACCGTCCGCATGCCGTGCTCCATGGCAGCACGGGCAACCTGCTCGCCAGCCATCTGTGCGGCGTATGGCGTGGATTTACGCGAACCCTTGAAACCCAGCTTTCCAGCCGAGGCCCAGACAATCGTATTGCCCTGAACATCGGTGATGGTGATCATTGTATTGTTGAACGACGAATTGACGTGAACCACGCCGGACGAGATGTTCTTGCGCTCTTTACGGCGCGGACGTGCTGCTTCTTTAGCCATTTGCTTTGCCCTTACTTCTTCTTGCCAGCGATGGCCTTAGCGGGGCCTTTGCGTGTACGTGCGTTGGTGTGGGTGCGCTGGCCGCGAACCGGCAGGCTCTTGCGGTGGCGCGTGCCACGATAGCAGCCCAGGTCAGTCAGGCGCTTGATATTGATGGAAACTTCCCGGCGAAGATCGCCTTCCACCATATAGTCGCGGTCAATCACTTCGCGGATGGCCAGAACCTCGGCATCGCTCAGCTCATTCACCCGCTTGGAGTGCGGTATTTTGACCTTGTCCATGATTTCAACCGCGTTAACCGGGCCGATTCCATGAATGTAGCGCAGCGCGATAACCGCGCGCTTGTTGGTTGGGATATTTACGCCTGCAATACGGGCCACTCTTTTTCTCCTAAGCTTTCCAAGGACTTAACTCGTCCAAGGGCTCGTTTCAATTATAGTCACACCTGACGCTTCAATAGCGCAAAGCCGCGCTCTGGGAGGTTTCCCTCCCCAAGCCAGCTCTTATGCAGACCAAGATTGGGGGGTTCATTAGGCTGGAATCGCTTACGCGTCAACCCGATTAACCCACAAAATCAGCCCTGCACCCTGTCCAATACGTGCCCGATGCTGGCCGTCACTTTCGTGATCTCCGCCATACCGTCCACACTGTGCAAATTGCCCCGCTTGGCATAGTAACTCACCAGCGGTGCCGTTTGCCTGTTGTATACATTCAAGCGGTCTCTCACCGTCTTTTCATTGTCGTCGGCGCGGCGGGTGAACTCGGTTCCTCCGCACACGTCACAAATTCCGTCTTTTTTCGGTCGGGCAAAGCTGTCGTGATAACCCTTGCCACATTTGGCGCAGGTGAAACGGCCAGAAATGCGCTTCACCAGTTCCTCGTCCTCAACTTTCATCTCAATCACGGCATCCAGTTTATCGCCCCGTGAGGCGAGCATGCCGTCCAGGGCTTCCGCCTGGGCCGGCGTTCTGGGAAACCCGTCAAACACCACGCCGTTCCTGATGTCCGGCTGGTTCATCCGTTCTGCCACCACAGCCAGAATAACTTCGTCCGAAACCAGATCGCCACGATCCATGATGGCCTTGGCCGTCAGCCCAATTTCACTTCCCGTAGCAACGGCGGCGCGCAACATGTCGCCTGTAGAGAGCTGCTTCATGTCACGGCCCAGCTCCAGCAGCTTGGCTTGGGTACCCTTGCCAGCGCCCGGAGGCCCGAGAAGAATAATGTTCATTTCCGGTTGCCGCGCAGCTTTGACTTCTTGATCAAGCCTTCATACTGCTGGGCATAGAGATGACCCTGCAACTGCGCCACCGTATCCATCGTGACGCTCACGACGATCAGCAGCGAGGTGCCGCCGAAGTAGAAAGGCACGCCCGAATAGCCGATGAGAAGTTCGGGCAGCAGACACACAACGGAAAGATATAAGCCGCCAATCACCGTGATGCGCGTCAACACGTAATCAATATACTCGGCAGTGCGATCGCCCGGGCGAATACCCGGAACAAAACCGCCGTACTTCTTCAGATTTTCAGCCGTCTCCTTCGGATTGAACATGATAGAGGTGTAGAAGAAGGCAAAGAAGACAATCAGCGCCACATAGAGGGCAAGAAACAGCGGTTTGCCATGGCCGAGCAGCGAGGTGACATAGATCAGCCAGTCCGGCCCCTGCCCCGCGCTAAAATTTGCTACCGTGATCGGCAGCAGCAAAAGTGAAGAGGCAAAGATCGGCGGAATAACGCCAGCCGTGTTGAGTTTCAGGGGCAAATGGGAACTGCTGCCCTGAGACATCTGTTGGCCCACCTGCCGTTTGGGATACTGGATAAGCAGGCGCCGCTGGGCGCGCTCAAACAACACGATGAACGCAATCACGCCTAACGCCATGATCATGATGCCGAGAACGAGGAAGGTGGACATCTGTCCGGTTCGGCCAAGTTCCAGCATGGCCGCGATGCCGCTTGGAAGGCCCGCGACAATGCCCGAAAAAATAATTAGCGAAATACCGTTGCCGATGCCGCGTGAGGTGATCTGCTCACCCAGCCACATCAGGAACACCGTGCCACCCGTCAATGTTATAACCGTACTGGCACGGAAAAACATGCCCGGGTCAGAAACGAGGTTGCCCTGCCCCTCAAGGCCAACCGCAATGCCATAGGCCTGCAGCGCCGCCAGAACTACTGTGCCGTAGCGCGTATACTGGTTCATTTTCTTGCGGCCCGATTCGCCTTCCTTCTTGAGCGCTTCAAGATGGGGCGAAACCGTGGTCATCAGCTGGATGATAATGGAGGCCGAAATATAGGGCATGATGTTGAGGGCGAAAATCGCCATGCGGCCAAGGGCACCGCCCGCCAGGCCATTCACCCAGCCAAGAATGCCAGCCGTGTTCTGCGCCGCAAATTTTGCCAGTTGAAGGGTATCAATGCCGGGAATGGGTATGTAGGTGCCGAGGCGGTAAACAATCAGCGCACCGAGCGTAAACCAGATGCGGTTCTTCAGCTCTTGCGGATTTGGCAATGGCCCCGAAATTCAGGTTTGCCGCAAGTTGTTCAGCTGCCGATGCCATGTCGTATCCTTGAGCTTTGGTTACAAGCTCCCTATGTGGGGTGGCCCGTAAACCCTTGCAACCTTACTTCACTTCCGCAGGCGCCTCGACTGGACGCAATACCTTGACGCTGCCACCGGCCTTCTCAACCGCGGCAATGGCCCCCTTTGTGGCATAAAACACCTCAAAAGCGAGCTTTGACTTGATTTCACCCTTCGCCAACAAGCGAACCCCGCCAAGCGGGCGCGAAATGACGCCAGCCGCGATCAGGCTTGCAGCGGTAACCGCAGCCTTGGTATCGAGCTTCTTGGCGTCAACGGCCGCCTGGACGGTCTGCAGATTGACCTCATTGTAGGGAACCTGATTCGGCTTGTTGAAGCCGCGCTTTGGCAACCGGCGGTAGATCGGCATCTGGCCGCCTTCGAAGCCTGCCTTTGCGCCACCCTTACGTGCCGTTTGGCCCTTGCCACCGCGACCGGCGGTTTTGCCAAGGCCGGAACCCAGGCCACGCCCGACGCGTTTGCGGATTTTGCGGGCTCCAGCGTTATCGGCAATTTCATTGAGCTTCATTGTCGTATTCCTTAAACTTGCTCGACCACGCGAACGAGATGCGCAACCTTGGCAATCATGCCACGCACCGATGGCGTATCTGCCAGCGTCGAACGCCGGTTCATCTTGTTGAGGCCAAGGCCAACCAACGTGGCGCGCTGGTCAGCTGGCCGCCTCTGGGGGCTGGCATACTGCTCAACGGTGACTGTCTTTGCTGCTGGTGCTTTCGCCATAACCTTCAATCCTCGACTTATTCTACTGCCGCATCCGGATCACGGCGACGCAAGACATCGCTGACCTTTTTGCCGCGACGCGCCGCCACCGAACGTGGGCTCGTCTGCTTCTTCAAGGCGTCAAATGTCGCGCGTACCATGTTGTAGGGGTTCGATGAACCCTTGGACTTGGCCACAACATCGGCAACGCCAACCGATTCAAAAACGGCGCGCATCGGGCCCCCGGCAATGATGCCGGTTCCCGGAGGTGCCGCACGCAAGGTAACCTTGCCTGCGCCCCAACGGCCGTCGATATCATGATGCAGTGTGCGGCCTTCGCGCAACGGCACGCGAATGAGCACGCGCTTTGCAGCCTCAGTCGCCTTCCGAACCGCTTCAGGTACTTCGCGCGCCTTGCCATGGCCAAAGCCAACGCGGCCCTTCTGGTCACCCACAACAACAAGTGCCGCAAAGCCAAAGCGCTTGCCGCCCTTCACAACCTTCGCAACGCGATTGATGTGGACGAGCTTGTCGATGAACTCGCTGTCGCGGTCCTCGCGGTTATCCTTGCGGTCTCCGCCCCGTTCGCTACGTTCTTTAGCCATGTGTTCTTTGCCTATTCGCCACTGATCGGATTAGAAATTCAGTCCACCTTCGCGCGCCGCTTCCGCCAGCGCTTTGACGCGCCCGTGGAAAATATAGCCGCCGCGATCGAAGACCACGTCCTTGATGCCTGCCTTGAGGGCGCGCTCGGCCACCAGCTTGCCAATTTGGCTTGCTGCCGCCATGTCCGCGCCCGTCTTCTTGGCCGACTTGAAACCTTCTTCCATCGTTGATGCGGAAGCGACGGTTACGCCCTTCTTGTCATCGATGACCTGTGCATAAATGTTCTTGCTCGAGCGGAACACCGAAAGCCGTGGACGCAAATTGCCGCGCTTTGCCAGTGCTTTGCGAACGCGAATTGTGCGCCGTGCGAGTGGAGTGATTTTTGTAGCCATTTATACCACCAATTATTTCTTCTTGCCTTCCTTGCGGAAGATGTATTCGCCTGCGTATTTGACACCCTTGCCCTTGTAGGGTTCGGGGCCACGATATTCACGGATTTCAGCCGCAACCTGGCCAACCCGCTGCTTGTCGATGCCGCTGATCACGATTTCCGTGGGCTTCGGCACCTTGATTTCAATGCCTGCCGGTACATCATAAACAACATCATGGCTGTAACCGAGATTCAGCTGCAATGCCTTGCCATTGAGCGCCGCGCGGTAGCCAACGCCGGTGATTTCGAGCGACTTTGAATAGCCGACAGTAACACCCGTAATCAGGTTGGCAACGAGCGTGCGCGACATGCCCCAAGAGGAGCGCGCCAGCTTCGACTTGTCCTTCGGATCAACCTTGATCCCGCCCTGCTCCATCTTGGCCAGGACCTGGTCATTCAGCACAACCTTGAGCTCGCCCTTTGGTCCCTTCACGGAAACCATCTGGCCATTCACCGATGCCGTAACGCCGGTTGGAACTGGAACTGCTTTTTTACCAATACGAGACATTGCAACGTTCCTTAGAATACCGTGCAGAGAACTTCGCCACCCACGTTCTGGGTACGGGCCTCTGCATCAGACATGACGCCCTTCGGCGTTGACAGAATGGAAATTCCCATGCCGTTGAAAACGGTTGGAAGGGTATCAACCGAAGCATAGACCCGGCGGCCCGGCTTCGATACGCGCTGAAGTTCGCGAATGACTGGAGCGCCATCGAAATACTTCAATTCGATTTCAATCTCGGCCTTGCCCGAACCCTGTTGCACCGTGGCAAAGCCGCGGATGAAGCCCTCATGCTGCAGCACTTCAAGCACGCGCTCGCGCAGCCTGGATGCCGGCGAAGACACCTTGGACTTGCCGCGTTCCTGCGCATTGCGGATGCGGGTCAGCAAATCACCGATTGGATCACTTGCACTCATTTATTCGTCTCCTTGTCCGTCTGCCCTACCAGCTCGACTTGGTCATGCCAGGAATCAAGCCCTGGTTGGCCAAGTCACGAAGAGCCATACGTGACACTTTCAATTTCCTGTAGAACGCCCGCGGCCTGCCGGTAATTTCGCAACGGTTGCGAATGCGGGTCTTGGCCGAATTGCGCGGCATTGCCGAAAGCTTGATCTGGGCCGAGAAGCGCTCTTCCATCGAGATCTTCTTGTCCTGCGTAATCGCTTTCAAACGCTTGCGCTTGGCTGCGAATTGCTTCACCAGCCGCCTGCGTTTTTCGTTCTTCTCTACCGAGCTCGTCTTTGCCATATGGGCTTCCTCAGTGGTCCAGTTTGTTCTTAGGCAGCTTTGCGAGTGCTGCGGCGGAACGGGAAATTAAATGCGTCAATCAGGGCTCGTGCCTCATCGTCGGTTTGTGCCGAAGTACAAATGACCACGTCCAGGCCCCAGATCCGGTCGATCTTGTCATAATCGATTTCCGGGAAAATCAGGTGTTCCTTGATGCCGAGGGCATAATTGCCACGGCCGTCAAAACTCTTGTCCGAAAGTCCGCGGAAGTCGCGTACGCGCGGAAGTGCAATGGTGATGAGCCTGTCGAGGAACTCATACATCCGTACTTTGCGCAGCGTTACCTTGGCGCCAATTGCAAGGTTCTCGCGAATCTTGAACTGGGCAATGGCCTTCTTCGACTTGGTAATGACAACCTTCTGGCCCGCTATCTTCTCAAGCTCGGAGGCAGCAACCTGCACCAGCTTGGAATCCTGCGTTGCTTCACCAACGCCCATGTTGAGCACGATCTTGGTGATTTTCGGCACTTCCATCACGTTCTTGTAGCCGAACTGCTCAATCAGCTTGGCACGCACAACCTCGTCATAGTGCTTGCGCAGGCGCGGCACATAACCGTCAGGCAGCTTGGCAACCTTACCAGTTGGCCGCTCAGCAGCTTCTGCTTTCTTCGGGGCCTTGGCCTGCTTTGCAGGCTTTGCCTTGACTTCTTTTTCTTTTTCGTCAGCCATCGATGACCTCCCCAGAGCGCTTGGCAAAGCGTACTTTCTTGCCATCGCCGAGTGTCTTGTAGCCTACGCGGGTTGGCTTCCCATCCTTGGGATCGCGTAAGGCGAGATTGGAAATTTGGATCGGCATATCCTTGTTGATGATGCCGCCTTCTTGTGCCGCCGTCTGCTTCGTATGGCGGCGCGATATATTGATGCCGCCAACAACGGCCCGGTTCTCGGCAGGAAACACGCGGAGCACTTCGCCCTGCTTGCCCTTGTCCTTGCCCGTAATGACGACAACCTTGTCGCCTTTTCTAATTTTAAGCTTCGCCGACATCACAATACCTCCGGCGCCAGAGAAATGATTTTCATTTGGTTCTTGCCGCGCAGTTCCCGGGGCACGGGTCCGAAAATACGCGTTCCCACAGGCTCGCCCTGGGCGTTGATCAACACTGCCGCATTGCGGTCAAAGCGGATGGTGGAACCATCAGCCCGGCGAATGTCCTTGGCGGTGCGCACCACGATGGCCTTCATCACGCTGCCCTTCTTCACGCGACCGCGTGGAATGGCTTCCTTGACCGAGACAACGATCACGTCGCCAATCGAGGCATAGCGCCGCTTCGAGCCACCGAGCACTTTGATGCACTGGACACGCCTTGCGCCGGAATTGTCGGCGACGTCGAGATTTGTTTCTTGCTGGATCATAAGATCACCTGTTTACATGGAGCACGAACTGCCCGCTTGTCCTTTTGCTTATGCTTTGCCAGCAGCCACAGTCTCGAGAAGCGTCCAGCGCTTCTGCTTCGAGATGGGCCGTGTTTCTTCAATGCGAACAACGTCGCCAGTTTTGGCAATATTCTTCTCATCATGCGCGTGGTACTTCTTAGAAAGACGTACCGTCTTTTTCAGAACCGGATGGCGCAAGCGGCGCTCAACCTTGACCACGATGGTCTTGTCGTTCCTGTCGCTCACAACCACGCCTTCGAGAACGCGTTTCGGCATATTCTATTCTCCTACTTCGAAGCAGAGGCCAGTGACTGCGCCGTCTTGAGACGGGCGATGTCACGGCGGATCTGCCTGATACGCGATGTGTTTTCGACTTGGCCCGAAGCCCTCTGGAAGCGCAGGTTGAACTGCTCCTTCTTGAGCTTCAGGACTTCGTCCTTTACCTGGTCCGGGGTCATGACCTTGACCTCATTCATTTTCATTTCAAGGCTCCCCTTATTCGCCAAGCCGCGCAACAAAGCGCGTCTTGATTGGAAGTTTTGCCGCCGCGAGCAACAGTGAATGCTCAGCGATTGCCTTTGGAACACCGTCCACTTCAAAAATCACCCGGCCTGGCTTGACCCGGGCTGCCCAATATTCGGTTGAACCCTTGCCGGAACCCATGCGCACTTCGGCGGGCTTCTTCGACACGGGAACGTCCGGGAATACGCGGATCCAGATGCGGCCGGCACGCTTCATGCCACGGGCGAGCGCACGACGCGCCGCTTCGATCTGGCGGGCGGTCAGGCGGTCTGGCTCCGTCGCTTTCAATCCAAAGGCGCCGAAATCAAGCGTGTTGCAGCTTGTTGACTTGCCATGGATGCGGCCCTTGTGGGCCTTCCGGAACTTTGTTTTCTTTGGTTGCAACATAATCGCTTACCTCAAACCTCAGTTCGCGCCATCACGGTCGCGGCGAGGACGTTGTCCACTATCCGGCGTTTCGGCCATGCGCTTGTCCTGCGCCATCGGATCATGCTCAAGGATTTCGCCCTTGAAGATCCAGACCTTCACACCATTGGTGCCGTAGGCCGTGTGGGCCGTGGCAACACCGTAATCAATATCCGCGCGCAGTGTGTGCAAGGGAACGCGTCCCTCGCGATACCACTCAACGCGGGCAATTTCCGCACCGCCAAGACGACCCGAGCAGGTGATCTTGATGCCTTCCGCACCCATGCGCTGGGCCGACTGCACCGAACGCTTCATCGCCCGGCGGAACGCCACGCGACGTTCGAGCTGCTGCGCGATGCTCTCGGCAACGAGCGTTGCGTCAACTTCCGGCTTCCGGATTTCAACGATGTTCAGATGAACCTCTGAACCCGTCATGTCGGCAACCTTCTTGCGCAGCTTTTCAATGTCAGCGCCCTTTTTGCCAATCACCACACCCGGACGAGCCGAGTAAATCGTCACCCGGCACTTCTTGTGCGGACGCTCGATCAGAACTTTGGCAACGCCAGCCTGCTTAAGCTCGGTCTTGAGATAGCTGCGGATGCCCATGTCTTCGTGCAGGAGCTTTCCATATTCCCGACTGTTCGCATACCAGCGCGAGTCCCAGGTCCGGTTAATGCCCAGACGCAGACCAATCGGATTGACTTTCTGACCCATTAAGCGGCCTCCTTCACTTCGCGAACAATGATCGTCAGTTCGCTGAAGAATTTCTCGATCTTGCCAACACGGCCACGGGCGCCTGGCATAAAGCGCTTCATCACCAAATTCTTGCCAACCCAGGCCTCGGCAACAACAAGGTTGTTGATGTCGAGATCATGGTTGTTTTCGGCGTTCGCAATGGCTGACTCCAAAGTCTTCTTCACGTCCTTCGCAATGCGGCGGCGTGAGAAGGTCAGTTCGGCCAAAGCCTTGGACGCGGTCATGCCACGAATGATCGTGGCCAACTCATTCAGTTTGCGCGGGCTGATGCGGATAGACCGGGTCACGGCCTTGGCCTCATTGTCAGCGAGCGAGCGTTTTCTAACTGGTTTGCTCATGGTGTTGGAGCCTTCGTTGCTTTCTTGTCTGCCGCCGAGTGGGCCCGGAACGTCCGTGTCGGCGCGAATTCACCAAGCTTGTGCCCAACCATTTCTTCCGAAATGTTTACCGGGATAAACTTGTTGCCGTTGTGGACCTGGAACGTAAGTCCCACGAACTGCGGCAGAATTGTCGAGCGGCGGCTCCATGTCTTGATCGCTGAATGACGGCCAGCTGCGCGCGCAACATCGGCCTTCTTCAGAATATATCCGTCTACAAACGGGCCTTTCCAGGACGAACGTGCCACGGGCTACCTCTTACTGCGATTTCTTGCGATCGTGGCGGCTGCGCACGATGAACTTGTTGGTTGACTTGTTGGAACGGGTCTTCTTGCCCTTTGTCGGCTTGCCCCAGGGTGTTGCCCAGTGCTTGCCGCCATTGGTACGGCCGCCGTTTGGATGGTCGACGGGGTTGCGTGCAATACCGCGCGAAACCGAACGAGCACCCTTCCAGCGGGCGCGACCGGCTTTGCCGATCACTTCATTGATATGGTCAGGATTGGAAACCGCACCAACCGTTGCCATGCAGGCGGCATCAACCATGCGGGTTTCGCCGGACTTGAGCTTGAGAAGCGCAAAGCCCTGATCGCGGCCGGCAACCATGGCATAGGTGCCAGCGGAGCGCGCCAGTGAACCACCCTTGCCGGGCTTGGTTTCCACGTTGTGGACAATCGTGCCCACAGGCATGGCGCCCAAAGGCATCGCATTGCCGGGCTTCACGTCAACGGACTTTCCTGAAACAACCTGATCACCAACAGTCAAACGCTGCGGTGCAAGGATGTAGGAAAGCTCGCCATCGGCATACTTGATGAGGGCGATGAACCCGGTCCGGTTCGGATCGTATTCGATACGCTCAACCGTAGCGGCAACGTCAAACTTCGCGCGGCGGAAATCCACCAGGCGGTAAGCCGTCTTGTGGCCACCACCCTTGCGGCGCGAGGTGATGCGGCCCGTGTTGCCACGGCCGCCATTTTTGTTCTGCCCTTCGACGAGGGCCTTGACCGGGCCACCCTTCCAAAGTTGGCTACGGTCCACCTGGATAAGGTGGCGGCGGCCTGGGCTAGTTGGTTTGAATGTTTTGAGAGCCATTTTCTATCTCACCACTCAGAGGCCAGTTGTCACATCAAGCCGCTGACCTTCTTCGAGGGTCACATAGGCGCGCTTGATATCACTCAATGTGGCAAGCTGGCCCTTGAACCGGCGCTGCTTGCCCTTGCGGATTAACGTATTCACGGACTTCACCTTCACGCCAAAAAGCCCTTCAATGGCCTTCTTGATCGCAGGCTTGGTTGCATCGCGCGCCACGTTGAACACAACCTGGTTGTGCTCGGAAACCAGGGTTCCCTTTTCAGTGATCGCAGGACTGCGAATGATATTGTAAAAATGTTCTTTGCTCATTTGAAGCGCGCCTCCAGGGCTTCGACGGCAGCTTTGGTCAGAACCAAATTCTTCCGGCGCAGGATGTCGTAGACGTTGATGCCTTGAATTGGCAGCACATCAATATTTGGAATGTTGCGGGCCGCGTTGGCGAAGCCTTCATTGAGCGTTGCGCCATCAATGATCAGCGCATTCACCCAGCCCAGCTTTGCAAAAGCCGCCTGAATGAATTTCGTCTTCGCTTCCTTAACTTCTGCCTTATCGATGATGATAATTTCAGAAGCCTTGGCTTTCGTCGAAAGAGCATGGCGAAGCCCGAGAGCGCGAACCTTCTTGTTCAAAGAAGTTTCATGGCTGCGGAAACGGGGACCAAAGGCCTTGCCGCCGCCCACGAAAATACCAGCCTTGCGCGAACCGTGACGTGCACCGCCGCCGCCCTTCTGGTTGCCGAACTTCTTTGTCGTGCGGTTGATTTCGCCACGCGACTTGGCCTGGTGGGTGCCCTGCTGGCGCTTGTTGAGCTGCCACTGGATAACCCGGTGAATAATGTCAACGCGCGGCTCAAGACCAAAAATGTGGTCCGCCAGCTCAACCGAGCCTGCCTTCTTTGCGTCAATTGTTTGAACGTCGGCTTTCATCTGAGCCTTACTCCTTCACAGCTTCTGGAGCTGCAACTGCCGCAGCAACCGGGGCCTTGAAGGCGCCGGGCTTTGGAGCCGCGTCTGGAAGCTTGCGCTTAACTGCGTCACGAACCGAAACCCAGCCACCCTTGCTGCCGGGAACCGATCCCTTCAGCATGATGAGGCCGCGGTCCTTGTCCGTACGGACAACAACAATGTTCTGCGTGGTCACGGTTTCCGAACCCATCTGGCCAGGCATCTTCTTGCCCTTGAATACTTTACCCGGATCCTGGCGGTTACCCGTCGAACCAATCGAGCGGTGGCTTACCGAAACACCGTGGGTGGCGCGCAGGCCCTTGAAGTTCCAGCGCTTCATGCCGCCCTGGAAGCCTTTGCCCAGCGAAGTGCCGGTTACATCCACGAACTGGCCAGCCACGAAGTGATCAACCGTCACTTCCGAGCCAACCGGCATGGTGTTGTCAGGGCTCACACGGAACTCCTGCAGCTTGCGCTTCGGCTCAACCTTGGCAGCCGCAAAGTGGCCGCGCTCGGCTTTCGACAGGCGCTTGATCTTCGCAACGCCAACACCCAGCTGAACCGCTGTGTAGCCGTGCTTTTCATTCGTCTTTTGCGCAACAACTTGGCAATTATCCACCTTCAACACGGTGACCGGAACTTGCGTTCCTTCTTCCGTGTAGATCCGTGTCATGCCCAGTTTTACGGCGATGAGGCCAGAACGCATCGCTACTCTCCTAATGCCCGCCTTAGAGCTTGATTTCAACATCAACACCTGCAGCCAGATCGAGCTTCATCAAAGCATCAACTGTCTGCGGGGTTGGATCGACTATGTCTAACAGACGACGGTGCGTCCGCATCTCGAACTGTTCACGGCTCTTCTTGTCAACGTGCGGCGAGCGGTTCACGGTGAACTTCTCGATACGCGTTGGCAAAGGAACAGGCCCGCGCACTTGCGCGCCTGTGCGTTTTGCCGTGTTCACGATCTCGCGCGTTGACGTATCGAGAATGCGATGGTCATACGCTTTGAGACGGATACGGATGTTTTGTCGTTGCATCTTGGTAACCTGCTTTATTCAGTAATCTTGGCAACAACGCCTGCACCGACGGTACGACCGCCTTCACGGATGGCGAAGCGCAGCTTCTCCTCCATGGCGATGGGCGTGATCAGCTCGACGTCAAACGCAATGTTGTCGCCCGGCATCACCATTTCCGTGCCAGCCGGAAGGGTGACCACACCGGTCACGTCCGTGGTCCGGAAGTAGAACTGCGGACGGTAATTGGCAAAGAACGGCGTGTGGCGGCCACCCTCTTCCTTGGTCAGGATATAGGCTTCCGCCTTGAACTTCTTGTGGGGCTTCACTGAGCCCGGCTTGCACAGGATCTGGCCACGCTCGACACCTTCACGGTCAATACCGCGAAGAAGGGCTCCGACGTTGTCGCCAGCCTCGCCTGAGTCCAGCAGCTTGCGGAACATCTCGACGCCGGTCACCGTGGACTTCACCGTGTCGCGGATGCCGACAATCTCGACTTCCTCGCCAACCTTCACCACGCCGCGCTCGATGCGGCCGGTGACCACCGTGCCACGGCCCGAGATCGAGAACACGTCTTCGATCGGCATCAGGAACGGCTGGTCCTTGGCCCGCTCGGGCTGGGGAATGTACTTGTCAACTGCTTCCATCAGCTTGAGGATGGCGTCATGGCCAATCTCAGGGGTCTTGTTCTCAAGGGCGGCCAAGGCCGAGCCCCGGATGATCGGAATGTCATCCCCGGGGAACTGGTAGGAGGTGAGCAGTTCCCGCACTTCCATTTCGACCAGATCCAGCAACTCCGGATCGTCAACCATGTCCACCTTGTTCATGAACACAACCAGCGCCGGAACGCCAACCTGCCTTGCGAGCAGGATATGTTCCCGGGTCTGCGGCATCGGGCCGTCAGCTGCTGATACCACCAGGATAGCCCCGTCCATCTGGGCCGCACCGGTGATCATGTTCTTCACATAGTCCGCATGGCCCGGGCAATCCACATGGGCGTAATGCCGGTTCTTCGTCTGGTATTCCACATGCGCCGTGGAAATCGTGATGCCGCGGGCCCGCTCTTCAGGCGCCTTGTCGATCTGGTCATAGGCCGTATAGGTGGCCCCACCCGTCTCCGCCAGGACCTTGGTGATCGCAGCGGTCAGCGACGTCTTGCCGTGGTCAACATGGCCAATCGTCCCAATGTTGCAATGCGGCTTGTCGCGAAGGAATTTTTCTTTGGCCATCGGAGTGCTCCGTTAAACAAAAAGTGGATTAAGCGTATTTTTTCTGGACTTCCAGGGCAACCGCGCCCGGGACTTGTTCATAGTGGTCGAATTGCATGGTGTAGCTGGCACGGCCCTGGCTCATCGAGCGCAGGTTGTTGATATAACCAAACATGTTGGCCAGCGGCACCATCGCGTTGACAATTTGCGCGTTGCCGCGTGACGACGTGCCCAGGATCTGGCCACGGCGGGAATTAAGATCACCGATAACACCACCCAGATAATCTTCGGGTGACGTAACTTCAACCTTCATGATCGGCTCAAGCAGAATGGCACCAGCCTTTTGAAGGCCTTCACGAAGCGCCATGCGAGCGGCGATTTCAAAGGCAATAGCCGAGGAGTCAACCTCGTGGTAGGCGCCATCGGTCAGCGCAATCTTGAGGTCAACGATCGGGAAGCCCGCGAGAATGCCCGATCCCATGACCGAGTTCAGGCCCTTTTCAACGCCTGGGATATATTCCTTCGGCACCGTACCGCCAACAACTTTGCTTTCAAACTCGTAACCTGCACCCTTTTCATTAGGCTCGATTTCGAGAATGACTCGGGCAAACTGGCCCGTACCACCGGTCTGCTTCTTGTGGGTGTAATCAACTTCGGTCGCCCGCGTAATGGTCTCGCGGTAGGCAACCTGCGGCGCGCCAACCATGACTTCGACCTTGTGAGTGCGCTTTAGGATATCAACCTTGATATCGAGGTGAAGCTCACCCATGCCCTTGATGATGGTTTCACCCGACTCGGAGTCCGTGGAAACACGGAAGGAGGGGTCTTCAGCAGCAAGCTTGTAGAGAGCCACGGCCATCTTTTCCTGGTCAACCTTGGTCTTGGGCTCAACCTTCATTTCGATGACGGGCTCGGGGAATTCCATCTTTTCCAAGATCACGGGCTTGGCCGGATCGCACAGCGTGTCGCCGGTGCGGGTGTCTTTCAATCCAACAAGGGCAACAATGTCGCCAGCATGGGCTTCGGCAATTTCTTCGCGGTTGTTGGCATGCATGAGAACCATGCGGCCCACGCGCTCAGTCTTGTCGCGGGTGGAATTCAGAAGTGAAGTGCCTTTTCCAAGCACACCGGAATAAATGCGGCAGAATGTGAGAATGCCGTATTGGTCATCCATCAACTTGAAGGCGAGAAGCGCAAGCGGTTCAGTGTCAGAAGAAGGGCGCGTGGTTTCACCGCCGGTTTTGACATCGATGCCTTTAATGGCAGGGCGGTCAAGGGGTGAAGGAAGGTAATCGCAAACCGCATCGAGCAGTGGCTGAACACCCTTGTTCTTGAAAGCTGAACCACACAAGACCGGGAAGAAAGCAGCCGTCAAAACTGCTTTGCGCAAGAGCTTCTTGATGGTTTCGTTGGGAATTTCCTTGCCGTTCAGGAAGTCTTCTGTCGCTTGGTCGTCAAGCTCACAGCAGGCTTCAATCATGTCGGCGCGCGCCTGCTTGGCTGCATCGAGCATATCGGCCGGAATTTCTTCGTCATGATAGTTTGCACCGAGAGCTTCATTCTCCCAGATCACGGCTTTCATGCGAACCAGATCAACGATACCCTTGAACTCAGCTTCAGCGCCAATTGGCAACTGGATGGGAACGGGCCGCGCGCCAAGGCGTTCCTTAATATCATCAAGGCACTGCTGGAAAGACGCGCCGGTCTTGTCCATCTTGTTGCAGAATACGATGCGCGGAACATTATACTTGTCACCCTGGCGCCAAACCGTTTCGGTCTGCGGCTCGACACCCTGATTTGAATCGAGAACGCAAACCGCGCCGTCAAGCACGCGCAACGAACGCTCGACTTCAATGGTGAAGTCAACGTGTCCTGGCGTGTCGATGATGTTCAGGCGTTTGCCATTCCAGATGGTGGTCGTGGCAGCCGAGGTGATGGTAATGCCGCGCTCCTGCTCCTGCTCCATGAAATCCATGGTGGCAGCACCGTCATGCACTTCGCCGATCTTGTGGCTCTTGCCAGAATAAAAAAGGATGCGCTCGGTCACAGTGGTCTTGCCAGCATCAATGTGGGCCATGATGCCGAAGTTCCGGTAGTCTGCAAGTTCGTGAGTACGGGCCATAATCTTGTCTGTCCTGAATTACCAGCGGTAATGGCTGAAAGCGCGGTTGGCTTCGGCCATCTTGTGGGTGTCTTCCCGCTTCTTCACGGCTGATCCACGGTTGTTTGCGGCATCCATGAGCTCGCCGGAAAGACGGTCAACCATGGTGTTTTCATTGCGGCCGCGGGCTGCAATAATGATCCAGCGGATGGCCAGGGCCTGGCGGCGCTCGGTGCGCACTTCAACGGGAACCTGATAGGTGGCACCACCAACGCGGCGCGAGCGAACTTCGATTGCAGGAGCTACATTCTCAAGCGCCTGATGGAAAATCTGGACCGGATCGGTCTTGACTTTGGCCTGGACCTTTTCGAAGGCGCCGTAAACGATGCCCTCGGCTACCGATTTCTTGCCCTCATACATGAGATTGTTCATGAACTTGGAAACCACGAGATCGCCGAATTTCGGATCCGGGTTGATGACGCGTTTATCTGCTTTATGGCGACGTGACATGAATTACTCCCTCGCCTTACTTAGGACGCTTCGCGCCGTATTTCGAACGGCGCTGACGGCGCTTGACCACGCCTTGCGTATCGAGAATACCGCGGATGATGTGATAGCGGACACCTGGCAAATCCTTGACGCGACCGCCACGGATCATCACAACAGAGTGTTCTTGCAGGTTATGGCCTTCACCCGGAATATAGCTCACAACTTCAAAGCCATTGGTGAGGCGCACCTTCGCTACTTTGCGCAGTGCCGAGTTCGGCTTCTTTGGCGTCGTGGTATAGACGCGGGTGCAGACGCCGCGCTTTTGCGGACAAGACTGCATCGCAGGAACCTTGTTGCGATAACTCGGAACGCTGCGTGGCTTACGAATGAGTTGGTTGATTGTCGGCATCGGGCCTGATCTACCTTCGTATAAACTGTTGAACCGGATTGCACATGACCAAAAACACTGACGTGACCCGGCTCGGGATCCCGCAGTGCTCAAAACCAGAGGCCCTTAAGAACAAATGTCCCTAAAGGCATGACCTCGAATGTCGTTTGTTGTTCACTCGCCAGCGTTTAAGGGTGCGAAACCCAGACTGCCTGCCGCATGAGAACGAGGCGGGTTCTACTTGCCTGCCTGCCCGGCGTCAACCCCTGAAACGTGGAATTTTTACGCGTGGCAGTCAAAAACTGGGCAAATCCGAAGGTCTGTTGCTGCCCAGCGCAAAATTAACGCCGCAGCCCCGGAAAAATCAGGCGAATTGCATGGAATCACAACGCGGCAGGGATGATTTTATGACTCGAACAGCCCCAGGCCGTTAAGGTCACGCTTAATTTCATACCAGGAGTAGTCCCAAGCCGCCACGAAGTATGTGCCACCGCCAACAGCGACGAACAGGACAAGCATCAAGACCATAAATCCGGCAGACATGCTTGAACCTTCGGAATGGCCATCATCGGCAGTCGACAGTTCAGGTTCATAAAAAGTTTTCTGCCCGCCGCCGCCCAGACGGCGATTGATCAGGTCAGACGTAATACTCGTGTTATTGCTCATACTTAGCCCTGCGTTTGGTAAGCAACCATGGCACTATGCAGCCAAACAACTTAACGCAGTTTTAAGCTTCAAGGACAACTTGCCGCAATTCGCCCCAATTGGGCCACATCATCGCCCTCCACCCGTTAGACATTGAATTTACGGCGACACGATCATTAACTTCGAGAGGGAGAATCTCACAATGACCATGCCGCAACGAAACTGGTGGCACGAACTCAACACCTGGGAACCGGAAATTGCGCTCGCCTTTTATGGCCGCACCCTGGGTTGGCAATTTGAAGCATCCCCACTGCCCGATGGCGCGGCTTACTGGATAGCGCGCAAAGATGGTAAACCCGTGGGCGGAATCTTCGAATTGACCGCACCCGATTACTCCGGGGTGCCTTCGCACTGGATGACCTATATGTCGGTGGGCGATATCAACAAGGCTGAAACAGACACGGCCAAGGCGGGCGGTGAGGTTATGCGCCCCAATACGCGCGTGCCTGGAGTGGGAAAACTTGCGGTGGTGACCGATTCAACCGGGGCCCTGATTGGCCTGATCGAGCCGGACCACTCCCACGCCCTGGCAGCGGTTACCCACTAACAGTTTAAGGCGACCTGTCATCCCGTCGAAAGATGCGACCCGGATTTCCGTACACCCGTATTTCAATCAGTCCAGCGTATTCGGGTGGAAAGAAGGGTTAAGTATTTCGCCGGGATGACTGTTTCTTCCGTGCTGCCGACACAGCGACGAATACGAGCCAGGCCACCCGTGGTTCAGCTTATGGCGCTCTCTGGAGCTAGTGACCGCACCCGCTACTGACTACAGTGGTAGATCAATCGCGGGAGGCACATCATGGCAAAGCTCAGCACCGACTGGTCAACCAATTCGATCGTGGCCCGGCGCGAAAAATTCTACGCCGCCTCCCAGCGCGCCTTTGTGCCCTACAAGACGCCGCTCATTTTCGCCAGGGGCGAGCGCCAGTATCTCTGGGATGAAACCGGCAAGAAATACCTCGATCTCCTGGGGATGAATGTGTGCGTATCGGTTGGCCACAACCATCCCACGGTTACGGCAGCAGTGAGGGAGCAGATTGAGCTGCTTCAACACTGCACCACGATGTTTTACCATCCGGTGCCCGCCCATTTTGCCGAAGAGCTCGCCGCGCGCATGCCGAAAGGTTACGACTGGGTGGTGCATTTCACCAACAGCGGCACCGAAGCTGTCGATCTCGCCCTGGTCATGGCCCAGCAATTCACCGGAAACATTGATATGCTGGCGCTCCGCAATGCCTATCATGGTGCCACAATTGGGGCCCAGTCACTCACCGGCATCAGCGGCTTCCGCCACAACATCCCCCTCCTCACCGGTATTCACCACATCGCCAATCCTGATCCCTACAGGGGCATATTCGGCGATGATACCGACGCATACCTCGCGGAAATTGACCGCACCATCCAATATGCAACCTCGGGAAAGCTCGCTGGCTTCATTGTTGAGCCCATCCAGGGTTATGGCGGCGTTGTTGAAACGCCACAAGGTTATCTCGCGGCCGCTGCAGCCAAGGTGCGTGAACATGGGGGAGTGATGATAGTGGACGAAGTGCAGTCAGGTTTTGGCCGCACCGGCGACAATTTCTGGGCCTTCGAGGCCCACGGCATTGTTCCAGAAATCGTCGTCATGGCCAAAGGCATTGGCAATGGCTTTCCCTTGGGCGCGGTTGTGTCCCAGCGCCATGTCGCTGACGCCCTCTCCGGAAAATTCTCTTTTCACACCTTTGGCGCAAGCCCCACCTCCTGCGCCGCCGGTCGTGCAGTTCTGCAAGTGATCGATGAGGAAGGGCTGCAGGCTAACTCCAGGAAGATTGGCGCCCAGTTGCGCAAAGGTATTGGAAAAGTTGCACCAGAAGCATGAAATCGTTGGCGAAGTGCGCAGCCACGGCCTCATGCTCGCAATTGAAATGGTGACTGACCGCAAATCAAAGGCTCCGGCGGCGGCTGCTACCGCCGACATCTTCGAAAAGACCCGCGACCATGGCCTGGTGATGAGCAAGTCAGGCGCGGACCGCAATATCCTGCGCATGGTGCCGCCCATGTGCATTCAGGAAAGCGATGTAGCTGCGGTGGAGCACGCCCTGGAGCGCGCTTTCACGGGCTATTGAAAAACTCCGCTCACGAAGACGCACTAGAGCTCAATCCGGCGGTCGCGTCCGAATGGGTCACCGATCAGCGATTTGTGTGCATGGCGCATAACCAACTGCCGTTTTGGCGAACCCAGGTTGAGGTATCGGCAGCCTCAAAGGCCAGCCGGGAGCCATCAACCGTGATGTCCTCATGGACCTTGTAACCGATTATGGCCACGTCTTGGTCTAATTGCTGCACTTGCGCATTCTCGATACTGAAGTCGCGCAAGTCCCACTTGGCGGTTGACATCATTCTTGCAAACGTCCCCTTGTCAATCGTCGAGACACCTTGGGCATTGCAACCTCAATCCGGGTAAATTAATGTGCCAACTAACAAATCGCGCAAAGGTTCCCTCGGAAAATAAAAAGCCCGGACTTTCGACCGGGCCTTTCCTTCTGGATATGTGGGTAACTTACTCTGCTGCTGGCAAAATCTCTGCCCGGGCCTGCTCTTCCAGGATCAAGCCGTCGCGCTTGTCAGCCACCTGGCGCAGGCGCGCCAGCATGCCGCCGGTGCCCGCCGGAATGAGGCGGCCGACGATGACGTTTTCCTTGAGGCCTTCGAGCGTGTCGATCTTGCCCTGGACCGCGGCTTCGGTGAGAACCCGCGTGGTTTCCTGGAACGAGGCCGCCGAGATGAACGAACGCGTCTGGAGAGACGCCTTCGTGATGCCCAGCAGAACCGGCGTGCCGGTTGCAGGCTTGCGGCCCTCGGCAACCAGCTTGTCGTTCTCCGTATCAAGCTCCACATGGTCAACCTGTTCGCCGACCAGCAGGGTTGATTCACCGGCATCGGTGATTTCAACCTTCTGCAGCATCTGGCGCACGATCACTTCAATGTGCTTATCGTTGATGCTCACACCCTGCAGGCGGTAGACTTCCTGGATTTCATTGACAAGGAAGGCTGCAAGCTCTTCCACGCCCTTGATTGCCAGAATGTCATGCGGTGCCGGGTTGCCATCGAGCAGGTATTCACCCTTTTCAATGAAGTCGCCCTCCTGCACCGGCAAATGTTTGCCCTTCGGAATGAGGTATTCCACCGCTTCCATCGTGTCGTCCTGCGGCACGATGCGGATGCGGCGCTTGTTCTTGTAGTCGCGTCCAAACTCAACACGGCCGGAGATTTCAGCGATGATGGCGGCATCCTTCGGACGGCGCGCTTCAAACAACTCGGCAACCCGCGGCAGACCGCCCGTGATGTCGCGTGTTTTCGCACTTTCAAGCGGGTTACGTGCAAGCACGTCGCCGGCCTTCACCGAGGTGCCGGGATCAACCGACAAAATGGAGTCCACCGACAGCAGGTAGCGGGCTTCGCCCCCGCGTGCCAGCTTGTGCACATTGCCTTCCTTGTCCTTCACCACCATTGCGGGTTTCAGCGATGAGCCGCGCTGGTTGGAACGCCAGTCGATGATCACCCGGTTGGTGATGCCAGTGGCTTCGTCGGCGATTTCGTTGAGGGACACACCGTCAACAACATCCTCGAACTGCACCACGCCATCAGCTTCCGAAAGCATCGGCCGTGTGTAGGGATCCCACTCAGCCAGGCGCAGGCCGCGCTTGACCATGTCACCATCATCAACAAACAGGCGCGTGCCGTAAACCACCTTGTGAACGGCGCGCTCGTTGCCCTTGGCATCTTCAACCACGATGGCCACGTTCCGCCCCATGACCATGAGGCGGCCCTGCGAGTCCTTCATCACATTGCGGTTGCGAATGGTAATCTTGCCTTCGTGGTTTGATTCAACAAACGACTGGTCAAGAACCTGCGCCGTGCCGCCGATGTGGAAGGTACGCATGGTGAGCTGGGTTCCCGGCTCACCGATGGATTGGGCGGCAATAACGCCAACCGCTTCACCCATGTTCACAGGTGTACCGCGGGCAAGGTCGCGTCCGTAGCATTTGCCGCAAACACCGAACTTGGTTTCGCAGGTGAGCACCGAGCGGATGCGGATTTCGGTAACGCCCGCCTTCTCGATCTTCTCCACATGGGATTCCAGCATTTCCTCACCGGCCTTGACGATCACGGCGTTAGTCACCGGATCAACAACATCGGTTGCCGCAGTGCGTCCGAGAACGCGAACACCGAGGGACACAATCACTTCACCGGCATCAATAATCGGCCGGGTGGTGATCGAGTTCTTCGTGCCGCAATCCTCCTGGCTGATGATGGCATCCTGTGCCACGTCAACCAGGCGGCGCGTGAGGTAACCCGAGTTCGCCGTCTTCAACGCCGTATCGGCCAGACCCTTACGGGCGCCGTGCGTGGAGTTGAAGTATTCGAGAACCGACAGGCCTTCCTTGAAGTTGGAAATGATCGGCGTTTCAATGATTTCGCCCGATGGCTTGGCCATGAGGCCGCGCATGCCGGCAAGCTGCTTCATCTGCGCTGGCGAACCACGCGCACCCGAATGGCTCATCATGTAGATCGAGTTGATCTGCTTTTCACGGCCGGTCTTCTCGTCGATCTGGACAGCCTGAATACCGGCCATCATCTCTTCGGCAACCTTGTCGGTGCACTTGGCCCAGGCGTCAACAACCTTGTTGTACTTCTCGCCTTGCGTTATGAGACCGTCGATATATTGCTGCTCATATTCCTTTGCGAGCTCACGCGTCTGGTTCACCAGCTTTTCCTTGGTGGCAGGGATAACCATGTCATCCTTGCCGAAGGAAATGCCGGCCTTATACGCATTGTAGAAGCCAAGCGCCATGATCCGGTCGCAGAACACCACTGACTCTTTCTGGCCGCAATGGCGGTACACCGCGTCAATCATCTTTGAGATTTCGCGCTTGGTCATCAGTTTGTTGCAGAGGTCAAACGAGATGTTCGTTGACAGCGGCAACAGTTCGCCGATCTTCATGCGGCCCGGTGTGGTGTCGATGATGCGATTGATCACCTTGCCTTCCGGCCCCACTTCCTTCACGCGGCCCTTGATCTTGGTGTGCAAGGTAATAACACCCGCTGCCAAGGCATGATCAATTTCGGCCGTATTGCCGAAAGCCTTGCCTTCACCCGCTTCACCATTCCTGATGATCGAGAGATAGTAGAGGCCCAGCACGATATCCTGTGACGGCACAATGATCGGCTGTCCGTTAGCCGGATGCAGCACGTTGTTCGTCGACATCATCAGCACGCGGGCTTCAAGCTGGGCTTCCAGCGAGAGCGGCACGTGAACCGCCATCTGGTCGCCGTCGAAGTCTGCGTTGAATGCGGTGCACACCAGCGGATGCAGCTGAATGGCTTTGCCTTCAATCAGCACGGGCTCAAACGCCTGGATGCCCAAACGGTGCAACGTTGGCGCACGGTTCAGCATCACCGGGTGCTCGCGGATAACCTCATCGAGGATATCCCAGACCTCCGGCTTTTCCTTTTCAACCAGCTTCTTGGCTTGCTTAACTGTTGAAGAAAGCCCCTTGGCTTCAAGGCGCGAATAAATGAACGGCTTGAAAAGTTCGAGAGCCATCTTCTTCGGCAAGCCGCACTGATGCAGCTTGAGTTCCGGACCCACCACGATGACCGAGCGGCCTGAATAATCCACGCGCTTGCCCAGCAAGTTCTGCCGGAAGCGGCCCTGTTTGCCTTTCAGCATGTCGGCGAGCGATTTCAGCGGACGCTTATTGGCACCCGTGATCACACGGCCACGGCGGCCATTGTCAAACAGCGCGTCAACCGACTCCTGCAACATACGCTTTTCGTTGCGCACGATGATGTCAGGTGCACGAAGCTCAATCAAACGCTTCAGGCGGTTGTTGCGGTTGATGACGCGGCGATAGAGATCATTGAGATCGGACGTCGCAAAGCGCCCACCATCCAGCGGCACCAACGGACGAAGCTCAGGAGGAATGACCGGAACCTGCGTCAGGATCATCCATTCCGGACGATTGCCGGACTCGATGAACGAATCCACGATCTTCAAACGCTTTGCAATCTTCTTGGGCTTCAGGTCGCCGGTGGCAACCTTAAGCTCTTCACGCAGTTGCTCGCGCAATTGCTCAAGCTGGATAGCCATAAGCATTTCGCGCACCGCTTCAGCACCAATAGATGCGGTAAAGCTGTCATCGCCATAATCTTCCTGAGCCTTAATATATTCGCTCTCGGTCAGGGTCTGGCGTGGCTTGAGCGGCGTCAGGCCGGGTTCAAGCACGATGTATTGCTCGAAATACAATACCCGCTCAACTTCCTTCAATTGCATGTCGAGCAGCAAAGCGATACGCGACGGCAGCGATTTCAGGAACCAGATGTGGGCAACAGGAGCAGCAAGCTCAATATGGCCCATGCGCTCGCGCCGCACCTTGGAGAGCGTGACTTCCACACCGCATTTTTCGCAGATAATACCCTTGTATTTCATGCGCTTGTACTTGCCGCACAGACACTCGTAATCCTTTACAGGCCCGAAAATGCGCGCGCAGAAAAGCCCGTCACGCTCCGGCTTGAAGGTGCGGTAGTTGATGGTTTCCGGCTTCTTGATTTCACCGAAAGACCACGAGAGGATCTTTTCCGGTGAAGCGATTGAAATGCGAATCTGATCGAATGCCTGCGCCGTAACTGCCGGGCTGAAGACGTTCATGACCTCTTGGTTCATGTGTCACTGCTCCTTTGGATGTTCAAATTGTTAAACGCGGTGTACTGGACGAGGCAATGCCGCCTCGTCCACTGATGATTATTGTTGTGAATTCTGCAATTCCACATTGAGACTGAGTGAACGCATTTCCTTGACCAAAACATTGAAGCTTTCAGGAATGCCCGACTCGAAGGCGTCATCGCCGCGCACAATGGCTTCATAAACCTTTGTGCGTCCGGCAACGTCGTCCGACTTGACGGTAAGCATTTCCTGCAGCGTGTAAGCGGCGCCATAGGCCTCGAGGGCCCACACTTCCATTTCGCCGAAGCGCTGGCCACCGAACTGCGCCTTGCCGCCCAAGGGTTGCTGGGTAACGAGCGAGTACGGGCCAATGGAACGCGCGTGGATCTTGTCGTCCACAAGGTGATGCAGCTTCAACATATAGATGTAGCCAACGGTCACCGGACGATCAAAAACCTCGCCGGTCTTGCCGTCATAGAGCGTCACCTGGCCAGATGTGTTAAGTCCGGCATCGCTGAGCATCTTGGCAATGTCTTCCTCGCGCGCGCCGTCAAACACCGGCGTTGCGATCGGAACACCACGGCGCAGGTTCTGCGCTGACTCCACCAGTTCGCTGTCATCAAGTGCATCCAGCTCATCATTCTTGCCATAGATTTTAAACAATCCATCGCGCAACGGCTTTATCTTCTGCGTCTCTTGGTAAGCGTCGAGCATGGCGCCCACCTGCTTGCCAAGGCCTGCACAGGCCCAGCCCAAATGGGTTTCCAGAATCTGGCCCACGTTCATGCGGCTCGGAACACCAAGCGGGTTCAGAACGATATCAACATGGGTGCCATCCTCAAGGAACGGCATGTCTTCAACCGGCACAATGCGTGAAACCACGCCCTTGTTACCGTGGCGTCCGGCCATCTTGTCGCCCGGCTGGATTTTCCGCTTCACGGCAACGAAGACTTTGACCATCTTCATCACGCCCGGCGGCAATTCATCGCCCCGCTGCAGTTTCTCAACCTTGTCAAGGAAGCGCGTTTCAAGACGCTTCTTGGCTTCGTCATACTGCAGCTTCATGGCTTCAAGTTCGGCAATCGACTTCTCAGCCGAAAGCGCAATGCTCCACCACTGCGAGCGCGGAATGTCCTCAAGGATTTTTTCCGTCACCTTGCCGTCAATCTTGTGTCCGCGCGGACCACCAGTTGCAACCTTGCCATTCAGGAAGTCATGCAAACGGCCATAGGCATTGCGGTCAAGAATCTTGAGCTCGTCATCGCGGTCTTTCGCAAGCCGTTCGATTTCCTCGCGCTCGATTGCCAAAGCGCGCTCATCCTTGTCCACACCATGGCGGTTGAACACGCGCACTTCCACAACAGTACCGGCAACACCCGGCGGCAGGCGAAGCGACGTGTCACGCACGTCCGAAGCCTTTTCACCGAAAATGGCGCGCAGAAGTTTTTCTTCCGGTGTCATGGGCTATTCACCCTTCGGCGTAATCTTGCCGCAGAGAATATCGCCCGGCTTCACTTCCGCGCCGATATAAACGATGCCAGCTTCGTCGAGGTTCTTGAGCAACTCTTCACCCACGTTTGGAATATCGCGGGTAATTTCTTCGGGTCCAAGCTTCGTATCACGCGCCATCACATCGAACTCTTCGATGTGAATGGAGGTGAAAACGTCATCCTTCACGATGCGCTCGGACAGCAGGATCGAGTCTTCGAAGTTGTAACCATTCCATGGCATGAAGGCCACGAGCACATTCTGCCCAAGAGCCAGGTCACCGAGATCGGTGGATGGTCCATCGGCAATAATGTCGCCCTGCTTCACCTGGTCACCAACACGCACCAGCGGACGCTGGTTGATGCAGGTGTTCTGGTTCGAGCGCTGGAACTTCGCCAAGGTATAGATATCAACGCCAGACTTGGAAGGATCAGTTTCCTCCGTGGCGCGGATAACAATGCGCTTGGCGTCAACCTGATCAACAACACCGGTACGGCGTGCCGCAAAGGCAGCGCCTGAATCCCGCGCCACGATTAACTCCATGCCCGTGCCAACCAGTGGCGCATTGGTGCGAACCAATGGCACGGCCTGCCTTTGCATGTTTGAACCCATCAACGCGCGGTTGGCGTCATCGTTCTCAAGGAAGGGGATAAGTGCAGCGGCAACTGAAACCAGCTGCTTTGGCGAAACATCCACATAGTCGATCTTGTCGGCAGGAACGGAGAGCACGTCGCCGTAGTTGCGCGCAATCACCATGTCATCGGCAAACTTGTTGTCCTTGGTCAAGCGATACGTTAGCCTGGGCGATGTAGTGCTTTCCCTCTTCAATGGCAGAGAGATAGACTACTTCCTTGGCAACCTTGCCATGCTCTACCTTGCGGTAAGGCGTTTCAATAAAGCCATACTTGTTCACGCGGGCATAGGTCGCCAGCGAGTTGATCAGGCCGATGTTCGGGCCTTCCGGCGTTTCAATTGGGCAGATGCGTCCATAGTGCGTCGGATGCACGTCGCGCACTTCAAAGCCAGCGCGTTCGCGAGTGAGGCCACCCGGTCCAAGGGCCGAGAGACGGCGCTTGTGGGTGATTTCCGAAAGCGGATTGGTCTGGTCCATGAACTGCGAAAGCTGCGAGGAACCGAAAAACTCGCGCACGGCGGCAGCTGCAGGCTTGGCGTTGATCAGGTCATGCGGCATCACGGTATCGATATCAACCGATGACATGCGCTCCTTGATGGCGCGCTCCATGCGAACGAGGCCAAGACGATACTGGTTTTCCATCAGCTCGCCGACCGAGCGAACCCGGCGGTTGCCAAGATGGTCGATATCATCAACCTCGCCCTTGCCATCACGCAGCTCATGCAGCGTCTTGATCACGGCAAGCACATCCTCGCGGCGAAGCACGCGCATGGTATCCGGAACATCAAGTTCCAGACGCATGTTCATCTTCACCCGGCCTACAGCCGAGAGATCATAACGCTCGGAATCAAAGAACAGGCCATTGAAAAGGGCTTCCGCCGATTCCCGTGTTGGCGGCTCGCCGGGGCGCATGACGCGGTAAATTTCGATAAGCGCCTGCTCATAGCTCTCAACCTTGTCGGCCTTGAGCGTGTTGCGGATATAGGCGCCTGTGTTGATGTGATCGATGTCGAGAAGGTTGAGCTTGGTGAACCCCGCTTCCTTGAGCGAGTTCAGAACCTTTTCGTCGATCTCGTCACCGGCTTCGGCAAAAATTTCGCCGGTCTTTTCATTCACCAGTTCATCGGCAATATAGCGGCCATAGAGATCTTCATCACGGACCAGCAGTTCCTTGGTGCCGTCATCGGCAATCTTCTTGGCCAGGCGTGGCGTAATCTTCTTGCCAGCCTCAACCACAACAGCCTTGGTCTTTGCGTCAATAAGGTCAACCGTTGGCTTGATGCCCTTGTAGCGGTCCACATCAAACGATGTTTTCCAGCCATCCTTGGTTTGGGTGTAGCCAACCGACTTGTAGAATTCATGCAGAATCTGCTCGCCCTGCAGGCCAAGCGCATAAAGCAAAGTCGTGATCGGCAGCTTGCGGCGGCGGTCGATGCGCGCAAATACGATATCCTTGGGGTCGAACTCGAAATCAAGCCACGAACCACGGTAAGGAATGATGCGCGCCGCAAACAGCAGCTTGCCCGATGAGTGGCTCTTGCCCTTGTCGTGATCGAAGAACACGCCAGGCGAACGGTGCATCTGCGAAACGATAACGCGCTCGGTGCCGTTCACCACGAAGGTGCCGTTGGACGTCATGAGCGGAATGTCGCCCATGTAAACGTCCTGCTCCTTGATGTCCTTGACCGACTTGGCCTGCGTATCCGGATCGATTTCAAACACGATCAGGCGCAGCGTCACCTTGAAAGGTGCCGCGAAGGTCATGCCGCGCTGCTGGCATTCATCCACATCAAACTTTGGCGCTTCGAATTCATAGCGCACGAATTCAAGCACGGCCTGGCCCGAGAAATCCGAAATCGGGAACACCGATTTGAATACCGCCTGCAGGCCTTCATTGATCCGGCCGCCTGTAGGTTCCTTGACTTGCAGAAACTGGTCGTAAGATTCCTTTTGCACCTCAATGAGGTTCGGCATCACGGCAACTTCAATGCCCTTGCCGAATACTTTGCGGATGCGTTTCCGACTTGCGACCGTATGTGTCTCAGCCATGTGATTTCCTTGTCAGTCTAGCTTTTCCAAGCGATTAAGACGGCTTGTCTGAAGTCCTTTTTTCAGAACTTCAAATAAGCCGTCGGGCAAACTCAAAACTACAAACGTCACCCGGTGCAGGGTTTGAGGCCCCGCACCGGAAGACTTTGTCAATTACTTCAACTCGACCTTGGCGCCAGCCGCCTCGAGCTTCTTCTTTGCAGCCTCGGCATCAGCCTTGTTGAGGCCTTCCTTGACAGCCTTTGGAGCGGCTTCAACCAGGTCCTTGGCTTCCTTGAGGCCGAGACCGGTGATCGCGCGGACTTCCTTGATCACTTCGATCTTCTTGTCGCCGGCAGCGGTGAGCATGACCGTAAATTCGGTCTTCTCTTCAACAGCGGCAGCAGCAGGACCGGCAGCGGCGGCAGCCGCTACTGGAGCAGCGGCGGATACGCCCCACTTCTCTTCAAGCATCTTGGAAAGTTCGGCAGCTTCCAGAACCGTGAGGCTCGAAAGGTCGTTTAC
>CAVYAB010000012.1:0-89697 GCA_963766425.1 uncultured Alphaproteobacteria bacterium
GCATGCCGTTAGGCGATGTGATCGAGATGAGGTTAATAGAAGAATCGGCGAGCAGATCACGCCAGTTAGTTGTTGCGCGGGAAAAACCGAATTCATCTGCCTTAAGCTTGGCATGGGAGGCATCCACATCACACATTGCGATTCTCTCGATATGCGGAACGTCTCCGAACACGGCCTTGACGGCCCCATGGGCCATGGCATGGCATTTGCCCATGAAACCCGTGCCGATCAGCCCAACGCCAATGCGATTCATGACTGGCGTTTCCTATTATTGAGTTTGACAATTTCCTGCTCAAGATCGACTAATTCCTTGCCGCCCGCCATCAAATTGAGCAGCTGGTCGCGGCTTATCTCGTTCTTCAGGTAGGTCCCCGCACTTTTGCCGCGCTTCAGAAGCGTAAAGCGGTCACCCACCACATAGGCATGGTGCACATTGTGCGAGATGAAAATGACGCCGATACCGCGAGCTTTGGATTGCACGATAAGTTTCAGAACGACGGAAGCCTGATGAACTCCAAGTGCCGACGTGGGCTCGTCTAGAATCAAGACCTTGGCACCGAAGTGAATGGCGCGCGCGATAGCTAGACACTGGCGTTCACCGCCCGAAAGCGTTCCTACCGGTTGCTCAGGATCGCGCAGCTGAATGCCCATATCCGAGAGCTGCTGAAAAGACGTGCGATTGGCGTATTCGATATCAAACTGGCGCAGGAATCCGGTTTTCTTCAGGGGCTCACGGCCCAGGAAAAAGTTGCGCGCCACGCTCATCAGCGGAACCAGCGCCAAATCCTGATAGACCGTAGCAATCCCCTTATCGAGCGTGTCCTTCGGCGAACTGAAGCGCGTGTGTGTGCCCCCCACCAGAATTTCGCCTTCATCGGGAAGATGAACCCCGGACAGCACCTTGATGAGGGTCGACTTGCCAGCACCATTGTCGCCGAGAAGGCAATGAACCTCGCCGGGGCGCACATCAAAGGACACATCCTTGAGCGCGATGACCGAACCAAAATACTTGCTGACCGACTTGAGTTCGACGAGGGGCTGCTCCATCACCTGCTCCTCATGGCACGGCTACGCACGTAACTGTTGAACAGCACCGCAATCACCATCATGGCGCCCATGAAAAGCTTGAACCAGTCCGTATCAATACCCGTGTAGAAAATACCCATCTGCACCACGCCGAAAATAAGCGCACCAAACATGGCCCCAATGGCCGAGCCATAACCGCCCGTGAGCAGGGTGCCGCCGATGACCACGGCAATGATTGCCTCGAATTCCTTCTGGTTGCCGCGGAGCGTATCGGCGGACCCGGTGACCAGAACCTGAATTGTCGCAAAGAGTGCCGCGGCAAGCGCTGTCATGATAAAGAGTGTGATCTTGGTGCGCGCAACGGGAACACCCATATTGCGCGCCGCGTTGGCTTCGCCGCCGGCTGCAAATATCCAGTTGCCAAAACGCGTGCGCATCAAGAGCCAGGTAAAGAAAAGAGTGAGCCCAATCCACCATATGATTGATACTGGAATGCCGTTGATCGCAGGCAAGCCATCGGCACGTTTTCCAATAAATCCAATATCGGCAAGCCAGCGAATGGGTGTTTTAAAAACCTGGCCGGCAAAGAGGGGCGTAATCCAGTCCACGTCGGAATATTCATGCAGGCCCGAAGCCTGGGTGCGCCCCGTAATGCCGCGCGTCACCCCAAGGGTCAGTCCGCGCAACATGAACAGGCTGCCAAGCGTAACGATGAAGGATGGGAGCCCCGTGTGGACAACGATAAGCCCATTGAGATAGCCGACGAAGGCGCAACTCACGAAAGCAAGCGTGACGGAAGCCCATATGGGCCAGCCGTATACGATGGGCGGAATGGCGATGATGATGCCGGCAAAGCCGATCATCGAGCCCACCGAGAGATCAAATTCTCCGGCAATCATGAGCAGCGCAACGGCGGCCGCAAGAATGCCCAGTTGGGCCGAAACCTCGAGGAAATTCACAATTCCTTTGGCGCTGAACAGGCCACTGTCGCCCGCTGTGATGCCAAAAAACACGAAGATGAGAACCGTTCCGGCAACGGCCCCAAGCTCAGGCCGGCTCAGCAACCGGCCAAGCAACGGAACCGCGCGGACCCGTTCGTCCTTCTCCGCAAGGCTCATGCAATCCTCCCAGCCAACATTGCCATGGCGGCCAGCCCTTTGCTAGCCGCCATGAAGTGATCAGCGTTTGCCTTGCTTGGCAAGATCGATAACCGAGGCCGCCGTTTCCTTGGTTACAAAGCCAGGGCCCGTGGGATAGTCGGCAATCGGCGCGATCTTGTATTTCTTCCACAGGTCAAACATGACAACGGGAATGTAGCCCATTGCATATTGCTGCGCATCGATGCCCCACTCCATCTTGCCATCGGCGGTTGCCCGCAGGATGGTGGGCGACAGGTCGAAAGTCCCGATCTTCACCTTGCCGGTGAGGCCGAGCTCGTCAATGGCGGCGAGCCCCGGTTCGCCGCTGTTGATGCCCACAGCCAGGATGAATTGCGTGTCGGGATTGGTCTTGAGATAGGCGGTGATACGGGATTTCATCTCCGTCGGGTCCATCACGCCATTGAGCACCGGCACGTCGACGCCAAGGCCCTTGGCGAAACCGGCGCAACGGTCATCGAGGCTGATATTGCCGACCTCATGATTGGAGCACACGGCCTTGGTAACATTGAGCTTCTTGATGCGCTCGCCAGCCATGACGCCCGCTTCATATTCGCTCTGTCCGAGATAGAGCAGGCCGCCAAGCTCCTTGGTGAGCTTGCCGCCGCCCGAGTCAATCACGATCACCGGAATGCCTGCAGCAACCGCATTTTTGACCGGCTCGCTGAGGGCCGCCGGATCGGCAATTGAAACAACAAGGCCATCGGGCTTCGAGGCCACTGCCGCATCAATCATCTGGGCCATCTTGGCCATGTCGAAAGTTTCAGGCGCCAGATATTCAGCTTTCACGCCGAGCGTCTTGGCCGCATCGTCCATGCCATTCTTGACGACGGACCAATAGGGATCGCCGCTCTGGCCATGGGTCACAAACACAACGCGGGTTTCATCGGCGGCAGCAAATCTCGCAGCCGCCGACAGCATCGTCAGCCCAGCCACGAGGCCGAGCACGGGTTTCATAATTTTCGCAAGCGAGAACATGTTTCCTCCTGTTGGTTATCTCCGCCAGCCGTGATCGCGGCTGGCAGACCAGTTGCATTTTCAGTTTCTAGTTTACGCTTTCGCACTGGTTCCTTTCGGAGACGGGTCAAACCCGCCTCCACTAATTCATGACCGTAAATCCCGACTTCACAGCCATTCGCGATAGGTTCTTGAAACCCATCATGGCATAGGTCAGCGGGTGGGCTTTCCTGGGGTCCTGCTCGGCCTCGACCACGAGCCAACCCGAATAATCTGCTTCCGCAAGCACACGTAGGATTGCGGGATAATCAACGGAGCCATCGCCCGGCACCGTGAAAATTCCCTCCAGCACGGCACCCATGAAACTCATGTCTTCGGCGCGGGCTCGCTCGAACACGGATTTCCGTACATCCTTGCAATGAACATGCACTACGCGCTTCACATGTGCCTTGATCAGACTCAATGGATCGCCGCCCGAAAAAGTCGAATGCCCCGTATCATAGAGCAGGCCAACCGCCTCCCCCGTATGTTTCATCAGCAGGCCCACATCGGCGTCCGACTCGACAATGGTTCCCATGTGGTGATGGAAGGCCATATGCACCCCGAAATCAGCCATGCGTTCAGCAAGCTGCGTAAGCTTGCGGCCATAGACCGGCCACTCATGCGCTTGCAGCGCTGGACGCTGGGAAATTGGATCCCAGATCGCCCCATGGCGGCCCCGCGACGTATCGGCATAGACCACGTGGGTGGCACCCATGTCTTTCAAAAGCTGGAGATGGGGGCCGATGGCTTCCATTTCTGCGCCCACGTCTTTCTCATCACACCGGCCATCATACCAGCCCGAAATCACGGCAAGTCCGTGGCGCTGCATGATGGGTTTGAGCTCCGCCGATTTGCGCGGGAACTTGCCGCCAAGTTCAGTTCCGGCGTATCCCGCCTGCTTCGTCTCGCTCAGGCAAACTTCGAGCGGGATATCGCCGCCAAGTTCCGGCGCATCGTCATTGCTCCAGGTAATCGGATTGATGCCGATACGGACCTTCATGGACGTACTCCTGCATGATACTGGGCAAGGCCACCGAGTAGCTTCATGTCACGGCGCGCATGCTCCGCGGTGTTGCGAACCGGCTTTCCCTCAACCACCGCAGACCAGAAGCCTTTCAGTTCCTCAATGAAAGCTTCCTCAAATCCAGTTCGCACATCTTCACTGACCAGCGTGTAACCGTTGCTCTTCCTGACCGTCAGCCGTGTCGGCTGGTGATTGAGCCAGGGTGATGGAAATTCGAGCTCAAGCACGCCATCGTCAAAGTAGAAGGTGATATGTTCGCGGTAATCCGCAAGGGCCGGAACTTTGAGGTGGACCATGTTCCATAACGCTTGTCCGCCAAGCAGGCGTACCGCGCCCTGCCCGCCTTCGCCTTTGGCAAAAAGCTGGGCCCCGGCAATCTCACCATCCGGAATTCCAAGCCCATCGAGAAGTCCCTGAACCGCATTCACATCATGCACAAGCGAGGAGCAATAGGCCCCCGTGAAACCACGATAGCTCATCGGATCAAGTGGTACGGGCACAGCGCGCACCACCTGCTCCTGCTGCTTGGCGCGCACGGAGGATATCAAATCCGGCGGCACATCGTCGCCATGGCACCACGTATGATGCTTGATGAAAGGCCAGGCATCGGGATCATTCACTTCAACGGCCACATAGCGCAAGGTTTTCGCCGTCCCCGGCATGCGGGCCAGCGCCGCCTCGTAGCTCGGGTCAAAGCGCTTCATGTAGCCCACCTGCAGCACCTTTCCTGCACGGTCACGGGCTGCAATCAAATCATCGATGTCGGCAACCGAATAGCACAGTGGCTTCTCACAAAAGACATGGAGCCCGCGCGCCAACGCAGCAAGAACCTGTTCGTGATGCAGCGGATCAGGTGATGCAATGATAACGGCATCAAGTGACAAGGCCAAAAGCTGATCGACACTTTCAAACGCCGCAAGTCCGAATTGCTCGCCGATAAAAGCGCGCACCTTTGCCGAGGGGTCACAGACGCCCAGAACCTCAAACTGCTGCTTCAGCTTCATCAGGTTCGGAATATGCTCGATCTGGGCAATTCCACCCGCACCGATGACACCAACCTTTAAGCGCTGCATTGCGTCCACCCTGGACTGAAACATGTCACTTCAATGGGCTTGAGCTTATGTCCGCATTGGTTCTAATGTTAGAACCAGAATACAGTAATTTTTGGGAACCACCGTGGCAATCACCTTCCCCCTTGAGAGCATCACCCTTGACCGCAGCATCCCCACCAATCTGCACCGCCAGCTCTACAGCCAGCTCCGCAGCCTCATCGAACACCGGATCTTGCCCAGTGGTACAGCCCTGCCCTCCACCCGCCTGCTCACCAAAGACTTGACGGTTGGCCGCAACACCGTCATCGCCGCCTACGAACAACTGGCCCTTGAAGGTTATTTGCTGATGCGGCGCGGTTCACCGCCCCTGGTGATGGACCTACCCGCTCCTGCCAGCGCCGCAAAGAAAACACGCAGCGAGACAAGCAACACCATATCAGCGCGCGGAAAAATCATGCTGGCACAGCCCCATCACTATGGCAGTCCGGGCCTCGTTGCATTTCATCCCGGCTTGCCCGATTCCGACAACTTCCCCTTCACCACCTGGTCAAAGCTGCTGAGCAAGAGAGCGAAGCTGGCGCGCCACGACCTGTTTGGAACCTATCACATCGGTGGCTATCCGCGCGCTCTGCGAAGCCATCGCGCGCTATCTCACGGCCTCGCGCGGGATGACCTGCAAGCCTGAACAGATTGTGGTGACCAATGGCGCCCAATCGGCCTTTGATCTCCTGGCGCGATTGCTTATTGATCCCGGCGATACCGTGTGGATGGAGGAGCCTGGATATTATGGCGCAGGTGCGGCCTTTCTCTCGGCAGGGGCAAACCTTACGCCTTTGCAGGTCAGTGACAGCGGCTGGAATCTTGAACCTCCCCCTGTCGTTCCGCGTCTCATCTTTGTAACGCCGTCCTGTCATCATCCCCTGGGCGTCACCATGCCCATGGAACAGCGCCTCAATCTCATCCACATGGCGGAGGCCTGGAATTCCTGGATCATCGAAGATGATTACGACAGCGAATACCGTTTTCAGGGCCAGCCCATTCCGGCGCTCCAAGGCATCAGCGCCTCAAACCGCGTTGTCTACGTGGGAACCTTTGCCAAGATTCTGTTCCCGGCCATGCGTCTCGGATTTTCTCGTCGTCCCTGAAGCCCTTCGTGAAGGCATTACCTCGGCGCTAAGTGTAACGGGGCAGTTCGCCCCTCTCGTCACCCAGGCGGCACTTGCCGATTTCATCAACGAAGGGCATTTCGCCCGGCACTTGCGCCGCATGCGCCGGCTTTATGCTACGCGGCGGCAATATTTCATGGAGATCTGCGAGGACTACCTCAGCCCCTGGTTGCGCCTGCGCCGCACCGAGTCAGGCATACAACTCGTCGGACTCTTTCATGAAGATCACGATGATAAAGTCATCGCGCGCGCCGCACTTGAGCAGGGCGTAAACGTTTCGCCCCTGTCAATCCAATACCGGCACAGCAATGTCCAGCGTGGCCTGCTGATGGGCTTTGCCGCGGCCGATGAGAAAACAACAAAAAAAGCCATGGAAAAACTGCGGGAAGTTCTCCGAACTGCAAAGTCCTTCTGAATTTGGCGACAAAGTTCTGAACCTGCATTCCAATCATCTGCAAACCGCTAAAAGTCTACTGCGGCCGATGCCTCATCAATCGCCGCACCACAATGGGCATTGCAATTGAAACAATCAGCAGCAACCCGAGCAACACGCTGATCACGATGCCCGGCACATTCACCAGCGACAGTCCGAAGGTGGCGAGCCCCAGAATAAATACGGCAAGCACAACGCCCGGTATCGTGCCAGAACCGCCGGCAATGGAAACACCGCCAAGGATCACAGCCGTGATCACCTCAAGTTCCCAGCCCAGGGCGATGTTGGGCCGCGTGGAACCAATGCGCGCCGTAAGCAAGACGGCGGCAACGCCTGCAAGCAACCCCGTCAGAACAAAAAGCCAGAAGCGGATACGGTTCACCGGAATGCCGGAAAACTGCGCCGCCATGGGATTGTTTCCCATGGCAAAGAGCTTTCGCCCAAATGCCGTCTTGTGCAGCACAACGGTGAAGACAACGGCCAGCAGCAAAAACAGCGCGAATGAATAGGGAATGGGCGGCCACTTGATCAAATAGCCCTGCCCCAGGGTTTGGAAATCTGTTGGATACTTCGTGATGGCCTGATCGCCGAGCACCACCTGGGCTATCCCGCGAAACAATGACATCGTGCCAATCGTCACAACGATTGAAGGAAGCCCAATGCGCGCAACGAGCAAGCCGTTAAAGGCCCCGCAGAAAGCCCCAACGCCAAGTCCAATCAAAATGAGCAGGCCCGTTCCTGCTCCTGCATCGGCAGCGAGCCCCATGGCAAGCGAAGCCAGTGCAATGATGGCGGCTACCGAAAGATCAATATCACGCACCAGAATAAGCAGCGTCATGCCAAGCGCGATGATGGCCTTCTCGGAAAAATTGAAGGTCGCATCCGAAAGATTATAGATATCGAGAAAATAGGGTGAGATCATCGTGTTGCCGATCACCACGGCCACGAGCAGTCCGACAAGGATGATTTCCCAGCGCAGCAGGAAATCACTCAGGGTTCGCGGGGCCTGGTCAGCAACATCATAACGCGGAGCCTGGCTCATTTCGCGGTCCCCGCAAGCAGCCGTGCTTCCGGCAGAATGATTTTGCCTGTCTTGCGTTCGGCCCGCGCATTCACAATGACGGCAGCAAGGATGATCGCACCCGATATGGCCATCTGCCAGAAGGGCGAAACATTGATCACCGGCAGTGCATTGACAACGATGCCAAGGAACAGGGCACCAAGAAGCGTGCCGGAAACTGTACCAACGCCGCCAGCAATGGAAACACCACCAATCACGCAGGCCGCAATGATGGTGAGTTCATAGCCCTGCGCGATATCCACATAGGCAATGCCATAGCGCGACACCCACAAGTAACCGCAAAGCCCGGAGACAGCTCCGGCAATTGAATAAACCAAAAGCTGTTGTGGTGCTAAGTCAATGCCGCAATAGCGCGCCGCAACCGGATTGCCGCCCACCGCATAAAGCGCCCTGCCCGTTCGTGTTTGACTCAAGAAAAACCAGAACCCCGCGATCACCGCTGCCGCAATCCACACAAGACTCGAAATGCCAAACAACGTGGCTTTGGGGAATGCCAGAAACTGTGGCGTCATGTCATCGGAAGTCAGCCACTGGCCGCCCGCCACGACAAAGATCAATCCGCGATAAACCGCCAGCGTCCCGAGCGTCACAACAATCGGTGGAATTCCAAGCCCGGCAATCACCGCGCCATTCACCACACCAAGAACCAGCCCGCAAAATGTCGAGAGAAGAATAATCAGGACAATCGGCATCTCCGGCATGGCGCGCGAAGCCAGCGCCGTCAGCATGCCGGCCATGGCGAGATTGGCCGCAACCGAAAGGTCAATGCCGCGCGTGAGAATGACAATCATCTGGGCCAGTGCCAGCATGAACAGGAAGGATGTATCGGTGATGATGTTGAGCAGGCTTTCCGGAGTCACAAAAACCGGCGCGCGAATGCCAATGGCGATGACCAAACCGAGGATAATCAGGCCCAGCACCAGCTCGCGCGACTTAAGCAGCTGCATGGTGCTCTCCACCGGTTGCCGCCGTAACAATAGCCTCGGCAGTAGCCTCCGCTCGCGTCAGGCTTTTCACGATGCGCCCCTCGTGCATCACCATGATGCGGTCCGCCATGCCCATGATTTCCGGCAGTTCTGAGGAAATCAGGATCACGGCCAGTCCTTCGGCCGCCAGTTCTCCCATGAATTCATGAACTGCCGCCTTGGAGCCGACATCAATGCCTTTCGTCGGTTCATCCAGAATCAGAATCTTTGGGTCCGTTGCCAGCCATTTCGCAATCACGACTTTTTGCTGGTTGCCGCCGGAAAGTTCATTCAGGCGCTGTTCCCAGTGTGCCGCCTTGACCGAAAGCCTCTCACCAAGCCTCCGGGTAATTTTCCATTCACTGGCGCGTGACAAAAGGCCTTTGTCCGTATGCTGATGCAGGCTCGCAATTGTCATGTTTTCCCGAATGCCAAAGGGCAATACCGCCCCCTGCACCTGCCTATCCTCCGGCACATAGGCAATGCCGGCAGCAATCGCATCCGCCGTCGAAGAAATGGCCAAACTCTTTCCGTTAAGTTTGACCTCACCTGATGTGGCCGGGCTCACTCCAAACAGCGCCTGCATGGCCTCCGAGCGCCCTGCCCCCACCAGCCCATAGAAACCAAGAATTTCACCCTTGTGCAGGGTGAAGGAAACATCGGCAAATTCCGTAGGATTGCTCAATCCGCTCACTTCCAGAACCGGCGCGCCAATTTCAATTTCGCGCTTTGGAAAAACCTGGTCGATTGGCCGTCCCACCATGAGTTTCACCAGCCCCTGTGGCTTCACGTCCGCAATCAGGCCCTCCCCTACATGCTCGCCATCGCGCAAACACACCCAACGGTCAGCAACACGGAAAATCTCGTCAAACTTGTGGGAGATGAAAAGAATGGCGCGGCCTTCAGCTTTGAGCTGCGCAATGATGCGGAACAGGTCGCTGATCTCGCGCGCCGACAACGCCGACGTCGGCTCATCCATGATCACAATCCGCGAGTCGTGGCTAAGCGCCCGCGCAATCTCGACAAGATGCTTTTGCGCTACGCCCAGCCGCTTTAACAGGACATCGGGGCCAAAATCCGCATCCACGCTTTTCAACAGCTCGGCAGCACGCGTCTTCATCAATTGCCAGTCAATGCGCTTGACCGACCGCAAGCGGCATGTGGCCCATGAAAATATTCTCGGCAACCGTGAGGTCGTCAAACATCACGGTTTCCTGATGGATGGCCGAAATGCCCGAACCCCAGGCATCCCGCGGGCTTGAGAAGGACTGCAAATTGCCGCCGATGCGGATGGCACCCGTATCAGGCCGGTAGATGCCTGTGAGTATTTTGACGATGGTGGACTTTCCCGCCCCATTCTCGCCGAGAAGGGCTGTCACCTGCCCCGGATACAACGCCATATGCACATCATGCAGCGCCCGCACACCGGGAAACTGTTTGGTCACATGATCGAGTTGCAGGATTGGTTCATCCACCACGGCATGGCCTCAAAAAAAGGGCCCGCCCCGAAAAAGGACGGGCCCCAGCTACTATGGTGGGATTAGAATATCTTGGCAAATTGCTCGATATTCGATTTGTCGAAAGTGAACGGATCGGCCATGGCAGCGTCATTGCCATCACCAACCGAGATTTCACCCATGCGGCCGGCATTCACCTTTGTTCCGGCAAGACCGGTGGCTTCGCCGCGCACGATGCGTCCAACAATCATCGTTGCGGAATAACCAAGATCAATCGGGTTCCAGATGGCGAAAGTATCGGAAGAACCGGCAAGTACCGCACCCTTCATTTCGGAAGGAAGGCCAAGTCCGGTCACAAATACTTTTCCAACCAGGCCCTTGTCTTCAACCGCCTTGGCGGCAGCAACGATGCCAACTGACGTCGGCGCGATAATGCCTTTCAGGTTCGGGAAGGCTTTGAGCAGGCCTTCCGTTTCACGGTAGCTCTTGTCAGCCACGTCATCACCATAAACGGTGGAGACGAGCGTCATCTTGGCGTATTCAGGCTTGGCCCATTCCTTCTTCATTTCCTCAATCCAGATGTTCTGGTTCGTGGCCTGTGCCGTGGCTGAGAGAATGGCAACTTCACCTTCGTTGTTAAGGGTCTTGGCCATCATCTGCACGCACTTCGAGCCAATCAACGCGTTGTTGGACGGGTTGAGGTGCATGATGCGGCCTTCGGTGGCCACGCCGGAGTCAAACGAGATCACCTTGATGCCCCGCTCCATGGCCTTTTTGCACACGGGCACGAGGGCGGTGTTGTCATTGGCTGAAATACAAATGCCATCAACCTTCTGCGCGATGAGCGCGTCAATCACCGCAATCTGTTCTTCAGCGGTTGTCTTGGTTGGGCCCGTGTAAATCAATTCGCAGTCGCCGAGTTCCTTGGCGGCTTCAAGCCCGCCATCACGGCAGGCATCGAAGAAGCCAATGCCCAGAGCCTTGACAACCATCGCAATGCGAATGGGCGTTGCAGCAAGAACCGTTGTTGAAAGAAGACCAGGTGCAAGGCCGGCAAAGGCGCCTGCGCTCAGGATTTGAAGTGTCTGTCTGCGTGTTGTTTTCGTCATGTAGTCCTCCCAGTTACGATGTGAATGGCATTTTCGCCATCCGGTTAAAGTTCATTTTCCCCGCCTCATGCGGCAGAAGAAATGCTGTCCCCCTCCTCACGAACGACAACGACATTCACCCCCGCCCGCCGGACTTGCTCCAGAACGGTTTCAGGGGCCTTATCGTCAGTGATGAGTGTGTGAACCCGCGACAGGGGGCAAACCGCCATGCTGCCGCGGGTTTCAAACTTCGATGAATCGGCAAGAACGATGAGCTTGTCGGCCCGGCCCAAAAGCTTGGCCTCGGCCCGCGCTATCAGGGCATCTCCTTCGATCACCCCAAGTGGACCAAAGGAAAAACAGCTCATGAACATTTTGGAGGCGGTGTAATGCTGCGCGGCGTCTCCATCAAAGGGCGACAGCACAATGCCCTGCTCGCGGTAGATTTCACCGCCGGGCATGATGATCCGGTTTTCACTGCGCGCCACCAGGGCCTCCGCAATGGGAAATGAATTGGTGAGGATCTGCATTTTGCGTTCACGCAGGAAGTCCACCATTTGAAATGTGGTGGTTCCGGCATTGATGATGATTGATTCGTTATCCAGGCATAACGCCGCCGCTGCCCTGCCAATGGCCCGCTTGCTGTTTACGTTCAATGTCTGGCTCACATCGAACGCGCGCGTTGACAGATGTGGCCGGTCTTCAAAATTCAAGGCCTCAACGCCGCCATGCACCCGTTTGATCTGGCCCATTTCCTCAAGCTTCGCCAAATCACGGCGCAGTGTTGCTGGCGAAGCACCGGTGCGCTCAATGAGTTCGCGAACCGTGACAACGGCACGATCCTTGACCGCGCCTAATATCATTTGCCAGCGTTCGCGTTCGTGCATCTATTCCTCCAAGATAATCAAAACTAATCATTAACAATCACGAACGTCAATAGATATCGCACTGCAAAACGTCATTGCACTGCAATATGTAGAATTATGATTGACCCTGAGCGAACTTGATCATACGTTGGAAACGAGTTTAACCGGATACGCCTACATGACATCTTCAATTCTGATCCCTTCCCTCTGGGACGACGCTCACGCCAAAAATCTCGATGAGCCCGGCCTTTTGCTCTATCGCTCCAACCTCCTGGGCAGCGACTTGCGCATCACCAATTTCGGCGGCGGCAACACATCCGCCAAGGTGGAAATGACCGATCCCCTCACCAAAAAACCGGTGCAGGTGCTGTGGGTGAAGGGTTCCGGCGGCGATATCGCCTCCATGAAGCTCGATGGTTTCGCCACGCTCTACATGGACAAGTTGCTGGCCCTGAAGGGCCTCTACAAAGACCTCTCTCAAGAGGACGAAATGGTGCACAACCTCAATCACTGCACCTTCAATCTCAATTCGCGCGCCGCATCGATTGACACTTGCCTCCATGGCTATGTGCCTTATGCCCATGTGGATCACGTCCATTCCGATGCCGTCATCGCCATTGCGGCTTCAAAAGATTCCGAAAAACTCACCAAAGAAATTTTTGGAAATGAAATGGGTTACCTTCCCTGGCAGCGCCCCGGAATTGATCTCGGCATCAAGCTCGGAAAAATGGCAACGGACCATCCGGAATATGTGGGCGTAGTTCTCGGCAGCCATGGCCTGTTTACTTGGGCCAAGACCGCCAAGGATTGTTATGAAACCACACTGCGCATCATCAACAAGACCGCGACATGGCTCGACAAGAATGGCAAGAAGCCCGCGTTCGGCGGTGAAGCCGTAAAGTCGCTCGACGCTGCCAAAAGACAGGAGGCGGCGTTGCGCCTGCTCCCCGAAATCCGCGGACGCATTTCAAAGGAAGAAATGAAAGCCGGGCACTTCACCGATGCGCCAGAGGTCCTGGAATTCGTGAACAGCAAGATGCTGGGAAAGCTTGCTCCTTTGGGCACCTCCTGCCCCGATCATTTTTTGCGCACCAAGATTCGCCCCGTAATCGTTCCCCATGATGCCGAAGGTACAACTCTCGATAAGTTGATTGCGGACTACCGCACCGACTACGGCGCTTACTATGATCGTTGCAAGCACCCCAACTCACCCAAGATGCGCGATCCCAATGCAGTGATCTATCTCGTGCCGCAAGTCGGCATGCTGTCGTTTGCCAAGGACAAGGCCACCGCCCGCATTGCCGCCGAATTTTACGTCAACGCCATCAATGTCATGCGTGGCGCCTCCTCAGTTTCCTCCTATGTGGGCCTTCCCGAACAGGAAGCCTTCAACATTGAATACTGGCTGCTCGAAGAAGCCAAACTGCAACGCATGCCGAAACCCAAGAGCCTCGCCGGGCGCGTGGCGTTCATTACCGGTGGCGCAGGCGGCATCGGCTCGGCAATTGCCGAGCGCTTCCTAAGAGAGGGTGCCTGCGTCGCGCTGGCCGACATTGATCAAGCCTCCCTCGACTCAACCGTCTCAAATTTCGGCAAGTCCTTCGGCAAGGACAATGTGCGTGGATTTCTGATGGATGTCACCCACGAAGACCAAGTCATCAAGGCCATGGATGACGCGGTAAAAGCCTTCGGTGGCGTGGATATCCTCGTCAACAATGCGGGCATAACCCTTGCCGCCAATGTCGAGGACACAACCCTCGATCTCTGGAACAAGAACATGTCCATCATGGCCACGGGCTATTTCCTCGTGGCCCGCGAAGGCTACCGCCTGATGAAACGCCAGGCCCTCGGCGGCTCCATGGTGTTCATTGCTTCGAAGAATGCCATTGCGGCATCGCCTGGCGCTTCTGCCTATTGCACGGCCAAGGCCGCCGAAGTGCATCTCGCCCGCTGCATGGCACTCGAAGGTGCTCCGCTTGGCATTCGCGTAAACGTAGTCAATCCCGATGCGGTGTTGCGCGGTTCAAAAATCTGGCAGGGCGAATGGCGCCAGCAACGCGCCGCCTCCAACAAGGTGAAAGAAGAGGAACTGGAGGAGCACTATCGCAAGCGCTCGCTTCTGCAGCGCTCCGTATTTCCGGAAGACATCGCCGAAGCTGTCTATTTCTTCGCCTCCGATCTCTCAAACAAATCCACAGGCAATTTCCTGAATGTCGATGCCGGCAATGCCGTTTCTTTCTCGAGGTAAGCGATGACTTTTTCAATCTCGGCTGATCTCATCGGCACCGAAAACAAGAAGCACGAGCCGGCATTGGCCGACGACTATGCGAGCCTCGGACGCCAATTGCAGCGCCGTGGCATAGACATTGAAGCCATGACCCAGCGCGCCATGGACTACGCAGTTGCCATCCCAACCTGGGGCGTGGGAACCGGCGGCACCCGCTTTGCCCGCTTCCCCGGTGTAGGCGAACCCCGCAACATTCACGACAAGCTGGCCGACTGCGGCGTGGTGCATCAGCTGTCGCGCGCCACACCCAACGTGTCTCCCCATTTCCCCTGGGACAAGGTTTCTGATTACAACGCGCTCCGTCAGGAAGCAGCGTCCTATGAACTGGGCTTTGACGCGGTAAATTCAAACACCTTTCAGGACCAAAGCGGCCAGAAGAACTCCTATAAATTCGGCTCATTAACTCATGCCAGCAAAGCCACCCGCGCCCAGGCCGTTGAACACAACATCGAATGTATCGAAATCGGCCAGAAGTTGGGATCAACCGCACTCACCGTATGGATCGCCGACGGCGCAAACTTCCCCGGTCAATCCAATCTTAATGCAGCCTTTGACCGCTACATGGAATCGCTCACGGCAATTTACGACAAGCTGCCCAAGAACTGGCTCGTGTTTCTTGAACACAAACTCTATGAACCAGCCTTCTATTCGACTGTGATCTCCGATTGGGGTTCCAGCTTCATGGCGGCCTCGGAACTTGGCCCCAAGGCCAAATGCCTGGTGGACCTCGGTCACCACGCCCCCAACACCAACATCGAGCAGATCGTAGCCCGCCTCATCCGCGCCCAGAAGCTCGCGGGCTTCCATTTCAACGATTCAAAATATGGCGACGACGATCTGGATTCCGGCTCCGTTGACCCCTTCCGCCTGTTCCTGATTTTCAATGAACTCGTCGATGCGGAATTGCGAAACGCCAAAGGCTTCGCGCCCGCCTATATGATCGACCAGTCCCATAATGTGACCGATCCCATCGAAAGCCTCATCGCCTCAGCCATTGAAATTGTCAGGGCCTACGTGCAGGCCTCCCTGGTAGATCGCAAAGCCCTCAGCGCCGCACAGGAGGAAAGCGACGTAATGGCGGGTCACCGCCTGATCAAGCAGGCCTTCAATACGGATGTGAGCCCCATCCTCGCCGAAGCCCGCCGCCGCAAAGGCGGCGCCATAGACCCCTTGAGCCTCTACCGCACCTCCGGCTATCGTGCGGCGAAAGCAAAGGAAAGACCGGTCAGTGGGGTTGCCTCCGCCGGCATCATTTAATATCGGAGGTTCATTTGCATATCCTGGTCATCGGCGCTGGCGGCATGCTCGGCGCAAAGCTTATAGCGCGCCTCTGCGCTCAGCCATTTTTGGGCGTAGGATCAATATCACGCATCACGCGATATGATGCTGTCGTCCCACCTCCGCCACCGTCCTCTACTTTCCCGATTGATACTTTCGTGGGCGATCTCTCCGCCCCAGGCGAAGCCGAAAAACTAATTGCCGCAAGACCAAGTATTATCTTCCACCTCGCAGCCATCGTATCCGGAGAAGCAGAAAAGGATTTTGAGAAGGGCTACCGCATCAATCTCGATGCCACACGAATTCTATTTGAGACCATTCGCAAAGCCGGAAACGGCTACAAACCAACCGTTATTTTCACTTCGTCCATCGCAGTCTTCGGTGCACCCTTCCCTGATGCCATCGGTGACGAATTTTTCACCACCCCTCTCACCAGCTATGGCACCCAGAAAGCCATCGACGAACTTCTGCTGAATGACTATTCGCGCCGCGGCTTCTTTCGATGGCGTGGCGCTTCGCATGCCAACCGTCTGCGTGCGCCCCGGCAAGCCTAATCTCGCCGCTTCCGGCTTTTTCTCGAACATCATTCGCGAACCCCTCGTGGGCGAGGAAGCAGTACTGCCCGTAAGCGACACCGTGCGCCATTGGCACGTATCCCCGCGCACAGCAGTAAGCTACCTCATCCAAGCTGCCGAGCTGCGCACAGGAGAGCTGGGCAATCGACGCACGCTCACCCTGCCGGGTCTTTCCTGCACGGTAGCCGAGCAAATCGAGGCGCTCCGCAAGGTCGCCGGCAATGATGCCGTCAATCTCATCCGCCTTGAGCCCGACGAAACCATCATCAAAATCGTTTCCGGCTGGCCCCGAAATTTTGATCCCAAACGAGCCCTCGCCCTGGGCTTCAAGGCCGAAAACAGCTTTGAAGACATCATTCGCGTCCATATGGAAGATGAGCTCACGCCATGCAAATAGCGCAACCTTGCTAGCATCCCAAGCGCAGTGGGATAGTGCCCTGTAGCACTCTATAGAGGGGCATGTCCCCAGCGGATTCCCACGAAAATCGCAAGCGCGGCATCCTCTGGATGCTGGCCACCATGTTCTGTTTTATCGCCCTTGATGCCATCATGAAGCATCTGCTCGAAAGCTATTCCCTGGTGCAGGTCACCTGGGGGCGGTTTTTCTTTGCCACCATCATTGCAGCCCTTGTCTGCGGCCGACGCCTTGGCGCGCTGGCCAGAAGCACCGCACCGGGAAAGCAGGCGCTCCGCTCCCTGCTCCTCATGTCCACCACAGGAGTCTTCAACGCAGGCATCCGTTCAACTCCGCTGGCCACCGCCACAACCATCATGTTCCTCAGCCCCATTCTGGTGACACTGCTGTCCATTCCGCTCCTCGGCGAAAAAGTGGGCATCCGCCGCTGGGCCGGCATCATTGTCGGTTTCCTTGGAGCCATCATCGTCGTCCAGCCTTGGCAGAGCGGCTTCAGCGGAATTGGCCTTGGCGTTCTGTTCCTGCTCCTCGCCTCTTTGCTCAACGCCAATTACCAGATCGTCACTCGCATGGTTCGCGACGATGATCCCTTGACCTCCCTGCTCTTCACCGCAACAGCGGGAGCAGTCGTCACAAGCCTGATGGTTCCCTGGTTCTGGACCTGGCCAAGCGCATTTGACTGGATGCTATTGATTGCCAGCGGCCTGGCAGGTGCCTTGGCCACCTTTGCCTGATCCGCGCCCTGCGTCTGGCACCCGCTTCGGTCGTCGCACCCTTTAGCTATTCATCGCTGATTTGGGCCACCCTCTTCGGTTTTGTCATCTGGAATGACTGGCCGGATTTCTGGACGTGGATTGGAGCCGCCCTCATCATCGGTTCAGGCCTCTACATTTTCCACCGCGAGCGCCGCCACAACGCCGTTGCCGTTGAGACCTGACCATGCGCCCCAACCGCAATCTCCTTGGCATCCTCTCGCTCATTTTCGGCGTCATGCTGTTTTCAACCCAGGACGCCATCATCAAATCCATCAGCGGCGATTATGCGGTGACCTTCGCCATGGCCACGCGCTGCCTTGTGGCTCTCCCGCTTCTTGTTGCTCATGGTGCATTTCGAATGCGGCTTAGCAAAACTCAGATCGCCGCTCTTCTGGGCACTGGCCATGCGCGGCGGAATTCTGTTGATTGCCTACACAACCTATTACATGGGCCTGCCCGCCTTGCCATTGGCTGAGGCAATCGCTCTTTTCTTTGCCGCTCCCATTATTGTAACTCTCCTTTCCGTGCCCATGCTGGGTGAAAAAGTCTCAGGCCAATCCTGGGCTGCCATTGCTTTGGGTTTCATCGGGGTGCTGATCATTCTGCAGCCCGGCACCGCCCTGTTCAATCCCGCAGCGCTGTTCAGTCTTGTAAGCGCTGCGACCTACGCATTAGCCATGATCATCGCTCGCAAACTCGGTGTTTCGGAGCCAGCAACCGTTATGGCTTTTTACCAGAACGCCGTTTATTTCATCGGCGCCCTGATTATTGCAGCGTTCTTTGCGGTTGTTGGTATCGACAGTCTCGGCCACCCAAGCTTTGACTTTCTGGTTCGCGCCTGGATCTGGCCCAAAACCGACGATCTTTTCCTCATGGGCATCTGCGGAGTCATCGCAGCCATAGCCATGTCGCTGCTCACCAATGCCTATCGAATGGCCGATGCAAATCTTGTCACCGTGTTTGAATACACTGGCATGATCTGGGCACCCCTCTGGGGCTTCCTGTTCTTCAACGAAATCCCGCGCTGGACCACGCTCACGGGCCTTGGCCTGATTCTGCTGGCGGGCCTGATCTCAGTCAGACTGGCGGCCGCACAGACTTCGCCACGGGCTCAAGTGCCTATACCCATTTCCTCACGGAAAACCGCAACATAACGGTCTAGTGCCGCCGATCGGTCGTGCCTGGCGGCCTGACCGCGCAGTGCTTCGCGATTTGGTGTTTCGGAGAGCTTGACCAAAATTGCCCGCGCCATCGAATCTACATCGTCAATCGGCACGATCGCGCCCAGCCCCCCTTCCTCAAGCAATTCCCGAACCCCAGTGGGGCAATCCGTTGCCACAACTGGGCAGCCACAGGCCATGGCTTCCAACAACACATTGCTCATGCCCTCCCAATTCGACGAAAGCACAAACAGTCCGGCACGCGCCAAAACTTCAAGGGATTGGCTTGGTGACCGGCAAACCACACATCATTAGGGGTCATGCCAAGGTTTTCCACCAATGCCTGCAGCCTCGCAGGTTCAGCCCCTTGCCCATCACCAATGATGACCAGTCGCATAGGCCTTGTCCCGCGCGCCTGAGCAAATGCTTTAATCAACAAGCCGAAATTTTTTTGTGGTGCAAGGCGTCCGATGCCAAGAACAACGGGTGGCTCGCCCTGCACAAACCACGGGTGCTCCACGCGCTTGCCCAGCCCGTTCCTGAGCGGTCTTCAGATCAATGCTGTTTGCAATCGTCACAACCTGCTGTGGATCGAGTCGGAGGTTTTTCACTAAAGATCGCGCGCAATTCCTCAGATACGGAAATGATCCGCCGCGCCCCCTGAATCTCAGGCGATAGAGCCACGCAAGGAAAAAACCAATGCGGATCTTGCGCCCCTGAAATGGCGGATTGCTGGCACGAAAAAGAAGCCGCACGGATGACGGCGATCCCGCCAGAAAATAGGCGGCACTCGCAGTAATATGAAAATGGTTGCCGGCCGAAAGTGCAACCGCGGGCCGTCCGCTCACGGAAGGCTTTGGCCAAATCACCGATAGCTGCAATATCGGCAACGCGCCGATTGCGAGATGCACGTTCCATCGCTGCCAAAATGACCAGCCCCGACACCATGAGGAACTTGCGCAATTAACGGCCCGGTCCCGTCAACAACCCAAATCTCCGTGCGCAATCCAGCCCTTTGGGCAGCTACTGGCAATGGCCAGGGCGTTGCGCGCCACGCCCGTCTCGGCAAGATCATGGAGCATGATCGCAACATCGACTTCACCTTGCCCGGTCATCCGCTTTGCTCGTCTTTCCATCCGGCCTTGTGAACCCGTCCAAACGGCGCTACACGCCTAGTTTTCTTGCTTCTGCCATCTCCGTTCCGGGATGGCAACCGTGGAGAGTTTTATGCGCATTGCAATGATCGGATCGGGTTATGTGGGGCTTGTATCCGGTGCCTGCCTTGCCGATTTTGGCCATGAGGTGACCTGCATCGACAGCAATGCCGAAAAGATCGCCGCGTTGAAACGCGGCGAAATCCCAATCTATGAGCCAGGCCTCGATCAATTGGTGAAGGATAATGTGGCGGCTGAGCGCATGTTCTTTTCGACAAATCTGGCCGAAGCCGTAAGCAAGTCCGATGTGGTATTTATCGCCGTCGGAACGCCCTCACGCCGCGGCGACGGACACGCCGATCTTTCCTATGTATATGCGGTCGCCCGCGAGGTTGCCACGGCACTTAATGGATTTACCGTCGTCGCTACCAAGTCAACCGTGCCACTCGGAACCGGCGACGAAGTCGAACGCATCATCCGTGAGATCAATCCGGCAGCCGATGTAGCCGTCGTATCCAACCCGGAATTCCTCCGCGAAGGCTCCGCCATCGGCGATTTCAAAAAACCTGATCGCATTGTGATTGGTCTCTCCGACGAGCGCGCCCGCCCGGTCATGACTGAAGTTTACCGCCCGCTCTATCTCAATCAAGCGCCGTTGCTGTTCACCGAAAGGCGCAGTGCCGAGCTCATCAAATATGCGGCCAATGCGTTCCTCGCCCTGAAGATAAGCTTCATCAACGAAATTGCCGATCTCTGTGAAGTAACCAACGTCGATGTGCAGGAAGTGGCCCGCGGAATTGGCCTCGACAACCGCATCGGATCCAAGTTCCTGCATGCGGGGCCGGGCTATGGCGGCTCGTGCTTCCCGAAGGACGCGCTTGCCCTTGTCAAGACCGCGCAGGATCACGGCAGCCCGCTCCGGCTGGTGGAGACGACCGTTGCCATCAATGACCAGCGCAAACGCGGCATGGCCCGCAAGGTGATTGCGGCCTGCGGTGGTAATGTCCGAGGCAAGACGATTGCAATCCTCGGCCTGACCTTCAAACCCAACACTGACGACATGCGTGAAGCACCATCGCTATCCGTAATCCAGGCCCTGCAGGATCAGGGAGCGATCATCCGCGCCTATGATCCGGCGGGCATGACAGCGGCGCGCGCCGTTCTCCACGACGTTCATTTCTCGGGCAATGCCTATGATGCGGCAACTGGGGCCCATGCCCTCGTCATCATTACCGAATGGGACGCCTTCCGCGCCCTGGATTTTCGCAAATTGGCAACAGTGATGCAGGCCAAGGTTCTTGTCGATCTCCGCAATGTCTACCGGCCCGAAGATGTCACCAGCCAGGGCTATGCCTATTCCGGAATCGGACGGCCCTCACCTTCGGCGGAAATCAAGAAGGCTGCCCAGTGAGATATCTCATTACCGGCAGCGCAGGTTTCATTGGCTATCATCTCTCGCAGCGCCTGCTTGATGAGGGCCATCAGGTAACAGGCTTTGATGCCATGACACCCTACTATGACGTTAGCCTAAAGGAGGCCCGCAATGGGCTTTTAACCCGGCACTCCGGCTTTACCACCGCCTTTGGCAAGCTTGAGGATGCAGACGCACTGAATCGTGCCGCGGATGTAGCAAAACCCGACATCATCGTGCATCTGGCTGCCCAGGCCGGCGTTCGCTACAGTCTTGAAAATCCCGAGGCCTATATCGATTCCAATCTCATTGGTTCATGGAATGTGCTTGAACTTGCAAAAAAGGTGAAACCAAATCATCTCCTGCTTGCCTCCACCAGTTCCGTCTATGGCGCAAACCCCAAGATTCCCTTCGAGGAAACAGACAAGGCCGATGAACCCCTGAGCCTTTACGCGGCAACAAAGAAGGGCATGGAGGCGATGGCCCATGCCTATGCCCACCTCTATCAATTGCCAACCACCACCTTCCGCTTCTTTACCGTCTATGGGCCCTGGGGCCGTCCGGACATGGCGCTATTCAAATTCACCGAGGCCATTCTCGGTGGGCGGCCTATCGACGTTTATGGCGAAGGCAAAATGGAGCGTGACTTCACCTATGTCAGCGATCTGATCGAAGCGATTACCCGCCTGATGCCGCTTGCACCTGCAAGCACGCCTGTGCCCTTCAGGGTCGTTAACATCGGCGGCGGTCAGCCCGTTGGCCTCATGGCCTTTATCGAAACGCTCGAACGCGTTCTGGGCAGGCAGTCCATCCGCAACATGCTGCCCATGCAGCAAGGTGACGTGCCACGCACCTTTGCTTCTCCTGAATTACTTAAACAATTGACAGGCTATTGCCCCCAGACAGGCCTTGCGCAAGGCATGAGCGCTTTCACGAGTTGGTACCGGGATTATTATGGAAAATAATTACCGCTGAACGGTGACCAGTGAGGGCTGCGGGATGACAATGCCCTTTTCCGCAAAGGCCTTCAAAATCGCAAAGCGCAGATCACTGGCAACGAACACTCCATAGAAAATATCGCCCACCGTGCCCTTGATTTCAAAATCAAGCGAATAGGTTCCGAATTTCTGAAGCGTCACGACGGGTTCAGGATAAGTCAGCACATTGGGGTGAGCCTTGGTCAATTGCAGCAATAGCTCTTTTACTTTTTCCGCATCGCTGTCATAGGCCACGCTCACATTGACCGTGAAGCGGCCCATGGTGTCACTGTGGGTCCAGTTCTTCACTGACTCCGTGATCAGGTTGGAATTGGGAACAATAATCGAGCAGCCATCGAAGGTTTCAATTTCCGTGGCCCGCACATTGATTTTTTTGACCAGCCCTTCGCCAGCCGGAATGGAAACCCAGTCGCCCACTCTTATGGGCCGTTCCGCCAGCAGAATAAGTCCCGAAACAAAGTTATTGACGATGGATTGCAAGCCGAAACCGATACCAACGCCAAGCGCACCAGCAATAATAGCCAGATTGGAAAATTCCAGGCCGGCAGCGGTAAGGGCAAATCCCGCTGCAATGATGTAACCCGCATAGGTGGCGCCCTTCCGGACCGAATCCTGCACGCCCTTATCGATGCGCGTTTCCAGCAGAATGCGCCGATTAAGCCAGCCCACAAAAAGTTTGGTAATTACAATGCCACCGAAGAGGACTAGGGCAACGAGCAGGATCGACCAGGGCGAAACCGTGACATTACCGACATCAAATCCAAAGAACGCCCTGTTGGCCAGGGCGCGAAAATCAATCCATGTTACTGTCCACAGCAGGTGGAGGACCGGCAGTCCGATGAGCACCAGAATGATGTCGACGGCCGTGCGGAACAGAAGCCCGGCCCGCTCAATGGCGCGCTCTCCCAGCCCCGAAACGCGGCGAATGAATTTTCCAAGCTGGCTGTTTGGATCGGAACTGGTGCGGACCGCTGCGTCAATTGTGTAGTGAATAAGGAAGAGGAAAGTGACAACAAGGCCCGTATCAAACAGCTTGAAAGCGATTAAATTCGCCAGCGCAATATAACCGAACAGCAGCGCGATCGTGGCCATGATAACAAACAGCCAGGTTGGCGCCAGCAGCACATGGCTCCATTGAAAATAAAGCAGCTGATTTGGCGGTTTCTCCGAAATGCCCGATTGATTCCGAAAATTGAGGAGCAGTAGAGCAAGCAGGATCAGCATCAGGCAGGACGCCAGCGCTGATTGGCCAATAGAGTAACTCACCGGCAGATAAATCCCGTCGGCCAGATTGCTGAAGGCGTCCGATGCCCCCGACATCGCCGCGCAGATTGTCGCAAGTATTGCAAAGCGAGAGGCGGCGGCGTCATCCAGGTTGATCAGGCGCCAGTTGGGCTGCTTCGGCGATGCAATTCTGAAGGCCAGGACACCATTTACCAGCGCGCCTGTAATAATCGCGGCAAGGCCATCAAGAATGAGGTTGAAACGCGCCGTCACAAAGCCGGCGTTCTCGAGATAACTGAGTATCACGCTGAATATGATGCCCACGAGAATGAGCGTGCTGAGCACCACGCGAACCACGCGCCAAAGCCTGTCCAGGTCGCCCGGAAAGTCGCGTTCAAGGCTCCTTGCCTTATACCGTTCTTGCAATACCCGGCCGGCAAACCACCAGACGGCCAATATGAGAACTATGGTGAACGGCAGCAGCAGGAGTGAAGAAGCACTTGCCGTGTGCTGAACCTGGTTCCACCAATTACTGATCAGGGCGCCAAGCCGCTGCAGGAATACCGTGAGCCCGGCGCCTGCGTCGCTCCAGAGATAAGGGTTGAGAATGGACTTGCTTGATTCAAAAATTTTCTGGAAAAACTGGCTTCGCTGAATTGACGACGCCCGCCCCGACTGTTGCTCGGCTTCAACAGCCACAAGCTCAAGCTGGGTCTTGGCTCCCTGCAAGCGGTTGAGTGTGTCGTTCAACAGTTTGCGCTGCGCTTCAATTTCTATTGCTTCGGTTCGCCCTTCCGCCGGCGCGGGGCCAAGCTTGGCAATCTGTTCGGCGATTTCCTTTATCGGCTCATCAAGCGTGCCCGATTGGCCCAAGGCTTTTACGCGGATATCTTCAAGAGTATTGCGATGGTCAATCAGCCTCTGGTCGGTGATCGCTGCCAGTGCCAGCTCGCTGTCAATAGTTTGGAGATCGGCGCGATAGGCAAGAGCCGCCCGTTCAGCCTCGCCAATAACGGATTCCTCGAAGGCGGTAGCGGCACCAGCTATCAGGCAAAGGAAAAGTAGCGCGGCGCACCAGGCCTTCACGAGCTGGAGCGGCTTTCCCATGCCTATACCAACCGGCTCTTGTTCACCGCTGCCTTGATAAAGGAAGCAAACAGCGGATGGGGCTCAAAAGGTTTTGACTTCAATTCAGGATGGTACTGTACGCCAATAAACCAGGGATGATTGGGGTACTCGATAGTTTCCGGCAAGAGGCCATCGGGCGACATGCCGGCAAACAGCATGCCCGCCTTTTCCAGCTGCGCGCGGTAATGGGTATTCACTTCATACCTGTGGCGGTGGCGCTCCGAAATGCGCGTTGAGCCATAAATCTCGGCAATCTTGCTGCCTTTGGCAAGCGTTGCATCATAGGCTCCAAGCCGCATAGTGCCGCCGAGATCGCCACCCGCCTTGCGCATTTCCAGTTCGTTGCCTTTCATCCACTCCGTCATCTCGCCAACCACCGGCTGTTTCGTTGGACCAAATTCTGTCGAACTCGCATCTGCAATACCACACAAGTTGCGCGCAGCCTCAATGCAGGCCATTTGCATGCCAAAGCAAATACCAAAATAAGGCACACTTCGTGTGCGCGCAAATGTTGCGGCGCGAATTTTGCCTTCGGAACCCCGCTCGCCAAAACCGCCCGGCACCAGAATGCCGTCAACTCCCTTCAAGGTAAGGAGCCGGGTCTTCGTTCTCGAACACCTCGGACTCGATCCACTCCAGATGAACCTTCACATTATTGGCAATGCCGCCGTGAACCAAGGCCTCATTCAGCGATTTATAGGCATCGAGAAGCCCTGTGTATTTGCCAACGACCGCAATCTTCACTTCACCCTCGGGCTGGGTCACACGCTGCATAATGCCCTGCCATTTCGACAGGTCCGGCTCTTTTGCATTCTGAATGCCAAAAGCATCCAAAACTTCTTTGTCCAGGCCTTCTGCGTGGTATGCTCGCGGCACATCATAAATGCTTGAAACATCCAGCGCCTGAATGACCGCCGACGGCCTTACATTGCAAAAAAGTGCAATCTTGCGCCGTTCATTCTCCGGAATTTCCCGGTCTGCGCGGCATAACAGAATATCCGGCTGAATGCCGATAGAGCGCAATTCCTTCACGGAGTGCTGGGTAGGTTTTGTCTTCAGCTCACCGGCCGTTGGAATATAGGGCAGCAAAGTCAGATGAATATAAATGCATGAGCCGCGCGGGCTCTCCTGCCCAAACTGGCGGATGGCTTCGAAAAATGGCAGACCTTCAATGTCGCCAACCGTGCCGCCAATTTCAACGAGCACGAAATCAAAATCCTCATTGCCCGACCCGATGAAATCCTTGATCGCATCGGTCACATGGGGAATGACTTGAACGGTGCCACCCAAAAAATCGCCGCGCCGTTCCTTGGCTATGATGTCCTGGTAGATGCGGCCCGTCGTAATATTGTCCTGCTTGTTGGCTGACCTGCCCGTGAACCGTTCGTAGTGACCGAGGTCAAGGTCGGTTTCCGCCCCGTCATCGGTCACAAACACTTCGCCGTGCTGATAAGGGCTCATGGTCCCCGGATCGACATTGAGATAGGGATCAAGTTTCCGCAGTCGAACGCTAAAGCCACGCGCCTGGAGCAGCGCGCCGAGCGCTGCTGAAGCAAGACCTTTGCCAAGGGAGGAAACCACGCCGCCGGTAATAAAAATGTATCGCGCCATGGGAGTTCAACCTACTCGCTTGCCAACATGATTCGAAGCCTGAAAATCGGAATTTTCAGATTATGGTGGACAGCCGTGAAACAATTACTGTGAAACAGGAACCTGCGGCGTGGCAGGCGCTGCCGGAGCTGCCGGAAGCTGCGGTAATACGCTGCCGCCCGTAGCGGGCGCCTCACCCTCCTGGGTCGTAGTCGCCCCACCAAACAGGGAGCCCCCCGAACCGCTGCCCCGCACGGCAATTAGCGTCAAACTGATGGACGTAATGAAAAAACACAGGGCCAGAATGGCTGTTGTCCGGGTCAGCGCATTTCCAACACCGCGAGCCGAAAACAGGTTGCCGCCGCCTCCCCCGCCGCCGCCAATACCCAGCGCCCCACCTTCCGAGCGTTGCAGCAACACCGCTCCAATCAGGGCCAGGGCGACAATGAGATGAATGACGAGAAGTACGGTCTGCATGGTGAGGTGAACCTATTTCAATTTCGGGGCGGTTTAGCCCCTATATGGCCCTAAAGCAACCCGCTTCAAGCCAGCCATTCCCTTGAATATCAGCGGCCATAAAGATAGCTCGGCAACCACATCCCGATGGCCGGGAAGGCATAGAGCAGTACCATGGCAATCAGCACAATAACGATGAATGGCATGACGCCAGCGAATATATCGTTGATCGAGACATGCTTGGGTGCCACGCCCTTCAGGTAGAAAGGTGCCATGGCCACGGGAGGAGACAGGAACGACGTTTGAATGTTGAGCGCAATCAGGATGCCGAAAAACAGGGGATCAATCCCGAAGTGGTCGAGCAACGGCAGGAAAATGGGCACGAAAATCACAATTATTTCCGTCCATTCCAGCGGCCAGCCAAGGATGAAGATGATGATTTGCGTGACCAGCAGGAACATCAGGGGAGTAAGATCAAGGCCAACCACAAAATCCTTGATCACGGCATCGCCGCCAAGGATGGCAAAGACTGCCGAGAACGTGAATGAGCCAACAAACAGCCAGCACACCATGGCCGAGGTACGCGCCGTCAGGAAAACCAACTCTTTGAGTTTCTCAAATGTCAGCGAACGATATGCGGCAGCCAGGACAAGCGCGCCAAGCGCACCAATGGCGGCGGCCTCCGATGGCGTGGCAAGCCCAAACATGATGGCGCCGAGCACTGAAAAAATAAGCAGTGCGAGAGGCACAAAGGAGGTCAGCAGTTCGCGAATAATGGTGACAAACGGCACATTGCGTTCAATCTCTGGAAGCGGCGGCGCCAGCGCCGGATTGATCATCACGCGGATGACCACATAGGCCATGTACATGCCGGCAAGCATCAGGCCGGGAAAGAGGGCTCCGGCGTAAAGCTGCACCGGCGAAACGCCTGCCGTCGCTCCATAGAGAATGAGCATGATGCTTGGCGGGATCAGAATGCCGAGACAGCCGCCTGCACAAACAACCCCAGCTGAAAGCCGCACGTCATAGCCTTGCCTCAGCATTGCCGGAAAAGCCAGAAGACCCATAAGAGTGACAACAGCACCGACGATGCCGGTGGCGGTAGCAAACAGTGCACAGGTGGCGAGAGTGGCAATCGCAAGAGAACCAGGTAACGCCCCCGCTGCAAGCTGAATGGAGCGAAACAGCCGGTCCAGGATATTGGCGCGCTCGACGATGTAACCCATGAAAACGAAGAGCGGCACCGAAATCAGGATGTCATTGGTCATCACCGACCAGGTGCGCTGGACCAGCAGTGACATGACCGGTTCCCAGTTGCCGTCAAAGGCAAGCCAGGCAAAACCTACGCCCATGGCGATGAGCGTGAAAGCGATGGGGAATCCGAGCATGATGAGCCCGATGAACAGGATGAGCATGAACACGCCAAGTTGCGGGTCGGTCATGGCCTGGCTCCCTCGTCGGCATGCTGCTCGAGAATGACTTTTTCAAGTTCTTCAACATCATGCAGCCGCTGCGGCCAGGAACCCGTGCGCAGGCAGACGAGACAGCGAACCACTTCAACAACGCCCTGCAGCAGCAGAAATACTCCGGTTACCGGAATAAGAGTCTTGTAGTGATAGATCGGTGGTCCGTCGGGGCTGTAGGCCGAGTGCTCATGATTGACCCACGATTGCGCCGCAAAACCATACCCAGAATAAATGAAGGCGATAATGCCTGGGAAGAAGAACAGGAAATACAGAACCAGATCCATCCAAGCCTGCGTCTTGGGCTTCCATGCGCGGTAAAGAAAGTCGCCGCGCACATGGGCATTGCGAGAAAGCGCATAGGCACCAGCCATGATGAACAGGGCACCGTAAAGGAAGTAGCTTGCATCAAATGCCCATGCCGTGGGCGCCCCTAGCACATATCGCGAAAACACCTCAAAGCTGACAGCCAGCGTCAGCAACAGGATACTCCAGGCAAAGAAATGACCAATGAAGGTGCTCACCTGATCAACCGGAATGAGCAAGCGCTGCAGCCGGGAACTCCAAGCTTCGCCCACTGTGCGTGGCCTGAGATGGAGCGCGAAACTGCCGATCACAGCGACGACACCAAACCAGAACATGAGCGGCGAATAGGCCAGTGACCCCTTCTCCGCATGCGCTGCAGACAGGAGATCGCAAGTACCACCGAAAAACATAAGGCAATGAAAACTGTTGGCTGGCCGCAGGCCCTTGGAAGCCACCATCCGGCCCACTTCCCCGTAAGCATACAGTGACCAAAAGATAGCCAGGATGACGAGTGCAACGCCTGCAGCAAAGAGAATGAACGGCAGCCGCTCACCTTTCATGGTGCAGTTGTCTCATTGATAGCTCTCAAAACCGCCCTCCATCCCGCGTTCGGCGCCACCTCCCCCCTGGCAGGGGGAAGGTGAAAGGTGCCAGACTAGGCTTTGAAGAAATGGTCGTAGGCCATCCTCTGATCTACTTCCACATCGAATTGCAGGCCGACGACGCGCTTGGTCCAGGCCTTCTGGCTTTCGGCAACTTTGGCAAAGAAGGGCTCAGTCGATTGTGCGGTAATTACTTTGTCCCAGGCAGCGAGTTGCGCCTGTAACACCGAATCTGGCGTACGATGAACATTGACTCCTGCTTCCTTTAAGGCGGCGAGGTCGTTGGAATAGCGATCCATCGCCTTCCAACTCATGTCGGAAGAGGACGATTCAACGGCATACTTGATGATCGTCTGTAGTTCCGGTGCTAGTGCATCGAACTTGGTCTTGTTGAAGATTATTTCGAAGCATTCGGCCGACTGATGATAGCTCTGCAACATATAGTCCTTTGATACGTCAGCAAAACCCAGGAGTTTGTCAGAAGAAGGATTATTGAACTCGGCCGCGTCAAGCAGGCCGCGGTCCATGGCGGGGACGATCTCGCCACCGCCCATGATGGTAACGGCAGCACCCATCTCCTTAAACAGGTCGGCCGAGAGGCCCACGGTGCGGTACTTGAGGCCGGACAATTGCGCTGCGTCGGTTATTTCCTGCTTGAACCAACCGAGCGGCTGGGTCGGCATTGGTCCTGTCAGGAAACCTACTAGGTTGAGGCCGAGCACCTGCTGCACCAGTTCGTCATAGAACACCTGACCGCCGCCGTACTTGACCCAACCAAGCATCTGATTGGCGCGCCAGCCCCAGGCAGGCGGCGTTCCAAACAGCGAAAACGCCTTATGTTTGCCATACCAGTAGGCGCACACGCCATGGCCGCCGTCGAGCGTGCCCGCGAGCACGGCGTCCTGTACTTCGAAAGCCTTAGCGACCGAGCCGGCGGCCAACAGTTCGAGCTTCAATCTGCCGCCCGCCATGTCATTGACGCGCGCAACGAAGTCCGCCGCAAACTCATGAAAAATGTCCTTGGCGGGCCAAGTGCTTTGAAATTTGAAGGTCACGGCCTCCTGAGCGCGCGCTACATTTGGCATGGCCAACGTTACGGCACCGGCTGCTGCGGCGACCGCGCTGCCTCTCAAGAATTCACGACGCGAGCCAGCGCTCGCAGGCTTACGAGACTTAGTCATGTCATATCTCCCATATTTGGCATCACTGTCGGATGCGCTTACGCCCAGCTTGACGCAAAATGGCGAATTGCACAACTTAAACTAAAGTCTTGCCGGAGCCGTCTCAGGGGAAGGGTTTTTTCGCTTCATAGCGATAGCGGAAAGTGCAGCACGATGCGCCACCCATGATGGTTTGCTTGCGTTCCAGTTTGATGTTCGGGTCATAGCCTTCGCAGAATGTGCCATCGCGATTGCACGACATGAGATGGCCAATTTTTCCGAGCCCCATCTCCTTATACGTTTCTGCATATTTGCAACGCGTGACATCGAAATTGAAAGTCCTGTCGGTGGCTTCATGCACAGTTACTTCGAGCGCGCCATCGGCAATCCACAACTCATAGAGCTTGATGAAATCCGCCATTGAGGTCGCCCCGCCCGGCGCCTTCCTGGCAAATTCCTTGCCCTCAGCAATAGCAGCCTTTCGAATGGCTGCATCCAGAATTGACGAAGCTTTTTCTTCTCCGACCTGTGCAACCATCTCCGCATAGATCGGCCCAATCACCTGAGCCTGCAGCTTGCGTTTAACAATGGTTGGAATTTCGGCCAAAGGCACTCCTCACATATAGGCTTTGATAATCCCGATGAAGTCCGCGGCTTTCAGGCTTGCTCCACCAACTAAAGCGCCATTTACGTTAGCAGCTCCCATGAGCTCTGTCGCATTTGAAGGCTTCACCGAACCTCCATAAAGAATGCGAACCCCTGCCCCATCTTCGCCCATAAGCTTGGCGAGGTCAGCGCGGATATGGGTGTGAACCTCGGCAACCTCCGCAACGGTCGGCGTAAGCCCCGTGCCAATGGCCCAGACCGGTTCATAGGCAATAACCGTGTTAGTAGCCGTGGCTCCCTCAGGCAATGAGCCCTTCAGTTGGCCGGATACAACTGCCAGCGTCTTGCCACCCTTGCGCTGGTCCAGCGTTTCTCCGATGCAGATGATGGCAATCAGCCCTGCCCCATGGCCAGCTTTTGCCTTCTTCGAAACCATCTCATCAGTTTCCGCGTGGTTGGCGCGGCGCTCCGAATGGCCCACAATCACACTCGTACAGCCCGCATCCTTCAGCATTTCGGCCGAAATATCGCCCGTGTGGGCACCAGAAGCATTCCAATGGCAATCCTGCCCGCCCACCCTGATGCGCGAGCCCTTCATCACCGATTTCACCCGCCGGATAAGCGTGGCAGGCGGGCAAACCAGCACCTCACATTTCAGTTTAACATCGCGCAGCATGCCCGCCAAAAGCCTTGGCTCCTTGAGCATGGCTGTCGTGCCATTCATCTTCCAATTGCCCGCCACCAGCGGTCGCGGCCCCGATTTTACCATTTTAACCACTCCAACCCTTTGAATCCATTGCCTCATAGCAGAGCAATCTCGTGCTTGCGAGAGACAACTCACCTACCTATTATGCAAAATTTCTGATTTGGCTGGAAACCAGCCCCGTGAAAGGACGTCCCGATGTTACAATCGCTCCGCAACGCAGGTAAATCCTGGGTGGCAAAAATCCTGCTGGTGCTGCTTGCCGGGAGCTTTGCCGTATGGGGCATTCAGGATATTTTCGGCGGTTTCCGCTCGACTGCGCTGGCAACCGTAGGCGACCAGGAAATTTCAAGCCAGCAATACAGCGATTCATTCCGCCAGGCCCTGCAAAACCTGGCCCAGCAGTCAGGCCAGAATCTGTCGGCGGAAGACGCGCGGAAAATGGGCATTGACCGTACAATTCTGAATAATCTGGTTCAGTCTGCCGCCATTGACGCGCAGGCCTCGAACCTTAAACTCAGCATTTCCAAAGAAATGATTGCCGAAGAAGCCAAGGCAAATCCGATTTTTCAGAACAAGGGCAATTTTGATCCGCAGCTTTTCGCCCGCCTGCTGCAGCAAAACGGCCTGAACGAGGAAATGTTTGTGGCCAGCGAAAGCCGCAATCGCGCGCGCAATGCCATTACCGGTGCCGTGGATCGAGGCTTCACGCCGCCCAACACGCTCGTGGAGGCTTTGTACCGCTATCGCAACGAACAGCGCGATGCCAAGTATTTTACCATCGCCGCCAGCCCAGCCGATGTGGCGGCTCCCACCGATGAGGAATTGAAAAAACAATACGATGCAACACCCGCCGCCTACACCGCTCCCGAATATCGCAGCATTGCTGTGATGAAAGTGGAGCCAGCCGACATGGCTCCAAAGATAGCAATCAGCGCCGATGAACTCACCACCGGATATGAAAAATACAAACTCGATTATTTCACGCCGGAAAAACGCACCATTCTGCAAGTCTCCTTTCCAACCATAGACGATGCAAAGAAAGCAAAGGAACGAATTGCGGCAGGCGAAGATTTCTTGGCTATTGCCAAGGAACGCGGCGCCACCGATGCCGATATTACCTTTGCCGATAAATCAAAAGCCGAGTTCTTGGACAAGACCATCGCCGAGGCCGCATTCAAACTAAAACAGGACGAGGTGAGCGAACCCGTATCCGGAAGCCTCGTTACGGCCTTGCTAAAAGCGACGAAAATCACTCCGGAAAAACAAGCCTCCCTTGAGGAAGTAAAAACTGTCCTCACCAAACGTTTGCAGGACGAACGTGCCCTGGATGAAATTCAATCCATTTATGATGCGGTTGAAGATGCCCGCGCCGCGCAAACCAAGTTTGAGGATATTGCAAAGGCCCAGGAAATTCCTATCCTCGTCATCCCCGCTGTCAGCGCTGCGAGCCTCGACCCCACAGGCAAGGAGGTCACTGTGCCTGGCAAGCAGGAACTCCTGAAGGCGGCGTTCGCCAGTGATGTCGGCGTTGAGAACGATGCGCTCACCCCGCAGGACAGTTTCTTCTGGTACGAAGTGCGCGAGGTTATCCCCTCGGCGCTCAAACCGTTCGATGCCGTCAAAGCGCAAGTCACCAGTGATGTCACAGCCCGCAAAATCCGCGAACTGTTGACCGAGCGCGCCACCGCCTTGGTCAAGAGCCTTGATGGCGGGGCAAAGCTGGAACAGCTTGCCACCGAAGCCAAGGCGGAAATCAAAACTGCCCGCGGATTAAAGCGCAATGAAGCGGACCCGGCCTTTGATATTCCCGCCGTTACCGCACTTTTCAGCGTACCGGAAAATGAATTTGCCTGGAGCCTGGAAGGTGATGGCAAAACCGCTAAAATCATGCAGTCCCAGGCGGTTCTTGCTGTGCCCTTCGACAGCCAGTCATCTGCGGGAAAAGAACTGGCAAAAACCCTTAAGGACGAGACATCAAACGATCTTCTGACAACGTATCTTACGGCACTCCAGGAGCAAATCGGCGTCTCCATCAACGAAACACTCTGGCGACAGGTATCAGGAACTTCCCAAACGAACCCCTGACAACCAATTCCAGAGTAACTCAAATGCCAATATCACCCGACTACGATCACTTCGCCGCCGCCTACGAAAAGGGCGCGGCGCAAATCGTTTCAACCCGCCTTGTTGCCGATCTCGAAACCCCGGTTTCGGCCATGCTGAAACTCACCCGCAACGCCAAATATTCCTTTCTGCTTAAATCGGTGGAAGGCGGTGCCGTGCGCGGCCGCTATTCTATCATCGGCATGAACCCCGACATGATCTGGAAGGTGGTTGACGGCAAAGCCTTCATCAATCGCAAGGCTTTGCATGACACGGATGGCCCATTTGAGCCAATCAAACTGGCCCCGCTTGAGTCTCTCCGCGCCCTGCTTGCCGAAAGCCGTATTCCCCTCAACCCTGATGCGCCCCCCATGGCGGCAGGCATCTTCGGCTATATCGGCTATGACATGGTGCGCCTCATGGAGGATTTGCCTGAGCCGAACCCGGATACATTGGGCCTCCCCGACGGCATGATGATCCGCCCCACGGTAATGGCAATCTTTGACAGTGTGCGCGATGAGGTCACCGTTACGTCGCCTGTTTATGCTGAAAAAGCTGTGTCCCCCAAGGCAGCCTACGCCCGCGCCCAGGAGCGCATTTCCGAAGTTGTCGATGCACTGGACCGTCCTTTGGATCACTTGGCCACGCAAGACATCGATACGCCACCAATTCTCGGCGCAACGTCCAATACTACGCCGCAAGAATACGCTGGCATGATTGGGAAAGCCAAAGACTACATCACAGCTGGCGACATTTTTCAGGTCGTACTTTCCCAGCGCTTTGAGGCAAATTTCACCCTGCCACCCTTTGCGCTCTATCGTTCCCTGCGCCGGGTGAACCCATCACCCTTCTTGTACTACCTCGACTTCGACCAATTCGCGGTGATCGGTTCCAGTCCGGAAATTCTCGTCCGCGTGCGCGACGGCAAGGTGTCAATCAGGCCAATTGCCGGAACCCGGAGGCGTGGTGAAACCCCGTCTGAAGATCGCGCCCTTGCTGCTGAATTATTGGCTGACCCCAAGGAACGTGCCGAACACTTGATGCTCCTCGATCTCGGACGCAATGATGTAGGCCGTGTTGCTGAGATTGGCTCCATCAGGGTGACCGATAAATTCGTGATCGAACATTATAGTCACGTCATGCATATTGTTTCGAACGTCGAGGGCACGTTATCCAAAAACTATGACGTAATCGACGCGCTCGTCGCAGGCTTCCCCGCCGGTACGGTTTCAGGCGCCCCCAAAGTACGCGCCATGGAAATCATCGACGAACTGGAAATCCACAAACGCGGTGTTTATGGCGGTTGCGTCGGATATTTCTCCGCCGATGGCGAAATGGACACCTGCATTGTACTCCGCACCGCCATCGTCAAGGATGGCAAAATGTACGTGCAGGCAGGAGCTGGCATTGTGGCTGACAGCGTGCCGGAAAGTGAACATCAGGAATGTGTGAATAAGGCCAAGGCCCTGTTCCGCGCCGCCGATGAGGCCGTCCGCTTTGCCGGCCGCGCCGGGAGGGCCCAATGATCATCCTCATCGATAACTACGACAGCTTCACTTACAACCTGTACCATTATCTCGGCGATCTCGGAGCTGAAACCGTGGTCCACCGCAACGACAAGATCAGCGTTGGACAGGTCATCTCGGCAAAACCGCAAGCAATTGTTCTCTCGCCCGGACCCAAGACACCCAATGAAGCCGGCATCTGTTTGGAGCTGATCGAAAAGGCTTCAGCCACTATTCCCATATTCGGCGTGTGCCTTGGCCTGCAGGCCATAGGCCAGGCCTTTGGCGGCCAGGTGGTGCGCGCGCCAAAACTCATGCACGGCAAACTCTCCACCGTTCATCATGGCGGCAAGGGTGTGTTCAAAGACGTGCCCGATGATTTTGAAGCCACGCGCTACCATTCCCTCGTTGTGGAAAAAAAGAACCTGCCGGACTGTTTCGAAATTACCGCTGAAACCGATGGACTGATCATGGGCCTCCAGCATAAAACCTTGAATGTGCATGGCGTGCAGTTTCACCCGGAAAGCATTGCTTCGCAACATGGCCATGCGGTTCTCAAGAACTTCCTTGGATTGGCAAAGGTGCGCTGATGTCAGAGCTCAAACCCATTATCGCGAAAGCTGCCGACGGAAAATCTCTCACCCGTGACGAGGCAAAAGCCGCTTTCAACATCATGATGTCAGGTGATGCCACGCCATCGCAAATCGCAGGGCTTCTTATGGCGCTTCGGGTGCGCGGCGAAACCGTGGATGAAATCACCGGTGCCGTGGAAATCATGCGCGAGAAAATGATCCGCGTGAGCGCTCCTGCGAACGCCATCGATATCGTCGGAACCGGAGGAGATGCCTCGGGCTCCTATAACATCTCAACCTGTGCGGCGATTGTAGCCGCAGGCGCTGGCCTCAAAGTGGCCAAGCACGGCAACCGCGCCCTCTCCTCCAGATCAGGCGCAGCAGACGTTCTCATGGCCCTCGGCGTGAAGATTGACCTTCCCCCGGAGAAGATCAGCGAATGCATCTCTGAGGCCGGTGTCGGCTTCATGTTTGCCCCGGCCCACCATGCCTCCATGAAATATGTGGGCCCAACTCGCGTTGAACTCGGCACCCGCACAATTTTCAATCTGCTTGGCCCCCTATCCAACCCCGCCGGCGTCAAAAAACAGATTACCGGCGTGTTTTCAAAAGCTTGGGTCGAACCCTTGAGCCATGTCCTGAAGAACCTGGGCAGCGAAGCCTGCTGGATTTGCCATGGCGAAGGCGGCCTGGATGAAATTGTGCCCACCGGCACCACCTGGATTTCCGAACTGAAAAACGGAAAAATCACTAGTTTTGAAGTCACGCCGGAATCCGTCGGCCTCAAGCGCTCAAAACTTGAAGACCTGAAAGGTGGCGATGCCGCACAGAATGCGGCCGCACTGCGTGGCTGTCCTGCAGGGCGAAAAATCCGCCTTCCGGGATGCCGTGGTGATGACCACGGGTGCCGCGCTTCTCATGGACAACAAGGTCAAGGACTTATCCCGAAGGCGTGCGCTTGGCGGAGCAAGCGATTGACAGTGGTGCAGCGCTTAAGGCCCACGATAGACTGATCAAGGTATCAAATTCCTGATGGCCACCATCCTCGACAAGATAGCCAGCCTACAAGCGCGAGGAAGTGGCCAAGGCCAAGCACACGGTTCCGCTGGCGCACCTTGAAAGCTTGGCCAAACAGGCCTCGCCCATTCGCGGTTTTCACAAGGCCCTCAAAGAGAAGATCGCCGCTGGCAAATGGGCGCTCATTGCCGAGATCAAGAAAGCCAGCCCCTCCAAGGGCCTGATCCGTGAAAACTTCGTGCCAGCCGAAATTGCCAAAGCCTACGAACAGGGTGGAGCCACCTGCCTTTCCGTCCTCACTGACACGCCTTCCTTCCAAGGGGCGCCGGAGTTTCTGACACAGGCCAGAGCTGCCTGTGCCCTTCCCGCTTTGCGCAAGGATTTTATGCTCGACCCCTATCAGGTACTTGAAGCCCGCGCCTGGGGTGCCGATTGCATCCTTCTGATCATGGCCATGATTGATGATGGCCTCGCTCACGAACTTGAATCTGTGGCAAAGGATTGGAATCTTGACGTTCTCATTGAAGTCCACGACAGCAAGGAACTCGATCGCGCCATGAAGCTGTCTTCACTCTTGATCGGCATCAACAACCGCAATCTCCATACTTTCGCGACGACACTCGAAACTACTATGACGCTCGCTCCGCGCATCCCGGAAGACCGCTTAATCATTGGCGAGAGCGGCCTCTTTACGCCTGTGGATTTGGCGAAGCTTTCCTCCGTTGGCGTCAACACCTTCTTGATCGGTGAAAGCCTCATGCGGCAGGATGATGTGGCCGCCGCAACCCGTGCTATACTCGCCAAGCCATGAACCGGCTCACCCATCTCGACGCCACCGGAAACGCCCACATGGTGGACGTGTCTGAGAAGCATGTCACCTCGCGCTCCGCCACGGCCAAAGCGCAGGTCCTGATGCTGCCGGAAACCTTGGCACTCATTCTATCAGGCCAAGCCAAGAAGGGTGACGTGCTCGCCACCGCCCGCATCGCAGGAATCATGGCCGCCAAGAAAACCCATGAACTTATTCCCCTCTGTCATCCCCTGCTGATCAGCAAGGTTTCCGTTGATTTTGCAGCCGATGAAAAATCCAGTTCCATCGAAGTCAGCGCAACCGTTCGTGTTGAGGGAAAAACTGGCGTGGAAATGGAAGCCCTCACCGCCTGTTCCATTGCTGCCCTCACCCTCTATGACATGTGCAAGGCCGTGGACCGCGGCATGAAAATAACCGACCTCCGCCTCACCGAAAAATCCGGCGGCAAGTCCGGCATCTTTACGGCGGAATAGCCCATGGCTCTCCTGCCAGTTGAAGAGGCCCGATCCCGCATCCTCTCCAACGTGAAGCCATTGCCGCCTGAAAACATTCAATTGGCGCAAGCCCTCGGCCGGGTGCTTGCAAAGCCGTTAAGCGCCAAGCGCGATCAACCGCCCTTCGATGCCTCCGCCATGGATGGCTACGCCGTGCGCTCCGAAGATGTGGCACCCGAGCGCAGAATTATTGGCATCTCGGCCGCCGGCCACGCGTTTAAAGGCAAGCTGAAACCTGGCGAAGCGGTGCGCATATTCACCGGCGCGCCTGTGCCAGCAGTCGCCGACGCCGTTGTTATCCAAGAAAATACGCAAGTGAACGATAAAATCGTCACCATGCTGAGCCCTGCCTGCGCCCAGCAGAACATTCGGCCACGCGGCTTGGATTTCAAAAAAGGTGAAACTCTGCTCCCCGCATCCATCCGATTGAACGCAAGAGACATTGGTCTCGCTGCGGCGATGAATTGCAGAATCCTCAGTGTACGGAAAAAACCTGTCGTTGCGGTGATTGCCACTGGCGATGAACTGGTATTGCCGGGCACAAAACCTCGCGCCGATCAGATCGTATCGTCGAACAGCAATGCGCTCGCCGCCATGGCGGAACGGTTTGGTGCCCGGGTCATCAACTGCGGAATCATCCCCGACAACCTGAAAGCCACCGAACGCGCCATTCTCAAGATGACAAAGGCCGATGTCATCGTTACCACGGGCGGCGCCTCGGTCGGCGACCATGATTTCATCCAGCAGGCGCTGGAAAACACCGGCGTTAAAATTGATTTCTGGAAAATCGCCATGCGCCCGGGTAAACCCTTCATGTATGGCCGCAAGGGCAAGCAGCATGTCTTGGGCCTGCCGGGCAATCCGGTATCGGCTCTCGTCTGTGCCCGCCTGTTTCTGAAACCCCTGCTCGATTGCCTGCAAGGTTTACCCATTGAAGAAGCCGCAACCATAGCGCGCTTGGGCGCCACCATGGGCGCCAACGACAGCCGCCAGGATTACGTCCGCGCCAAGCTCGAATCCGCTGCCGATGGTTCCCGAACGGCCACACCCTTCAATAAACAGGACTCCTCCATGCAGCGCACCTTCAGGGATGCCCATTGCCTCATCATCCGCCTCCCCAACGCCCCAGAAGCCAGCACTGGCGAACTTGTTCCCATCCTGAATCTCGATTTCTGACCGCACCAAAAGTAAACAGTTGCAGAACTAAACCGGAACCTGTATAGATGTTGTGGGTTTGTTCCAATTCCGTCCCCTGTAATGAAAGCGACCTGCCATGCTCACGCGCAAACAACTTGAACTGCTGCTTTTCATCAATGAGCGCCTGAAAGAAGAGGGTGTCCCCCCTTCCTTCGAGGAAATGAAGGATGCGCTGAACCTTCAGTCAAAGTCCGGCGTACATCGCCTCATCGTGGCTTTGGAGGAACGGGGCTTCTTGAAGCGCATGGCCAATCGCGCCCGCGCCCTTGAAGTGATCAAGCTGCCTGAATCCCATTCGCCAAGTCTGGCCTCCAAGAAATCTGGTTTCGCACCCAATGTCATTCAGGGAAGCCTCGGCAAGGTAAAACCCATGCCCGCCGCCAATGACGGAATTCCGCGCGCTATATATGGTGCCGCTGATGGGAAAGATTGCGGCGGGTGTTCCCATCTCCGCCATTCAGGATCACACCAACAATATCTCTATCCCCCCTGAAATGCTGGGTGGCGGTGAACATTTCGCCCTTGAGGTCAAGGGCAACTCGATGATCGATGCCGGTATTTTCGATGGTGATACGGTGCTCATCCGCAAGGGCGACACCGCCAACAATGGCGAAATCATTGTGGCCCTGATTGACGATGAAGAGGCAACCCTCAAGCGCCTGCGCAAGAAAGGCGAGTCTGTTGCCTTGGAAGCTGCAAATCCGGCCTATGAAACCCGCATTTTCGGTCCGGACCGCGTGCGCGTGCAGGGCCGCCTCGTGGGCCTGTTAAGGAAATACTGACGCGACGTTTCGCTCTTCATTCATCGCCCTCCATCGTCTAAGCTGGGCTTACAAACTGAACCATTTCAGAAGGTAAGCCCCCGTGAAGATTTATGGCATTGTCACCTCCCCGTTTGTTCGCATGTGTCTTGTGACGGCCCATGAATGCGGTATTGCTGGCAAACTGCAACATATTCCAGAGCGGCCTTCTATTACTGAAGCGAACACCACGCTCACCAATCTGTCGGCGCTCGGCAAGGTTCCGATTCTTGAAACTGACCATCACCACACAATTTATGATAGCCGTGTTATCATCGAATATCTGGCCCATATCGCTGGCAACAAGACGCTGATACCTGATGAAGGCGTAAAGCGCTTTCGCATCCTCACATTGCAGGCTCTAGGCCAGGGCCTGTCTGATGCGGCTGTCGCCTATCGCTACGAGGTTGCCGAACGCCCACCTGAGTTGAAGTGGGAAAAATGGCTAAGTCGCGCCACACTGCGCATGAATGCGGCGATGGATGATTTGGACCGGAACTGGAATTCTGATCTCGCGGACGTCACTGCTGGTTCAATAGCCGCCGCTGTCGCATTGTCCTACGTCGATTTTCGCATCCCCGAATTGAACTGGCGCAACGGTCGCGCCAAGCTCGCGGCCTTCCACGAGAAATTTTCCAAGCGCGAGAGCATGGCAAGAACTGCGTTGGCAGCGGCCTAAATGACAGACTACAAAACCCTCATTGCAGGTGCGGGTCCCGCTGGCCTTGCGGCTGCCGCACTGCTGGCAAAAGAGGGAATAGCGACTGCGCTTGTCGCTCCTGCCCCTGCCGAAGACCCCCGTACCGTGGCCCTCATGCAGCCCTCCATCCAGCTTCTGCGCTATCTCGGCATCTGGCCCGGAGTTCTTGAAGGATCAGCGGCCCCCCTGCGCAAGCTCCGCCTGATTGATGATACGGGTGCATTATTCACGGCCCCCAATCTCGAATTTGATTCACAGGAATTGAACCTTGAGGCTTTCGGCTGGAATATTCCGTTGGGCCAACTTCTGCCTGCACTCCGCCAACGCGCCGAAGACCTCGGCGTTATCTTCATCGAGGCCACGACAGCGGATGCAGAAGCCAGCGACGGCGCAATTCATATCAGCCTGTCAAATGGCGCCAAAGTTTCCGCTTCTGTCTGCATCGCTGCCGATGGCGCAAATTCAGCCATGCGAAAATCTGCAGGCATTGCCACCGATAGTTGGTCCTATGACCAGGCAGCTATCGCTACAAGCTTCACCCACTCGATCAGTCACGACAATGTTTCAACCGAATACCACAGATCCGCTGGTCCCTTCACAACGGTTCCACTTCCGCAAGGCCGCTCAAGCCTTGTCTGGATGGAGCGCCCGGCGCGCGCCGAGGCACTCATGGCTATGAGTGACAAAGACCTTGCCGCCGAAATACAAATCGAGACCCACGGCGAACTCGGCCTCATATCAAATCTCGGCCCGCGCAAGTCATTCCCCATGAAAGGCTTGACCGCCCGCCAGTTCGCAAAGGATCGCGTGATCCTGATTGGCGAAGCGGCCCACGTCGTACCCCCCATCGGTGCGCAAGGCTTGAATATGTCGTTGCGCGATGCGGCCCTTGCCGCCGACCTCATTCTCGCGGCCAAAGATGCCGGAAGTGAAAGTGTAATGAGCGAATACAATATTGCCCGCCGCGCCGAAGTTCTGCCCCGCCAGCAGCTTATTGATCTCATGAACAAATCCCTGCTTCTCGGTTTGCTGCCGCTGGAGGGTGCCCGCGCCGCCAGCCTCGCTGCACTGCACTATATCAGCCCGCTTAAACGCCTTGTGATGCAGCATGGCCTTTCGGCAACACATAATCTGCCATTTGCCATGCGTGCCTGAAACCCCCTTGCCTTCTCGCTTTACTCTTGGCAATCAGGTGCCATGAATGAGCTTCCAACAGCCAAATTCCAGATCGGCCAGATCGTCAAACACCGGCTGTTTTCATTCCGCGGCGTAATTTTTGATGTCGATCCGGTTTTCAGCAACACCGAGGAATGGTGGAGCTCAATTCCCGAGGAATCACGCCCGCGCCGCGACCAGCCATTCTATCACCTGCTCGCAGAAAATGATGAAACGGAATACGTAGCTTATGTCTCCGAACAGAACCTGCTTGTTGATGTGACGGGAACGCCCGTGCGCCACCCGCAGGTCAACGAATACTTCAAAGGCTTCGACGCGAAGAAGAACAGTTATATGCTGCGCGAACGCCGCGCCCATTGACGCGTGCAGCAATGTCTTCACCCTCCCCCAACCGGCATGCCGTAACTTTTATTTTTATCACAGTCCTCCTCGATATGGTGGGCTTTGGCCTTGTCATGCCCGTACTGCCCCGGCTCATCGAACAGGTGAGCGGGACTGACCTGGCTGGCGCGTCGTTGCTCGCGGGCTGGCTGTTCTTTGCCTATGGCGGCATGCAATTTCTGTTCGGGCCGGTGCTCGGCAATCTCTCGGATGCCTATGGCCGCCGCCCAATCCTGTTGCTTTCGGTATTTGGACTTGCCGTTGATTACCTGCTCACCGCCTACGCGCCAAACATGTGGTGGCTGTTTGTGGGGCGCACTATTCGCAGGGCTGTGCGGAGCATCCTACACCACCGCCAATGCCTATCTGGCCGACATTACAAAACCCGAAGACCGCGCCAAGGCTTTTGGGCTCATGGGAGCGGCCTTCGGCCTGGGCTTTATCATTGGTCCAGCCATTGGTGGAATACTTGGCGAGTATGGACCACGCGTGCCATTCTTTGTCGCCGCCGGCGTTTCAATTCTGAATTTTGCCTACGGCTTTTTTGTCCTGCCGGAAACCCTTCCCCGCGAATTGCGGAGGCCCTTCAGTTTGGCCCGCTCCAATCCAATCGGCGTGTTCAGGGTCTTTTCCACCTACAAGCAGGTCCTTCCGCTTTGCATTATCATGTCGGTGTATTTCTTCGCCACCTCGGTCTACCCGGCGATCTGGGCATTTTGGGGCATTGCGCGGTTTGGCTGGACTGAATCGACCATCGGACTGACCCTTGCCATCTTCGGCCTGATAACCGCCGTCGTGCAGGGCGGCCTGACTGGCCCGGTGGTGAAATGGCTGGGCGAGAGAAACACCGCAATTTTTGCACTCGTTTCGTCCGTCATCGCCGCCGCCGGCTACGGCTTTGCTACTGGTCTCACCACGGTCTTCATTCTGTTCGTCATCCATGCCCCCGAGGGTTTCGCCCAGCCAGCACTGACGGCCCTCATGTCAAAAGATGCGCCTCCCGACGCCCAAGGCGAATTGCAGGGCGGCATCGCCAGTGCGCAAAACCTCGCCATGCTTGCCGGCACTGTAATGTTCGCGCAGATCTTCGGTTACTTCCTGCAGGACGGATCACCGATCCAGTCGCCCAACGTGAGCTACTTCATCGCGGCAGCACTATGCCTGTTTGCGCTGGCAATCTTTGCGCGTTTGCCCAGCCGCAGCTAGCTCAAACACCCTTAATGACACAGCCTGCCGCGAGGACCGCATAGGCAATTGCCATGATCCAGACGGACGCAAGCGGAACCAGCGAAATGGTGCCCATCGCCTCAAGTATGGCCACGACAGCAATTACGAGCGAGACAAGGAATATAAAACCGGTTGGCGCACTGAATCTCATTTTCCACTCTCCCAAGCAATGATTCGGAAAGCGACTATACCGGAATTAGTGCCGGCCACCAAAGGCACTGGACTGCCCTACTCAACCGTAACCGACTTCGCCAGGTTGCGCGGCTGGTCAACGTCCGTGCCAATGAACACGGCAGCGTGATACGCCAGCAACTGTACCGGAACTGCATAAAGCAAAGGGCTGATGAACGAATGTGCCTTGGGCACACGGATGCGGTGGAATGTCTTGTGGTTCTTGCTCTCATCATCCGTGAGCAGAACAATTTTTCCGCCACGCGCTGCTACCTCTTCCATGTTTGAAATGGTTTTCTCAAAAAGCTCGTCACGTGGCGCGATCACAATCACCGGCATGTTTTCGTCAACCAATGCAATCGGCCCGTGCTTCAACTCGCCCGCCGCGTAGCCCTCCGCGTGAATGTAGGAAATTTCCTTGAGCTTCAGAGCTCCTTCCAGTGCTATTGGGTAATTGATGCCGCGCCCGAGATAAAGCACATCCCTGGCATGGGCAATTTCCCGCGCCACGCCCGCAATGTGCTTTTCCTGTTTCAGGATTTCAGACATGTGTCGCGGAGCTTCAACGAGGGCTCCGACAAGCTCTTGCTCCAATGCAGTTGAAAGATTTCCCCGTTGCTTGGCGGCAAGAAGCGCCAGGCAGGCAAGTGCCGCCAATTGGCAGGTGAAGGCCTTGGTGGAAGCCACACCGATCTCGGGACCCGCGTAAGTGCGCAACGCCACGCTGGCTTCCCGCGCAATCGTCAACTCCGGCACATTCACCAGGGCCAATGTGTGCTGGCCCTGCGATTTGCTGTAGCGCAGCGAGGCCAATGTATCCGCCGTTTCGCCCGACTGTGAAATCACAATGGACAAACCATCACGCGTGAGTGGTGCCTCACGGTAACGGAACTCCGACGCGATATCTACTTCCGTGGGCAATCGCGCAATGCGCTCAAACCAATATTTCGCCACCAGTCCCGCATAGGAAGCGGTGCCGCAGGCTGTAATCGTCAGGCGGTCAAGAGATTTGAAATCAAACGGCAGCCTTTCCGGCACCTTCACTGTGCGGGTGGCAAAATCCACATACTCCGCCAGCGTGTGGCCGACAACTTCCGGCTGCTCTTCAATTTCCTTCGCCATGAAGTGCTTGTGATTACCTTTGTCCATCATCATGGAGGAGGCCTGTGAAAAATTCATCGGCCGCAGGACAGGCATGTTTGTCGCGCCATAGATCTCAACGGAGTTGCGGGTGAGAACTGCCCAGTCCCCGTCTTCCAGATAGGTCACACGATTTGTGAAAGGTGCCAACGCAATCGCATCAGAACCCAAATACATTTCGCCATTGCCATGACCCACAGCAAGAGGACTGCCCTTGCGGGCGCCAATCAAAAGATCATTTTCAGATTTGAACAGAATGGCAAATGCAAATGCGCCATGGAGGCGCGGCAATACATTGCCTACTGCTTCACGCGGCGATTTTCCCTTGGCGCGTTCCGCAGCCAGAAGGTGAGCCACAACTTCCGTATCCGTTTGCGTCTGAAACACGGCGCCCGTTCCGGCCAACTCTTCTTTCAGCTCCCGGAAGTTTTCAATGATGCCGTTGTGGACGATCACCACGTCCCCCGCCGTATGGGGGTGCGCATTAGTTTCAGTGGCTGCGCCATGCGTGGCCCAGCGCGTGTGGCCGATGCCGGTCACACCCATCATCGGAGATTCGCGCAAACGCTCTTCAAGGTTGCGTAGTTTGCCGGGCGCACGGCGGCGTTCAATCCCGCCATTCTCAAGGGTTGCGATGCCGGCTGAATCATAACCGCGGTATTCCAGGCGGCGCAACGCTTCCACAATGCTCAAGGCCACCGGCTGCTTGCCAAGAATGCCTACAATTCCACACATGCTCTTGCTCCTAGCCCTTGGCCTTGGCGGCCTTGCGGGCTTCTTTTATCTTCCGGTAACGCGACGCCCAGCCTTCTTTGACCCGCAGCTCCGGACGTGTAATGGCCAGTGAATCGACTGGCACATCCTCGGTGATAACACTTCCCGCTGCAATATTCGCACCATCGCCAATCTTGACGGGTGCCACCAACGCCGAGTTGGACCCAACAAACACATTATCACCAATGTCAGTCAGGTGTTTTTCAAAACCGTCATAATTGCAAGTAATCGTGCCTGCCCCAATATTGGAGCCAGCCCCCACGTTTGCGTCCCCAATATAGCTCAGGTGATTGGCCTTGGCACCCCTGCCGATAACCGCCTTTTTCACCTCAACAAAATTGCCGATATGGGCCTCCTCCCCGATTTCGGCTCCCGGCCTGAGCCGCGCAAAGGGCCCTATCCTCGCGCCGGATCCAATAGTTGCGCCCTCAAGGTGTGAATTGGCAAGAATATGAACGTTGTCCCCCACCGCGACGCCTGACCCAAAGACCACATTGGGTTCAATAATCACATCCACCCCGATCTTGGTATCAGCCGAGAAATACACCGAATCCGGCGCAATCAGTGTCGCCCCGCCGAGCATCGCATTCCGGCGATACTGCGCCTGCAGCTTGGCCTCGATGGCAGCCAGTTGCACCCGGTCATTCACGCCCGCCACTTCCGCTTCTGGACAGGTAACCAGGCCCACGCGAAACGCCCTTGCAACAAGCTCAACGAGATCAGTCAGGTAATATTCCTGCTTGGCATTTTCATTTTTGATCTGCGGAAGCATTTTCCAGAGCACTTCCGAATTTACCGCGAAAATGCCAGAATTACAGAGACTTATCTTCTTTTCCTGAGGCGAGGTATCAAGTTCCTCCCGGATGGCGCCGATGCTGCCGCTTTTTGTCTTGAACAACCGCCCATAGCCATGGGGGTCCGCCGCCTCAAAGCCCAGAACGGCCGCTGCCGTGTCCGCGTCTACCTTGGCGGCCAAGGCCTTGATTGATGCCGCCTGAATGAGCGGAACATCCGCGTAAAGAACCAGGACAGTGCCGGAAAATCCCTCCAAACTTGCCTTTGCCATGGAAACCGCGTGCGCCGTGCCCTTGCGCTCCTGCTGGATGGCAATGCTGCAACCGGGAAAATAACTTTGTGCTTCAACACCTACGGAGTCCATGTCAGGCCCCGCCACAACGACGACCTGTTTCGGCAACAAACCGGCGGCGGAAGAAAGAACATGACCCAAAAGGGTCCGCCCTGCCACCCGGTGCATAACCTTGGGAAGAGCGGATTTCATCCGTGTGCCCTTGCCCGCCGCCAAGACAATTAATGCAATTTCAGCCATCTCAGGAATCTGCCTCGCCCACAAAAACCGTTCATATTCGGCCTGTTTAAGACAATTGTGTGATCAGATAATTAAACCTGAATACTTCCCTTGACCCCCCCGCTACCCGCAACTATGGTCCGCGCCAATCCGCGAAGGCAGACTCGTGGGGCCCGTAGCTCAGTGGTAGAGCGTCTGACTTTTAATCAGTAGGTCGCGCGTTCGATCCGCGCCGGGCTCACCAACTAGGCCGCCTTTAAAAAGCGCTCGACCAGCTTGCCCCAAAACACAGGTCCTTTGACCAGAAGCTCGTCATTGAAATCATAGCCTGAGTCATGCAAGGACCGGCTGTTGCCATTGCCCAGGCCGAAATAACACGAAGGCACAACCTCCTGGATGAAGGCAAAATCTTCCGAAAACATGTAAGGCCCGCGAAGGTCAATGCGCGCCGGGTCCTGGCCCAGTTCAATGGCTACATTGCGCACCAGTTCGGCGCACTCAGGCGTGTTGTAACCCGGCGGATAACTGATGCCCGGATTGTAAACGATCTCCGCTTCGCAGCCGAAAGCTTTCGCCTGCAGGTCTACCAGCGCCTCAATCCGCTCACGGATCAATTCCCGTGTGCCCCTGGTGCAGGTGCGAACCCCGATCTTCAGTCGCGCTTCCCCCGGAATGATGGTGGCAAGCGCCCCGGCATTGAACGAACCAACCGTGATCACCGCGGGATCATGGGGATCAACATTGCGCGCAACAATGGTTTGGAGCGCCAGCACAATTCCCGAAGCCGCAACAATGGGGTCCGCCGCCATGTGCGGCAATGCACCGTGTCCGCCCAGCCCTTGTACCGTCACTTCAACGATATCAACTGCGGCTGTAATCGCCCCTGGCCGAACGGATATCTGCCCCGTTTCATCACCCGGAATATTATGAAGCGCAAACACCGCATCGCAGGGGAAGCGCTTGAACAGCCCCTCCTCGATCATGCGCTTGGCCCCGCTGACATCTTCTTCCGCTGGCTGAAAAATCAAGTGCACTGTTCCATCAAAGTCCAAATCGCTGGCCAGATAGCGCGCCGCTCCCAGCAGCATGGTGGTGTGGCCGTCATGGCCACAGGCATGCATCTTGCCAGGGCTACGCGAAGCATAGGGCAAATTGCTTGTTTCATGAATGGGCAGCGCATCCATGTCCGCGCGAATGCCAATGGTGCGGCGGCCAGTGCCTTTGACAAGAGTCCCGATTACGCCCGTTCCGGCAATTCCCGTCGTCACCGAAAATCCGAACTTGCGGAGTTCCTCAGCCACAATTTTGCTAGTCCGGAATTCCGCAAAACAAAGTTCCGGATGCATATGCAAATCGTGCCGGATGGCTGCAAGCTCTCCCGCCGACGCCGTGATCTTCTCATAATTCATCGCTTCTGCGGCACTTGTTTCTCGACAGCATGGATAGCGCGATTAAGGAAATACACCAATACAAAATAAACAATGGCAATCATGATCAGCGGTTCATAGGTGCGGAAAGTGTTGGATTTGATTTTTCCGGCCACGCCATAGAGTTCCATGACCGTCACCGTAGAGGCAAGTGGCGTTGCCTTGAGCTGTGAAATGACTTCACCCCCAAGCGTTGGCAGGACAATGCGGAAAGCGCGGGGCAGCCAAACCCGGCGCACTACCGTAAAGGGCGACATGCCATAGGCGCGCGCTGCTTCAAGCTCGCCCTTTGGCACGCCCAGAAACGCGCCGCGCATAATTTCACCTTCATACCCGGCAAAACTCAGCGTTAGCGCCAAGGCTGCGTAATAAAAACCCTCAATGAGAATCGGCCATATAAAACTTTGTCGAAGCGAAGGAAATTCCGGGAAAAAAGATCCCAGCCCGTAATAAAGAAGCCATAACTGCACCAGCAGGGGTGTACCGCGAATGACGCGTGCAAAATCCTCGCGCCAGCCAGGCCAGAGGCCACGGTCCCGTAACCTGCACAAGGCCAATCGGAACCGCCAGCAGGAATCCAAAAAACACCGAAAGAAATAAAAGCAGAATGCTGAGACAAAGCCCATATGCAAGCTGCGAAAAATATTTTGGAAACCAGGTCCAATCGGCAGATTTCGCTGGCACCTAGAATAACATTCATCAGGCCCAGACTGAGTTAATATGTAGTGAGAACTATCGCCAGGCCAAACCGCGTCCAATTGATCTTGGCGGACCAAGCTCTCCCAAATTCACTTGGCATCTGCGACCAGGCAAACAAGACATTGAAAATTTTTGCAGCCAATGCCGCAACGCCCAGGCCTACGCACAAGGTCCACACCAAACCCAAAATTTCAGCTGTGCTAATTGCCGTGGCTGGCTGGTCCATCGCCTCTACCCCGAAACCTTGGCCTGGCCAAAGCGAACGCGGCGCTCAATCCTGCTAAATCCCCACATCGAGACAAGGGAAATCAGGAGATAAACGACAGCCGCCAGAGTGAAGAACAAGAAGTAGTGTTTGGTGGTTGAAGAGCCCGCAGCCTGCTTCGCCGTTGAGATCAGTTCACTGTAACCCACAACAAATACAAGCGATGAATCCTTGGTGACATTAAGCCAAAGGTTGGTCAGTCCGGGCAAAGCATTGGGTAGCATGGCGGGAAGAATCACCCGCCTGAAATCGCAGCCATGGCGACATGCCATAGGCAACAGCCGCCTCAACCTGACCAACATGAATTGCCTGAATTGCACCCCGAATGACTTCTGTATGGTAGGCGCCTTGAACAAACCCCAGTACGACAACAGCGGCCAGAAAACCGTTTATTGTGATGGGTGGTTGGCTGGCCAAAGCCAAGGCCTGATTGATGAGGTCGCTCACCAAATAGTAGAGCACAATGATGAGCAACAATTCTGGAAGCGAGCGGACAAGTGTTGTGTACCAACCCAGAGCCCGCTTCAGGGCATCATTGCCAACAAGCTTGCCCATGGCGCCGCCAAGCCCCAACAAAACGCCGATCGTATAAGCAAAAACCGAAATGCCAATGGTACTGAGCGCACCCCAGGCCAATGGCCCGCTCCAGTCCCACAAAAGTTGAAGTGAACCTGTTGGCGCGTTCATTTCCCCTGCCGTTTCATCTCAAAAAATGCTCGCATTTCGAATTATCTCGAAATGCGAGCACATCGCGCTATTATTTCGTCGGCAATTCAAGCACACCATTCAATTCGGGATATTTTTCAGTGATTTTTTGAATTGTGCCATCAACGGCCAACGCGCTGATTGCGGCATTTAACTTGCCCAGGAGCTCCGTATCTTCCTTGCGAACACCACCGCCGGCTCCCAGCCCGAGGATTGCAACATCTTCTGCAACAATGCCCTTCGCCTCACAGCAAGCGGCCCCTGACTCGCCTTTCAGGAATGCATCAAGAGCAGCACTGTCTGCCTGGACATAATCAAGCCTTCCAGAGAACAAGTCCTGATTTGCTTCTTCCTGCGTTTGGTAGGTTTTGATTGTTGATTCGACATAGTATTTTTCTGCATAATACTGATGCGTCGTTGAAACCTGCACGCCAAGGGATTTTCCCGTCAAATGCGCAGGGGTGATATCCATGTCACCGTTTTTTGGTCCCATTATCATAGATGGCGTATTGTAGTACATGTTTGTGAAATCAATGGTTTTCTTGCGTTCGTCGGTAATCGACATCGAAGACCAGATGACGTCAATCTGCTTTGCTGTCAGAGCCGGAATAATGCCATCCCACGCCGTATCGACAATTTCACACTTCTCACCCATCTTGGCGCAAACAGCATCCATCAAGTCAATTTCCCAACCAGTCCATTTGCCGGTGGCATCTTTCACAGTGAATGGCGCATAAGGCTCTGCCGCCACACCAAACTTGATATCTGCCATAGCAGGCGATGACGCCGCCATAAGTGCAACAGTTGCAGCTGCCAGCATTATTCTACGCGAAATTTTCATACTCTTCTCCTCTGATTGATCACGACCACACTTCTATGTGGTGTATTTCTTGTCTTTCCCAACTTCATGTTACAAACAAATGCGGACCCTGCCCCATTCGTCTGCCCCCTGTTTCCTCATCTCCTGCGTTAATGAATGCCGGAGACGAACTGTTTGCAGCGTGCACTTTTCGGGTCGCCGAAAACCTGCTTTGGCGGCCCCTCTTCTTCAATCTTGCCCTTGTGAAGATAAATCACATGGCTCGAAACGTCGCGTGCGAATTTCATTTCATGGGTAACGAGAATCATCGTCCGCCCTTCATTGGCGAGATCGCGGATAACCTTCAGAACTTCGCCAACCAATTCCGGATCAAGCGCCGATGTGGGCTCGTCAAATAGCATCACCTTGGGCTCCATCGCCAGGGCCCTGGCAATGGCCGCGCGCTGCTGCTGCCCACCTGAAAGAAAAGCGGGATATTGGTCCCGCTTCTCATAAAGTCCAACCTTGTGCAGCAGCTTTCCGGCGCGCTCAATTGCCTCCGCTTTGGGAACCCCAAGCACATGAATGGGTGCCTCGATCACATTTTGCATGACGGTCAAATGCTGCCAGAGGTTGAAACTTTGGAACACCATACCGAGCTTAGTGCGAATGCGCTCAAGCTGGCGCCGGTCGCTGGGATGCAAATTGCCATCCCTGTTTGGCTTCAGGGCAACCTCGTCTCCGGTCACCACAATTCGGCCCTTGGTCGGCATTTCCAGAAAATTGATGCAGCGCAAAAATGTGCTTTTGCCCGAACCCGAAGCGCCAATCATGGAAACAACATCGCCTTCGCGCGCCTCAAGGGAAACCCCTTTCAACACTTCAAGTTCGCCGAATCGCTTGTGCAAATCCTCAACGACAACGGCCATAGGCCGTTCGACTTCTTTTGGCGCAGGACGTGCTGCCATGCGGTCTCCCCCTTTTGAGAGCTTGTGCCCTTCTCGTAATACTCACCTTAACATCAATTCTAAAGAGCGCAATTCGCGAATTTTCTAAACCTTGACGTGAGTGAAACTGGCACCATCGCCTGAAAATTACTGGCTCGCTATCTGCGCCGCCTTCTGCACCAATACTTCCGCCTGACGGATGGAAGCATAGTCAATCAGCCGGCCGTCAAGCGAAACCGCGCCCTTGCCTGCTTTCGCCGCCTCATCCATGGCAACGAGAATGCGTTTGGCGCGGTTGACGTCCGCCTCCGAAGGCGACATCACCTGATTGGCAAGGTCAACCTGTGAAGGATGAATAGCCCACTTTCCCTCACAACCCAGCGCCGCAGCCCGCAGCCCCGCCGCACGGAACGCATCCGAATCAGAAAAATTTCCGAAGGGCCCATCAACCGGGCGAAGTCCATTGGCCCGTGCCGCCACCACCATGCGGGCTATCGCATAGTGCCACATGTCACCCCAATGGGTCTCGCGCGACGCCATCGGCAAGAGGCTCGGTGAGCACGGCATAATCCGCATTGGCACCCCCAATTGACGTGGTGCGCGCCTTGGTCGAGGCAGCATAGTCCGCCACACCAAAATGCAGTGACTCATTGCGCTTGGAGGCAGCGGCAATTTCATGCACATTCTGCATGCCAAGCGCCGTCTCAATGATCATCTCGAAACCCACCCGCTTCTTGCGGCCTTTGGCCGTTTCAATCTGTGTACAGAGCATGTCGATTGCATAGACATCGGATGCCGTTCCGACCTTCGGAATCATGATCAGATCGAGGCGGTCCGAAGCCTGCTCAAGCACGTCGACAACATCACGATACATGTAGTGCGTATCAAGACCATTGATGCGAACCGAGAGCGCTTTGCGCCCCCAGTCAATATCGCCGATGGCCTGAATGATGTTCTTCCGCGCTTGCGCTTTGTCATCGGGAGCAACTGCGTCCTCAAGATCAAGGAACACCACATCGGCAGCAGATTTCGCAGCCTTTTCAAAAAGTTGCGGCTGGCTGCCGGGAACGGCAAGTTCGCTGCGGTTAAGCCGTGCCGCGGCCTGTTCGACAGTAAAAAAACTCATGGGGCTTTTCCTTTGATCAATGCTGCGTTGCCCACAAACTAGTCGCAAGTTGCAACACACCGCAATCCCCGTGCGACAATTGTTGCCTAAAAATATCGTCAGTACGCTGATGAACTCTAACTGACCTGCTCGCCTTCCGCGCCATGCGAATAGTAGAATGCAATGGCCTGGGAGCGGTTCCTGAAGCCGAGTTTTTCGTAGAGATTGCGCAGGTGAAATTTCACCGTGTTGATGGAAATTCCAAGCTCCTTCGACAACTCGTTATTGGTGCGTCCACGAGCCAGCGCTGAAAGCATGGTTTTTTCACGCTCCGTAAGCTCCTCGCGCGGGTCGCGTTTGAGGGCGCGCACATCCAGAAAAGGAAACACCATGCGTCCCGCCGCAACTGTCGCGACGATGTCGAGCAATTGCTCCGGCGCGGTGTCGCGTGTGCAAAATCCTGCAGCGCCTGCCGCCATGGCGCGGCGCGGAATGTCAGGATCATTGGAGGAGGCGTAGATCACGATGCGCGGTGGTTTTGGCCTGTCGCGCAAAATTGCCAGCAAGCGCTCAGCCCCAAGCAAGGGCAGCGACCAGTCGATCACGCCGAGGGGTACAGGTGCCCGCAAACACGCCTCCAGAAATCCCTCCGCCGTTTTGGAAGAGGCAATCAGGCTGAAGCGCCGGTCCCGGTCAAAAATCTCCGCAAGCGCCTGCAACATCAGCGGGTTAGGATCACCCAGGATCAGGTCAATGGGGCTATTCATCGTCAACCTCTACCCTAATGGGTAGGACGCAACAAGTGCCCACTTAATTTACTACCTAAAAGAATAGGCATATTACCACACTTATGGATGCCAAGAGGCCAGTGTTCCGAGTGTTTCGGAATTTTACCTACCCGTTCATACTCGCCCCCACGAATCCGGAATGAACCGGAATATTTCAGGGAGGATACCATGCCGGGCATCAGGGGACTGTTTATTCCGGGGCCAACCAATGTTCCCCAGGCCGTGCGCCTTGCCATGGATATCAGCATGGAGGACCAGCGCGCGCCCGATCTTCCGGCATTCACGCTCCCCCTGTTTGACGACCTGAAGAAGATTTTCAAAACCCGTGACGGCCAGGTGTTCCTCTTTCCGTCATCCGGCTCTGGCGGTTGGGAAGCGGCCATGACCAACACACTGTCACCCGGCGACAAGGTTCTCATCGCCCGCTTCGGCCAGTTCTCCCTGCTCTGGGCCGACATGTGCGTCCGCCACGGATTGGACGTTGATGTCGTCGATGTACCCTGGGGCGAAGGCGTGCCCGTTGAAACCTTTGCCGAAAAACTGAAGGCCGACAAAGCCCACGCCTACAAGGCCGTGCTTGTCACTCACAATGAAACCGCAACCGGAGTCACCAGTGATGTGGCCGCAATCCGCCACGCATTGAACAACGCTGGCCACCCGGCCCTGCTCTTCGTCGATGCCGTAAGCTCACTCGCCTCCATCGATTTCCGCATGGATGAATGGGGCGTCGATGTCTGCGTCTCGGGTTCGCAGAAAGGCTTCATGATGCCCGTTGGCCTTGCCATCGTCGGTGTATCGCAAAAGGCGCTCGCCGCCCGCAAGGCCGCCGGCCTGCGCCGCAGCTATTTCGATTTCGAAGACATGATCAAGACCAACAAGGACGGCTTCTTCCCCTACACGCCGCCAACCCACATGCTCCGTGCACTGCGCGCCTCCATCGATCTCCTCCTCGCCGAAGGCCTCGAAAATGTTTTCGCAAGACATTATCGGCTGGCCGAAGGTGTGCGCCGCGCCGTTTCCGCCTGGGGCCTTTCGCTCTGCGCCAAAGCGCCGAAGTGGCATTCCGATACGGTGAGCGCCATCGTCATCCCCGAAGGCTTCGACTAGCGCCGCCCTCGTGAAGCACGCCTACAACCGTTACAATCTTTCCCTTGGCGTGGGCCTCAACAAGGTGGCGGGCCGCGTCTTCCGCATCGGCCACTTGGGCGATCTCAATGAAATCATGTGCATGATGGCGTTGGCCGGTTCCGAAATGGCCATGCGCGATTTGGGCATTCCCGTTGAAGCAGGCGCTGGTGTTGCCGCCGCGCAGGAATATTACCGCGAAACCGGTGCCGCAGCAGCCCTGAGAAAGGCCGCCTGACCATGGACATTCACGAATATCAGGCCAAGGAAATCCTCGCAAAATTCGGCGTGCCAATCCCCAAGGGCGCCCTCGCCTACAGCCCCGAACAGGCGGCCTATCGCGCCCGCGAAATCGGCGGCAAGCTCTGGGTGGTCAAAGCCCAGGTTCATACGGGCGGTCGCGGCAAGGCCGGCGGCGTGAAACTCTGCCGCAATGAGGATGAAGTCACTCGACGCCGCCGATGAACTTCTCGGCAAGAAGCTGGTCACGCACCAATCCGGCCCCGCAGGCAAAATCGTTTACCGTCTCTATGTCGAAGGCGGCGTGGCCATCGCCCGCGAACTCTATCTCGGTTTCGTGCTCGATCGCAAATCCGAACGCGTCATGGTCGTTGCCTCCGCCGCGGGCGGCATGGAAATCGAAGACATCGCCGAAGAGCAGCCTGACTCCATCGTGCGCATCAGCGTCGAACCTGCCGTTGGCATGCAGGCCTTCCAGGCCCGCGAACTCGCCTTCGCTCTTGGCCTCGCTCCCGCGCAAATCCAGCAGGCCGTCTCTACCATTCTCGGCTGCTACCGCGCCTTCGAAGAACTCGATGCCACCATGGTGGAAATCAATCCGCTGATTGTGACTGAAGATGGAACGGTCATGGCGCTCGATGCCAAGATGACCTTCGACGACAACGCCCTGTTCCGCCATCCCGCAATCGCCGAACTCCGCGACAAGTCCCAGGAAGATGCCCGCGAAACCCGCGCCAATGATCGCGGCCTCTCCTATGTGGGCCTCAGCGGCAACATCGGCTGCATCGTGAATGGCGCGGGCCTCGCCATGGCCACCATGGACATGATCAAGCTTGCAGGCGGCGAACCCGCAAACTTCCTCGACATCGGCGGCGGCGCCACGCCGGAACGCGTGGCCAAGGCCTTCAAACTCGTGACGTCCGATGTGAATGTCGAAGCCATCCTCGTCAACATCTTCGCCGGCATCAACCGCTGCGACTGGGTGGCCGAAGGTGTCGTCCAGGCGCTGGAGAAAAATCCGGTGAAAGTGCCCGTTATCGTGCGCCTCGCCGGAACCCATGTCGAAGAGGGCCGCAAGATTCTGGCCCGCTCCGGCCTTCCCATCATCCGCGCCAACACCTTGGCCGAAGCCGCCCAACGCGCCGTTGCCGCCTGGCAGAATGACAAGTCCGCAAATCTGAAAGTGGTGAACGCATGACCATCCTTCTTGATCGCAAAACCGCCGTTCTGGTCCAGGGCATCACCGGCAAGATCGGTTCCTTCCACGCCAAGGAAATGATGGACTACGGCACCAACATCGTGGGCGGTGTCACCCCCGGCAAGGGCGGCGCCTCCGAACACGGCGTTCCCGTCTTCGACACCATGAAGGAAGCCGTCGAAAAGACCGGCGCGACTGCAAGCATCGTTTTCGTGCCGCCGCCCTTCGCCGCCGACTCAATCATGGAAGCAGCCGATGCTGGCATCCGAACCTGCGTGGCCATCACCGACGGCATTCCCGCCCAGGACATGATCAAGGTGAAGCGCTACATGCGCCGCTACCGCGCCGAAAACCGCATGTGCCTCATCGGCCCAAACTGTGCCGGTATCATTTCGCCCAGCAAGGCCCTCCTCGGCATCATGCCCGGCAACATCTATCTCTCCGGGCCACGTCGGCATCGTCGGCCGCTCCGGCACGCTTGGTTATGAGGCCGCAGCCCAGATGAAAGAACTCGGCATCGGCGTTTCAACCAGCGTCGGCATCGGTGGCGATCCTATCAATGGTTCATCCTTCAAGGACATCCTCGAACTCTTCGAAGCCGATCCCGAAACCCATGCCGTTGTCATGATCGGTGAAATCGGCGGCCCCCAGGAAGCAGAAGCCGCCGAATATATCCGCGACCATATGAAGAAACCGGTCATCGCCTATGTCGCCGGCCTGTCAGCCCCCAAGGGCCGCAAGATGGGCCATGCCGGTGCCATCATCTCAGCCTTCGGCGAAAGCGCCTCCGAGAAGGTGGAAATCCTCCGCGAAGTGGGCGTTGCAATCGCGCCGACCCCAGCCGAAATCGGCATCACTGCACAGAGGGTGTTGAAGGCAGCCTAGAGAAACGGCTTCGCCGCTTCCCCGTGTTCAAAGCGCAACCGCTCGACATCAACGCCAACCGGGACGCCATCAATGACCCGCCATTCCCCGGCAATCATCACGCGGTCCGCCCGGTGGGCACCGCACAGAACGAGGGCCGCGATGGGATCCCCGCACCTGAGAAGCGCAATTCATCCAAAGTATAAAGCGCAAGATCGGCCTGCTTGCCCACCGCGATCTCGCCAATGTCAGACCGGCCCAAACATTTGGCCGAACCCTGCGTTGCCCAGCGCAACACATCAAGATGCGTAACGCTCTGGCCATATTTCAACCGGTTCATCAGAAGGGCATGGCGCACCCCTTCCATCAGATTTGAATTGTCATTGGAAGCGGAACCATCCACACCCAGCCCAACGGCAACGCCCGCCTTCTCAAGCTCCTGCGTGCGGCAATGGCCGGAGGCCAGCACCATATTGGACGTTGGGCAATGGCAAACACTCACGCCATTTTTTGCAAGCCTGCCAATCTCGCCATCGGAAAAATGAATGCCATGGGCCAGCCATGTCCGCCCATTGAGCCAGCCCACTTCTTCCAGATAGTCAACCGGACTAAACCCAAACCGCGCCCGGCAAAACTCATCTTCGTCATGGGTTTCGGCCAGATGCGTATGCAACCGGCAATCATGCTTTGCCGCCAGTTCCCCGCAGGCGCACATCAGGGATTGCGTCACTGAAAAAGGCGAACACGGCGCCAGCGCCACCTGTATCTGCGCGCCCTCGCCCCGTTGGTGATATTTGGCAATCACCCGCTCACAATCGCTCAGGATGGTGTCTTCATCCTGCACCACGCTGTCCGGCGGCAGGCCCCCATCTTTCACCGAAAAATTCATTGATCCACGCGTCACCGTCATGCGCATGCCAAGCTTCAGGGCCTCATCCACCTGGATATCCATGGCGTCATCAAGACCAGCCGGAAACACATAATGATGGTCAGAAGTCGTCGTAACCCCAGACATCAAAAGTTCGGTCAAAGCCAGCCGCGTGCCAAGCCGCATGGCCTCCGGTGTCAGCCGCGCCCAAAGCGGATAAAGCGCCTTCAGCCAGTCAAACAGCTCCTTGTTGATGGCCTGGGGATGGGCCCGCGTCAGTGTCTGGTAAAAATGATGATGGGTATTGATAAGCCCGGGCAAAACGACATGGCGCGAAGCATCAAACACCTCGTCCGGCGTTGCCGCAGGTTGCCGCCCTGCCCCCACCAACTCAACAATCTTGCCGCCCTGCAGCACAAGCCCGCCGCCAGCCCCTTCACCCAGGATTGCCAGAGGATTTTTGAGCCAAACGCTCTTCACTTTACCTTCTCACCATTTCTGGGCTAGTCTGAATTTTGGACCACATGGTCAAACATATAAGTCTTTGCATGGACATGGGTTACGCGCAACTCGGATGCCATGAAGAAAACGATAAAAAAATACAGGGAGACGACACTATGAAAACATTAAAACACACGCTTCTTACGCTTCTTGCCGTAACGGCCATGAGCGGAGTGGCCCTCGCCGATGAAATGAAAAAGAAAGTTGGCAAGGGCGAAGGCCAGGTCGATATCGTGGCCTGGGCTGGCTACATTGAAAATGGCGCCACCGACAAATCCTATGACTGGGTAACGGATTTTGAGAAAGCCACGAGCTGCAAGGTCAACGTGAAGACCGCAGGCACCTCGGATGAAATGGTGGCCCTGATGAATGAAGGCGGCTTTGACCTCGTCACCGCGTCTGGTGACGCCTCGCTCCGCCTGATCGCCGGCAAGCGCGTGCAACCCATCAACACAAAGCTTATCCCTTCGTGGAAAACCGTGGACAAGCGCTTGCAGGATGCGCCTTGGCACACGGTTGATGGCGTCCACTATGGCGTTCCCTATCAGTGGGGTGCCAACGTCCTGGCCTACAATACCAATGTCTTCAAGGAAGCTCCAAAGAGCTGGGGCGTCGTCTTTGAAGAACAGAACCTTCCCGATGGAAAATCCAACAAGGGCCGGGTTCAGGCTTTTGATGGCCCCATCTACATTGCCGATGCCGCCCTTTATCTCATGGCCAAGAAGCCGGAACTCGGCATCAAGGATCCTTACGAGTTGAATGAGGAACAGTACAAGGCCTCACTCGACTTGCTCCGCGGTCAGCGCGCCCTCGTTGGCCGCTACTGGCATGATGCCTTCATGCAGATCGACGACTTCAAGAATGAAGGCGTCGTGGCTTCATCATCCTGGCCCTTCCAGGTGAACATCCTGCAGGCCGACAAGGATGCCATGGCGAAAACCCCGGTTGCTTCCGTCATCCCCGGTGAAGGAGCCACGGGCTGGGCCGATACCACCATGATGCATGTGGATGCAGCCCATCCCAACTGCGCCTATCTCTGGATGGAGCATTCCATTTCACCCAAGGTGCAGGGCGATCTCGCCGCCTGGTTTGGCTCGGTTCCGGCCGTTCCCGCCGCCTGCAAGGGCAATGCCCTGCTCACCGATGCCGGCTGCGATACCAACGGCATGCAGAGCTTCGACAAGGTGCATTTCTGGCGCACGCCCGTGGCCAAATGCGCAACCCAGTCCGCCGGCTGCGTGCCCTACTATCGTTGGGCCACAGACATGATCGCGGTTCTCGGTGGCCGCTAACTCTTGAGCAAATGAAAGGCTCCCGCCAGATCAGTCTGGCGGGAGTTTTTATGCCATGACAACAGCCGTCAGCTTTCAAAACATCTGCCGCCATTTCGGCCCCGTGCGCGCCGTTGATGATGTAACGCTTGATATTGCCGAAGGCGAATTCTTCGCCATGCTTGGCCCATCGGGTTCCGGCAAAACCACCTGCCTGCGGCTCATTGCAGGCTTTGAGCAACCCACCTCCGGCCACATGGAAATCTTCGGCGTCACCTCGGAAGGTGTGCCGCCCTACCAGCGCAACGTGAATACCGTCTTTCAGGACTACGCCCTTTTCCCCCACATGACCGTGCTGGATAATGTCGCCTATGGCCTGATGGTCAAAGGCATTGACAAGACAACGCGCCACCGCAAGGCCCAGGAAGCACTGACGCTTGTGGCGCTGGGAAGTTTCGGCAGCCGCCGCCCCTCGCAATTGTCCGGTGGCCAAAGGCAGCGCGTGGCGCTGGCCCGCGCCCTCGTCAATGAACCCAAGGTCCTGCTGCTCGATGAGCCCCTCGGCGCCCTCGACCTGAAACTCCGCGAGCAAATGCAGGTTGAACTCAAAGCCCTGCAGCGCAACCTCGGCATCACCTTTGTATTCGTCACCCATGACCAGGGCGAAGCCCTGTCGATGGCTGACCGCGTTGCCATTTTCAACGATGGCAAAATCGTTCAGGTCGGCACGCCCGGAAGAAATCTATGAGCGCCCCAAAACAAAATTCGTGGCCGATTTTGTAGGCTCTTCCAATGTCTTGAGCCCCGCCTTCTCAAAATCCGCCGGCGGTCCGGAAAAATGGGCAAGCCTCCGGCCCGAAAAAATCAGCATCATGCAAGGCAAGGCAGAAGCCCCCACCTGGCATCAATCCGCCAGTGCTTCGATCACTGCCATTCACTATCAGGGTTCGGTCACACGCCTGAACACCCGCACCGCAAGCGGCGAAACAATCAATGTCACCGTGCCTTCATCGCAAGGAAAATTCGCCGAAGGTGATAAAATCATCCTGCATTGGCCAAAGGAGGCCCTTCACATCATGGCAGGTGAAGCGTGAGCCTGACGCGAACAGTTTCGGACACGCTGTTCAGGCGCCCCAACTGGTTCCTGGCCCTTCTGCTTGCGCCGCCGCTTCTCTGGCTCGGCATCGCATTTCTCGGCTCGCTCTTCGTTTTCCTGTTCCACGCCTTCTTCTCAATCGACGAGTTTTCCGGCTTCATCAAATATGAGCTGACACTTTCAACCTTCGCCGAACTGTTCCGCCTCTCAAACTTTGATGTCATCGTCCGAAGTCTTGTCATGGCAACGGCGGTCACCCTTGCTTCCGTCATCATCGCCTTTCCCTTCGCCTATTTCGCCGCGCGCTATGCCCGGGGAAAATGGAAGGCCCTGTTCTATATCCTGGTGATGCTGCCCCTGTGGTCCAGCTATCTCGTCAAGGTCTATGCCTGGAAATTGATCCTCGCCAAGGAAGGCATCATCTCCTGGCTGGCCGGACAACTTCATCTCACCTGGGCGCTGGATGCCCTGCTGGCAATCCCCGTCATCGGCGGCCCGTCGCTGTCCATCAGCTTCCTCGGAACCTTCATTGTCTTTGTCTATGTCTGGCTGCCCTTCATGATCCTGCCGACGCAAGCCGCATTGGAGCGCGTTCCCGTAAACCTGATTGATGCTTCCTCCGACCTCGGCGCAACGCCGGCGCAAACCTTTCGGAACGTGATCTTTCCACTCGCCCTGCCCGGCATCATCGCCGGTTCAATCTTCACCTTTTCCCTCACCCTTGGTGACTACATCATCCCGCAAATCATTGGAAACTCTAGCTATTTCCTTGGCCAAACGGTCTATACCCTGCAAGGAACAGCGGGCAACATTCCGCTCGCCGCAGCCTTCACCGTGGTGCCCATCGTGATCATGGGCATCTATCTCGCCATTGCCAAAAGAATGGGAGCCTTCGATGCGCTCTGACAGCTCCCCCCTGTTCCTGAAAATTGCCGCCTTGGCCTGCGTGGCCTTCCTGCATGTGCCGCTGCTGCTGATCTTCCTCTATGCCTTCACCACCGAAGAAAAAAGCTTCCAGTTCCCGCCGCCCGGCTACACCACGAAATGGTTCGGCGTCGTCTGGGAACGGCAGGACATCTGGGATGCCATCGGCCTCTCAGTAAAAGTGGCTGGCATCGCAACCTTGCTGGCTCTCATCCTCGGCACCTGTGCCGCCGCTGCCGTATCGCGCGCCAAATTCTTTGGCCGCGATCATATCTCGCTGCTCTTCATCCTGCCCATCGCCCTCCCCGGCATCGTCACCGGCATTGCGCTCCGCTCCGCCTTCGGCATCATGGACATTCCATTTTCAACCTGGACCATCGTTCTGGGCCACACCACCTTCTGCATGGTCGTCGTCTACAACAATGTGCTGGCCCGCTTCCGCCGCACCAGCGGCAGCATGATCGAAGCCTCCATGGATCTGGGCGCCGATGGCTTTCAGACTTTCCGCCATGTCGTATTGCCGCAAATCGCCTCGGCCCTTTTGGCCGGCGGCATGCTGGCCTTTGCCCTGTCCTTTGATGAAGTCATCGTCACCACCTTCACGGCGGGTCAGCAATCAACGCTTCCCATCTGGATGCTGAATGAACTCATCCGCCCCCGGCAAAGGCCGATCACCAATGTGGTGGCGATCTTCGTCATCGCCGTCACCTTCATCCCCATCCTCGCGGCCTATTACCTGACCCGCGAGGGCGAACACACGGGCGGCACGGGGAAATAGTCTAGAATATCCCCTGCACAGCGATCATCACCACGGCCATGGCTGCAATAAATCCCGCTTCCGTTGCAATGGCGTAGTTGCTTTTCATGCTGAAAATGCCGTTGGCAACAATCAGAGCAATGATTGTCATGGCAATCAGGATGATGGTGAGCAAGGGCATTGTGCGCGGCAGTAATGCCAACCACCCAGGCCAACAGGAATGTTCCAATCAATTGCACGATCAAGCGGCGGCATCGGCATCTTCGCATCCGGATTTGGCTTGACGTCGACGCCCTCAATCCATTTCTTGGCAAACAGCATGGGCGAATACCACAGCCCAGCCCAAAATGAACGACAGTACTGGTGCCAATGACCGACAGCCAGCCAGTTAACACCTTCGGTAAGTTCAGCCATCGACTCATTCCTCCTCTTGGCTCACATCGGCGGCATGCCGGGGAATCTTGGAAGACTTGCATCCAGATGATCCCAAGCGTTCGCCTTGCCATGGAAGAATACCATTTGCGGGACAATTTTTGAAGGATCATCAAGCGACGTGAGATTGAGGGCAACCACGCCCGCCATGCCCGATGTCTTGCCCGCCACCATGGAGCCGCAAGTTGGGCAATGGCCCCGGGTGGCCGTGTTGCCGCTATCGGCAATGTAATCCCAGTACTTGACCTTGCCCTTCATGTCGACAGCCGCTTCGGGAAACGCCGCAAAGCTTGAATGCCCTGCCCCCGAAAGCATCTGGCAATGGCGGCATTGGCAATGCCCCGCCATCATGGGCTCCGCATCCGTTGAAAACCGCACCGCGCCGCAGGCACATCCACCTTCATATTTAGCCATGATCATCTCTCCTTATGCTGCAAACAGAATTTCAAGCCTTCCAATGCAACCCATCCAACCCTGATTGTGCATGTCACGGGTCCTTGTCGTCGGCGAATTTCGAATGGGTGAGAGTAAGTTCCGTGCCCGCTCCCTTCTTGCGCAGTTCCACGGTCACCAGAGTTTCTGCATCGGAAGAACTTTCCCAGCCCCAGGTGAAGGCAATTTTCTTGGGGTTCACAATCTCCCTGTAGACGCCAACAACCCTGTGTTCCTTGCCATCCGGTTCACGCATCACAATGCGGTAGCTCCCGCCAACCTTAAGATCAGTTTCCGCAACCGCCACTTCCATCTCCTTGGTCGGCGACATCCATTTCTTCAGCGTTTTGGGCTCCGTCCACGCGGCAAAGACTTTTTCCGGCGGGGCCTTGATGGTGCGGACGAGGCTGAGCGAGATGTCTTTGGCTTTTGCCATGGGGTTTCCTCCAAAAGGGCGGTCAGCGCATCAAGGCGCAAGGTCCAGAATTTCTCGTATTCCGAAAGCCAGCGCATGGCGGCCTCCATCGGCTTGGGCTCAAGGCGGCAGATGACCATCCGCCCGCTTTTCTCCCGCTTTAATAGTTTCGCGTCCTCAAGCACGTCGAGATGCTTGCTGATGGCAGGCAATGAAATGCCAAAAGGCGCCGCAATTTCCCCAACGCTCAACTCCGGGCGTTTGGCCAAAGCCGCCAGAATGGCGCGCCGTGTAGGATCGGCAAGAGCGGAAAATGTTGTGTCGAGTGTCTGTGTCATCATTTAACCAATTAATTAAATGATTGCACATACGCAGGCATGCTGTCAAGCGGGGGTGGTTTTTCCCGCCGCTTCCGACTTTCGCTTTCGGTATTCGGCAAATTGCTGGTCGGCGAGAACACCAATAAGGATAACCGATCCCATCACCGCAAAATTCAGCGAACTCGGAATGCCGAGCAGATTGACCAGGTTCTGCAGGACCTGCAGCAGAATGGTCCCCAGCACCACCCCGACAATCGAGCCTTCGCCGCCGCGCAGCGAACAGCCGCCAAGCACCGCCGCCGCAATGGCATAAAGCTCATAAAAATTGCCATGCGAAGATGGTGAAATCGAACGCGTGTACATGGCAAAGAAAATCGCCGAGATGGCTGTGAGTATCGCGGAGATGACATAGGCCGCAATGATCACGCGGTTGGTGCGAATGCCGGAATAGCGCGCCGCCTCTTCATTCTTGCCCACCGCATAGAGATAACGCCCGAACACCGAGCGGTGCAGAACCACCCACATGAGGCAGGCAATAACAATCAGGGCCATGAAGGAATGGGGCACGCCAAATGTGCGCCCCGTAGTCAGCCATTCAAGCTGCGGAAAGCTCACACCAAAAACAAAGCCCGCCGTGCCATCCTGCGTGTAAAACCTCGCCGCACCACGATAGATCAGCAACCCGCAGAGCGTCACAATAAACGGCTGCATGTGCATGCGGGTGATCAGCAGGCCATGGACCAGTCCAATCACCACGCCAAGCGCCAGCATGATCACAGCGCCAAAGGCCAGGCCATCTCGTGGCCAACAATCAGGTCAACAAACAGCACGCCAAGCAGCGCAATGATCGAGCCCACCGATAATTCAATGCCGCCGGTAATGATCACAAAGGCCTGGCCAATCGCAAAAATGCCAAACAGCCCCACCAGATTGGCCGTATTGCCCAAATTGATCGCCGAGAGGAAAAGCGGGTTGATCACAGCCACAACCGTGCCGACCACAAGGATCAGGATGAGAAGGCCGATATCTTTCTTGAACACTGCTCATTCCCTCAATGAATGCTTCCGCCCACAGCAAGCTGCAGCACATTGTGCTCGCTGAATTCCGCCCGCTCCAGAAAACCGCTGATCATGCCCTCATGCATCACGGCAATCCGGTCACTCACGCCAATCACCTCTTCCATATCGCTCGAAATCATCAAAATGGCAACCCCCGCATCCGCAAGCTCCCGCAGCATTTCATACAATTCGCTCTTGGCACCAACATCAACGCCGCGCGTCGGTTCATCGCAAATCAAAACCCGGGGGTTCATGGCCAGCCATTTGGCGAGCACGACCTTCTGCTGGTTGCCGCCCGAAAGCGAGCCTCCCTCGTGGGCAACACTGGGGGCGCGAATATGCAGACGTTCCTTCTGGCGCTCCGCATTGGCCGCCACGATACTGTCCTTCACCAGACCTGTCGAGGCGCAGGCCTGCATGTTGGGCAGCGCGATATTTTCCGCAATCGAAATATCAAGAAGCAGGCCGCAGCGCTTGCGGTCCTCCGGCACGAGAAAAATGCCATGTGAAATTGCCTGGCGTGGGCTGTCGATGTGGATGGTCTCGCCGTTGAGCGCAACAGACCCGGCAAGCAAGCGGATCAATGCCAAATATGGCGCGCGCCAATTCCGTGCGCCCCGCCCCCACAAACCCGGCAAGCCCCAGGATTTCGCCCCGCCTTACGCTAAGGCTCACTTCCCGGTCCGGATAGGTCTTCGTCTGCGCGCCTCTGATTTCCAGCACATGCTCTCCCGGTGCGGCGGCGGGCGGCACATAGAGCGATTTCAGATCGCGCCCGATCATCAGGCGGATCATGGCACCATGAGTGATTTCACCCTTTCCTAGTTCCCCCACCACGCGCCCGTCACGCAAGACAACCACACGGTCCGCACATTGGGTCAACTCGTTGAGACGATGCGAAATAAAGATGACACTCACGCCTGAAGCTTTGAGCCCTGCCACGACACTCAACAGGCGGTCAGTTTCAATCAGCGTCAGGCTTGAAGTCGGCTCATCCATGATGACCAGGCGTGAATTCAAGGACAGCGCCTTCACAATTTCAAGGAGCTGGCGCTGGGCAATCGACATGTCGGAAACCATCGTTTCCGGTTTGAAATCCACACCCAGGCGGTCCAGCAGCGGCTGAACATCTGCATAAAGTTTTTTGCGGTCCACCAGCCGCAATGGTCCGCCATAAAGCGGTTCACGGCCGATATATACGTTTGACGCCACATCGAGATTGTCGAACAAATTGAGTTCCTGGTGAACAAAAGCAATTCCCGCACCCATTGACTCCAAAACTGAGAGCGATCGTCGCTGAACGCCATCAATTTCAAGCGTACCGGATGTAGGCTCAATGACGCCGCCAATGATGTTCATCAGCGTGGATTTGCCCGCCCCGTTTTCGCCGACAAGACCAATGACCTCGCCCGGGGAGACAGAGAAGTTCACCCCCTGCACGGCTTGCACCCCGGCATAGGACTTGGCGATATCAGTCAATTGGAAAAAGGGATCGGCCATTTTTGGAAATATGCCCCCGTGAAGCGACAAGGGTTGCATTCTGTACAGGCATTCCCCGGTGACGCAAGAGAAAGCCAGCGCGGGCCCCCACGCGCTGGCCTTTTAGTTTAGCTCATTTGCCCAACGCGGCTTTGAGATCAGCTTCGAACTGATCGACATTGGCCTTGTCGATAATTTTTGTAGGCACAATGATCAGCTTGTCGGCAGGAACGCCAGACTTGTCGCCTTCCATGTAGGCGGCCATCAGCTTCATGCCACGATAGCCCCACTCAAAAGGCTGCTGCACAACGGTTCCTGAAAAGCTTCCGTCCTTGACCGCACCCAAAGTGATCGGGTCTTCATCAAAGGCGATAACGGTAATCTGCGCCAAGCTTGCCGGCGGCCTGCAAGGCTTCATAAATCTTTGGCGGGTTGTAGGAGTAGAACCCAACCATGCAGTTGATTTCCGGATTTGCGGCCAGCACGTCATCCACATTGCTGCGGGCGCGGGCGAAATCTACGTCGTCACCACGTGTGTCAACAAGTTCAATGCCCTTGCCTTCAATGGCCTTCTTGAATCCGGCAATGCGCTCCTTGGCATTATCAGCCCCAAGGAAGCCAACAAAGCCCATGCACTTGCCGCCCTTGGGCAAAGCCCCAATGGCAATTTCGCCCGCCTGCACACCAGCATCCGTGTTGGATGAGCCCAGATAGGCAATGCGGTTGCTGTCGGCGGCGTCACTGTCAGTCGTGAACAGCGGCACTTGGCCGGCGATGCGATTGAACGCATCAACAGATGTTTTGGATCAACCGACGAAATCATGATGGCATCGGTGCCAGCGGCGACAAGATCGTCCATCAGCGCATTCTGCAGCGCTGCCGTGCCCTGCGCCGGATATTTGAATTGCAGATCGTAATTCGGCAACTCGCCTTGCGCTTTCTTCACGCCAGCTTCCGCAAGTTTCCAGAAGTCGGACGCGGCATTCACCACGAACGCCAATTGCTTCTTGTCTTCGGCCTGAGCCCCGGTGGCCATTGCCAAGGCGATGGCCGTAGAGAATCCCAATGCGATTAGTTTCTTCATCATATTCCTCCCGATTATTTTGCTTCGAGCTTTGCGCTCTTTTGGCCGATGCCAGCGGACTTGCGAACATCGCTTCCCAGAATGATACATTGCTGCTAATATATGTCAATAATGAAAAGAAATATCAAATTAATATAGCAATTACATATAGATAACGATGATAATATGCGCATTTATAAAATCTATGAAAGACGTTCGTCAAAACCGCTGCGGTTTCGAACGCTGTCGTGGAATTAGCAATGGGCACTGAGGATCAAACTATGTCTCCGGGAAGCCTGGTTCCGGGCGTTGCACGCACCTCCGGCCCCACCATGACCGAAGTTGCCGCCGCCGCCGGCGTTTCGCAGACCACGGTTTCTCTGGTTCTGAACGATGCATTGGGTGCCCGCCTTTCGGTAAAAACCAGGCAGCGGGTGCTTGAGGCGGCCAAAGGCCTGAACTACCGGCTGGTCAAGCGCGGGGCAACACGCCCGCTCTTCACCGGCGCCAGCGTGATTGGCTTCGTTGTCGATGAACTGTCAACCGACCCCTGGTGCGCCATTGCCATGGATGGTGCGCGCGAAAAAGCCTGGGAGCATGGCCTCACAATCAGTGCGGCCGTCACCCGTGGCGATGCGGAAATGGAACAGGCTGTCCATGCGCAGATGGAAGGCCAGCCCCTGATCGGCCTGATCTATGGCACCATTCAAACCCGCCGCATCACGCCCTCGCCCGCCTTCTACCGGATTCCCACGGTGCTGCTGAATTGTTACACCGCAGATCGCTCGCTCCCTTCAATCATGCCCGGCGAAATTCTCGGCGGCCAAACCGCCACAACCCGTCTCATCAAGGCTGGCCATCGCCGCATTGGCCTCATCGAGGGCGAAGTCTGGATGGATGCCTCGCGTGACCGTCTAAAAGGCTATCGTCAGGCCCTTGCCAATGCCGAAATCCTCTTCGATCCTGATTTGGTAAGACCCGGAAACTGGGAACCTTCGGCAGGCTACGAGCAAACCCATGCGCTGATGAATCTCCCGGATCCGCCAACAGCAATCTTCTGCTCCAATGATCTCATGGCTCTCGGCTGTTATGAGGCGTTAAAGGAACTGGGCGAACGCATTCCGGAAGACATGGCCGTCATCGGCTACGATGACCGTGAAATTGCCCAGTTCACCCGGCCGCCGCTGACAACAATTCTCTTGCCCCATTTTGAAATGGGCACACTTGCCGCGGAATACATCATCAACAATTCCGTGCAGATCAAAGGGCGTCAGCCGCAGATCAAAGTGGAATGCCCATTGGTTGAAAGAAATTCAGTTGGGCCCATTCTGCCTGCGCAAGTGGACTAGGGAGATTGCGATGCTGCTTCTTGGTAACAGGTGCAACCGGCAAAGTCGGCACAAATCTCATCGCGCACATTCTCTCTGAGCCGCGCTGGAACGGCGCAAAAATTAGCGCCCTGTGTCACAATCGATTGATCCCCGAAACCGACAGGGTAGAAGTTGTCAAAGGCAACATCTCTGACCGTGAAGATGTCGAGCGCGCCATGGCAGGCGTCACCCATGTCGTGCATCTCGCCACCTGCAAGGAAATCCCCGAAACCGTCATGGACGTGACCGTGAAAGGCATGTTCTGGCTGCTGGAATCCTTCCGCCAAAGCAAGACAGCAAAGCAATTCATCCTCATTGGTGGCGATGCCGGCGTCGGCCATTTCTTCTACCGCCACGACGGCCCCATCACCGAGCAAACACCCCATCAGGCCTATCCCGGCTGCTATGCCCTTTCAAAAGTTCTGGAAGAAGTTCTTCTCACCCAATTCACGATCCAGTATGGCATCAATGGCTGCTGCCTGCGCGCCCCATGGATCATGGAGAAGGATGACTTCCGCTACTCCCTTTCCTTTGGCGATGATCGTGTTCGGCGGCCCCGATTGGAAAACCATGGTTCCCGGCGATGTCGCAAAAAAATGCAAAACCGAAGGAACAATTCCCGTTCTTCACGATGCCGATGGCCACCCGCTCAAGCGAAACTTTGTCCATGTGGAAGACCTTGTGAACGCCATATCCGCTGCCCTCGACAATCCCGTTACGCGCGGCAAACTCTACAACATCTGCATGGACGAACCCGTCGACTATGGCGCAGTCGCAGCCTATCTCAGCAAGACCAAGGGATTGGGCTCAATTGACATCCCGAGCTCCTATCACTCAACCTGGCTGGACAACAGCAAGGCCAAATTCGAACTGGGCTGGCGTCCGCGCTATGATCTCGCAAAACTCATAGACGCCGCATGGGACTACAAGCGCGCCGCCAACGATCCGCGCAAAGTATGGTATCCCGGCTAAGCCTCGCCGCGCTTCCACTGCTCTTTCGTCAGCGCACGGAACTCTTCAAAGCGGTCCTCGGCGATGGCCGCGCGCATGCCCTGCATGAGGTCCTGATAGTAGGCAACATTGGCCCAGGAGAGCAGCATCATGCCGAGCAATTCACCCGACCGCATGAGGTGGTGAATATAGGCCCGCGAATATTTGGATAGCGCGGGACACGCACTTTCAGCATCAAGCGGCCGCGGATCATCCGCATGCTTGGCATTGCGCATATTGATTTTTCCAAACCGCGTGAACGCCTGCCCATGCCGCCCCGAACGCGTCGGCAGCACGCAATCAAACATGTCAATGCCGCGAGCCACCGACTCCAGCAAATCGTCCGGCGTGCCAACCCCCATGAGATAGCGCGGCTTGTCCTGCGGCAGTTCCGGCGCCGTAAATTCAATGGTCTGCAGCATCAGCTTCTGGCCCTCGCCCACCGCCAGTCCGCCAATGGCATAGCCCTCAAAGCCGATATCAACGAGGCCCGCCGCACTTATCTTTCGCAGCTTCTCGTTCACGCCACCCTGCACAATGCCGAAATTTCCACGTCCCGGCTGCTTGCCAAAGGCCTTGCGAGACCGCGCCGCCCAGCGCAGGGAAAGCTGCATGGCTTTCTCCGCCTCTTTCTCCGTGTGCGGATATTCCAGGCACTGGTCGAGCTGCATCTGAATGTCAGAACCAAGCAGGCGCTGAATGTCCATCGCCCGCTCCGGCGTGAGCTCATATCTTCGCCCGTCGATATGCGATTGGAACGTCGCCCCCTGCTCCGTGATCTTGCGAATTTTGGACAGCGACATGACCTGAAAGCCGCCGCTGTCGGTCAGGATCGGCCCATCCCATCCGATGAACTTATGCAGGCCGCCAAGCTTGGCCACTTCTTCCGCGCCGGGCCGCAGCATCAGGTGATAGGTATTGCCCAGAATGATATCGGCGCCCGCCTCCTTCACCTGGTCAAGGTAAAGCCCCTTCACCGTGCCCACGGTGCCCACCGGCATGAAGGCCGGCGTGCGGATGTCGCCATGCAGCGTATGGACCGTGCCCAGCCGCGCCGCGCCATCGGTCTTGTGAAGTGAAAAGGAAAACTCTGTCATGACGCTTGCGGGAATAGCAGGCAGCAGTCGCCATAGGAATAGAAACGATAGTTATTGTGAATGGCATGGGCATAGGCCGCCTTCATGCGCGCCATGTCCGGCAAAGGCCGAAACCAGCATGAACAGCGTTGAACGCGGCAAATGAAAATTGCTGATCAGCACATCGACCGCAGAAAACTTGTAGCCCGGCGTAATGAAAATATCCGTGGTTCCGCTGAAAGGCTCCAGTTTCGAACTCTCAAGGAGACGCAAAGACGTGGTCCCAACCGCCACAATGCGCCCGCCCCTTTGCCGAGCAGCCTTCAGGCGGGCCACCGTTTCAGCCGAAACCTCACCCCACTCCGCATGCATCTTGTGGTCGCGCGTATCATCAACTTTCACCGGCAAAAAAGTTCCTGCCCCCACATGCAAAGTTACAAATTCTGCCGTAATTCCAGTAGCTTCAAACTTTTTCATAAGATCAGGCGTGAAGTGCAGCCCAGCCGTGGGTGCCGCCACCGCCCCCGCGTACTTCGCAAACATGGTCTGGTAATCCGTGGCATCCTGCGCATCCGTGGCGCGCTTGCCTTCAATGTAGGGCGGCAGCGGCATCTGGCCCACCGCGTCAATTGCCTCGTCCAGAACAGGTCCGCTGAAATCAAAAGCCAAGGTAATTTCGCCCGCCTCGCCCTTGGCTTCCACAGTCGCGTCAAGATCACCCAACAGGCAAACCTTGCCCTCTGCCCCAAAGCGCAGCCGGTCGCCCACCTGCAATTTCTTGCCGGGCTTGGCAAAAGCCTTCCACCGCGAGCCATCAATCCGCATATGCAGCAGCGCCTCAATCTTCGGCGTTGTCTCGCCGCGCCCAACGCGAACCCCAGTCAAAGCCGCCGGAATGACTTTCGTATTGTTGAACACCAGCACATCGCCGGCCGAAGCTGCGAAGGCAAATCACCAACGGTGAAATCGAAAACCCATCGCCCACCACCAGCAATTTGGCGGCCTCACGCGGAACCGCCGGGCGAAGGGCAATTCGCTCCGGCGGCAATTCAAAATCAAAATCGGAAACGCGCATCAGGGACCAGAGCAGGTCACAGCCCAAGCGCCAATGCCTGCACCTAAGGTTCCAGCCGAACATAATCCTCGCCCTCGCTCGCCTTGAACAGGCGAAGCTGGCCACTATGCATCCATCTTATCGTCGGTCACATCAATGTAAATCTGGTCAGCGTTTCGAAGGCCTGCCCCTTGGTAATGGCGTGGCACCCGATCCGCGTGGACCATTTCTTCCCGCCCGCTTCAACTCAATGTATCGACAGCGATCACATTCATGTTGCCGAGCAAGACATTGAACGAAGCCTTGTCACCATCGGAGCAGTTGAGCCATTCCGTTGCCGTGCAGGCACCGCAGGCAATCACCAAAATCCAATGGCGGCAAGGCGTTTCATTACTTCGCGTCTGCCGCAACCTGCATCTTGATGATCTTGTCGGGATTGCTCACCGGCTCGCCGCGCTTCAGAGCCATCAACATGCTCCATGCCCGAAGTCACCCGCCCCCAAACCGTGTACTGGTTATCAAGGAAGGTTGCATCGCCAAAGCAGATGAAGAACTGGCTGTTGGCGGAGTTCGGATTGCCGGAGCGCGCCATCGAGCAGATGCCGCGCACATGGGGCTCCTTGGAAAACTCGGCCTTGAGGTCCGGCTTCTTCGAGCCGCCCATGCCGGTGCCCGTCGGGTCGCCGCCTTGCGCCATGAAGCCTTCGATCACGCGGTGGAACACCACGCCATCATAAAAGCCTTCGCGCGCCAGTTCCTTGATGCGCGCCACATGGCCCGGTGCCAGCTTCGGCAGGAGCTCAATAACAACCCGGCCTTTGGCCAGCTCCAAGTGAAGCGTATTTTCGAGATCAGCCATTATTGCACCGTAACCTTTACCATCTTGTCTGGCGTTTCAGGCGGTTCACCGCGTTCAAGGCGGTCAACGCAGAACATGCCTTCATCATCTACCTTGCCCAACACCGTGTAGTTGCCATCCAGAAAGCCGCCATCGGCAAACATGATGAAGAACTGGCTGTTGGCTGAATTCGGATCATTGGAGCGCGCCATGCCAACCGTGCCGCGGCCAAAATGCTCTTTGGTAAACTCGGCCTTGATATCGGGTTCTTCCGATCCGCCCGTGCCCGTGCCCGTGGGATCGCCCGTCTGGGCCATGAAGCCGTCAATCACCCGGTGAAAAACGATGCCATCATAAAACCCGGCCGCTGCCAATTTGGAAACCTGCGCCACGTGCAATGGCGCCAGATCCGGCCGCAGCGCAATGGTGAAGCTGCATTTGTCATTGGTTTCAACGGTGATTTTTTCCGCAGCCATGGCAGGTGCTGCCATCATCAGGGCCGCCATGGCACATATGCCAAGTCTCTTCATTCTCTATTCTCCGGTTTCAGGGTTAATGGGAATCGAACGCTGGATAGAGCCAGATATCGCCTGAATTGAGGCCGCGCAAGGGCTCAATCTAGGCGCTTCCCGGCAAGATGGAACCACCTTGCCGAAAAGGAACCGCGCCAAGTTAATATGCTGGAGCAAATCCTTGTCGGCGAAGTCATGCAACTTCGCCGGGATTTGCTCTAAGCGCCGCAGCCATCGCCGCCTGCGCTTCCTTCGGGATGAACAGGGAAATATCGCCCCCCATTTGGGCAATTTGCTTGACCAGCGACGAGGCAATCATCCGCGTGGCAGGCGATGCCGCCAGAAACACGGTTTCAATGTCAGGCGCCAGGGCCCCGTTCATCTGCCCCATCTGGACTTCGTAGTCAAAATCGCTGGCGTCTCGCAATCCCCGGATGATCAGGCCCGCATGGGCGAGCCTGGCCGCATCCACGGCCAGACCATCAAAGGTCACCACACTGATTTTAACACCCGTGTGTTCGGCAATGGGCTTGGTCACATGTTCAAGCAGCTCAACCCGTGTTTTCGCCTCCAGAAGCGATTTCTTGCCCGCATGGGTGCCGACCCCCAAAACCAGCTTTTCCACAAGCCGCGCCGACCTTGCGACGATATCAAGGTGGCCATAGGTAACGGGATCGAATGAGCCGGGATAAAAACCTGTGCGTGCCATGGAAATACACTAACCGCTTCATGCTGCTGCCGCAACCTGTCAGCTGATGGCAGTAAGCTGCGGGTCAACACATTAAGGAGGAAAATCCATCATGGCCGACGAAAACCCATCAATCATGTCCCATGTTTCGCTCGGAACCAATGATTTTCCAAAGGCCCGGCAATTCTATGTGAGAGTGCTTAGCACACTTGGTTGCCGCATCATCATGGAGCACGAGGGAGCAGCAGCCTTCGGCAAGGCCTACCCCGAATTCTGGATTCAGACACCTTTTGACGGTGCAGCAGCGTCCTGCGGCAACGGCGTGCATGTTGGCTTCCTGGCCCAGTCCAAGGCCGAGGTGGAGGCGTTTTTCAAGGAAGCCATTGCCGCCGGAGCCACCGAAGACGGAGACCCCGGCCACCGTCACGACTATGGCGAACCCTACTACGGCTGCTTCGTGCGTGACCTCGACGGCCACAAGATTGAGGCCGCTTTTTGGGACTTTGAACTGGCAGCTAAGCTCGAAATGACCTGAATATTACCGCCCGCGCAAGGCCATCCAAACGCCGCCGGCAGTGAGGCAAATGCCGCTGACAATTTCAATGGCACGGATGCGCGAACGTGAAAGCCATGTTCCAGCCTTCCCCGCCATCAATGCATAACCGGTGTCACCTACCGCGGCAATCACCGCAAAGGTTACGCCCAGGAACAGCGTCTGCTGCATCATATTGCCATCCCTTGAAAGGAACGGCGGAATGAGTGCACCAAACAGCACCAGCATCTTGGGGTTGGACATGATGACGATGAAGCCCTGTAAAAAGAAACTTCCCTTCGGCCGCGCCCTGTCCACAGCGATGGCGAGGTCGCCTTTGGAGCGGAACAGCTTGATGCCCAGCCAAACGAGATAAACAGCGCCCACCCAGCGCAGCACGTCAAACCACACTCCCATAATCTGGATTGCGGCTCCGAGCCCCAGCGCTGCAATGGCAAGCCAGATCACCACGCCTGCCTGCGTACCCGCCACATTCATCAGCCCTGCCCGCGTACCATAACGCAAGCTATTGGCAATGATCACAGTAACCGTCGGCCCAGGCACCAGTGCCAGGGCCGATGCGGCAAGACAAAAGGCAAAATAGGATTCATATGACATGGTTTCGGCTCCTCCTAAACATCAAGGGAGCCAGAAATGCCGCAAGACTGTCAAGCGGAATTAGGCGTCACCTTCATCACCCTCATCTTCGCTCAGGCGTTCAACTGAAACCACATGTTCGTCATCGGCCGTATTGATGACGATAACGCCCTGCGTGGACCGCCCGGCTTTCCGGATGCCGTCAACCGGGCAGCGGATCAGCTGTCCGCCATCGGTCACCAGCATGATCTGGTCGGAATGCTCAACCGGGAAGGAAGCCACCAGCGGGCCATTGCGGTCGTTCACCGCCATGGCCACAATGCCTTTGCCGCCGCGATTGGTGATGCGGTATTCAAACGAAGACGTGCGCTTGCCATAGCCATTGCTGGAAATGGTAAGGATCACCTGTTCTGCCGCTCCCATCGCCGCATAGCGCTCCTGGGAAAGTCCGGCATCGGCCACCACTTCCTCGTCGGAATTTTCGGCCTCCGCCTCTTCGCCCGCAACCGCGCGCGACATCTTGATGAATGCCACCCGTTCCTCAGCCGTGGCATCCACATGGCGGATGATCGCCATGGAAATCACCTGGTCACCCTCTTCAAGCTTGATGCCGCGCACGCCGGTTGAATCACGACCTTTGAACACCCGCACATCATCGACACAGAAGCGAATGCATTGGCCCAGCGCCGTCGTCAGCAGCACGTCATCCGCGTTGGAGCAGATTTCAACGTTAGCGATCTGGTCGCCCTCATCCAGCTTCATCGCAATCTTGCCCGAACGGTTGATGCTCTCAAAATCAGAAAGCTCATTGCGCCGCACGGAGCCGGTCCGCGTGGCAAACATCAAATGCATGTTGGCGGCATCGCTCGCATCTTCCGGCAAAGGCATGATGGTCGTGATGCGCTCATCCTGCGCCAGCGGCAGAAGATTGATCAAGGCCTTGCCGCGCGCCTGCGGATTGCCAACCGGCAAACGCCAGACCTTCATCCGGTAAACCATGCCAGCGGAAGAGAAGAACAGAATAGGCGTATGCGTATTGGCGACGAACAGCTTGGTGACAAAATCCTCATCACGCATTTGAACGCCAGCCCGGCCCTTGCCGCCGCGCCGCTGCGCCCTGTAGGCCGAAAGCGGCACCCGCTTCACATAGCCCGCATGGCTCACCGTCACCACCATGTCTTCGCGCTGGATGAGATCTTCGTCCTCAACCTCGCCTTCGTTCTCAATAATTTCCGTGCGCCGTGGCGTGGCAAAATCGGTTTTGATCTGCGCAAGTTCGTCCTTGATGATATTCATAACGCGCAAACGCGAGCGCAGGATATCCAGATACTCCGAAATCTCTTTGGCAAGCTTCTGCAACTCGTCAGTGATTTCATCAATGCCCAGGGCCGTGAGGCGTTGCAAACGCAGATCAAGAATGGCCCGCGCCTGCTCTTCTGAAAGCCGGTAATTATTGTCAGCGCCGAGCGAATGCCGCGGGTCGGCAATAAGTGCGATCAGCGGTCCCAAATCCTTCGCAGGCCAGGCCCGGCCCATCAAGGCTTCGCGCGCTTCGCCCGCGTCCTTGGATCGGCGGATCAGCTTGATCACTTCATCAATATTGGCAACGGCAATCGCAAGCCCCACCAAGATATGGGCCCGGTCGCGCGACTTGTTCAGCAGGAACTTGGTGCGTCGTGTCACAACTTCTTCACGGAACGAAATGAAGGCCTGCAGCAAATCCTTCAGGTTAAGTTGCTCAGGCCGCCCGCCCGTAAGCGCGATATTGTTCACGCTGAAGGTGCTCTGCAATTGCGAGAAGCGGTAAAGCTGGTTGAGCACAACATCCGCCATGGCATCGCGCTTGATCTCGATCACCACGCGCATGCCCTGCCGCGACGACTCATCGCGAATATCGGAAATGCCTTCGATCTTTTTATCCCGCACCATTTCCGCAATGCGCTCAATCATCAGCGCCTTGTTCACCTGATAGGGAATTTCCGTAACAATCAAGCGCTTCACGGTCCTTGCGGATTTCCTCCGTATGCACCCGCCCGCGCAACACTACGGAGCCGCGCCCCGTGTGAAACGCCGATTTGATGCCTATGCGCCCCAGAATGATTCCGCCCGTCGGAAAATCCGGTCCTGGAATAAGCTCAATCAAATCATCAATGGAAATGGCAGGGTTGTCGATAGTGGCAATCGTGGCATCAATCACTTCGCCCAGATTATGAGGTGCCATGTTGGTGGCCATGCCCACCGCAATACCGCCCGCGCCATTCACCAGAAGGTTCGGATATTTCGCCGGCAGAACCGTGGGTTCGCGGAATTCATTGGAATAGTTGAACTGGAACTCAACCGTGTCCTTGTCCAGATCATCAAGCAAGGGAATGGCTGATTTCGCCAGCCGCGATTCCGTATAACGGTCAGCCGCCGGAGGATCGCCATCCACCGAGCCGAAGTTGCCCTGCCCATCAATCAAAGGAAGCCGCAGCGAAAAATCCTGCGCCATGCGCACCAGCGCATCGTAAATCGCCAGATTGCCGTGCGGGTGATATTTACCCATCACATCGCCCACCACGCGGGCTGATTTCTTGTAGGCCTTGTCCGGCGTGAAGCCGTTTTCATCCATGGTGTAGAGAATGCGCCGGTGCACCGGCTTCAGGCCATCGCGCACATCCGGCAATGCCCGGCTCACGATCACGCTCATGGCGTAATCGAGATAGCTTTTCTTCATCTCATCTTCGAGGTTGATGAGCGTAATTTCACCGGGATTGGCGGGCGGAACCACGCCATTCTTGTCGTCTTTGTCAGTCACGGACAGCCCTTAACTCAAGCATTCTGCCGCTGCAAAACCGCCATGATTTTTGGACGATTCGAGCGACTGCCTAGTCTAGTTTGACAGGGCTTCAACCGCAACGAAAAGAGGTGGGAAATCCAGAGAAAAACAGTGCAAAACTGCCTTAGATTTTGCGGAACTTGACCCCGTTGCCGCGATACCAGCCGTCATCCGCTATGACCCGTGAACACGAGGCCTTGCCGTTCAGCCAGGTGGACCACACAATGCAAAGCTTGCCGCTCTTGACACTCCACCAGCCACGGTCCTCTTGGCCCGTCATCTGGCCAACAAGCGTGCCATTGCCACGCGCCGTAATCTTGACCGTCACCGCGCCATTGACCACCGCCTGAAAACTGCCGGGAAACAGCTTACCGAGCTCGGCCTGGGACAGGATGATGGTCTCGTCCGCTCTCGCGCCGAGACTGGAAAAAGCCAAGACAATGGCTGCAAGCACGGAAAGAATAAGTAGGTTCATTTGATGCGCCCTGATTCATGCTGCATTGCAACATATTTGACTCGCCTTTAGCCTGTCAAATGTGAACATATTGTGGCCAATTGCCTGTTGCGGCAAATTGCCGGGATTGCGGTTAAAAAATGCATTAACATTTGTTAACGCACAGAACCGCAAATGGTTGCCCTAGCGCGCTTCCCGGCAAGGCGGAATCACCTTGCCGAAAAGGAATCGCGCCAAATCAATATGCTGGAGCAAATCCTTGTCGGCGAAGCTCATGCAACTTCGCCGGGATTTGCTCTAGAACGGAACTTCGTCGTCAAGGTCACGGGCAAAGCTCTGCGCTTTCCCGGCGCTGCCCCGGGGCCTGTCCATGGGGCTGGACTGGCCAAAATCATCGCCACCCGCGTTTGTGCCCTCGCCAGCGCCACCGCCCCGGCCGCCCAGCATGGTCAATTCACCCCGGAAATTCTGCAAAACAACTTCTGTCGAATACTTCTCGACGCCGTCCTTGTCGGTCCATTTCCGCGTCTGCAGCGCGCCTTCGATGTAAACCGTAGAGCCCTTCTTCAAATACTGCTCAGCCACCTTGGCCAGGTTTTCATTGAATATGACCACGCGGTGCCATTCCGTGCGCTCCTTGCGCTCGCCCGTGGCCTTGTCGCGCCAGTTCTCTGAGGTGGCAAGGCTCAGGTTCACAATGGCCTTGCCGTCCTGCGTGTGACGCACCTCGGGGTCTTTCCCCAGATTGCCCACCAGAATAACCTTATTGACCGAACCTGCCATTTTATCTCTCCACGTTTTCCGCGCACCCTAGTCCTTCAGCAAACAGCTTTCACCCGCTGCCTGAATTTATCCACACAGTATATGTTCTATTTTTGTTCCATACAAGGCAAAAAACAACCCCGGCAAAACACCGGGGCTGTCATAAATTCAGTTAAGCGCGGCCAAACAGGCGGGCAATCCGGCCTGCGCTCTTCACTTCGCTGATCTTCGCATCTGCGAGATAGGCGGCAACGTCCTTGTTCTGCATCATGGCAGTGCTGTAAACGTTTGAATAAGCTCCAAAAACCCAGTTCATCATCATTCTCCTCAAATCAAATCTCTGTTGTCCCCAATATGGACTTTTCGCGGTTGCGGCACAAACGGTATAAAGCTACACGCCCATCAGAAAAAGTTACACATCATTCTTAACCCTAACGCGCTCAAAACCGCGCTTCTGCTGTGCTGTCAGGCCGCGGGGCTCGTGATGAAACGGGCGCTGCCCCATGGCCGTGTTGTAAACATTGGAATAGGCTTCAAATAACCAGTTCATCATTATCTCCCTCAATTTGTGGGACAAATTGAATATCGGCCCTTGCCGGACGAACCACAAACGGCAATAACCAACCAATCCCATTAGGAAATGTTACAGGTCACAAATGGCGCGCCGACTGCCCTCCCTCAACGCTTTGAAAGCTTTTGAAGCCGCTGCCAGGCATGTGAGCTTTACCGAGGCTGCAACCGAGCTTTTCGTCACCCACGCCGCCATCAGCCGCCACATCCGCGAACTGGAAGAATATCTCGGCACCCAGCTATTCCTGCGCACCGGCCGTGGTGTCGCCCTCACCGAGGCCGGCAAACGCTTTGGCGAGCAGCTCACACCTCTATTTGATGCCCTGGCAAACACGTCGCGCGAAGCGGCAGCCGTTGGTGCCGCCCGCCCGCTTAATGTCTCGGTCGAACCCGCCATCGCCTCTCGCTGGCTGGTGCCGCGCCTTGGTCATTTCAAGGAACTGCACCCGGATATTGAACTCAACATCGATCCCACCACTCGCCTGGTGGATTTTCGCGTCGATGAGGTTGATCTTGGCATCCGCTATGGCAGGGGCAATTGGGAAGACGTGGAGATGACCAAGCTGTCTTCCGATGTCGTGATCTTTCCCGTATGCGCACCAGCCCTCATTGCCGGAGTCCAGAACCTGAAACCCGAAGACCTCAAGGACTACAACCTGCTCCATGAGCAGCGCAAGCAATGGTGGGCCGATTGGCTCACCGCCAATGGCATCGAAGGTGTCACCGACTGGAAGGGCACCGTGTTCCAGAACCACCTCGCCATTGAAGCCGCCGAGGCCTCACAGGGCTTTGCCCTTGGTGATCAAATTCTGTGCACCGACTCCATTCTCGAAGGCTGGCTCGCCCGCCCCTTTACACTTGATATGAAGGACCATGGCAACTATTGGATTGTGCGCGCCAAGGGCTCAAAGGAAACCGCAACGGCGCGCTCCTTCCGCGAATGGCTGATGAGTGAGATGGCTGATACCAACAAGAAATTTGCAGGGCTAAAGGCTGCGTCAAAGCCCGCAAAACAGTGAATGGCCCATTCATTCTTCACTCGAATCATTTAGTGCTAAACTCTTTCCCCAAAACCAAGGAACCCTGATGGCCCGAAAACTATACGATTGCATGAAATGTCCGGGCTACTGCTGCTCCTACCCCGTAATTGAAGTGAAGGACCGTGATGCCGAACGCATCGCCAAGCACTTTGATATGCCGCTCGCCAAGGCCGAAAAGAAATTCTTCAGGAAAGCCCACGGCTACAAGCGCATCATGCGCCGGAAGAAGGATGAGATTTATGGCAAGATCTGCCGGTTCTTTGATACCAAGGAACGCCGCTGCACCATCTATCACGCCAGGCCCTCCACCTGCCGCGTGTTCCCCGGCGACGGCCATTGCGGCTACTATGACTTCCTGAAATTCGAACGCGACGGCCAGAAAGACGAAACTTACATCTCGACGACCGACCATTCGGGGAACTAACTCATGTCTACTCCCGTGCGATTCCGGACGAAAGCCAGGGATAATGAGGGCATTCACTCGTTCCTCACCTCCCAATCGCTTGCGATGGGACTCTTCCCGTTTCACGGCGGGACATGACGATCATTGGATTTACCGTTGAATGCATGGACAGTCCCATGACGTCACACATCAATTACCTCGTCCTGTCAGACCTGACAGCTGCCGAACGCGCCACTCTTCTCAGGCGCACCGAAAGCGATTTGGGGCCCTTCCTCGAAAAGGTGAAACCCATCATCGAGGCGGTGCGCGTTGAAGGCGATGCGGCACTCTCGCGTTTCGCTTCACAATTTGACCAGGCCCCCGTTGCAGCCAATGAAATTGCCGCAACACCCAAAGACTTTGACCGCGCCCACGCCGAGCTGGAACCAGACGTCAAGGAAGCCATAGCCTTCGCCGCCGCCAACATCCGCAAGTTCCACGAACTGCAAAAACCTGAGGAGTCATGGAGCGCAGAAATCCGCCCCGGTCTCCATGCCGGTGACCGCACCACGCCCATACCATCCGTCGCCTGCTACATCCCACGCGGCAAGGGTGCCTTCCCTTCCACAGTCATGATGACTTGCATTCCAGCAAGCGTTGCAGGCGTTGAAGACATCTGCATCGTGACGCCGCCCGGGCCCGATGGAAGAATCGATGCTGCCTCACTCGTGGCTGCCCGCGCCGCCGGTGTAAACAAGGTTTACAAGGCGGGTGGTGCCCAAGCCATCGCCGCCGTTGCCTATGGCACCAAAACAATTTCAAAATACGCCAAGGTCGTAGGCCCCGGCTCGCCCTGGGTCGTGGCCGCCAAACGCCTGCTCTCCGATCTGATAGATACCGGCACCCCCGCAGGCCCCAGTGAAGCCATCATCTTTGCCGACGAAACAACCGATGGCCGCCTCGCCGCCTTGGACCTGCTCATCGAAGCCGAACATGGCGATGACAGTTCAGCCTTCATCGTCACCACCAGCAAGGAGGTGGCCGATGCAGCTCTCGCAGCCATCCCCCACTATTGGCACAAGATGACGGCAAGCCGCGTGAACTTCACTAAAGCTGTCCTGGCTTCAAGCCGCGGCGGCATTCTATTGGCGAAAGACGCCACCGAAGCCATGGCCTTCATCAACGACTACGCGCCAGAGCATTTGCAAATCCTGTCGAAGGAACCGCGCAAATACCTGCCGATGGTAAAAAATGCCGGAGAAATCCTGCTCGGCGAACACACGCCCTCCACCCTCGGCAATTTCGTGCTAGGCCCAAGCCATGTGCTGCCCACTGGCGGCTGGGCAAAAACTTTCTCAGCCCTGAGCGTCCATGATTTCATGAAGCGAACCTCGGTAGTGGAAGTCACGGCGCAAGCCTATCCCGAACTTGCAAAACACGCCGAAGCATCATCGCCACCTACGAAGGCTTCGACGCCCACGCGAATGCGGTGTCGGAATTGCGGAAGAAACTGCTCGGAAATTGAACGCCAAAAAAATCAGCCCCGCTGCGACGATGTTGCGCCAGCGGGGCCCTCGATCCTTCGAGTTTGTGACTTGAAACTATCCGGTTTAAACCGGATCACTGGCGAGGCTGGGAGAAACTCTTACCTCGCATGATTGTCGATATGTGAACTGCAAACCGGTCAAGCGTCGATAGTCTGCTGCAGCGCGCTAGCCGGAATGTGATCGCGAGACCTGCCGCGATCCGAGGTGGTAGCCAGGTGGCGTCATGCTCCCTCCGATTGCTGTTTCGTTGCATCACCTTCTCCGTGGAGTTCGGCGATGATTTTTATTTTGGACTCCTGCGCTTCAATGTCAAGTAAACTATGTTGCGAAATTACAAATTTTGTTTCGGTGATACTGAAAAACCCATCAGCGCGCTTCGCAATTCCCTCAACCATTGTCGTTTCAGGTCACGACAGAAAAGCCTAAGCACACCAATCTCCTAGCATGAGCACATCAGCCGACGGCATTCATTCCAGCGACTTCGCAAGCAACCGGCGCCGCGGCATTCTCCTCGTCGCAGGCTCTGCAATTGTCTGGAGCTTTGGCGGCACGTTTGCGCGCTTCCTCACGGTGGATGACAGCTGGACCGTGGTGTTCTGGCGCTCAATCTTCGCTGCTCTTTTTCTCTTGGTATTCATGCTGTTGCGCGATGGACCGCGCGGCACCATGGCCCTTTTTAAGGGCATGGGGCTTGCAGGCCTCGGTGTTGCCCTGTGCTTTGCCGTGGCCTCCACTTCCTTTGTCGTAGCGCTGGCCTACACCACCGTGGCAAACATCCTGCTCATGCAGGCTGGCGTGCCCCTGATCGCTGCCCTTCTCACGTGGACCCTGTTTCGCGAAAAAATTTCAGGCGCAACCTGGGCCGCCATCGCCGCGGTGATCGCAGGCGTCGCCATCATGGTCTCAGAATCCTTCACCGGAAAGGTTTCGCCCATCGGAGATGGCTTGGCCCTTCTCATTTCCGTGATGTTCGCAATCGCCACCGTCATCACAAGGCGCCATGCCGAGGTGCGGATGACCCCCGCCGTTTGCCTTGGAACCACGGTTGCCGCCTGCGCCTCGGGCCTTCTCGCTGGCCACTATATCGTCAGTGCGGTCGACCTCGGCTGGCTGATAGCCTTTGGCGCCGTCAATCTTGGCTTCGGCCTTGCCATGTTCACAACCGGCGCGAGGCTTATTCCTGCCGCACTCGCAGCCCTTGTCGGAACCCTCGAACCCGTCCTCGGCCCCATCTGGGTTTGGCTGGTCCACAATGAAATCCCGTCCGGGCGAACCCTGATCGGCGGTGCCGTGGTGTTCGCGGCACTGGTCATTCATCTGCTCATTGACTGGCAGCGGCAGTCTCGCGCGCAAAGCCTGTAATCTCCCTCAGGAAAACCTCGGCAAATTGTTCTTGTTTCGCCGCCCCCACGCCATGCACCTCGCCGAAATCCCACTTGGTGAGCGGCACGCGCTCCGCCATGTCGATGAGTGTCCGGTCAGAAAAAATGACATAGGCCGGAACGCGGGCCTGCTTGGCAAGCGCCATGCGCAAAGCTTTCAAGCGCACCAGCAGGGCCCCGGCGCGCGGATCGGCTTCGCTGATTTTCGCAATAACCTCGGCCCGTGCCGCTTTTTTCGTTCCGCGCGGTTCCATCTTGCGATAGCGGAATTCCCCAACGCCATTCATCAAGGCGCGGCCCTTGGGCGCAAGTGATAAGCCGCCATACCCGCCGACATCATGGATCAGGAATCCAGCCCCAACCAGCTGCCGGATAATTCCTTGCCATTCCGTACGCGGACGATCCTGGCCAAGCCCGAACACAGGGAGTTCCGTGTGCTTCAGCGCCACAGCCCTGTCATTGGCTTTTGCCATCAACACATCAACGATATGCATGGCGCCAAAGCGCTCTCCGGTGGCCCGCACGGTTTCAAAAATCTTCTTGGCTTCAGCACTGCCGTCAATCGTCTCGCCAGGGCTCAGGCACACATCGCAATTGCCGCAAGGCTCAGCGTGCTCACCAAAATAACCAAGCAGCGAAACTCTCCTGCAACTCGGCGCTTCACAATAGGCCACCAACGCATCCAGCCTGCGGTTCTCCCGCCGCTTGTGGTCATCGCTCGCCTCGCCCTGCTCGATAAATTGGCGGCGCAGGCGAATGTCCCCAAGGCCAAATACCATATGGGCAACGGCCGCTTCGCCATCGCGCCCGGCCCGGCCAATCTCCTGATAATAGGCATCAAGCGACGATGGCAAATCCGCGTGAAACACAAAGCGCACATCGGGCTTGTCGATCCCCATGCCAAACGCGATGGTGGCGCAAACAATCACGCCCTTCTCGGTCATGAACAAGTCCTGCGCGTCCGCGCGTTGTGCGGGCGTGAGCCCCGCATGATAGGCCACCGCGTGATGCTTCTTCTCAACCAGAAAAGCGGCGATCTCCTCCGTGCTCTTGCGCGAAAGCGCATAAACAATCCCGCTCTCACCGGCGCGGGTCTCAAGAAACCGCAAGAGCTGCTGCTTGGCATTGTCCTTGTTCTGAACCGCAAGCCTGATGTTTGGCCGGTCAAATCCCGAAACAAAAACTTCCGCCTTTCCGCCAAACAGTTTCTTCACAATATCGCGCCGCGCCGCTTCATCGGCGGTTGCCGTAAACGCGCCAATCGGCGCATCCGGAAACGCCTCACGCAAGCCGTGCAGCGCTTCATATTCCGGCCTGAATGAAGCGCCCCATTGCGAAATGCAATGTGCCTCGTCAACTGCGATCAGCTTCACATCGAGCTTCTGCAAAGCCGCAATCATGCGCTCGGTCATCAGGCGCTCCGGCGCCATATACAAAATCCGCACCAGCCCCGAAGCCACTCGCTTCCAGATCTCAACATTATCCTCGCGCGAAGCCGCCGAATTGATCGTCTCCGCCGCAACGCCCGCAAGCTTTAGCGCCGCCACCTGATCCTGCATCAGCGCCACCAAGGGGGAGACTACAATCGAAAGCCCCTGCTTCACCAGCGCTGGCACTTGGTAACATATTGACTTGCCGGACCCCGTGGGCATCACCGCCAGGACATGCCGCCCACCCAGCAGGTGATCGACAATCTCCTCCTGTCCCGGCCTGAACCCGTCGAAACCAAATACTTCGCGCAAAACCTTTGATTTCGCCGTCATCGCCCATGATTCCCATGTGGACAACTCTTGCGCTGCTGACATCTGCTGACCATTTGGGAACTAGAATACCGCCATTGCATCTGTTCCCTTTTTGATCTAGTCAGGTTTCATGTCAAGCCATAAGCGCGTTATTTCGGTCCAGGGTGCCAGGGAGCACAACCTGAAGAATGTCTCTTTGGAAATTCCGCGGGACAAACTTATTGTTTTCACGGGCCTTTCCGGATCGGGAAAATCCTCCCTCGCCTTCGACACGATTTATGCCGAGGGTCAGCGCCGCTACGTCGAATCGCTTTCGGCCTATGCCCGCCAGTTCCTCGAAATGATGCAGAAGCCGGACGTGGACCAGATCGATGGCCTCTCGCCCGCCATTTCCATCGAGCAGAAGACGACCAGCCGCAATCCGCGCTCCACCGTGGGAACCGTCACCGAAATTTACGACTACATGCGCCTGCTCTTTGCCCGCATCGGCATCGCCTATTCGCCCACCACGGGCCTGCCCATCGAAAGCCAGACCGTCACCATGATGGTGGACAAGGTCCTGAGCCTTCCCGAAGGCGAGCGGCTTTACATTCTCGCCCCCATCGTGCGCGGCCGCAAAGGCGAATACCGCAAGGAATTTGCCGAGCTGCAGAAGAAAGGCTTCCAGCGCGTCAAGGTTGATGGCCACTTTCATGAGATTGACAGCGTTCCCGCCCTCGACAAGAAATTCAAGCACGATATCGATGTGGTGGTTGACCGCCTCGTCGTGCGCCCTGATCTCGGCACAAGGCTCGCCGACACCTTTGAAACCGCCCTGAAGCTGAGCGAAGGTCTGGCCGTCGCGGAATTCACCGACAAGCCGCTCCCCGCCTCGCAAACCTCGGAAGACAGCTCAAACAAATCCAAGAACGAAACCCACGAGCGCATCATCTTCTCGGAAAAATTCGCCTGCCCCGTGTCGGGTTTCACCATCGAGGAAATCGAACCGCGCCTGTTCTCCTTCAACAATCCCTTCGGCGCCTGCCCCGCCTGCGATGGCCTCGGCACCGAACTGAAATTCGAGCCGGACCTCGTGGTGCCCGACACCTCCCTGTCCCTGCGCGATGGCGCCATTGCCCCATGGTCAAAGGCGGGCGCAACCTCGCCCTATTACGCCCAAACCCTCGAAGCCCTTGCCAAGCATTACAAAGCCTCAATGACAACGCCGTGGAAAGACCTTTCCAAGAAGGTGCAGGACGCAATCCTGAACGGCACCGGCGAAGAGGAAATCACCATCACCTATGATGATGGCCTGCGCTCCTACAAAACCAAAAAGCCCTTTGAAGGTGTCATCGGAAACATCGAGCGGCGCTGGCGCGAAACCGACAGCAACTGGATGCGCGAGGAGCTCGCCCGCTACCAGTCCGACCAGCCCTGCCGCGCCTGCAACGGCCACCGCCTGAAGCCCCAGGCCCTCGCCGTCAAGATTGACAAGCTGCACATCAGCCAAGTCGCCAGCCTTTCCATTCAGGCCGCTAATACCTGGTTCACCGATCTCGAAGCGAAGCTTACCCCCAAGCAGCGCGAAATTGCCGCCCGCATTTTGAAAGAAATCAAGGCGCGGCTGAAATTCCTGGTGGATGTGGGCTTGGAATATCTCAATCTCTCGCGCATGTCGGGCTCGCTTTCAGGTGGCGAAAGCCAGCGCATCCGGCTTGCCTCGCAAATCGGTTCGGGCCTCACCGGCGTTCTCTATGTGCTGGATGAACCCTCCATCGGCCTGCACCAGCGCGACAATGCAAGGCTGCTCGAAACCCTCATCCATCTCCGTGACATCGGCAACACTGTGATCGTGGTGGAGCATGACGAGGATGCCATCAAGCTCGCCGACTTCGTGGTGGATATCGGCCCCGGTGCCGGCGTGAATGGCGGCCATATCGTGGCCCAGGGAACGCCGCAGGAAGTGATGGCAAACCCGAACTCCATCACCGGGCAATATCTGACGGGCTTCCAGCAGGTGCCCATTCCAAACCACCGCCGCAAATGGGAGAAGAACCGCTCCATCCGCATCAAAGGTGCCCGCGCCAATAATCTCAAAAACGTCTCCGCCGAAATTCCGCTAGGCGTTTTCACTTGCGTCACCGGCGTTTCCGGCGGCGGCAAATCCACCCTGCTCATCGACACGGTTTACCGCGCGCTCGCCCGCAAACTCATGGGCACCCGCGAACCGCCCTCCGAGCACGACAAGATCGACGGCATCGAATATCTCGACAAGATCATCGACATCGATCAGTCCCCCATCGGCCGCACCCCGCGCTCAAATCCCGCCACCTATACCGGCGCCTTCACGCCCATCCGCGACTGGTTCGCAGGCCTGCCCGAAGCCAAAGCCCGCGGCTATGAACCCGGCCGCTTTTCCTTCAACGTCAAGGGCGGCCGCTGCGAAACCTGCCAGGGCGACGGCGTCATCAAGATCGAAATGCACTTCCTGCCCGATGTCTACGTGACCTGCGATGCCTGCCACGGCAACCGCTACAACCGCGAAACCCTCGACATCAAGTTCAAGGACAAATCCATCGCCGATGTGCTGGACATGACCGTTTCCGAAGCCGCCGAATTCTTCCGCGCCGTGCCAAGCGTGCGTGACAAGATGGATACGCTGGAGCGCGTCGGCCTCGGCTACATCAAGGTCGGCCAGCAGGCCACCACGCTTTCCGGCGGCGAAGCCCAGCGCGTAAAACTGGCCAAGGAACTCTCCAAACGCGCCACCGGCCGCACGCTTTATCTCCTGGACGAACCCACCACCGGCCTGCACTTCCACGACGTGAAAAAACTCCTCGAAGTGCTGCACGAACTGGTCGACCAGGGCAACACCGTCGTCGTCATCGAACACAACCTCGAAGTCATCAAAACCGCCGACTGGATCATCGACCTCGGCCCCGAAGGCGGCGACGCCGGCGGCGAAATCGTAGCCGCCGGAACCCCGGAAGAAGTAGCCCGCGAAAAACGCAGCTACACCGGCCACTACCTGAAGGAAATCCTCAAACGCCGCGCCCCCAGCATCGAGGCGGCGGAATAGGCATTCCACAATCCATCCCTATTCCGTCACCCCCTGGAAAGCAGGGGTCCCGCTTTGGCTTCGACAAGCGTTGCTAGCGTGTGGATCAAGTCGTGAAGGTCTAACCAGTCTGGATTCATCTCTTCGATGATGCGGAACTTCCACTCTCGTTTCCATTTCTTCAATTGCTTCTCGCGGCGAATGGCATCTTCAATCGTATGGTGATGCTCATACCAAACGAGTAGTTTCACGTCATATGCGGCAGTGAAGCCGTCGTAGCGCTCGTTCTTGTGATCGTTGACACGATTCCAGAGGCCGCTCGTCACGCCGACATAGAGTGTGCCGCGATAGCGGCTTGCCATGATGTAAACGGCCGGAGCTTTCTCTTCGCGCATGGGACAAGACTACGCAGAACGGGTTCGCTGTCAAGAAAGCAAGACCCCTGCCTTCGCAGGAGTGACGGAAGGGGAGTTACGCCATCTTCCCCTCAGCTTCCTTTGCTATCCTCTGCGCCATTTAACATCTTTGCAATTCTCAAATCATTTCCTGCAAATGTTTTACCATAG
>CAVYAB010000013.1:0-24598 GCA_963766425.1 uncultured Alphaproteobacteria bacterium
GTGGATCGGACAATTTCCGCAACCTTTGTCATGGGTGCCGCCCTCGCCGCTGTGGCGGGCGTCATGTATCTTATCCAATATGGTGTGATCTCATATCAGGATGGCTTCATCCCCGGTGTGAAGGCCTTTACCGCCGCGGTTCTCGGCGGCATCGGCTCTTTGCCGGGCGCGGTTCTCGGCGGGCTGCTGATCGGCCTGATCGAGACATTCTTTTCGGGTTACTTCTCGCTGGCTTATAAAGACGTGGCCGCCTTCTCGGTCCTTGCAATAACCTTGATTTTCTTGCCGCAGAATCCTTGGTCGCCCGGAAGTGGAAAAGATCTAACATGGCAGACCCAAAAACTCGGAAATCCACGGCTGCCAGCACTCTCGGCAAGGGCATCCTCGCCGTCGGCCTTGTGGCGCTCGGCCTTTTTGGCCCACTGATCGGTCTCAAGACCGAACAGAACATGTCTAACGAACTCATCCTCCTGTTCCGCCCTTGGCATGCGCTGCTAGCAATATTAGCGGCCATTGCCGTCTACGTGATCATAAGTGGGGTGCAGTCTGCGCGTGCAGCCCATGCTGACCGGCCCAAGGCGCCAGTGGTTGTCACACCACGCAATCCACTGCTGCGATACGTGCCGTCAGCAGGTTTCGCATTTTTGTTTGCCTATCCGCTGATTGTAATTCTCCTTGCTGGGGTCACCGGTGTTCCCAAATGGGTGGACAATTTCGGCATTCTCATACTCATCTATGTGATGCTGGGCTGGGGCCTGAACATTGTGGTGGGGCTCGCCGGCCTTCTTGATCTTGGCTATGTCGCCTTCTATGCCATTGGTTCCTATTCCTATGCGCTGCTGTCGCTGCATTTCGGCTGGTCGTTCTGGCTCTGCCTGCCCGTTGCCGGCATTTTGGCGGCATTCTGGGGCGTGATCCTCGGGTTTCCGGTGTTGCGCCTGCGCGGCGACTATCTGGCAATCGTGACCCTGGCTTTTGGTGAAATCATTTATCTCATCGCCAAGAACTGGCGGGACTTCACTGGCGGTGGCGCTGGCATTTCAGCGCCGCGGATTACCTTTTTCGGAATCAAGTTCGATGGCACGCCAGACGGCTTTGCTGCGTGGGCCTCATGGACCATCAGCGGCATTTCGGAGACTTTTGGGGGACCGGAAGTGATCATCCCGGCCGCGCCCTGGTACCGGACAATGTTTCTCTATTACGTAATTCTAACGCTGGCGCTTCTCACAGCGTACGTGACTCTTCGACTGCGCCGCCTGCCCGTCGGTCGCGCATGGGAAGCGTTGCGCGAAGACGAAATTGCTTGCCGGTCGCTGGGACTCAATACCACGAATACGAAGCTCACGGCCTTTGCTACAGGAGCCCTGTTTGGTGGTCTTGCCGGAGCCTTCTTCGGAGCCCGCCAAGGTTTTGTCGACCCGGAGGGTTTCCGTTTCATCAAGTCAGCCATTATTCTAGCGATTGTCGTGCTGGGCGGGATGGGATCAGTGGTTGGCGTGGCACTTGCGGCCGTCGCCATGCAAGGTGGCACGGAAATCCTGCGCGAACTTGGCTTCCTCAAGAACATTTTTGGTGAAGAATTCAAGCCGGAATTGTTCCGCATGCTGATCTTCGGCAGTGCGATGGTCATTATCATGCTGTGGAAACCGCGCGGCTTTGTATCGGTGCGGCAACCAACTGCGTTCCTCCATGAGAGGAAAGCCATTGGCCTTGACAATGTGAAGGAAGGCCACGGCTGATGGTGTCGTCGTCATCGTCTCAAGACGTGCTTAAGGTTGAACATCTGACCGTGAGGTTTGGTGGGCTAACGGCCGTAAGCGATCTTAATTTCAACGTCCGCGTCGGCGAGATCACTGGCCTCATTGGACCCAATGGCGCCGGCAAGACCACCGTTTTCAACTGCATCACCGGATTCTACAAGCCAACGACAGGCCTGTTGACCATGAATCATCCCGGCGGCCAGATTTACTATCTGGACCGCATGGCGGATTTCCGCGTGGCCAATAAGGCGCGCGTCGCCCGCACCTTCCAGAACATCCGGCTGTTCTCCGGCATGACGGTGCTGGAAAATCTTCTGGTCGCCCAGCACAATGTGCTGATGCTCGCTTCCGGGATGTCGGTGTTTGGCATTCTTCGCCTGCCTTCCTACGACCGGGCTGAGAAGAAGGCGGCGGACAAGGCGGCATTCTGGCTCGACAAGGTCGGTCTTTATGACCGTGCCGATGACCCGGCGGGAGATTTGCCCTACGGCGCCCAGCGGCGGCTTGAGATTGCCCGCGCCATGTGCACCGATCCTTTGCTATTGTGCCTCGACGAGCCCGCCGCAGGCCTTAACCCGCGCGAGTCCACGGAACTCAACAATCTGCTGCTCAGCATCAAAAACGAGATGAATATCTCCATACTGCTTATCGAACATGACATGTCGGTCGTCATGAAAATTTCCGATCACGTGGTGGTGCTCGAGTATGGCTGCAAGATCGCGGACGGCCCACCGGTGGAGATAAAGACCGACCCAAGGGTAATCGCCGCCTATCTCGGCGTTGATGATTCAGAAGTTGAGCAACGGCCAGACATAAAGGCGCTGGTCAAGGAGTCTGGTGCAATTATCCATTCTCGATCGACGGAACCCAAAACCAAGAAGCCGTCCGCGAAAAAACCGACTAGGGCCAAGCCGGCCGCGTCCAAGGGCACCAAGACATGAGCGCCACCTCGCCGCTGCTCTCCTGCAGGGGAGTTAAGACATTTTATGGCAAGATCGCAGCCCTCAAGGGCGTCGACATTGACGTTAATGAGGGTGAGATCGTCACCCTGATCGGCTCAAACGGTGCCGGCAAGTCAACCCTGATGATGACCATCTGTGGCAGCCCGCAGGCGCGGGAAGGCAAAATAACCTTCGAGGGCCATGACATCACCAAGATGCCGACCCATCAAATTGCGCGGCTCCGCATTGCCCAGTCGCCGGAGGGCCGCCGATTTTTCCGCGCATGACGGTCCAGGAAAACCTGCAGATGGGAGCTACCGTCGACAACTATGCACATGTTCCAGAAGACCTCGAAAAAGCCTTTGCGCTGTTTCCGCGACTGAAGGAACGGATAAATCAGCGCGGCGGCACATTGTCGGGCGGTGAACAGCAGATGCTGGCCATCGCCCGCGCCCTGATGAGCAGGCCACGACTGCTGTTGCTTGATGAACCTTCACTGGGCCTGGCCCCGCTGATTGTGAAGCAGATATTCGAAGCAATCAAGGAGTTGAACCGCAGCGAGAAACTCACCGTTTTCCTGGTCGAGCAAAACGCTTTCCATGCCCTCCGCCTCGCACACCGGGGGTACGTGATGGTTAACGGGCTGGTGACCATGAGCGGCACCGGGGAAGAGCTGTTGCAGCGGCCCGAAGTGCGGGCGGCCTACCTCGAAGGCGGAGCCCATTGAGGAAAACCACATGAACATGCATGACATTCTGATCTACCTCTTTTTGACCGTTATTCTCGGCGGAGGTGCAGCCATCATGATGGGCAGCAACTTTGCGACAAACTGGCGGTCAACAGCCCAGGTTGCTCTGGCTGGTATCGGGCTGGCGATTGGGGTGCGCTTCCTTCATTTTGCACTTTTTGAGCAGCTATTGCTGACTTTACCTGGCTTCCTGCTCGACGCCGTGACGGTCATTTTGTTTGGGTTGCTTGGCCACAGGTGGCGGCGCACGGAACAGATGACGTCGCAATATTACTGGCTTTACGAACGCACGGGCCCCCTCTCCTGGCGGGAAAAAACCATATCCGCCAAAAGCCTTGGGGCCTAGCACGAAAACGGATGACAGCACCTTGAAATGGGGTAAAGATGCCTCTCCAAGGTGGGGTTATCCGCCGGAAGGGCCGCGTAGCGGCCAACTGTAATCAAGTGATCAAGGGAGATCTGAATGAAAAAGAACTGGTTGAAAGGCATCGTTGCTGCCGCCGGCATGGTGCTGGCGACTGCGGCTTACGCCGAGACGCTGAAGGTCGGCGTTGCCGGCCCCTTCACGGGACCGAACGCGGCCTTCGGCGCTCAATTGCAAAAAGGCGCCGAACAGGCGGCCGCCGATATCAATGCCGCTGGTGGCATCCTCGGCATGCAAGTTGAACTCTCGTTCGGCGACGATGTGTCAGATCCGAAGCAGGGTGTGTCTGTTGCGAATGGCTTCGTCGGCAACGGCGTGAAGTTCGTTATTGGCCACTTCAATTCCGGCGTTACCATGCCGGCTTCGGAAGTGTATCGCGAGAACGGCATGCTCGCCATCTCGCCTTCGGCCACCAACATCTGCGTGACCGATCGCAAGAACGGTCCCTGCGGTAACTGGACGGAAGCTGCTCCTGACCTCATGATGTTCCGTACTTGCGGTCGCGATGACCAGCAGGGTGCGGTTGCTGGCAATTACATTGTCAATGACCTCAAGGGCAAGGTTGTGGCCGTATTGCACGACAAGACCCCCTATGGCCAGGGCCTGGCCGATGCCACAAAAGCCTTCATCAACGGCAAGGGCGTGACCGAAGCGATCTATGAAGGCATCAACACCGGCGATAAGGACTTCTCGGCACTCATCTCGAAGATGAAGGCTGCGAATGTTGAAATCGTATACTGGGGTGGCCTGCATACGGAAGGCGGGCTCATTGTCCGCCAGATGCGTGACCAGGGCATGACCGCAGTGATGATGTCAGGCGATGGTATCACCTCCGATGAATTTGCTTCTATCGGCGGGCCTGGCGTTGAAGGCACACTCATGACCTTCCCGCCTGACCCGCGCCAGCGTCCGGAAGCGGCCGCAATCGTGAAGAAGTTCACCGATGCCGGTTTCAACCCTGAAGCTTACACGCTTTACACCTATGCCGCTCTTGAGATCCTCAAAACCGCCATCGAAAAGGCCGGCGCCGCGGATCCCGTAAAGACCGCGGAAGTGATGTACGGTGGTGACGCGTTCAAGACCGTGATTGGCGATATCAGCTTCGACAAGAAGGGCGATATTACCCGTCCGGACTACGTTCTCTACACATGGAAGAAGAACGCCGAAGGCAAGATTACCTACACCAACTAATCGTCTGTCCATAAAACAGGCCGATGAAGACCCGCGCGGGGCAACTCACGCGGGTTTTTTATTGCGAAATGTCCCAGTTCTGGCGATAGTTGCCGCGCTTGCCCCACACTTGCTGGGGCGGAGCTACCAAGCTATGAGGCGGCGTGACCAGAATTGCCAAAATATTTTTTGTAGTTGCATTCCTTGGCCTGCAATACACGGCTGCGGAGGCTGAGATCCTAATTGCAACAGTCGGCCCCATGAAGGGCCAGTATGCAGCACTTGGTGAGCAGCTCAGCCGGGGTGCGGGCCAGGCCGTGGCCGATATCAATGCAAGCGGCGGCGTCAATGGCGAACAGCTCGTCCTTGAGGTGGCTGACGATGCCTGCGATCCCAAGCAGGCGCTGGCTGTTGCCAATCAACTGGTGGCCAAGGGCGTGAAGATGGTCGCGGGCCATTATTGTTCCGGGTCTTCCATTGCGGCGGCAAAAATCTATGAGGCGGCGGGCATCATCATGATTAGCCCCTCCTCCACCAGTCCAATATTCACCCAGGCAGGCGGCTGGAATGTGCACCGCGTGTGTGGCCGCGACGATGCACAAGGCGCCTTTGCAGGCCGCGCGATTGCCAAGGCCTATGCGGGCAAGAGCGTTGCCATTCTTGATGACGGCTCGGTTTACGGTTTGGGCCTTGCCACCATGTTCAAGATCGCGCTCAACGGCGCTGGAGTTACAGAAAGAGTTCGCGAAAGCTACACGCCCGGCGCCAATGACTACAATGATCTCATTCAAAAACTCCTGTCCGCCAATGTTGAGCTTATTTATATCGGCGGCTATGCCTTTGAAGCGGGCACCATCATCCGGCAAATGCGCGATTTCGCTTCGTCGGCCGTGCTGGCGGGTGGTGACGCGCTTCTGGTTGAACAGTTCTGGGCGACTTCCGGAACGTCTGGCGAGGGCTCACTTGTGACCTTTGCACCGGATGCGCAAAAATCGAATTCCGCATCGACTGTGATCGAGGCCTTCAAGGCGGTGGATTACAACCCGGAAGGTTACACGCTGCATGCCTATGCGGCAGTTCAGGCCTTTGCCCAGGCGGCTGCGGCAACCCGCAGCGTTGACGGCCGGGCGCTTAGCCAATGGCTGCGGGCTGGGAATAGCCTGAACACAGTTCTTGGGGCCTTGTCGCTTGATGCCAAGGGCGATGTGAAGGATGCCAATTTCGCCTGGTACAAATGGTCCGAAGGCACCTATTCTGAAACCCAGCCTTTCCCTGATACAGTGAGCACGCCATGAAAGCTTTTTTTGTCCAGATCAAATGTGAACTTGCGAAGTTCTATGAGATTACTACGGCAACGGATAGCGGGGCATTCTAAGTTGGTCTCCCTTTCGTCCATTCCGTCATTCCGGCGAAAGCCGGAATCTGGCCAACTTCAAAAAGACTCCGGCTTTCGCCGGAATGACGGGAAAATTAGGAATCCAAGAGGTAACTTATGATCCCGCGCTACTCACGCCCTGAAATGACCCATATCTGGGAGCCGCAGACGCGCTTCCGCATCTGGTTTGAGATTGAGGCCCATGCGGCTGATGCCATGGCCAAGCTGGGAATTGTACCTAAGGCCGCCGCCAAGAAAATCTGGGCCATGGGCAAGGATGCCATTTTCGATGTGGCGCGCATTGATGCGATCGAGGCAGAAACCAAGCATGATGTGATAGCGTTCCTCACGCATCTCTCGGAAATCGTGGGGCCGGATGCGCGCTTCGTGCATCAGGGCATGACGTCATCAGACGTGCTCGATACTTGCTTCAATATCCAACTCGTGCGCGCGGCCGATTTGCTGATTGCCGATATTGACGGACTGCTTGCGGCGTTGAAGCGGCGCGCCAAGGAACACAAGAATTCCGTTTGCATTGGGCGCAGCCATGGCATTCATGCGGAGCCTACGACGTTTGGGGTGAAGCTCGCTTTTTCCTTTGCGGAGTTTACACGCTGTCGTGCGCGCTTGCTTGCGGCCAAGCTAGAGGTTTCCACCTGCGCGATCTCCGGTGCTGTGGGGACCTTTGCCAATATCGATCCAAAGGTCGAAGAGTATGTGGCGAAAAAACTTGGCCTTACGCCGGAGCCAGTCTCAACGCAGGTAATTCCCAGGGATCGCCATGCCATGTATTTCTCAATCCTTGCGGTGGTTGCGAGTTCCATTGAGCGGCTGGCCACGGAAATCAGGCATCTGCAACGGACCGAAGTGTTGGAGGTCGAAGAGTATTTTGCGCCGGGGCAAAAGGGTTCCTCGGCCATGCCGCACAAGCGCAATCCGGTGCTAACAGAAAATCTCACGGGGCTGGCACGACTGGTGCGCTCGGCTGCCGTCCCTGCCTTCGAGAATGTTGCGCTCTGGCATGAGCGCGACATTTCACACTCCTCGGTGGAGCGTGGCATTGGGCCGGACGCCACTGTGCATCTGGATTTCGCCCTGAAGCGCCTCACCGGCGTTATCGACAAATTGCTGGTCTATCCTGAAAACATGAAGCGCAATCTGGACCGACTTGGTGGCCTTATCCACTCCCAGCGCATTCTGCTGGCGCTCACCCAGAAAGGCATGAGCCGCGAAGCCTCCTATGCCGCCGTGCAGCGCAACGCCATGCCAGTGTGGCGGGGCGAGGGAAATTTTCTCGATCTGCTGATGAAGGACAAGGAAGTTTCCGCCCACTTAAAGCCCGCCGAGCTCAGGGCGCTGTTCGATCTCGGCTATCACACGAAACATGTGGAAACGATCTTCAAACGGGTGTTTTCATAACTTGGTTCAATAGATTGAGATAACCTATTGATATTGCTACAGTAAAATATATTTCTTCCTAAATTCCCGTCTTGAGGTTGACCTTGCCTCTCGACTCTGGCGAGTTAACCTTCATGGACCTCATTACTGACACAAAGGCGCTGGCGGCGCTCTGCAAGGCGTTGGCGCACGAGACTTTCGTGACCGTTGACACTGAATTCATGCGGGAGACCACTTTTTGGCCGGACCTTTGCCTCATTCAAATCGCCGGCGCGGAAATTAACGGCCTGATTGATCCCATGGCCGAGGGCCTGGATCTCAAGCCATTCTTTGCGCTGATGAACAACGAGAAGATTCTAAAAGTATTCCATGCGGCGCGGCAAGATGTGGAAATCATGGTGCATCTCTCGGGCACGGTACCGCATCCTATATTCGATACCCAGATTGCCGCCATGGTCTGCGGCTTCGGCGATCAGGTGAGCTATGAGGCCATCGTGCGCAAGCTGGCCAAGGCACAGATCGACAAGTCTTCGCGCTTCACTGACTGGTCACGCAGGCCACTGACTGAGAAACAGCTTGTCTATGCGCTGTCGGACGTCACGCACCTGCGCACGGTTTTTGAAAGACTGAAAATTGTGCTCGATGCCAATGGCCGCGAGCCATGGCTGGCTCAGGAAATGGATATTCTGACGGCGATTGAAACTTATCGCACCGAACCGCAGGACGCGTGGAAGCGAATCAAGGTCAGGCTCAAGTCGAAAAAGCAACTTGCGGTTCTCATATCCGTGGCCGGCTGGCGCGAACTGGAAGCGCAGGAAAAAAATGTGCCGCGCTCGCGCATTGTCAAGGATGAAGCGGTCGCTGAAATCGCAACGCAAATGCCGCAGACCAAAGAGGCGCTCGGCCAGTTGCGGGCGCTTCCAAGGGGGATGAGCACGTCACGCATTGGCGATAGCCTGATCCGCGCTGTAAAGGAGGGCTTGGAGCGCGATCTGCTCACCCTGCCCCACGCCCATTGGGGCCGCGATGAGGCGTCTAAATCGACGCAAGCCGCGGCCGAGATTCTGAAGCTCGCCTTGAAGGTTGTGTGCGAGCGTGAAGGATTGGCGCCAAAGCTTGTGGCCAATACATCCGATATTGAAGCGGTTGCTGAAAGCGATGTGGCGGACGTGCCGCTGATGCACGGCTGGCGCCGCGAAGTGTTTGGCAATGTGGCGCTGGAATTGAAACACGGCAAGGCGATGATCGGGTTCAGGGATGGGCGGGTGGTGATTGCATCTAATTTATCATAGCCGGATTGGTTCTCGTCTTCTCCTGCGAAGCGGGAGAAGAAAGGGGCCCATCTTGCGAAGCAGGGTGGAATAGATGAGGGCGCTTCTACCTCGTTCCCCTCACCTCCCCAATCGCTTTGCGATTGGGTCCCTTCCTCTCCCGCTTCGCAGGCGAGGACAATGAGCATAATTCCAATTTTGAATTAGATTGGGCATGATGAGAGTCACTAAGTGTCAGCACAACTATGCAATCACGACTTTCGCAACTCTTCCCATTTCCGACGCCAGCCCCGCCAGGCGTTTTTCAACACGTTCGCCCATCAGGTCCTGCAATTTTTTTGGCAGGATGAGTTGCAGGGTTTTTCCTTCCGCCATCTTAAGCCCGATGCGCGGCAGCATGCCAGGCATGGCAGCTGAGAGGATATAGGCGAGGCGGAATATTGAACTCAGCAGATGGGCTCGCATCATCTGGCTGTCATCGAGCAGGTTCACCAGGCCGTCGCCCATGTCCTCGCCTTCGTAGCGGTAGAATATGGTGAGTGCCAGAAACACGCGGCCGGGGTGATCTATGCCAACGAATGCGGCCTGCGATATCATGCCTACGGAGCGTTCTGCACGGTAGTCGGGGTGAGCGCGCCAGCCGATGTCGGCGAGCAGGCAGGCAGCATAGCGCAGCCGCGTCTCATCCTCATTTTCTTTAAAGCCAGTAGCTCCGAAGAGTTGATCGGTCCAGTCACAGAGTTCCAATTCATGCTCAGGCGAGCGGGCGTAACGCCGGGCGAAGTCCCAACAGGATGAGAGAAGTGCATCCGCCTGCATTTTGCGACGTGGCAGCTTGGAATAGAGAAGACCTTCACGAACACCGTAGACTGAAGCTATAACGTCAGTCGCCTTTCCCTTAGCCAGCAAACGGTCAAGAACCAGGGCACCATAGGGCAGCGTGTCAGACCGGCTGCGGGAGACCTCGCGCACATCCCTGAGCGAAGATGAAGAAAGCCCAGACACGAGATCGGCCACGGCGGAGGCCTGTTGCCGTGTCATGGCATAGTGGTGCAGCACATGGAGGGGATATTTGTTCTGCGCCATATGAAGCCTGGCCAGATTTCGCCAGGTGCCGCCAACGGCATAGAAGGAGCGGCCCTTCAAATTGCCAAGAAGTGTTGCTTTCTCAAGATACTCATCGACAATTTCCTTGGCGCGCCTGATTGAACCGCCCGACATATCGATCAGGCGCAAAGGGCCAATCGGCAGGGTGATGCCATCGCGCAGTTTTCCGTCCTGCACATCAATGAGTTCAAGGGAACCGCCACCTAAGTCACCCACAATGCCATCGGCTTCGGGGATGCCTGCGATCACGCCCAGGGCGGCGTAGCGCGCTTCTTCCTTGCCGGTCAGAATGTTGATGCCGACGCCGATGGCCTCTTCCGCACTCTCGATGAACGCCTGGCCGTTTGAAGCCTCGCGCGCGGCGGCAGTTGCCACCGCAAAGACCTGCTTGACGCCGATTTGCTTGGCGAGAGCGCGAAAACGGCGCAGCGCCGCGAGGGCGCGGGCTATTCCGCCATCAGCCAGTTTTCCGGTAATCGCCACTCCCTTGCCTAGGCCGCAGAGAATCTTTTCATTGAACACGGGCGTAGGCGAGCGGCGCAGGCCGTCATAGACCACAAGGCGAACGGAGTTCGAGCCGATGTCCACAACGGCTACGGGTCGATAGGTCGGTGGTTCTGTTCTAAAGCCCTTGTGCCAACTCACTTCCGAACCCTGGACTTTCTCTTGGAGGCAAAGTTTTCGCCTGCCACACTACCTTTCAGTGAGCGGCCACGTCCAGAGAGAGAGGGGTTATTCATGAAATAATCGTGGGCGTTGAATGGCGCTTCATTTGGCCCAGGCACGACGCGCCGGGCCGAGCCATCGGCCAACAGGTTCCAGCTCTGCTGGTTATCCTTGAAATTGACCACCATGATCTGATCCTGAATTTGTTCATGCACAGTGGGGTTTTCGATCGGGATGAGTGTTTCCACCCGGCGATGCAGGTTGCGCGGCATCAAATCGGCAGAGCCGATATAAACAAGGGCCTTGGCATGGGGCAATCCGTGCCCTGCGCCAAAGCAGATGATGCGTGAATGCTCAAGGAAGCGCCCGACGATGCTCTTTACGCGGATATTGTCAGAAAGACCCGGCACACCCGGGCGCAGGCAGCAAATGCCACGCACCACAAAGTCAATTTGGACCCCGGCCTGGCTTGCCTTGTAGAGCGCGTCAATTATGCCAGGATCAACCAGCGAATTGAACTTGCCCCAGATGTGAGCGGGCCTGCCCGCCTTGGCGTGGGCGATTTCGTTTTCAATATGGTGCAGAAGCATGGGCTTCAAATTGATCGGCGAAAGCGAGAGCTTCTCCAGGTCTTCTGGCTGGGCATAACCGGAGATGAAGTTAAACAGCCGCGCCGCGTCACGGCATAGGGCCGGATCGCAGGTGAAGAACGAGAGGTCCGTGTAAACCTTGGCCGTAATCGGATGATAGTTGCCTGTGCCGTAGTGCACGTAGCTCCGCATGTTGCTGCCTTCACGGCGCACCACCATGGAAACTTTCGCGTGGGTTTTCAGTTCGATAAAGCCGAACACAACTTGCACACCGGCGCGTTCCAAGTCGCGGGCCCACTGGATATTGGCTTCTTCGTCAAAGCGGGCCTTGAGTTCCACCAGCGCCATAACGGACTTTCCGGCCTCGGCCGCCTTGGCAAGGGCCGCAACAATGGGCGAATTGTTCGAGGTGCGATAAAGCGTCTGCTTGATTGCCACCACGTTGGGGTCGCTTGCGGCCTGAAGAATGAACTGCACCACGACATCAAATGACTCGTAAGGGTGATGGACCACGAAATCCTTTTGCCGGATGGCGGCAAAGCAGTCGCCACCGTGGTCGCGAACGCGCTCAGGGAAGCGCGCCATATAGGGCGTGAATTTGAGGTCGGGCCGCTCGTCGAGAATGAGTTGCTTAGTGTCGGCATAACCTACAAGGCCCTCGCAGGTGACGATTACATCATCACTCACGTCGAGTTGGTCGGCGATGAAGTTGCGAATGCCCGTTGGGCAATCGGCATCCACTTCCATGCGGATAACCGAACCGCGACGGCGGCGTTTCAGGGCGCTTTCGAACACGCGCACAAGGTCTTCGGCCTCTTCCTCAATTTCGATGTCGCTGTCCCTGATGATGCGGAACAGGCCCTGGCCCAGGACATCGTAACCCGGAAATAATTTAGGCAGGAAGACACGCAACATGTGTTCCAGCGAAATGAAGCGCGGGCTGGACCCAGGCAGCCGGATGAAGCGCTCAAGCTGCGGAGGAATTGGAAGCAGTGCATTCATGATGCCGCCGTCGCGCCGGCGTTTCAGTTGCAGCGCGATGATAAAACCGCGGTTGAGAATGAAGGGAAAGGGATGGGCAGGGTCAATGGCGATGGGTGTAACGATGGGAAGAATATGTTCGAGGAAGCGGTTGTCGAGCCACTTGTGCTCGTCAGCCGTTAGAAGCTCCTCACTGACAATGGTGATGCCATTCTGGGCCAATTCGCTTTTCAATTGCAACCAGCGCCGGTCCTGTTCGGCCATCAGTTCCTGGGCGAATTTCCGTATCTTCTCAAGCTGCTCTTCCGGGTTCAGGCCATCGGGACTGATTTCCACCATTTGCTCACGCACTTGCCCCACGAGGCCTGCCACGCGCACCATAAAAAACTCGTCGAGATTGTTACCGGAAATGGAAAGAAAGCGCAGGCGCTCCAGCAGCGGGTGGTTGTGGTTGCGGGCCTCTTCCAGAACCCGCATGTTGAAGCCCAGCCACGATAGCTCGCGATTGAAAAAGCGCTGGGGATTATCCAGGCCAATCGTCACGGCGGCTTCAAGTGGCAGCATTTCGTTCATCGGGGAATCCTTAAAACTTAAGGGATAATAGGCCTATATGACAGTTTGGTGAAAGCGGGGATTGTGGAGGGGGTAAATGAAACACTAGCGCTCTTTCCGCTCAGGTGGATTCACCTGAGCGAAAAGAAACCGCGCCAGATCAATAAGCTGGAGCATGTTCTTATCGGCAAAGTCGTGCAACTTTGCCGGAACATGCTCTAGTCGTCCCCGAACAGTTCCGGTGCTGAGAAATCCGATAGGACTTTTGCCACGAAAGGGCGCGTTACTTCGGCCCGTTCCTCAAGTGCGCGGCGATCAATCTCCGCCACAAGGAGGCGCGCGGCCCCAAGGGAGCGGGGCATCCGGGTCAGCATGAAACTTATGGCGGATTCGTCCGCCGTTATCTGCCGGTCGAAGAACAGTTTTACCAGAACCCCACGCAGCAAGGCATCATCGGGAGGCAGAATTTCCACCACCGGAATTGCCCGCAAACGCGATAGCAGATCAGGCAGGGCAATCTTCCACCGTTCAGGCCGCCTTTGGGCCGTGACGAGAACACTGTTTCCTTGTTGCCTGGCCAAATTCAGCAAATGAAAAAATGCTTTCTCATCAAGAGAACTCCCGGCGTCTTCAATGGCCAAGGCACCCGGTGCCAAGAGTTCGGGCGCATTCTCTGCCCTTACATCTGCTGCCTGAATACGCGCGGCGTTGGAACGCTGGCGCCAGACTTCAACGAGGTGGGTCTTGCCGCTGCCCGGTGGGCCTACGAGCAGAGCTGCATGGGCAGGCCAGTCGGGCCAGTGGTCGATCAGGGCCACGGCTGCGGTATTGGACCCCGTCACCAGAAAATCATCGCGGCCCAGGGCTTGGCGATGAGGCAAATCCAAAACAAGTTGTCGGCCCCTGCCCTTCATTTCGATCGTTTACGCACCGGGGTATTTATTGGTTTTGGCATTTCTCTGGAGATGCCGCGATAGAGCTTGCTTGCCATATATTGATTGAGGGCAAAGCGTACGAGAACACCGGCAGCGGCCGCCAGCGGAACGGCCAGCAAGAGCCCCACAAAGCCAAAGACATAACCAAAGGCGAATAGTGCAAACATCAGCCACACGGGGTGCAGGCCAATGCTGCTGCCTACGAGTTTGGGTGACAGGAAATTGCCTTCCAGGAACTGGCCCGCAGCGAAAATGCCAATGATGATCAGGATGCTGCTGAAGTCAGGCCAGAACTGCACCAGCCCCACGCCAATCGCCATGAGGCCGCCAACGAGGGCACCAACGAAGGGTATGAAACTCATGAGACCGGCGGCAAGGCCAATAACCAGGCCGAACTTCAATCCGGCAATGGTAAGGGCCAGCGCATAGAATACGCCAAGCAAGAGGCATACGGTACCCTGGCCGCGAATGAAACCTGCCAACGCGGCATCAATGTCGGCGAAAATGGTCCTGATCTCGGTCGCATGGTCGCGTGGCAGCCAGCTATCCACCTTGGCAACGAGACGGTCCCAATCAGCGAGGAGATAGAAGGCCACGATGGGGGTTACGACCATGAGGGAGAGAATGTTGACGATGGCCATGCCGCCGGACCAAACGGAGGCCAGAAGGGTTGCCGTCCAGCCTGCGGCCTTTCCGGCAATATCGGAAATGGAGCCCTGAATGTCGGTTCCCGATTTTGCGATGGCATCCTTGATCCATTGCGGTGCCACTTCATTGAAGCGCGCCAGCAGGGATTGCAGCAGGGATGGCAGGTCGCTTGCAAATTTTACGATCTGATCGCCCAGGATGGGAACAATGAGCAGACCAATGAACACCAGCAACAAGATACTGAGCACAAGAATTGTGGCAGTTGCCACCAGGCGCGGCAGGCCGAGGCGCTCCAGTGCATCGGCCACGGGATCAAGGAAATAGGCGAGCACAAGTCCTGCGATAAAAGGCAGCAGGATTGGGCTGAGCAGCCACAGCACCAAAATTAATGTCAGGAATGCAACGACCCAGAATGTAACTTGCTTTTGCAATGTCATGCGAGGCCTTACTCCTGCTTGCCATTGGCCATGTGGAGCAGCCAATCGCGCATGTATAATGCGCCGGACCCAAAGGTCAAAATCGCCACGGACGCGAAGCCTGCGTAAAGCAGCGGCACGAGGCTGATTTTCAAACCCAGAAGGCCCAGAACCAGCCCGGCCAGAACAATCTGCCCCACCGTATTCACTTTGCTGGCCATTGAAGGGGCAACAACCATCGGCTTGTTTACCACCCATGCCAGAACAACGGCGCCAACAATCAGCACGTCGCGTGTCACCACCAGAATGACCAGCCACGCGGGCAGAAATTGCAGGAACCCAAGCGAAACATAAATGGAAACCAGCAAAGCCTTGTCCGCGATGGGATCGAGATAGGCACCCAGTTCCGAGCGCTGATTGAGTTTTCTGGCAATGAAGCCATCAACTCCGTCGCTCACACCGGCCACAACAAAGGCAACAAAGGCTAAGGTAAACTCGCCGGAGATGATCAGCCACACGGTTATGGGAACCAGAAGGATCCGGCCAATGGTGATGAAATTTGGAAGGTTCATGGGCTTTACAGGAGGGATTGAATAACCCAGCTCCCCCCAATTTGCGACATTTGCAGTCCGGTGGCCTGCATTGATGTCTGTACGAATTGCAGATCGCCGACATACATCAGCCTTATCACCGCGCCATTGCCTCCGAGCGTCGAGACATCAACGCCAATGATGCCGGGCGACGACAGAATGCGCGAGCGAATGGCGTTCCACTCGGACGGGCTTGAAAACGGCACTGCCACGGGGATGGAACTCGAGACATTGGCATCGGCGCTCACCTGTTCGGCGTTGGCTTTGGCCTTGTCGGACTTGTACTTGTCGATCATCACGGCGTGGAAGCGCGTGGCGGCAAGTGCTGCTGATGTTTCCAGCGTTGCCGGATTGGCAGTATAAATCTTGTCGAAGGTAATTGTGCCGAGTTCGGTCTCGGCATTCATCATGGCGCGAACGCCGTTGCCCTCGGCGGGTTCGGCAATGGCCACCAGGATGATTCTGGTGCCATAGCGGCGGCGGAGCGCCTCCAGCTTTATGGGATCGAGATTGAGCACGTCCTGAGCGGTGATGGCGGCCGTATCTTCGAAATCACCGATGGGGACGATGAGGGGCACGAGGGACTGTTCAGCGCGAAGGTTGAGCCAGGCGGCGCGCCAGACGTTTTCCTCCCATAGCTGCGTGCCTTCCGGCGCCTTCCAGACGGGAAGCACCAGCATGGGCGTGGCCTGCTGCGACACAACAACCACGCCATAGCTTTCAAACAGCCGTTGGACTTTTTCCGGGATGAACCTGACGGTGAATTTGCCGATGTAGTGGCCGGGGCCGGTGTTTTCCTGCTCGATGGAAAGTGATTTGAGCAAGGGCAACACGTCCTTCAACTCCAGCTTGGCAATTTCGGCCGCAAAGGTTTCGTTGCCCAGCCTTTGCGCCAGCATGACAATTGCCTTCATCTGGACGTCGAAGAGGGCCTTGTTTTTGGCGGTTGCTACGTCCTTGTCGGTTACATCCGCTTCAACGCCTTGAACGGCAAAAACGCTGGTTTCGACGGGGCCGGCAGCTTGCGCACCCACGGCAAGGCCAAGCATGATCATTGTGGCCACTAATACCAGCCACACACTCCGATAGATCATGCCGTCAACCGCTCCATTTCCACTGGTGACCAACCACCATCACGCTTTATTCACACGCCAAGTCAGGCTATGAGGCCCCCATAGCACGAATAATAGGGCAAACTAGCGGCATGAGCGACGGCAAACAAGCGGGACGAAACAGCGTGACCTATGCGGACGCGGGCGTGGATATTTCAGCCGGGAATGCATTGGTCGAGGCCATAAAACCCCTGGCGAAGGCTACCCGGCGCAAAGGCACTGATTCGGCGCTGGGCGGCTTTGGCGGACTGTTTGATCTCAAGGCCTGTGGCTACAAGGACCCGGTTCTGGTGGCCGCCAATGACGGGGTTGGCACCAAATTGCGGGTGGCCATTGAGACTGGCATGCACCACGGGGTTGGAATTGATCTTGTTGCCATGTCGGTGAACGACCTCATTGTGCAAGGGGCGGAGCCGCTTTTCTTTCTCGATTATTTTGCCACAGGGAAACTTGACGTAGCGCAAGCCCGCGAAGTGATTGCAGGGATCGCTGCGGGTTGCAAGCAGGCGGGCTGCGGCCTCATTGGTGGCGAGACTGCCGAGATGCCTGGCATGTATCATGGCAAGGATTATGACCTTGCGGGCTTTGCCGTAGGGGCGGTGGAGCGCAAGCGAATCCTGCCGGCTAAGGATGTTGGCCCGGGCGATGTGATTTTGGGTTTGGCTTCGTCTGGGCCCCATTCCAACGGCTATTCCCTCATCCGCAAAATCGTTGAACTGAGCGGGCTTGGCTATGATGCCCCTGCCCCATTTGCCAAGGGCAAGACTCTGGGTGAAGCGTTGCTGGTGCCAACGCGGATTTATGTGACGTCACTGCTGAAAGTGTTTCGGAAAAATAAATCCATCAAGGCGCTGGCCCATATCACGGGCGGTGGTTTTCTTGAAAATATCCCCCGTGTTTTACCGAAGGGCTGCGTGGCGGAAATCAATTTGGATGCCGTGCCGTTTTCGCCGGTGTTCAGTTGGTTGCAAGATGTTGGCGGAACTTCGGAGCGTGAAATGCTCCGCACTTTCAATTGCGGCATCGGTATGATTGTCGTGGTGAAGGCGAAGGATGCAAAGGCCGTTACCGCCGCGCTCAAAAAATCCGGTGAAAAAGTTGTGACACTTGGCGCTTTGCGCAAGCGGAAGGGCAAAGAGGCACAGGTTGCAACATCGGCAAACCTGAAAGCCCAATGAAGCGAAAGCGCGTTGGGGTTCTGATCTCGGGCCGCGGTTCCAACATGGCGGCTCTTGTGGAGGCCGCACGTGATCCGGCTTACCCCGCCGAAATTGTGTGTGTCGTGTCGAACAGGCCGGATGCAGCTGGCCTTGAATTCGCCCAAAGCCGGAATATTTGGACCCATGTCATTGATCACAAGCGTTACTCCTCCCGTGAAAGTTTTGACGCGGCGCTCAATGACTATCTGCAATCACAAAATCTGGATCTGATCGCTTGCGCCGGATTCATGCGCATCATGACATCGGTGCTGCTGGAGCCATGGGCAGGGAAAATGATCAATATCCACCCTTCCCTTTTGCCACTCTACAAGGGGATTCACACCCACGAGCGGGCGCTGGCTGATGGCATGAAAGTTCATGGCTGCTCGGTTCATTATGTCACCGCCGACCTTGATGGTGGGCCTGTCATTGCGCAAGCGGAAGTTCCGGTACTATCGGGTGATACGCCAGAGAGGTTGAGCGCGCGCGTGCTGATGGAGGAACACAAGCTCTATCCTAAGGCATTGGCAATGGTAGCTCGCAAACTCACATAAACACATCCAACTGCGGCTGGCCGGTTTCCTGGCGCACTTCTTCCTGCCACTTCTTCAACAGTACCTTGCGCCGTTCCGGGTATTTATCTTTCAACACTTCCATGGTCAGCATGCGGTCGGTGCGGAAGGAGCGGAACGCGGTGCGCAGTTCGCACCAACCGATGATCAGGCGCTGGGCATCAAAGTAGGAAATGGCAATAGGCCAGATCGTTCGAACGGTTTCGTTACCTTCTTCACTGCGATAACCAATTGTCGCTTTCCTGCCGTCCCTGATGGCGGCGCGGAACAGCGCCACATCAATGTGGTCTGTAGTCTGGTACATACGAGGCGGCACCAGCAGCGCTGCATCAAAGAGGAAGGGACGCAGCTTTTCCGGCAGCACGGTGCCAATCTTCGCCACCGTATCCAACGCGGCTCGAGCCAAATCCTTGTCACCGCGCCTTGCAACCCAGCGCAGGCCCAGCATAACCGCTTCCAGTTCATCGGTGGTAAACATCAGGGGCGGCAGGTCATAGCCCTCGCCCAGCACATAGCCTACGCCCGCTTCACCGCGGATGGGTACGCCTTCAATGGTCAGAGTGGCAATGTCGCGGTAAACCGTGCGGAGCGATACTTCCAGCTCACGCGCCATCACATCGCCGGTCACCGGCCTGCGGTGGCGGCGCAAGATCTGGATCAACTGCAAAAGGCGGTCGGCTCTGCGCATGGTCTGATACTACTGCAACGTTACTGACAGTATCTGTCAGCAGTGTGGCAGTAGTAAAGCGGTGTACAAGGAGATACAATAATGATCACGCTTTGCACCTCCGGCCCCATGTTTGGCCAGCCGCACCCCAGCCCGTTTGTCATCAAGGCTGATGTTTTGCTGAAAATGTCCGGGATTGAATACAGGGAAGCGCCCATGACATTCAGCGGCGCGCCCAAGGGCAAGGTGCCCTACATCAATGACGACGGCCTGGTTCTTGGTGATTCCTATTTCATACGGCGGCATCTGGAAACAAAGTACAAGATCGATTATTCGGGCGGTTATGACGCCGAAAAGCTGGCGCTCGCCTGGGCAATCGAGAGAATGCTGGAAGAGCATCTCTATTTTCTCAGTGTCTATGAGCGCTGGCTGGTTGACGAAAATTTCGAAAAGGGTCCGCGCCAGTTTTTCAATATGGCGCCGGCCCCTATCCGCCCAATTCTTCGCGTTTTCGTTAGGGGGAAAGTGAGAAAGATGCTCAAGGCCCAGGGTCTGGGGCGGCATACGGCGCCCGAACGGCTGGAACTCGGAAAGGGCGACGTCAACAGCGTGGTGACGCTGCTGGGCAACAATACTTATCTTCTCGGCGATAAGATCTGTGGTGCTGATGCTTCCGTGTTCGGCAGCCTCTTCTCCGCCAGTTCCAGTTATTTCAACACGGAACTTGGCGCCTATATCAGGTCACAACCTAAAATCATGGCCTACCTGGAACGGATGCGGACCAGATTTTTCCCGGAGAACTCAGATGGCAAAGCTTGATTTCAGCGTTTATCCAAAGCCGGTGCGAACCAAATTGCTTGCCCTGCGCGAGATGATATTCGATGTGGCGAAGAAAACTCTGGGGGTCGGCAAGCTGGAGGAAGCCTTGCGCTGGGGGCAACCCAGCTATCTGACGCCGGAAACCGGCAGCGGCAGCACGATCCGGATTGATCATATCAAAAATGAACCGGACAAATATGCGATGTATTTCATTTGCACGTCCGGGCTGATTGAGGATTTCAAGGAACTCTACAAGGACGAGATGAAATTTGTGGGCAACAGGAGCATTGTGTTTGACATAGGTGATAGGCTACCAGAGGTGGCCCTGCGCCATTGTATTTCGCTGGCGCTTACCTATCACCTGCGCAAGAAACAAAGAGCCCCGAAAAAATGACGAAGCCCCTGCCCATTATCATCGATACGGACCCCGGTCAGGACGATGCCGTTGCCATTCTCCTGGCATTGGCCTCGCCGGAGTTCGAGGTTCTGGGCATCACGGCGGTGGCGGGCAATGTGCCGCTAGCACTCACTGAAATCAACGCGCGCAAGATTTGCGAATTGGCGGGCAGACCTGAGACTAAGGTTTTTGCAGGAGCAGTGCGTCCCTTGCTGCGTCCGCTGGTGACGGCGGAATATGTGCATGGGCAAACGGGACTCGATGGCCCTGTCTGGCCTGACCCCAAGATGCCTTTGCAAAAACAATACGCGGTAGATTTCATCATTGACACCCTGATGGCCCGCGAAGCTGGAACCGTGACTCTTTGCGTGCTTGGCCCCATGACCAACATTGCGCTTGCCATCATCCGCGAGCCGAAAATTGCCTCGCGTATCGGGCGCATTGTGGCCATGGGTGGTGGATTCTTTGAGGGCGGCAATACCACCCCTGCGGCGGAATTCAATATCTATGTGGACCCGCACGCGGCGCGCGTGGTGTTTGAGGCTGATATTCCGATGACGCTCATTCCGCTGGATTGCACGCATCAGGCCCTGTCCACGGCAGCCCGCATCGAAAAATTCCGCGGGATAAAAAACAAGTCCGGACCTGCGATTGCGGCGATGCTCAGTTTCTCGGAACGTTTTGATGAACAGAAATATGGCACCGATGGAGGGCCGCTGCATGACCCCTGCGTGATGGCTTGGCTACTTAAGCCTGAACTGTTTCAATCACGCGATGTGAATGTCGCCATTGAGTGCGAGTCGGAACTCACCATGGGCATGACCGTGGTGGACTGGTGGCGCGTGACGGGCAGGAAGCCCAACGCAACGGTGTGCCGCTCGATTAATGCGCAGGGGTTTTTCGATCTGCTCACGGAGCGTATCGCGAAGCTAGCTTGAGGCTTTAGCCTACCAGGACAGCGACCGGGGCCAGCGTTGCCAAAACGAGGCAGGCGGCCATGAGCAGGAGCCAGACTTGGGGATTGGGATGCCGTGTTTCTACCATGGCCTGCACCGTGGAACGATTCTGCCCTTCAAGAAAATGATTCTTTTCAAGGACTTGGACGGACTCCAAAGGGTTAATCATTGGTTAATCATCAGGATGGTGGGAGGCGGCGGGACCCTCAACCTAAGCCGCAGATGCCTGATTGAAGTCTGATTAATCGTCGTTGCGACCTCGATGTGAACCGGCTTTTTCTTGACTTTGCCTGCATGGGACGTGGCCGAGGCCGTAGCGAGCATCAGGGCGGCAAGTGCTAGTGCGGTAAGGGTTTTCATGTCAGCTCCGTCAGGTCAGGCGTTTAACTAGACCTCACACTACGCTGCCGGGGCTGAGCCTGAGCTGAATCCCCTGTTCATCCCCGGTTCATCGCGCGGGCCTCAGCCACACGCGATTATCATGGAAAAGACCACCTGCAGCGGGGGCTGCCTGATCGGCGCCGGTCAGCGTATTGATGCCCTGCCCGTCTTCAAAGGCTTCATTGGGCCAGATCAACTCGGCAATCAGAACCCCGCGCCGTTGGCCCTCATGGGCCTTGGCATGCAGCGTGACGACACCCCGCGCGCTGCCCACCTTCACCTTGTCGCCATCGGCGATGCCCGCCGCTGCCAAGTCTTGTGGATGCACAAAGAGCGTGGGCCTTCCCTCGCGCTTGATCGACGAGGGCGTTTCATTGAAGGAGGAGTTGAGGAAGGTGCGCGCCGGGCTTGTGGCCAGGCGGAAGGGATAATCCTCCGTTGCTTCTTCAATCGCATTCCAATGGTCGGGAAACTCAGGCATGTCCTTCACGGGGCCAAGAGGGCCGGTGGGCGAGAGATAGGCCGCTTTCACCCAATCGGGCTTGAAGTGAAACTTGCCATCGGCGTGGCCAAAGCGTTTCAGATTATGGGCCGTTTCAAAATCGGGCTGCACATCAATCCAGTTTTCTTCGTCAAGTTTTTGCAAATCGGGGCGACGCGAATGCTGCAAGGTCCAATCAATCAATTCCCGAGGGTTCATCGTGAAACCTGCATGCTTGGCGCCCACTCGCTCGGCGAGATCACAAAGCACATCATGATTGCTGCGGCATTCACCGGGCGCCTCAACCAGCTTGCGACCAAACATGATGTGCTGGTGGCCGCCGCCCTGATACACGTCGTCATGTTCCAGGAACATCGTCGCTGGCAAAACGATGTCGGCGAATTTCGCCGTCTCGGTCATGAATTGCTCATGCACGCAGACGAACAAGTCTTCGCGGGCCAGACCCTGTTTCACTTTAGTCTGGTCAGGTGCTACGGATGCCGGATTGGTATTTTGAATAAGCATGGCCTTCACCGGCGGTCCGCCAGCCAAATCAAAGGGGTCACCCAACAAGGCAGGGCCGATGCGGCTTTGATCGATCACACGAAGACCTGGTGTTTCAGCATCCAAGCCTTCAATCATTTTCTTGTTCCACTTGTAGATGCCGCTGTTGGAATGGAGCGCGCCTCCGCCTTCATATTTCCATGCACCGGTGACGACCGGAATGCAGGAAGCGGCATGCATGTTCACCGCGCCATTGCGTGAACGGGCGAAGCCATAGCCCAGCCGGAAGTAGGTGCGTTTGGTTTCGCCAATGAGTTTCGCGAAAGCTTCAATTTCAGAAACCGGAATATCGCAAATCTTCGCGGCCCACTCTGGTGTTTTGGCTTTGAGGTGGGCTTCAAATTCACGTGGGCAATCGGTCAGCGCTTCGAGGTAAGGCCAATCGGCATAGCCGTCCCGGAACAACACATGCATAACCGCGCAGGCGAGCGCGCCATCGGTGCCGGGCCTGATCAACATTTTTACGTCGGCCTGCTTCATGGTGCCGGTATCATAGATATCAACGCAGGCAATCTTGGCACCGCGATCCTTGCGGGCCTTCATGGCGTGGGTCATGACGTTCACTTGGGTATTCACTGGATTGCCGCCCCAGATCACAATGAGGTCCGACTTCTGCATCTCGCGGGGATCGACCCCTGCAATCTTGCCAGCGCCGGCAAAGTATCCGGTCCAGGACAGGGAAATGCAGAAGGTGCCATACATGCCGGAATAGTTTTTGCTGTGACGCAGACGCTCGATGCCATCTCGCATCACCAAGCCCATGGTGCCTGCGTAGTAGTAGGGCCAGACGGATTCGGAGCCATAGTCGGCTTCGGCCTTGAGGAATGCGGCAGCGGTCTCCTTCATGGCCTCGTCCCAGCTAATACGCTTGAACTGGCCAGTGCCCTTGGGGCCAACACGCTTCAGGGGGTAAAGCAGCCTATCAGGATGATGAATGCGCTCAGCGTAGCGGCCCACTTTTTCGCAGATCACGCCGAGGGTGTAGGAATTATCCTTGGCGCCCCGCACCCGGCCAATGGTGCGCTCATCCAGCAATTCCACCTCCAGGGCGCAGGCCGAGGGGCAGTCATGGGGGCAAACGGAAATTCCGGTCTTGAGATTGGGGCGAATGTTCATGGACGTGTCTTCTATCCCAAATTATAGAGAAGGTCATGCTTCCCGTTTCTTCCCTGCAGAACCCCGTTATCAAGCGCATCCGTTCCCTTTCCGACAGGAAGGGGCGGCGCGAGACGGGCCAATTTGTGGCGGAAGGCCATGCGATGCTGGAGCGGGCTTTGGCGCTGGGCTGGCAACCCGATATTTTCGTGGCCACCAAGCCGCAAACTATCTGGGAAGACGTGAAGCCGCTGCTGGTCACAGAAAAGGTCATGGCGGAGCTTTCCGGCCAGAACAATCCTCTGGATGTATTGGCGGTGTTCCGTCAGCGCTATCAGCCGCACCCGGCAAAGGAAGGCCTTTGGCTGGCGCTGGAGGAAATCCGCGACCCCGGCAATCTGGGCACCATTCTGCGTACGGCTGATGCCACCAATGTCAGCGGCATCATACTCGCGGGAAATTGCTGCGATCCCTTTTCGCCAGAAACGGTTCGCGCCTCTACGGGATCGATTTTTGCACTTCCCATCGTGAACATGAAAGTTGAAGGGCTCATCGATCTTGCGAGGGCCTGGCCTGGCGATCGTGTGGGGACATTATCGACTGCTAAAGGCGATTTCCGCCGCGCCTACGTGTTGCCAACCCTGCTGCTCATGGGCAATGAAACGCGGGGCCTATCGCAGGCCCTGTCGGTGGCTTGCAATATCCAGGTGAGAATTCCAATGAAGCCAGGCGTTGAATCTCTCAATCTGGCCACGGCCACAGCTCTGATGCTCTACGAGATCG
>CAVYAB010000014.1:0-67445 GCA_963766425.1 uncultured Alphaproteobacteria bacterium
AAATCACGAACAATTTTCCCATCTTCATAAACTGGAATACTCTTTCCGTCGCGCTAACGCACGAAAAACGGCACGATACCAGTGTACGGATTACCAAAGATTGCCTGGCCCATACACGTTTTGTAGGCGAAGAATTTCAAGCTGTAGCTCAAAAGACAATGCCCATGCTGCTAAAATATGTTCTTGAGCTAATTCTGTTGCACCATAAATACTGGTGGGACGGGGCTCGGTTGAGTTCGGCCTCAAACGGCAAACAGAACAAGCCGGGAAAATCCCATTCCTTTCGATCAAGCTGGGCCTTCGAGCGTTGACCCGGATAGCTCGTGTGTCCTGACGTTTTGTTCTTCCAAGCCCCTTCTCCATAGATAGCGCGGCTGGAACTAAGGACCATATTCTGTGGGATACAGTTGTGGCGCGCCAGGGCCCCAAACATACACGTCGTTCCAGAACGTTAACATTTGCGTGCCGCGACCCTTCGGTAAGAGATTGGCTTGTACCAGTTTTGCAGCCAAGTGGACAATGGTTTTTGGCCAATGATTTGCAAGCAAGTCATCCCAAGTGAAATTCAGAGTAACATCGCCGATGATTAGCTCAACGCTCGAATGCAAAACTGTAGGCCGGATCTGACTAGGGTGAATTTGTCGATGCAGGTTGTCAATGGCGATGACTCTGTCAATTGCTTGACCAGATTTACGAATAGCGCAACCGATAAAGCCTGCCCCACCCGTTACAATGCAAGTCTGTCTCATAGGTTAGGTCTCCGCCAGGCTCAGCTCTTTTCATCCAAAAGGCACCGCCAACCAGCATTGAACCGCCAAGGGCAGGATCCCTTGTAATCGGGTTAAGAACATCAAGCAATTCCGGCCGGTTTTGCACGTAATGCACGGGCATTACAATTTCATCCCCGCCAGCACCACCGAGCAAGGAGCACATTCACATACTGCTCATTATAATAACGAGCCAACCACTCTTCCGGATAATCATTTGGCAAGAAAATGTCATGAATGCCATAGTGGCAATCCGGATTGAAAATTGGAAATACCTCTCTAAAAAACACCGTGACATCGGAATTTTGGAAGCTGCGGTGGCTGTTATCAACGAAAATCATGTCTTCGCCGTAAAGTGTAGTGAAAAAACTCAAATCGCAATCCTCCATGCGCTACGATGATTTGTCGCATAGTACATCAATCACCGCGCGCGGGTAGGGTGATAGAGATTACCTGTGTGCGTAAGCCATGGTCTGCGATAGCGCGGCGAACAAATTTGGTCGAATTCCAGAACCAACTTCAATATAATGGCGCGGGTTAAGTTTGACCAATAACGCCGTGAGACAGATTGCGTCCAGCGGAGGAAACCATGGATTTTCCCACCATGGTTGAGTTTCATTTGTTGGTTCTCCGGCAGAAATCGTTTCGAAGTAATCCCTTAGTTCAAGCATAAGCTGAAGGTCAATGCGGTAGCGGTCATAGCCTTAGCAATGAGGCGGCCACAAAAATCGTTCCTTTCCGCACTCCCTTCACGCACGCGCGGCCTCAAAGCATAATCGAGCTCTATCATGAAGCCATTTTTGACCTGTGATTTCATGTAGTCAAACTCTTGTGTCAATGGAATAACTCCTCAAATTCCATATCAGACTGATTGTTGTCGGCAAATGTCGCGCATTAGGTTCCCAATATACATTAGAAATCGGCCAGCCCATAAAGTCTTTCTTCACATGCTTCCATGGAACAGCTAATACGAATTATTAGTTAAGACGCTGGGGATGCCGAAACTACAGGAAGTCTTGGCGTGACCTTGGGCTTGAAGCTCAAGGCCGGCCTTTCAATAACAACCAAGAAAGATATGCAGGAATAGTCGTGATGAAAAGAGATGCCCAGAACATAGACCAAGGGTTTGTAAAGGCGAAAAAATTCCCCAGTATCTGCTGAACGACAAAGCCGTAGAGAAATAATCCGTAGGAAATATCGAGACCGACGATGCCTGGCCCTAGATTACGCCCACTGCCAAAAGACAAGCAAGCATAGGGCAAAATCAGAACGAGCATCACTCTGACAAATGGACCATTTCAAAATTGCACAATAAAAAGCAACGCAAACGCAAGATATATAAAAGTATTCTCAGCCCAAGTGCTGCTACTACTAACCCAACAATAAAATAGGGCGCGAGAGAAATTGATGACCAGATATCGGTTGCGTAAAACACCCGAGGTTACCCATATGATCCGATTGCCCAACCCAAAGTGCAAGAGCTGAGAGCACAAGCGCAGCACTTGCGGCAGCGCTGCGACGTACCAGAATGAGCGGCCCAGCATCATCGGCGTCAAAACATACATTGCAAATTCCGTTGACAGGCTCCAAAGGCTGCCATTGACAACACCAGGATAAATATTCTGTCAAAAACGCCTGGGAGATAATAATTGATGTAAAGAGCAGCATTCCGCAAATAAGTGTAGACGACTGGATTTGAGAAATACTCCAAATACGAGAGCCGCGTAAGCCATGGGCCTACTGCAAAAGTACATAGGAGCACCAAACAAATCAGCGCCGGAAAAATCCTTAGGCCGCGCCGAAAAAAGAAACGAACAATATGCGGGTCACTCAACCAGCTCAAAGTGACAAGATACCCACTAATAGAGAAGAATATTTTGACGCCGACGGTGAAAACGCTGTTTGCAGCAAATCGGGAGTAGGATTACCGGTCAGAGCATAAGAATGTCCATAAAGAACAAGTATGGCACCAAACAACCGAACGAGGTTAAAATTGTTGTTGCGCACATCTTGTTTCATTTATCCATGTCCAGTTTCAAACATATTCGATATTCTACGTGCAAGCCCGATGTTCCAAGTGCTTGCTTAGCCAACTTGCCAGTCGTACCGAAGGGGCATCGATATAACGATAAAATAATTCGCAAGAAAAAAGAGGACTGCAAGTGTTACAACTAGAGCAAGAAATGCATAGCCAAGATAGCTCATGCCCAACCAAAGGCCAAATTCCGCCATGCGGAACGAAAGCGACATGATTAAGGGAAAGTGCAGCAGATAAATCGAAAATGAAATCCGGCCAAGGTAGGCGGAAACAGGCGAAGAGAGGAGCCGCCTGACAAATCCATTCCCCAAACGCCAGCTACAAGAAATGTTGCGCCAATGGTATGCCAAATAAGACGGTCATTGGGATTATGAGCCTTTCCAGAATGCGTAAATTCTGGTGAAAGAAGTGCTTCAAAGATTTCAAAAGGCGCTGCGTACGTAAACGAAATGCCTATAAGTCCGACAACCAGGGCACAAAATTGAAATTGCTGACGAGCTTTTCAATCGTGCTTCGACGATATGGAGAAACTCCGGAAAGCAATGCAACGTAATGCAATGTTTCTACCGATCCAGCGTTGACTATATATGCAAAGTATACAAACCAGATTATCAGTAGAATGCGGCTTTGGACGCCAAAGAGCGCATAGGAGGCAAATAGAAGAATGGATCCCACTAGTTCAATTCTGATCGTCCACAATGGGAAGTTCAAACTATGGACTGCAAAGAAAGGAGCACCAACCAGCCCCTCAAACAAAGCTGTGCTGAAGGATACAGGAACTTTGTACATGTCCAGAACCCAACCCGCTGTGCCCAGAATCCCTGCGTTATAGTTGCCATACGCATTGGCTACCAGCAATGCCCACGCCAGCATTACGCTCCAAAGGCCGCAGAATAAGCCTCACATAACGCCGGACGGCCGCCGACTGAAACTCTGCTGGATTGTTGGTCACAAAAACGTCGTGTAAGCACATATCCGCTGAGCACAAAAAATACCGATACAGACGCGTCAGCCAAATACAAAAAAGTAAATGGGGGAAACATCATGACCTTTTCAAAGGAATAATTTGAGACGGGATTTGGGTAGGGACGAATGTGATGAGCGAGGTAAGGGAAAAAGGAAACAAAAAATGCCCCAATACAACATTCAAGCTAGCTATGCCGCGCAGGCCTTCGAGAGCAAGGTCCTTTTCAATCTTCATTGTGACAATTCACCGCAAATTTGGGAAACACTCAATACCAAAACTGGATGATGCTTGTTCTTACTTTCGCGTTAACGGGGGGCCTTGACACATCGCTGGAGGTCAGTCAATCAAACTCAAAGCATTATGCGGCGGGCATGTCCCAACTGGATTTGGAAATCCGCAAGTCTTTCCAGTGGACGTTAATGAAGCATTTTCATAAGTTTGGTAAGTGCGGAACTCGTGGAGAAGGGGTCTTTATGAAAAGTGATTCAAACTCCAAATCCTTCCCGACCGCAAATTCCCCTTCAGTTCGCGTGCAGTCCATTTTGTTCAATTTGGATTTAACGCATGTTGAGCGTTCTCTCGAGTATCTCGATAATGCCCGAAAAAACGCGATGGCGGCGGGGGGCATTAAATCGCTCGAGGTAGCATATGGTGATTGCTCCCCAGAACCGGTCATTACTAGTGATGTGCTTTCGCGGTTGCGCCTGTCCTATCCGGGATTTGAACGGATCGACTACGCCTTTTTTAACGCGAATCTTGGTTCCGCGGCCGGGCACAATCGACTGCTGGCTAATGCCAGCACCGTTGTCACGGCTATTTTAAATCCCGACGTTCTGATGTTTCCAAATGCGCTATCGGAATTGATCGTGGGGCTTTCACGGCCAGGCGTCGGACTCTGGGAGGCACGTCAAATCCCGATTGAACATCCCAAGGATTACGACGAGCGAACCGGTGAAACTAGTTGGGCTTCCACCGCGTGCTCTGTGGCGCAGACTCGTCTCTTTAAAGAACTTAACGGATTTGATAGCGACAGTTTCTTTCTCTATTGTGATGATGTCGACTTTTCCTGGCGAGTTAGGCTTGCTGGCTACAAGGTCATTCATCAATGTTCCGCTATGGTTTACCATGATAAGCGCCTCAGCCATGTGGGCGGTTGGGTGCCGACAGAAGCGGAGATTTACTACTCGGCCGAAGCAGCACTTATGCTGACACACAAATATTCCAGAAGCGATTTGACCGACAAATACGCTGCGGAGTTTCTGCGATCTGGCAACGAATGGCAAATGAAAGCCGCAGCCGCTGTGAAGTTGCGCCGTGAAACCGGAAAAATGCCAGAACCAATCGACCTCGCTCATCGAGTTGGGCAATTTGTCAACGGCGCTTACGCCAAGCATCGCTACCCTGTTAGATAGGACGGTCATGGCACCTGTTTACAAACACGAATACCTACCGCTCAGTGTCTATGGCAACGTTGTAACTTTGCTGCGTTCTGCCCCGAAGGGACTTGGCGTCACATTGACATTGGTTGTGGGTATGGCGCGATTGCCGAACCAATCCGTGACGAACTTGGTTCAACTTACATTGGTTTCGACCTGGCACAAGACGGCCTCTCATCCCTTAGTGAGCGAGGCTTTGAAACATGCGCGATTGATCTTTACGACCTCGCCGGCACTGAAGTAGCTATTCGTGCCTCAGTAGGAAAGAGGAGTATTGCCTCGCTGACATTTCTTGACACACTAGAGCATATAGTCAACGGGCCACAGGTGATTGCGATGTTGCGCAGTCTGGCTGATGAAACATCGGCTCCGCTGGTACTAAGCGTTCCCAACGTTACTCACAAAGACATCGCTCTCAAGTTATTGGGTGGACGATGGGATGTAACAGAGGCTGGCCTGCTCGACCACACGCATGTTGAAGGATACAGCAATCTGCGATTGGCCCGACTAATGACTGCAATAGGCTGGCGGGAAACGGCGATGAAGGATTGGTTGCTTGAAACAAGCGATCAACATTTCCCCAAAAATTTGCCTACCATCGATCACACTTTGCCAATTGGTCATTTTTTGCGTGAACTCATCGCGCAGGCAAACCCACAATTCCTCGTAAACCAGTTTGTGCGACTTTATAAAACAAGCAAACCCCAGCCGATTCCTCTTTTGGTGGATCGCAATGAGTTAGTCGGTCCACTATTCTCCATTCTGATTGTGACAAAGGATTCAGCGAGCGAATACTTCAAAGCAACAATAGATTGCCTTACTCAACAGTCCTTCCCGGATTTTCAGTTGATTTTAGTTCGCCTTTCCCATTTAGGGGACTGAACCCAATGCTGATTGGGCTGACGCCCTACCACCCCTTCTACGGAAAAAGGCAATCTTTCTCGAGGGTGTGGGTTCCAATCGCGCAACAGCACTTAATTCTGCTCTTGAGCACGTGACGGGACAACATGTGATCGTTTTACCAGAAGGGGATTCTGTCTCAGCCAATTGGCTAGCCACTTTTGCAGAACTCCGAACAGAACAACCGAATTCAGTGTTGAGGGTGGGCGTCGAGTTGCCGGAAACATCAACCAATGACCCGGAGATCATAGATTTCAATTTTTTTCCCATTGGAATTGGGATGCTGGCCAGCGCCGCAGCGTTCGCCGTACCGACTGGAGTTTTCTATCACCTCGGATTGCAGTTTGACGAGAAGCTTGCGTTTAGTGAAGAATTTGACGTCATCGCACGGGCAAAAATTCTCGCGGGCATCCACGCATCTCACAAAATCGTTGTCGTCGAGACTAAGTTTGCGGAAGAAACAAAAGCTGATTCCGGTAAGTTAGATAGAAAGTCCGTGGTAGATCAAATTCTTGCTAAACTTGACCGAAACCCTCTTTTGTTGCCTGTTGGATCAATTAGCCAGATCCAAAAGATATTGAAGGATGGTGATGATTCTTTTGGGCCACAACGAACATCCTATCAAATACGTCCGAGATGTTTGGTTTGCGCCGTCAATTTAGAGAAACGTATGGCCCTAGGCAGAAAGCCAGTTCAAATAATTTAGTTGGGGTTCGACCATTTCTTTCCGTCATCACTCGTACAACAGGTTCCCGAGGCAGAACCCTGCGCGAGACTCTTATGTCGTTAGCTAGTCAAAGTTCCCAAAATTTTGAACTCTTTCTCGTCGTTCACAACAAAAGTGATGAAATTTTCGCAGAAGTAAAGGAACTTGCGGCCGAGTTTCCACCATCTCTGACTAAACGTATCAGTGTATTGCAGTGTATTCGTCCGGGTCGATCGGCGCCACTCAACGATGCACTTGAACACGTCCGCGGCAGATATGTTTCTGTTTTGGACGACGATGATTTTGTTTTTTCCCATTGGGTGGAAACTTTTGAAAGGCTGGCAGAAGAGAACCCTTATGCAATGTTGCGTGCAACTTGTGCGCGTCAGGACTACGATATAGTAGTCAAGGATGGTCTACGTATACCGCGGGCTAGCACCTGGTTCAAAATGGATTGGCCATCTACCTATGATGCAGTTAGCCATCTTTGTTCCAATGCAACGCCTTTCATGAGCGTAGCCATTCCGATTGGTGTCTTTAGGGCGCTTGGGTTGCGCTGGGATGAAGGATTAAGTACCACAGAGGATTGGCAACTAATGACTTAGGTCGCAATGAATTGTGGCGTTGCTTGCTCGCCGGAGGTCACGTCAGTTTATCGCTGGTGGACTAATACCGAGTTGACGCTTTTCATTCATGGCCCTGAGGAATGGGAAGCAAATCGAAGGCGTATTATTGATTCGTTGAATAAGCAGCCAATTCTCTTGCCGCCTGGAGCTGTTGCTCGAATATGTGAATTAATTGACGCCCAGAACGAGCTTCGGAAATACCAGAAGAAATTGGAGCCTCTCATAGGACTTGAACGATCTATTCGCAGTCGCTTGAAGAGCCTGTTTGGGTTTACCTAATTCAAATCGCAGCACGGATAACTGATTGCGGGCCTCAAGTGTGACAGCCTGGTTGCCCCCTTCATCATTACCGAGCCGATGAACGGGCGATCTTCGACGCCTGGGTCAAGCAGCTCCTGGTGCCAACACTGCGCCCCGGCGATGTAGTGATCATGGACAATCTGCCTGCCCGCAGAGAGTCCGCGGCGGAGGCCATGATCCGCGCCACAGGTGCATGGCTGCTCTTCCTGCCACCTTACAGCCCCGATCTCAACCCGATCGAAATGGCGTTCTCGAAACTCAAGGCCCACCTCAAGGCCATCGCAGCAAAAACCATCACCGAACTCGAAGCAGCCATCGCAAACATCTGTCGCCTCTTCACTCCCGAAGAATGTTCAAACTTCTTCAAAGCAGCAGGTTATGGACACAATTGACCATCCGACGCTCTAGGTCCTGCTCTGAGCGCCAATTCCGGCAACTCGCCCCCTCACCCCGCCGATTGAAACGCCGGCCTGTAGGCAAGTTTCCAGAATTTGGCTGTCACCAACACATAGACCACCGCAACCGGAAGCCAAAGAGTAACCCAAGGTGGAAGCAGGTTGTTGCGCGAAAGCGAGGTGCCATAGCTCAGGTATTGGTAGAATCCGAGGACAAAAAGCAGGCCAAGGAAAAATCTGAGTGGCCCGGGATTTCTCCGTGGCTCGATTACAGTTACAGCGGCCATGAGCGGCAACACCAGAATGAACATCAGCTGCGCCAGCCTGTAGTTCATCTCGGCGGATAGTTTGTAGGATTCAATCTGAAACGGTATGGCCGAATTGCCAAAAAGCAGCTCCCCCAAAGTCCACTCATATTCGCTCAGGCCCCGCGGCCGGTAGGGAGATTTGGCAGGCCTGTCAAGCGGGCCCTGGACATTTTCGAGATAGGATGTGGTGGAGGCCTTGATCTCATTGCCTGGGCCTGGGCCGGCGTTTGGCTTGTCTGTCAGCTCCATGACGTCCAGGGATTTCACAAAATAGTGCTGGGTCTTCACATCGCCTTCCTCCAGCAAAAATCCGTTCGTGCCGGCCGTGGCAACGGTTTTCCCGTCCGGATGCACCTCATAGATGAAAACTCTTCGAAACTGGTTCCCGTTGTCGGAAAGGCCATCCAGCATGATGGTTCTGTGCTCGCGTGTCAGGAAAACGTTTGTGCCGGCTATCATGATGCTGACGGATTGTTCCATCTCGTGGAGGAAAACTTTTGATGCGTAGAGTGCAAGAGGTTGCAGCCAGCCAAGGATGAGAATGCCGAGAAGCCAGACGACTGCGCCAAGGCCCAGAATTGGCGCCATCAGCTGATGCAGGCCATAGCCCACGGAGTACAGGGCATCGAGTTCCCGGGCCTTGCAGATTTGCGCGAATCCAAACATAAGACCAACAAAAAGCGCAATTTGCAGCGCAATTCCAACATAGAGGGGAAGCCAAAGGCCAAGGAATTTGAGGACAGACAGGGCAGGATCTGGTTGATGGAGCGCTATTCCCAATACCAGCTTGAAACGAACGCACTCCAGGATCAGAATAACGTAGACAAATGTATTCCGGATGGGCACGAATGTGCTGGTCAGCAAGTAGTAGGGGCCGGGCGTGCGCCAGGAGGGTTTTTGTTTACGATAGTCAGCCATCAACTGCGGCCTGCGGGATATTGCCTCAAATGCATATTTTGTCCACAAATGGTCTTTTCTTGCAACTCCAAATGGTATAGTTGGCTGCAATTCAGGGGGTGTTGTCTGGTGCGGAATAATTACAACTGTTTTATCAGGGCGCATAGGGTTTATGCGGGCTTCTGTTTTCCGTGGCGCGCCCTGGCCGGGTCCGGTTCATGCTGGCGGTGAAAACCTTGATTCAGACTGTTGGAATTGCTTCGGCGCTGGTTATGGTGCTTTTTGCGCTCTCGCAAGCCTGGCTCGCGTTGAACTACATGCGCAGCAAGCTGCACCCAAAAGATCAGGCGCCAAACAAGGAATGGCAGGGGCCGCTGCCCCGAATGCTTTTGCAACTTCCGGTATTTAACGAGCTCTACGTTATAGAACGCCTTCTCGCTGCCGTTTCAAAGCTTGATTACCCCGCCGATCTTCTCACAATTCAGGTGCTTGACGATTCAACCGATGAAACGGCAGGGATTGCGGCCCGCATGGTGGCGGACATAAAAAAACAGGGCATAAATATAAACTACATCCATAGGGTGGATCGCACTGGCTACAAGGCTGGCGCCTTGCAGGCGGGACTGGCCGTCGACGACAGCGAGTTTGTAGCCATATTCGATGCCGATTTTGTTCCGCAGCCAACATTCCTGAAGCAGGTGGTTGGCTATTTCACCGATCCCAAGGTCGGCATGGTGCAAACCAGGTGGGAGCATCTCAACGCCGAACATTCGCTCCTCACCAAGCTGCTGTCCTTTGGCATTGATGCGCATTTTTCAGTCGAACAGGGTGGCCGCCAGGCAACACACAGTTTCATCAATTTCAATGGAACCGCCGGCATGTGGCGCCGCAAAACCATTGATGAAGCCGGCGGCTGGCACAACGACTGCCTCACCGAAGATTTGGACTTGAGCTTCCGGTCGCAGTTGCTTGGGTGGCGCTTCCTCTTTGTGGAAGATATCACGACGCCATCGGAATTGCCCGGCGAAATGGGCGCAGTCCGCACCCAGCAATTCCGCTGGACCAAGGGTGCCGCACAGACAGCAATAAAAAATCTTTCGCACCTGTGGGCGTCGCCCTTCCCGCTGTCCACCGAAATTCATTGGCTCTTTCCACATGCTCAACAGCTTTGATTTTTCCGGTTCTTCTGATTTTAAACCTCGCGGCAGCACTGCTTCCTCTTGTCTTTGGAGAGCAAACTGACGTTGCCTATTTGCCGATCGCCGCATTGCTGCTGGTTTTAACTGTTTCAATCCTGTTCGCCTACTGGACCGCGCATACGCGAGGAAACTTTAAGTCGTCGCCCCTGGGCACCACTTCGATCCTGGCGCGCGCCGTCTTGTTCATGCTCATAACAAGTGGCCTGAGTATCCATAATGGAATTGCAGTTGTGCAGGGCTTGATGGGCCGCACCACGCCCTTCATGCGAACTCCAAAACTGAACGTCGTAGCACCCGGCCAGAAACAACCAGCAAGCGGGCTTATCTCAGCGTGTATTCATATCCACTGCTTGCAATGGAGCTTGGGCTCGCAATTCTTTTTTCCGGGCTTACGGTCTATTGCCTGTTCATGGGACTAAACGTTATCGTCTATTATTATGCATTCATTGCTGCTGCGGCTATCTGATGATCGTATACTTCACCGTTGCAGAGATGCTGGCAAACATGAAAACAACGGGATAAACAGTTGCCGTGTTGAACCGTGAGCCCCGGACGGCCGTTACCATCAGCCTTGTCGTGTGGCGCGCACCCAATGCTTTCCCAAACGCACCGGAATGAAAAGTATCCTCTCCATATTCTGGAACGCCCCGGGCGCCAGGCCATTGTCCGTCTCCATATGCATGTTGTTCGCAAGCATTTCCGAAATGATCAGCATGGGCGCCCTCGTTCCAGTCGCGGCGCAATTGAGCGCAGGCGACGGCGGAGCGAATTCAATTTTCGGAAAAATGGTTACCGGTCTTTTTGCGGCCATAGGGCTGCAGGCCAGTTTTGCAAACATGCTGATTTTCGTTGGAATTACTCTCGTCACAAAATCAGTCATCGCATTTCCTGGCAATGCGGTTTGTGGCCATTTCAGTGGCGGATGTTACGACAAAACTGCGGACAAAACTCCTGGCTTCAATGATGAACGCCCGCTGGGCCTATTTCGTTGACCATCGCCCCGGTGAAGTTGCCACAATGATTTCGGTGCAGTCGGCAATGGCAGGCGATGCATTATTATTCCTCCTCCCAGCTTATCATAACAACTGTATCGGGCATCGCCCTGCTGTTCACTGCCTTCCTGGTCTCCGGCGAACTTGTCATATTCTGCCTGGTAGCGGGATTGGCATTGGCCTTCCCCCTCTACTACATTCTGAAACTGGCGCAGGAAAGCAGCAGAACGGCAATGGGAAACTTCAAATGAACTGAGCTCGGGCGTCCAGGATGTTCTAAGCAACATGAAGCCGCTGAAGTCGATGGCGCGGCAAACCTACTTCTTGCAGTCCTTCGCCACGGGCATTCGCCAGTTGCGCCTGGCCCTGATACTCATGGTCGTCAGCCGGCATGCCATCTATCATGGTCAGGATATTCTGAGTGCGGTCATGGTTACTGCGGGTGTGTATGTCGGTGTCGTCCTTCTGCAGACACCCCTGTCTGAAATGCTTGTGGTAGGCATAATATTTTACCAGGTTGTCGACGTGATCAAGCGCATTCAGCTTCACCTGCAGGGCGCCACTGTAGCATCGGCCGCCTATAACGGCTTGATGAAAACGATTTCGCATGCCGACCACCAGCACGAGGTGGACTTCGGCGTTGCCGATCCGCAACTGGAAAAATCGATAGCATTTGAGAATGTCAGTTTTGCCTATGGCGACAAGAGCGTCCTGAAAAATGTCAGTTTCGAATGTCCCGTCGGAAGCATCACCGTTCTGATAGGCCCGTCTGGTGCTGGCAAGACAACAATCATGGATTTGATAATTGGGTTTTATCTGCCGATAAGCGGGCAGAGTGCTCATTGATGATATTCCAATGTCGGAAATCAAGCTGTCAAAATGGCGGCAGAAAATTGGCTATGTCCCCCAGGAACTTACCCTGTTGCGGGGAACGGTTTTCGATAACATCACCCTCGGAGACCAGTCAATTTCGGCAGACCAGGTGACGGAAGCCCTGCGCCTGGCCGGTGCAATGGGATTTGTCGAGGCATTGCCCGATGGAATTCACACCGACATAGGAACCATGGGCGCCAAACTCTCCGGCGGCCAGCGGCAGCGTATTTCATTGGCCCGCGCCCTTGTCTTAAAGCCGAAATTGTTGTTACTGGATGAAGTAACCAGTGCCCTTGACGATGCTACCGAGGCGGAAATTTGTGAAAACATCATGGAGCTTTCCGGCAAGTTTACCATTATCGCGATTACCCATAAGCCCGCCTGGACGCGTATTGCCAAACGGCTCTATCGTGTTCTGGATGGGCAGGTTGAACTGGTGTCGAATCAATGCCGAAAAATGATAGTGGTGCAACCCAATGCAGCTAATACCCACAATCATCTGCGGCGGTGCGGGGGCCAGGCTTTGGCCGGCTTCCCAGGCTCACAGGCCAAAGCCTTTCATGAAAATTGGCAAGGATGGAAAAAGCCTGCTGCAGCAGACATTCCTGCGGGCCGCAACACTTCCGGATGTCGCGGAAATATTGACGGTAACCGGCGCGGATCTGCTTCAGGCCACCAGGGATGAATTTGGTCAGGTCAACAATGGCAGCCTGAAAACACCGTTCATATTGGAGCCATTCGGGCGAAATACTGCTGCAGCTATTGCAACTGCAGCGCTCCATTGTGTCCAGGCCCACGGCGAAGATTCAGTCATACTGGTCCTGCCGGCCGATCACCTGATTGAAAATCTGCAGGCCTTTGCCGAGGCTGTGGAGGCCGCATGCGCGGCTGCCAGCAATGGAGCCCTGGTTGCTTTCGGCATTGATCCGGTTTCGGCGCACACGGGCTATGGTTACATTGAGGTGGACAAGGGCAGTTCGGGCACGCGGAAGGACGCGGGTTGGCTTGAGGTGCGGCGCTTTGTTGAGAAGCCAAGCCAGGAGCGGGCCGAGGAATTTCTGCTGTCTGGAAATTATTTCTGGAACTCCGGAATGTATTGTTTCAAGCCCGGAGTGCTCTTGCGGGAAATGCGCCAGCACTGCCCGGACATTGTTGAAACCACCACTCATTGTTTCAGCACCTCCATGGCAACGGCCCGCAGTGAAGCCGATTGCATCCACCTGGAGCGGCAAAGTTTCGCGGTTGTGCCAAGCGAGTCCATTGATTTCGCGGTCATGGAGAAAACCAAAAGCATCGTGATGGTCCGGGGCCGGTTTGCGTGGAGCGACATCGGATCCTGGAACGCGATAGCGGATTTCGCCCGAAAGGACGGCGACGGAAATTCCGGGAACAGCAATTCAATCTTCTACAATTCGTCGAACTGCTTTGTTTATGGCAGTGAGCGCAAAATTGGCATCGTTGGATTGGACGGCATAGTTATCGTTGATGTCCCCGATGGCCTCCTGGTTACGCACAGGGACCAGACGCAGGATGTAAGGCATGTCCATACGGCAAGTGAAACCGCGCGGCCAAAATCGAATGATGCTGGGAAGACGAACCCCAGCGCACGGGAAAAGCCAAAAATTCCGGATGCCATGGATAGCTTCCAGGTCAGGCCGTTGACAATAGAGCCAGGGCAAAGCATATCCCGCCATGATTCCAGCTGGCCCAGCGGGCCGTGGATCATTGCTGCCGGGCAAGCGCGGATCATTGGGCAGGGCGGCAGGACAACCGACAGAACCGGTGGCGAGGCCTATCAATGTGGTTCATTTGACCACCAAATCTTAAACACTGGTGATTGCGTGCTCACCCTGTTTGAAGTCGAACAAAACCAGTCAGTCAGCGAAATTTTGGCTTCCGGCAACAGTTCAGCCTCATGACCGCACTAACGTGCTTCAAGACCTATGATGTCAGGGGCGTGGTCGGAACCGAAATCGACGAGGCCATTGCCTATCGCATTGGCAGGGCCTTTGCCCAGCACCTCGGCGCCGGCAGGATTGTGGTGGGTTCCGATGCGCGGCTTTCAGGGGAATCCCTGAAGAAGGCGCTTGCCGATGGGCTTATGGACGCCGGCGCCGATGTGATCGACATCGGCCTGAGCGGCACTGAGGAAATGTACTTCGCTTCCTTCTTCCTGGGTGTGGATGGCGGCATTGAAGTGACGGCAAGCCACAATCCGGCCAACTGCAATGGCTTCAAATTTATTGGCCCCAACGCCCGGCCGATCGGCTTAGGCGAAGAGTTTTCCGCCATCCGGAAACTGGCCGAGACCGCCGCTTTCAAAAATGTCGGGCGCCGGGGAAAATTTTTAACAACGTCCATACTGGCGCCCTATATCGACCACCTGCTCCGCCTTGTTGACGCAAAGCGATTTCGGCCACTGCGGCTCGTGGTGGATTCCGGCAACGGAGCCGCAGGCCATGTCATTGATGCGCTTGAGCAGCGTTTCCGGGCGCTTTCTGTTCCCGTAGAATTTATAAAGATCAACCATGAGCCAGATGGAAATTTTCCCAATGGCGTACCCAATCCGCTTCTGCCGGAACGCCGGGCTGTAACCAGCAAGGCGGTGCGTGATCACCATGCCGACATGGGCATCGCCTGGGATGGCGATTTTGACCGTTGCTTTCTCTATGACGAGCACGGCGAGTTCGTTTCCGGCTACTATGTATCAGGGCTTCTGGCCGCGCATTTTCTTGACAAGCACCCTTCCGCAACGATTATTTATGATTCAAGGCTCCACTGGAACACTCTTGATATCATCAGGAATGGCAATGGTGTTCCTGTCATGAGCAGAACCGGCCATGTGTTCTTCAAGGATACGATGCGCCGGCACGACGCAGTCTATGGCGGTGAAATCAGCGCGCACCACTATTTTCGCGATTTTGCCCACTGCGACAGCGGCATGATTCCGTGGCTTCTCGTGGCCGAGCATTTGAGTATCACGGGAAAAACGCTGAGTGAACTCGTCGCAAACCGCGCGGCACAGTTTGCCTGCAGCGACGAAATAAACTTTGAAATTCGTGACCCGGCCAAGGTGATGGCCGGTGTTTTCGAAACATACAAGACGGGCGCCAGGAACATTGACCACACCGATGGGCTCGGTATCGAATTTGAGGAATGGCGTTTCAGCCTCCGGCAATCAAACACCGAGTCATTGTTGCGGCTGAATATCGAGGCCCGAGCCGATTCAAAACTGGTGGCCGAGAAACTCTTGGAAATCGGCAATCTAATTCAGCGCCTGTGAGCAATGTTTTTCAAATGCTTGGTCGAGGTATGGGGAATATTCTAATGGACATTTGCCCACGAATATCATTCTTGCCAAGCGAAGGCGTCAAATTTGCTTTGGCAAACTTGGGGCGCACAGAAGATGTTCAGTTTTCGCCGGATAACAGCCGGCTGGCGATTGCTGGTTTTAGCGAAAACAAAATCCTGATACTGGACATCAAGTTCAAAACTGCAAAAAGTAAAATTTTTATCTTGAGTGAAGACTGGCTCGAAATAACCTCTCCGGGCTTTAATTACCCGCACGGCCTGTTTTGGATCGACAGCAGCACCATGATTGTCGCCAATCGGGGCGGCGAAGTTCCGATAATTAAAATTCCGCCTGAAAAGCCGCACAGCAAGACTATCGAAATTATGCCAGTGGAGACAATTAAGCTTGGCCGCGACCTGCTGCACACACCTGGATCAGTTTCAGTTTCAAAAATTAGCCAGGATTTGTTTGACGTCGTGATTTGCAATAATTATGCCCACAATGTTTCGCGGCATTTGCTTGATGGAAGAAACAGCTTTGCTATCAAAGGAAGCTGCCGCCTTTTGGCAAAAGGGCTTGATGTTCCCGACAGCATTAGCCACAGCCATTCCGGGGAATGGCTTGCCGTAAGCAATCACTATAAAAACAGTGTTTTCATATTTAAAAATGACAGTTCGCTCGATGCAGAGAGCGATCCAATCGGCACACTTCAGGGCATGTCTTATCCCCATGGCTTGCGGTTTTCACAGGATGACAAGTATATTTTTGTAGCAGATGCGGGTGCGCCGGTTGTTCATGTTTACAAAATGGATGATCGGCGCTGGTCCGGGGAGCATTTCCCGGTACACGACTTGCGAATAATGGATGACGAGACTTTTGGCCGGGGACACGTAAACCCTGAAGAAGGCGGCCCAAAGGGAATTGATTTGAGCAGTGATAATCACGTACTTGTCGCAAGCTGTGAAGAAGAACCAATTGTTTTCTTTGACGTACGGAAAATATTTGAACCGCTAGTTTTATGATATTAAAAACATAAAGTGAGCTCGTCGCAAGCGGCGCGAAACTCATCGTAAAACCATCGCTCTCACTTTCTTCCGTCATCCCGGCGAAAGCCGGGACCCAGGCTCTCAACCGGCACACAAGTGGAAAGTCTGGGTCCCGACGTACGTCGGGATGACGAATAATGTGAGAGCTACGCATTCACTTCCTGAGAAGCTTGGCCGCAGCGCCATCTGAAATTTCGCCGAGATTTGTCAGGACATAGGTCCCCAGGCGACGGGCTTTGCTTGCGTCCGCCGTATAGACGATTTTCCGGCCCTGCCGGTGTCCGTCAATCAGTCCGCATCGCGTCATGGCTGCGATATGCGACGACAGGGTATTCTGCCGCACTTTCAGCGCGCCAGCGATATCGCCCGCCGCCATCCCGTCCCGCTCTCCCACAAGGAGGCGCATCACCCGCAGGCGGGTTGGCTCGCCGAGGGCGCGAAGTGCCGAAATGGCCTCTTTTTCATCCATATTTCGAGAATAATCGATATGAATGACAGCTGTATGACAACTCACTAAGTTGCCCGACTGCCAAAAATATGAAGGAGAGGGTCGAAACTATGGAAGACAAGAAGCCTGCAAAAAAGGCAAACTCTGCGAATAAGCTGGAATTCTCCGGTCGCCTGGACAGCATCAACATTGGCGGTGGCGGAAGCCGCTTCCAGTTCGAACTTGTGAACAAGACCGGCAGCAGCTCCTATCTGCTGGACACCGCCAATCAGTCCGGTTTTGCCACCCTGGCGGCTTTCGTCACCTCCGCCTACATGGCTGGCAAGAAAATCCATGTGAAGGGCACCGCAAACGGTGAAGGATTGCCCTTCGCAAGCGATATCAGGATCGGCGCAAAACCGAAAGTTCCCAAAGTCAAGAAGGCGAAACCTGCCATACGCGTCAAGGGGCCGCTGATTGAGGCGCAGCCTGCCGCTTGATCGTGGCGAGCCAGGCGTAACCACGCCAGGGCGCTTCAAAATGAACTGAAGCGCCACTGGCCTTGGCAAGTCTGGCGAGCTCATTTCTCAAGTCTGCCCGCGGCGACACATGAAAAAGGTCAAGCCAGCGAAAAAGCATATTGCGAAAGCGACGGGGCAAGGCTTCACACTGGCCAAAGTCAACGATGTGAAGTTCACCTTCCTCGGACAACAGGCGGAAGGCATGGCGCAAGGCGGCCTGCCATTCAGGCACCATGGAAAGCGTGTAGGAAAAATAAATCCGGTCAAACCGCATTTGGCCGAGGCTTGGCAGAGGATCGAATGACGTCGCGTCGGCGCACGCAACACGCACGCGCTGGTCAATCTTCCTGCGGCTCATGGTATTAAGCGCCGTTTTGAGCATCTCTTGCGATATGTCGATGCCAAAGAGCCTGGCATCTGGGTAGCGCCGCGCGGCACCGATCAGGTTACGGCCCGTGCCACAGCCGATTTCAAGAATTGAACCGCCGGGCGGCGGGGCCAATTGGTCAAGGAGCCGGTCCCTGCCTAACAGGTAGTATCGCCGGCTCGCATCATAGAAATGCCGCTGGAAACGATACATCCGGTCCATGGCTTCGCCATGGCCGGGCAGGCTCTCAATTTGCGCGTTCATAGATATGGAAGCCGCCATAGATTGATGAGCGGTCGCGGTTGCCAAGCTCCAGCGAGCGCGCCTCAAGGTAATTGCCAATGACGCAAAACCTCATCATCGACACGGCCCGGAAGAATAGTTTTCGTTCCGGCAGTCCGGAAAATCACGCGCGCATCAGGAGTGGCGGCGCGCGAAATTGCACGCCAGAGGGCATTGAGTTGAATGTCCGTCATCCAGTCCTGCGCATCAAGCAGCACGAACCGGTCAACACTCTTGGCGGGCATGGCATCCAACGCATCGGTGAGCGAGATTTGATTGACCGTGGCGCGACTGGCAGTGGCGCGCAACTGCGCGAAATTGTCTTCGCTGAGATAGGGCGGTAGCGGTCCAGAGGCACCCGGCGCATAGCTTCGGCCAAAGGCCTGCCAGGTAAAATAATTCTCCCGGAGCGGAAAGCCGCAGGTCAGCCGCTCAAGCCGCTGGTGCAGCACATCGGACATGCGCCCCCCACCCGCCAAAGCCTCATACTGCGCCGGTGGAATGCCGAGCCCATACAAAGAAACCCGGCGGTTGGTGAGCCATTTAACCAGAGGTTTTTGGAACAGTGGCGCTATTTGTGTCTCGAAGAACTGCCTTTGCTGCTCCACCGAACGGCACTCAAGCAGCCCCTTGAGATCACGGCCATAGAACTTTGCCAGGACATGGCCCATGCCGATAAAGCGGCCAAGCAAACCTTTCTTGTAGATATTGCTGCGGAAATGTTTGAGCCGCTTCTGGCCTGTCCAGCTGCGCCCCTCCCAGTATTTGCGCGTTTCCCCGTCAATTGCCGGGCGCAGATAACGCCCATAGTCGCGGGTGTTTTGGCTGTCATCTGCCTCGCCGAAAAACCGGTAGAATTCTTCCCATCCCGGAAGCGAGGTGAGACCCGCAAGCTTGAGACGCGTCAGCGCCACATGGGCGGGATTGAGATCAACCGCCGTAATGCGCGCAGGCGCGGCCGCAAGATAACTCAACACATTGCACCCGCCCGAGGCGATCGTGACAATGTGGTGGTGTGGCTCAATCTCCATGGCAGCCAAATCCACAACGGGGTCTTCCCAGATTTGCGGATAGACAAGTCCTCTGAAGGCAAAGCTGAAAATCCGCTCCAGCACACCTTCAACACTGAGAAACCTGTTCCTGTGAACGGCATGGCCAACCAGATTGCCGCCCTGCGGTGCTTCCATTACCGTGTCAAATGCCATTGCGAACCCTTTCGTGACGAATCTTTCAAAACTTGACGACGTCACTAGGCATCCTTTGTGACAACTGTGTCACGGTCTCCGCCCGCCCACTGTCACAAAGCCTTCATCAATCTCGGAAAATAGAGAACAAACAATGCTGCACTCAGGTGAGTCGATGAAAGCCGACGTCTTAACCATACGCCGCTACCGGGCGATTTTCATATCGGACGTCCATCTCGGCACACGTCGCGCGCAGGCTTCAGCTCTGCTCGATTTCCTGCGCGAAACCGAAAGCAAAAGGCTTTATCTCGTAGGCGATATGATCGACAGCTGGTCGTTGCGCCAGAAATGGTATTGGGACCAGTTGCACAACGACGTCATCCAGAAAATTCTCCGCAAGGCCCGCAAAGGAACAAAGGTCGTTTTCGTTCCCGGAAATCACGATGAAAATTTCCGCGATTTCACCGGACATCGCTTCGGGCACGTCGCCGTGATGCGCGAAGCCGTCTATAGAAGTGCATCGGGCCGCCGTTATCTCATTCTCCACGGTGACAAATTTGATAACGTAATCTATTTCGCACCCTGGCTCGCCAAGCTGGGCGACTGGGCCTATGAGCGTTTGATGGACATGAATGGCCCGGTGAATGCCATGCGCCGCATGCTGGGCTTCGGCAAATGGTCACTCTCCGCCTACATGAAACACAAGGTCAAAAAGGCCGTGGAATTTATTTCAAGATTTGAGGAAGCCGTCGTCCGCGAAGCCCATGAGCGTGGCTGCCAAGGTGTTATTTGTGGCCATATTCATACACCGGACAACCGCATGATCGGCGGCATACACTATTTGAACGACGGTGACTGGGTGGAAAGCTGCACGGCCCTTGTCGAGCACTTCGATGGCAGTTTTGAGATCATTGACTGGAAGCAGAAAAGACCTGAAACTTTCAAATTGCCCGAAGAGAAAATCGCTGCGCCTTCACCGGAGCACCAGACGTTAATTCATCTCCGTTAAAGCAACCCTCAGTCAATCCAGCCCTTCAACTCCTGCCTCACCAATGCCTCCAGCATATCAATGGAAGGTTGGCTGTCATTCAGGCATGGCACAGCGGAAAAATTTTTGCCGCCCGCATGTTTGAATGTCTCATCGAGGCCGATGGCCACTTCTTCCAAAGTCTCGACACAATCCGCCGAAAAACCGGGCATGATCATCACGAGATTCTTAACCCCCTTCGCCGGCAATTGCTCAACGGTCTCTTGCGCATAGGGCTGCAACCATTCGGCCCGGCCAAAGCGCGATTGAAACACCACCTGCAAATACTCCGGTGAAAGTTTCATTTTTTCCCGCAGCAGGCGGGCGGTTTTCATGCAGTGGCAATGATAGGGATCACCCTTGGTGAGATATTCCCGTGGCAGCCCGTGAAACGAAGCCAGGATCATGTCGGGTTTCCACGGCAAACCTTTAATGTGTTGCTTGAGGCTTTTCGCCAGCGCATCAATATATGCAGGATGATCAAAGTAAGGCGGCACACTGCGCACAGTGGGCTGCCAGCGCAATGTCTTTAACGCGTCAAAACATTTATCAAGCGCCGTTGCCGTCGTCGCCGCACTGTATTGCGGATAGAGCGGGAACAGCAATATCCGGTCACAGCCCTGCTCCTTGAGGGCGTCAATGCGCGTGGCCACCGGCGGCAGGCCATAACGCATGGCCCAATCTACAATGATCTCCGGCCGGTCCCTGAGCGCTTCTTTAAGCATTTCGCTCTGCCCGCGCGTGATCGTCTTCAAAGGCGATTCATTAAGCGCCTTGTTCCAGATTTTCTCATACGCATGGCCACTTTTTTGCGGGCGAAAGGTCAGGATAATCCCGTTCAGGATGACCCACCACAGGGCAGGGTTGGTTTCAATCACCCGCCGGTCCGACAGAAATTCCTTCAGATAGCGCCGCATCGGCCAATAGGATGTGGCTTCAGGCGTTCCCAAATTCATCAGCAGAACGCCAATTTTACTTTTGTTAACTTTTGGGTGGCCGGGCGGCAGGAGCTCTTGTGAGCGATTATTTTTCATATGCTCCGGCCATAGGCGAAAAGAGCGCCGGAATCAACCGGACGAAACGGCGTTAACAAATTGCAAACTCTGATTGAATATCTTGGTTTGGCGGAAAATTGTGCAAGGCCCATATTGTAATGGATAGTTTGGAATCGGAACGGAGTCCATTCTTCACCCAGCTCCAGAAGGAAGGTCAGCGGGCGGCTGATCTTGTTTTTGCGGATCTTGACGTAACCACTTCCAACATCGAGCCCGGGCCTTTCCGCACCTCGCAGATCAAAACCCTCTATGCCACCCTTCCCCTTTTTGTGCTGTCACATATTATTGTCACGGCTACTTTCTTTTCCATCGCCTCCGAAAAGCTTCAATCGCCCATAACCACCTGGTGGTTTGGCCTGTCGATGGTGCCCGTTGTATTGCTGATCATTCTTTGGAGCCGCCATGACCGAAGAAAAAAGTCCGTGGCCAGTGTTGCGGATATCCGCTGGATCGAATTGCTCGGTATTCTCTTTGGTCTTTCCTGGGCGGTTTTCCCGGCTGCATTCTTTGCGCCCGCTGATGCAAGTTTGCGCACCCTCATCGTTGGAATTACGCTCGCCGCCTCGGCAGTTGGTACTTTCGCGTTGTCGCGCGTGCCAGCGGCAGCCATCCTCTTTTGCGCCCTGATAACCGGCTCCCTGTCCCTTTCAGTCACAAGGCTTGGGGGTGAGGTTGGCATCACCTTCACCATCTTTACCGTTACCTACGGCCTCATTCTCACCGGCATGATCCTCAATCATCATCGCGACCAATTGCAAAAGGCCGTGGATGCCCAGGAAATGCATCACCAGAAAGACATCATTGCCCTCCTGCTCAATGACTTTGAATTGGGCACCAGCGACTGGCTGTTTGAATGCGATGCCAAGGGAACGCTCACCTACGTATCCACAAGGTTAAGCGAGATTGTCGGCAAAACTCCCGAGGAACTCAAAAAACAAACACTTCTGGAAGCAGCCGGTGCCGACCCATCGCAAGCCGGCTGGACCGAGCTCGCGGAAACGATGGAGGCAAGAAATCCCATCGTGACCCACCAGCTTGAGGTAAACAAGGCGGGGCAGACCGCCCGCTGGCAAATCACCGCCAGGCCGCTCTTTGCGGAAGGTGGGGAATTCAAAGGTTACCGTGGTGTTGGAAGCGATATCACGGCGGAATGGGAAACCGACCGTCAAGCTTATTGAAGCCAAGGAAGCTGCAGAAGCCGCAAGTGCCGCAAAATCACATTTCCTGGCTGTCATGAGCCATGAGCTGCGCACGCCGCTGAACTCAATCGTTGGATTTTCAGAGATCCTGTCATCGCGAAGCGAAGAAACACTCGAATCCGACGTCAGGCTGGACTATGCCAAAACCATTCTGAACAGCAGCAGGCACCTGCAAACCCTGATCAACGATATTCTTGATGCCACCCGCATCGAAAACGGCACCATTGCCCTCGTTGAACAGGATATTGACGCGGCTGAGCTCATTGAAATTGCCGTCAAAATGTGCCGGGACCAGGCCGAGAAAGCCGATGTTACCCTTGTTGCAAAGCTTACCGACGGCATTGAGGTTCGCGCCGACGTTACCCGCACCAAACAGATCATCCTCAATCTCCTGACCAATGCCATCAAGTTTTCCATGATCGGCGGCACTGTGACCATTGAGCTGGTGCGCAAGCGTGATGACCGGCTTGCCATTGTCATTCGCGACGGCGGCATAGGTATCAGGCCGGAAGACCTGGCGCGCATTTTCGAGCCCTTCGTGCAAGTTGAGGAAGGCATATCAAGGCGCTTTGCCGGCATTGGCCTTGGCCTCTCCATAGCGCGGAAGATCGCGCGCCTCCATGGCGGCGATGTGACCTTGGATAGCCAATTCGGTTCTGGCACCATGGCACGCTTTGAATTGCCGCCCTCGCGGGTCACCTGGCCCATCAAGCCCTCAAAGCCAGCACCGGGTGTTGCGGCGTAAGAAAATTCGCGCCATCTTGCGGCCATGACAAAGACCACCCGCAACCCCGCCTTCATCGGAACCACCCGTTCGCGCGCGCCAGCAGGCTTCCACGCGGCCCTTTTTGGCGCGCCCCATGGCACGCCCTATCCGAGAATTGACAACAGAGTTCACGCCGCGGCGCCCAATGCCTTTCGGGCGGCGCTTGCAGCCGACAGCGCTTGGCTCGACCATTGGGATTTTGACTTGAGCGGACCACTCCTGAGCGATGGGAATTGCCGTGTCGCCGATCTCGGAAATCTGCCAACCAAGCCCAAGGACGGCAAAGGCAACCGCAAGCTCATTGAAGCCCAGACCCGGAAAATCCTGGAAGCAGGTGCCGTGCCGCTAATGTTTGGCGGCGATGATTCAACCCCAATTCCCTTCATTACCGGATTTTCCGGAAGCCCGCCGCTCACCATCCTGCAGATTGATGCCCATATCGACTGGCGCGACGACCGTTATGGGGAAAAATTTGGCTTCTCCAGCACCATGCGCCGGGCCTCGGAGCAGCCCCATGTCTGGCGCATCGTACAGGCCGGCGCCCGGGGCCTCGGCAGTGCCAGGGAAGCCGAAGTGCGCGATGCGAAACAATGGGGAGCCCGAATTTTTACCTCAAGGCACATTCATCACAATGGCCTGAAGGATGTCCTTGAAACCATTCCACAGGATTCCGGCTGCCTGATCACCCTGGATTGTGACGCGCTCGATACGTCAGAAATGCCAGCCGTTGCCTATCCCTCGCCCGGCGGCTTGACTTACATGCAGGTCATTGACCTCATCGCGGGCGTTGCCGCCAAGGCCCGCATCGCTGGTTTTACCATGGTGGAATTTGCGCCTAAGAAAGACCGTGACGGTGCCTTTGCCTATACTGCCGCCAGAATTGCCGCCAACGTCATCGGCCACATCGCCCGCCAGATTTGACTTAAGCGCATTTTCAGCTATTCCTAGCGACAGGGGAAAGCGATCTCCCCTCAAGGCGACATGCCCAAGAATCGCGTCCCATTAACATTACATTCAAGAGGGCGCAAACATGTCTGCACCAAATTCGATTAAATCTGACAAACTCGCACGTCTTATCGGCACTCCTTCGGCACCCGTCATAGTTGACGTTCGCACGCAGGAAGATTTCGAAGCCGATCCCCGCCTCATTCCCGGCGCTTTGAAAAGTAGCCACCAAACTGTTTCTGAATGGGGCAAGGTCTACGCCAGAAAACCCGTCATTGTTGTCTGCCACCATGGCGCAAAACTAAGTGAGGGAGCAGCTGCATGGCTGCGCCAGCTCGGCGCTGATGCCGTAGCACTCGAAGGAGGTTTCGTGGAATGGGAGACAGCAAAACTGCCGCTTGTCCCCGTTGCGAAAATCCCCCCGCGCGATGCCGAGGGCCGCACAATTTGGGTGACCCGCGCCAGGCCGAAGATCGACCGCATCGCCTGCCCATGGCTCATACGGCGCTTTGTTGACCCCTCGGCGGTGTTCCTCTTCGTCGCACCACAGGAAGTGGCAGCCGTGGCCGACCGTTTCAATGCCACGGCCTTCGATATTGAGAACACCCATTGGAGCCACAGGGGCGAGCTTTGCACCTTCGATGTGATGGTGGAGGAATTTGGCCTTGAGCACCGAAGCGCTGCTGCGTTTGGCCACCATCGTTCGCGCCGCCGATACGGCACGGCTTGATCTCGTGCCCGAAGCGGCGGGATTGCTCGCCGCGTCCCTTGGCCTGTCACGCATGTACGCCGACGATCTCGAACAGCTCGACGCAGGCATGCTGCTCTATGATGCCTTCTATCGCTGGTGCCGGGATGCAACGGAGGAAACCCACAATTGGCCGACCAATAAGGTGAAGCCATGAGCGCTTCACCTACTTTCGCCGAAGCCACCAAGGTCTGGGCCCGCATCGGTTGTCTCTCCTTTGGCGGCCCGGCTGGCCAGATCGCCCTCATGCACCGCGAAATTGTCGAAGAACACAAATGGCTCAGCGAACAGCAATATCTCTCGGCGCTCAATTTCTGCATGTTGCTGCCGGGCCCGGAAGCCATGCAACTCGCCACCTATGCGGGCTGGCGGCTGCATGGCATCAAGGGCGGTTTGATGGCGGGTCTGTTGTTTGTACTGCCGGGTGCCCTCGTCGTGCTCGCCCTTTCCATGCTCTATGCCGCCTTCGGCAACCTGCCATGGATTGAAGCCATTTTCTTTGGGGTGAAGGCCGCCGTTCTGGCGATTGTCATTGAAGCCCTGCTGCGCGTGGCGCGCCGCGCCCTGAAAGGCAATGTCGATTGGCTGATAGCCGGCGCAGCGTTTCTTGCCCTCTATTGTATTGATGTTCCCTTCCCCCTCATCATCATTGCCGCTGGCCTTATCGGTTTTTTCCGAAACAACACGGCAAACACGTCACCATCAACCACACGGCCCAGCTTCACTTCGCTCTTTTCAACAGTGGCAACCTGGGCTGCTATCTGGCTCATTCCGCTTGCTCTTCTCGCAATGACGCTCGGCACCAACCACGTGCTCACCAAAATCGGCATCTTCTTTTCGCAACTTGCCGTAGTTACTTTTGGCGGCGCCTATGCGGTTCTCTCCTACATGGCCCAGGCCGCCGTGCAACAACACGGCTGGCTTACGGCCCCTGAAATGATCGACGGCTTGGCGCTCGCCGAAACAACGCCGGGACCCCTAATTCTCGTCACCCAGTTCGTGGGCTACCTCGCGGCATCGCGCGAAATGGGCAGCATCTGGGGTGGCCTTGCCGGTGCTGCCGTCACCCTTTGGATGACCTTTGCCCCCTGCTTCCTGTGGATTTTTGCAGGCGCCCCCTACATTGAATATATCGGCAAAATGCCTCGCCTGTCCGGTGCCTTGGCCGCGATCACGGCTGCCGTGGTGGGCGTAATTCTTAACCTTTCAGTCTGGTTCGGCCTGCACGTGCTCTTCAACAAGGTTAACCGCATGGAAGGCATCTTCAAACCCTGGCTGCCTGAATGGCAGACGCTGGACTGGGCCGCCTTGGCTATCAGCGTCGTTGCGGCTCTAGCTGTGTTGCGACTGCATCTGGGTATTCCAAAAACGCTGGCCCTTTGCGCCGCACTTGGCGTAATCTGGAAACTCGCGTTCCAAGGACTCGGATGACATGACAACTGCCTCTCCCCTCGTGGGCCTGCCCGCTGATACCTACGAAAATCACGGGTTTTTATTTCACTCGCTTGGCGACAAGTATGTCCGCGCCGTTGCCGAAGTTGCAAAATGCACGCCGCTGATGATCCCTTCGATGATCGACGCGGTTCATCTCGACCAGTTGCTTGATCCCTTCGACGGCATCCTGATGACCGGCGCCGTATCGAACGTGCATCCACCCCATTACGGCGAAGAGCCAACGGCCGACCATGAACCCTACGATCATGCAAGGGATGCTATGACTCTCAAACTCATTCGCGCCGTAGTTGATCGTGGCATTCCGCTGTTCTGCATTTGCCGCGGCTTTCAGGAATTGAACGTTGTTCTCGGCGGCAGCCTTGAGGCCGAGTTGCAAAAAGGTGAAGGCAGGCTCGATCATCGCGCACCGAAATCCGACGATACGGACGTACGCTACGGTCCCAAGCATGCAATCAAGATTACGAAAGGCGGCATGCTGGAGCGCATCATCGGCAAGAGTGAGACGATGGTGAACTCCATTCACCGCCAGGGCGTAAAAAAACTGGCGCCTGGCCTCATTGCGGAAGCAATTTCCCCTGACGGCGTCATCGAAGCCGTCTCGGTCAAGGGCGCAAAAGCCTTTGCCTTTGGCACTCAATGGCACCCGGAATACAAGGCCGCCAACAATCCGGACTCCGTAAAGCTCTTCACCGCCTTTGGCGACGCAGTCCGCGCCCACAACAGGGACCGCGCCAGCATAACGTTCAACAAGCAACGCTACGCCTAGAGCAACGCCGCAAGTTCTGAAAGCGATTGAATTGCAGCCGCCGGTTTTCCCGGAATCCGGTCCTCACTTTGTCCATTCCGGTTCAAGCGCACGACTTGAAAACCAAACTGCGCCGCCGCCTGCGCGTCCCAGCTATTGGCCGAGACAAAGCAGATGGAGGGCGCGTCCTGGATCTGCAGTTTCTGCATGGCGTGGCGGTAAACGCGCCGGCTTGGCTTGTAAATTCCCACATCCTCGACCGATAAAACCATATCAATGGATTTTTCCAAACCAGCAGCACGCATGGCACTGTCCAGCATGGACGGGCTGCCATTGGAGAGAATTGCCGTGCGCTTGCTCTTGGCCCTTATCGCCTTCAGTGCCTCGGCCACATCCGGATAGGCATCAAGCTTCAGATAAAGCGTCATCAATTCATCGCGCAAGCCCAACATCTTCAATCTTCAAGGCCTCCAGCGAAAAATCCAGCGCATCGCCAGTCACATGCCAAAAATCCGCATGCACCCCCATGAGGCTGCGCAGCCAGGTGTATTCCAATTGCTTCTGCCGCCACAGCCGTGCGAGATCGGTGGCCTTGTCGCCAATCTCCGTCGCCAGTTTCTGCACCGGGGAATTGACATCAAACAGCGTGCCATAGGCATCAAAAACGCAGGCCCTTATGCCTTCAAGTGCAGCCATAATGCCCTTCTCCGTCCCGCAATTTCCGACTATGCTAAACCAACAACTGGAAAAATAACATGCCACATGACGGCCACGATCACGACGACCATTCGGAACTTTCCCCCATCGCCTTGCGGGTCAAGGCGCTGGAGTCACTGCTCGTTGAAAAAGGTTACGTCGATCCGGCAGCGCTCGACGTGTTGATCGACACCTACGAAACCAAAATCGGCCCGCGCAATGGCGCGAAGGTGGTGGCCAAGGCCTGGACCGATCCGGCTTACGCGAAATGGCTGAAGGAGGATGCGACCGCGGCCATCGAAAGCCTGGGCTTCACCGGCCGCCAGGGCGAACACATGGTGGCGCTGTTCAACACGCCTGAAATCCACAACATGGTGGTCTGCACCCTGTGCTCCTGTTATCCGTGGCCGGTGCTCGGCCTGCCGCCCGTCTGGTACAAATCGCCGCCCTACCGCTCGCGCGCCGTCATCGATCCGCGCGGCGTTCTCTCTGAATTTGGCGTCACACTTCCCGAAAAAACAAAAGTCAGTGTCTGGGATTCAACCGCTGAGGTCCGCTATCTCGTGATCCCCATGCGGCCGGCCAACACCGAAGGCCTGAGCGAAGAAAAACTGGCGGGCCTCGTCAACCGCGACTCGATGATCGGCACGCGGCTTGCAGGGCAGGTGGCGTGAACGGCCCGCAGGACATGGGCGGCATGATGGGCTTTGGCCCCATTGCGCCGGAAGCAGATGAGCCGCTGTTCCACGCGCCCTGGGAACGCCGCGCCCTTGCGATCTCATTGGCCATGGGCGGCACCCGCCAATGGAACATCGACATGTCGCGCCACGCCCGCGAAAAAATTCCACCAGCGCAATATTGGTCGCTCAGCTATTACGAGATTTGGATGGAAGGTCTGAAACGGCTCCTGACCGAGCGCGGACTTCTCGATGCTCCTTCCAAAAAGCTGCCGGTTTTTGAAGCCGCAAATGTTGCGCCTGCCTTGGCCAAGGGCAGTCCCTACACTCGGGCCACGGAAGCAAAGCCGCTTTTCAAAATCGGTGATCGCGTGAAGGTGCGCAATCTTCATCCCGAGGGGCACACGCGCCTGCCCGGCTACCTGCGCGGTGCTACCGGAGAAATTGCGCTTTACCACAAGGCCCATGTATTTCCCGATTCAAATGCCCAGGGCGCGGGAGAAAATCCGCAGCATCTCTATGCCGTGCGCTTCAAGGCGCGCGATGTCTTTGGCGTGAACACTGATGATGACCTGCACGCCGATCTCTTCGAACCCTATCTGGAGTCCCCATGAACGGCGCCCATGATCTCGGCGGCAGGATGGGTTTCGGCCCGATTGCTGCGCCCACATCCGAACCCGTGTTTCACGAAAAATGGGAAGGCCGCATGGCCGCCCTCTCGATGACCGTCCCCGGTGACTGGTCCATTGATGAGGACAGATCAGCTAGCGAATCCATGCACCCCGCGAAGTATCTCAAGACGAGTTACTACGAGCATTGGCTGCACGGCCTGGAATTCCTGCTGAAAAAATATACGCCGGACAGCTCCAGCCGAATGGGCCCTGACGGCGTTTGGGCAGCATTGACGGCACCCCGCAGCTATGCCCGCGACGTTCCAACTCCGGCCGCCTTCGCAATTGGCCAAAAAATCCGGGTGAAAATCATGAACCCCAAGACCCACACCCGCGCACCGCGTTATGCGCGCGGCCACGTGGGCGAAGTGGTGAAAATCCATGGCGCCCATGTTTTCCCAGATTCAAACGCGATAGGCCTGGGCGAAAATCCGCAATGGCTTTATACCGTGCGCTTCACCGCAAAGGAATTATGGGGCCACGCCAATGATGACACGATGATGCTTGATCTCTGGGAGCCCTATCTTGAACCCGCTTGATCTCAAGGACCCGGTTTTCAATGAGCCGTGGGAAGCCCAGGCCTTCGCCATGGTGGTGAAGCTGCATGAGCGTGGCTGCTTCACCTGGAGCGAATGGGCCGAAACCCTGGGCGCTGAAATAAAATCAAACGACGCGCCCTATTATGAGCAGTGGCTTGCCGCACTGGAAAAAATAGTCGAGGCCAAGGGCCTGATGTCACAAGTCGAACGCTTGAACCGCGTTGAGGCTTGGGACCGTGCGGCCCACGCAACGCCCCATGGCCAGCCAATCGAACTCAGCCGATCGTAGCCAGCCACGGGAATTGCTCCAGCAACCAGTAGGACATTGTTTGCATGGAGCCAGTAAGAAACATGAGGCCAGTCAAAAAAAGCAACACGCCCATTACGCGTTCGACGGTCACAAGATGTTTCTTGAATTTGCCGGAAAACCCGAGAAATGTTCCAACACCTGCCGCAGCCAGCAAAAACGGAATGCCAAGGCCCAAAGAATAGATGGCGAGCAACCCGGCACCACGCGCCACATCCTGCTCGCTTGCGGCAATCGTCAGAATGGTTGCGAGGATGGGCCCTATGCAGGGCGTCCAGCCAAAGGCGAAAGCCAGGCCAATGCCGTAGGCTCCCAGAAAGCCCACCGGTTGCGAATGGTGATGGTAACGCGCCTCCCGGTGCAGCAAGTCGATTTTGAACAACCCGATGAAATGCAAACCCATAAGCATGATGACAATGCCGGATATGGCAGTTGCCACATTCACATCATAACCCATGATCGAGATTGTGAAGCTTATGGCTTGCCTGAATGTCTGGCCAAGCACTGACGCACTGGCTCCCAGCATGACAAACACCGTCGAAAATCCGAGCACGAAAAACAGCGCCGCGAGAAATGCCCGCCGTTGTTGAGAAATGGAGGCGCCATCCCCATCAGACAGTTCATCAAGAGTGGCCCCCGTAATGAAACAGAGGTACGATGGCACCAGCGGCAGAACACAAGGGCTCAAAAAACTGATGGCACCCGCTAGGAGCGCCGCCTGCAAGGGAACATGTAAATCCATTCCCACTAACTGACAGGCTAGCCCGCGAACTTCAACCCAATCCTTGCCGCATCCGGTCACTTAGCCGTCAACGCCACTTGACATTTCGAACTAAATTGATACGTTATAACATAACATATTTTAATGGAGTTGAATTGATGCGCGTATTTGCTGGTTGCCTTGCCACATTCCTGTTGTCCACCTCGGCTTTGGCGGCACCAAAAGTCATCGCCTCCATTGTGCCCGTTCACAGCATTGTGGCTTCAGTCATGGGAGAAGTCGGAACGCCTGAATTGCTTCTTTCCGGCAAGAATTCCGAACACACGTCTTCCCTTTCTCCCCAGCAAATGTCTGACCTTGGCCAAGCGGATGTGGTCTTCATGATTGGCAGCGGCCTGGAACACAAGCTCGGTCAAGTTAGCGGCAGCGAAGCTGTGGGCGGCAAAAAGTTTTTCACGCTGTCTGAAGCACCGGGAATCAAGACTCTAAAGATACGCGAAGGCGGAAAATTCGAAGTGCACGAACATGAAGAGGAAGAACATGAAGGCGAAGAACACGACGATCATGACGAGGCGATCCTGAAATTTGATCCTCATGTCTGGCTCGATCCGGAAAACGCCAAAGCAATGACAAGTGCTGTCGCCACCGAGCTCAGCAAGATTGATCCTGAACACGCCAAGACCTACGAAACAAATGCCGCGGCCTATGTTGCTTCTCTCGATCAACTCGCCGCAAACATCAGCGCTGAAACGAAACCCATTCAGAACAGGCCCTTCATCGTTTTCCATGACGCCTATCAATATTTTGAAACGCGCTTCGGCCTCACGGCTGTCGGCAGTATTTCCGATGTCTCGGCTGCCGCGCCCTCCGCCAAGCGATTGAAGGAAATCAAGGACAAGCTCGAAGAAACCAAGGCGATTTGCGTGTTTCGCGAGCCGCAGTTTGATGCAAAATATGTGAACGTTGTACTGGAAGGCTCGAAAGCCAAACAAGGTGTACTTGATCCCATCGGCAGCGACATCACGCCGGGGCCAAACGCCTATGCCGAATTGCTCACCAAGCTTGCAAAAAGTGCCAGAGATTGCCTTATGAACTAGGTTTGGCCAACGCCAACAACCGCCCGTCAATGGCAGCAAGCCCCAACCCGATGAGTGCCATGCCGACAAAATGCTTGGCCTCCAATTGCTCACTAAGAAACAGCGACCCCAGGAAAACCGCGCTTACCGGGATAAGAAAGGTGACCAGCAACAGGTTCGTGGCACCGGAAGAGGCAAGAATGCGAAAGAATATCAAATAGGCCAGTGCCGTTGAAAGAATGGCAAGCCCGGCAATGGCAGTCCATGCCGCAAGGCTGGGCTGGGTCAGAGTCCATGAATGATCAACCAGCAGGGCAACAGGCGTGAGCATCAACGTTGATGCCGTCAACTGGCCCGTTGCCGTCATCATGGGTGTAACCCCCATTTGCTTGAAGCGCCGCCCGTAGACCCCGGAGACGGCATAAAAAACCGATGCCAGGAGAATTGCCAGCTGCGCCCAAATATTGTTCCCGAGCCCGCTCAATGCCGCCGGGCCAATCATGATGGCTACCCCAATAAAACCAACAATGACGCCGGCAAACTTTTTTCCCGTCATCTTTTCGTCGCCCGTAAAAAAATGAGCTACCAGAACGGCAAACAGCGGCGTCGTTGCATTCAGAATGGAGGCCAGTCCGCTTGGAATTTGCGTTTGCCCCCACACGATCAGCGTTTGCGGGATGACATTGTTGAGCAGGCCCATGCCGCCAAAGGCCAGCCACACCTTGGGGTCACGCGGCATCCATTGACCCATAAGCCGGATAACCAGATGCAGCGTGAGGGCAGCACACCCGACCCGCAGCATCATGATCGTCAGGGGCGGCAATTCCTTAACCGCAACGCCGATGAAAAAGTACGACCCGCCCCAGAGAACCGAGAGGATGAGCAACATTGCCCATTCCTGTGCACCCATGACCTTATGCGTTGCCATATTTTCCCATTCCTGTCGTGGAAGGCATCATAGATGTGGGACATTCCGCCGCCCACCCGAATTCATGACCTTAACAAAACTTCATTTCACTTTTTTGCCGCATAAGTTCACTATGCGGGCCTTGAATCGGAGTTTTCATGAATGGCCGCGCGCCGCAACACATATATTGTCATGGCTGCAATGATGGGTTGTTTCGTTGCCGCAAAGGCCCAGGCCCATCCCCATGTCTGGATTGAAATGCAGTCGGACGTGGTGTTCACCGAAGACGGCCTGATCAAGGGCGTCGATCTGGAGTGGACCTTTGACGATGCCTATACGCAAATGGCCCTTGAAGGCCTGGACCTCGATGGCGATGGCACTTACAGCCAGGCCGAATTGGCCCCCCTCACCAAAGAAAACATCGCGTCATTGAAAGACTATGAATATTTCACCGTCATGCGGGCCAATGGCGAGCAGCAGAAAATCGGTGAGGTGACGGACTTTGGCCAGATTTGGAGCAACAACAAGCTGACGCTTCATCTGCAGGTTCCGCTGGAAAAGCCCATCGATCCGAAAAAGGATGAATTTGTGTTCAAGGTCTATGACCCTGAATTTTTTATCGCCATCGACTATGTGACGAAAGATCCCGTTGATGTCGTGGGCAAGATGCCGGAGTCCTGCAAACTTGTGGTAAAGCCCGTTCCCACCGATGCCGAGCTGGACCAGACCCGCACCATGCTTTCCACCAAGGGCAAGGACTGGAAGCCGGAAGTCAGCGAAGACTTCGGCGCCATGTTTGCCCAGGCCGTATCAATCGCATGCAAAGCATGATGCAGCTGCTGCGCAATCTGCTTTTGGTTTTTGTACTTGCGGGATTCTTCTTAGCACCTGCTGTGGCGCAAACCGCAAGCGAACCCACAAGTGAAATCAAAATCGACAAGAAGAAATTGCTTGTCCAGCCGCGCAATGCCGATGGCACGCTTGTCATGGTTTCTTTCTGGGAAGACCCTGTGTTGTGGGTGCGGGAAAAGCAGCAGGAATTTTATGGCTCCATGTCGGGCGCGCTCAGGCAAATCAAAACAAGTAGTCCCTACGCCGCCGCCTGGACCCTGATGCTGCTGAGTTTCGGCTACGGCATTTTTCACGCTGCTGGGCCGGGCCATGGCAAGACCGTGATATCCGCCTGGTTGCTGGCCACCGAAAATGAACTGAAACGCGGCATTATCATTGCTTTTCTCAGCTCCGTCATTCAGGCCCTGGTGGCCGTTACGCTTATCAGTGTTCTCCTCCTCTTTGTGGCAAGTGCCGCAAGCACGGCAAAAGATGTCACCGGCTTTCTTGAAAGTGCAAGCTACGCCATGATCGGGGCAATGGGTCTTTATGTCATTTGGACTGCTCTTCGCCCCCATGCCCATCACAGCCACGACGACCATCATCACGAGCATCACCACCACGATCATCACCATCATCACGATCACCATGTGCATGATGAGAACTGCGGCCATGCCCATGCGCCGGAAGCAAAACAAATGCGTGGCGAATGGTCTCTCACCAAGGCATTCTCGCTGGCCTTCGCCGTTGGAATCAGGCCCTGCCTGGGATCTATTCTTGTGCTGATTCTTGCCAATTCCCTGGGGATCTATTGGGCGGGCGTGACTTCAACCTTCGTGATGGCATTTGGTACATTTCTCACCGTGTCGACCATTGCCGCGATTGCAGTCTATTCCAAGAAACTCGCCATGCGGTTAGCTGCCCGTGATGACAAATGGCTGGGCTGGCTGGCTTTCGCCCTGCGCTTGGGCGGTGGTCTTGCGATTGCATGCCTTGGAGGCTTATTGTTCTTGGGTTCACTCGGACGCTCTGTTGGAACATTTTAATAAGCTGTGAAAGACCCCTCCAATGAAGACCGATAGCATTGCCAAGCGCCGCTCCGACCGCACCTGGATGACCGTTGATAGCTGCAAGCTTGATGATTTCGTGAAACTCATCGCCCGCGAAACCAGCCTGAGCGATTATCCCCTCGCCAGCGCAGTTCAATCCAATGTGCTGGTTTATGAAGGCGATGCCGTGCGCAAGGCCGCCGGCGATCCCGACCATCGCAAGGCCATTATGGCGGAATGGGCCGAAGCGATTTATTCGGGCCCCGGCATCCTCGTTTTCAAGAATGCCTTCCCCGATAAGACGGTTCTTGATGCGGCCACCGCGCAATTCAACGCCATGATCAAGGAACAGCACGAAGCCCATACGGGCGGCGGCGATCATTTTGCCAAGCCCGGTGCCAATGACCGCATCTGGAACGCCTTGGAAAAGCTCTGCCTGCGCGATCCCGAACTCTTCGCCAAATATTATTCCAACGAAATTATCGCGCTCATCTCCGAAAGCTGGCTCGGCACGAGCTATCAGATCACCTCGCAGCTCAATGTGGTGAACCCCGGCGGCGAGGCGCAGTCCGTTCACCGCGACTATCACATGGGGTTTCAGACCGCTGCCGAGATTGAGCGCTTTCCACTTCACGCCCACCAGCTCTCGCCCGTGCTCACCCTGCAAGGCGCCATCGCCCATTGCGATATGCCCGTTGAAAGCGGCCCCACGCTCTATCTACCCTATAGTCAAAATTTCGTGCCCGGCTATTTCGCCTGGCGCAAACCTGAGTTCAAAGACTACTTCAACAAAAACTATATCCAATTGCCGCTGGCCAAGGGCGATGCGGTCTTCCTCAGCCCCGCCCTTTTCCATGCGGCAGGCCACAACCGCACCAAGGACATCAAGCGCATGGCGAATCTTTTGCAGGTGTCCTCGGCCTATGGCCGCGCCATGGAAAGCATGGACCGGGCCGCCATGAGCGCCATTCTTTACCCAACGCTCCGCAAAATGAAATTGAGCCCCGGTGAAATTTCAAACGCCATCGCCGCCTGCGCCGAAGGCTATTCCTTCCCAACCAATCTCGACCGCGATCCACCCATCGGCGGCCTGGCCCCGCAAACCCAGCAACAGCTCATGGCCAAGGCCCTCGCCGAAGATTGGGAAACCGACGTCTTCACCGCAGCGCTGAAAAAACATTCCTGGCGCAGGCTGACGTAACTATCTTTTTTCTCCATGGTCGGGCTTCGACCCGACCACCCAGACTTCAAGCGTGTGACTGTCACTGGTTGGTCGGATCAAGTCCGACCATGGAGAGAGTATTAAATTCTAAGCAAACCGCACCGCATAGACCGGCGGCAGGGAATGGCTCACGCTCTGCCAGCTGTCGCCCTGGTCTTCGCTGACCCACACGCCGCCCGTGGTTGATCCCATCGCAAGCCTCTCGCCCGGTCTGTCAATCGCCAGCCCATGGCGGAAAATGAGATCATAGGCGTGTTTCTGCGGCAGGCCCTTTTTCAGGCTCTTGAAGGTCTTGCCGCCGTCGCGCGTGCGCGTCACCACCAGCGCGCCATCAACGGGAATGCGCTTCTCGTCCTTGATGCCGGGCACAAACCACGCCGTATCCGCATCGTCGGGATGGACCACCACGCCAAAGCCGAAGGATGAGGGTTTTGCCTTCACCTCTTTCCAGCTCTTGGCATTATCTGTCGATTTGAAGATGCCGCAGTGGTGCTGCACCCAGAATTTGTCGGGCTCAGCCTTGCATTGCACCATCATGTGCGGATCCTGCGTATCCGGGTTTTCCGCCTGTTCCTTTGGCCCCTGGTCAAACTTCATGCCATGGGCGGATTGCGCCCACGTGGCCCCGCCGTCATGGGTCACCCACACGCCACCGCAGGAAATGCCCACCCGAACAGTCTTCGACGAGCGCGGATCAACACAGATGGAATGAATGCCGGGAATATCCGCACCACCCCCAAGCCACTTGTTCCGGTCCGGCATGTGCCACAGGGTTTCGATCAACTCCCAAGTCGTGCCCCGGTCACGCGAGCGGAACAGGCCGCCCGGCATGGTGCCGCACCAGATGACGCCCGGCTCGTCAGGCCCGCCGGTTTCAAGGGCCCAGATCAATTGCGTGGTCCAGTTGACAGGTTTGCCCCAGCCATCAAGGTCATTGAGCCCTTCGGGTTTTGCCGGATAGGTGGGGGTGGTGATTTCCTTCCAGGTCTTGCGGCCCTTGTCACGCCGGTGCAGCTTGATGCCGAAATGGCCGTGGTTAAGCGCCGCATAGTCCGTGCCGTCACGCGGGTCATGGAGCGTCAGGGTTACGTTGTCGCCAACGAAATCACCATTGGAAACCGCCCAGCCGCCTCTGCCGCGATTGACCGTAAACAGGCCTTTGCGCGTCGAAACCAGAATGGTGTTACTCATCGCCTAACCTCCCGAAAGTGCCTGCAGGACAAAAACTTCACTTCTTGGTTGAACCGGATCGCTAATCCGGACTAGATCGCTCACCCGTTTGCCGTCCACAAGAATGGTCATGTGTTTGCGCAGCGCCGCCTGGTCATCAAGAATATAGGTGCGCAGGCGGTCATTGGATTCAAAGACACTATTCAATAACCTCGCGCACCGTCTGGCCCTTGGCCTCAACGGTTGCGCAATCCACATGCCTGCGCAAATTGCTTGTAAATGTCACGCGTGCCATCGGGCAATACTGTCACATTACGGAAAACCTGCCAAGACGCTAGGATTTGCGGGATGATACGAAGAACATTCCTGTTAACCCTTTTTGCTCCCACGATCGCCCGAGCCCATTCTTTCCGGCATGGCAACATCGCCATCGGCCACGCCTGGGCGTTGCCCCGGCAACTTGCCGACGGTCAGGTGTTCTTTCCCATGGCAATAAAGGGAAATGACAGCGATGAATTGGTTGCCGCGCGTTCAGACGTTTGCACTTTCATCCAATTGCGGGAAAACAACCACTATGACGATCCGCCACTTTCATCCATCAAGCTTGAACCGGGAAAGCCCGTTCCCATGCGCCCTACCGCAACGCACCTGCGGCTCGTTGGAATGAGACAGCCCCTGAAGGTTGGTGACCGTTTCAAGATAGTTCTCGACTTCCTCAATTCGGGAGAAACCGAGATTGAAGTCTTCGTGGAAGAAAAGCCCGGGGACTGACTTTCACATGAAGTTTACGCCACAAGTTGGCTAACCCTGCCCTTGAGAACGGGCAATATTTCTTCGTCAAGCCAGGGATTTTTCCTGAGCCACAAATTGTTGCGCGGACTGGGATGGGGAAGCGCGAGAAGTTCTGGCCAATATTCCTTCCAATTCCTAACGGTTTCCGTGAGGGTATCCTTCTGTCGCTCGCCCAGATGCCAGGCTTGCGCATACATGCCGATAACCAAGGTCAGTTGAATATCCGGCAAAAGGGCCAGAAGCTGCTTGCGCCATTTTTCAGCGCATTCCAGCCGTGGCGGCAGATCGCCGGACTTGCCGGTTCCAGGATAGCAAAAGCCCATGGGAAGCAGGGCAATTCTGGCACTATCATAAAACACGTTGCGGTCAATTCCCATCCAGCTGCGCAAACGCTCCCCGCTGGGATCGTTGAAGGGAATGCCGGTCTCATGCACGCGCCGGCCCGGCGCTTGGCCAACAATCAGAATACGGGCCGTCTGGCTGATTTGAAAAACCGGGCGCGGCCCCAAAGGGAGATGGGCCTTGCAAAAATCGCAGGCTTTTACTGCCGCTACGATGGAGTCAAATTCGCTGTCCACAAATCAAAGATCACCCACCACACATTTCTTCGCCAGCGCCTTATATTGTTTTTCCGTAAACTGAATGGGATTGCCCCCAGCCGATGGATCCTTGATCGCCATGGCCGCGACTTCATCCAGGCGCTTGGTGTCAATGCCAATATCCTTCAGCGCATGGGGAATGCCGATTTCCTTGCGCAGCGCCAAAATCCATTTCAGGAAACCATTGAAGCCGCCCTTGATGCCGAGATAGGCGGCGGCGCGCTCAATATCTTTTTCAATTTGCTTGCCGGTTGGCTTTCAGAACATAGGGCATCACAATGCCGTTGAGCAGCCCGTGATGGGCGTCATACAGGCCGCCAAAGGGATGCGACAGCGCATGGATGGCCCCAAGCCCGCGCTGGAACGCCGTGGCCCCCATGGTGGAGGCCATCAGCATGTTGCCCCGCGCATCAAGATCGGAACCCTTCTTCACGGCCTTGGCCAGGTTTTCCTTGATCAGCCGCATGCCCTCAAGGCCAACACCCGCCGACAGCGGGTGGTAAAACGGCGCACAATAAGCCTCAAGACAGTGGGCCAGCGCATCCATGCCCGTGGCCGCCGTCAGTTTTGCAGGCAGGCCAACCGTCAATTCCGGATCGAGGATCGCCACCTTCGGCATGATGGCGGGATGGAAAATGATTTTCTTCTCGTGGGTAATGGGATGGGTCACAACCCCAGCGCGCCCTACTTCCGAGCCGGTACCTGCCGTTGTCGGCACTGCAATGATTGGCGAAATCTTGGAAGCATCGGCCCGTGTCCACCAATCCCCAATATCTTCCAGCTCAAAAACCGAAATCGTTTGCCCATGCATGAGCGCAATCATCTTGCCGATATCAAGGCCCGAGCCGCCGCCAAAGGCAATCACGCCATCATGGCGTCCCGCCTTGTAGGCTTTCACGCCTTCAATGATATTGGCCTCAATCGGATTTGGCCGCACATCGGAGAACACTTCAATCGCCAGCCCCGCATGTTTCACGTCATCAACAATGGCGCGGACCATGGGCATTCCCGCAAGTCCGGGGTCGGTGACAAAGAGCGGACGGGCCATGCTATTGGCCTTGCAGAGATGGGCCAGTTCCTTGATACGGCCTGCGCCAAATTTGAGTGCCGTGGGGTAGCTGAAATTGCGATTTGGAATGGTCATAGCTTTGTCCTCAAATGATAGCTTTTTGGCCTGGTCATGGCTTCATAGCCAAGAGCTGAAAGGGTTATGCCGCGGCCCGTGTTCTTGACGCCGGTCCAGGCCAGCGCGGGATCAAGATAATCGCAGCGGTTCATGAACACCGTGCCCGTGTTGAGCTGGTCGCCAATTTTCTGGGCCGCGTCTGCATCAGAGGTCCACAGGGCGGCGGTGAGGCCATAGTCGGAATCATTCATAAGTGTCACGGCTTCCTCGTCATCGGAAACCTTCATGATGCCAACGACCGGACCGAAGCTTTCTTCCGTCATAACGCTCATCTGGTGGTTCACGTCAGTCAGAACCTGGGGTGCCATGTAGGAAGTGCCCGCCTTATCCATGGCAAATGATTTTGCATCAATATGCGCTTTGGCTCCGCCACGCAGAGCCGATTTAATCTGTTTACGGACGAAATCGGCGGCCTCCGGCTTGATCATGGGGCCAAGCGTTGTGGCCTCATCGAGCGGTGAGCCCAGTACATATTTTTTTGTCAGGTCGACAAAACCCCCGACAAAATCCTTGTACAGGCTTTTGTGCACATAGATGCGCTCAATGCCACAGCAGCTTTGACCCGAATTGAAGAAGGCCCCGTCCACCAGGTTTTCAACCGCATGGGCCAAGTTGGCATCTGCCCGCACATAGGCCGGGTCCTTGCCGCCGAGCTCAAGGCCCACGTTGATAAACCGCCCTGCCGCCGCCTGCTCCATGGCGCGGCCACCGGCAACAGAGCCGGTGAAGCACACCATGTTGGCGAGGCCATCGGAAATCACACCCGATGGCTTGCGCATGGTTCATCACGAGATGCTGGAAAACGCCCTTGGGCAGCTTGGCCTTATCAAAAGCTTTCTGGAAACGCTCCGCCACAAGCAAGGTATGGGACGCATGTTTCAGCACCACCGTATTGCCCGCCATCAGGGCCGGAACGATGGAATTCACCGCCGTGAGATAGGGATAATTCCATGGCGCAATGGTGAACACCACGCCCCAGGGCTCACGGCTGAATAAACCGCGTGAAGCCTTCCTTGGCGGCGGGAACATGGTTGGCCAGTGCGTTGCCCGCAATGGCGATCATGTGCCGCGCCCGCTCTTCAAAGCCGCGCAATTCACCTGCTCCATATCGAATGGGACGGCCCATCTGCCAGGCAAGCTCAGGAACAATTTCATCCTTCATCGCCAGCATGGCATCAACTGCCGCCGAACAATAGGCGGCCCTTTCAGCCAGCGGCAGCTTCTTCCATTTTTCCTGCGCCCCATGGGCCGCAGCGAAAGTTGCCGCTATTTCCTTTTTCGATGCAACCGGACGGCTGGCATAAAGCTTGCCATCGACCGGAGAGAATACACTTGATTGTTTCAGCCATGGCGAACCTCAATACCGCTCGAAGCCGCGCTTCAGCTCCAGATCGGTAATGCGCCGGTCGAATTCAAACTGCTCCCACTTTGCCGTGTGCACGTAGTGGTCAACCACATCATCGCCGAGCGCACTGCGCAGGAACTTGGAGCCGTCAAGCAGTTCGGTTGCCTCGCGCAGCGTCTTTGGAATTTCGCGCAGCTTGCGCGAGGTGTCATAGATGTCACCGGAAACAACCGGTTCCAGCACCATCTTCTTCTCAACGCCATCAAGACCCGCTGCCAGAAGCGCAGCAAAGGCCAGATAGGGATTGAGATCAGCGCCACCAACGCGGCACTCAACACGAATGGCCTTGGTATCAGCACCGCAGATGCGGTAGCCCGCCGTGCGGTTGTCGAAACTCCACACCGCGCGCGTGGGCGCAAAAGTTCCCGCCATGAAGCGCTTGTAGGAGTTGATGTAGGGTGCCAGGAAATAGGTGATCTCCTCCGCGTGGGCGAGCTGGCCCGCGAGGTAATGCTTCATCATGTCCGACATTCCGTGTTCACCCTTCTTGTCGAGGAACAAGGGCTTGTCATCGGTGGTCCACAGGGATTGGTGGATGTGGGAGGAATTGCCCGCCATGCCATAATCCCACTTGGCCATGAAACTGACTGACTTGCCCACGCCATAGGCAATTTCCTTGGCGCTGTTCTTGATGATGGCATGACGGTCCGCCATCACGAGCGCTTCGGCATATTTCACATTAATTTCTTCCTGGCCCGGACCCCATTCGCCCTTGGAATTTTCAACCGGAATGCCGGCGCCTGCGAGGCCATTGCGCAGCGCCCGCATGTAAACTTCTTCCTTGGCCGTTTGCAGCACATTGTAGTCTTCAATGTAATAGCCGGCCGTCTTGAGGTGCCGGTAGCCCTTGTGGTGGGCCGTTTCATAGCTGTCGTCGAACAGGAAGAACTCGAGTTCGGAGGCCATATAGGATTTCATCTTCATGGCTTCGAGGCGCTTCAATTGCTTCTTCAGGATGGCGCGCGGGCTATGCGGCGTATCCTCATGGGTGTGATGGTCAAGGACGTCACAAAGCACCAATGCCGTGCCTGCCAGCCATGGCGTGCGGCGCAGTGTTGACATGTCGGGCTTCAGTACAAAGTCGCCATAGCCCTTTTGCCAGCTCGTGGCCTTGTAGCCTGGCACCGGTTCCATCTCGATGTCGACGCCGAGAAGATAATTGCACGCATGAGTTTCCTCATAACCGCCATCGACAAAGAACTGGGCATGGAAGCGCTTGCCAATGAGGCGGCCCTGGAGGTCCACCATGGCCGCCACCACGGTATCGATGGTGCCAGCCTTTACTTCCTTTTTCAGTTCTTCCAGTGTCAGCATGCCATTGGCCATATTCGTCTCCCTATTTTGTTATCGCGTGAATGAGCGGCCCCGCCAGGCGCTGCGCCCATTCATTCTGTCCGCGTTCATTGGCAATGAAGTCATTGCGAATTTCGATCATAACGGATTTCAGTCCCCTTGGTGCCGCATGAAGATTGAGAGTGTGCAACACACCATCCTTCGGGCCATAGGGTTCATTCAGTCGCACGTCCACTTTTGGGAATGCCTTTATCAGCCTGTCGGCAATGCGCGCATCCCGGTCGAACAGAATGCCAAGCTCAACGGCGCGCTCCTTGCCTTTGTAGAGTTTCGTAAAACTGTGAATTGTGACCAGGCTTGTGGCCCGCCCCTCGCAGGCCCTCTGGTCCAGCATGCGGGCCAGCCGCTCGTGAAACGGCCAATAGATCGCTTCGACGCGGGCCAGCTTGTCCGCCGCACTCAGGCCCTTGTTTCCGGGAATGGGCGTGGTTTCGCTCATTTCCGGCATGGCTCCAGCGGAGTCCGGCGGCCGGTTGCAATCATAAACCAGCCGTGAAAAGCGTTGCAAAACCAGTGGTGCATCGAGAAGACGCGACAGCAGCCGGGAAACCCCTTCCGCGCCAATATCCCAGGCAATGTGCTTTTGCAGGTCTTCAGCTGAAAGGCCCAGATTTCCGAGCTGGTTCGGCACGCGGTTGCTGGCGTGCTCGCACACCAGAACATAGGGAGAAGCACCCGTTTCATTCACCAGAATGAACGCATCTTCTTCCCCTTCAATCAATTTTTTGGCCATTTCCGGTCGACTTCCCCTGCCGCGCGTTGTTCCAGAACTGTCGCTGCCTGTCAAACACTGGCATTGTATTAGGTGCACATGGAAGGTATCTGCCGGGTGATTAGCTGGGAAAAATGCAGGAATTCGACTTTATCATTATAGGCTCCGGGTCCGCCGGTTCGGTCATGGCCCAAAGGTTGTCAGAAGACGGCAAGAACACTGTTTTGGTCCTCGAATTCGGTGGCAGTGATCGCGGGCCATTCATACAGATGCCCTCGGCCCTCTCCTACCCCATGAACATGAACTATTATAACTGGGGTTTTGAAACCGAGCCCGAACCCTATTTGAATGGGCGGCGACTGGCCACGCCCCGCGGCAAAGTCATGGGCGGTTCCTCGTCGATCAACGGCATGGTTTACGTGCGGGGCCACGCCAGGGATTTTGATGCCTGGGAGGAAATGGGTGCCAAGGGCTGGGGCCACCGCCACGTGCTGCCCTATTTCAAGCGCCTGGAAAATTCCCACGGCGGCGAAGAGGGCTGGCGCGGAACTGATGGCCCCATGCATGTGAAACGCGGGCGAAGATTAAATCCGCTCTATCAGGCCTTCGTCGACGCGGGCCGCGAGGCGGGCTACCCCGTGACCCCGGATTACAATGGCTACCAGCAGGAGGGCTTCGGCCCCATGGAAATGACCGTGCACAACGGTTTTCGCTGGTCCGCCGCCAATGCCTATCTCAGACCCGCACTCCATCGCGGCAATGTCAAACTCGTGACCCGCGCCTATGTCCACCGCATCATCCTTGAAGGCAAGCGCGCCACCGGCGTTGAATACGACGTGGGCGGTAAGACAATAACGGTAAAGGCAAGGCGCGAAGTTATCGTTGCCGCCTCAAGCATCAACTCACCCAAAATCCTCCAGCTCTCCGGCATTGGCGCGCCGGATGTGTTGAAGGCCGCAGGCCTTCCGGTAAATCATGTCCTGCCCGGCGTCGGCGAAAATCTGCATGATCATCTGGAAATCTATTTCCAGATGGAATCGAAACAGCCCGTCACGCTTTATTCAAGCCTCAACCTGTTCTCCAAGGGCATGATCGGCTTGGAATGGCTGCTGTTCAAAACTGGATTGGGAACCACCAATCACTTTGAATCCTGCGGCTTTATCCGCTCGAAAGCCGGCATCGAATACCCGGATATCGAATATCATTTCCTGCCCGCCGCCATGCGCTATGACGGAAAGCTTGCCTTCAGCGGCCACGGCTTCCAAGTCCATGTAGGCCCCATGCGGACAAAATCTCGGGGACATGTCCGTGTACGGAATAATGACCCAAAGGCCCCGCCAAAGATTCTTTTCAATTACATGTCGCATCCCGATGACTGGGAAGAATTCCGCGCCTGTGTGCGCCTCACCCGTGAATTGTTCCGGCAGCCCGCCATGCAGAAATACGCCGGTCGTGAAATCCAGCCCGGCAGCGCTGCGCAATCAGACGAAGAAATCGACGCCTTCATCCGTCAGCATGTCGAAAGCGCCTATCACCCCTGCGGCTCGTGCAAAATGGGCTCGGCAAAGGACGTAACTTCCGTCGTCGATCATGAATGCAAGGTCATCGGCATCGAAGGCCTGCGCGTGGCCGACAGTTCCATCATGCCGCAAGTCACCAATGGCAATATCAATGCTCCCACCCTGATGATCGGCGAGAAGGCCTCGGACCACATCCTGGGCCGCGAGCCCTTGTCGCCATCAAACCAGGAACCGTGGGTTAGCCCTGTTTGGAAGTCAAGCCAGCGCTAGCCGAGCGCACACGCCCGCCAGCTTCGTTATAATACCAGCCCTCAACACTCAAATGAACATCTGAACTGGTGTTGCCGGTCACACAACGCTTCTCGTCCCCGTCAAGATAGCCAACCGCGGCATTCAGCCAGAACTGGAAATCGCCCACCGCAAAGCGTGCCGTGTTGTTGCGGAAGTTATCCTGCACACTGTCGCGCACCCGGCCGAGCCGGCAAACCGTAATCACCAGAATAACCGGATTGTCACCGGATTGTTCCCACACAAAATCATTGGTCTTCAGCTCTTTGAGATCTTCCGGCGAAAAATTAAAGCCCGACTCGTTGTTGACCTCTGTCAGGTTGCGATAAGGGTGGCTGTGAAAATCCCCCATCAGCGTGAGGTGGGGCGACCAGCGCATCATCACCTCGTTTTTCAACTTTGCCGCGTCGAGATTGGGTGTCACGCTGTGATACTGCCGCTCTGCGGAAATGCTCACGCTGGTGCGGTCGAGGTAAAAAATGGAGGTGCCGTTCTCGCGCTTGCGGTAGCCCCAGACATAACCCAGCGTTTCAACCGCCGTGTTTTTCTGCTTGCGCCGGTTGCCATAACAATAGGCCTCGATGGCGGCCAGCGTCATGGTCTCCAGAAGAGTTGGCGATACGCGTACCTTGTATTTCATTTTGTCCCAAACAAACCTAATTCAATTTACTTCATTGCTTCTTCCAGGAATATTTCCCGCAGTTTGCGCGTCACTGGCCCCGGCTGGCCGCCGCCAATGCGCTTGCCGTCAATTTCCACAATCGGCATCACAAAATTGGAGGCGCTGGTGAGAAAGGCCTCATCGGCGCCATAGGCCTCTTCCGGTGTGAACAGCCGCTCCTCAATCGTAACGCCGTTTTCTTTCGCCAGGCGGAAAACGGCACGCCGCGTGCAGCCCCCCAAAATACTATTGGACAGGCCCCGCGTGATCACCTTTCCATCCTTGACGATGTAGGCGTTGGATGAAGTTCCCTCCGTCACTTTCCCCTCTTCGACCATCCAGGCTTCGTATGCCCCCGCTTCATAGGCCGCCTGCTTTCCCAACACCGGCGCCAGCAGCATCACCGTCTTGATATCCCGCCTTGCCCAGCGGATGTCTGGAACGGTAATCACGCTGACCCCCCTAACCGCATCGAGACTATCGACCAATTTCTTGGCCTGTGTAAAAGCAATGAGTGTAGGCTTAACGCCCTTGGGAAACTTGAAATCCCGGTCGGCGGAGCCCCGGGTAATCTGCATGTAAATCCAGCCCTCGTCCAGCCCATTGCGCTTAACCATTTCCAGATGCATGGCTTTAAGCTCGTCCTTGCTGCACGGCCATTCCATGCGGATTTCGCCCAAAGACCGCTCCAGCCGCTCCATATGGGCAGCGTAGTCCACGAGCCTGCCATTAACCACTGCGGTCACCTCATAGATGCCATCCGCAAACAGGAACCCGCGGTCAAATATCGAGATTTTTCCTTGTTCTTCAGGTACATAACTCCCGTTAACATAAACGATACGGCTCATCTAAGGCTCCTGATTGCTGCGCTGCACTCAAAGCAGATTCGATCTCAAAAATCCATGGGGGTTGTTTATGGGGCTAAAGCCCAGCTAAAACCATGGCCAACGCCCACCAAATGCAAGGAAATCATGAAGGGTACGATATCGGAAGCCAAGGTCGTGGCCATGCTGGCCAGGGAAAGGGCCCTTTTCATCCAGCGCAACCCAAAGTCCAAGGGGCATTCCGATAATGCAGCAAGGAACTGGCTGCGCGGCGTGCCCATGCATTGGATGGTGGACTGGGGAACCCCTTTCCCGCTTTTTGTCGAAAAGGCCCAAGGCGTTGACCTGACCGACGCCGATGGCAACACTTACATTGATTTCTGTCTGGGCGACACAGGCGCCATGTTCGGCCATTCGCCAAAGCCGGTGGTTGAAACCCTCCAGCGCGAGGGAGCCAACGGCTTCACCACCATGATGCCATCTGCCAGTGCCGTAAAAGTCGGACGGTTGCTGGAAGACCGTTTCAAATTGCCGACCTGGCAGGTGACAACGACGGCTTCAGACGCCAACCGTTCGGTGCTGCGTTGGTGCCGCGCCATAACGGGGCGCAAGAAAATCCTGGTGTTCAACCACTGCTATCACGGCGCCGTGGACGAAACCTATGTCAACCTCGACCATGGCAGGCCCGCAGCCGATGCCGCCCTCATCGGTGAACCCCATGATCTCACGGAACTGACCAAAGTTGTCGAGTTCAATGATATTCCTGCCCTTGAAGCAGCCCTGGCACCGGGTGATGTGGCTTGCGTGCTCGCCGAACCCATCATGACCAATGTCGGCATGGTTTTGCCCGATGATGGTTTCCACAAAGCTTTGCGCGACATCACCCGCCGCACCGGAACCCTGCTCATCATCGATGAAACCCACTGCATGTCGTCGGGCCCCGGTGGCTACACAGGTGAATACGGCTTGGAGCCCGATGCTCTTGTACTAGGCAAACCCATTGCGGGTGGCATTCCCGCCGCCGTCTATGGTTTTTCCGCGCCCGTTACCACGCGCATTTGGGACTATCTCAAAACCCGCTCCCCCGGACACTCCGGTATCGGCACCACACTCGCAGGATCCAAGATTCAATTGGCCCTGATGGAAACCGTTCTCGAAACCTATTTCACCAGGGATGCCTTCTCGGCTCTTATCGCGCTTGCCAAAAAGCTCGAAAAGGGTTTGGTGGACGTTATCATCAAACATTCAGCTCCCTGGCATGTGGTTCGCGCCGGAGCCCGCGTTGAATTCATGTGCTGCCCAAATCGCCCGCGTAACGGCGGCGAGGCGGCAAAGATGATCCACCAGCCCATCGACCAGGCGGTGCATCATCATCTCTTAAACCGCGGCATCATCATGACGCCGTTTCATAATATGCTGCTCATCTGCCCTGCGACGACCGAGGCACACGTTAACAAAATGATCGAGGGACTCGATCACTGCGTGGGCGAACTGATGAGCTAAACCGGAGACAGTAACATGTCGATTGTATTTCCACGACGCGAGGCGGAAGCCCACGCATTTTTAGAAGCGAACCCCGACATCACCAGCATCCACATTATCTGGACTGACATCTGTGGCGTGGCCCGCGGCAAGATTCTGAGGCGCGATGAACTCGTTCCCGCCTGGAAAGATGGCCGCTTCATGCCCATCTCGGCTCTCGTTCTCGACATCACCGGACAGGATGTGCCGGAAACCGGTTTGGTGTTCGATGAAGGCGATCGCGACATGCTGCTCTGGCCCGTGCCGGGAAGCCTTGTGCGCATTCCCTGGATGGAAGAGCCAACGGCGCAATATCTCGCCTCCGTCCATGATCTCGATGGCACGCCGCATTTTGCCGATCCCCGCAACGCACTGGAAGCCATTGTCAAGAGATTCCAAACGGAACTCAACATGACACCCGTGGGGGCCGTTGAACTTGAGTTCTTCCTGATGGATCGCGCCTCGGCCATTGCCGGCGAACCCCGCGCCCCGAAGTCACTCATCAATGAACATCGGCCGCAGCATTTCCAAGCCTACTACCTGCAGGACCTCGATGATTTCGCCCCCTTCTTCAAGGACCTCTACGCCTATTGTGACGCGCAAGGCTTGCCGGCCAAAACCCTGATCTCGGAATATGCGCCGGGGCAAATGGAAATCGTGCTGCGCCATCGCGCTGACGTGTTGAAGGCCTGTGATGAAGGCATCATGCTGAAGCGCGCGATCAAGGCCACCGCTGAAAAGCACGGCATGGCCGCAACCTTCATGGCCAAGCCCTATGCCCAGTGGACAGGCTCCGGCATGCACATCCATGTGAGCCTTGGCGACGAACAGGGCAACAACCTGTTCGCCGCCGAAGACCCCATGCAGAATGAATTGCTGCTCCATGCCATCGGCGGCCTCAAGGCAGCCATGGCGGAATCCATGCTGATCTTCGCTCCTAACGCCAACTCCTATCGCCGCTTCCGCCGCAATTCCTACGCGCCAGTATCAGCAAGTTGGGGCATCAACAACCGCACGGTGTCGCTGCGTATTCCCGCAGGCGCCGCCAACGCCTGCCACATCGAACACAGGCCATCGGGTGCCGATGCCAATCCCTACCTCGTCATGGCGGCCATCCTGGCTGGCATGCACTACGGCATCACTGAAAAGGCCGACCCCGGCAACCCCGTAGTAGGTAATGGCTACGAAAAGCGCGCCAAATATATTCCCGGCAACTGGTTTGACGCCATCGACGCCTTCTGGCGGGCCTCAATCCTCAAGGAATATTTCGGCAAGCCCTTTGTCGATACCTATTGCACTGTGAAGGAGGTAGAAGCCGACCGCTTCTACGCTGAGCCGACGCTCCGCGATTTCGAGTGGTATTTAAGGGCCGTTTAAGGAAAATCAGGGCAGCTCAATCGGAGCTGCCCTTTTCCTTCTTTGTCATGGACATGACGCGATCAATGTAGGCCAGGAACAGGGCAGAGAAGACGAAAGCCATGTGCATGATCGTCAGCCACATGATCCGGCTTTCCGTGTAGGAGGCGACATTCAAGAATACCTGCAACAGGTGAATGGAAGAAATCGCCACGATGGTTGAGGCAACCTTGATCTTCAGGGAGCCCGCATCAATCTTGCCAAGAAAAGACACTTCACTGTCGGCGTTGTCAAAGCGGCTGACGAAGTTTTCGTAGCCGGAAATAATCACCATCACCACCAGGCTCGCAACCAGTGCGGCATCAATCAGCGCGAGCATTTTCAGAATTGCATCCGTTTCATCGACCACCATGACCTTTATGGTGAAGTCATAAAGTTTCCGCGCAAATGCAATCGCGTAAAGGCCCAGCGCCAGGGCAAGGCCGAGATAAAACACAACGAGCAGCCAGCGCGAGGCAAGGATGACGCTTTCAACCAGGTTTTCGAGTTTTTTCATCTATTCCGCACCGGATTTGATTTGAGCCCTTATTGCCGTCCGCAAACCAATTTTCAAGGGAAAATATTCCAGCCCATACCGTCCCTTTTCGTATGTGATCGCATCAGCTAGAACTCCCAGCCATGCGCAGCTCAAAATCCATTCACATCGTCAATTGCCATGCCGAAGGTGAAGTGGGTGATGTCATTGTGGGTGGTGTGGCACCCCCTCCCGGCAAGACCATCTGGGAACAGTCGCGCTTCATTGCAAGGGACCAGACGCTCCGCAATTTCGTTCTGAACGAACCCCGTGGCGGGGTGTTCCGCCATGTGAACTTGCTGGTGCCGCCCAAGCACCCGGACGCGCAGATGGGCTTCATCATCATGGAGCCGGAAGATACGCCACCCATGTCGGGCTCCAACTGCATTTGCGTGGCAACGGTTCTTCTCGATACCGGCATCATCCCCATGGTTGAGCCTGTAACGCATTTGAAGCTCGAAGCACCGGCGGGCCTCGTCGAAATCACCGCCCACTGCAGCAATGGCAAGGCCAACCGCATCACGCTGCGCAATGTGCCTTCCTTTGCTGACCGCCTGCAGGTGCCTCTTGAAGTGGAAGGCCACGGCACAATTCTTGTAGATACCGCCTTTGGTGGCGACAGCTTTGTGCTGGCCGAGGCAAAAGCCTTCGGCTTTCAGATGTTGCCCGATGAAGCCCGCGACATTGCCGTGATGGGCCGGAAAATTGCCGCCGCCGCAAATCAGCAGTTGGGCTTTTCCCATCCAACCCTTCCCGACTGGAACCACTTTTCCTTCTGCTTCATGACCGGACCCTTGGAGCGCATTGATGGCACCCTTTCCAGCCGCAATGCCTGCGTGGTCAAGCCCGGCAAACTTGACCGCTCGCCCACGGGCACGGGCTGTTCTGCCCTCATGGCCGTGCTTCATGCCAAGGGCCTCATGAAAGTTGGCGATACATTCATTGGCCGTTCAATTATTGAAAGCCGCTTTGAGGGCCGCATCGAGGCTGAAACTGTGGTGGGCAACCACAAAGCCATCATTCCCACAATTTCGGGCTCCGCCTGGATATCAGGCCAGACCACCCTGATGCTCGACCCCGATGACCCTTGGCCAGCGGGCTACAAAATTGCCGATACCTGGCCACTTGAACCATGACATCCGGATTTATTTGTCATACAATATAAAAAACCAACTCCAAAAGAGGCCATGATGAATATCGTCCAGATTCTCGATAGCAAATTAAAACGCCGCGTCGGCCTTGTGAATGGTGAGAGTATCATTCTCCTGAAACGCGTCACCCGCACCACTGAACTGGCCAAGCTTGCCCTGAAGGATGGTGTGAAGCTTCTCAGCGCCGCAAAATCACTCAGCACCAATGCAACAGAAAATTATTCCGCTGCCATTAAAGAGAACCGCCTGCTGCCACCGGTGGACCATGAAGACCCCGCCCATTGCATGATCGCCGGCACTGGCCTCACGCATTTGGGTTCCGCCTCGGCGCGCGATTCCATGCATGCAAAGCTCGAAGGAAAATCAGACGAACTCACCGATTCACTCAAGATGTTCAAAATGGGCCTCGAAGGCGGCAAACCTGCAAAAGGTCAAGCAGGTGTGCAGCCCGAATGGTTCTACAAAGGCGATGGCTCCTGGCTTGTGGCTCCAGGTGCCGCCCTTCCCAAGCCATCCTTCGCATTGGATGGCGGCGAAGAACCGGAACTGGCTGGCCTCTACATGATTGACGGCAAGGGCAAGCCCGTACGCCTGGGCTTTGCCCTCGGCAATGAGTATTCAGACCATATCACCGAGCGGCAGAATTATCTCTTCCTCGCTCACTCGAAATTGCGCCATTGCGCCATCGGCCCCGAAATGATTGCAGGCGCCGCACCGAACAATATTTCCGGCATGAGCCGCATCAACCGCAAAGGCAAAGCCATCTGGGAAAAACCCTTCCTCACGGGCGAAGCCAACATGTCCCACACCCTCGCCAATCTGGAATATCACCACTTCAAATATGCGGGCTTCAGAAGGCCCGGAGATGTGCATATCCATTTCTTCGGCACCGCCACCCTGAGCATTGCCGATGGCATTGTAACTGAAGATGGCGATGAGTTTGAAATTTCGGCTCCGGCCTTTGGCGCGCCACTGCGCAACCGCCTGAAATTCGCAAAACCGGATTACAAGCCCGGCGGAGTGAAATCACTTTGAGTTCTGGTTTCATCGCCCTTGATTGGGGCACGTCTTCCTTTCGTGCCTACCAGTTGAACAGCGATGGCACAATTCAGGAGACCATCGCCGCGCCCCATGGCATTCTGGCGGTGAAGGATGCTGCCTTTGATGAGACCTTGGAAACTCAAATCGGCCATTGGGACAAGGCATTGCCGGTCATGGCGTCTGGCATGATCACCAGCCGTCAGGGTTGGGTGGAGCTGCCCTATGTGGTTTGCCCCGCCAGCCTTCAATCGATTGCAGCGGCAGTTCGTCTGCATACATCAAAGCAGGGCCGCAAATTATTCTTTGTTCCCGGAATCAGCACGCGCAACGCCCAAGGCATTCCCGATGTCATCAGGGGGGAGGAAACCCAGGTCTTGGGTGCAAGTAAGGGTGGAACCGAATATTTCGTAACCCCCGGCACTCACAGCAAATGGATTGATGTGTCAAACGGCGAAATCAGAAGTTTTTCCACCTACATGACTGGCGAGGTTTTCGCCCTGCTCAAAAATCATTCCATTCTTGGAAAGCTGATGACCGGTGAGACAAATAATTCTGCAGCTTTCGAACAAGGCGTTCGCGCAGGCTTGAAAGACCCTGCCGGATTTTTGCATTGCATTTTTTCTACGCGCACGCTCGCGCTCTTCAAAGAAATGCCAACTGATCACTTGAGCTCCTACCTCTCCGGCCAGGTGATCGGAACTGAAATCGCCCATGCCATTGCGAAAAATCTGGCGGGCGCACAATATCAGATACTGGCAACCCCAGCCCTCGGAGAACTTTACATGAAGGCCATGACGATTGCCGGGTTGAATGTGAGCTACGGCGAGCCGGATGTTGCAGTAAAGGGATTGCGGCGCATCGCCATGACGGCGGGCCTGCTCTCATGACATTTGCCGATGCAGTCTCCGAATGTGGCCTCATCGCAATCCTGCGCGGGATTACAACGAGTGAAGTTGAAGCCGTGGGTCAGGCCTTGTGCGATGCGGGCATTCGCGTGGCCGAAATTCCCTTGAATTCACCGGACCCCTTCACCTCCATCCAGAAAATGAGCACGGTTTTCAAAGGCAAGCTCATCGTGGGTGCCGGAACTGTTTTGAGTGTTCAAGACGTGAATTTACTGAAAGCCCATGGTGGTGAAATCAGCGTTTCGCCAGATTGCAATGAAGCGGTGATAACCCGCGCCAAGGAATTGGGCATGGAGCCACTCCCCGGCGTTTTCACGCCCACAGAGGCCTTCGCCGCTATTCGCGCTGGAGCCACCCATCTCAAACTATTCCCGGCGGAAGCCGCAAGCCCTGTCGCCGTAAAAGCGTGGCGCGCCGTATTGCCAAAGCATATGAGCGTCTATGCCGTCGGCGGCATAACACCTTCCAACATGCAAAGCTGGATTGACGCAGGCATTGCAGGCTTTGGCATTGGCTCTAATATCTATAAACAAGGCTTCACCGCTGCCGACGTGGCAAAGTCGGCGAAAGAATTCGTAACCGCTTGGAGAGCATTGAAAAGATGAAAGTCGCATTGGTAACAGGTGCAGGGTCCGGCATTGGCAAGGCCTGCGCAATGGCGCTTGCAAATGCTGGTTATTCTGTTGTGCTCGCCGGACGCCGTATCGACGCTTTGGAAACGGTAGCCAGGGATATTGGCAAGAACGCTTTCGCCGTCGCCACTGACGTGACTGATCCCAAGTCCGTGGCAATTCTTTTTGCAAAGACAAAAGAAAAATTTGGCCGCCTTGATGTCCTTTTCAACAATGCCGGAACCGGCGCACCGGGCACCATCAATCTTGAAGACCTGACCTTCGAGCAATGGCAAAGCGTCGTTAACACCAATCTCACCGGCCCATTCCTCTGCACGCAGGAGGCGTTTCGGTTGATGAAGTCCCAATCACCGCGCGGCGGTCGCATCATAAACAATGGCTCCATCTCAGCCCACGCGCCGCGGCCCAATTCCGCGCCATATACATCAACGAAGCACGCCATCACCGGCCTCACAAAGTCCACTTCTCTCGATGGCCGGAAATATAACATCGCCTGCGGCCAGATCGATATCGGCAACGCAGCCACCGACATGACTTCAAAAATGAAAGATGGCGTGCCGCAGGCCAATGGAACATTGGCGCCCGAACCCACCATGGATGTGCAGGATGTGGCCCGCTCCGTCGTCTTCATGGCCTCGCTGCCACTGGATTCAAACGTGCAGTTCATGACCGTGATGGCAACCAAGATGCCATTCATCGGCCGCGGCTAGTCAAACTCCTGGGCGCAGGCCCCGTCGATCCCCGCACAATAAGATCAACATTCCACAATTCATGGGGCTGCTGTGATTCAGGATTATTGATCATCTCAATCAAGAGTTCCGCCACCCGACTACCCGCTGCACGGATAGATGAGCGCACGGTCGTGAGCGACGGCACCAAACCTTCCGCATTCAGAAATGGCAAGCCATCATCATGGGCAATAAGTGAAACATCAGAGCCGATGTGCAGATTCAATTCATGGGCGGCGCGGATCGCGCCCGAGGTTTGAAGCATGCTCGAAAGGACCAACGCGGTGGGCCTGTTCTCTGAAGTCAACAGGCGCTTGCTTTGCCGGTAGCCATTCTCTTCCGTCATGGCATCACTGGTCATGATGCTGGTGTCAGGCAGGATGCCATTGGCCAAAAGTGCCTCTTCATAACCTTGCTTGCGATGGGTGGCAAAAGTTATGGCCTCATTGCCATTGATCAGGCCAACGCGGCGGTGGCCAAGATCAGTCAGGAGCTTGGTGGCTTGCCGGAACGCCCCGCGATTGTCGATATCAAGCCAGGCATAACCCATCTCGTTGTCTCCAGCACGGCCATGAACAATGAAAGGCAGTTCCAGTTCGGTAAGAAGTTCAATGCGCCAGTCATTCAGCCGTGGCCCCATGACCACCACGCCGTCAACTGCACCACTCTGGGCATAGCGGCGATAGACGGTCTCTTCATCCTCGGAGCCGCCGACATGCAGCATGACATCAAAACCGTTGGCACTATAGACATCACCGGCACCGGCTATGAAGTCGGAGAGAATGGGATCGAGCATCACCGTGCGATCAGACGGCAGAACATAACCAATGGCGTGGGACCGCCCCGTGGCAAGCCGCATGGCGTGGGGGTTTGGACGATAGCCAACCTTGCGCGCAACTTCATCCACCCGGCGGCGCGTCTCGGCATTCACCTCGGGATAGCCGTTGAGAGCGCGGCTCACCGTTGTTTGCGAAAGATTGAGATGCTTGGCCAGCTGCTTGAGATTCATGCCGGCAATCATGGCACATTTCCAAAGCGCTTTCAATAATCAGACAAAATAAGACCTGTTGATTGTTGCATTGCAACATATAAAAGTAAAATAACACTTGACGATTTCTAAAGTTGCCGTCATAGATAAATCATTCAAAGCGCTTTGGGAAAAATCAAAAAACAAGCCCAGAGACAGCAGTTTCGTGCCTGCAACTTTGTGTAAATGGGAGGACTAAACCGTGAAGAAGAACCTGTTTTTAGGTGCAGCGCTTGCTGCCATTTTTGTAACAACCCCTGCTCTTGCCGAACTCAAATACAAGCCCGGCGAAGATGCCAAGTTCACCTGGGCCAATCTTGATGAACTGAAGAAGGTTGATCTCAAGGGCGAAACCCTCACCATATTCGGCCCCTGGCGCGGCGACGACGAGACCCATGTTCAGGTCGTTCTCGAGTATTTCCGTGAAGCAACCGGCGCTGACGTAAAATATTCTTCCTCTGAAAACTATGAGCAGCAGGTCGTCATCGACACCCAGGCAGGCAGCCCGGCCAACATCTCCGTGTTGCCGCAACCCGGCCTCATCGCTGACCTCGCAAGCAAGGGCCTCCTGGCGCCGCTCACCGACGCCGACAAGGCGTGGATGGTTGAAAACTATGGTGCCGGCCAATCATGGGTCGACATCGGCACCTCCAAGGACAAGGACGGCAAGCCGCAATTCCTCGGCTTCTCTTACAAGACAGACGTGAAGAGCCTCGTCTGGTACAGCCCGGAAAACTTCGCCGACGCGGGCTATGAAGTTCCAAAGACCATGGAAGAGCTTATCGCCCTTTCCGACAAGATCGTGGCCGATGGCGGCAAGCCCTGGTGCATTGGCCTGGGTTCAGGCGGCGCTACGGGTTGGCCCGCAACCGACTGGATTGAAGACATCATGCTGCGCACGCAGTCCCCTGATGTTTACGACAAGTGGGTCACCAACGAAGTGAAGTTCACCGATCCGGCCGTCACCGGCGCGCTCGACATTTTCGGCTCCTTCGCCAAGAATGACGCCTATGTGGATGGCGGTGCGGCAGGTGTTGCCTCAACCGACTTCCGCGACAGCCCTAAGGGCCTCTTCTCGACGCCGCCCAAGTGCTACATGCACCATCAGGCGTCCTTCATTCCTTCCTTCTTCCCGGAAGGAACCAAGATGGGCGAGGATGCGGACTTCTTCTATTTCCCGACCTATGCCTCGAAGCCTGAACTCGGCAAACCCGTTCTCGGTGCTGGCACACTTTTCACCATCACCAAGGATTCAAAAGCAGCGCGCGCCTTCATCGACTTCCTGAAGCTGCCGCTCGCCCATGAACTGTGGATGGCGGACGGTGGCTTCCTGACCCCGCTCAAGTCCGCCAATCCTGCGGCTTACGCCAATGATGCGGCCCGCAAGCAGGGTGACATCATGGCAACCGCCTCCACCTTCCGTTTCGACGGTTCCGACCTGATGCCCGGCAAGATCGGCGCCGGTGCCTTCTGGACCGGCATGGTGGATTTTGTTGGCGGCAAGTCGTCGGCAGATACGGGCGCTGAAATCCAGAAAGCCTGGGACGGCATTAAGTAGGCAGGGTTTCTCCCGACCCTGACGACATGGCTCCGGGTCTTTCCCGGCCCGGAGCACTTTTTCCGTGCATGCAATTTTTCGCGGAGTGACAGCCATGACAGCCCAGATTCTCTATGCGTTCATAACCATCATTGTAGGTGTTGGCGGATGCTTTGGTTATTTCTATGGATCCAACTGGCTGCTCGACAGGGTTCTCCCAGCCGATGCCAGCAACGACGCCAGCGCTGTCCGCAATTTGAAGCTGCAGGCGATGATCAGGCCCTGGCTGTTTCTGGGACCTGCCCTGCTGTTGCTCACCGTCTATCTCATCTTTCCGGTCATTCAAACCATCTGGCTGTCCTTCCACGACAAGGCAGGTGAAAATTTCGTGGGCGTCTGCCAACTATGTCTGGGCTTTCAGTGACGCCCAGTTCCGGCAATCCATTTTCAACAATCTCATTTGGCTGCTGGTGGTGCCCGCGGCCTGCACCTTTTTTGGGCTGGTCATCGCGGTGCTCACTGACCGCATCTGGTGGGGCAACCTTGCCCGCTCACTGGTGTTCCTGCCGCTGGCCATCTCGTTCGTCGGTGCAAGCGTCATATGGAAATTCGTTTATGACTATCGCGGCGAAGGCCAGGAACAGATAGGCATTCTCAATGCCATCATCACCTATTTCGGCGGCGATCCGCAGGTGTGGATATCCCTGCCCTTCTGGAACAATTTCTTTCTCATGGTCATCCTCATCTGGATTCAAACCGGTTTTGCCACGGTAATTCTGGGTGCGGCGCTGCGCGGCATTCCTGAGGACACACTGGAAGCAGCCACCATTGACGGCGCCGGTCCCTTCAAGATTTTCTACCGCATCATGGTGCCGCAAATCATGGGAACCATCATCGTGGTGTGGACCACCATCACCGTTCTGGTGCTCAAGGTGTTTGACATCGTCTTGACCATGACCAACGGCCAATGGAACACGCAAGTGCTGGCCAACCTCATGTTTGACTGGATGTTCCGCGGCGGCGGCGACTTTGGCCGCGGCGCCGCCATTGCCATCGTCATCATGGTTGCGGTTCTTCCCATCATGATCTGGAACATTCGCCAGGCCAACGCCGAGCAGGGAGGCCACTGACATGTTCAAGAAAATTTCCCTCGAACCCTCGCGCTTTGCCCTGCATCTCGCGGTGCTTGTGATCATCACCCTGTGGACCCTGCCCACGGCGGGGCTGCTGATCTCATCGCTCCGTGACAAGAACCAGCTTGCGGCCTCGGGCTGGTGGACAGCACTTTCCAGCGCTGACCGCAATCAGGTGGGCCGCATGAAGGGCAAGGCCGATCAGGTTGAAAAAGACGGCAAGTTCGTCATCGAAGGCAATCTTTTCGAAGGTGAGGATGCTGTCGCCGGAAAGGTCTCAGCCTTCGGCACCAAGGTCCAAACCCCTGGCGCCAATCCAGCGGGTTCAACTGTCGAGCTCGAAGGCGGCCAGACCCTGACCGTAAATGCCGATGGCACCTATGTGCTTATCATCGCCCACGGCTTTCGAGAATGACCGTGGTGGCCGCGTATTCTATATTTCGTCGCAGCCGCCGCGCTTCACCACGGAAAATTATGAAACCGTGCTGTTCTCGCAAGGCATTGGCCGTTCCTTCGTGAACTCCCTCACGGTCACCATTCCGGCAACCATCATCCCCATACTGATTGCGGCCTTTGCCGCCTATGCGCTGGCCTGGATGAAACTGCCTTTCCGCGGCCTCATCATCGCGGTCATCGTGGGCCTCCTCGTCGTGCCCCTGCAGATGTCGCTCATTCCGCTGCTCAAACTCTACAATGCGGCGGGAACCTTCATGGGCGTGCCGTCCAAAACCTATCTCGGCATCTGGCTGGCCCATACGGGCTTCGGCCTGCCCTTCGCCATCTATCTGCTGCGCAGCTATATCGCGGGCCTGCCGAAGGACCTGATTGAATCGGCCCAGATTGATGGGGCCAATGATTTCAAGATTTTCCGCCGCATCATTCTGCCGCTGACCTTTCCGGCATTGGCCTCTTTTGCGATCTTCCAGTTCCTCTGGGTGTGGAATGACCTGCTCGTGGCCATCGTGTTCCTGGGCAGCGGCGAAGACCAGCTTGTGCTCACGGGCAAGCTCAATGCGCTCTTGGGTTCACGTGGCGGCAACTGGGAAATTCTCACCGCTTCCGCCTTCGTCACCATCATCGTTCCACTCACCGTATTCTTCTCGCTTCAACGTTACTTCGTCCGCGGCCTGCTTGCAGGCTCAGTTAAGGGAGGCTGATCATGGCCGATATCAAGCTTACAAATCTCAACAAGTCCTATGGCGCCGTTCACATCCTGAAAGACGTGAACCTCGACATCAAGTCGGGCGAGTTCATCGTCTTCGTCGGCCCCTCGGGCTGCGGCAAGTCAACCTTGCTGCGTTCGATCTCGGGCCTGGACAGTGTCACATCGGGTACGCTCGAAATCGACAATGCCGTGGTCAACGAAGTGCCGCCGTCAAAACGCGGCATCGCCATGGTGTTCCAGTCCTACGCGCTCTATCCCCACATGAGCGTGTTCGAGAACATTGGCTTTGCCCTTGAAAACCAGGGCCTCGGCCGCGCCGAAATCAAAAAGAAGGTGGAGGCTGTGGGCGAAATGCTGCAGCTCACCTCCTATCTCACCCGCCTGCCAAAGGCCTTGTCCGGCGGCCAGCGCCAGCGCGTGGCCATTGGCCGTGCCATTGTGCGCGGCGCAAAAGTGTTCCTCTTCGACGAACCGCTCTCAAACCTTGATGCAGCGCTTCGCGTGCAGATGCGCATGGAAATTGCCAAGCTGAAGCGCGACCTGCCAAACACCACCATGGTCTATGTGACCCATGACCAGGTGGAGGCCATGACCATGGCCGACCGTATTGTGGTTCTGCAGGCTGGCAAGGTTGAACAGGTCGGAACGCCCATGGAACTCTACGAAAGGCCCGGAAGCGTATTCGTAGCTGGCTTCATCGGTTCGCCAAAAATGAATTTCATCACCGGCGCGCCCGCCACAAAACTCAAAGCTAAAACCATCGGCGTGCGGCCGGAGCATTTTGAATTCTCGGACGCCAAGACTGATATTTCCGGAACCCTCGACTACACGGAAATTCTGGGCAGCGACAGCTTCCTCTATGTGACAACACCTTCTGGCATGCTCACCGTGCGCCAACCCGGCAGAACCGAATTCAAGACTGGACAGAAATTGAACTTGAAGCCTTTGGCCCAGCATGTACATCGCTTCGGCGACGATGGCTTGCGCCTCAATTAGTAAATATGGGAAAAGACAATGACGATCCGCGCCCTGATCTGGAACGAGAACGAACACGAAAAAACCAATGCCCTAGTGGCCAAGCTCTATCCGCAAGGAATCCATGGGGCCATTTCAAAGGCCTTTGATGGCGCCAAGGACATCAGCTTTGACATCGCAACCCAAGACATGCCTGAACATGGCCTGACCGAGGAGCGCCTGAAAAACACCGATGTCCTGCTCTGGTGGGGCCACAAGATCCATGGCCAGGTGAGTGATGCCATCGTTGACCGCGTGCAGAAGCGCGTCTGGGAAGGCATGGGGCTGATTGTCCTGCATTCCGGCCATTTCTCAAAAATCTTCCGCAAGCTGATGGGCACACCCTGCTCACTCAAATGGCGCGAAGCCGGCGAAGTCGAACGCCTCTGGGTGATCAACCGCAATCATCCCATCGCCGCAGGCCTCGGCGAATATATCGAAATCGAACACGAAGAAATGTATGGCGAGCCCTTCACCATTCCCGAACCCCTCGAAACCGTTTTCGTCTCATGGTTTGAAGGCGGTGAAGTATTCCGCTCCGGCGTTACCTTCCAGCGCGGCGCCGGAAAAATTTTCTATTTCCGCCCCGGCCACGAAGCCTATCCCACCTACCACAACAAACAGGTTCTGCAGGTGATCCAGAACGCCACGCGTTGGGCCTACAACCCCGCCAAGGCCTGGGCCAGCATCGACGATGCGCCAAATGTGCCCCACGACAAGGCACCAGTTCCCTTGGAAGTCAAAGGCCCGCGCCTCCATCATGAAGGCGAGGCGGGATACCGCTGATGCCGAAACTCCGCATTCTGATCCTCGGCACTGGCGGCATGGCAAAACAGCACGTCTTATTGTTGCGCGAAGATCCTCGCGTTGAAATTACTGGTGCCGCCGACGTTGACTTGGGCCGCGCCAAAGCCTTTGCCGATTCGCATCAAATTCCAAACGCCTTTGGCACGCTTGAAGATGCAATCGCCTGGGGCCAGTTCGACGCGGCGATGAATGTGACGCCCGACAGCGTGCATTATCCCACAACCATGAAGCTGCTCGCCGCCAAAAAGCACGTGCTCTGCGAAAAGCCCTTGGCCGAAAATTTCAGGCTCGCCGATGAAATGGCAACCACTGCCGACAAAGCGGGCCTCATCAACATGGTGAACCTGAGCTACCGCAATGTGCCGGCCATTCAGGAGGCCCGCAAACGTATCGCGGCCGGTGAAATCGGCGAGGTGCGCCATGTCGAGGCAAGTTATCGCCAGAGCTGGCTCGTAGCCAATAACTGGGGTGACTGGAAAACCGACCCCAAATGGCTCTGGCGTCTCTCCGAAAAGCACGGTTCCAATGGCGTTTTGGGCGATGTCGGCATTCACATCCTCGATTTCACCGCCCTTGCTATCGACATGATGCCCGTATCGGTTCAGGCCCGCCTCAAGACTTTCCACAAAGCCCCCGGCGATAAGATCGGCGAATATCCCGCTCGATGCCAATGACAGCGCCACAATGAGCGTGGAGTTTTCCAATGGCGCGCTCGGCGTGATTCACGCCAGCCGCTTCATGACGGGCTATGCCAATGACATGAAGCTCGCGGTATTTGGAACCCTCGGTGCGCTTGAGCTTCATCACGCCCCGGACCGGACGAACTTGCGCATGTGTTCAGGCCAGGATGTACATTCGCAAACCTGGCACAGCATTGAATCGCCCCCGGTTGAATCCAATCACCGCAGATTTGTGACTGCGGTCATTGCCCAAAAATCATGCGAGCCATCCTTCAGGCGCGGGGCAGACTTGCAAAAGGTCCTCGACCTCTGCCAAAGCCCAGAAGCAAGTAGCGGAGCATCTGTCATCTAGGCTATACGACGCTAGTCCATGATGACTCTCAGAACCCCCCGCGCCGCCATGACCCTTGTTTTTGCGAGCTTTGGCGCAGCCATTGGCGCCTGGGCAGGAGCCATTCCACAAGTCACCAGCGCCTCCGGAATTGATAATTATCAACTGGGTCTTGGTCTCACCGTCCTGACCCTTGCCACGGTAGCAGTGATGTCGCTGGGCGGCGCCATAGGCAGGCGGTTCTCAAATCGAGCCGTATTGCTTTTAGCAATTCCGGCTTTCGCCATAGCTACAAGTCTTCTCCTGGTGTCAAGCGCACCATGGCTGTTTTTTGCAAGCCTTGTCCTCTTCGGCGCCAGCATTGGTTTCATGGATGTCTTCATGAATGCCGAAGCCAGCGCCATCGAGCATGACATGCGCCGGCCGATCTTCACGGCGTTTCATGGCAGCGCTTCGGCGGGCCTGCCGGTTTTCGCTATCGCCTCAAGCCTCGTGTCCACAAGCATAGGCACCTTTGCCACCAGCCTGTTGGTCGTGGCCGCATTCGCCGTAGCCTGGGCCATGGTTTATTACTTTGTGCCGCCGCGCAAACTCACCAGAGGCCGGGAAAGCAGTGTCGCCATATTGTCATCGCGCGGGCCGCTCATCATCATGGGCCTCACCGTGGGGCTTTCAATCTCGTGTGAAACGGCAGCGGTTTTCTGGTCCGCTAAATTGCTGAATGAACAGGCTCCGTCCCTTGCGGCAATTGCCGGTCTCGGAACTGCATTCTATGGCATCTGCAATGCGGGCATGCGCTTTTATGGTGATCGCCTGCGCGCCCGACACGGTGAAATGATAGTCCTGTTGACCTCCATCGTTCTCGCGATGGCAGGTTTTGCGATCCTTGGCCTTTCCACCTCATTTACCCTTAGCGTCGTAGCCTTCGCCTGCGCCGGTTTTGGCCTTTCCCTGCTCTGCCCCTGTCTTTTCAACATGGCGGCAAACCAGATGCCGGCAAACCGCGCTGCAGCCCTGGGGTTCATTTCCATGATTGCAGGGGCACCGCGCATCACGGCGCCGTGGCTGTTCGGCTGGATCGCCGCAAGCCAATCCACCAGCTTTGCCTTTGGCCTCTGTACCTTTGCTCTGGCCACGGCTTTCGGCCTGGTCATGCTTCTGAAAAACACCGGCTTCGAAGCAAGCGCGAAAACTGCCTGATATTCAGCCAGCTAAGGCCGCGAGCGCTATTGAAGCCGCTGGCTCCCGCATGTAAACGCTTCCTTTAACAATTGATTGCAGGGAGCCTTCGTCATGAAAGCAAGAATCAAGTGGCTGGACGGCCGAGCCTTCGTAGGCGAAAGCGGTTCCGGCCACGCCGTGGTGATGGATGGAGCACCTGAAGCAGGCGGGCGCAATGTTGGCGTGCGGCCCATGGAAATGCTGCTTCTGGGGCTTGGCGGCTGCACCGCCTTTGACGTGGTGATGATCCTTGAGAAAGGCCGCGAAAAAATTACGTCTTGCGAAGTCGAACTTGAGGCGGAGCGCGCAACTGAGGAACCCAAAGTATTCACTCACGTCAAACTCATCTACAAGCTTAAGGGCAAGAATCTAAAACCCGCCGCAGTCGAGCGGGCCATCAAGCTCTCCGAGGAAAAATACTGCTCCGCCACCGCCATGTTCCGCTACACCGCAAAAATGGAAACGGTTTGGACCGTGGAGGAGGCTTAAGCCGCGCGTTTGGCTGAGAAGTAGTCACGCACAAATTTGTGCTCAATCTCCAGTCCGCGCCATTCATCGCCCGGGCTGTCAAAAATCAGCGTGAATGGCCCCGCATAGCCTGCATCGGCAGCGGCCTTCATGCACTGGCCGTAGTCCGCTTCATCCATTGCGAAACCAGGACCAAAACTGCATTTGGCGTGGCAGAGTTCGGCGCGCGTAAAGATCGATTTCAGATCATCATATTTGGTTGCGCCCTGCCAATTTCCCGTATCCGCAAGAAAGCCAAGCTGATCGCCCACAGCATCCAGAACTTGATGCACTTCGCGCGGCGAAGACATGAGGTCAAACCAATTCTCGGTAACGATACGAACCCCGTGCGCCTTGCCAAGCTGGGACATGGCGCGCAAGCCCCCGATAGACAGCGCGAGAGCTTCAGGCGATGGTTTGGCTTTTCCTGCGATAACCCGCGCATTTTCCGCACCCAGAATTGCCGCCGCTTCAATCCAGCTGGAAATCCATTCCAAGTCGCGCTCACGCGTGGCCGAATTGGTGATGTCGCCATCATCAATCAGCAGCGTTTGAATGAATATGCCACTCTTTTGGAATGCATCACGCACGGACTTGAGGTAATCCGGCTGGAAACTCGCCAAATGAAAATGACAGATCTCGGCCCTTTGGTAGCCCCGCCGCGCAAGCTCAGCGGGCAGGTCGGGAAGTGCAAGTGTGCCGGGACCAAATGTTGGCTCGGGAACACCAGTGGGAATTTTTCCCGGGCCATTAGCATAGGTGGCACCGAGCAGGTGATGAACGCTCCAGGTGGAAACGGCAAATTGGGGCGGCTTGTTGGTCTGCATGCCAGGTAGCTACGCCTGTTTCGCTTCTACGGCAATTTTAACGTTCAGCGGCTGCGTGACGGCAACGCAAACGCGCCAAAACACGGGCATTGGTGGCAATCTCGTTACAAACTTCATTTACAAGACCTGTGGTAATCGATACTATCGTGGACGGGTGAGAGCATAATGTCTGTTTATTCTGAATTCGCTGAGAATCTGCGCGGCAAGTGCGCAGAATACAATACCATTGCCGAAGTCTGCGATGGAATTGGCATTAACCGGCAGCAGTTCAACAAGTATCTCGCGGGCAGTTCGCTTCCGAATGCCCTGACCCTCCGGAGGATATGCAGTTTCTTCGACATTCAGGAACAATCCCTGTTCCTGAGTACGCCGCTCCAGGCAGGCGAGAGGCGCAGGGCCGAAGAGACCATGAAACCATTCGGCCATTCGTCAAGAAGCATCATTTCCCTGGCGCACTTGAATTACGATTTTCATGTCGAGGCTCTGCGCGAGGGCGCCTACTACTGCTATTTCCCGATGGATAATGCGCCAGGCATGCTGGTCCGCAGTCTCTTGATCGTCCGCCGGGCTGGGAAAAAGACTTCTTTCATTCGGTTGACGGTATTTCCCTCATCAGGCAAAGGTGCAAGATTCCTTGCGAGAGGAAGGCATCAGGGATCTGTGTTGGCGAACGACACCGAAATCTATTTCCTCGGAACAAACCGTTACTCGCCGCACCAGTTGAGTCTCATGACAATTGAAAGGGCGAATGGCAGCGGAAACAGTTTTTTCACCGGCGTGATCCTGACCCGCAGCGGCACCAATCTCATGAATTCCCGCATGTGCCTGATGTATGTTGATGGCGAAAAGACAGCGAGGCAGATGGTGGGCGAATTGGGATTCCTCCACGAGTCCGACACCACCATTGAGCCTGTCGTTATCGCAGCCCTCCGCGCCAAGTAACCCGCGCGTGAAAAGCCTCGGGCCCCGTCAGCCAGGAAGATCGTCTTTAATCGGCATCATGGCAGCGCGGCGACTTGTCATGCAGCGCCAGATGAAGTTCTTCGAATAGAAAAGCAAGCATGCTCATGTCGGCGCCAATTGCCGCCGACCGCAGCACAAGCGTTTGCTCAGCTGCAAAATTCACCATTTCATCCTTGTCCAGCGAGAGTTCTTCAAGCTTGACAAGCGGCATGCCGCCCGACTGGGCGAGAAGCAGGTTCTCGCGGGTTGGCACCTTGCCTAATACAGCATGCGGCACATGATCGCTTGTGTGTCTTGTGAGTTCCATTTGCGCTCCCTCCAATCAGAATCACGAATGTCCCCATCAAACGGCCATACCGCATTCGCTGTAAATTCTCAGACATGCGAACGGGTTGCGGGCCAATCCTGCGCCACGTAGCGAAATGCAAAATATTCGATTTTCAACCTTTAATTGCTAGGAATCAGTCAAAAAATTTATAAACCTGTAAGAGTATCAAATTGCATGATACAACCTTAGATAGAGGAGTCTAAAATGGAAACTCAAATCAGTCTTTCTGAGTCCCTGCCGGTCAAGGCGGCGCCGTTGTCGTCGAAAATTTCGAAAGTTGACTTGAAGAGCACAGGCATCGCGCCTGTTGGCCTCATCTACAACAAGGTCTAGCGTGCGAGTGGGCCGGCGGAATCAGACGTCGGCCCTCCCCCAACAGCTTCGTCGCAGAAAAATTTAGGGAACACATGTCATGCGTGTGAAAGTGCCCCAGACCCTTGTCACCTTTCCCCGGGAAGGGGAAATCATTGTCTACAACTATCTGACCAAGACGGCGATCAGCTGCGCTCCCTCTGATATCTACTGGCTCACAGTCGCGCCGGACTGGACGTCCATCGAAGACATCTCGGCATCCCATCCCCACATCGAGGCACAATCTCTTCAGGATCAGATCACGCGGCTCGTTGATCTCGGAATTCTGCTGGGGGAAGACACGCCAGAGGCCGAATCGGAATCAAGCTACCGCCAGTCCTGGGAACTTGGGATGGCTGCCGGGCTTTTTCATTTTTCTGTTCAGGATAATGAATATGCGGCCCCGCAGGTTGGCGTAAGCAAGCAGTTGCAGCGTGCGGAGTTTGATCCTTCGCCTGAGCTGTTTTGGAGAAATTCCGATAAGGCAATTCCGTTGCCTGAATGTGCCAGTCCGGCTTCAAAAGAGCTGCTTGAAATCATGCGCCGGCGCCGCACAAACAGAAATGTGGAACGTTCCGCTTTATCGCTACAGGAGTTGAGTGAATGCCTTTACGCCGGATTGGGAATTACCGGTTTAGTGCGCACGGAAACCGGCCTGCTTCCGCTCAAAATGACACCATCCGGTGGCGCGAGGAATCCCTTCGAGGCGTTTGTACTTGTGCGCAATGTGCAAGGCCTGGATGCCGGGATCTATCACTACTCAGCTTTCGATCATTCGCTGGAACAGGTTGCGGACCTGCCAGAGATTGCTCCAAAAGAATTGGTAAAGGGGCAAGAATGGGCAGACGACATGCCCGCGATTATTTTCCTGGTCGCCGTGCTGCGCCGGACAACATGGAAATACAACGACCCGAATGCCTATCGTGTCGTCCTGATAGAAGCAGGCCATATCGCGCAGAACATTATGCTGGCTTGCA
>CAVYAB010000015.1:0-241150 GCA_963766425.1 uncultured Alphaproteobacteria bacterium
GCCAATTCCGGCCCGGTCGGCGAGGGCAAGACATCGGGCTCGCCCATGACCATTTTGCAGGCGGCACTTTTCCAGTGGGTGAACCCCAAGGCCTGGGTCATCACGATCAGCGCCATTGCGACCTATACGCCGGGAAACGGCAGCCTGTGGCCGGTGCTCATCGTGGCGCTGGTCTGCGGGGTGGTGAATTTTCCGACGATCGGCATGTGGGCAATGTTCGGCACGCTGCTCCGCAACCTTCTCACCCAGCCCACCTTCCTGCGGATTTTCAACATCTCAATGGCGGTGCTGCTGGTGCTGAGTTTGGCACCGTTGGTGTGGCATTAATTACTCTGTCATCGCCAGATTTATTCGGGCGACCCATTGTTCAGCATGACCACTGTCTGAGTGTGTGGAACGGTGGGTCTCCGCAACAAGTGCATATCGGATTCACGTATCTCTCGCCTCTCGCCGTTAAACTCGTGTCAAAATTTATTGCAAGCCCATAATCCAAAACAATATCTCGTCATCCCGGCTTTCGTCGGGATGACGAAATAAAGAATGAATTCGGCGCGCGATGGTTGAATCTGCAACAACAAAGATATGATAGGCAACACGTGCGGGGATGACAAATTTGGAGAGCTAAAAGCTCCATTCCTTCGCTTTTGACACGATGAAATCGCGGAAGGCGGTGATGCGTTTGGTTTCTTTCAGCTCTTCGGGATAGACGAAGTAGCTGTCGAACTCGGGCAGTTCGATGGGCAGGTCAATCTGCACGAGGTTGCTGTCGGCGGCGACGATGTAGTCGGCAAGGGATGCAATGCCGACACCGGCTTGCACGGCGCGGCGCAGGCCATAGGCATTGTTGACGCGGAGCGCCACGGGACGCGGATTGTCTTCGGCGCGGCCGGCGCGCTCGAGCCAGTTGATGGTTGTCAGATAGCCGGGGGCCTGGCCGAAGGTGAGGATCTTGTGCTTGTCGAGATCATCGATGGATTTTGGAATGCCGTATTTCTTGATGTAGTCGGTTGAGGCATAGACATGGTGATGGACCACGAAAAGCTTGCGCTGGATGAGATCGGGCTGGGTGGGACGGCGCAAGCGAATGGCCACATCGGCCTCGCGCATGGAGAGATCGAGTTCACGGTCCTCAAGCAAAAGCGTGACGCTGATTTGCGGATAGAGTTCGGTGAATTCCTTGATGCGTGGCGTGAGCCATACGGAGCCCAGGCCAACAGTTGTTGTTATGCGCAATTCGCCCGATGGCTTTTCCTTTGAATCCATCAGGCGGGTTTTTGCCGCGGCCAATTTGGTGAATACGTCATGGGCGGTACGATACAGCACTTCGCCCTGCTCGGTGAGAATTAACCCGCGGGCATGGCGATGGAACAGCGGCACGTTGAGGTCGATCTCAAGGGCGCTGATCTGGCGGCTGACGGCGGACTGCGAAAGGGCAAGCTCATGGCCCGCATGGGTGAAACTCCCTGCGTCTGCTACCGCGTGAAAAATCCTGAGCTTGTCCCAATCCATGGCCGCTACTCGGCTGCCTTGCGGACTTGCTCGCTTGCATGGAGATATTTTTCTGCTTCAAGGGCCGCGATGCAGCCCATGCCGGCGGCGGTGACGGCCTGACGGTAAATATCATCGGTCACATCACCCGCCGCATAGACGCCGGGAATAGCGGTTGCCATGGAATTATTTCCGACAATGAGATAGCCGCCCTGCTTGAAGGGCAATTGGCCCTCAAACAATTCGGTTGCGGGCTTGTGACCGATGGCGATGAAAATGCCGTCGGCATTGACTTCTTGCGTTGTCCCAGTCTTCACATTCTTCAGGCGCGCGCCGGTGACACCCTTGGGATCGTTGGTGCCGATGACATCATCCAACTCTGAATCCCAAATGACTTTAATCTTGGGATGGGCGAAGAGGCGGTTCTGCAAAATGCGCTCGGCCCTGAATTCATTGCGGCGGTGAACCACGGTCACTTCGCTGGCGAAATTGGTGAGGAACAAAGCTTCTTCAACGGCGGTGTTGCCGCCGCCGATGACCAACACCTTTTTCTCGCGATAGAAGAATCCGTCGCAAGTGGCGCAGGCGGAGACGCCAAAGCCCTTGAACTTTTCTTCCGATGGCAAGTTCAGCCACTTGGCTTGCGCGCCGGTGCAGATGATGAGCGCATCGCAGGTGTAAACCTGGCCGCTATCGCCTTTCAGCCAGATGGGCTTGTCCTTCAGTCTCACTTCGGTAATGGTATCGGAAATCACTTCGGTGCCGACATGCTGGGCCTGGGCCTTCATTTCCTCCATCAGCCAGGGCCCCTGGATGACTTTGGCAAAGCCCGGGTAATTCTCAACATCTGTGGTGATGGTGAGCTGGCCGCCGGGCTGGATGCCTTCGATGAGAACAGGCTTCAACATGGCGCGGGCTGCGTAAATCGCAGCAGTATAACCCGCAGGGCCTGAACCGAGGATCAGGACGCGGGCGTGGCGGGCAGACATTTTTGGGCTCCGGGTTGCTATGAGCCAGTAACATAGCTCTTTTGCGCCCGAGAACAAGACCGCAACGGGGGCTTCTTAACAGACCGCTTGCAGATTCACGCAATATTGTTGCACAAATGACCCATGAAACGGGCAACAACCCTCGATTTGACCGATTTGAAGATCCTGCGGGAGCTGCAAAAGGACGGGCGACTGACCAATGTGGAGCTGGCCTCGCGCATCGGCCTGTCGCCGCCGCCGTGCCTGCGGCGGGTGCAGGTCCTGGAGGAAAAGGGCTATATCGCGGGCTACCGGGCGCTGCTGGATGCGCAAAAGCTGGGCTTTGATGTCCAGCTTTTTGCCATGGTGGGGCTCAAAAGCCAGAGCGAGGGGGAGCTTCGGGCCTTTGAAGCGAAGGTTGCGGAATGGCCCTTGGTGCGCGAGGCCTATGCTATTTCAGGCGAGGCGGACTTCATTTTGCGCTGCATGGGAAGCGACCTGGCGGAGTTGCAGGATTTTATCATCAAGACCCTGACGGCGGCGCCCAATGTGGACAGTGTGAAGACCACGATGATTATGCGGGTATCAAAATACGAACCGGGAGTTCCTCTGAAATGAGTGATGTGGCAGTTTCGCGGAGCGGCTGGTTCAGCATCATCTCGTCGGCGGCAACGGCTGTGGTGGTCGGCTTTGCCTCCACCATCCTGCTTATCATGCAGGCGGCACAGGCGGTGGGGGCAACGCCATCGCAGCAGGCATCTTGGGCGGCTGCTTTATGCTTTGGCATGGTGATCACAACGTTCTACCTGTCGTGGGCCCACAAGATGCCGATCATCACCGCCTGGTCCACGCCGGGAGCGGCGCTGATTGCCACGAGTGCTTCGGGAATCAGTTACGAGAATGCGCTGGGAGCCTTTGTGGTGGCGGGCCTGCTCATGTGTCTCACCGCGTTGCTCAAACCTTTGGCGCGGGCCATCGCGCAAATACCTGCGCCTATTGCTGCTGCCATGCTGGCAGGCGTGCTGCTCAAATATACGCTCGGGGTTCCGGCGGCGGCACTCTCTATGCCGCTGTTTGTCTTGCCGCTGATCATCGTGTTCTTCGGATTGCGCCTGAGCTTTCCGCTTGTTTGCGGTTCCTGTCGTCGTAGTGCTTGGCGTTGCCATGGCGGCATTCGCCGGATCATTCACCGCGGATTGTTGCGCGATTGGATTTACGCGGCTGGAATGGACTACGCCGCAATTTGATTGGCGCAACAATATTAAGCTTGGGTGTGCCACTCTTTCTTGTCACCATGGCTTCGCAAAATCTTCCCGGTTTCGCCGTGTTGCGGGCTGGCGGCTATGAACCACCTGTGACCTCATGCCTGCTCACCACGGGGCTTGCCTCCATGGCGCTGGCGCCCTTCGGCAGCCACTGCGGTGAACTTGGCGGCGATTACCGCATCGCTGGTGACGGGGCCTGACACCCATGAAGACCCGGCGAAGCGCTGGCTCGTGGCCTGGCCTTATCTCGTTTTGTATGTGGCGGTTGGATTTGCCGCTGCCTTGCTCGTGCAGATTCTTGGCGCCTTGCCTGCGGCCCTGATCACAACGATTGTGGGTCTTGCACTCTTCTCACCGCTGATGGGCAGCGTTGTCGCCATGCTGAAAGAAGTCCGCGACATCGAAAGCGCGCTGATCACGTTTCTGGTGACGGCATCGGGCGTGACATTCTATGGCGTGGGCTCGGCGTTCTGGGGATTGGTTGCGGGGCTCGTGTTGTTCGGGGCGCGGCATTTGCTAGTTTCGAAAAAATGAAATACGTTTTCTTGAACTTATTGGATTCAAAATGACTGCAGCAAGCAAAACACTTCACGATTTCACGCTCCAGGACATTGCTGGAAAATCCATGCCGCTTTCGCAGTTCAAGGGCAAGGTTGTACTGCTGGTCAATACCGCGTCTGAGTGCAGTTACACCGTGCAGTATGAGGGGCTTGAAGAATTGTGGCTGGCCAACAGGGACAAGGGGTTCGTGATTGTTGGCGTGCCGGCAAATGATTTCGGGGCGCAAGAGCCGGGCTCGGCCGGCGAGATCGCCTCATTCTGCAAACTCAATTTTGGGGTTACGTTTCCGCTTACTGAAAAGTTGGTGGTTAAGGGCGACGGGGCCCATCCGCTATATCAATGGGCGGTCGAGAAGGCGGGTTCGGCGGGCAGGCCGAAATGGAATTTCCATAAGTATCTGTTTGACCGGGATGGCCATTATATTGACTGGTTTGCATCACCGTCCAAACCCATGGGGCCGACAATTACTTCTGCGGTGAAAAAAGCGTTGGCTGATCACTAACATTCGTCATGCCGACGGACGTCGGGACCCAGACTTAGCCAGCTTCCGGCTTGCGCCTGAATGACGAGATAATTTGGAGAGAGTGGCTTGTTTCAAGTCTGGGTCCCGTCTTTCGACGGGATGACGGAAAAATTTAAGCCCACTTCACCTTCAGAATTTCATAGGACTTGCCGCCGCCGGGGGTGTTGACCTCGACGCTGTCGCCCTTTTTCTTGCCGATGATGGCGCGCGCGATGGGGGATGAAATCGAAATCTTGCCCTTCTTCACGTCGGCCTCGAACTCGCCGACGATCTGATAGGAGGACTCGTCTTCGCTGTCCTCGTCGACAAGTGTCACCTTGGCCCCGAACTTCACCGTTTCACCGGAGAGTTTTGAAATATCGATGATCTCGGCACGGCTGATCTTGTCCTCAAGCTCGCTGACGCGTGCTTCAGTCCAGCCCTGCTGCTCCTTGGCGGCATGGTATTCGGCATTCTCGGAGAGGTCGCCGTGGGCGCGCGCTTCCTCGATCAAACGAATGATGCGGGGGCGCTCGACGGTTTTGAGATGCTTGATCTCATCCATCATCTTGGCGTGGCCGTCCAGCGTCATCGGTACTTTTTCCATAGTCATCGTCCAGAATTCAATCATTTGCGTGAAAAACTAGACCCGGCCAAGCGCTTTGCACGCTTGCGACCGGGTATAGGGTAAGATGACCCAAAACCGCCCAAATTTCAAGGGGCGTGATCAGAAACAGCCCAAAATGGTCCGTACGGTGATTAAATCGGCCTTTTGGGCCGCGCTTGACCTTGCGGCAGGGCAATCTTAACTTTTGCCCAATGCTGCAAGCCTGCCTCAACGGAAACCGCGGCCGCGATTTTAACCATGCGGTACCGATAACACCCCAGGAATTGGCCCGCGATGCGGTGGCCTGCCGCGCCGCCGGCTCAGACGAGTTTCACATCCACCCGCGCAACGCAAAAGGGGTTGAGAGTTTCGCGGCAGAAGATATTGCAGCGGCCCTCCGCGCGGTTCGGGCCAGCGTGCCTGGCGTGCTGGTTGGTATCTCCACGCGGGAAGGCATCATGGCAGATGCTGACGCCCGGCAGCATGCGTTTCAGGCCTGGCAGGTTCTGCCGGATTATGTCTCCGTCAACCTCAGCGAGGCCGATGCGCCGGAGGTCATCAGGCTCATGCTGAAGCGGGGCATCGGCATTGAAGCGGGATTGGCCACGGTTGCTGATGCGGAACGTTACGTGGCATTGCCTGAGGCGGCGGACTGCTTGCGGGTGCTGATTGAGATTGATGAGCAGAAAAGTGCTGAGGCAATGGATGCGGCTCATGACGTTATCGCCGTGCTGGACCGTGCGGGAAGCCGCCTGCCGCGCCAGCTCCATGGCTATGATGCCTGCAAATGGGCACTGCATGCGGAGGCGCTGCGGCTGGGCCTGGACCAGCGGATTGGACTTGAAGACGGCAAGCTATTGCCCGACGGGCGTATTGCCGGAAAGCAATGCAGAACTGATTGCGGCAGCGGTGAAACGCGGCGTTACGTGAAGTAATCCTGAAGCGGGCGCACTTGATGGTATCGGCCTTTTGGGCGGCGATGGCTTTGGTGACCGATAGGATGCCGGGCAGCGTGGTGTAATAGGGCACTTTTTGCAGCATGGCGGTCTGGCGGATGGATTTTGAGTCGGACTCGGAGGCCTTTGATTCCGTGGTGTTCAGCACAAGTTGAACTTCGCCGTTCTTGATGGCGTCGACCACATGGGGACGGCCTTCCAGGACCTTGTTGATCTTGGTCGAGGGAATGCCCTTGCTTTCAAAGAAATGCTGGGTGCCGCCGGTGGCTTTGATGACAAAGCCCAATTCCACCAGCTTGCGGATGGCGGGGAGAATTTTGGGCTTGTCGGGGTCGTTGACCGAGACAAAGACGGTGCCGGACTGGGGAATGCGCATGCCGGCGCCGATCTGGCTCTTGGCGAAGGCCATGTCGTAGGTTTTGTCGAGGCCCATGACTTCGCCGGTGGAGCGCATTTCGGGGCCTAGCAGAACATCCACGCCTGGGAAGCGGCTGAAAGGGAAAACCGCTTCCTTTACAGCTACATGAGAGAGTTTCTTGGAAACCAGCTTGAAGCTGGCGAGGCTTTCTCCCGCCATGACACGGGCGGCGATTTTGGCAACCGGAATGCCGATCACCTTGGCCACGAAGGGCACGGTGCGGGAGGCGCGGGGGTTTACTTCGAGGACGTAGACGAGGTCATCCTTGATGGCGAACTGGACGTTCATCAGGCCCACGACATTGAGGGCGAGCGCCATTTTTTTGGTCTGCGCTTCCATCTCGGCGATGATGGGGGCTTTCAGGGAATAGGGCGGGAGCGAGCAGGCGCTGTCGCCGGAATGAATGCCCGCTTCCTCGATGTGTTCCATGACGCCGGCAATGAACACATCCTTGCCGTCGCAGATTGCGTCGACATCCACTTCGACGGCATCAGACAGATAGCTGTCGATAAGCACCGGACTGTCACCGGAGACGACAACTGCCTCGGTGATGTAGCGCTGGAGATGCTCATCGCTGCGGACGATTTCCATGGCGCGGCCACCAAGCACGTAGGATGGGCGAATGACTACTGGAAAGCCGATTTTCTTGGCGATCTTCTTGGCTTCGGCGGCGGAGCGGGCGATGCCGTTTTCGGGCTGGCGCAGTTTCAGTTTTTTCAGCAGCTTGGAGAAGCGGTCGCGGTCTTCGGCCAGGTCGATGGCATCGGGCGTGGTGCCGAGAATGGGCACGCCGAGTTCTTCGAGTTTGGCGGCGAGCTTCAGCGGAGTCTGTCCGCCGAACTGGACGATGACGCCTTTCAGTGTCCCGTTGGATTGTTCGATGTGGATGATTTCGAGTACGTCTTCAATTGTCAGCGACTCGAAATAGAGGCGATCCGATGTATCGTAGTCTGTCGATACGGTTTCCGGATTGCAATTCACCATGATGGATTCATAGCCCGCGTCATGAAGCGCGAAGCAGGCGTGGCAGCAGCAGTAGTCGAATTCGATGCCTTGGCCGATGCGGTTTGGTCCGCCGCCCAGAATGATCACTTTCTGTTTGTCAGAAGGCTGCGCCTCATTTCCGCTGTGGCCGATGAAGCCGGTTTCATAGGTTGAATACATATAGGCGGTGGGCGACGCAAATTCCGCCGCACAGGTATCAATGCGCTTGAATACGGGGCGCACATTCAACTTATGACGATGCTTGCGAACTTTGTCTTCCTTGACGCCCACAAGTTTGGCCAGACGCATGTCGGAAAAGCCCATGGCCTTGAGTTTCTGCAAATTCACCGCGTCGTTGGGCAGGCCGTTTTCACGAATGCGATTTTCCATGCGGACGATTTCTTCTATCTGGCGCAGGAACCAGGGCTCGTATTTGCAGGAAGCGAAAATCTGTTCAACGGTTGCGCCTTCGCGGAAGGCTTGCGCGATGATGAGAAGACGATCCGGTGTTGGTGTGCCAAGTGCGGCGCGGATGGCGTTCTTGTTGTCGCCTTCACCAAGGCCTGGAATTTCAATTTCATCAAAGCCGCTGAGACCGGTTTCAAGGCCACGAAGCGCCTTCTGCACGCTTTCCTGAAAGGTGCGGCCAATGGCCATGACCTCGCCTACGGATTTCATGGCGGTGGAAAGAATGGCCTGCGAGCCGGGAAATTTTTCAAAGGCAAAACGCGGAATTTTGGTGACGACATAATCGATCGTCGGTTCAAAGGCGGCGGGGGTTGCGCCGCCGGTGATATCATTCGCCAGTTCATCCAGCGTGTAACCTACAGCGAGTTTGGCGGCGATCTTTGCGATGGGGAAGCCAGTGGCTTTTGAGGCAAGCGCTGATGAGCGCGAGACGCGCGGATTCATTTCGATGACGACCAGGCGGCCATCGGCAGGGTTCACGCCGAACTGCACGTTGGAGCCGCCGGTTTCAACGCCGATTTCACGCAGCACCGCAATCGAGGCGTTGCGCATGATCTGGTATTCCTTGTCGGTCAAGGTCAGGGCAGGGGCCACGGTGATCGAATCGCCGGTATGCACGCCCATGGGGTCCACGTTCTCGATTGAACACACGATGATGCAGTTGTCGTTCTTGTCGCGAACGACTTCCATTTCATATTCTTTCCAGCCGAGCACTGATTCTTCGATCAGCACTTCGGCAGTGGGCGAGGCATCAAGGCCTGATTCCACGATGTCGAGAAACTCCTCGCGGTTATAGGCGATGCCGCCACCGGTACCGCCCAAGGTGAACGACGGGCGGATGATGCAGGGCAGGCCTATGGTCAGCATGGCTTCGAAGGCTTCGACCATGGCGCGGTTGCGGTATTTTTTCAGGCGCTCGGGCTCCCGGTCGGCCCAGTTGCGTTCGAAGGCAGCGATGTCACCGCCTGCGGATTTCAAGCGCCCGGTTTCGGCGATGAAGAAGGCCTTGTCTTCATCCTTGGCATCAGAGGCATTGGCCAGCATGGATTTCGGTGTTTCGAGGCCAATGCGTTTCATGGCTTCGCGGAACAATTCACGGTCTTCCGCCATATCGATGGCTTCAGCTTTTGCGCCAATGAGCTCGACGCCGAATTTTTCGAGGATGCCCATCTTATTGAGGGTGAGAGCGGTGTTCAGCGCGGTTTGCCCGCCCATGGTAGGGAGCAGGGCGTCGGGCCGTTCTTTTTCGATGATCTTGGCAACTACTTCCGGGGTGATGGGTTCGATGTAAGTGGCGTCGGCCAGGTCCGGGTCCGTCATGATGGTGGCCGGATTGGAATTGATCAGGATGATGCGGTAGCCCTCCGCCTTGAGGGCCTTGCACGCTTGCGTGCCGGAATAATCAAATTCGCAGGCCTGGCCAATAATGATGGGGCCAGCCCCAATGATGAGAATGGATTTTATATCTGTACGTTTTGGCATGTTTTGAGGAAACCCGATTTGGGGTTCCCTACACAATCATGGGGAGGATTCCAAGCTTTATCAGTTTTGCGCCAGTCCGGCGGTTTCGGCGGGGCCGATGCATTTGATTCGCCTGAAACTTACACAGGTTTCGCCTTCGCACATGGTGTCAGACCCCAACTGGCGGGTGGAGCTTGCGGCTTCGCGCTGGAACAGGATGGCCTCGGTGAAGCCTTCTTTCACACAGAAGGCGTCGGCAGCTGGTTTTCCGCAATTGGTTTGCCCGTTCAAACAGGAATCAATGCGGGAACCTTCCACAGCAGGTGAAAAGAAGTTCCGCACGGAAGCTTCCCCGGCTGTGGTTGCCAGCAGCAGAATTCCAAGGGTCGCAAAGGTCGTTCTAAACATTTTGGCTCCGAAATTAGAAAATTAGGACAGGAGGCGAATGAAGCGGCTTGAGAGGGGGCTGTTGATCCACCCCACCGCCTCCTGTCCCTCAGCCCTTTTTTCAAGGGTGAGGGTGAAACTGTTTAAGCGTCCATGCAGCGCCTGAGTGAGCAGGCGTCGACACTGATCTGGCCTTTGACGGGCCACTGACCGTTTTTGATGATCACGGTCACATTGGTGATTTCGGATTTGGCCACCGGGGCTGTCCGGGTGTCATTTCCAGCGAATGCGCCGGCGGACAGGAACATGATGGCGAGGGTTGCGGTGGCGATTACGGTCTTCATTTTGTGTCTCCTCCAGAGACTGGGTTCAGCGTTAAAAACAAACTACCGGTTCGCTTTGGAATGGAGCCTGAACACGCCGTTCATCTCCCGTTTAGATTCGGCTCAAAACCCTTGAATGGCCCCTTGGGATCAAGAAAGAGGCCCCGGTTTCCCGGGGCCTCGGAGTTGCAAGCAGGACATTGCAGGGGATCTGCTTGGGGAGGGAATTTTGGAACCGAGGCGCGGTCTTGACTACTTTACGAGAGGGGCGGGATAAAAGTTGCCATTCCCAGGCCCCGGTTCCGATACCCGGCGGATTGACCGGGCAGTTCGATCAGGTTTCGGTGCCTTCGACGTCCGAGCAATCCTCAACGGCGCATTGTTCGACAACGATGGGGCCATAAACTGGGAAAGCCTGGTTCTTTTCGATGATCGTGACGTTCCCATTTGCAGGGATCATGTCATGGGCAGGGGCGATGGCAGCAATTGCAGTGGCTGCCGAACCGAGGACTGTGAGTACAAAGAGTGTGTAGCGGATCATGGTGTGGTTTCCTCTCGTGTGTTTCGATCTTGGAACCAACTTACTGACCTAAACTCGAACCCAACCTGAATGTTCCGTTCATCTGGCGTTTATCTTCGGAGAAAAATATGCAACTATTGGGCGAAATGAACCGTATTTGAGACTATGAGCACTGTTTCTGAACCCATAGAGCGAGAACTTGACGGACTTCTACCTTTGATTGCGGGTGGAGACAGGCTGGCCTTTGGCCGGCTTTATGACCTGACATCGAACAAGCTTTTTGCCGTGGTCCGCTGTGTTTTGAAGAAACCTGAGCTTGCCGAAGAGGCCCTGCAAGAGGCCTTCATCAAGGTTTGGCAGAGGGCTTCTTCCTATGAGGCGGGCTCGCTCCGGCCCATGGCGTGGCTTGCAGCCATTGCCCGCAACCAGGCCATTGATCAAAAACGCCGCTTTGCCGAGCGCATGTCGGAACGGGCAGAGGAGCTGGAAGCCGCAGATTCGGTGCCGGTGATGCCGGAAGCCGAATTGGCCATGGACCTGACCCGGTTAAAAAAATGCCTCGCGCTGCTGCCTGAGGACCGCCAGGACATGGTGCTCCTGGCCTATTATCAGGGCTGGACACGGGAAGAACTGGCGATCCAATACAAACGGCCCGAAACCACAATCAAGACCCTGTTACGCCGCAGTCTCACAGTTCTAAAGGAATGCCTCGATGGCTAGACCTGAAGACATGGAAGAACTCGCAGCCGAATTTGCCCTTGGCACGCTTCCCCCTGCGGAACAGCAGGAGGCGGAATCGCTGATGGCAAGCAACGCTGAATTTGCAAGCATGGTCAAGGCATGGGAGCGGCGATTGATTCCGCTGGCATTGGCGCTTGAGCCGGTGCCGGCGCCCCCGCGCATTCGTGGTGCGGTCATGAAAGCAATAGCTGGCGATGCGGCGGGATCAGAAACAGTTGTCGCGTGGAAGCGCAAGGCATCAGCCTGGCGCTGGGCCACGGTTGGCACGAGCGCCATTGCGGCGTCACTGGCGGCCTTCATCTTCGTGGGCAAGCCAACGGGGCCATCGACCGATCAGCGCTACGTGGCAGTGTTGCAGGCGGAAGGACCGGGCCCCGCGTTTCTTGCCTCGATTGATCTGGCCAATGGCAGCATCAGCGTTCGAACCGTGGGGGCTCCGCCACAACCTGGAAAATCCTATGAACTCTGGGCGGTCGGCGGCGGGCGCGACAAACCGCAATCGCTTGGCGTGATTGATGCTTCATTCAGAATTCCCGCAAGCAAATTGGGGAAAATGGATCCGGCGGTTTTGAATGACACGTTATTTGCCGTGAGCCTTGAACCGGAAGGCGGCTCGCCAACCGGGCAGGCCACGGGACCCGTGATGTTTACGGGAAAACTTGTGGCCACCGAATAAGTTTTCCAGCACTGCGCGCCCCATTCTGGCCTTATATTATCCTTCTCATCGTGCTGGTGATTCGGGGTGGGCGGTTCATGGGTGGCTTGATTACGCGTCGGTCAGTATTGCAGTTGTTGGCATTGCCGCTTGCCGGCTGTGCGGCCGAGGGCGCGCGCTATCAACCCAATGGCATTGTGGGCGCTAAAAACACCGGCACAATTTATGTCTATCGGCCGCTTACTGATTTAGGCCTCCGGGGCGAGGATCCTTTTATCTCCATGGCGCACAAATCCTATGGGCGCATGCGGGCGGGCTCCTTCATCGCCTCAACATTCCCCGAAGGCGAGGTGGAGGTAACCGTGCAGCAAAGTGTGCTGTTTATTGTCCCCACCATACCCAAGACGGTTACGGTTACGGTGGTTCGCGGCAGTCAATCTTATGTGCGCGTAGACCAGACGATTGAATCAGTGGATGTGACAGGCGGGGCAACTGTCACGCAATCGATCGAGATTGAGGAAATGCCTTTCAATATCGGCCAGGCGGAACTGGCAAAGACGCGGCAAAATATCTGAGCGGCGCAAATTCCCGGAATCATGACGCATTTGGGGAGCGTGGCCCCAACGATCAACCATAGTAATGTCCCAGAATTTTGGAGATGTGCTGATGGCAAGATCGAAAACCTGAAAAAGCAGCGTTTGGCAGCACTTAAGGCGACCGAGGCGGGACCGCCAAAGCGCACCTCCAACCAGTTCTTCGGCGTTGGGCCCATCACCGATGCCACAACCGATGAAGTTGACTCGCGCCTGCTGCGCTTTGAATTCGAGGCGTGGCTTGAGAAGAATTACCGCAAGCTGGATGACAAGGGGCGCGACCTCGGACCTTTCACCGTGGCCGAAATCGCGCGCAGCATGCATAGGGGTTATCCCGCGGACAAGTTTCTCGCCGACATGATGCGCGAAATCCACCGCTATTTTGAGTTTCCTAAGACCAACAAAATGGCGGTAGGGCTTGGCGGCGGGCACAGCGGCTTTACCGTTTGCCTGATGCACATGATGAATGCGACGGACGAGAGCCAGCATGTTTTCGTCGATACGCCGCAGCCGGAATCGGACGTGGCAAAGGGGGGCGGGTTTTTCCGCCAGTCCTGGGGCGCGCAGATCATTGAGCTGCAGCGCTATGCGCGGGGCGGCAATGAAAAGCGCATTCATTTTGCCAGCGAGGAAGGAACCATTCCCTCCGCCGAGCAGCTTGAAAAAATGGGGATCAAGATTTTCGTGGGCGTGGGCCATGAGACCACGGGAGCCACCACTTACACGCTTTCAGATATTACTAATCTGCTGGACTGGATTGAGCGTAACCCAAACGAGCATCACGCCGTGCTTGATGCGACGTCCATGCTTGGGGCGATGCCCTGGGGCGAAGAGATTGTCCGCCGGGTGACAAGCGAGTGTTGCCTGTTCATGCCGTTCCAGAAGGCCATTGGCGGCATTTCCGGTTACTATGTCGCCTCGTTCACGCCACAGGCGCTTGCCTTGATTGAGGCCAACCAGAAAAATCCTTCCTGGGCGATACCGCGGCAGTTAAAGATTGTGGCGCCGCTTGATGCGAAGCGCCCGCTCACCGGCGAGCGCAGCGTGAATGCGGGGCCGATTTACGATCCGGCCCAGGACAAGATGCTGGGGGGCGTGATCAACACCTACAGCACGCTGGCTTTTGCCGAGACGACATTTGGACTGCTGCGTTCGGAGCGGCGGCTTGGTTCGGTTTCCGATCTCAATCGGCGTTCCATCGCCAACCGCGCGGCGATCAATGAGTGGGTAGCGGCGCATCCCATGCTGGAACTCGGGGTTGCCGATGCGGAGCGCAGGGGTGCCGCTGTTACGCTGCTTCGGGTGAAGGATGCGGACATTACTGATGCCGCCATCCATGCGCGGATCATTGCGCGGTCAAAGCAGATATTGGGTTACGAGGGCTTGACCCATCCCGATGGCACGCATGAGCGTGGGCTTGATGTGGCGCGTTATGTGAATGCGTTTCCCGGAACCCCGGGCGATTACCGCGCGTGGATTGGCGGCATTCGCGCGCCGGAAGATGTGACGGCACTTCTGGACAATTTGCACTATGCATATTTGCGCGCAAAAATCCTGGTGCTGGAAGAAGAGCTTGTTGCCCTAGGTGAAAAATTTCCACCGCCAAATGACACGGGTGGGCGGCAGCGCATGGATGATCCCAAGCGAGCTTACAAGATTCTGGTTTGTGATCTCGTCGGTCTCAAGATTGGCAAGGATGGCAAGCCGGATCACAGCGCGGTTCGCGCTTACATCGAAGCGAAGGGCGGGGTGTTTCATGAAGGTCCGCTGGGCGATGAGGCGAAGCTTGCCAAGGGGAAGCTGCATTTCTTCTATCAGCCGCAGCTCGGCACGGAGGCGGAACTGTTGCCGATTACGAATTCCGGCCAGTATGATGCCGTGATTGCGGCGGCGACTTTCCTGCCGAAGGCTTCGGTGTTTAAGTTTGGCGGGGTTCGCATTGGAGCGGGCACGGGAAATATGGCGTGCGCCATTTGGGGTGGCGGCAATGGCGAGGGCGGCGAGGCGGTGCTGATGAACACGCCGAGCTTCAACAGCCGTGCCACCGCGCAAATGGCTCTGAAGGCCATGCTGAAAGTGGCGCCCGATCTGGCGGTCGATGAATTGCATGCCCGCGTTGTGGCCGGCGATTTCGATACGGCGCGCAACCTCAAGGAATTTCCGACGGAAAAGCTTGAGGGCAAAAAGATTGCGGTGATTGGTTATGGCAATATCGGGCGCGAGGTGGCGAAGCTGGCACGCGCGTTTGGCATGAAGGTTTCCATTCATGCGCGGCCCCGGCACCAGGAGTGGATTGAGTCGGAAGGATTTGAATTTGCAGCAACGGCGGAGGATGCGGCGCGGGGCGCTGATTTCATCAGCCCGCATACGGGGCTTGGGGCGCTCAATGCGGCGACAGGCAAATATGTGAATGCGGGTGTTGTTGGGGACGAGGTTCTGGCTGCAATGAATGACGGCGCGGTTGTAATTAATTATGACCGCGGTGAAGTTGTTTGTGCGAAGTCGCTGGATGCGGCATTGCAGAGCGGCAAGGTGCGCTATGCCTGCATTGATGCGGACTTGTTCAAGGATTCCAAGACGGGCGCGCTGACGGGACCCATGGTGCCCTACCGCGAGATGGAAGTGCGTCATAAGGGGAAAATGGAATTGCTTCCCCACGCGGCGGCGGATACGGAGCACCTGTCGCGGGTCGAAGGGGCGAAGCAGGCGGTTGACCAAATTTTTGACCTCATTCAGTTCAAGTCGGTGACCAATCTCAAGGGTAATCTGCCGGAGGGTTACACGAATGCGGGAGCGCGGACGGTGAACGGGGTAGGGGCCGTGACGCGGCTTGATCTTGCGCGGGCTACCGAAGATGCAGAGGCGCTGGCGCAGGCCCGCAAAACGGCGGAAGCGATGGCGGCGATTTGGGGGGCATTGTCGGCAACGACCAATCCGGACCGGCGCCGTGAATTGATTGAGCGCCATGGCGCGGCTCTAGTGAAGGCAGGCAACCAGCATGCAGTGCTGCTGGAGAAGCTCGGGTTGCAAGGGCCTTATTCCGTAAATTAGAGCTGATGTCTTCTCCTGCGAAGCGGGAGAAGAAGGGACCCGTTGCGGAACGCAACGGGGAGATGAGGGCACTTTGACCTCGTTCCCCTCACCTTTCCCATCCTGCTTCGCTTTGCTTCGCAGGATGGGCCCTGTCCTCTCCCGTTTCACGGGAGAGGACATAGAGGTAGAGCACTGATGACTATTACAGAGAATTCTGCAAATCTTCCGTCTGACACGGGAGTTTGAAATGCAGGAATTGAACTGGCTTAGTGCCGCGAAGCTTTCGAAGGGATATGCCAGGAAGAAGTTTTCGCCGGTTGATGCGGTGCGTGATTGCCTGGCGCAGATCGCGCGGCACGACACCGCCATCTATGCCATGTGCCATGTGGAGGAGAAGGCGGCGCTTGAGCAGGCCAAGGCGAGCGAGGCGCGCTGGAACAAGGGCGAGGCGCTTGGCCCGCTGGATGGCGTTCCCGTGCTCATCAAGGATTTGCTGTTGACCAAGGGCTGGGCCACGTTGCGCGGCTCGAAGACTGTGGATCGCAATCAGGCCTGGGATCAGGATGCGCCATCGGTGGCGCGGCTTCGGGAGGCGGGCGCGGTATTTCTGGGGGCTTCGACCACGCCGGAATTCGGCTGGAAGGGTGTTACCGATTCACCCCTCACGGGCATCACGCGCAATCCCTGGGATCTCTCAAAAACGCCGGGCGGCTCATCGGGTGGTTCGGCGGCGGGGGTGGCTGCGGGCTATGCGCCGTTGTCGCTTGGCACCGATGGCGGCGGATCGATCCGCATCCCTGCGGGCTTCAGCGGCATCTATGGTCTCAAGCCTTCCTTCGGGCGGGTGCCTGCCTATCCGCTCTCGCCCTTCGGCACGGTGGCCCATGTGGGGCCGATGACGCGCACGGTCGAAGATTCCGCCCTGATGATGAATGAGATTGCCAAGCCCGACGCGCGCGACTGGACTTCGCTTCCCTATGAGGGGCGCGATTACATGAAGAAACTTGGCAAGGGCGTTGCGGGTCTCAAGATCGCTTTCAGCCCAACTCTTGGCTATGTGGATGTCGATCCGGAAATTGCCTCGGCGGTGAAGAAGGCCGTGCAGGTTTTGGCGGATCTGGGTGCGGAGGTCGAACTGGTTGATCCGGGCTTTGCCGATCCGGGCCCGTGTTTTCGCATTCTGTGGTGGTGCGGCGCCAGGGCGCTGCTCGGCAAACTGCCGGAGGCGAAGAAGGCGCTGCTTGATCCCGGCCTGGCCGATGTCGTCGAGCAGTCGATGGCAATCACGCCGGAGGATTATTTCGAGGCGGTGCGCCAGCGCGGCGCGCTGGGATCGCAAATGCGGGTGTTCATGGAGCGTTACGATCTGTTGGTGACGCCGACGCTGCCGATCGCGGCGTTCGAGGCGGGCAAGCTTTCACCGGTTGATGACGGCATGGGCAAGTGGGTGAACTGGACGCCGTTTTCCTATCCCTTCAACCTCACGCAACAACCGGCGGCGAGTGTTCCTTGCGGGTTCACCAAAGTGGGATTGCCAATCGGATTGCATATCGTGGGCAAGATGTTTGATGACCGCACGGTGCTGCGCGCGTCTCAGGCCTATGAGGATGCGACGGAGTGGGGGAAGAAGAGGCCGAAGGTGAAGTGATGTATTGGGTTTTAAAACCACTTGGGAATTAGGGCGACAGTGCATTTAATTGATTTTGAAGCGAAGTCTGGGTGGTCGCGTCGAGCGTGACCATGGAGAGTTGTGTGAATGTGTGAACTGAAATGGCAATAGTTTGACAAGCTAGGCCCCGGCTTTCGCCGGGGCACTTGATTTCCTAAGCTCGTTGCGCTCGCTAGTGAAATCTAAGTGGCTGGGGGACTAGGATTCGAACCTAGACAAACAGAGTCAGAGTTTGTGGGCCTACCGTTAGCCGATCCCCCAATGCGCCGGGAATGGCCGCTTCAATAGCGGCGGGGGGGATTTAGTGCAAGGGTGGAGTGATGGGTAGGCAGTGAAGTGCCCTCATCTATCCCATGTCATTGCATGACATGGCCCCCTTTCTTCTCCCGCGCTAAATCGGGCGAAGACGCTAGGTTACGTCCTAAACTGCTTGATCAAATTGGCGAGGCTTGCCTGTTGGCCTGGAGGCGGCGGCAATGGGGCAGGGCTGGCACTGGCGCGTACGGGCTGTGCCGGCGTCTGCTGGCCAAAACCCGGGGGCGGTGGCTGAATGCCGGGCCTTTGCTGGGCCGCTGCCGGTTGCAGGGGATCACGCCGGACCGATGGATGTGGCGGTACGGCCACCTGGGCGGGTGGTGTTTCCACCGTATAGGCGGCGCTGTCGGGATTGAAGGTCTGGGCCCGCCAGCGATGGACGATTTCGTGGAGGAAGCTGTCATCGGGCAGGTCCTTGGCCCAGTTCGAGGTGAACGAGGCGGTGTTGCTCTTCGGCCATTCGTCCTCGGGCAGCATGTCGAACTTGATGCGGGTGGGCAGGGCAACGCCTTCGCCGAAGGTGATCGCTTCGCCGGTGCCCATGGTGGACATGAATTCGAGAAGGCTTGCGGCCGCGTCCGAAATACCGGCACGCAGAATGTCCTGGTCGCGCTCGTTGGTGAGGCGCATGGAGAAAATCGTGTTGCACTGGGACAGGATGGTGGGATCAAGCTCTGCCGGGCGCTGGGTTACCATGCAGAGTGACACGCCATACTTGCGGCCTTCCTTGGCGATGCGCGAAATGGATTTCTTGGTTGGTTCGAAGCCGAGCGACTTGTCGATAGGAACGTAGCGGTGGGCCTCCTCGCATACGAAAGTGATTGGAATGCGGCCCGCACTCCACACGCCGAAGTCAAAGGCCAGGCGGGCCAGAACCGAGACCACAACATTGATGATTTCCGAAGGCAGGCCACCCAGTTCCAAAATCGCAATGGGTTTGCCATTGACGGGGATGCGGAACAGGCGCGCCAGAACCGCGGCCATGTTATCCTGTACCGTGAGGCTGCCGAACATGAAAGCATAGCGCGGATCGCGCGAGATGGTTTCAATGCGGGCCTTCAGGCGCTTGTAGGGGGCGAGTTCGCCGCGCAGCTCGAGCTTGCCGATATATTCTTCGAGAATGCCGGTGAGATCGGAGGTGCGATAGGGCAAGGGCGTGTCAACGCCAATATTGGAGCTATCAAAGCCGTTGCGGATTGCGACGCCATTCTTGTCACGGCGCTGGTTGCTCATGTAGCGCGACTTGGCCATGGGAATGAGTTCGCGGAGAATTTCCACATCGGTTTCGCGCCCCGGCTGCTGGCCAATGAGAATTTCAACGGCCTCGTCGAAGTTCAGGAGCCAGAAGGGCAACACCATGTTGTCGGGCGTTATGACTTCCGCGATGCCCTTGAAGGACTGGGCATATTCGCGGTGCACGTCGAGCAGCAGGATATGGGCCTGGGGATTCTTTTCCAGAATGCGGCGGAGAATGAGGGCCACGGTGCAGGATTTGCCGGTACCCGTTGTTCCCAGCACGGCGAAATGCTTGCCCAGCATTTCATCGATCTTGATCATGGCAGGAATGGACGGGTCCTGCTGGATGTGGCCCACGCGAATGGAGGTATCGGAATCGCAGGCGTAGGCCTTGGACAGTTCACTGCGGCTGGCGCGGTAAACCGTGTCGCCCAATGATGGATAAGAGGAAATACCGCGGCGGAAAGCCTTTGGCCGGCCTTGCTCGTCCTTGGGCAATTCGCCGATGAACTCCACCTCGACGATGCGCAGTTCCTGCTCACCCTTGTTGTGGGATGGCATGGGAGAACTCAGGGCCGACACCAGCGCCAGGGAAATAGACGAGGGGCAATCGACCTTCAGAAGGGTTCCGATTTCAGGGCTTCTTTCGGCGTCAATATTTATGCGTTCTTCGGCATCGAGCAGGATGATGGCATGGGCGCCGGTCACCGCTACGATGCGGCCAACGCGCGCGATGGGCTCGGGGCGGGTTTCCACTTGGTCCTGAGGCTGTGCATTTGAACGGTTCATGGTTTTACGTGCCCCTTAATGAATTCGATTTTCGCGGGAAGGCGTTATTGCCCCGTCGGGCGGTTCCATGGGAAGCGTTACGGTCACGCGAGTTCCCGCACCCTTTTGAGATTCAATTTTCAAGTCACCGCCATGGAGCCGGGCCAGGGCATAGGCAATCGGCAGGCCTAGGCCGGTTCCCTCATGGCGCTTGTTGAAGCCCGCATCGACCTGGCCGAACGGGCTCATCGCCGTATCAATCTCCGCAAGTGACATGCCCATGCCGGTGTCGCTGATGGCGATGCTGGCGAAACCCATTTCACGAAGGCCGGCATCAACGCGAATGCGGCCCTTGGGCGGGGTGAACTTCACGGCGTTGCTGAGGAGGTTAATCAGAATTTGCTTGAGCCTCAGCGGGTCGGCCATCAAATTTGGAAGGTGCGGTTTAATATGAGTTTCAACCAGCACGTCTTTTTCGCGCGCCTTTGCCTCAACAATCAGAAGGCATGATTCAAGAATGGCGTTGACGCTCACCGGTTCCAGATCGACGGATAGTTTGCCGGCCTGAATCTTGGATACGTCCAGAATGCCGTTGATGAGCGCCAGGAGATGTTCGGCCGCCTGCGTTATATAGGCGGAGTATTGTTCGATTTTTTCCGGCCCCGAAACTGTCTTGGTGGCGAGCATGTCGGAGAAGCCGATGATGGCGTTGAGCGGCGTGCGCAGTTCATGGCTCATGTTGGCGATGAATTCGGACTTGGCCTTCGAGGCCAATTCGGCATCAACTTTTGCGGCGGTAAGTGCCGTGGATTGCTTCTGGCGGGTGATGGCCTGGCCAAAATGCTCGGCATATTCACCGATCAGCGAACCGTCCTTAAACCAGCGATTTCCAAATGTGCGCATGCAACTCCTGTCCCGACACGCATTGGTAGCCGCCATAATCTCAATTAGTAGTTAATGGGACCTTCGCATTTGGAGGGGATTCATTTGCTTTACGTGAGGGCCGAAACTGTTAAGATGGGCCCAACGCAATGATTAAAGGCGGTTTCTGAGCTCCGGGTTAGCCCGTCGAGAGCAGGCCGTCTGGAAGGCTTAACGTGGACGCGACCAGCGGAGCGGGAAACACCCGTGGCAGGCGCAGATTCGGGTTGCACGGCAGCAGGGGGCGGTCCAACAACCGACCTGAACTGGAGGTTGCAGCAAATGACCAGGCGCCCAACGGCGATTCTTATTATGGTGCCCTGGACCTCGGCACGAATAACTGCAGGCTTTTGATCGCCACCCCTTCCGGCCATGGTTTTCATGTCAGAGATGCTTTTTCGCGCATTGTGCGGCTGGGTGAGGGGCTTGGCAAAACCGGGGCCCTCAACGCTTCCGCCATGGACCGCACCATTGAAGCCTTGCGGGTCTGCTCCAACAAACTGGTGTGGCACAAGGTTAAGAAGCGCCGCCTGATTGCCACGGAAGCCTGCCGCATGGCGAGCAACGGGGCCGAGTTCATTGCCCGCGTGACCGATGAAACGGGCCTGGAACTTGAGATCATCGACCGGGAGACCGAGGCAAAGTTAGCGGCAAGCGGGGCGGAGCCGCTTATTGATTCTGATGCGGAAAGTGCTTTGATCTTTGACATCGGCGGCGGGTCCACCGAAGTGATGTGGGTTGAGCAGCGGGACGGAAAAAAAGAACTTCTCGCCTGGACATCTTTGGCGGCCGGTGTGGTCACCATTTCCGAACAGTTCGGTGGCGGTATTGATGTCACTGCCCAATCTTTTGCCGCCATGCGAAATTATCTGCGGCCGCTCATCACGGAGTTTGTGGCCCGGGTGCAAAAACTCAAAGGGGCAGTTCCGCTGCCGTCGCATCTGCTTGGAACATCGGGAACGGTGACAACCATTGCCGGCGTGCAGCTTGGCCTTCGCCGTTATGACCGCTCGCGGGTTGATGGCTGCTGGCTGCTGAGCGACGATGTTGGGAAAGTGACGGCAGAACTGCTGGCGATGACCTATGAAGAGCGGACGATGAATGCCTGCATCGGGCGCGAGCGGGCAGATTTGGTGATGGCGGGCTGTGCAATCCTGGAGGAAATCCGTCTTGCCTTCCCGGCCAACCGCATTCGGGTGGCCGACCGGGGTTTGCGTGAAGGCATACTTACCCAGTTGATGAAGGAAGATGGAACTTACGGGCGGATGGCATGAGCCGGCCCGGTAGCAGAAATGAACTCAGCGGGCGCAATCTCAAAGTCAAAGTGAAGACGGGCAAAGGGCCGCACCGTTTCGCAAAAAATCTGGCTCGAGCGCCAGCTCAATGACCCTTACGTGATTGAAGCAAAGAAGCTGGGCTACCGGGCGCGCTCGGCTTTCAAGCTGATTGAGATTGATGACAAGTACAGGTTTTTGAAGCCGGGCCTCGTCGTGGTGGATTTGGGGGCGGCACCGGGTGGCTGGTGCCAGGTTGCCTCCAAGCGGGTGAAGGCGGAAGAGGGGCGGGGAAAAATCATCGCCATCGACATGCATGGCATTGACCCCATTCCTTCGGTTACAATTTTCAAAAAAAATTTTCTGGACGAGGACGCGCCGCAGCTTCTGTTCGATGCGCTGGGCGGCAGGAAAGCCGATGTGGTGCTCTCGGACATGGCGGCGCACGCCACGGGCCACCGCCAGACGGACCATATTCTGGTGATGACGCTGGCCGAGGCGGGGCTTGATTTTGCCCGCCAGGTGCTGGCGCCCGGCGGGGTCTATCTGGCCAAGGTTCTGCGCGGCGGCACGGAAGGCGAAATGCTGAAACAGATGAAGAAGGATTTCGCCAGCGTGCGCCACGTGAAGCCCATGGCCAGCCGCGACGACTCGGCGGAGCTGTTTGTTCTGGCGATGGGGTTTCGGGGCAAGCCCTAGTGGATTGAACCGAGCATTCAGAATTGGGGCGACAAGGTTAGACTGGCAGTGTATGTTAGTCATAGCGTTTCGAGTCAGGTCTTAACGTGAATGAAGTCGGAATACGTGCTTTTTGACCACTCGGAATTTTTGTTGAGGGGTTACAGCCATGACGACAAGAGCCAAGAAAATGGTCGCCGTAGCAGACGATGGCCGTGTTTACTCGGATATCAGAAAGATCACTCCTGCCGACCTCAAAGACGCCTTGATCAAGGGTCTTGAAGATTTCAAGGAAAAACCCACTCACCTGGTTATCCTTGCCATAATATATCCGCTTGCCATGGTGGTCGCCGTCAATGTTGCCGCTGGATATGAGTTGTTGCCGATTGTCTTTCCGCTGGTTTCCGGTTTTGCCCTGATTGGCCCCGTGGCCGCGGTGGGCCTTTACGACATGAGCCGGCAGCGCGAAGAGGGGCACGACGTCACCTGGGAGCACGCCTTCACCATCTTCCGCTCGCCCTCCATCTTTGCCATCGTGAAGCTCAGCATTCTGCTTGGCTTGATCTACTTCATCTGGCTGGGTGTGGCCTTTGCCATCTACCGGTCAATCTACGGCAGCGTGATACCGACATCTATTTCGGAATTCATGTGGCAGGTTCTCACTACCCCTGCGGGCTGGACACTCATCATCTTGGGCTGTGGCGTAGGCTTCGTTTTCGCCCTCGTGGTTCTGGCGATCAGTGCGGTTTCTTTTCCGCTGCTTATTGACCGGAACGTTGGAACGAAGGCGGCGGTTCAGACGTCAGTTCACGCGTTCATGGCCAATCCGGTTACGATGACGATGTGGGGTCTTATCGTCGCCGGCCTTCTGGTGCTCGGCACGATACCCTTGTTCGTCGGCCTCGCCGTCATCATGCCGGTGCTCGGGCATGCGACATGGCATCTGTATCGAAAGGTTGTCGAACACTGAGTATTCTTCTGTGCTCACAGGTTCAAGGAGCCGTCGGCTATTGCTGCGGCCAGCAGAAGTCCCAGCTGCACGAATGAGGCATAAAAGTTCGACCTGGCGGCTTTCGGTCCGGGATCGCGGATGAGTTCGATGCTCCGCCAAATGAAAAAACTGCCACCTGCCACGGCGCCCGCCAAATAGATAAAGCCCATGCCAAATGCCATCGGCAGAAGCGACAGGACCACAAGGGCAATGGTGTGCCACAATATGATCCATGCAGTCGCTGCATCACCGATGACGACGGGAAGCATTGGAACGCCCGCCGCCGCGTAGTCCTCGTGCAACACGATTGCGAGACTCCAAAAATGAGGCGGGGTCCATAGAAAAAGTACAAGTGCAAGGATGATCGGGGCCGGGGCCAGATCGGGCGTGATAGCGGCAGCGCCGGCAAGCACGGCAAAGCTGCCGGCCAAGCCGCCGATCACAATGTTCCAAACGCTGCGGCGCTTGAGCCAGATCGTGTAAACGGCGCCATAGACGAATGCGCCCAGGAAAATGTAGAGCGCGGCGTGGGCATTCAAGACCCAGGCTGCAACGAAAACGGCAAGGGCAAGGTTCAAGCCAAGGCCTGTAAGCCATAGCCAGCCGGCCTGAAACTCACCCGTAACAAATGGACGGTTGCGCGTGCGCGGCATTTGGGCGTCCAACTCGCGCTCGAAATGTTGGTTAAAGGCGCTCGCACCTGCTGAAGACAGAAATACCGCAAAGGCAAGAACTGCGACTTGTCCCGGGGCGAGGGAAACGCCTGGCGTTATTGCCATTCCGGCAAAGGCGCACAGGGTAATGGCTGCGGCAATGCGCAGCTTGAAAACCCTTGAAATCTGTTTCAGTGTTCTCGCAGTTGAATCGACCATCGCCTATCACATCGAAATTGCACGGAAATTCCCCAGGCGTGGTCGATGGTAGCATGTGAGGTGCGCTCTGTAACAGGGGTGCATTTTGTATTCCAATACCAAAGCGCTGAAGCAAGGCGCTGAAGTAAGGCGCCGAAGCAAGGCGCTCAAATGGGAGCCATGGCGATATGATTTTGGCATTCGTATTGGTTGTTTTGGTGGTTGGCTCGGTGATATTTCACCTTATGAGCCCGTGGTGGTTTACACCGATTGCGTCGAATTGGGATTACATCGACCACACAATCGTCATCACATTCTGGATCACAGGTGTGGTTTTTGTCGCGGTTGGTTTGTTCATGGCCTATTGCGTGTTCCGCTTCCGTCACCAGGAGGGAACACGGGCAGCATACGAGCCGGAGAACAAGAAGCTGGAGTGGTGGCTCACGGTATTGACTACGCTGGGGGTTGCAGGATTGCTTACGCCCGGCCTGTTTGTATGGCACCAGTACATCACCGTTCCGGCAGGCGCGGATACGATTGAGGTCATGGCCCAGCAGTGGCAATTCAATTTCCGCCTTCCGGGCAAGGACGGTCTATTGGGCACGTCCGACACCAGGAATGTCAGTTCTGAAAACCCGTTTGGTCTCAACCCGAACGATCCCAACGGTCAAGATGATGTCCTGGTAGAAGCCCAGGACCTGCACCTGCCACTCAACAGGCCAGTGAAGGTGTTGCTCCGTTCGATAGATACCCTGCACGACTTTTATGTACCCCATTTCCGGGCCAAGATGGACATGGTGCCGGGCATGGTCACCTACTTCTGGTTCACGCCAACCCGCACCGGGACATTCGAGTCGATCTGCGCTGAGCTGTGCGGCACCGGGCATTACACGATGCGCGCCGTGGTCGTGGTGGATGAGGACAGCGCCTATCAGACGTGGCTGCAGGGGCAGTCGACGTTCAAGCAGGCGATGGATGGTACGGGCGACAAGTTAAAGCTGGCCTTGAGCAATGAGCGAAACGATTTCCACGGAAAGAGTATCTGAACGATGATGCCCAGTCCAATGAGGCCCTAGGTAACAATTCGAAGAGGTGTTTTGATGACCGATGTGACACCCAACGCCGTCAACTATGACGTAGCTGCCGAAGTCGAGGACGTGGAGCTTTACCATCCGAAAAGCTTCGTCACGAAATACATCTGGAGCCAGGACGCCAAGGTCATCGCCATCCAGTATGCGGTCACGGCGATAGCGATTGGCTTGGTGGCATTGGTGCTGTCGTGGATGATGCGGCTGCAACTGGGATTCCCGGACACGTTCTCCTTCATCTCGCCCGAGGCCTACCTCCAGCTGATCACGATGCACGGCATGATCATGGTCATCTACCTGCTCACGGCGCTGTTCCTGGGCGGGTTTGGCAACTACCTCATTCCGCTGATGGTCGGCGCGCGCGACATGGTGTTTCCCTATGTGAACATGCTGAGTTACTGGGTCTATCTGCTGGCTGTGCTGGTGCTGGTGGCGAGTTTCTTTGTGCCGGGCGGGTCCACGGGTGCTGGCTGGACGCTCTATCCGCCGCAGGCCATCCTCGCGGGCACGCCGGGGCAGAGTTACGGCATTATATTGATGCTCGCCTCGCTGGCGTTGTTCATCATCGGGTTCACCATGGGCGGTTTGAACTATGTGGTGACGGTGTTGCAGGCGCGCACGCGCGGTATGACACTGATGCGCCTGCCCTTGACGGTATGGGGCATTTTCGTTGCCACCATTCTGGCGTTGCTGGCCTTTCCCGCCCTGTTCGTCGGCGCGGTGATGATGATGTTTGACCGGCTTCTGGGAACCAGCTTTTTCATGCCGGATATCGTCGAGTTCGGCGAAAGCCTGAAATACGGCGGCGGCAGTCCGATATTGTTCCAGCACCTGTTCTGGTTTTTCGGCCATCCCAGAAGTTTACATCGTGGCCTTGCCGGGTTTCGGCATCGTCTCCGACCTGCTCAGCGTCCATGCGCGAAAGAACATCTTCGGCTACCGGATGATGGTGTGGGCGATTGTGGCGATTGGCGGCCTCAGTTTTGTGGTGTGGGCGCACCACATGTATGTGAGCGGCATGAATCCCTATTTCGGATTCTTCTTCGCCACCTCAACGCTCATCATCGCTGTGCCCACCGCCATCAAGGTTTACAACTGGGTGCTGACGCTGTGGCGCGGCAATATCCACCTCACCCTGCCGATGCTGTTTGCCATCGCCTTCATCATAACATTTGTGAACGGGGGGATAACCGGCCTGTTCCTTGGCAACGTCGTCGTGGACGTTCCGCTTTCGGACACCATGTTCGTGGTCGCCCACTTCCATATGGTGATGGGTGTGGCGCCCATCCTCGTCATCTTCGGGGCGATCTACCATTGGTACCCGCTGATGAGCGGGCGCATGCTCAATCAGGCACTGGGGCATTTCCACTTCTGGGTCACCTTCATCGGCGCGTATCTGATCTACTTCCCCATGCACTATCTGGGCTTCATCGGCGTGCCGCGCCGCTATTACGCGTTGGGAGAGACTGAATTCATCCCGCTATCTGCCGCGACGCTGAACGAATTCATCACTGTTGCCGCTTTGATCGTAGGCTTCGCCCAGGTGGTGTTTATATTCAACCTGGTGTGGAGCGTGTTCAAAGGCAAGAAATCCGTCAGGAACCCCTGGCGCGCCGCTTCGCTTGAGTGGCAAACACCGCAGATGCCGCCCGCCCATGGCAACTGGGGCAAGGAGTTGCCGGTAGTCTACCGCTGGGCTTACGATTACAGCGTGCCGGGTGCCGCGGAAGACTTCCTGCCGCAGAACCTTCCGCCAAATCAGGTCGCGGTTGCCAGGGGCCACGAGGCAACGGGCGTTCAGGCAGCAGCAACGTGAACATCTTCCGTCAGCTGACAGCAAAACCCTGGGTGGCGACACAGGCGATGATCGATGACTTTCATGTCGGCGGCACATTTTTCCTGTCGCCGGCGAAGCTCGGCCTGCGGGTGCTGCTTTCCGCAGTCACGGTTCTGTTTGCGCTTCTGATTTTCGCCTATGGAATGCGGATGGAGCTTGAGGTCTGGCGCCCCTCGCCTCAGATGAGTCTCTTGTGGCTGAACACGGTGCTGCTGGTCCTGAGCAGCCTGGCCATGCAATGGGCGCTGTTTTCCGCACGTCGCCACGAGATTGACGGAGTGTGGATCGGCCTGCTTGCCAGCGGGTTTTTTGCCATCGCATTTCTGGGCGGGCAGATCATGGCGTGGCGGCAACTGAATTCGCTGGCAGCCTTCAACATCACGAACCCGGCGATCGGATTCTTCTTTCTCATTACCGCCCTGCATGGGCTGCACTTGTTGGGGGGCCTGGTTGCTTTGGGAAGAACCACTTCCAAAGTCTGGCGCGGGTTTGACATCGCCCAGGTTCGCCTGAGTGTGGAGCTCTGCACGACCTACTGGCACTATCTGCTGCTGGTCTGGCTGGTGCTTTTCGGACTGCTGTTTTCGGGCAACGACAGTCTGGGTATTTTGTTGTCGATCTGTGGTTTAAGGTGAACGGGGAACAAACTTATGGCACAAGCTGCGATGACAAATACGGCCGAACCCCTCCCGCGACCTGCAGGATTGCGCGGCGTCGTAGCCGATATTTCCTCGGACCAGCGGGCGTTCAAGAATGTTCCCTGGGGGAAGGCCATGATGTGGATCTTCCTGCTCAGCGATACCTTCATCTTCAGCTGTTTCCTGCTGTCCTACATGACGGTGCGCTGGTCGACCAAGGTGCCGTGGCCCAATCCCAGTGAAGTTTTCGCTTTGAACATTGGCGGCGAAAACATTCCCCTCATCCTGATCGCCATCATGACCTTCATCCTGATCAGCTCCAGCGGCACAATGGCCATGGCGGTCAAATTCGGTTATGCCCACGACCGCAAGACAACGGCGATCCTGATGCTGGTGACTGCGGCATTCGGCGCGTCATTCGTCGGGATGCAGGCCTTCGAGTGGAGCAAGCTGATCCACGAAGGGGTCCGCCCCTGGGGCAACCCCTGGGGCGCGCCACAGTTTGGCTCGACCTTTTTCCTGATCACGGGATTCCATGGCACGCATGTTTCAATCGGCGTGATTTTCCTGATCGCCATCGCGCGAAAAGTCTGGCGGGGAGACTATGACGTCCAGAGGAAGGGTTTTTTCACGAGCCGGAAAGGGAATTACGAGATCGTGGAAATCACCGGCCTGTACTGGCACTTTGTCGATCTGGTCTGGGTCTTCATCTTTGCTTTATTTTATCTGTGGTGAGGGAAATCGTGGCACACGCAAAAGCACAAGCACATCCGATCAGTGTATACCTGTGGACATGGGGACTGCTCTTTGTTCTCAGCACTTTTTCCTACCTGGTCGACTACTTCCACCTTGAAGGCCAGCTCAGGTGGTCTCTCATCCTGCTGTTCATGGTGTTGAAGGCGGGACTGATTGTTGCCGTCTTCATGCACATGGCCTGGGAGCGGCTGGCCCTGATCTATGCCATCCTGGTGCCGCCGGTGCTGGTGCTGGTGTTTGTTGCCCTGATGACGCTGGAATCGGATTACACCCTCTTTACGCGCGAACTCTTCTTCAAGGCGGGATTATAGCCTCCTGCAAGCTGCTCAATAGTCATAAATGGGAGTGTCGGATGAAGTTCAGAATTATCGTTGCTGCTTTGGGGCTCACGGTGGGTCTCTTGGGGCTCAGTACGGCCAGCTACGCCCAGGACGTGGAGTTGGGTTCCAAAGTATTCAAGAAGTGCATGGCCTGCCATGCGATTGACGAGAAAAACAAGATAGGACCTTCACTCAAAGGTATCGTCGGCCGCAAAGCGGCGACCGTGGAAGGCTTCAAGTACTCCGACGCCATGCTGGCCAAAGGCGCCGAGGGCGTAGTCTGGGACGAGGCAACGCTTGCGGCCTATCTGCCCGATCCGAAGGCCTGGGTGCCAGGCACCAAGATGGCCTTTCCCGGCCTCAAGAAGCCCGAGGAAGTGGCCGATCTCATCGCCTTTCTCAAGGCCAACGGGATGTAGATTCACCGCTTGCTACCCAAGTCATTCAGGTGTTAGAAGCCGCTGCCAACTCAGCGAATCCTCAAACACCTGAAAGGTTGGCCCATGGCTTCCCGCCAAATTCCGGAATATTTGACCTTTGATGACGTGCTGATGAAGCCCGGCGCTTCTTCCGTGCTGCCTGCTGAGGTTTCGACCGCGACGCGCATTACGCGCGATATTGAACTGTCCATTCCGATCATTTCGGCGGCCATGGATACGGTTACCGAATCCAAATTGGCAATCGCCATGGCCCAGGCGGGCGGGCTTGGCGTCATTCACAAGAACCTTGAACCCGATGTGCAGGCCGAGCACGTGCGGCAAGTGAAGAGGTTTGAATCGGGCATGGTGGTTAACCCCATTACCATTGCGCCGACGGCCACGCTTGCCGAAGTGATGCAGCTCAAGGAGCGCCACAGAATTTCGGGCATTCCGGTTGTAGAAGCGAATGGCAAGCTTGCAGGCATCATCACCAACCGTGATGTGCGCTTTGCGACCGACATGAATACCAAGGTTTCCGAATTGATGACGCGCAACCTGATTACGGTAAAAGCAGGGGTTGACCGGCTTGAGGCCAAGCGCCTGCTGCACAAGCACCGGATTGAAAAACTCATTGTGGTGAACGAGGATTATGAGTGCGTGGGGCTCATCACCGTCAATGACATGGAGAAGGCGGCGGACCACCCGTTTGCTGCGAAGGACGAACAGGAACGGCTTCGTGTTGCAGCGGCTACAGGCACGGGCGACAAGGGATTCCTTCGCGCTGAGATGCTGATTGATGCGGGCGTTGATATCATCGTGGTGGATACGGCCCATGGCCATTCCATTCATGTGATCAACCAGGTCAGCCGCATCAAGAAACTTTCCAACAAGGTGCAGATCATCGCGGGCAATGTGGCAACCGGAGAAGCGGTGAAGGCGCTCATTGGCGCTGGCGCCGATTCAGTCAAGATTGGCATTGGTCCGGGTTCGATTTGCACAACACGGGTTGTGGCAGGCGTCGGTGTGCCGCAGTTCTCAGCCATCATGGAATGCGCCGAGGAGGGGGCAAAATCCGGTGTGCCGATCATCGCCGATGGCGGCATCAAGCAATCGGGCGACCTGGCGAAGGCACTGGCCGCGGGAGCAGGTGTTGCGATGATTGGTTCGTTGCTGGCTGGCACCGATGAAAGCCCCGGTGACAGCTATCTGTTCAATGGTCGGTCGTTCAAATCCTATCGCGGCATGGGCTCGGTTGGGGCCATGGCGCGCGGTTCGGCGGACCGTTATTTCCAGCAAGAGGTCAAAGACAGTTTGAAGCTGGTGCCTGAGGGCGTGGAAGGGCAGGTGCCTTACAAGGGGCCGGTTGCCAATGTCCTGCATCAGCTTACTGGCGGGCTTCGCGCCGCCATGGGTTATGTTGGTGCTGGAACCATTGCCGAGTTCCAGACGCGGGCCGAGTTCATTCGCATTACATCTGCAGGCATGCGCGAAAGCCATGTGCATGACGTGATGATCACGCGAGAAGCGCCGAACTATCAGGGACGCGGCTAGCTGTGACGCAGACCCAGCTTTTGTTGCTGCCTGCCTTTGTCCAATTTGCCTTGACTGTTTATGTGCTGACGCGCATGGGGCTGGGACGGGTGCGGGCGGTGCGTTCAGGGCAAGTGAAGCATTCTGAAATCGACACCAAAACCGCTTACTCGGAAACGGTGCAGAAGCTTGCGAACAACTACCAGAGCCAGTTTGAGCTCCCGGCGTTGTTCTACGTGGTTTTGGTTTTCGCGCTGGCCACGGAGCTTATCGATTATTTACTGATCGGGCTCGCCTGGGCTTTCGTTGGTGCACGTCTTGTGCACAGCTATGTGCATACCGGCTCGAACAGGATTGCCACGCGGTTCAAGGTTTTTGTCGCTGGATTGGTTTTTTTGGTTGCCATGTGGGCGTGGTTTGGCCTGCGGCTTTTTGTGATTGGATAATTTATGCGCATGGCTGGCCGCGTTGCCGCGGCGATTGAAGTTTTAACCGATGTTTTTACCCAGCACCGCCCGGCCTCCGAGGCGCTGAAGGATTGGGGCAAGGCGCATCGCTTTGCGGGCTCGACCGACCGCCATGCCATAGGCACGCTGGTTTATGATGTGCTGCGCAGGCGGAATACGGCGGCGGCCCGCATGGGCGACGGCAGGCCGCGCGCCTTGGTTTTGGGTGTCTTGCGGGAGGTGTGGAACCTGCCTGCCGAAGAGATTGAAAATCTGTGTACGGAGCAACATGGCCCCGGTGTTCTGACTGCAGGTGAAAAAGGTGCATTGGCGCGGGAGATGCGCGGCGATTTGCCGGTGCATATCCGGGGCGATTTTCCGGAATGGCTCGTGCCCTCGATGGTGCAGGTGTTTGGATCGCGCGCGGCAGAGGAGGGGGCAGCCCTTTCGCAGCGGGCACCCATTGATTTGCGCGCCAATACATTGAAGACAGACCGTGACAAGCTGCTCGTGGCTTTTGCCAAGCATGGGGCGGAAGCGGGGCCACTGTCGCCCCTATGTGTGCGGATCAAATCTACTGATGCAAATACCCGCAACATCAATGTGGAGGTTGAGCCCGCCCATGGCATGGGCTGGTTTGAGGTGCAGGATGCGGCCTCGCAGGTTGCGGCGCTGATGTCGGGCGCCAAGCCCGGTGAAAGTGTGGCTGATATCTGTGCGGGGGCTGGCGGCAAGACATTGGCCCTTGCCGCGATGCTGCAGAACAAGGGCAAGGTGGTGGCCTATGATGCGGACCGCCACCGGCTGCGGCCCATTTTTGAGCGGATGACACGGGCAGGCGTTACCAATATCGAAGTTATTGCCGCTGACGAAGCAAGCAAGCTTGATGAGATGGGGGGCTTTGATTGCGTGCTGATTGATGCGCCCTGTTCGGGTTCCGGTTCATGGCGCAGGAAGCCTGACGCGAAATGGCGGCTGGCTGAGATGCAATTAAAGCAACGCATTAAGGATCAACGGGAAGTGCTTGAGCGGGGCGCGGAACTGGTGAAGGCGGGCGGGCGTCTTGTTTACATCACCTGCTCTGTTCTGCCGGAAGAGAACACGGCGCAGATCGATGCGTTCCTGGACCGTCATAGGAACTTTGAAATCATTCCCTTTGCAAAGCAGTGGGCTTCAGCCATTCGAACACCGGCACCAACTTCCGCCGATGGCTCAGACTGACACGTTGCTGTTGACGCCTGCGCAGCATGGAACCGATGGCTTCTTCATCGCGGTGATGCGGCGGACCTGACCAGGGAAATTTGGTTCTTGATTGAATCGGTCAAGAGTTTCCCATATTTCTCAGTTTGATCCCGAACGGACCGCTGATACGAGCAACGTCCCTCCGAACGATTTGTCTGAGAATAAGTTTGCGGCTATCCTGCAATCCTCGTGGGGAACGCGTTGATGAAACAGGAAGATGCCCACGCTCAGTCAGAACAGACACTTCAGCTTGCGGATGAATTGGCTGCGGTAGAAGGCATGTTCGAACGGGGCATGTGGTCCGCTGCGTTTGACTTAATGTCCGGTCTCGACGCGCGCTACCCACTCAACGGTCACGCTCTGCAGTCCTTCGCAATTGCCGCGTATATGATCGGTCGCGAGAGCACTTTCCTGGAACTACTTGAAAGGGCTTTTGAAGCCTTTTGTGCGGGAGCCGAGCCACTCAGGGCAGCTCGATCGGCGTTCTGGATTGGGCTTACCCTCATGTTCCGCGGCGAGTACGGACGAGGCAACGGCTGGCTTGTGCGGTCCGGGCGTCTTGTCGATGGACACGGAAATGACTGCGTCGAGCAAGGATATATCCTTCTTCCGCGCGTCGAAGGCAGCCTTGCAAGCGGCGATCTGTCGGCTGCCGACCGCTACGCCTCCGAAGCTGTCCGGATCGGCGGGCAGTTCGGAGACGAGGATCTTCTTGCGCTCGGCAGGCATATGAGGGGGAGGATCCAAATCGAATCTGGGAACATCCCCGACGGGCTCAAACTCCTCGACGAAACCATGATCGCCGCCACTGGCGGCAGGCTTTCACCGATCGTCACAGGTCTCATCTATTGCAGCGTCATCGAGATCTGCCAGAACTACCAAATCCAAAAGCGTGCAAAGGAGTGGACTGATGCCCTCACAGGATGGTGTGGAAAGCAACCCGAGCTTGTCGCCTTCACGGGCCGGTGCCTGATCCATAGGTCCGAGATACTGATCTTTGATGGAAAGTGGCCCGAGGCGTTTGCAGAAGCGGGCGCAGCATGTCGCCGTCTGCTGGCTGGCCCCGTCGAGCATCATGCGGGTCCTGCATATTATCAGGAAGGCGAGGTGCTCAGGCTTAGCGGGCGGTTCGACGAGGCCGATGAAAGCTATCGCTCGGCAAGCCGGCTGGGTTTCGATCCCCAACCCGGCCTCGCTCTCATGCGTCTTCGGCAGGGCAAGTCTCAAGCCGCCCTGTCTTCCATCAAAAGAACGCTTGCCACCATTCGTGGCCCGGTCGGCCGGATGCGCCTTCTTCCCGCAGCGGTGGAGATCATGCTGGCCACGGGAGATATGGAGACGGCGCGCCAGCTGGGCGATGAGCTTTCAGGGCTCGCTGCGCACCACGCTTCGGATGCAGTTGAAGCCGCAACTGCCGAGGTAATCGGCGACCTGAGTTTCGCCGAGGGAAATCTGGAAAGCGCTCTTCCCAGTTATGGCAGGGCGGCGGAACTCTGGAGAGATTTGCACGCACCCTACCGGTTGTCCCGACTGCGCCAGAAAATCGGCCAGACGTGCGTGATTCTCGGAGACAGCGAAGGTGCGTGCAGGGAGATCGAAGCGGCGATGGATGTGTTCGGCAAACTCGGCGCCGAACCGGACCGTAAGGCGGCCGAAGCGTTGCTGCGCAGACTGGGAAAGGGCGTGGAAGGGCTTCTCACACCGCGCCAGACCGATATCCTTCAGTTGGTGGCCGAGGGTCTGACAAATCGCGAAATCGCCCAACGCCTGGGGCTGAGCGAACGCACCGTTGACCGCCACGTCAGCGATACCCTAACCCGAATGGACGTGCCCACGCGCGCCGCGGCCGCGGCCTTCGCCATCTCGCACGGCTTGATAGTCTTGCGTCCGTCTGGGTAGTTCTACCCAATGAAATTTTCTGGGCCCTGGGCCTTTGGACCGAAGCAGGCGGCATTGGCGCAATGGTAGAAATCGTCCATCGCAACCGTAAGCGAAGGATGGATGACATGCCGGACAAATCACAGTCGAACAACGGAACTGCAGGCCTTTGGCTCGGAACCGGGGCCTCTCTCCTCATCATCGCGCTGGTTTTCCACGGTCCGCCGGACCCCGATCTGTCGGCTCAGATGCACCATGTTGCCGAGGGCCATACGCGCTGGGCGCTGGTGCATTGGACGGCGGCGGTAGCGCTTTTCCTGATGTCCGGTGCGGGTTTTCTGAACTTGATTGACCAGAATACTGGCGGGTCCTCCACGGGGCTCCGCAGCGCTTGGCTGGTCCTCGCACTTGGCGCACTTTTGACGGTCTCGACCGCGGTTTCCGAAGCCGCCGTTGTTTCGGCTGCCGCAAAGGCAGGAGACATGGCTGCTTTTCACTCCTGGTGGGAATTTGCCGGTGGCATGGGGAATGGTTTCTTTTCCCTCGCACTCGCAACCTCGCTCATTGCATTGGCTGAAGCGCGCAGCGATGCCAGCAGGATGCCCGTATGGTCCAGTGCCGCGGGAACGCTCTTTGGCGCCCTGTCGGCTCTTGGCTGGAGTCTCGGCGAGCATTTCGGCATCGGGATTGGCGGTCCGATTTGGCTCATCTCAACCCTCCTGATGTGCTTCTGGCTCGCCTGGTTTGGGTTCGCGGCCCTGCGCCCGGCACGCAGCCCGAACTCGCCAAAGACTGCATGAACCCGAACGCCAGAAGAAGAGGAGACCTGACATGACACTTCAAATCGCCCAAATCGAAACCACCATTCATGACATCAGCGATTTCTTTACCGACTGGGTCGGCGGCCGTTGTCCAGGCGATGTCGACACGTTCAAGCGCAACGCTCTCGATCGACTTGCCGATGAGCTCGTCGCCATCATGCCTGGTGGACGGTCCTTCGGGAAAAAAGACTTCGAGGGCTACATGAAAAGCATCTACGGCTCAAACCCGGATTTTCGAATCAAGATCAGTGACATCCGATTGAACTACCAGTCTGGCGATCTTGCGGTAGTGAACTACCACGAGTGGCAACGCAACGCTAAGGATTCGGATGAACCGAACAATGGGCGGGTCACGACGATGGTGATTAGGGACCAGGGAAGGGGCATAGCCCCAGAAATTCTCCAGGTCCACGAGACCTGGCTCCCTAGGGATGTCGTTGCGTCGGGCGATTTCGATTTCTAGGCCCAAACTAGGCGTTCTCCGATTCGGACCCTCAGAGAAGTGTCGCGGACAGTAACAGAAGTTTCTTTTCCTTCCGACGCGAGAAGGCCAATTCTCCAACGGTCCCCGTTGGGGCGAGGAGAAATAGACTAGCTTCCATGGCGCGCCAGGAATTTTCCCATGGCGCGGAGGGTTTCGGTGCTGACATGGTGTTCGATGCCTTCGGAATCGATGCGGGCGGTTTCCGTGCTGACGCCAAGGGCGAGCAGGAATTTTTCCACCAGGGCGTGCTTGCGCCGGCCATCCTCTGCCATCTTCCAGCCCTCGGCAGTGAGAAAGATTGCGCGGTAGGGTTCCTGGGTTACGAGCTCGGCAGTCTGCAATCGGCGTAAAGTTTTGACCACGGTTGCGTTGGCAACACCTAAACGCATCGCGATATCGGTGCAGCGCGCTTCGCCCCGCTCATCGATGAGATCAGCGATCATTTCCACATAGTCTCCGGCAAGTTCAGCCGAATGATCGGCGCGAACCCTTTTGAACGCCGCGGAGCGCAGCTTTGCCGAAGCGCCTTTCTTGGTCGCAAGTGCCATTTTATCCGTCCTTTTGCCAGGCAAGATTAGCCTATTGCATATAACTTAGCCTATGCTAAACTTTCAAGAGATAGTTACAGGACGGAAAAGATGAGCGATACGCCAATACTGGCCGATTTCAACCGGCGCGGGTTTTTACGGAAGGCCGCGGCTGTGGGGGCATTGGTGCCATTGGCAGGTGGTTCAGCGGTTGCGCAATCTGCGTCCAGCCATACGGGCCATGGAGGTCATGACCAGGCCGGCAACCGGGTGGTTGGCGAAGTTAACCATGTGGCCAATGGTTTCGACCCGCACAAGATGGTGTGGGATTTCGACGTCGGCACAGTCTCAACCATGAGCGATGGCCGAAAACTTCGTGAATGGACGATCACGGCGCCTTGACCAGGAGTTTGAAGTGGCTCCCGGCATAAAATTTGCGGGCTGGTCCTATAATGGCCGCATCCCCGGGCCGACGCTGCGCTGCACCGAGGGGGAGCGCTTGCGCATCCGTTTCATCAATGGCAGCACCCATCCGCATTCCATGCATTTCCATGGCATTCATGCGGCGCGCATGGACGGCGTTGCGGGCGCCGAGCCTGGTCGCACCTGGCGCCGAATTCATTTATGAATTTGATGCCAAGCCCTTTGGCTGCCATCTCTATCATTGCCATGCCATTCCGCTGAAGCGCCACATTCACAAGGGGCTTTACGGCGTGTTCATCGTCGATCCCGATCCGGCGAAGCACCCGGAGGCACGCGACGTGGCGGCGTCACGGCTCAAGGGTTCGCCTGAGAATGCCCAGTGGCAGGAAATGGTGATGGTGATGAACGCCTTCGACACCAATTTCGACGACGAGAATGAATTCTATTGCGTCAACACCATTCCTTTCGCCTATTTCGACAAGCCGATCCGGGTTGAGAAGGCGCGGCCCATCCGCATTTATCTGGTCAATATGACCGAGTTCGACCCGATCAATTCGCTGCATGTGCATGCCAACTTTTTCAATTTCTTTGATCATGGCACGACGCTCACGCCCAGCCACCGCACCATTGACACGGTGATGATGTGCCAGGCCCAGCGCGGCATCATTGAAATGTCCTTCGCCGAACATGAGCCCGGCATTTACATGTTCCATGCCCACCAGTCGGAGTTCGCGGAACTTGGCTGGATGAGCCACTTCGAGGTGGTGTGATGGGTTCCAAGCATTTCTGGCTGGCGCTTCCCGTCGTTGTCATGGTGTTGATCGTGGCACTTCTTCTGTTGTGGCGGCCGCTTGACCGGCTGTCACAGGAGGCTCCGCCGGTTGAAGAGGCGGCGATTGAGCGGGTGAATTTGACGCCGGGCATGATCTCGCTCGATGTGCGCACCGACGGATCGAAACCTGTGGTCATTGCGCAGGTGCAGGTCGATACGGCCTACCGGGTGTTCACGGCCACGCCGCCCCATTCAGGTGCGCGGCTTGCACTTACCCGAATTGATATTCCCTATCCGTGGATTGAGGGCGAGGCCCATCATATTGCGTTGCTGACGGAAACGGGTGCACTTATCGATCACACGATTGAGGTTGCAACCGCAACCCCGGTGCTATCCGGTTCGTCGCTTGGACTCTTGGCGGCGGTGGGCCTGCTGCTTGGCGCAGTTCCCGTGGCGACTGGGCTTCTGGCTTGGCCCGCCATGCGCTCGCTATCGCGGCCCACAATGAATTTTTTGCTGGCCCTCACGGTTGGCCTGTTGGCTTTCCTGCTGATCGATACGATTGGCGAGGGACTTGAAGAAGCTGCAGAGACTATTGGGCGTTTGCGTGGAACCGTGTTGTTCTGGGTGATGCTGGTGGTGACCACACTTGTACTGTTGGCCGTGGGACGGGCCAAGGGCGTGGCGCCGGAAGGCATGCGGCTGGCAACCTTCATTGCCCTTGGCATTGGCTTGCATAATCTGGGTGAGGGATTGGCGGTAGGCGCTGCCCTTGCCACGGGGTCGGCGGCGCTGGCCACATTCCTTGTTATTGGTTTCACCATCCACAACGTCACCGAAGGCATCGGCATCGCCGTGCCGATTGCCGAAGAGCGCCCAAAATTCATTCAGTTCGCTGGCCTAGCGGCGCTGGCTGGATTTCCTGCCATCGTGGGTACGGTTCTCGGTACGCAGGCGGTCAGCCCCTTGTGGATTGCCGTGTGCTTTGGCGTGGGGGCAGGGGCCATTCTGCAGGTGATCATCGAAGTGGGTGCCTTGATTTTGCGGCGGTCGGGGCCGGGACAGTGGCTCTCGCCGCCAGTTGCTGCAGGCGTCAGCGCGGGCCTCGGCATCATGTATGCGACGGCGCTGCTGGTCTGAAATGGGTGATGACGCGACCAGGGCTGCAGGCGCCGGCAAGCCCGCGCCGCCGTTGGATTCAAATTGGCGACGGGATCGGGGTGAGCCTTCGCTCATCGATGTCTTCCGTTCCATAAAGGTGCGCAATTCCGGCGGCGTGTTTCGCCGCGCGATGGCCTTTGTCGGGCCCGGGTACCTGGTTTCCGTGGGGTATATGGACCCCGGCAATTGGGCCACCTCCATCGCCGGCGGGGCGCAATTTGGCTACGCACTCCTGTTCGTTGCCCTGTTGTCCAATATCATGGCCATCATTTTGCAGTCGTTGTGCGCCAGGCTGGCAATCGGTTCGGGGCGTGACTTGGCGCAAGCCTGCCGGGACGCGTTTCCAAAATCCGTGTCATTCGTGCTTTGGATCTTTGCTGAAATAGCAATCATTGCAACGGACATTGCGGAGGTCGTGGGCACGGCAATCGGGCTCAATCTGCTGTTTGGGATGCCGCTCGAAATTGGCGTGATCATTACGGCACTTGATGTATTTCTCATCCTCTGGCTGCAGCGGATCGGATTTCGCTGGGTGGAAGCCTTCATCATTTCATTGCTAGGCGTGATTTTTGTGTGCTTCTTTTTCCAGATCGCCATGGCCGATCCGGACTGGGGCGGGGTGATCCGGGGCTTTGCGCCTACGGTGGATATCGTGGGCAATCCGCAGATGCTTTACTTGGCACTGGGCATCATCGGGGCGACCGTCATGCCGCACAATCTTTACCTTCACTCGGGGATTGTGCAGACGCGGGACTATGGCCACAGCCTGCCGGAAAAGCGCGAGGCACTGAGATTTGCCACGTGGGATTCAACCGTGGCGCTGATGTTTGCGCTTTTGGTCAATGCTTCCATTCTTATTCTGGCGGCGGCGACATTTTATAGAACGGGGCGCACGGACGTGTCTGATCTCGGTGATGCCCATGCCATGCTGGCCCCACTTCTGGGTTCGCTTCTGGCGCCGAAGCTTTTTGCCATTTCATTGCTTGCCTGTGGTTTGAACTCAACGGTGACGGCCACCCTCGCAGGCCAAATCGTGATGGAAGGGTTCCTCAATATTCGCTTGCCCGCATGGCTCAGGCGGATGGCGACGCGCATGGTTGCCATCGGCCCGGCGGCAATCGTGACAATCTATTACGGGGCCAGCGGCACGGGGGTCCTGCTGATTCTCAGTCAGGTTGTTCTTGCGTTCCAGCTGCCCTTTGCCATTGTTCCCCTGGTGATGTTCACGCGGGACAAGGCGAAAATGGGCTCGTTGGTTGCGCCGGGTTGGCTGACCTTTATCGCCGCCATTATTGCAGCCATCATTATTGGGCTGAATGCCAAGCTGATTTGGGATTTGGCGGCCGGCTAAGCGCCATCTTGCAGACTCCGGCGGGCTCCCTTAAAGGCTCGCCATGCATGATCAGGTTCTCATTATCGATTTCGGTTCCCAGGTCACCCAACTCATTGCGCGGCGGGTGCGCGAGATGGGGGTTTATTCGGAAGTTATCCCGTTTCAGAAGGCAGCCGAGGCCTTTGCCCGGATGAAGCCCAAGGCGGTGATCCTGTCCGGCGGGCCGGCCTCACCTGCCGAAGAGGGTAGCCCGCGCGCACCGCAAATCGTGTTCGAGGCGGGCGTTCCGGTCCTCGGCATTTGTTATGGCCAGATGTTACTGGCAGCGCAATTGGGCGGCAAAGTTGAGAGCGGGCACCACCGGGAATTCGGCCGGGCGGAAGTTTCGGTGAAGGCGGCATCCGCGCTTTTCGAAGGTGTGTGGAGCGATGGTGCCAAGCATACGGTTTGGATGAGTCATGGGGACCGCATCACGCAGTTGCCGCCGGGCTTTGTGGTCAAAGGGGTTTCCGAGAATGCCCCCTATGCCGCAATCGAAGATGAAAAGCGCAAGTTCTATGGCCTGATGTTTCATCCGGAAGTGGTGCATACGCCGGAAGGCGCAGCACTCATCCAGAATTTCGTGCGCAATATTGCGGGCTGCAAGGCCGACTGGACCATGGCTGCCTTCCGGCAGGAGGCGATTGCGCGCATCCGCGAGCAAGTGGGCAAGGGACGCGTGCTTTGTGCCCTGTCGGGCGGGGTGGATTCCTCCGTGGCGGCATTGCTGATCCACGAGGCGATTGGCGATCAGCTCACTTGCGTGTTCGTTGACCACGGCCTCATGCGGCTGAACGAGGGGCAGGAAGTGGTCAGCATGTTCCGCGAGCATTATAATCTGGCGCTGGTGCATGTGAATGCGAGCGATGAATTCATCACCGCGCTTGAGGGTGAAGCGGATCCGGAAACCAAACGCAAGACCATTGGGCGGCTGTTCATCGAGGTGTTTGAGCGCGAAGCGAAGAAGATTGGGGGCGCGGATTTTCTGGCTCAGGGCACGCTCTATCCCGATGTCATCGAAAGCGTGTCGTTCACCGGCGGGCCATCGGTCACCATCAAATCGCACCACAATGTGGGCGGGCTACCAGAGCGGATGAAGATGAAGCTGGTGGAACCGTTACGGGAACTGTTCAAGGATGAAGTTAGAAAGCTTGGCCAAGAGCTTGGCCTGCCTGAGAAATTTGTGGGGCGGCATCCGTTCCCGGGGCCGGGGCTAGCGATCCGTTTGCCCGGTGGGGTGACGCGCGAGAAGCTGGATATCCTGCGAAAAGCTGACGCGATCTATCTCGATGAAATCCGTAGGGCGGGTCTCTACGATAAAATCTGGCAGGCTTTCTCGGTTCTGCTGCCGGTGCAGACGGTCGGCGTGATGGGCGATGGCCGCACCTATGACCGGGTGCTGGCGCTGCGGGCAGTCACTTCGGTTGATGGCATGACGGCGGATTTCTATCCCTTCGACATGAATTTCCTCGGTCGCGCCGCCACCCGCATCATCAATGAAGTGAAGGGTGTGAGCCGCGTGGTTTACGACGTGACATCAAAGCCGCCGGGGACGATTGAGTGGGAGTGAAGGCTACAAACGGCGGCAATAGCGTAGTTTCGGCAGCGATTTTCCCATCCGTCTTTTTTACTCCCGCTGAGTACCGCGGTCTCCTTTCGTAAATATGGAATGGCGCCCGCCTCAGTCGCGGACGCGGGCACCTCGAAGATGTGCGCCATCCTCGTGCAGTGCCAAAAGTGTGACCTCTTGAAACGCGCTTACAGCTCCTGCCGGTTTAGCCGAAACAGGATGTCGTTGATGTCGACGTCAGACCGGCAGCCCGAGCTGCTTTCGCAGGCTCTTGTCGAATGCGGATGCGGGGACGAAACGGCGCAGGAAACTGACCTGGCGCGCCATTTTTCCCGCCGCATAGCGCCTCTTCGGAGCGGGATCGGTCGCAGCCGCCAAAACGGTTTTGGCTACCACTTCGGGTGCATCGCCTTTTTCCATCGCCTTCCGCACGACTACATTCATGCCAGCGCGCGCAGAGTCGTAGATATCAAGCAACTGATCCGGCCTGGCGAGATTATCTTCGAATGACGTACGGGTATAGGCGGGCTCGACTAATACAACGCGAATTCCGAACGGGCGCAGTTCATGGTCAAGCGATTCGGAATAGCCTTCAACGGCATGTTTGGTCGACGCATAGAGCGCGAAATAGGGAGCTGGGATAAACCCCTGCACCGAGCTCAAATTAACAATTCTGCCCTTCCTTTGGCGTCGCATTGTCGGCAACACCGCGTTGGTCACGCGGAAAACGCCGAAGACGTTCACGTTGAACAACGACTGAGCCTGGGCCATCGAGGACTCCTCCGCGCCGCCAAGCAGACCCATGCCGGCATTATTGACAAGCAGGTCGATGCGCCCGGCCTCGGCCAGCACGTCATCGACCAATTTCGCCACGGACGCGTCATCGGTCACGTCGCAGGTCAGCATGGTAACGCCATCGGATCGTTTGGTGGCCGCGCGACGGCTGGTTCCGAACACGCGAAAGCCCGCGTTCTGCAGGGCTTTGGCCGTCGCTTGCCCGATGCCGGTGGATGCCCCCGTCACCAGGGCGACGCCAGGATTGGTCTTGTTCATGGAAATCATTTCCTTCTTTGTGTTGGATTGGCGTGGGAGAAGCACGAAAAGTTGGAGCGAAGGGACGTCAATCATGAGAGCCTCCGGCGCTCGCGCGGGTCTGCTCATCCGGCCAGCGTCGGAACAGCGCGCTGGCGTTGACTCCTCCGAAGCCGAAGCCATTGGAGATCGCGTAGTCCATCGCTATCGGTCGGGCCTCGTTTGCGACGAAGTCAATCCCGTCGCCGGCCGGATCAGGCGCACTCAGATTGAGGGTCGGCGGTGCCACCTGATCCCTGAGCGCCAGGATTGCGAAGATGGCTCCGAGCCCGCCGGCGGCGCCGAGCAGGTGTCCGGTCGCCGATTTCGTTGCACTGACAGCTATGGTGGAATCTGCGCCGAAGAGCCTTCTGATCGCCGCGATTTCACCCAGATCGCCGACAGGCGTGGAAGTTGCGTGTGCATTGAGATGACGAACCTCGCGCGGCGAAATCCCGGCTTGGGCAATTGCGATCTCCATGGCTCGGCGCGCGCCATCGCCGTCCTCGGGGCCGGAGGTGACGTGATGAGCATCCGCCGTCGTGCCGTAGCCGACGAGCTCGGCGAGCGGTTTCGCACCGCGCGCAACCGCGTGGTTCAATTCCTCGATGACCACAATGCCGGCCCCTTCGCCCATGACGAAGCCGTCCCGCGACAGGTCGAAGGGGCGCGAGGCTTGAGCCGGCGTTTCATTGAAGCCGGTGGAAAGAGAGCGAGCCGCGGCAAAACCACCGAGACTGACGATATTCATGCATGCTTCCGTTCCGCCGCACACGGCGATATCGGCTTCATTGGCGCGAATAAGACGAGCCGCATCGCCGATCGCCTGGATGCCGGCCGCGCACGCCGTCACCGGTGCGCCCAGTGGACCTTTGAAGCCGTAGCGGATCGAGATGTGGCCCGCTGCGAGGTTCACCAGGAAGGATGGCACCGTGAAAGGTGATAGGCGGCGGACGCCGCGCTGGTCGACCGTGCGCACCGCGGCCGTTATGGCTGGGAACCCGCCGATGCCGGACGCGATGATCGTAGCCGTGCGCAAGCGATCCGCTTCCGAGACGGGCGCCCATCTTGCTTGGGCGAGCGCCTCTTGTGCAGCTGCGAGCCCGAAGAGGATGAACCGGTCTACCTTGCGCTGGTCCTTCGCAGCCAAGACGGTATTCGGATCGAAGCCAGCTTCGTGGTCTTCTTCCAGGGTTGGAACCACCCCTCCAATCTTCGCCGGGAGGTCTCCCACCACATCGTCCGGAAGCCTCCGGATGCCCGAGCGACCGGCGAGGAGGCGCGACCAGGACGCTTCGACATCGGCAGCAAGGGGCGTGACCGCTCCCATGCCTGTAACAACAATCCGTCGCATCTATTCTCCTATCAATTTGGGTGCGCCGCGAGCGCTGCCCACACCGCTCAAGCGGCAACTGCTTCGCGCACCTGATCGGTCGCCGAATCCAGAAAGGCCTGCGCGAGGTCGGGGTCGTTGACGACGCGCGATAATGTCAACGCACCGACCATCGTCGAGAGGATGGCCATGGCCTTTCCATCGGACTCCTCGCCACTGGTTTTGGCAATGAAACGGCCGAGGATCTTGAGATGCTCCTTGATCCCGGCTTCGAACGACGCTTTCACGTCCGCGCCCTGTCTGGCGGCATCCGAACCGAGCGCCACGATCGGGCAACCGTCCATCTTTTCTCCGCGATGGCCCATACTGAGGTAGAACGCGATCACCGCGCCAAGCGGATCCTCGGGTTTTGCCGCAGTCGCGGCCGACCATCGGTGGGTGGCGCTCTCCATCGCCCGCCTGGACGCCTGCGCAGCCAGGTCCTCCTTTGACGCGAATTGCTTGTAAAAGGCGCCTTGGGTCAGCCCGGCACTCTTCATCAGATCCTTAAGGCCGATGCCGTCAAAGCCGCGCTTCCGAAAAAGGCGGCTTGCCACATTGATCACGGTTTCGCGGTTTTCCGCGGCTTGTATTCGACTCACACGCATCGTCGCTTTCCTTTTTTAGATTGCATTCGTAATATATGCCCTACTATAGAGGTCGAACGCAATCTATTTTGAGATGAGGCTACGAGGATGAAAAAGAGAACCACTCTTGTGCTGGCGGGCGCCCCGATCGGGGGGTGGGGTCGGCCGCATTTGTCACACTTTCCCTTCGCGCGCTGGACGCCGCGGCCCTGAACGACCCGCCTCAAAAAATATTCTTCGGAGATTTTCCATTTAAAAAAAGAGGGTAACTTTTTGACGGCCCGAGGGTCGGAATTTTCTCGCTGCTCGAAAATGGTTACCAGTAATTTCAAGGAGTGTATGCCATTTAGACAATCGAACGGGAGTAGAGGCGGCGGTGATCGTATCGGCGACGGGGAAGGCCTCCGGGAGGCGGACAAGCTGATGGCACACGTCACGATCGATCCCGCAAAGGTTCGCGCATTCAAAGACGCCGCGGAGTTTTACAAGTGGCTCGCCAAGCACCACGATAAAGACGGCGAAGTCTGGATCAAGATCCAAAAGGTGGGTTCCGGGCTCGAATCGATCACGCCAAAGGAGGCCATCGATGTGGTGCTTTGCTGGGGGTGGATCGACGGCCTGCGCAAGGGGTTTGACAAGAACAGCTTTCTGCAGCGCTATTCACCGCGCGGCAAGAAGAGCGTTTGGAGCCAGATCAACGTCGACAACGTTGCGCGGCTTATCAAAGAAGGCAGGATGACCGAACACGGGTTGAAGCATGTCAAAGCCGCCAAGACCGATGGGCGCTGGGACCGCGCCTACAGAAGCGGCAAGGACATGAAGATTCCTGCCGATCTTCAGGCCGCCATCGACGCCGAGCCCAAGGCTAAAGCCATGCTGGCGAAGCTCAGTGAGCAGAACCGCTTCGCACTGGCTTTCCGCACGCACAACATGAAGACCGATGCAGGGCGGAAGAAGAAGATCGAAACTTTCGTCGCGATGCTCAAGCGAGGCGAAACGATCTACCCGCAAAGCAAGAAGTGAGCGGGCAGCGCTACCGCTTTGTCACGCGATCCTTGACGTGCTGCTTCCAATCGCCTTTGTTTTGTGGCGGAGGTGACTCATGGAGTACAAAGCCCACTGCCATTGCGGACGCGTCCGCTTCTCGTTCCACAGTTCAGAGATTAAGACCGGTTGCCACTGCGATTGCTCCCTCTGCCTTCGCCGTGGCGCAGTTCTATCCTCGGGCTACATTCCGGCTGCTGACTTCACGCCGCACCACGACATGAATGACTTGGGCGTGTACCTGTGGAACGAGAAGGTCTTGAACAACTACTTCTGCAAGGCTTGCGGGATCTTTACGTACATCGGCGACGGCGAGAACAACAAGGATGGTTACCGCGTCAATCTCGGCTGCGTCGAAGGCATCGATCCGCTCGCCCTCAAGATCAGCATTATCGACGGCAAGTCATTGCCGGTGATCGAGGGCCCGGAGTGGAAGTAGTCCAGATCCTATTAATGTTTTGCGACGCCGCGACCGCGCGTGTTGACGAGAATTACGCCACTCAGGACAAGGATGCCGCCGGCGATTGTAAAGACTGACACCACTTCGCGGTACATTAGCCAGGCGAGGAGAGTTGCAAGAGGGCGCCACGAGATAGAGAAAATTTCCGGCGCGCGCCGCACCGAAGTGGCCAAGCGCATAGGACCAGCAAATCTGCCCGACGGCTGTTGGAAAGACACCCAGAAACACCACCCATAACACGGTTGCCGCAGTAGCGCTCCGTATTTCTGAAACTGCGGTGGGCAACCACGGCAGCAATGTCAGCGCTGCCGAGATGAGCATTATGGAAGCAACATGGAGTGCGCCATACTGCTGAACAAGCTTGCGCTGCAGAACAAAGCCAATTGCAGAGCAGATTGCAGCGGCGAGGACAAATGCGGCGCCTGCGCCCAACGCTATGCCTCCGGGCTGGGCGTTTGCAATCAGGCCAATTCCACCAAACCCGATCAACGTTCCGGCCCAGGCCCAAACGTTGAATGCTTCCCTCAGCATTAGGACGGCGAGGATTGCCATCCAAATACTTTCGGTCTTTATGAGGAAGCTGGCGGCACCGGCAGAAACGGTGACCTGCCCCAAGTTTAGCAGCACGCTGTAACCGGCCGCACCCAATATACCGCAGGCAATGCAGGTCAGCAGATCGGCGATTGGCATGAGTGCGGGCCTTTCCCAAAGCAGCCAGACCACCGCAAAGCAAGTGGCCATTGCGTAGCGGGCTGACGCCAGCGGCAAGGGGTGCATTTCGATGAGTGCCAGCTTGATCGCCGGAAAAGCTATGGCCCAGACGGTGACGGTAGCGGCGACTGCAAGCGAGGGCAACAATGACGATGATGAAAATTTGGCCATGATGGTGCTTCTATGGCTTCATCACAGGTATCGCAAGTTTCCTGGCGGTTTCATTTCTTCGGCGGCGGAGCGTCCAGGAACTCGTTGACCATCTCGGCAATCCATGCGGCCCGTGAGATCAGCCCCACGTGGGTGGTGCCGGGCAGCACCGCAAGGCGCGCGGCGGGCATCGGCGCCATGTCGCCAAAGACGCCGCCGCCAACGGCGCGGAACAGTTCGGCAGCATGTTCCGGCCGCACCATGTCGCTGTCGCCTACGATAAACATGACCGGCATTCTGAGCGCCTTGATGTTTTCGATGGGCTCATCCTTGAAACCGGCGCTCCAGGCGCCGATCTTGTCCAGCAGTTTCTGGAAATCGCCGGGATTTGGCGCGGTCTTGTTATAGGCATCAAGCCACGGCGTTCCGGCAAACATCTCGGCCTTCATGCCCGTCGTGCCCTGGAACATCTCGGGGTAGCCGCCGGCCTTCGCGGTCATCAGAGACAGAGTGATGAGTTTGTTCACCTGCTCCGGCGCGGACTTCGCGAGCTCATAGGCCACGTCGGCGCCGATGCTGTAGCCCAGAACATCTGCCTTTTCTATCTTGAGCTGCTTGAGCAGTGCTGCCATGTCGCTGGCCAGCAGCGGACCCGCGCAACGGCCTGTCGATGTCGGCGGTGTGGCCGTGGCCCTGCAGCTCGACGGCGATCACCTGGCGTGAGGCTTGCAGCTTTTCAATGAGCGGCCCAAAGCAGACCTCGATGGTGCACAGGCCGCCATGGATGAGCAAAAGCGGCTTGCCTTTGCCGCGAACCTCATAATACATGTGCAGTCCATTGACGTCGGCATATTGGCCGTTGGCGGCTTCAGCCCTTGCGGGCGAGGCGGAAGTGATTGCCAAAATGGCGAGAGCTAAGCCCAAGATACGCAAACTGAAAGCAGGCATTGGATGCTCCTTGGATTAAAGCGATTTGACGTAGGCCACGAGCTGGTCGAGGCAGGTCCCCCAACCCTCCCGAAAACCCATTTTCTCGTGCTGCTCGCGGCCTGCGGCATCGCGGTGGATGGCGGTGGCGGTGTAGCGCGTGCCCTTGCCGCTTTTCTCAAGCGAGATGACTGCCGTGAAAAACGGCTTTTCCGAAGGGCGATAGCCGGGGAGCAGGGCATCGGTCCAGACCAGACGTTCATTTGGAACGACCTCAAGATAGCATCCGGTGTTGGGAAAATCCTTGCCCTCGGGCGAGCGCATGGTGAACTGGAACATCCCGCCGGGGCGCAGGTCGACTTCGCATTCAGTGGTGGTCCAGGGCTTGGGAGCGAGCCAATGGACGAGGTGCTTCGGCATGGTCCAGGCCTTCCAGACCATTTCGGGCGGCACGTCGACAACGCGCTCAAGCACGAGATCAAGGCTGGGATTGAACTTGAAAACGGACGGTTTCATTCTTGCTTCTCCTTGAGTGAAACGAGGTAAGTATCGAGTTGATCGAGGCGCTTGTCCCAGATGGTGCGCTGGCGGCTCAACCAGTTTTCCGCAAGCTTCAGCCGCTGCGGGGCGAGCTGATAAGTGCGCACACGGCCCGCCTTGCGGGACTGCACAAGGCCGCTCCTTTCCAGAACACCCATGTGCTGCACGAAGGAGGGCAGGGCCATCTTGAAGGGCTTTGCGAGCTCGCTTACGGATGCCGGGCTTTGGCTCAAACGTTCAAGCACACGGCGGCGTGTGGGGTCAGCGAGGGCGTGGAAAACATGATCGACAGGTTTTTCGGCAGCGAGCACGGCGTTCTCCTATGATCCTGGCGGAAGGTCATAGAACAAGATAATAGTTAGGTCAATACCTAAGTAATAAATCTTGTTTGAGCGGGAAGCAGTTTTTTGAATTACAGTATGTAGAGCCTGATTGAGCCGTTGGAATAAATATCCACACCGACGACCCGGTTCACTGAAATTCCACGGACTGACAAGGCGCGGCGGGTTGCCGGATTTGCGGCAAGGGCGGCGCGCAGTCGCCTGATGCCGCTGATGTTTTTGCCGGCACTGATCTTGAATGCTGCAATATCGTGAGCATCATCACGGAAACGTGACATGTAGCCGATGTTCAGGTTGACATGGCGGATCTTCAGGTTGACGACGCCAACGCTGGGAACCGATTTCAACCGTGAAATGGCGGCGGCCCTCGAGCCCGCAGAGAGAATGGCGGCGTCGGCCTTGTAGGTGTCATTGGCAAAGGCCTGGGTGGGCAAGCTTGCTGGTGACAAGGCCAGAACTGAGAGGCTGAAGAAGATTGAAGTGATGATGGATCGGGCGCGTATCATAAGGTTCCTCCTTATTGCCATTTCTTTGCAGCCAAAGGTAAGTGTTCGGCAGTGCCGTTTCAAGAAGTCCAACCTAATGATGAAGGTCAAATAGAAGCTGGACCTAGCCCACAGAGTGTATTTCTTTAATTGAAGCGCTTGTGATGAAGAGGCCCTCATCCGGCCTTTTTTTCCGTCATCCCGGCGAAAGCCGCTATCGGATTTACAAATCTTTGTTGACGCAGTTACAACAATCAACGCGATGAATTCACTCATTCTTCCGTCATCCCGATGAAAATCGGGACCCAGACTTTCCGCTTGTGTACCGGTTGAAAGCCTGGGTCCCGGCTTTCGCCGGGATGACGGATTATTGTTTGGAATTATACAGTTATGTCAGCGCCAAATGCGAACTGATCAGCGAAACGATATGTGCATTCGATAGCCGAAGGATAGGAGAAGGTGGCGCAGGATTTAATAATTGACGATCATGCCCTGAGCTTTGCCATGGACATTGCAGGTTCTATGTCGCGCAGGCCGGTTATCACTGCGAGCAGGAAGATTTGCAGTTTCCGGGTGAGGTGCGCTGGCAGGTTAGACTCTTCGCCAAGAATGAAACTCCGCAGGGAAAAACGCCGGTCCTCGATCAGGTTCATGACATCGCGGTCAAGGATCGGGATATCGAACGTGAATGAACTTCCATGGCCGGCGAGCGCGCTGCCAACATACAGGTTCCGCACGTGAACAAGCGTTGCCGGCGCCAAGGCGACACGAAGATCATCGGCGGCATTCAGCGATACCAGATCCTTGTCAACAATGAAGAGCACGACAATCTGGAACCCGGCCTTCATGGCCTCGATCTTGAAATCAACCTGGCGGGCAACTTCGAAAAAGTTTTCAAACTGGGGAGCGGGAATATCAATCACATAGTCGCGGCCATGGGAGCCCATGATCGTATCAAACAATTTCATCTGGCCCTGGATCTGGGCGAAATCGACAAGGGCTGTGCGCCCAGGAAAGGCGGCGCGAAGCGCTCCTTCCGGGAAATTTGCGTCGATTACGAAGGGGTCGCGGTTTTCCAGCAGCAAGTAATCGACCAGCACGCGCGCCAGCAGGGTTTTGCCATTGCGGTGCCGGTCGGAACATACGATGTAAATAGTTGGTGCTTCGGCCAATGGTCAGCCGTTCTTTTTAGTTCTGGGCGACGAGCTGCGGTTGCGGCAGACGGCCTCCGGAGAGAAGTTCATGGATCAGCTTCACATGGGCGAACTGCTCATCAATCTCGGAGCTCCACTTGCGCACATAGCCACGCAGCACGAAGGAGTATTTTCCAGGCGCGCCATCGGGCGAGCGGTTTTCAATGAAGTCCTTGAAGGTGACGCCCGCAAGGTCGACCTGCTCGTAGGCCATTTCGTTCAGTTTCGGGATGGCGATTTCCTGGGCCTTTGGAATTTGGGCAAAATACTTGCGCTGGGTGGCCTGGTCCCATTCAAAGAAATTGGTTTCATTGATGAAATTGCGGGCCACAACATAGGAGACGCCTTGCAGATAGTGGGCAATTTCGCCGATTTCATCAAGCGAGGCGATCGATGGGCCGATGACATGGAACAGGCCGAGATTGAATGCACCGGCGCGGGCTGCTTCCAGCACGCCAATGCGCTCAAAAATATCAAGGGCATAGGACATGTTGCCGGCCTTGAGGTCAACGATGGTGACGGGCACATTGGCGGTGTCCATCGTATCCAGGACTTTCATCTGGTGGGCGACATTCCCGAGGTCGATGATTTCAGCCAGGCCGGGATAGAAGCGCTTCAGGGTGCCGCGCGGATTTTCCGTGTCGAAAGCCCGGGTTAGAATGTTCTTGCGCGCAAAAAAATCGAGCAGCGCGCGGGAAACCGTGGTCTTGCCCACGCCGCCCTTGTCCGCGCCCACGAGAATGAGTGTTGGTTTCATAATTCCCTCCGCATTTAGCCTCTTATTGAGGAACTGTTATCATGGATTTCAAACAGAACGCAAACAAACTGACCTGAACAAAATTCTGCTATTTCTTCAATGTCTTGGGCGCCGGCCGCTCGGCTTCGGGCAGTTTACGGCGATGATCACGCTTAAAATGTGGCGGAGCTGGCCTGCCGACTTGAGAATAGTTGGCGCGGCCCGGTAAATCTGGCAAACACCTCAACTAGGAGAAACTGAATTGGGCACCTTGATCGCAGGCATTGTAATTTTCGCAAGCGGGCATCTTTTTTCGCTGCTATTACCGGACGTTAGAGACGGCCTCAGGCTTCGCCTCGGGGAAGGAGCCTACAAGGGGCTTTACTCACTTGCTTCGCTGGTGGGAGTTGCGTTGATGATCTGGGGTTTCTGGTCCCTCAGTTCGGGACCAGCGGCCAGTGACTTTGTGTATGTGCCGGCTGCATCCTCGCGTCACGTCACCATGCTGCTGGTATTGCTCGGGTTTATTTGCCTTGGGGCCTTTCACGGCAAGGGATATCTGAAACTGTGGCTGCGCAATCCCTTCTCGGTTGGCATTGTGCTTTGGTCCTTTGGCCATCTGCTATCGAATGGCAGGCTGTATGATGTGCTGCTCTTTGGAACATTCCTGCTTTTGGCGGTGCTGGATATCATTCTTTCGACGGCGCGGGGCAAGCGCCCGGCCCATGAACCGAGCTTTCGATCCGATGTGATCGCTGTGGTAACTGGCGTGGTCCTCTACGGCGTATTCCTGTTTGGCGTTCACCCTTACATTTTCAACGTACCGATTATCTGATGAGCATTCTGGCGATAGGTGTTCTGCTGTTTGCGCTGCTGCATGGGGTTGCCGCCATTCCGCAATACAAGAGCTACTTAAAATCCCGGACAGGCGAGCGCTGGTACGGCCCGGTTTATGGTTTGGCTTCGCTTTTTGCGATAGCCGTGATGGTATTGGGGTGGCGAAGTTCAATTGTTGCGACTGTTTATGACCCACCCTCCTGGGGCTGGTACGTAAATTACGTGCTGACTTTTATCGGGTTCTTATGCGTTGGCGTTTTCCTGTTTCGCGGAAGCTTGCGCCAGCGCCTGCGTTTTCCCATGGGAATTGCAACGGTGTTTTGGGCGACGGGGCATCTTTTCGCCAATGGCGATCTGGCGAGCCTGATCCTGTTTGGCGGCTTGTTGTGGGTCAGTTTGGCCCATATGGGGGTGGCCATTTCCAATGGTGTTCGGCCCAGTCCCGAGGTTAGGGTTGGCCATGATGGCTTGTCGTTGATTTTTGGCGCCGCCCTTTATGGTATCATGACGCAGTTACACCCGGCGCTCATCGGCGTTCCGATTTTTGCACTATCGAAAGCAGGTTAGATCATGTCTGTCCAAAGTGTTATCAAGCGTTTGACGGCGCCGGAAATTACCGACCGCAAAGGCGGCCAGCCCATTGTGGCGCTCACCTCCTATCATGCCCATACGGCGGCAATTGCCGACAAGTATGTGGATTTCATTCTGGTGGGCGATTCACTCGGCATGGTGATGCATGGCTTTGAGTCAACCCTGCCGGTGCCGCTTGAACTCATGATCCTGCATGGCCGCGCGGTGATGCGGGGTGCCAAGCGGGCGCTGGTTGTGGTTGACATGCCCTTTGGCTCCTATGAGGAAAGCCACGCCCAGGCCTTTCACAATGCGGCGCGGGTGATGAAGGAAACGGAATGCGGCGCCATCAAAATTGAAGGCGGCAAGCGCATGGCCGACACCATTCATTTCCTCACGCAGCGGGGCATTCCGGTCATGGCCCATATCGGGCTTACGCCGCAATTCATCAATGTGTTCGGCGGGTTCAAGACGCAAGGGCGCACGCGGGATAAATGGGCGGCCATTGAAGAGGATGCGAAAGCTGTTTCGGATGCTGGGGCATTCGCCGTGGTGCTGGAAGCGATTGTCGAGCCGCTGGCCGAGAAGATTACGAAGATGCTGCCTATTCCAACCATTGGCATCGGCGCATCGGCAGCCTGCGATGGGCAAATCCTGGTGATGGAGGATATGCTGGGGCTTTCTCCGCGGGTTCCGAAATTCGTCAAGGAATTCGGCGAAGTTGGGAAAGCCATCGAGAAGGCGATCAGCGCCTATGCCGATGAAGTCAAGGCGCGCAAGTTCCCGCTGCCCGAGAACACCTATGACGTGAAAGACTAGGCCCTGGCGTGAACGCAAAGGCCAAGAAGCCAACCAAGGTTGCAAGGAAGGCCGCCGCCAAGCCGGTCGCCGCGAAGCCGGTCCTCCTCTCGGGCGGCAACCCCCAGATCGCGAAGGGCTATGGCGACGCCCCCGTGCAGGCCTACATCGCGGCCATGCCGGGCTGGAAAAGCGATGTCGGCCGCCGCCTCGACGCGCTCATCACGCGCGCCGTCCCCGGCGTGCGCAAGGCGGTCAAATACAATTCGCCGCTCTACGGCGTCGAGGATCAGGTCTGGTTCCTCGGCATCCATGTCTTCACGAAATACATCAAGGTGGCTTTCTTCCGCGGCGCGTCGCTGCGTCCTGTCCCGCCCGGCACATCCAAGCAGAAGGACGTGCGTTACCTCGACATCCATGAGGACGACCAGCTCGACGAAGCGCAGTTCGCCGCATGGGTGAAGCAAGCCAGCCAATTGCCCGGTGAACGAATGTGAGCAGTCGCCAAGTCATCAGCCCACAAACCCACACTGGCCGCGTCGATAGGACCACTAGTGCAAGATGCAGTACCTGAGTTCGAGGACGACTGCGTTCAAGAAAGCGTGAGATGACTGCGGCTGCCGCATTCTGAGGGTCGCTCGACGGACGCCCGAAAAACTGGCATCCTGATAAAATGAGCGGTTTACTGCGCTTCCCCAGTGCTGTCCAAAGAGATCCTCTGATTGAGGCTTGGTTTTTCGGCCTTGTAGATCCTTTCCGACTGATGACGCGGACATGGTTTGAGCGCATGCGGGGCTGTGGTCCCGATGTCCGCGAGCTACTGCATGACGGATGTCCGGTTGCTTGTGTGGAGGACGCGCCGTTTGGATATGTCAACGCGTTCAAGGCTCATGCGAATGTCGGTTTCTACTACGGCGCATTGCTCGCAGATCCCGCCAGCCTGCTCGAAGGCGAGGGCAAGCGTATGCGTCATGTGAAGCTGCGCCCTGGCAAAGAACTGGAGATTGAAGCTTTAAGCGACTTGATTGTCGCCGCCTATCACGATATCCGGCGACGCCTCACAAAGCCGAATCTCACCGTGAAGAAAGCGACAACGACTATGAAGAAGAGTGACTCAAAGGAAGGAAAAGCGGAGACTCTCCCTCCCATCTGATCGATGTGAGAATCAAGGAACTGGGTGGTTGGCGGGGCGAGATGCTGGCGCGCGTCCGGGCTCTCATCAGGCAGGCCGACCCGGAGGTGGTCGAGGAGTGGAAGTGGGGAATTCCTGTGTGGTCGCACGCCGGGATTATCTGCACCGGCGAGACCTACAGGCTGCCGTGAAGACGACATTCGCCAAGGGCGCTGCGCTGGAGGACCCTTCAAGCCTCTTCAACTCCAGCCTCGAAGGCAACGTGAGGCGCGCCATCGATTTTCCTGAGGGCGGCAAGATTGATGAAAAGGCCTTCAAGGCGCTCATTCGCGCCGCCGTGGCGCTGAACACGTCGAAGCCAGCTAAAGCTGGCCCCGTCCGCGCCAGGAAGAAACAAAAGGGGGCTTGAGTTTTTGATTGAAGCACTTGTGATCAAGAGGCCCTCATCCGGCCTGTCGGCCACCTTCTCCCATCCTGCTTCGCTGTCGCTACGCAGAACGGGAGAAGGCGATAATCTTGAAAGGTTTTGCCTTCGCCCGTCCGAAGGATGGGAGAAGGTGGCCGACAGGCCGGATGAGGGCCCTTTCGACGCATGATTCAATACGTGACGATCCTAGTCTTCCGCCCAGCCGCGGAGCAGGTTGGCTTTTACTTTCAGCAGGCGATCGAGAATGGCGCGATCGACATTGGCAAGCCTCAGGCTTGAGATGGCGTTTTCCAGATCGAACAGGGTCTCGCGATCTTCGTGGCTGCGGATGTAGCTTCGCACCCAGCCGACGATGGCGAGCCTTTCACCTGAGGTGACTTCAGCCACGTGATGGAGTGTCGTGGTGGGATAGAGAACGAGGCTTCCGGCGGGCAGCTTGATTTCATTGTCGCCGTCGTTGCCTTCAATCACCAACGCGCCGCCTTCATAGGTTTCCGGGTTTTTGAGAAACAGCGTGAAGGACAGATCGGTTCTGATGCCGCCCATCAGGGCGTTGTCCACGTGGGTTCCGTAAGCCATGCCGGGCTTGTAACGGGACAGCATCACCTTCACGAGTTGCTTGGGGTTGGCCGCGGCGCGGAAAATGGGGTGGGCGAGAATAGTGCCTGTTGCTTTCTGGATGATGCCATCAAGCGCTGCACCTGAGGCCTGTTCGTTTTTCTTTACGGCCTTGGCCTGCCAGCCGGCGGTGGCGCTGCCATCGGTGAAAACGATGCCGCCCGTTTCAATTTCCTTGTGAACGGCTGCAATGGAAGCCGCATCCAGCACGTCGGCAATATTCAGAAGCATTTGATTTCGCTCGTTTTATAGCTGAGTAATTTAATCGGCTATTATCACGGGCGAGCCGAATGCGCAATGATCCCCGAAATGCCACATAATCGCTCTAGCTTTCAGCCGATTCGATGGGGCCTGGGATGCAACTTTCGCGGCGGGGTTTTGTTGGGGCGCTCGGTCTGGCGGTCGCACGGCCCTCGTATGGCTTTTGCCGAAGAAAGTGCGGACGGGTTTAAAGTTCTGCGGGCGCAAAAATATGTGGGCGAGCTCCTGGAAAACACCGACATCAAGACCCTGCTCTGGCGCTTTTCAATTGAAGAGAAGAGCAACCGTGCTGCGCGCCAGGCAGGGCAGTGAACTCAAGGTTCGCATCGTCAATAATCTTGAGCGGGAAATATGGTTCCACTGGTTTGGAGTTCGCGGTCCTTCTGAAATGATGACGCTGAACATCGAGCCCGGTGACGAGAATGCGGTTGATTGCGTTTTTACACCGCCCGATGCGGGAACATTCTGGTTTGGGCCGCTCACCGATGCGTCGCGGCAGCGCGGCATGGGCCTGTACGGAATGCTGGTCATTGAAGAAAAGCAACTTGCTCCCGCACTTACCGATATTCCGCTGATCATTGGCGACTGGAAAATCGGGGAAGATGGAAAAATTGACGAGAGTTTTGGCGATCTTCAGGCAGCGGTTGGCGAGGGGCGGCTTGGCAATTGGTTCACGGTGAATGGCACCTACCGGCCGCGTATCAAGCTGCCAGCGGATAAGCCCTGCCGCCTGCGTGTGCTCAACGCCGCCAATGCGCGCTCCATGGGCCTGCAGTTCAAGGGCATGGATCCCCTGGTGGTAGCCCTTGATGGCCAGCCCATTTCGCCACGCCATGGCGGAGTGCTGGGGCTCGTCTTGCAACCCGGCCAGCGCGTGGACCTTGTGCTCGATGCGGGCCGTGAAAATGTGGCGGTAGCGCTTGAAATTTCCGGAGACATTGTTGAGGTTTGTTATCTGGAGCGGGAAGGCAGTGCGGGCAACGATACACTGCCGGATAATTTTTCCCTGCCGATCAATCCCATCCCGGCAAATCTGGATATGGAGAAAGGCAAGGACCATCCCCGTCGTCATTGCCGGGGGCGCGAAGGGCGGATTGAAATCGGCGACATTCAAAAATGAAGTTTTGGATATGCGGGCCCTTCTTGAGCAGGGCATGGCCTGGGCGATCAATGGGGTTGCCGGTCCAGGCGGAGAGGTGATCGGGAAATTTGTGAAAGGCGAGAGCATAGTTCTGGACATTGATAACGCCACGAATTTTGACCAGCCACTGCATATCCATGGCCATGTGTGGCAGGTGATCGAGCAGGGCGGTGTTGTTCAAGAGGGCCAGCCCTGGCGCGACACAATTGTGGTTCCGCGCATGCAAAAGCAGAAAGCTGCTTTCGTGGCCGATAATCCGGGCATTTGGGCACTGCAAAGCCTGGTGGCGGAGCGCGCGGATTCAGGCCTGATTGCCTCATTTGCTGTGGAGTAGCCCAGAATCGCCACAGCTTAACCGATAATTAACCACATTGTTTGCCTAATCACCCCATCGGAGAGGGTGGATATCATGTCTGAGGGACTTTTGGGATTGATTGCCGGTTTTGTGGTGTGTGGAACCGCCATGGGACTTTTCATGATGTGGCACACGCGCAAAGCCATCCGCGATACCTACGGGCCGTTGCTCTGAATTTGCCTTGATTTAGCCCTTGCACTGGCTTACCCCCACGGCAGCATTCTATGGAGCTGGTGGCTGTGAGCGATGAATCCCTATTCCGCGAGGTGGACGAAGAAGTCCGCCAGGAACAATACAAAAAGCTTTGGGATAAGTTCGGCAATTACTTCGTGGCCCTGTGCGTTGTCATTGTAGCCGCGGTGGCGGGTGTTAAGGGCTATCAATATTTCCAGATAAAACAATCAGAAGCCGCTGCCATCGTCTATTTTGATGGTGTCAAAATGGCTTCCGACGGAAAATTCGACGATGCCCTGAAGGCCTTGGCTGCGGTTGGCCATCCGGGCTTCAAGCAGCTTGGACTCATGCAGCAGGCCAGTGTTCTGGCGGAGCAGGGCAAGACGAAAGAGGCGGTTGCGGCATTTGACGCGCTTGCCACCGATGCAACTGTCGATGCGAGCCTGCGTGATCTCGCCCGCATTCGTGCCGGTTACCTGCTTGCAGACAGCCTCAAGCCCGATGAACTTATTTCGCGATTGGGGAGCTTTGACAGGGAAGGCCAGGTTTGGCGCCATGCGGCGCGGGAAATTTTCGGGCTGGCGGCTTACCGCACCGCAGACTATTCCATGGCTGACCGTTACATGAATGCCAACTTCGCCGATCCGGATACGCCCCAGGACATGCGTCAACGGGCGCAGGTGATGATCCAACTTCTAACACCGTTGCTGCCGAAGTAATTGCCCATGAAAAAACTTACAGCATTTCTTTTGACGGCGGCTCTTGCGACTTCGCTGATGGCTTGCAGCACGGTGAAGAAATTCACCGGCCAGCGTGATGACAGCTGTTTTGCCCGGCCCCCGCGAGGATATTTTGCCGCCGGACGCGCAGACGGCGCGCGACCCTGTGGTGACAGGCGAGAAAAAGGCTGTGTGCAATCCCGATGACATTGAGTGTATCGCCCCGGTGGATCAGGAAGCCCCTGGTATTGATCAAGAATCCAGTACGGCCCAATGACGTTTACCGTTGCTATTCTGGGCCGCCCCAATGTGGGGAAGTCCACGCTGTTCAATCGCCTGGTTGGACGCAAGATTGCCCTTGTTGATGATCAGCCGGGGGTGACGCGAGACAGGCGTGAAGGTATTGCGCAAATCGGTGATTTGAGTTTTCGCGTATTCGATACGGCGGGACTTGATGACGCCAAGAAGGAAACGCTCGAGGCGCGGATGAGCGCGCAGGCGGAAACGGCGGTTCACGACGCCGATCTCGTGTTCTTTGTCATTGATGCGCGCGCGGGCATTACGCCCATTGACCGGATGTTTGCGGAGAAAATCCGGAAGTTCGGAAAGCCGGTGCGGCTGGTTGCGAACAAGGCCGAGGCCAGGATGGCTGAGGCCGGCGTCCTGGAATCCTATTCCCTGGGTTATGGCGAGCCATTGGCAATTTCGGCTGAACATGGCGAGGGGCTGGAAAGCCTTTATGATGCCATAGCGCCCCTGATGCCGGAAGCTGAGGGCGTTTCAGAAGACGAGACGGCTGAAGAAGAGCTTACGCGGCCCTTGCGCCTTGCGATCATTGGCCAACCTAACGCCGGCAAATCCACGCTGGTCAATACCATGCTTGGCGAGGAGCGGATGCTGACCGGGCCCGAAGCGGGCATCACGCGCGATGCCATTTCCACCGATTGGTCGTGGGCGGGCCGCGAGATAAAATTATGGGATACGGCGGGCATCAGGCGCAAATCGCGGGTGACGGGCAAGATCGAGAAGCTTGCCGTATCTGACGCGCTGCGCGCCATCCGCTTTGCCGATTGTGTGGTTGTGCTTATCGACGCTTCAATGGTGATCGAGCGCCAGGATCTGGCATTGTCTGATCTCGTGGCAACGGAGGGCCGGGCCGTTGTGCTTGCCCTCAGCAAATGGGATTTGGTCGAGGACAAGCAGAAGAAACTCGCCGAAGTTCACAGCGACCTTGAAGATGTGTTGCCGGAAATCCGCGGCGTTCCCGTTGTGACGATTTCCTCGAAGCAGGAGCGCGGCGTTGACAAGATGATGAAGGCGGTGTTCGAAGCCGTTGACCGCTGGAGCGCCCGCATTACGACGTCGCAACTCAACCGCTGGCTGGAGTCGGCTGTTTCAAAAAATCCACCGCCTGCGCCCTCGGGACGGCGCATCAAAATCCGCTATGCGACGCAGGCGAGTTCGCGGCCGCCAACCTTTGCGGTGTTCGGAAACCAGATGTCAAAAATGCCCGATAGCTACAAGCGCTATCTGATGAACACGCTGCGCAAGGATTTTGATCTCGCAGGCGTTCCCATCCGCTTCAGCCTGCGTGGGGGGAAGAACCCATTCGACAAGGACAAGTGACGCAGTACGAAGTCGCTATCGGATTCTCACATTTTTTGAGTTTCAGGTCCCGCCAAAGCTCTTTGCACATCCAAAGAATACTTGGCCATCCGGGCAAACATTTCTTTTTTCGTCATCCCGGCGTACGCCGGGACCCAGGCTTTCCGAATTTGTGCTGATTGCAAGTCTGGGTCCCGACTTTCGTCGGGATGACGGAAGATAGAGGGATCTCGCCGGGATGGCGGAAGAGAGAATGAATCATGCTCTAGAGCTGGACTGAAACTTTTCCGATGAGATCGTAGGTGGCTTCGACATGGTCACCAATGCTGGTGTCGAAAACCTCGGTGATTACGCCGGTTGTCACCACATCGCCTGCCCGCAGGAACAATCCCTTTGCTATGAGATTATTTGCGAGCCAGGTGAGCGCCAGTTCAGGGCCACCCAAGGCATTTGAGGCAATGCCGGAGTACTTGCTTACGCCATTGAGCGAGACGCGGTTGGTGATCCTGGCATAGTCGGCCCGCTTGAGAGGCTTGACGCCCGGGCCCAGCACAAGAGCGTGACTGAGGCCGCCATCGGCCACGTACCATTCGACGACATCATTGAAACCCTTTGGCAAACGCGGATTGACGATTTCAATGGAAGGATGAACCGTTGCCACGGCATCCAGGACTTCATCGACTGACCAGGCCTTGTCCCGTGCGGGCAGGTCGCGGGCCATGGTGAAGGCGATTTCCGGTTCCGTGGTGCGACTGTTGCTGGCAAGGGTTTCAACATGGGTGCCCGAGGGAAACAATCGCTCCCGGTAGAGCGGCCCGGGAAAGGGGCCATCAGTGTGCAAGGCCTTTTGCGCCCGCTCGCTGGTGCAGCCGATTTTCCAGCCTGCATGTTTCCAGCCAATAGAAGACCGAACAGCAGATTGGATAGCGAAAGCGTCTGCCATGCTGGCGGGGGCAGGGCCAGGATAAGCCCTAAGTTTTTCGCCGGAAAGACGGGCATTGAGCAAAGCGTCTATGATTGCCTGTTGGCTCATGATGTCGATTTGACCAATCCATCAGCGGAGTATTTATACACTGCGCCATTGTCAGAAAATGATGGGAGACACAGGTCCACGATCTGCGCTGCAACCTGTTCGGCGGAGGGCAGAGTATCAGGATCTTCGCCGGGCATGGCCTGGGCGCGCATTTTGGTGCGGGTTGGACCGGGGTTGAAGCAATTGGCGCGTGCCGGAACAGTTGATATTTCGGCGGCATAGGTCTTGACCATGGCTTCGAGCGCGGCTTTGGAGACAGAATAGGGCCCCCAATAGGCCAGGCATTTCTGTGCCGCAGCCGAACTTACGAACACGGCGCGGCCCGCGTCGGACGCGCGCAACAGCGGATCAAGCGAGCGGATGAGCCGCCAGTTTGCGGTGAGGTTCACGGCCATCACCTCGTCCCATACTTTCTGATCGACATGGGCCAGCGGCGTGAGCTTGCCGAGGATGCCGGCATTGCCGATCAGGATATCGAGCTTTTTCCAGCGTTCGAAAATGGCTGCGCCAAGCCTGTCGATTGCCGCATAGTCCTTGATGTCCGAGGGGACGAGCGTGGCCGAGCCACCTATATTCTTTATCTCATCATCAAGTTCTTCAAGTCCACCCTGGGTGCGGGCGAGGGCTATGATGTGAGCGCCCTCTTTTGCCAGTGTCAGGGCGATGGCACGGCCAAGCCCGCGTGAAGCGCCGGTGACGACGGCCACGCGGTTTTCCAGTCGCTTCGCCATGGTATCAGCCGGCTTCGGCGAGAAGCGAGAGCTGCTGCTTGGCGGACTCGCCGATGATGTCTGTGAGATGGGTGGGATAATCGCCCGTAAAGCAATGATCGGTGAATTGCGGACGGTGGGCGTCGCGGCCAGCGAAACCGGCTGACTTGTAAACGCCCTCGATTGAAATGAATGACAGCGAGGTGACACCGATGAACTGGCGCATTTCTTCCAAAGTGTGGGTGGCCGCCAGAAGCGATTTTTCTTCCGGCGTATCGATGCCGTAGAAATCCGGAAACTTTATTGGCGGGCTTGAGATGCGCATGTGCACTTCGCGGGCGCCCGCCTCATACATCATGCGGACGATTTTCACCGAGGTGGTTCCCCTCACGATGGAATCGTCCAGCAGCACGACGCGTTTTCCGGCAACGACAGCGCGGTTGGCGTTGTGCTTGAGCTTGACGCCGAGGGAGCGGATGGTTTGCGTAGGCTCGATAAAGGTGCGGCCCACATAGTGATTGCGGATGATGCCGAGTTCAAAGGGAATTCCGGTTTGCTGGGCATAGCCCAGGGCTGCGGGCACACCGGAGTCGGGAATGGGCACAACAACATCGGCATCAACCGGGGCCTCGATGGCGAGCTGCTTGCCAAGTTCTTTCCGTACTTCATAGACGGAGCGGCCACCGAGGATTGAATCGGGCCTGGAGAAATAGATGTATTCGAAGATGCAAGGGCGGGCTTGCTGTTTCGGGAATGGGCGATGGGACTCGATGCCCTCGTCCGAAATCACCACGACTTCGCCATTTTCAATTTCGCGCACGAATTTTGCGCCGATGATGTCCAATGCACAGGTTTCCGAGCACAGAATGTAAGCGCCGTTGAGTTCACCCAGAATAAGTGGACGAATGCCGAGAGGATCGCGCGCGCCGATGAGTTTCTTGTTGGTGAGGGCAACGAGAGCATAGGCGCCTTCGAGACTGCGGAGCGCATCGATGTAGCGTTCGACAATGCGCCCCTTTTTCGAGCGTGACACGAGGTGCAGGATGACTTCCGTGTCAGAGGTGGATTGGCAAATGGCGCCTTGGCTGATGAGTTCGCGGCGCAGCGTCAGGCCATTGGTGATGTTGCCATTGTGGGCGACAGCCAGGCCGCCAGCGGAAAGTTCGGCAAAGAGTGGCTGGACGTTGCGCAGGATGGTTTCGCCCGTGGTGGAATAGCGGACATGGCCGAGCGCCGTGCGCCCCTGCAAGCGGTTGATGATTTTTTCGCTGGAGAAATGATCGCCGACGAGGCCCATGCGCCGTTCGGCGTTAAAGCGTTCGCCGTCAAAAGTGACGATGCCCGCGGCTTCCTGGCCGCGGTGTTGAAGAGCATGGAGGCCAAGTGCTGTGAGGGCCGCCGCATCGGGATGACCAAAGACGCCAAAGACGCCGCATTCTTCGCGTAAGCGATCACCGTCGATATCAAAGTCTGGTTTCATTGAGTGGTGCTTTGTCCGAATTCGGGTTGCTGCGCGGCGTTGCCTGTGCCTTCAATGAGATTGTCGAGCCCCTGGGTTTCACCGGATTGATAACCGGATTCAGGTTTTGCGGCATTTGGGGTTACCTGCAACGACGTGCTTCCCGGGCTATCGGGATTTTTCATGAGGGCCGTGTTGGACAGCGTTTCGGCGATGTCAGGCGGCATAAAGCCAAGCAGGGTTTCGCCCACATATTTGATGGCGGGAAGTGAGCTTGCGTTACGCACCCAGTCTTCCTGTTTGTCGAAGGGCAGGAGCCAGCCGTAGAAAAGATAGGCGATAGCCACGAGGACAAAGCCGCGGCCCAGGCCATAAAGGAAGCCAAGAGTGCGATCAAAACCGCCTACCGCGGAATCAACCACCGAATCCGAAATCTTCACGCTGATGAGTGAAACAACGATGAGTGTGATTATGAAAGCGATCGCGCCTACGGCAATTTGCGCGAGGATGGCTTTGTCCACATAGGGCATGGCGAGGTCAAGCAGGGCCGGTTGTTTGATGGCGAAGTAGGCTGCAACGGCGGAAGCGCCCCAGGCCACGAGCGAGAGCACTTCCCGGGTGAAACCACGCATGAGGGCCAAGAGGCCGGAGATCAGCATGATGCCGAAAAGTATGAGATCAAGCAGTTGGAAGGGCATAAAATTTCCCGTTTGGTTGGCTGTGCCACCTTATAGGCACGTTTTGCCAACTGATCTAGACGATTCGTCGTAAGCCTTTGTCTTGTGACGCGGTCCATGCCACGAGATCAGAAATGGTTTCAATTGGCTTTACTTTCAAGCCCTTGAAACTTGTGAGTTCTGTCGCCGAAGCAATGACGGCCTCCCTCAAGCCCAGCTTTTGGGCTTCCTTCAGGCGGGCTTCGGTCTGGCCTACGGGGCGAATTGCGCCAGACAAGGCAACTTCACCAAAGACAGCCGTGCCGTGGGGGATGACTGTTCCGGTGAGTGAGGAGAGAAGTGCTGCGGCAACGGCCAGATCTGCGGCGGGTTCGCGCACTTTGAGGCCGCCTGCGACGTTAAGGTAAACATCATTGGCGCCAATGGTGACGCCGGCGCGGGCTTCCAGGACGGCAAGGATCATGGCGAGGCGATTGGAATCCCAACCCACGGTGGTCCGCCGGGGTGTTCCCAGCGGTGAAGGCGAGACGAGGGCCTGCACTTCCATCAGCAGTGGCCGCGTGCCTTCCATGCCAGCGAAAATTGCCGTGCCCGGAGTTGGCCGATCACTCGATCCCATGAAGAGTTTGGAAGGATTGGTGACTTCCTTGAGGCCACCGTCGGACATTTCAAACACACCGATTTCATCGGTGGGACCGAAGCGGTTTTTGACGGCGCGCAGGATGCGATATTGGTGGCCGCGATCACCTTCGAAATAAAGGACGGTATCCACCATATGTTCGATGACCTTGGGCCCGGCAATCTGGCCATCCTTGGTGACATGGCCCACGAGAAGCATGGCGGTGCCTTTTTGCTTGGCATAACGCACCAGGGCTTCCGAGCCCGCCTTGAGCTGGGATACGGTGCCGGGGGCTGCTTCAATAACCGGCGACCACAGGGTTTGAATGGAATCGATGACGGCAATGGTGGGCGGCTCGCCTTCATTCAGGGTGGCCAGAATATCCGATACGTTGGTTTCGGTGGCGAGCAGGACAGCGGCATCATCAAGCCCCAGGCGCTGGGCGCGCAGGCGCACCTGGGCGATTGCCTCCTCGCCTGAAACATAAATGACGCGCTCGCCCTTCCGGGCCAAAGAGGCCAGAGCCTGCAGGAGCAGGGTGGACTTGCCGATGCCGGGATCGCCGCCGATCAATACGCCCGAACCCGGAACGAAGCCTCCGCCTGCCACGCGGTCCAATTCGGTAATTCCGGTCTGGATGCGGGGTGGGGCGGGGCTTTCGCCGCGAAGGCCCACCAGCCTTGTTGCTTTTCCCTTTGGCAGAGCGGCGCCCTTGGCGCCGGACACGGGGGCTGCGCCTTTTTCTTCAACGATGCTGTTCCATTCGCCGCAATTATCGCAGCGCCCGGCCCATTTGGAGGATACGGCCCCGCAGGACTGGCAGACGAAACTTGATGCTGATTTGGCCATGGCGCATCTAAACTGGAACGATTAGGGAACGCAATAGGGATTGCGGGGTGGATACCTCCAATAAAGCGATAATTTTGTCTTTAACTAATTGCTCGAATCCGGCGGCCTGGCCAAAACCGCCATTAACTTTTGCATGGTTAAACAGGGGCCTGAGATTTTTGAAACTCACGTGATACGGGGATAAACCTGTGGAAGAAACTGCCGGCACCATCATTGATCCCAAAGTGATTATCGAGCTGAAATCAATCGGCGGCACCGAGGCCCTGTTCAAACGGGTTGCGGGCCATTTCATCCAACATGTTCCTGTGAGCCTTGCCGAGATCGAACGCCATGCCGGCGGGCAGGATGTGGGGGCCTTGGCCAATGCCGCCCATGCCTTGAAATCCATGGTTACAAGCCTGGGCGCCCGGCGCGCCGGAAAGGCTTGCGAGAATCTGGAACTTCTGGCGCGCAATGGCCACAGCTTTGTGGCGCAGGACCTGGTTGACATCATCGTGCACGAGACGCGGGCAGCACTGGTTGAAGTCGAGAAGCTCAGAAGCGCTGCTTAGGCCGCATGAGGTCAAACTGACGTAACGTCTTCTCCCTCCCCACAATGGCTATCGTATGCACAAATCTTTATTGCCATCTTTGCGATTATCAACGCGCTGAATTCATCTTTCTTCCGTCATCCCGACGTACGTCGGGACCCAGACTTTCCGCTTGTGTGCCGGTTGAAAGCCTGGGTCCCGATTTTCATCGGGATGACGAAGGGGGAGGGGAAGACGCTTGTGACTCCATCAACGATCATTTCGCTCTAACTATCTCTCAAAGGTTATCCGGCCATCGCAGATGGTGAGTACGGGTTTCAGAGTTGAAATCTGCTGGGCGGTGTCGCTTCAATATCGCCATCGAGAACGATTACGTCCGCCAGCATGCCGGGCATCAGTTTCCCCTTTTTCGCTTCGGCGAATTCCGTATAGGCGCCCGATGCGGTGAAACCGTCGAGTGCATCCAGCAGGAATTGGGCTTGCGGTTTGCTTTGGGGAGAAAGAGGCAATGCGGTCATGGCGGATTGGATGCCGAGGAAGGGATCAAGCGGGGATACGGGCCAGTCGGAGGAGAAGGCTATTGTTGCGCCGGTTTCGCGCAAGGTTTGCCACGCGTAAGCTTGAGGCAGCTTGTCACCAATACGAGTGCGGCAGGGTTCCAGTGGATTGCCGGGAACGCCCAGCCCCACGATGGGTTGCAGTGAGGCGATGACGCCCAGTTCGCGCAGGCGTGGAATGTCGGCCTTGTCAATCACCTCGATATGTTCGATGCGGTGGCGGCTGTCGCGCGGGCCGTTCGCCTTGCGGGCTGCTTCATAGCCATCGAGCGTCCGGCGTACGCCACCGTCGCCAATGGCGTGGACGCTGATTTGCAGTTTGTGTTTATCGGCGCGGGTGGCGACTTCATTGAACTGTTGCGCGGTGAATAATGGAGCGCCGCGCTCGCCTTGAAAGCCGGGGTAATCGTCTAGCATGAGGGCGGTCATGGATTCCAGAACACCATCCATGAAAATCTTGACGCGGCCCGAATGCAGCATGTCGCCCTGATATTGATTGCGCATTTCAACGGCTTCATCGACGCGGGGCGTTTCAAAGAAATTTTTGTGATGAAAGGGGACTTCGACGCGGGCGATGAGGTCGTTGTTATCCTGCAATGCCTTCAGCAGTTCGAGCTGATACCAGTTGCCATCCATGTTGTGGACGGAGGTGACGCCGAGGGAGGCGCAGTAATCGAGCCCACGTTTCATGAAGCGCTGATCGATGAGGCGTTCGGCGGCACTGGCGGGCGGCACTGGACTTTCACCGGTTACCATGCCGAGCCATTCGCGCCCGCCCGTGGTGGTGAGTTCAAGAAGGGGTGCAAAGGCGGCGGCTTCGCGGAGTTCACCTGTTGCAAGACCGTCACTCCCCATAACAATTTCATTGCCCGGTGGCAGGCTGGCGCCGTGCAGGAGTCCGGCAGTTTCAAGCGCCCTGGTGTTGGCCCAAATGGTATGATGGTCGAAGCAGATGAGCGCCAGGGGCCTGTCAGGAATTATGGTGTCCAGAATGTGACGGGTGATGGGAAAGTTATCGCCAAGTGAAACTGGTGACGCGCCGTTCACGATGATGATACTGTCCTTCGGGTTGGCTTTGGCATATTCACGTATTGAGTCCGATAGGTTGGGCAAGCCTTTGATATTGTTTATCATCAGGCTGTCGAACTCGACTGCGCCATTAAACAGGTGAATGTGGCTTTCGATGATGCCGGGCATCACGGTATTCATCTGGGCGTCGACAACGCGGGTGTGTTTGTCCTTGAGGGTTTTCACATCCGCGTTCGAACCCACGGCTATAATCCTGTTGCCCTTGATGGCAAGCGAATCGGCGCGCATGGCGGGCTTGTGCATGGTCAGCAGGCGGGCATTGGTGATGATCAAGTCGGCAGACGGCATGATTTTTCCTTGTTTTGCGCGGCCAAAATGCCCGCTTGCAATTGCTTGTGCAAGGCGGCACATTTATACCGTCATTAACAATTGAAAGGAGGTGATCCGATGTCGAGTGAGTTCACAGCGTATGCCGTCAGGCTCGTGCGGATCGAATTCTTGGCAGGGGTTACTGCCTGATCGATCTCATACCGGGATGCTGACGGAACGCATCTCACGGAAGAGGCCGCTCAACAGCGGCCTCTTTTTTTATACGCTTTTCCAATTGGCTCGCTGAGCTTCCTCGATCTTGTCGGCTTCAAGCGCTCTTGGGTTTCTTCCGGAAGCAGTTCGCCCGTCATTGTGGAACCCAACTTGCTTCATTCCTCTGCATTCGCGCCGCTAGACGTTTCCGTAGCGCCGCACTAGCTCCGACATTGCCGGATTGTCTTGTTCCAGCCCTTCGGCGACACCGCGGCGGTCGGCTTCCGGCCGGTTCTGGCTCACTTTCCACTTGCCTTCGATCGCTTCAATCTCGATTTCGATGCCGACAATGCCTCGCACCTGGCTTTCAATGTAAGTTCGCGGCGCATCACCGACAGCCCAAGAGGGAGCACGGCTTCCCTCATGCCGTTTGGTGAGAGCTTCGATTTGAGTGTGGAGCCAAGCCGGGTCAGGACGGAGACGTGCCACGCCGCGCGCTTGAACCATCGCGTAGTTCCAGGTTGGTACGACCTTACCCGTTTCGCGTTTTGTCGCGTAGAAGGAGGGGCTTACATAGGCTTGCGGCCCTTGAAACACGGCAAGCACCTTCTGACCATCAATTTCGCGCCATTGTGCATTGCCGCGCGCCATGTGAGCTTGGAGCGTCCCGAGGGGGCCGGACGTACGTTGCAACAGAAATGGGAGTGAATTTGCGAGAAGCCCTTCCGATCCCATGGAGATGAGAAGTCCGAAGGGATGGTTTTCAATCAAGCTGTGCTGGACTTCAAGCCTGTCTTCGCGATGGTGTGGGGGCTGATACATTGGCGACCTATGGTGCGGAAGCTGGCTCGTCAACCGTCATGAAGAAGCGGACAGAAGACTTGCCGGGGTTTGAGTAAGCGTGTGGCCGGTCAGTTAGAGCAATGGCGGTCGTTCCGGGGCCGACGATCGTGCCCTTTCCTTCGACCTCAAGGAAGAGCCTGCCACTTGTGACATGAATAAGTTCACGTGTTCCCCGACCATGGCGGCTTGCATCGAAGCGTTCGCCGGGCTTCAACTCCCATTGCCACATCTCAAGCATGTCAGGTCCCGCTGTACCCGCCAGCAGCACGGCCGAGCCGCCATGTGGGCCAGTCCATAGTCTGCGGGTTTCGCTTTCACTCACGAGGCTGACCATGGACTGTGCCTCGCTCGCTGGCGCTACGAGATCGGCCACCGAAACGCCCAGTGCGGTGGCGAGGCGGCAAAGCGTTGATATGCTGGGGTTGGCGCGTTCCTGTTCGATTTGCACCAAGGTTCCCTTGCTGACGCGAGCGCGCACGGCCAGTGCATCGAAGGTGAGGTCTTGAGCCTTACGCAGCGAGGAGATGCGTTGCGCCACAGCCGCCCCCATGGCTGCCTCTGGATTTGGACCCCTGCTGGGCTTAACTATTTTGTTGACTTTCTTGGTCATTAAAATGATATAGCTTGCTATTTTACTGTCGTCAAGGACGCCTCCGTATGTCTCTCTTTCAGCCTGATCATTGCGCCTGAAGTCTTCGCGTTGCGGCCCGATTTTCGCGCGCTGAGCATTTATGCGGCAGGTATTACAAATTCGGCCGGAACCCCGGACACATTGGCCGCACTTGCAAACGCCTGCAGGTCGCCCTGTGCCGAACCTTGGGCAGAGGACCATCGCGAGGCTTGGCGGGACGCCTATCGGGCCTTTGGCGCGAAGCCGCAGCGGACCCCATGCTCAGCTGAAGCCCTGCTCAAGCGCGTGGCGCGGGACGGCGCGCTGCCAAGCGTCAATGCGGTCGTCGATCTCTACAATGCCGTGAGCCTGCGCTTTGCCATTCCCGTTGGGGGTGAGAATACCGAATCCTACGCAGGAGTGCCTCATCTTGTGCGCGCCACTGGCAGCGAAAAATTCGAAACAATGAATGCTGGCGTGCCGCACACCGAATCACCTGAGCCGGGCGAAGTCATCTGGCGTGACGAGCAGGGAACCACTTGCCGACGCTGGAACTGGCGACAATGTGCGCGCACACGGATTGAAATCACGACTACGAATATGTGGTTCGTCCTTGAAGCCCTCAATCCAATGCCTGATACCGCATTGATGGAAGCCGGCACGGTATTGATACGTGGATTAAGAATACTCTCGCCTCAATCTTCGGTCGAGGTTTGTCTTGTGGAAAGTGGCGGTTCGACGTCCCTTTCACCAAACTTTTTCAACTAGAAGTCATAGCGCTCTAATGGATGATGATCGTCCTGCAGCTGGAATAGGGGTCGAATTGCATTTTCGAAGATGGATTCATGCTTTCAAGACTTCCATTTCGATGGGGCCGGTGCCGCGGCCATGGACGAACTGGTCAACGTAGGGATTGTCGCTGTAGTCGATAGTTTTGGCGGGGCCTTGCCAGATGATTTCGCCCTTGTGGATCATGGCGATGTCGTCGGCGATCTTGCGGGCTGAGGCCATGTCGTGAGTGATGGAAATTGTCGTGGCGCCGAGGCGTTTCACGCAATCGACGATCAGCTTGTTGATGATGTCGGCCATGATGGGATCAAGGCCGGTGGTGGGTTCATCGAAAAAAATGATTTCGGGGTCGGCCGCAATGGCGCGGGCGAGGCCAACGCGCTTTTGCATGCCTCCGGAGAGCTCGGCCGGGAACAGGTTGCCGACGTCAGCGCCAAGGCCAACCTGGCCGAGCTTTTCCATGGCGATGTCCTTGGCTTTAGTTCGGACCATGTTGCGGCCTTGAATCAATCCGAAGGCCACATTTTCCCACACTGGGAGGGAGTCAAAAAGTGCGCCGCCCTGAAACAGCATGCCGAAGCGTCGCAAATATTCGTCACGTGCGACTCCCTTGAGGCCAATCACTTCTTCGCCGTCGATTTTGATGGAGCCTGAATCAGCGCGGAGAATTCCCAGCACGCATTTCAGCATCACGGACTTTCCGGTGCCGGAGCCGCCGATGACCACGAGTGAGTGGCCCTTCGGCACTGACAGGTTGATGCCATTTAACACATGCTTTGAATTAAAACTTTTGCGCACGTCCTTCAGAACAATGTGACCCTCAGCCATCACTCACTCCGAAAACAGCAAATTGGTGAGGGCGAAGTTGGCGGCAAGAATGAGGATCGCGGCGGAAACCACGGCATTGGTGGTGGCGCGGCCAACACCTTGGGCACCGCCCTTGGAATTGAAGCCGTGGTAACAGCCCATGACGGCGATGATGAAGCCAAAGACGGCGGCCTTGATGAGGCCCGAGGTCACGTCATCGACTTCGAGAAAGTCCGAGGTGTTCTTGATATAGGCATAGGAGTTGAAACCAAGGGAGCGGGTGCCAACAATATAGCCGCCCATGATGCCGATGGTATCACCAATGGCGACGAGTATGGGCAAGGTGACGACGGCAGCGATGAGCCGCGGCCCCACGAGATATTTGAACGGATTGGTGGAGAGGGTGACCAGCGCATCAATCTGTTCAGTGACGCGCATGGTGCCGAGTTCGGCGGCGATGGAGGCGCCGACGCGGCCTGCCACCATGAGGCCCGCGAGAACGGGGCCGAGTTCACGGGTGATGCCGAGCGCCACGATGGAAGCCACAAGACCTTCCGCGTTGAAGCGCGAGGAGCCGAGATAAATTTGGAGCGCCAGGGCACCGCCAGTGAAGAAGGCGGTGAGGCCGACAACGGGCAGGGAATTGTAGCCGATGCGCCACATCTGCGCGAGAATCTGGCGGCCATAAAAGGTGGGTGAAAGGCCCTGGGTGAGGCCGTCTCTCAAGAAGAGTGCGACTCGGCCAATTTCGGCCAGGAGGGCAAGCACAGCGCGGCCGATGGGTTGGAAAGGGTTCAAGCTTGAGGTCCCGAATCAAGTTCGGAATAGAGTCTGGCATATCGGCTGCCCAAACGGGTGAGCAATTCATAGGATATGGTGCCAGCCCAGCCTGCGGCCTCATCGATCAAAATGTTTGGCCCGAGGATTTCAGCGCGGTCACCACGTTTTACGGTTTGCGTGAGATCAGTCACGTCTATGGCCATCATGTCCATGGAGACACGGCCTATGATGGGGCAGCGCTTTCCGCCGAGGAAAACCTGCGGCGGGTTGTTGCTGTTGCCGGAACTCAATGCGCGGGGAACACCATCCTTGTAGCCAGCACCCAGCACGGCCACGCGGGACTTGCGCGGGGCTTTCCAGGTTGCGCCATAGCCCACGGTTTCCTGGGCGTCCACCTCGCGGGTTTGCAGGATCGTTCCTTCCAACAGGGCTACGGCATGCATGGGGTTTGCAAGGGCAGGGGTTGGATTTCCGCCATAGATGGCGATGCCGGGACGCACGAGATCGTGGGCGTAATCCTTGCCTAGAAAGATGCCGCTGGAATTAGCGAGGCTGGCGGGAACGCCGGGGAGTTTTGTGCGGACGGCTTTGAACGTGTCGCGCTGTTTTATGGTGAGGGGGTGAGTGGATTCTTCGGCGCAGGCCAAGTGGCTCATGAGCAGGCTCACGTGCAATCCATCCATCGTTGCTGTTTCAGCCAGTAGTGCTGTGTATTCGCCCATGGGAAAGCCCAGGCGGTTGATGCCCGTATCAACGTGAATGGCGCAGGGCAGCTTCCTGCCATAGACACGCCCGAAGGCCGCCCATTCGCGGGCTTCTTCGATGGAGATCAGGGCGGGCAAGAGATTGTTCTGGGCGTAGAATTCGGCCTGGCCGGGGAACAGGCCATCGAGCACATAGATGGTGGCTTCGGGAAGAACGCCGCGCAGCTCTTCACCCTCCTTGGGGCGGGCGACGAAGAAGCTGCGGCAACCCGCTTCCCACAAGGCGCGGCCCACGGGCTCAACGCCCAGGCCATAGGCATTGCCTTTGACTGCCGCACCGCATTCGGCAGTTCCGGCATGGCTTGCCAAATAGCGCCAATTCTTCTGGATCGCACTCAAGTCAATTGAGAGCACGGCACCGGCAAGGTCTTTTGGCGTGGCGTTGAGTGTTTGATCCATGGCCCCCGCGCTTTAAGGGGTTTGGGGAATGAGTGCAAGATTTGCATCGTCTTCTTCTCCCGTGAAACACTATCGACTTCACGCGTCTTTGCTGCTGTAAATTCGACAACCAATGCGCTGAATTCATTCTAATTTCCGTCATCCCGGCGAAAGCCGGGACCCAGGCTATCAGCGGGCACACAAGCGGAAAGCCTGGGTCCCGACGTCCGTCGGGATGACGAATTATTTTTGGAGTTATGCATTTACATTAATTGCTGGAGCGAATTGATTGGCGAAATGTCTGTGCACAAGACCGCCCGTGAAACGGGAGAATTTAAGTTACAAGAAACGGGATAGATGAAGGCGGCTCCACCTCGTTTCCCTCACCTATCCCATTTCGTGAGAGGGGACAGTTAGGAAAACTGTTCCGGCAGGTAGTCGGCGCGGATTAGGTTTTGGAACTTGGTTAGGCTGGCGTCGAATTGCAGCTCTACGATGCCTGTGGGGCCGTGGCGCTGTTTGCCGATGATGACTTCGGCAACACCATTTACCTTGTCCATCAGGTCCTGCCATTCCTGATGTTCTGTGGTGTTGGGTCGGGGCTCCTTGCGGGCGAGGTAATATTCCTCGCGGTAGATGAAGAGCACCACGTCGGCATCCTGCTCGATGGAGCCGGATTCCCTGAGGTCGGCCAGTTGCGGGCGCTTGTCGTCGCGGTTTTCCACCTGGCGGGAAAGCTGCGAGAGGGCGACGATGGGAACGGCCAGTTCTTTCGCCAAAGCTTTCAGCCCTACCGTGATTTCCGAGACTTCCTGCACACGGCCTTCGGCCTGTTTGCGGGCGGAGCCGCCGAGGAGTTGCAAGTAATCCACCACCACGAGGCCAAGGCCGCGCTGGCGTTTCAGGCGGCGGGCGCGGGCGGCGACCTGGGCGATGGTGAGGCCGCCGGTGGCGTCGATATACATGGGGAGCGATTGCAACTCGCGGCTCACTTCCACGATGCGGTGGAATTCATCTTCGGTGATCTTGCCGCGGCGGATGCGCTCGGAGGAAATGCCGGATTGCTCGGCGATGATGCGGGTGGCCAATTGCTCGCTCGACATTTCGAGAGAGAAGAAGGCGACCACGCCGCCGTCTGTAACTTTCACCGTGCCATCGGTTTGGTGATCGGCCTTGTAGGCCTTGGCGACGTTATAGGCGATGTTGGTGGCGAGCGCGGTTTTGCCCATGGCGGGGCGGCCCGCGAGAATGATGAGATCGGAGGCTTGCAGCCCGCCCATTTTTTCATCGAGGTCCTTGAGGCCCGCCGAAATGCCGGAGAGGCCGCCGTCACGTTGATAGGCGCCGGCGGCCATGTCGATGGCGTCCGACAGGGCGCGGGCGAAGGGATGGAAGCCCTGGCCATATTTTCCGGTTTCGGCGAGGCCGTAGAGGGTTTGTTCGGCGCGCTCGATGAGATCCTTGGAGGTTTCTTCAACCGGCGTATCGAAGGCTTCGTTCACAATGTCGGTGCCGATGCCGATGAGCTTCCTTCGCTGGGCCAGCTCGTAAATCATGCGGCCATATTCTTCGGCATTGATGATGGTGGTGGCGGACGCTGCAAGCCGCGCCAGATAGGCGGGGCCGCCGATTTCCTTCATCGTCGCGTCGCAGTCGAAATAGGTTTTCAGCGTGATGGGCGAGGCGAGCTTGCCGATGCGGATGAGGGTTGAGGCCGCTTCATAGATGCGGGCGTGGATGGCTTCGGAGAAGTGATCGGGCAGGAGGAACGAGGAGACGCGGTCGCAGGCCTCGTTGTTCACCAGGATGGCGCCGAGGAGGGCCTGTTCCGCCTCAAGGTTTTGGGGCGGGGTGCGGAAGGTATCGTCTGGTCCGTCGGCTTCGACGGAGCGGAGGTTTGCTTGAGTGGCCATGGCAATAGGGTTAGCGGGTTTCTGTCGGGTAAAAGTGAGTCGATTGCGAATTATAAACGTTTATCCAAAGGCTGTGCATAACTCTCATTTCTCTCCATGGTCGGGTCAAGCCCGACCATGGAGAGAAAGAGGAAAGAAAAGGGCCGCTCTTTAGGCGGCCCTTTGTAATCATTATGTAAAGCAGCTTATGGCGCTGCGAGTTCTTCGGGGATGGCGGCTTCCTCGTCGAAGAGGGCCTCTGCGGCAGCGCGGATTTCGGCGCGGTCGGAGACGGGGCCTGCGAGATTCTCACCGCGCTGCTGGGCTGCGGCCTCATCGGCCGAGCGGGCAACGTTGATGGTGATCTTCACTTCCACTTCGGGGTGCGGTGCTACTGTAACCGTATACAAGCCGATGGTCTTGATCGGTGTATCCAGCAACACGTGGCTGCGTTCGACGGCAACACCAGATGTCGATGCTGCTTCGGCGATGTCACGTGGTGAAACGGAGCCGTAGAGCTGGCCCGATTCACCGGCCTGGCGGATGATGACGAATGACTTGCCATCAAGGCCTTGAGCCTCAGTCTGGGCGCCTTTGCGGCGCTCGGCATTTTTTGCTTCCAGCACAGCGCGCTGGGTTTCGAACTTTGCCTTGTTGGCGTCCGTTGCGCGCAGCGCCTTGCCACGGCGCAGCAGGAAATTACGGGCGAAGCCGTCCTTTACCTTTACGACCTGGCCCAAGGCGCCGAGCTTGGCGACGCGCTCAAGAAGAATGATTTCCATTTTTCAATTCTCCTTATTGCAAGACGTAGGGAAGCAGGCCCAGAAAACGGGCGCGCTTGATGGCTTGCGCCAGCTTGCGCTGCTTCTTGGCCGAGACGGCCGAGATGCGGCTTGGCACGATCTTGCCACGCTCGGAAATGTAGCGCTGAAGCAGGCGCACATCCTTGTAATCAATCTTTGGTGCGCCTTCACCGGTGAAGGGGCAACTCTTGCGACGCCGGAAAAATGGGCGGCGTGCTGCTTGTTCCATAGCCATTAGAGCACCTCTCCTACTACTTCTGTGCGTTCTTCACGGGGAGGACGGCCACGGCCGCCACCTGAACCACCGCGGCCACCGCCACCGAAGCCACCGCCGCCGCCAAAGCCGCCACCAAATCCACCGCCGCCGCCGAAGCCGCGATCATCGCCGAAGCCGCCGCGCTCTTCGCGGTCATCCCTGCGGCGAAGCATGGCCGACTGGCCTTCTTCGAGTTCTTCAACGGCAACGGTCATGAAGCGAATGACGTCTTCGCTGATCAGCATGAGGCGTTCCATTTCGGCAACTGCCGTATAGGGCGCATCAATGTTCATAAGGGTGTAGTGGGCCTTGCGGTTTTTCTTCACGCGGAAGGAGATGGAGCGGATGCCCCAGGATTCAACCTTGCCGACCTTGCCGCCGCCTGCCGCAATGACGCCCTTGAATTGCTCGACCAGGGCTTCAACCTGGGCCGGCGAGGCATCCTGACGGGCCATGAATACGTGCTCATATAGAGCCATGTTCTGATAACCTTTCTGTTTCGTTTCGTTGTTTCGGCATCCAGCGCAGAGCCTCTGACGAACCAGGGAAAGGTTCGAAAGACCGGTCAAACGTAAGAGCGGAGACACGGGAAGACGGAGCTTATTCTCCTATCTGGCAAGCCAGACCTTCCGTTCAGCCCCCGGCTGGGTGGTCGAAGTTGGGGGGTGTATGGCGGAAAAAAGGGGCGAAAGCAAGGGAGAGGTTTTCCGCCGCGAAATAGGCGAAAAAGGGGCGTGCGGAAGCCACTTCGGACTGGTGGCGTGGGTTAACTTGCCCAACCGTGACCCAGTTCACATTCATAATTCGGAAACCCTGCAAGTCTTTCATCGGCTGCCGGTGGCAGCTTCAGATCAAATACAAAAAAAGATGGAGGGTCACATGACGAAGGACTTGATTAATACAGCGTTGCTCACATTGGCTGTGTGCCTGGGCATGGCTGCGTGCTCGGGCATATTGGTTTCCCAAGCGCGCAGTGAAGGGTTTGAGACTGCCATTGCAGCCTGCAAAGAAAATCCCAAATGCGCCTATGGCACGCTGGATAGCGACGGCGGACTGCTGTTCAAGCTCGAAATAGACGGAGCGCACAATATGCTGCGGTGTTCCGGCGCAGGCGAATGCATGCGGATCATGCCTCGCGGCCAGAGGTACACTGTTTCCGAAGTCGAGAGTGTCCTGAAGGCGAAATAACATTGCAGGTTCATATCGCCCATTGACCCTAGAATTTTGCGCCGCAATGCGACGAAGTGGTAAGGTTAATGGGCTATCAATTCATTAGGGTAACGTGCCAGAATCCACCAGCGTATTCCCGGCCAGGGTTTTTGAACGATGACCAGCAAGCCAAAATTCACAACGATGGATGCCTATATCGCCTCCGTTCCGAAGGAAATTCAGGACATTCTTGAAAAAATCAGGCAGACAATAAGGAAAGCGGCGCCGGACGCGGTTGAAGCCATCAGCTATCAAATTCCCACATTCAAATTGAATGGCAAGAATCTGGTTCATTTTGCGGCATGGAAAGACCATATTGGATTTTATGCGACGCCTTCCGGCAATGCGGCCTTCAAGAAGGAATTGTCACGCTACAAGGTGGCGAAGGGCTCAATTCAGTTTCCGCTTGATGAACCAATGCCCTACGATCTGGTGACGAAGATGGCAAAGTTCCGAGTGAAGGAAAGCCAGATGAAAAAGAAAACGAAGCGCTGACGAGATTAGCGCGGCCCCCCACAAAAAAGCCTCCGCGAAGGGAGGCTTTTTCGTTAATCCGGCGTATCGGACAGCAAGGGGAATTACTGACCTTTCATACCAGATTAAGGCGCCACAGGTTCCGTTGCAGGTGGTGTTGCGGGAACGAGGACGGGCGGAGTGGTCTGTTCCATGGCCGGTGGTGTTGCCGGAGCAGGTTCAACCGGGTCTGGTGTTATCGTTGTGTTATTCTGCGTGACCGAAGGGACCACTGTCGTGGTGCTCATATTGTTGGTGTAAAGCAGATAGGCACCGGCGAGCAGCACGATGGCCGCCACAATGTAGGCGATGGTTGAACCGGAACCCTTGTTCGACTGGGTGACCTGGATTCCTGGGCGCGGCGCATTGTGGGCGTGATCAAATTCCGATTCAGCACCGGTTACTGTTTTAGGTTTTGTGTCAGTATAGGTTACCATTATATTTGTCCCTTCTCGAGAGTTGATGACTGGAGCTTAAACGCGAGGGCCGGGCATTTGTTCCACTGAATTACGGGAACCCTTTGCCATCTTGTCGCGTTCTACTGGCCTCAACTGTATCAAACAGCAGGAGACCATCATGCCAGCCAAATCCCAAGCCCAGCAGAAAGCCGCCGGTGCCGCCCTTGCGGCAAAACGTGGCGAGGTTCCAAAAGCCAAACTGAAGGGCGCCTCGCGCGAGATGTATGAGACCATGACGGAAAAGGAACTCGACGACCTGGCAAGCGTCAAACGTTCGAAACTGCCGGAACATGTCAGCGATGACTAAAGCAATGGATACATTGGGGAATGAAGGCTTGATGTTTAAGGGCACCAAGGCCTTCAGCAGTTTCTCGGTTGATGACATGAAGAAAGCGAAGGCATTTTATTCCGGGACGCTCGGCCTGGACGTCAATGAAATTCCGGAAGGGATTGAGCTGCATCTTGCCGGCGGTGGCATTCCGGTTTTTATCTACCATTCAACCGACTATCATGTGCCGGAGCATACGGTTCTCAATTTTCTGGTGGACGATATTGATGAGGCTGTCGACCAGCTTGGGATGCGCGGCGTTCACATGGAGCATTACGACCTGCCTGAGATGAAGACCGATGCGAAAGGCATTTTGCGGAACGAAGGCGGCGGGATGGGCCCCAAGGCCATTGCCTGGTTCAAGGATCCCGCTGGCCACATTCTTTCAGTGATCCAGGAGAAGTGAATTGCCGTTTTTGCAAACCGGCGCCCTTTCGGACGCCGGATTTGTCAGTGATGCTGATCCGATCAATAGTATGGGCTATCGCACTGATGCTTCTTGCCGCTGTAGGACTACCCAGAGGTTGGTGCGCGGGTTGTAGGAGCGGTAACGGTTCAGGCACCACCTGACATGCTTGCTGCTCACCCCGGCATAGTCATAATAGTCATCGTAACCGTCATTATAATCATAATAGTTGTATGCACCATAGCCGCCGCCGATGATCAAGGGCAAGAACAAATATGACCTGTCAAAACGATCACGGCGATGCCTGTTGCGATGCTTGTTGTAGCAGCCGCCATTTTTGTAATAGCAGTTGTTGTTGAAATGCTTCTTGTTCCAACTCCCATTGCCGTAGTTATTGCCGTAGTCATTTACATTTTTGACCTGAACGATGCCATCGTTGACACCATTCACTTCACCCGATGCAACTGGTGAAAGGGGAAGCATGGCTGCGGCGGAGGCGCTGGCACCCGAAAATGCCAAGGTGCTGATGCCCAGCATAGCTCCCAAAATGAGCGTGGTATATTTGTACAACATGACTGTGTCTCCAATTTGCCACGGTTGAGGAGGCGAAAACGCTTCGCAATCCCACCTGATGGCCCAACACATTAGACGGACAATGTGTTCCAAATCCGGTGGTCACGATTTTGTGTATTTGCAATTACCTGCGGCTCGCGTTCCACAGGAACAACCACACCGCTGCCGATGACAGCAGGCAAAGACCGAGTGCTATGTAGAAGCCCCACGATGAGCCGGACCAGGGCAGGCCTTCGAAGTTCATGCCGAAGAGGCCTGCGACAAGGTTGGTGGCAGAAATGCGGCAGTGAGGGCGGAGAGGATATAGAGCTGGCGGTTGGTTTCCGAGGCGAGCTTGGCGTCGATCTCGTCGTGGAAGAATCTGGCGCGGGCTTCCATCACCTCAAAATCCTGATCGAGGTGGGCAAGCCTGGCGATGACGGGTGTCAGTCCCTCGGGGAAATTTGTGATGGTTCTTTCGGCATTGATCAGGGCGCGGCGCAGGCTGCGCATGTGGCGGTGGAGCTGGGCCATTTCACGCCGGGCCAGCATGAGGCGCTTGCGCTCGCCGCGGTGGCGTTCATCCAGGACATGATCCTCAATGATTTCGAGCTCGTCGAGGAGGCTGTGATGCAGGCCATCCAGCGTGTCGGGGTAGTTGGTGATGACATGGGACAGGAGTTTTGAGGGCTCGGTGAAAATCATCCCGTGTGCCAAGTCCTTGCGCAGGTGCTCGGCCGATTGCACAGCTTTTACGCGGCCTGTCAGCAGAAAATTCTTGCGCCATCAAGATGTGGAGCCAGGCATGCTCGGTGCAATCGCGATCAAATTCCTGGCGGAAGTCGTTGAGGTGGCCGACGAGATAGTCGCTGTGGCTCGAGAGATGCTGGCGGAGGGATGGCCCGGTAAACTCCGCAGCAAGACCTTGTGGAAGGCCCAGGTTTTGCGTGAGCCAGCGGAGGCAGCGCTGATCGCCGAGATTGAGATGAAGCCAAAGCCAGCCGTCACGCGCGGCGGCTTCGAGACGTGGACTCCGAGAGGGGCGTTGGCACTCCATCTGCGCCAAAGCTGTAGGCGCAGATGAAGCCCGGTATGGTTTGGGCGGCGAGGCTTACTGCAGCACCGGCTCTTCGAAGGTGATGCGGCGGATCTGGGTTTCGTCGCCTTCGATGCCGAAGTCTGAGTCAGACAGCACGATCATTTCAGTTGGCGACATGACGGCCACGGCTTCGATCTTCTTTGGCATGTTCTCCACATCGTCGGAATTCAGCAACTAAAGTCTTCACCAGCGGCTTGATGCCTTTGGCTTCGATCTCGGCGGCGGAGAGCTGCTCGAGGGATGGCGAGGTGGCGACGTCGTCATAGGTTGCGTCGAGGGGCTTGGCGTCGGCAAGGTTCACGGAATAGAACTTGGTGGTCTTGCTGATGCGCTCGATGACCATGAGCTTGTCGGGGCCGAGGGCAATCATTTCGCTCAGGCGCACGGCGTTCTGCTTCTGGGCTTCTTTCTTGTTGTCGGTGGCGAAGCTTGTGGCGTCATCCAAGCTGGTAAACATATTCGCCGAGAACTTTGCCGGTTGCGCGTTCGATTTTCCACAGTCGGGTGGCGGCGCTTTTCTTGTAGGCGGCATTGTCCGGGTTGGCGAGCGGGCTTTGCATGAGCACGTAAAGCGTTGCGCCATCGGCGGAGAGGGCGACATTTTCGATGCCGCGATTGAGGGTGCGCTTGGCGATGATGGCGGGCAGCGAGCCCACGACTTCATAGTCAGCCGCTTTCAATTCGGCTTCAACGCCTGCGGGGACGTGGCGCTTCATTACGGTGCCATCGGCGGCGATTTCCAGAATCGATGAGCCATATTCCTCGCCCACGATGAAGCTGCCATCGGGCAGGCGGGCGAGGGTTTCCGTATCAAGGCCAGACGGATCGCCCGCGAGCGGTGTGCCGTTTACATCATAGGCGGCTTCGAGCTTGAAATTGGGGGAGGTGAAGGGCAGGCCGGAGACGGGTTTGCCGGATTTGCCTTTGAGCGGAATGGTTTCGAGCAGCTTTGCCGTGTTGTCAGCGCCGATTTCGATCTTGGCGATGGTGATGGTGAATTCCGGCAAGGCGAAGTTCTTGGCGGTTTCGTCACCGGCGCAGAGCTTGTCGATTGAGATGTCGGTGATCTTGTCGATGCCAATGCAATCCAGGTTGGGGCCGCGATCGGTGATGGTCCAGATCACGCCTGCGGGATCCTTGGGGTCACGCCAGGCGGCGGAACCGATGCCGAGGTTGAGCTTCAGCGTCTTGCCGCCGGGGTAGGTGACTTCTGGAAGCGGCAGGTCAGGCGCCTTGATTTCCGTAACGGTGGGGCCAGCGAGGGCTGTGGTTGCGAGAAGACTGAGGATAGCTGCTGAGATGACAAGGCGCATGACCGACTCCTTTGTGAATGGAGTGAATGGGCGTAATGCGCGGCCATGACAGTTTTGTGACAATCAGCCGAGATAGCGTTTCTTCAAATGCTCGGTGAAATATTTGGCTTGCAGGGTTTCACCGGTGGCGGCGCGCATCAGTTCCGGAGTTGAGAGGGTTGAGGCCTTTGACCAGATGTTTTTGCGGCGCCAGTCGTTGATGCCGGAGAAATTTCCTTTTCGCAGGTCGTCCTGAACATTTGGATTCTCGCGCTCTACGGCGGCCCATTGCTGGGCGGCCATCATGGCGCCAAGGGTGTAGCTGGGGAAATAGCCGAAGGCGCCGGAGGGCCAGTGGACATCCTGCATGGGGCCGTCCTTCGGGTTGTCGATGGTTGAAAGGCCGAGATATTCTTTCATCTTCGCATCCCAGATTTCGGGCACATCTTTCGCGCCCAGATTTCCGCCAATCAATTGCTGCTCGATTTCATAACGCAGGATGACATGCAAGGGATAGGTGGCTTCATCGGCATCGACGCGGATGAGGCCGCGCTCAATGCGGTGGACATGGGCGAGGATATCTTCAAGGCTCCAGCCGGCGATTGCGGCATCGCCCAAATGTTCACGCACCATGGGCATGGCCCATTCCCAGAAGGCGGGGTTGCGGGCCAGCTGCTTTTCGACAAACAGGCTTTGGCTTTCATGGGCCGCCATGCCGCGGGCCTTGCCTGCGGGCCAATGGGCCCACTCCTTGGGCAGGCCCTGCTCATAGAGGCCGTGGCCGGTTTCGTGGAGAATGCCCATGAGGGAGGAGAGGAATTCACTCGTTGTATAGCGCGTGGTCATGCGCACGTCTGATGGCACGCCGCCGCAGAAGGGATGGTGCGAGACATCAAGGCGGCCGTGGGTGAAATCAAAGCCGATGGCTTTCATCAGCGCTTCGCCAAGGGATTTTTGCTTCTCGATGGGGAAGGGGGCGTTGAAGGGCTTGGCGGGATGTTTGGCGCGGCGTTCGGTTTGGGCTGCGAGCGCCTCGGGGATGAAGGTTTTGAGGAAGGCTTTGAGCTCGGTGAAAACCGGTGTGATGTCGGCAGCGCGGCTGCCGGGATCAAATTGTTCCATCAGCGCATCATAGGGGGCGAGTTTGAGAACCTGGGCGCGGAGCTGGGCTTCCTCGCGGGCCAGATTGCTACGATGCCTTCAAAGGCGGGAAGAAATTCTTTCCAGTTTCCGGCTGGACGAAGTTCACGCCAGAGCTGTTCCGAACGTACCCGGGCTGAAACCTGGCGGCGGACAAAATCCGACGAGAGGCAGGTGAGGTTGATGTAGTTGCGCTCGAATTCGTTGACGGCGATTTTCTGCATGCCGTTCAAATCTTCACTACGGGCCTTGGCAATCCACTCGGCGATTTGCGGGGCCGCTGCCATTTCATGATACATGCCGGCAAGCATGGACATGGCCTCGGCGCGCTTGTCGCCGCCACCCGAAGGCATCTGCACGGCTTCATCGACGCTGAGCATGGCCTGGGCATGCTCAAGGGATTCAAGTTTTCTTCCGAGATCGTCGAGTTTGGTGAAGGACATGGGCGGGGCTTACCGTTTCGCCTTTTCCATTTCGCCCACAAACCTTGTGAAAAGGTAGTGGCTGTCTTGCGGGCCGGGGGAGGCTTCGGGGTGGTATTGGACGGAGAAAACGGGGTGGCCATCGAGGGCGAGGCCGGCGTTGGAGCCATCGAACAATGAGACGTGGGTTTCGGTGACGCCTTTGGGCAGGGTGTCGCGGTCTACGGTGAAGCCGTGGTTCATGCTGGTGATCTCCACCTTGCCGGTGGTGAAATCCTGCACTGGGTGGTTGGCGCCGTGGTGGCCCTGGTGCATCTTTTTGGTTTTGGCGCCGAGCGCCAGGCCCAGCATCTGGTGGCCGAGGCAGATGCCGAAGATGGGCTTGCCGGAAGCGATGAGTTTCTGGATTTCGGGGACGGCGTATTCGCCGGTGGCGGCGGGATCACCGGGGCCGTTGGACAGGAAGATGCCATCGGGGTTCATGGCCAGAATATCTTGCGCCAGTCGCATTGGCGGGAACGACGGTGACATCACAGCCCACGCTCGTCAGGCAGCGCAGGATGTTGCGCTTGAGGCCATAGTCGATGGCGACGACTTTATATTTGCCGCCTTCGGCATTGGTGTAGCCTGTGGTCCAATCCCAAATCTTTTCGTCCCATTCCATGCGCTGGGTGAGAGAGACATCCTTGGCGAGATCGAGGCCTTCGAGTCCGCCCCAGGCCTTTGCCATGGCGACAAGCTTCTTCACGTCGAACTTGCCCTTGGCATTGTGGGCGACGACGCCGTTGGGCATGCCCTTGTCGCGGATGAGGTTGGTGAGTTCGCGGGTGTCCACGCCGGAAAGGCCGATGATGCCGCGGGCCTTCAGCCATTTGTCGAAATGCTTGGCCGAGCGGTAATTGGCGGGGTCGGTGATGGGGGCCTTGACCACGCAGCCTTTGACCGCGGCGGAGGCGGCGAGGTTGGTGGTTTCAAGGTCGTCATCATTGGTGCCGACATTGCCGATGTGGGGGAAGGTGAAGGTGACGATCTGGCCGGCGTAGGAGGGGTCGGTCAAGACTTCCTGATAGCCGGTCATGGCGGTGTTGAAGCAAACCTCGCCCACGGCTTCGCCTTCGGCGCCGAAACCCTGACCTTCGATCACCGTGCCATCGGCGAGGACGAGAAGGCCGGTGATGCGGGGCGTTTCCCAATCGCTGAATTGGGCGCGCGGCTTGGCTTTGGCCTTTTTGGGGCTGGACATCATGGAATCTCCGGAATTTCGAACTCTATGGGGGAGGCGGGCCGTGGCGTCAAGGTTGCGGTCTCGCTTGTTTGCGACTATTCAGCGGGTTTTCCCCATAAGGATGAATTCCATGAGCCTTCGTTCCCAAATAAACGACGACCTGAAGACCGCGATGAAGGCGGGCGACAAGCGCAAAGTTTCAGCGCTGCGCCTGATGAATGCTGCGATCAAGGACAAGGACATCAACAGCCGCACCGACGGGCATGATTCCGTTTTGACCACTGATGCGGGGCTGATCGATCTCTTTGCCAAGATGGTGAAGCAGCGGCAGGAGAGCGTCGGCATGTATGAGCAGGGCGGCAGGCCGGAACTGGCGCAAGCCGAGCGCGAGGAGATTGAGATTATCCAGAGCTATATGCCGAAGCAGTTGTCCGAGGATGAGGCGAAGAAGGCGGTGGCTGGCGTGATTGCTGCCGTGGGGGCTGCGAGTGTCAAGGACATGGGCAAGGTGATGGCGGAGCTGAAGGCAAAATATGCGGGCCAGATGGACATGGCCAAGGCTGGCGGGATTGTGAAGGGGTTGCTGGGGTAATTCATACTTGACAACTTAGTTGTCATAATCCATATTGACAATATAGTTGTCAATATGAGGTTACCATGGATTTTGCCCAGTTTTTGCGAACGCAGTTTGAACCGCTGCAATATTTGGCGTTTTTCGGCAGCCTGCTGGCGCTTGGGCTTGCCGAGGCTGTCATTCCGCAGGAGATTCCCCGCCCTCGCGGAAAGCGCGCTGGGTTCCAAATTTTCTGCTTACGGCACTCAATATCGCGGTTATCAGCGCAATTCCGGTGAGCGGGTTGTTTGCGGCGGATTGGGCAGCGGCCAATGATTATGGGCTTTTGCAGTTCGCCGGAATCGGCGGAGCGGCAGCAATTGCAGTTGGCATGCTGGCGCGCAGCCTTTCGAGCTGGGCGGTGCATTTTGCCATGCACAAGGTGCCGTTCCTGTGGCGGGTTCACCGCGTTCATCACACGGATGAATTTTTTGACATATCAACGACGGTGCGATTTCATCCACTCGAATTCCTGATCAATGCGCCAATCGGGTTGGCAGTGATTGTTGGACTCGGCATTTCGCCGCTTGCCATTATTCTTTATGAATTGCTTGATGCGGTGATGGCGGTGTGGACCCATTCTAACATTCGCTGCCACGCTGGCTGGACGGCTTAATCAATTATTGCTGGTCACGCCCGACATGCACCGGATTCACCATTCAACCCATCAACCGGAGACAGATTCAAATTATGGCGCAACCCTGTCGATATGGGACCGCCTGTTTGGGACTTTCCGCGAAAAACCTGGCGATGAGCTTGCATCGATGCGTTTGGGTCTCATTGAATGCCAGGATAGCCGCGCCCATTCCCTGTGGTGGCTTTTGAAGCTTCCCTTTATCCGGCATCTTGCGTTGGGCAGCGAGCGGAGGCAATCATGAGTTCCCATGAAAAAATCCGCAGATGACCTCATTCAACTCACGCGGCTGGTGAGGCTGTGTTTCCAGCGACTGAAAACGCTGGGCGATGAACTCCATGCCGATCTTGGCCTGACCTCGGCGTTGCGGGCCATTCTTGAAGCGGCATCGGAAGAGGGCGCGCGAACTGTACCGCAAATTGCCGCTGCCAAATCCGTTTCGCGCCAGCATATCCAGAAGCATGTGGACATGCTGATCGCCAGCGGACACATCGAACTTCTGCCCAATCCTTCCACAAGCGGTCACCTTTTGTCGGGCTCACCAAAAAGGGCGCCAAAGCATTCGCGGAGATGAAGCGGCGCGAAGGGCGCATAGTTTCCGAACTCTTGAATCAAACCGATCTCGCGCAGTTGCCAAGGACAGTGGCACAGCTTCGCGATTTCACGGATTCACTGAAAGGATTTATTTCAGAAGACAAAAACAATGAAGCCGATTGAACAAAGCGTTATTCAGATTGCCGGCGGGATTGTGAAGGGGCTGCTCGCGGGTTAGGCCGCAGCCAAGGAGCGGCCAGTGCCTTGTTTGACCAGGCCTGCTTCCTTCAATAGCCAATTCCGGAAGGATGCGATCTTTGGGCGGCTTGACCAGCTTTCAGGAGTTACCACGGAATAAATGATGGCGGGCGGCAGGTTCAGATCAAATGGCCTGACCAAACGGTTGCTGGCCAGATCTCCCGCAACCAGCACATCAAAAGCCAGGGCTACGCCTTGCCCTGCGGCAGCAGCGTTGAGCAACAAATCGCAATGCTCAAATCGCGGCCCTTTGATCGCGGTTTCAAAACTGGCCCCCGCCAGTTCCAGCCAGCGCACCCAGTCGTTGCCGGTCTCATCGTGAAGCAGGGTGTGATGACGCAGATCATCGGGATGATGAAGGGCGGGGCCGTTCTTCAGAAGTGCCGGACTGGCAACAGGAAAGCGGGACGCCGCCAACAGCGGATCAACGCGCAAACCGTGCGATCGTTCGTAACCCCACCGGATATCGATATCAACATCTTCCGTGGCAAAGTCAGCGGGCCGGATCGATCCGGAAATATGCAGTTCGATTGCCGGGTAGGCATCGTGAAACGCGGCGAGGCGCGGCACCAGCCACCTTGCGGCAAATCCCGGCGAGGCGCGAACCGAAAGTGGCCCACTCGTATCGCTGTTGCGAATGCGCGCGGTGGCCGCCGCCATCCGGTCGAGAACATCGGTGAGTTCGGCGAGATAGTGCGCGCCCTCCTTGGTCAACACAACGCCCCGGGTCTCCCTGTGAAAGAGCTGGACGCTGAGATATTCCTCAAGCGACCTTGATTTGGTGGCTGATTGCCGACTGGGTGATGCAGAGCTCTTCTGCCGCCTGTTTGAATCCACCATGCCGCGCCGAGGCTTCGAAGGCGCGCACAGCCGGGAAGGGTGGTAGATTACGGCGCATAGCAGTTGAATTCCCTTCATCTGCAAGTGAAATAGTATCGTTTGTTCTGCTGCCAAATGCAAGCTTACTGTGAGATTGCTTGCTTGACAGAGGTGCATGATGCCAGGGCAATTCATTCAAAAATTTGTCATCACTCTTGTCCTTTTGTACTCCTTGATTGGCTTGGGCGCGCGCGCCGGATCACTTGAGAACACAAGCTTGGGCGCATCGTAGCAGTAACGAGGCGATTGCTTCCGCAAGCATCGGATTCGGCCTCAGGTATCTCTATGGCAGCGGGGTCGAGCGCAATCATGTTCGCGCTCTGATGTGGTTCAAACTGGCGTTGGCTGCTGAACAGCCAGACGCTGCCAAGTATCATGATCTAGTGGCGCGCTTTATGACGCCATTGCAGATCGCGCGGGCCCAAGCATTTGCAGAGATTTGTTCTGACTCAAATTATACGGAGTGCGATTAGCGCGCTGTCACCTCCCCGCATCAACCGCATCAGCGAGTTCGGCGAGGGTTGCGAAGTGGTAGTCGGGGATGACGACGTTCTCGACCGCAGGGGTTGCGCCGGAGCCTTGCTTGTTCTTGCGGCGCTCGATCCAGCAGACGTGATAGCCCAGGCGCTTGGCGACCGCGATGTCGTGGTACTGGCTTTGGGCGACATGGAGGAAGTCGTTGAACTTGAAACCCTGCAGGCTCTGACGCCCTCGCGCATAGGCGAAGACCTGCGGGTCCGGCTTGTTCCAGCCCACATCTTCCGCAGTCACCAGATCATCGAAGGGTTGCTCCAGTGTTTTGGCAAAATGCGACAGCGCCCAGTTATCGGAATTGGTCATGGCAACAAGGCGAAAGCGTTTGCGCAGGCGCTTCAGGGCGGCGACGGCATCGGGGAAGGCGGGCCAGCGCGGGATGGAGAGGCGAAAGCCCTGCACATCTTCTTCCGCGTTCGGCAGGCCGAGTTTTGCCGCCATCTCGCGGTACATGGGTGCCATCATCGAGGGGAAGGGCAGGCGCGGGGTTTCGTGGTGCTGGCGATCCTCGGCAATCGCGTAGGCTTCGAGGATAGCTTGCGCGCCGGTGGTTTTTGATTTGGACTGCACATAGTCCAGGATGCCGGTTTCAAAATCGATGAGCGTGCCGACCACATCGAAGGTCAGCACTTTACGGTCGGCGAGTGGCATTGGGCTTTCTCCAAGTCCTTGGGGGTTGCTTGGTTGAACTAAAACTCTCCATGGTCGGGCTTGACCCGACCACCCAGCCTTTGGCTGATTAAATTCAGATTTTTCATTACTATTCTCGCCGCTCAATGTTCCGACATTGGTTTATGCGGCTAAGTCTGGTTGGTCGGGTCAAGCCCGACCATGGAGAGAACTGGAAACTACACAATCTTCGTCGTGACCTTCACGTTCTTCCTGATCGCATTGGAATAGGCGCAGGCGACATGGGCCTTTTTGACGAGTTTTGCGGCTATCGCCTTGGGCACACCGGGGAGACTGATGTCGAGTGTTACAGCGATGCCGAAACCCTTCTTGTCGGAACGGGTGCCGAAGCTCACGTGCGCGGTGATGGACGAGTCCGGAGAAATCGGAACCGTTTTCTTTTCCTTGGCGCTGACATATTTGATCGTGCCCAGGAGACAGGTGGAATAGGCCGCCGCAAACAGCTGGTCGGGATTGAGGCCATCGTCGGTGCCGCCCATCTCCTTCGGCTGGCCGATCTTGATGTCGAGCATGCCATCGGCGGATTTGGCCCGGCCCTGGCCGCGCCCTCCGGTTGATGTGACGTGGGCGGTGTAAAGTTTCTTGATTGCCATGGGGGCCTCCTTGTTGAGTTATCATGCTGGCATGCCGATATGTTGCTGGCAAGGCGTGGTCTTGCTAGGACATAGGCATGCGGTTTCCACCTTCATTTCTTGATGACATTCGCGGGCGGGTTTCGATCTCTTCGGTGGTCGGGCGGCGCGTGGCGTGGGACCGGCGGAAGACCAATGTGGGGAAGGGGGACTATTGGGCCTGCTGCCCGTTCCACAATGAGAAGTCGCCGTCATTCCATGTGGATGACCGGAAGGGGCGGTACCATTGTTTTGGCTGCAAGCAGTCCGGCGACATTTTCACATTCCTTGTTGAGAAGGAGGGGGCGAGTTTTCCGGAAGCGGTTGAGCGGCTGGCGCAGGAGGCGGGGCTGCCCATGCCGCAGTTTTCCGAAGCTGATGTGAAGCGCGAGGAGGTTCGCGCAAGTCTTTATGACGTCATGGAAATTGCGGCGAAGTTTTTCGAGGCGGAGTTGCAGGCAGCGCGCGGGGCGAAGGCGCGGGGATATCTGGCGGACCGGCAATTGACGCCTGCAATCCAGAAAGAATTCCGGATTGGCTATGGGCCGGATGACCGTTCGGCGCTGCGCACTCATCTTGCTGAAAAGAATGTGACCGTGGAGCAGATGGTTGAAGCGGGGCTGGTGATTTCCGGGGATGACATTCCCGTGGCCTATGACCGCTTCCGCGACCGGGTGATGTTTCCCATTCGCGATCCGCGCGGCAAGGTGATTGCCTTTGGCGGGCGGGCTTTGAAAGCGGATGCCCAGGCGAAATATCTGAATTCGCCGGAGACGCCTTTGTTTCACAAGGGGGCGGTTCTTTATAATCACGACAAGGCGCGGGCGGCGGCCCATGAGCTGGGCGCCATCATTGCGGTTGAAGGCTATATCGATGTGATTGCCATGCACCGGGCGGGGTTTCCCAATGCGGTGGCGCCGCTTGGCACGGCTTTGACTGAAGACCAGCTTGCGCTGTTGTGGAAGGCGGCGGCGGAACCGACGCTTTGTTTCGATGGCGATAGTGCGGGGATCAAGGCGGCCTACCGGGCGCTGGATTTGGCGCTGCCGCTGTTGAAGCCCGGATATTCGCTGAAATTTGCGCTTTTGCCGGAGGGGCAGGACCCGGATGATCTGCTCAAGGCGCAAGGGCCCGAGGCGGTGAAAGCTGTGGTCGAGGCGGCGGAGCCCCTGTCGGATGTGATCTGGCGGCGGGCGCTTGACCGAAAATGACCGGGCCACGCCGGAGCGGAAGGCGCAATTTGAGCGGGATTTGCGCGGGCTTTTGAACCAGATTGGCGATGAAACGGTGCGGAAGCACTATATGGCCGATCTCACGTCCCGGTTTGACCAGCTTGTTCCAGCGCAACCGGGCGGGGGGCAATTTCAGGCCGCGCTCGCCCAATTTCCCCCAAAAACCGTGGAAAAAGGGGCAAAAAGCCTGGGAAACGCCGCAGCCGGCCTCGCCCCAGCTCAAGGCCATGGCGGCCTTTGCGGGCGCGCAAAAGGCCCTGGAACGGCGGGAACGGCTGATTGTGCTGACTTTTGTCAATCATCCTGACCTTCTGCATGACTTTCTGGACGAGTTTGCCGCAGTGGAATTCGCCTCCCGCGAGCTTGACTCCCTCCGTACACAAATCATAAATAGCGCCGCGCTTGAGCAGGGCCTTGATACGGCAAGGCTCAAGGGCCACCTGTTGTCACGAGGCTTTGGCCCTAGTCTGGACCACCTCGAAAACCAGGCGACGCGTTTGAACGAATGGTTCCTTGGTCCTGCGGCTGCACCAGATGATGCGCGGACTGGCCTTCGTCAGATGTTCGCCTTACACCGGAAAACCGTAACGCTCGATCGGGAGCTTAAGGCGGCGGAGGCCGCTTTTACTGCCGAACCGACGGAGGAGAATTTCAACGCCCTTTCAGGGGTGCGTGAACAATTACTATCGGCGGTTGGTTCCGAGGCCCTCATTGCAGGGTTCGGCGCCGCGTCTGGCCGGGAGGTTGACACCATCTCTTAAGGGGTCACGAGAACATGGTTAAGCGGCAATTAACGCCGCAAGGCCTAGTTTTCACCCGAATCACCCAGTTTTGTGCGAATCACTCGCACCTACCCGACCTAAGGATCATTATTCATGGCCCGTGCCGCCCAAGTCCGCGAACCCAAGCCCGAAGATCAAGACAATGCCAATGCGGCCGAAGACCAGGACAATGTAGCCGATGCCCCAGCGGAAGGTTCGGATTCGCCGGTTCTTGATCTCACCGATGCCGCCGTCAAGCGGCTGATCAAGACGGCGAAGGCGCGTGGCTATGTGACACTTGATGAACTCAACTCGGTGATGCCTTCGGAAGAAGTCACCTCCGACCAGATCGAAGACATTTATTCGATGCTTGCCGACATGGGCATCACGGTTGTCGAGAGCGAAGAGGAAACTGAAAACGTCGTCGCCAAGGTTGAGGGCGAGGAGAGCACCGAAACCGCCGTCATCAAGGTTGAGGCGGCGAAGGTTCCGACCGACCGCACCGATGATCCGGTGCGCATGTATCTGCGCGAGATGGGGCAGGTTGAACTGCTCTCGCGCGAGGGCGAAATTGCCATTGCCAAGCGCATTGAGGCGGGCCGCGAGGCGATGATCGCCGGACTCTGCGAAAGCCCGCTGACCTTCCAGGCCATCATCATCTGGCGCGATGAACTGAACGAAGCAAAAATTCTGCTGCGCGACATCATCGATCTTGAAGCGACCTATGCGGGGCCTGATGCCAAGAACAATCAGCCGGTGGCGGCGCCGCAGCCTTATGTTCCGCCCAAGGAAGAAGTGCGGAAGCAGGCGGAGCTGAAGCGGCCGGAGCGTTTGAAGCAGGCACAGCCTTCCAAGCGCGACGATGAATATGGCGATGTGCTTTCGCCGGAGGATTTCGACAAGCCGGTTATCGAGGACGAGGATGACGATGAGGGCGATGACCTCGGCGTATCGCTCTCTGCCATGGAAGCGGAGCTGAAGCCCAAGGTTCTGGAAATTTTCGACTAGCATTGCCAAGCAGTACAAGTCGCTGCGCAAGCTGCAGGACCAGGAAGTGGCGGAGTCGACCGAGCTTTCGCCGAGCCAGGAGCGGCGCTACCGCAAGCTGCGCGATGATATCATCGCCGAGGTGAAATCGCTGGCGCTGAACAACGCCCGTATCGAGGCGCTGGTTGAACAGCTTTACGACATCAACAAGCGGCTGAATTCGCTGGAAGGCCGGCTTATGCGCCTGGCCGAGACCTACAAAGTTCCGCGCACGGAGTTCCTGAAGGAATACCAGGGCGACGAGCTGAACCTGGACTGGCTGAAGCGCGTGGCGCGCCTCACCAAGTTTGGCTGGAAGAAATTCGCCAATGACGAGAAGGAATCGATCCGCGTCATCCGCGACGAGATTTACGAACTCGCCACCGCCACCGGCCTGCAAATTCCGGAATACCGCAAGATCGTGGCCATGGTGCAGAAGGGCGAGCGCGAGGCGCGCATCGCCAAGAAGGAAATGGTGGAGGCCAACCTGCGCCTCGTCATTTCCATCGCCAAGAAATACACCAACCGCGGCCTGCAGTTCCTCGATCTCATCCAGGAAGGCAACATCGGCCTGATGAAGGCGGTGGACAAGTTCGAATACCGCCGCGGCTACAAGTTCTCGACCTATGCCACGTGGTGGATCCGCCAGGCGATCACCCGCTCGATTGCCGACCAGGCGCGCACCATCCGCATTCCGGTGCACATGATCGAGACGATCAACAAGATCGTGCGCACCTCGCGCCAGATGATGCACGAGATCGGCCGCGAGCCGACGCCGGAAGAACTTTCGGAAAAACTTTCCATGCCTTTGGAAAAGGTGCGGAAGGTGATGAAGATCGCCAAGGAGCCGATCAGCCTTGAAACGCCGGTGGGCGACGAGGAGGATTCCCATCTCGGCGACTTCATCGAGGACAAGGGCGCGGTTCTGCCCATCGATGCGGCCATCCAGGCCAACCTGCGCGAGACGACAACGCGGGTGCTGGCGAGCCTGACGCCGCGCGAAGAGCGCGTGCTGCGCATGCGCTTCGGCATCGGCATGAACACGGACCACACGCTGGAAGAAGTCGGCCAGCAGTTCAGCGTGACGCGCGAACGCATCCGGCAGATCGAGGCGAAGGCGCTGCGGAAGCTGAAGCATCCGAGCCGGAGCAGGAAGCTCAGGAGCTTCCTGGATAACTAAAGTTCAATATTAACTCTCCATGGTCGCCCTTCGAGGCGACCATCCAGTCTGGGTGGTCGGGTCAAGCCCGACCATGGAGAGTGGGGAGAGGCGGGCATACTTATGGAATCTTTATTCTGGACGCCGGATTTGCAGTTTCGCTGGGATGCGGTGTCGTCTCTTGTGGCGCTGTTCGGGGCTTTTGTTGTGCTGTATCAGTTGCGTTCGGTGGCATACCAGATCAAGCTGCAGACCGACCAATTGGTGCTGCAGGGAAAGCAGCTCAAGCTGCAGCACTACACGGACTACACCAAGCGCTACCACGCCATCGTGCTCAACTTTCCCGAAGATATCAACGACAGGAAATTCAGCCTGACGAAGCGGCGCAAGGACTATGCCCAGACGATGAAATATATGGGCGAGTATTTTGATCTGACCCTTGAGCAATGGGACCTTCACCGCCGGGGGTTGATCGACAAGGAAACCTGGACCGTTTGGGAAAACCTCATCCGCATCGCACTTTCCAAGCCGGCGTTTCAGCAGGCGTGGGCCATCCTGCTTGCGACGCACACGGATTATAGCGCGGAGTTTCAGAAGTTCATCGGGGATTGCGTCTCCCGCCAGCGCTAGGCGCGGGGAGGGGCTGTTTGCGGGCTGAAAACGCTGTAATGTGAACTCCTGCAAATTCGAGAGGGCTTTTTCCCATGTCATTTTTCAAGAAACTGTTTGGCGGCGGGGGCGGGGCTGCGGCAGCGCCAAAATCGGTGAAATCGGCCGAGCACAAGGGCTTTACCATTGAGGCGCGGCCCTACAAGGAGGGTGGGCAGTTTCAGCTGGCGGGCGTGATTTCGAAAGAGATTGATGGGGTGCGCAAGGAGCACAGCTATGTTCGTGCCGACCGCTTCACCTCGATTGATGAGGCGGCGGAGATAGCGCTGGTCAAAGGCAGGCAAATTATCGACGAGCAGGGCGAGCGCCTGCTTGGCTGATCCGTTCAGCGCCTGAAGCTCACTTTTCAAGGGCCTTGATGATCATCTTCTCAATCTCGTCGACGGGATGCTTGGTCAGGTCCTTGTCTATCTCAAGGATCGTGGCCCTGGCCAGGGCACTGCTTGCGGCCTTGCGGAATTCGCCAAGTGCAATGGGAGGTGCGACGAGCACGAAGGATTCGAAGTCGCCGCGGGCCAAATCCTTCGCCATGTCCCCGGCGATGCGTTGCACGAACTGGTCTTCGGCGACGCGGTGCCAATCCGTTGTTTCTATGGACGAACGGCGGCCAAAGCTGTCTTGTGTTCGCGTGGGCTTGTCCGTACCCTGGTCGCGGGTGGCGGGATTGTCCTGTTCATAGGCTCGGACCAGCTTGAGGTTGGGGTATACGGCATCGCCTTCATTGCTCAACACCAGCGCATGGGCGCCGTCGGCCACGAGAACGCGGGACTTGTTCGACAGTCTTTTCATAGATACCTCCAATCGCCCGACACCTGAGCACGCTATTCAGGCAGGTGCATTGCGCGAGATCAAGGGACTTGATCTGCAGCCAAAGCAGGGCCAAACTTTACCATAGGGGTCGTGATGAAGCATCTATTCCACTTTGAACGCCGCCACCAGCCGCTGGCGTCGCCTGAGCGTTTTTCGTCGCGCATTCTGCAAAACGCGTCTTGGGCTTTGGGAACAATCGTTGCGGCGCTGGCCATAGGGATGGCGGGCTACATGGGCTTTGAGGCCATGGGGTTTATTGATGCCTTTGCCAATGCGGCGATGATCCTTTCGGGCATGGGGCCGCTTACGCCGCTCCACACAGACGGGGGCAAAATCTTCGCCGGAGTTCTATGCGATATTCTGCGGGTTGCTGATATTTGGTGTGGCTGGCTTGATCCTGGCGCCGGTGTTTCACCGCATCCTGCACAGTTTCCATGTGGGTGATGATGGCACGAAAAATTAAGATCGCCGCCGCGCAATATCCTCTTGATGAATTGAAAGACCTGCGTGCCTACGAGGCGAAGATCACGCGCTGGGTTGGGGAAGCGGTTGCGACGGGGGCAGGGCTTCTGGTGTTCCCCGAATATGGTTCCATGGAACTGGCGAGCATCGGCGGCAAGGCGGGCGATGTGCAGGTGTCGTTTGATGCGGTATCAGCACTTGTGCCGGAACTTGACCGGGTGCATTCCGCACTTGCGGCAAAGCACGGGGTGACAATTGTTGCGGGGTCGGGCCCGCAGCGGCGGCCCGGCTGCACGATGAACGTGGCGCATATCTTCGGGCCAACGGGGATCAAGGGAACTTACGACAAGATCATGCCCACACCGTGGGAGCGGGACCCATGGAAAATTGCATCAGGCAAGAAGCTGACGGTGTTTGATGTCGGTGTCGCGCGCATCGGTTTGCTGATTTGCTATGACATTGAATTTCCGCTGCTGTCGCGGGCGCTGGCTGAAGCGGGAGCTGAAATTATTCTGGCGCCATCCAACACGGAAACCGAGTGGGGCTATTGGCGGGTGCGCACCGGGGCCGTGGCGCGGGCCTTGGAGAACCAGGTTTATACGGTGCATTCGCCGGTGGTTGGCGCTTCGCCGTGGAGCGCGGCGTGTCCAGCAGAATTGTGGCATGGCTGGAATCTTCGCGCCATCGGACGTGGGCTTTCCGCCCGGAGGTGTGTTGGCGCTGGGTGACATGAACATGCCGCAATGGGTTTATGCTGAAGTTGATCTTGATTTGATTGCCAAGGTGCGAAGTTCAGGTGGGGTACAAACCTATAAGCATTGGCCGGAGCAGCCCGGGGCCGCACAGCTGCCTGCGGCGGAGCGGGTTGATATTTCAGGAACGAAGAAGTGAATGGGTGGGGAAGGACTTTGCCAGTTCATCGATGGCGGCGAAGCCTGCCTGCAAATCCCAGGCGTTGACAATGCCCACACGAAAGCCGCCAGGGGGCATGGGGTGGTCAACCGCTTCCTTGTTGTCATAAAAAGTAATTTGCAGGCTTGAGATGTGAGGTAGGGCGCGGATGCGGGTTTGCTGGTCTCGCGGCGGATGGACAAAATTGCTGTTGTGGCGGGCAAAGAGCGGAATGGAATAGCCAACGCGACGCTGACCTTCTTCGTATTGCCATGTGCCATCCGTATAAAGACGCACCATTGCCTCGATCCAGCCCTTGCCGTTGAGATCGCACCACTGGTCGGCAAAGCGCAAATGGGCCTCGATGATTTTTCCGCCGATGGTTTCAAAATTCATCATGCCGGTGTAGGTGGCCATGTGCTTGCTGACCCAGGTTTTGAGATAGGTTGCGAGCTCCGGCATTTCGTCGGCATGGAGCGTCCAGTATTTGAAGGTGCCTTCGGGTCCCGGAACGCCCGTGGCGTGGCGCAGCCATTTCACCTCGCCCTTCACAATGGCGCAATCGGTGGAGACATGGGGGCCTTCAAGCAGCGGCATCCAGAAATGGCCGGGGGTTGAGTAAGCCGCCATTTCTTTAGCGGAGGTGATGACGCGGCTGCCCATGCCCATGCCCTTCAAGATTAGTGATGGGTTTTGAAAAAACCGGGAAGGCTGAAGGGGCTACGCCATGGGGACCGCAGGTGAAGCCCTGGCTTTGGGCCATGCGGAGCTTGTCATAAATCCAGTTGTGTTCGGGATACCAGGGCCAGGCATCAAAATCATCGGTCGGAATCAACACATGTTCCGGGCACGGAATATTCTCGAAATATTGGTCGCGCCAAGGATCGCGTTCGCAGATGGGCATGGGCGGAACCTTAGCAGAGCCCTGCTGACAGGCAATGGCAGCAGAGTTCACTTCTATTTGATTTCCCAGGTGATATTCACGTCCACGGCGATAACCTGCTCGCCCTGGGCGATGGGCACATCGGCGGAAGCTGCTTCGGCGCGCATGGATTTGTAGACGGGAACGGGCGGTTGGTAGCCAGCCGCCTTCGGACAGCGACATGATTTGGCCGAGGGCAACGCCGCTGGCAGCGGCATAGACTTTGGCCTTGCGCTGGGCATCGGCCACGGCAAGCTTGCGGGCCTCATCGGTTGCGGCTTCGGGCTTTGATACCTGGAAACGTCACGCCATTGATCTGGTTGGAACCGGAAGACACCACCTGATCCAGAACTGCGCCGAGACTGTCCAGCTTGCGCACGGTCACCGTGACATTGTTGGAGACATCATAGCCTATGACTTTCGGCGGCTGGGCATTGTTCTGGCCATAATCATAGCGCGGGTTCACGGAGAAGTTTGAGGTCTGGATATCGCGCGATTCAATGCTTGCTTCCTGAGAGAAGCCATGATGGCTTCCATGGATTTGGTGTTGGCATCCAAGAGCCTCACGCGCCGTTGCGGCGGAACTCATCGACGCCCACGGTGACGATGGCGAGGTCGGGTGCCATGCGCACTTCGCCATGGCCGGACAGAGACATGGTGCGCGGCAGCTTGGCTTCATCGGCGAAGGCCGAGGTCAAGAATAAAGCGAGGTGCAGGCGGCGACGAGAGATTTGAACATGTGGAAAAGGCTCCGGTTAATTTCCGCGCGCTGCTGTGGCGAACAATTGCGGCGCGACAAGGGCAACCAACCTCACCCTGAGGTGCCAAGCGAAGCTTGGCCTCGAAGGGCTGGTTGCAGTTGAAGCAGATGCTTCGAGGCATCGCAAGAGCGATGCACCTCAGCATGAGGGGTATTCAAACTTCATGCCACAGGCGGAGGTTGGCCGACTACTTGCGGCAGGGCGGGATCGAAGCAGGCCCAGTCCGGGGCGGCATCGGTCCAGATTGTCATCTGGGGCCCCATAAGATTTGGATCATCAAGAGCTCCAGCGCGAATGAAGATCAGGTGAGGCCGAGCTTCGGCCTTGCTGAACAGCGGCGTTCCGCAGGACGGGCAAAATCCGCGCTGCATGCGGTTGCCGCTGTCGGCCATGCTTTCGTGCCAGCTAACGTTGCCCTGCACAGAGAGTGAATCAGAGCGGAAGCACACGCTTACCATGCCGTTTCCTCCACTCAGGTATTGGCAGAGACGACACCAGCATGCCCTCGCGGCGAGGGGAGCATCCGATACCGAAAACCTTACCTTCTTGCACAGGCATCCGCCGGATGTGGTCATGGGTCGTCCCTTTCGTTGATTCTTTCAGAATAGCGCTGGGGAGATTAGCCTCACAAGGCACCGTATCAACCAGAAATGGCCTCGACACTTTGCAAATAGCTGGACAATTCGCCCACCCACTTGCGTGATGCCTCGGTGTCAGAGCTTTCGCCGGCCTGCTGAAGGGCGGCGCCGATGTCAGTGATGGCCTGGAATCCGAACATGCCGCCGGAGCCGCTCATGTTGTGCCCGAGGATCGTCACGGTCTCAAAGTCGACGCGGTCCAGGGCGTCCACTATGTCGATGACATTCTGCCGGCAGTTCTGCAAATAAGCGGGGATCCGGTCCGAGATGTTCGCTTTCACAACTGCGAGGACCGCTGGCGACACGACGCCGGAATGCTCCCTGATCGCCTGCAGCAACACCTCCTGTTTGATTGGCTTCGTCAAGAACGCCGTGCAACCTGCGGCGAGGCACATTTCCCGGTCGCCTTTCAAGGCAGAGGCGGTCAAGGCAATGATGGGTGTGGGTGAGCGATTGTTCGCCCGTTCCCAGGCGCGAATTTTCCTTGTGGCCGTCAGGCCATCCATGACCGGCATTTGCCGGTCCATCAGGACAAGGTCATAGTGCCGGCTCGCAAACATTTCATAGGCGATGGCCCCGGTTTCGGCGATTTCGACCCGGTACGGCGTGTGCTCAAGATAGGCCATGGTGACCAGGCAGTTGTCGGGAGAGTCCTCCGCCAGAAGAATGCGCAGGGGTGCCAACGGCAACCCAAGGTCCGTGCCCACCAGCACGGCTCCGCGCAGCGTGGCCCCAGCCCATTTCTCGAAGGGCACGGCGAAAGCAAACGTGCTGCCCTTTCCGATTTCACTTTCAACCCAGATGCGCCCGCCCATCAGTTCCACGAGGCGCTTTGAAATCGTAAGCCCCAGCCCGGAGCCCCCGAACCGGCGCGTGGTGGATGTGTCGGCTTGGGTGAAGCGCTCAAACACCCGATCCAGTTTATCGTCTGGAATGCCGATGCCGGTGTCCGATACTGTAAACCGCAACATGGTTGGACTTGATGTTCCCGGTTCCAGCATGACGTGCAGGGACACCTCGCCTCTCTCAGTGAACTTGACCGCATTGCCGATTAGATTGAGCAGCACCTGGCGCAGCCGTGTCGGGTCGCCGATCAGGTCGCCTGGCACATTAGGTGCTATCTCGCACAGCAGAGTGAGCCCTTTTTCATGGGCCCGGGCCGTCACCATCTCCATCACGATCTCCACGTGGTCGATCAACGAGAAACCGGTCCGTTCGAGCTCGAGTTGCGAGGCTTCGACCTTGGAGAGATCGAGGATGTCATTGATGAGATTGAGCAGGTTGTCACCGGCGCGGCGAAAGACTTGCACATACTTGTCTTGCTCCGGGGAAAGTGTCGTCTTCGCAAGCAAGTCGGCGATGCCCATGATCGCATTCATGGGGGTGCGGATTTCATGGCTCATGCTCGCCAAAAAGTCTGACTTGGTGCGGTTGGCGCTCTCGGCCACGGCCTTGGCTTGTTTCAGTTCCATCTCCACCCGCTTGCGTTCGGTGACGTCACGGGCCGCGGCGAACACGCCCTGCAGTTTGCGGTTCCGGTCGTAAAAGGTGGTTGCGTTGTAGGATACTACGGTTTGCTTGCCGTCCCGGGCGCGGGCCGTCAGCTCATAGTCGGTGACCGATTTTTCGCGGAGCACGCGCTTGATCCCCGCTTCGGCCCGTTCAGGATCGGTGAAGTAGTCCTTGAAGGGTGCCCCGATCAGTTCGTCACGGGTGCAGCCGGTCAGCGCCTCCATCTGCTTGTTGACATCCGAGATGATGCCGGAGGGGTCGGTGGTCATGAGCGCGTCGATATTGGATTCAATCAGCGAGCGGGTATAGAACTGCTGGTCACGCAGGCGCTGGTCGGATTTTTTTTGCTCTTCTTCGACCAGTTTGCGCGCCGTATTGTCGGTGCCGATCAACAGATAGCCAATAATGGACCCTTGCGCATCGCGCAGCGCGGTGACCGACACCACCGCCGGAAACCGGCTGCCATCCTTGCGGATGTAGGTCAGCTCATAAATATCTTCTATCTCGCGCGAGGCCTTGAACACCAGGGCCTCGAAGCCCGGCGTGATCGGGGTTGCGAGTTCGACGCTCAGCGCCTTGGCGCGTGCGATCAATTCCTGCGGATCGGAAATGTCGGCAGGCGTGATCTTGTTCATCACTTCGGTGGCCGTGTAGCCCAGCATCCGCTCGGCGCCTACGTTGAAGATTTGAATGACGCCTTTCGCATCAGTGGCGATACTTGAAAAGTTGGCGCTGTTGAAAATCGCACTCTGCAAGGCACCCGCCTTGAGCAGCGCTTCTTCCGCCTGCTTGCGCGCCGTGTTGTCGGTGCCAATCAGCAGATAGCCAATGATGGCGCCTTGCGCATCGCGCAGAGCCGTGACCGACACCACCGCCGGAAACCGGCTGCCATCCTTGCGGATGTAGGTCAGCTCATAGATGTCTTCGATCGCGCGAGAGGCCTTGAACACCAGGGCTTCGAAGCCCGGCGTGATCGGGGTTGCAAACTCGGCGCTCAGTGCGTTGGCGCGTGCGATCAGTTCCTGTGGATCGGAAATGTCGGCCGGCGTGATCTTGTTCATCACTTCGGCGGCCGTGTAACCCAGCATCCGCTCGGCGCCCACATTGAAGATCTGAATGACGCCATTCGCGTCGGTGGCGATGCTCGAGAAGTTGGCGCTGTTGAAAATGGCGCTCTGCAGGGCGCCAGCCTTGTCGGCACCCTCGGAGAGGAGCTTGGTGAATATGTTAGGCGCCTTCAAAGCGACGCTGCAAGCAGCTCTTTCATGGAGGTCTGGAGCTGAACCGGCGTGTAGGGCTTCTGCATGAAGTGGGCGCCTTCAACAAACAGAGCTCTCATCTTGTCGGTCAAGGAACTGCCGGTGGTGTAGAGCACGCGCAGTTCCGGGCGAAGCGAGATCGCCTGGTGGGCAAGTTCAAACCCACCAAGAACGATTGACTTAAGGCGGATATCAGTAAAGAGCGCGTCGATAGGCTGCGGAGATTTGAGGTGCACAAGCGCCTCGTCCATGTCACTGGCACCGAGCGTTTCGTGGCCCATGTCCTGAACCATCATCTCGGTCACCCCACGGATAAACACTTCGTCATCGACAATCAGGATTACGGCCATCAAATTCTTTCTGCCGTGGCAACCAGCGTTGGGGTGCCAAAGCGGTTCACACAGGCAACACTGATACTGACGTGTTAAGACATGAAACGCGCGCCGGCCGTTAAAGTTCCAAATATTGTTAATTTTGATGGATAGAAACGCATCCAATAGATAATCGTTTCATATCAATATCTTACGATATCTCCAGGAGCGCTCCAAATTCCATTGGCCGAAGGCGGAATTTCAAACTGGGACACTCCCTTAATGAGCGTTAACGAATTATGCACAAAAATCTGGCAAGTTGCACAACTGATTCGCATTCCGCGAATGGAGGGTAACATGGACATGTTCGGACACGTAAAAAACGTCGTGCGTGAGTTAATCGACATCAGTCTCGTGCTTATTGCTTTAGCTATCGTGTTGTCGATCCTGGTTGGCGGTACAATGCCGTTCTTCGGCAATGTCGTCACCAACCTGACAGACCTCGTTGGCAAACTTGGTTCGAATGGCCTCGTGGGCCTTATCGTTCTGGGCATGATCATGTGGCTGTTCTCGAACCGCGCGGCACTGCAGTCGCGCGCAAGTAAATCAAGGCGCGGAGGCGGCACTTAAGCCGCCTTCGCATTCCTGTTGTCATGCTCAAGCAAGCTACGGATTTTCTCTGGACCGTGATCACGTTGCTGTATCAGCTCGTGCTCGTCACGGTGCTGATTGCCTTGCTCATGGGTGACGGGGCTGGGGGCTTCGTTATGTCCGTCTATGGCAATGTCAGGGAACTTCTAGCGGCGCTTAACCCAGCTGCGGTTGCCGTGGCAGCGGTGCTTTATCTTTTCTGGCAGTTACACCAGAACCGCATCGCCGGATCTCCGGAAAAAAAGAAAATTCCTCAGCCTGAGGGTTGTTTGTGTTTACCTAAATGGCGGCTCGTCGAAGCTGCGCAGCTTTCTGGAGTGAAGCTGGGAGAGTTCGCCACGCATGCGATCCAGTGCTGCAAGCCCAATCATCAGATGTTCGCTTACGGCACTATCATAAAACGCGTTGGCGGCGCCGGGCAATTTGATTTCACCATGGAGCGGCTTGTCTGAAACGCAGAGCAGGGTGCCGTAGGGTACGCGGAAGCGATAGCCCTGGGCGGCGATAGTGCCGGATTCCATGTCCACCGCGATGGCGCGCGACAGGTTGATGCGCTTGCGCTCCTGGCTCCAGCGCAGTTCCCAGTTGCGATCATCATTGGTCACTACGGTTCCGGTGCGGAGCCGCGCCTTTAACGCTTCGCCGCTTTCGCCGGTAACGGCAGCGGCGGCTTCCTGCAGGGCCACCTGCACTTCAGCGAGAGCCGGGATGGGAATTTCCGGCGGCACCACATCATCCAAAATACCGTCCTGGCGGAGATAGCCGTGGGCCAGCACATAATCACCAATGCGCTGGGATTGGCGCAAGCCCCCGCAATGGCCGATCATCAGCCAGCAATGGGGGCGGAGCACGGCCAAGTGATCGGTCATGGTTTTCGCGTTGGGAGGGCCTACGCCAATGTTGATGAGGGTGACGCCGCCGCCGAGGCCATCCCTTTTCTTGAGGTGGTAGCCCGGCATCTGGTAGCGGTGCCAGAGGGAGCCCTCGATGATTTTTGCGATTGTTGCCGCATCCATGCCACGCACGATGGTGCCGCCGCCGGGGAGATGCAGCGACTCGTAAGGGCCTTCCACGGCAAGCTGTTCCACGCCCCAGACAATGAACTGGTCGACATAGCGATGGTAGTTGGTGAGCAGTACCCAGGGCTGCACATCGCGCCAATGGGTGCCGGTGTAATGCTGGAGGCGCTTCAGGGAATAATCCACACGCACCGCATCGAACATGGCGAGCGGCAGGGGGTGCTCGGGCATGTGGTCCCAATTGCCATCGGCAATTTCGTCGCCCACGAGGTCGAGGCGCGGCACGGGAAAATGGAGTGCGAGTTCAGCGGCCCTGGTGCCTTCGCCGCCCAAGTCATCGCCCTTGTCGAGGACGTAGGGGTAGGGGATTTCCTGGAGCGAGACCCCCACCTGAATAGTGGCGGCATAATCCTTCACGAGATAGGACAGCTGGTCCACGAGATAGCGGCGGAAATGGGCGGGCTGGGTTATGGTTGTGACATAGGTTCCCGGCCCCTGGAATTTGGCGAAGGCGCGGGCGATAGAGGGCTGCACCCCTTGCGCCTCGTAAGTGACGCGCAATTGGGGATAGCAAAAACTGCTGCGCTCGTCGGCGGTTGGAGCCCGGCGTGTGGTAAAATAGCGCTCAAGGCAGGACTTCAGGCTTGCGGTGGCCTTGGCGTGGAGGTCGATGAGCTGCTCTACGGCGGCCTGGGGGGTGAGAATCTGTGTCAACATAATCTGGCCTATAGCATAGCCGCGCGAATTGATGTAGCCATCGCGCCTACGTGGGGGCCTGTAGCTCAATGGTTAGAGCTGACGGCTCATAACCGTCTGGTTCCGGGTTCAAGTCCTGGCGGGCCCACCACGTTTTCCCCTGACCTTTAGCCCATCTTGCAGCCCACTACAGGTGTATCGTTCCCTTAATTGGCTGTGAGTCTTAGTAACCATTAAGCTTAACCTATTGGACCTATTCGGCTTGTTGGCTGGCTTCAACCAACCTAATCTGGGTCTACCAGTTTCCCAGTTTCCAAACATGGCTATCGAAATACTCAACAATGTGACGACGGCGGCTCCGGTGCAAACGGGGCTCGAAGGAGTTGTTGACGAGCAGTTCATTGAGCGGTTGGCAGGTCTTTTACATATCACCATGGCCGACCAAGAGATTTTCGCTGCGGCGCTTCAGCACTGCACGCAGAACTGTTCTTTTTATTTCTTCCCGTTTCTCTACAGTTTCGCGCGCACGCCCAACCAGCCATTGCTCTGGGAAAAGGTGGGTGGTTCAATCTGCGTCTACATGCTGAGAACCAGGAAAAATGTTACGCGGCTCCGGCTATATTTGCCGCCCTTTCCGTTTGACCGGGAAGCCCTGAAGCTGGCCGAAGAACGACAGCGCAAATTCAATGGCGACGGCCAATGCACAATCTCCTGGGTTGACCAGTCGGCAGGACCACATCTGATGCAGCATGGCTATCGTTTGGCGTATCAGGAAGACGAATACATTTATGATGGCGACCTCGCCAGCGCCGCGGAAGGCCCGAACTTTTCGCGGCTGCGCCGGAACCTGAGCCGCGTGCGAAAGCTGCCGGGCCTTGTGATCAGGGAGTACACGCGGGATGACCGACCCCTCTGCCTCGACCTTCTGGCGCGTTGGCGCAGGCGGCGGAGCGAGCAAGGCGTGGATATCGACGGTTACGGATACACGCGGCGCCTTGTCGAAAATGCGGCGGAGTTCAACCATGGTATGGTGCGCGGCGAGGTCGTTTTCCTGGATGAGAAGCTGGTCAGCTTCACATTTGGCGGGCAGTTGACGCCCGACATGGAGTGCATCTTTGTTGGCATATCGGATCACGACGTTGCCAGCCTGGGCTACTTGCTGCGGCACAGCTTCATGGCGAACGGGCCGAAAATGAAACTCTTCAACGATGGCGTGGATGGAGGCAATCCGGGCATTCGCGACGTCAAAATGGTGTTTTGCCCGGTTGAAATGAACCATCTTTACCGAGCATTCCTTGGGGAGTAGCCCTGTTAACCAGTGGAAGTTAACCTGTTAACACCGTCCAGTTTGCCGATTCTTCCCTTTTGACCTATTTGAACCATGGCAGATTTGCCTTGTGACCACACATGAACCTTGAACTGCCCGAACGACTGATAAAACCTGAACCGCCCCAGATGAGGCTGGAACAAGTTGTCGATGAGCAACTTGTGCCGCGGCTGGCTGGCCTTTCACCACTCACTGTGGCTGACCAAAAGATATTCGCTTCTGCAACGGCCAAAGGCATTTGCAAGTCCTGGCTTTACTATTTTCCTTTTTTGCACGGCTTTGGGCATACGCCGGGACAGCCCCTGCTGTGGGAAGATGCCGAGGGTTCGATCTGCATTTACATGCTGAGAAATATCAAAGACGTTCCGCGTTTGCGTCTCTATCTGCCGCCGTTTCCGTTTACCCGTGCTGCCTTGGATTCGGCTGAAGCGCGACAACGGGAATTCAATGGCGATACCCGGTGTCAAGTTGTGTGGGCTGATCAGTCGTCCGGTCCTGACTTGTTGCGCAAGAGTTACCGGTTGGATTACCGCGAAAGTGAATACATTTATGACGGCGATCTCGTGCGTTCTGCGGCCGGTGGAGATTTTGAACGCATGCGCCGTTACGTCAACCGCGCTCGCCGGACGCCGGGGCTCGCCATCAGAGGCTACCAGCGCGATGACCAGGAGGCCTGCCTCGATCTGCTTGCCCGATGGCGGCGGAGGAGGAACGAGGATGGCGTGAGTATTGACGGCTATGGTTTCACGAAGAGGTGCATCGAAAACGCGCCCTATTTTGAAGACGAGATATTGCGAGGCGAAGCCTTCATTGCGGGCGAGAAACTTGTCGCGTTCACGTTCGGCGGATACATCGCGCCCGGCATCGAGAGCATATTCATCACCATTTCCGACCACGAGTTTCCTGGCCTTGGTTATTTGCAACGGCACAGCTTTATATCCAATGCGCCCCAGACAAAATTTTTCAATGATTCTTCGGATGCGGATCTTTCCGGCCTTGAGCAGGTAAAGTCATCATTCAGGGCTGTTGAAATGAACCATCTCTACCGGGCAACTCTCGGGGAATAGCTTACGCACCCGGTTCAACCCAAATAATTCCCTCGAATCAGACCAATGCAAGTAGGCTGGCGTTGTTGCCGGGCATTCAACATTGCAGGAGGCTAGAATGGATTTGGTTGGACTTATTATTTGGCTGGCTATTGGCGCTATTGCAGGTTGGCTGGCTGGGCAAATCATGAAGGGCGGCGGTTACGGCCTTGTTGGTGACATCATCGTCGGCATTGTGGGTGCGGCCATTGCCGGTTACCTGCTGCCAAGGCTTGGAATTTTCATTGGCGGCAATGTCATCGGGGCGATTATCAACGCGACCATAGGCGCCTGCTTATTGCTGTTCGTCATCCGGCTGGTCAAACGCTGACGAGACGATGAACCGTAAATTGCTTTACCTCCTCTGCGGTGCTTTGGGGGCCGTTGCTGTCATATTGGGCTATCAGGTCTACCAGGACCGGCAGAAGCCCGACGGCATTGAGATCAAGATCGATGACAACGGCATTTCCATTCAAGGCAATTGACTCGAAGCGGACCATTGCGTTCCATCTAGCTGGTTGACAGGTGCATATCATAAATTGACAAAACCCTCCGAAAAGGCTGTCTTAATTGTCTTTGTTTTGAGGGGTTTGCGATGAAGACGGGATTTAACCTGCTGCTGTGGACGACCCATGTCACAGATGAGCACACGGCCATTTTGAAGGGCATCAAGAAGGCGGGCTATGACACGGTTGAAATTCCGGTGTTTGAAGGCACGCCCGAGCATTTTGCCAGGCTTGGCGACCAGCTCGACAAGCTGGGCCTTGAACGCAGCGTGGTGAGCGTGATTGGCCCCTCGGGAAAAAATCCGCTTTCGGCGGACAAGGCGGCGCGGGCAGCGGCGGTAGATTATACGAAATGGGTTATCGATTGCACCAGGGCGCTTGGTGCCAAGGCGATTGTGGGGCCGATGCACTCGGAAATTGGATATTTTTCCGGTAATGGACCGACGACTGCCGAAATCAAGCGCGGCGTTTCCTTTCACCGCAAAGTAGGTGACTATGCGGCCAAGCAAGACGTGCGTTTTGCGCTTGAGGCGATCAATCGCTTTGAATGCTATTTCGTCAATACCATGGCGCAGCTTGCGGACTATCTCGACGAGGTAGATCATCCGGCGATCAAGGGCATGTATGATACCTTCCATGCAAATATCGAAGAGAAGGATCCCATTGCCGCTATCAAGACGATCAAGAAGCATATGATCCATGTGCATATTTCGGAGAATGACCGGGGCACGCCGGGCAAGGGCCATGTGCCGTGGGAGGCGACTTATAAAGCGCTGCGCGCCGCCAAGTATGATGGCTGGCTGACAATTGAGGCGTTTGGCCGGGCGTTGCCTGCATTGGCGGCGGCGACGCGTGTGTGGCGCGATTTTTTCCCTTCGCAAGAGAGTGTTTATATTGAGGGCCTGAAGCAGATGAAAACCGGCTGGGCCCGCGCGAAGTGAGTTGAGCTTGGGCAAGGTCTACATCATCGGCACGCTGGACACCAAAGAGGCGGAGCTGCGCTATGCCAAGCGCCGGGCCGAGAAGGCGGGTGCGAAAGTTGTGCTCGTTGATGTCTCCACAACGGCGAGCAAGGCGAAAGCCGATGTGAGTGCCAGCGAAGTTGCGCGGCATCATTCTAAAGGTGCAGTGGCGGTGTTGGGGCTTTCTGATCGGGGTGCGGCAGTCGGGGGCATGGCGGAAGCGTTGTCGCGGTTCATGGTTAGCCGCAAGGATGTAGGCGCCGTCCTCGGGCTTGGCGGTTCGGGTAATACGGCAATCGTGACGACAGCCATGCGGGCGTTGCCGGTGGGTGTTCCGAAGCTCATGGTTTCCACCGTGGCATCGGGAAATGTGGCACCCTATGTGGGACCGTCGGACATTGCGATGATGTATGCGGTTGTTGATGTGGCGGGGCTCAATGCGATTTCACGCAAGGTGATTGCTAATGCGGCGCACGCCGCGGCGGGCATGGCGCTTAACACCATTAAGCGGGAGAAGGCGGACAAACCGGGTGTTGGTCTCACCATGTTTGGGGTGACGACGGCCTGCATCACGCAAATCCGCCAGCGGATTGAGAAAGATTTTGAATGCTTTGTATTTCATGCGACGGGAACCGGCGGCCAGTCCATGGAAAAGCTGGTGGACTCGGGGCTTCTTGAAAGTGTCATCGATATCACCACGACGGAAGTTGCGGATTATTTATTTGGCGGGGTTCTGCCCTGCACGGAGGACCGCTTTGGCTCAATTATTCGACGTAAGGTTCCCTATGTGGGTTCGGTTGGTGCTGTCGATATGGTGAATTTCGGGGCGCGGGAAACGGTACCCAAAACTTTTGAGGGTCGTAATTTTTACATCCACAATCCGCAAGTGACCCTGATGCGGACAACGCCTGCGGAAAACCGCGCCATTGGCACATGGATTGTTGAGCGGCTTAACCGCATGACGGGGCCTGTGCGGTTTCTGCTTCCGCTGAAAGGTGTGTCGGCCATTGATGCCACAGGACAGCCCTTTCATGACCAGGAAGCGGATGCGGCACTTTTTGCGGCCATTCGTGGAGGCTGGGTTCCCGCGAAAAACTGCAAGCTTGTTGAAGTCGATGCCCATATCAACGACCCTGCTTTTGCGGCAGAAGCCGTCAAACAATTCAAGGCGATAGTGTGAGGAAAGATGGCTAGGATTGAACGCAAGGTCTTGCTGGAGAAATTCCGCGGCATGATTGCCAAGCGGCAGCCGATCATCGGCGGCGGCGCGGGCACGGGGCTTTCGGCCAAATGCGAAGAGGCGGGCGGGATTGACCTCATCGTCATCTACAACTCCGGGCGCTACCGCATGGCGGGGCGTGGTTCGCTGGCAGGGTTGCTGGCTTACGGCAATGCCAACGACATCGTGCAGGAGATGGCGCGGGAGGTGTTGCCCGTAGTGCAGCATACCCCTGTGCTTGCAGGAGTGAATGGAACAGATCCTTTCGCCATCATGGATCACCTGCTTGATCATCTGAAGGCGCTTGGCTTTTCCGGGGTGCAGAATTTTCCGACGGTCGGATTGTTTGACGGCGTGTTCCGCAAGAACCTTGAAGAAACCGGCATGGGCTATGGGCTGGAAGTGGACATGATCAGGAAAGCCCATGAGCGCGACATGCTGACCACGCCTTACGTGTTTTCCGCCGATGAAGCAGTGGCGATGACGCAGGCAGGGGCCGACATGATTGTTCCCCATATGGGGCTGACCACAGGTGGCAGCATCGGGGCTGAAACTTCTTTGAAGTTGGCGGACTGCCCGGCGATTATCGATGAATGGGCCGATGCGGCAAAACGGGTGCGGAAAGATGTGATGGTGATTTGCCATGGCGGGCCGATTTCGTCTCCAGGTGACGCCACGTATATTCTGCAGAACACGAAGCATGTGCATGGCTTCTACGGCGCGAGTTCGATGGAGAGATTGCCTACGGAAGTGGCGCTGACTCAGCAGACAAAGGACTTCAAGAAAATTTCATTTTAGGGAGAGACGAATGGCACGGGCCTATGCGAGTGCGATCATCAAGGCACCGGTTGAAACGGTCTGGAGTCTCATCCGTGATTTCAACGGATTGCCGAGCTGGGCGGCTCGGATTGTCGGTTCAAAAATCGAGGGTGGGCTTGATTCTGATGTTGTAGGCTGTGTGCGCTCGTTTCATTTGGATGATGGCACGCATATCCGCGAACGCCTGCTCATGCTTGACGATGCGCGTTACACGTTCACTTATAATTTCGTGAAGCCGGCGTTTCCGGTGAAGAATTACATCGCAACCATTCGCCTTATGCCTGTGACACACGGGGATGCGACCTTTGCCGAGTGGGAAGCAAATTTCGACGAGGCGCCGGGTGATGAGGGCAAATATGTTGCGAAAATTTCCAAGGAAGTATTCGCCGCGAATTGGAAATCGCTCAGTGCCAGGATCAGGCGCGAGAAGCCTGTCAAAGCCTGAGGGAAGCGTGCGCTGGAAGGCGTGGTCGCCCAACAAGGTGTGGACCTCGCGGGTGATCAAGGCGTCCGCCGATCAGGTGTGGGCGAAGATGCGGGATTTTGCCGGCATGGGGGCCTGGCACAGTGCCATCACCAAGATGCACATGCTGAAGAAAGCCCGCTCCGACAAGGTTTCAGGGGTTCGCGATTTCTATTTCGATGAGGGCCATTTGAATGAAGAATTGCTGCATCTCTGCGATCTCACGCGCTCGTTTTCTTACCGCATTACAAAATGTGAAATTCCCTGGATGAATTATGTGTCGGGTCCGCGGCTTTGGCCTGTCACTGCCGACAACACGACGTTTGGCGTGTGGACGGGGGATTGGGTGGCCAGTCCGCACGAAGATCTCACGCTCATTCCGCGCACGGAAGAGAATGTCTATCAGCGGGCTTTTGCGGAGCTGGAGAAGAATTTTTTCGGGAAGAAATGAAGATTGTCCCCTTCCGCTGCGCATTATCAGATTCACATATTTTTGCTGCCATCGTTGCAGCTATCAACGCGTTGAATTCATTCTCTCTTCCGTCATCCCGACGTATGTCGGGACCCAAACTTTCCGCTTGTGTGCCGGTTGAAAGCCTGGGTCCCGATTTTCATCGGGATGACGAAAAAACGAAATGTTTGCTGAGATGGCTAAGCAAACTTTGGATTTGCAAAGAGCTTTGGCGGGAAATGAAACTCCTAAAGATATGTGTATACGGTAGCCCGCGTGCGGGAGAAGGCGGTTAGTGATTTAGTCCGTATGGAAAACATTTTCCATCACCGCCCACCAGTCGCCGGGTTTGCGGGTGTCATAGGGGACTTGCATGGGGTCGGTGATGTCCCACCATTCGCGCATGCGCGGGGCCTTCTTGATTTTTTCCATGTCGGCCTTGAAATCCGTGCCGTGATATTCCCAATAGGCGAAGAGGATGTTCTCCGGCTCTTTCAGGAAGATCGTGTAGTTCCTGATATTTGAATCGGAAATGGCATTCAGAATCTCCGGCCATACGGCGGCGTGGATGCGTTTGTACTCGGGAATGACTTCCGGCTTCACCTTGATGATTTGGGCCATGCGTTCCATGTTCAATTCCTCTTCAATAGGTGGCGCGGCCGCCGGAGGCATCAAAAACGGCGCCGGTGGAGAATGAACATTCTTCGCTCGCCAGCCAGCAAATGAGGCTTGCCATTTCATCGACGGTGCCGAAGCGGCCCTTGGGGATCTTCGACAGCATGAAATCAATGTGCGTCTGCGGCATCTGATCGAAGATGGGCGTGCGGACGGCGGCAGGTGTCACGGCGTTCACGGTGATATTGTATTTGGCTAATTCCTTGGCGAGCGACTTGGTCATGCCGATGACGCCGGCCTTGGAAGCGGAGTAGGCCGAGGCATTGGGGTTTCCCTCCTTGCCGGCGATGGAAGCGATGTTGACAATGCGACCGTAATTCTGTGCCACCATACAAGGCACGACTGCCTTGTTGCAATGAAAAGCGCCGTTCAGGTTGATGTCGATGACTTGGTTCCAGGCATCCACCGGGAATTCGACGAGTGGTACGGTTGGCCCTGTGATGCCTGCACTATTCACGAGAATGTCGATGCCGCCGATCTGCTTGATGGTTTCTGTTAAGGCTCTTTCAATGGAGCCGTAATCTGAAATGTCGACCTTGATGCCGCCATTGAGATCCCAGATGGCAACTTTTCCACCTTCTTGCGCAATGCGTTTGGCAACAGCTTCGCCAATGCCGGAGGCGCCGCCGGTTACAACTGCGCGGCGTCCGGTGAATCTCATGCCCATCTGGCTCCGCTTGCAGTATCAAAGAAATGCATCTTGTCAGGATTGAAACTGAACTTCACTGTGCCATCAATCTTGAGTTCCATCGAGGAGGGGGCAGTTGCCTTGAAGAATTGCTCATCGACACGCAGGGTTACGATTTTTTCGACACCGTGGTTTTCGACACCATGAATGTGAGCTGCCACCTGCTCGTTTGGGCCTACTGTGATATCTTCTGAACGAATACCAATCGTTGCCGCGCCACTTGCCTTGGACTTGGGTGCCGCAAATTTTAACTTGCCGGACAGGGCGGTGGCGCGCCCATTGACGAGTTCTGCGGGAATGAGATTTATGGACGGGGAGCCCACGAAGCTGGCAACGAAAATGTTCTTTGGCTTGTTATAGATCTCATAGGGCGTGCCGACTTGGACGATCTTTCCTTCATTAAGAATGCCCACCTTGTCACCCATCGACATGGCTTCGATCTGGTCATGGGTGACGAAGAGGAAGGTGGATTTGAGCTTCATCTGGAGTTCCTTGAGCTCGGCCCGGAGCGCCTCACGCAGTTTTGCGTCCAGATTGGAAAGCGGTTCATCCATCAGGAAGGCGCGGGGTTCACGGACGATGGCGCGCCCGATAGAAACGCGCTGCATCTCGCCGCCTGAGAGCCGATCAGTCTTGCGCTCGAGTAAATGTTCGATGCGCAGAGTTTTGGCAGCCTTGGCAATGCGTTCATCAATTTCCGCTTGCGAGCAATTCCTCGCGTTAGACTTCAACGGGAAAGCAAGATTTTGGCGCACGGTGTAGCGGGGGTAGAGGGAGTAGTATTGGAACACCAGGGCCACGTCGCGCTCGGCAGCACTCCATCGGCGAACGTCCTGATCGGCGATCTCGATTTTTCCATCGTCAGGCATTTCCAATCCGGCGATGAGACGCAGCGTTGTCGTCTTGCCCGCCCCCGTTGGTCCCAGCAGCACGAAAAACTCGCCGTCGCCAATATCGAGCGTGAGACCGTCGACAGCCGCGTGGGCGCCGAACCTCTTGGTTACATTGTCGAGCCTAATGTGCGCCATCAACAAGCCTAATGCGAAGTGAATCAGTGGTCTTTGTATCGAAGAAATGGGTTTGCGCAGGGTCAAGCCTGGCCCATACCTTGGCACCCACCTTGGTGACATAGCCGCTCGCCGTGCGCGCCCGAACGAGTTGCGCTCCGACCTTGAGATCAACAATGTCATAGGCGCCGAGGGGTTCGATCAAGTGGGCGCTGACAGGAACATAGCCCGCCATTTCTGTTTGCGACACGAGAACACCTTCGGGCCTGATGCCGACGGTGAGTTCTTCAACTTTGGTATCGGAGAGATGGCGGATCAGGCTCTTTGGGAATTCAAACGGGGCGGTACCTTTGCCCAAGGCCAACAGGCTGTGTGAACCTTCGGATTTTACCTTGGCCGTGGCGATGTTCATAACGGGGCTGCCGACGAATTGCGCCACAAAGAGATTGGCAGGGTGGTGGTAGACATCGTCGGGTGTTCCCACCTGTTGAAGTACGCCCTCGTACATAATGGCGACGCGGTCGGCCAGGGACATGGCTTCAACCTGGTCATGGGTCACGTAGACGGTGGTTGATTCATTTTCCAGGTGAAGGCGTTTCAGCTCGGTGCGCATTTCTTCGCGGAGCTTCGCGTCGAGGGCGCCCATGGGTTCGTCCATGAGCATGGCCTTTGGACGGCGCACAAGAGCGCGACCGATGGCAACGCGCTGCATGTCTCCGCCTGCAAGGGATGACGGGCGCTTAGCCAGCAAATGTTCGATCTGCAGAGACTTGGCCACAGCCCTCACCTTGGCATCGACGCTTGTCTTGCTTTCGCGTGTGGCACGCAAGGGGAAGGCTATGTTTTCGTAAGCCGTGAGATGGGGATAAAGGGCGAAGAGCTGGAATACGAAGGCGATATCGCGGTCACCGGCTTCGAGCCGCTGCACGGGCTTGCCATCAATGAGAATGTCGCCCGAGTCAATATCTTCCAGTCCCGCAATGGCGCGCAGTGTCGTTGTCTTGCCGCAACCGGAAGGCCCGAGGAGTACCACAAACTCCCTCTGCTTGATCGTCAGATTGAGCTTTCGGATGACGTAAACGGCACCGAAGTATTTCTCGATGTCCCTGAGTATGATCTCGGCCATGAGGTGACTATGATTCCTGGTTGGGTGGAGGTTTTATTTTGGAGAAAATGTTGAAGCCGATCAGCCCGACAAGGATGATCGTCAGGCCATAGCTGTGCAGGGTCAGGTTCAAGGGCTGGCAAAGCGCCACGATGCCCAGCACCATTGTCCAGATTGAAGCGGGTTCGAGATATTTGGCGCTGATCTGTTTGAAGGTCATTTGCGGATCGCCCCAAAGGTTACGCCGCGCAAGAGATGTTTGCGAAGTGCGAAGGTGAAGATTGCCACGGGCAGGAGGAAAAGGAAGGTGCCCGCTGCAATAACGGTCCAGTCAGTGAGGCCGGAACCTATCTGTGATGGGATGAAGGGTGGTGCGGTTTGGGCCCGACGGTTGGTCATCATGAGGGCGAAGGCATATTCATTCCAGGCAGTGATGAAACAGAATACGGCGGTGGCGGCAATGCCCGTCACCGCTTCGGGAAGCACGATTTTGAAGAAGGCCTGCAGGCGGGTGTAGCCATCAACCAGGGCTGCCTCCTCATACTCCTTCGGAATCTCGTCCATGAAGCCCTTCATCAGCCAGACGGAAAACGACAGGTTAAACGCCGTGTAGAGAATGATCAGGCCGATGTGGGTGTCGTTGAGGCCTACGACGCGGTACATCAGGTACATGGGGATGGCCACCACGATGGGCGGCAACATGCGAGTTGAGAGGACGAAAAAGAGAAGATCGGCCTCGCCTGCCATTTTGAATCGCGAGAATCCATAAGCTGTGATGGTTCCCATGGACACAGCGATGATGGTGCTGATGATGGCAATGATCAGGCTGTTCATGAATCGGTTGGGATATTGCGAGAGCTGGATATTGGGGCCGACGCGGAGGATGCGTTCGCCGCCATCATAGATGCGTTGCTCATACCAGGGGGAAGCAGCGTAGGCGGCGGGATCATAGGGCTTGGTGAGTTGCACGCGCTTGGTGAGCAACTTGATGAACGGTGTGATTTCGGGCTGGAACAGGACGGTTGGCGGAACAGTGGTTGCAAGACTGCGCGGCTTGAAGGCGGTGGAACCGATCCAATAGAGTGGCGACAGGAAAATAAGAGTGATCAGCAGAATGGAAACAATGGCGACGCGATTGAGCGCTTTCTTGCGCGATGAAGTGACGACTGCCATGGTCAGCGCTCCTTCACTTTGTTCAGGTATTTCACATAGATGTTGGTGATCGCCAGCACCATGATGAGAACGATGTAGGCCAGCGCGCAGGATTTTCCGGTCTGCCATTCCTGGAAGGCGAATTTGTAGAGCTTGATGGAGATGAGCTCGGTGGTGGGCTGGGTGCTCATGATGTAGGCGATATCGAAAGTCTTGAAGGCTTCCATGGTTCGGAAGATCAGGGCGATGAGCAGAAGCGGCGTGACCAGCGGCAAGGTGATGCGCGAAAAGGTGTACCAGGCGCTGGCGCGATCGATGGCAGCAGCTTCATAGAGATGTTGCGGCACGGCCGAGAGGCCCGCAAGGGAGAGCAGCATCACAAAAGGCGCCCACATCCAGATATCGGTAATTGCAACGGCGTAGAGTGCCACGTCAGCGTTTGAAAGCCAGGCAAGATCGCCAAGGCCGAGGGCATAGTTGAGCGGGCCCCATGAGGGATCATAGAGGAGACGCCAGAAGAGGCCCACCACGGCGGCTGACATCATCATGGGGAGCAGCAGCAGGGTTGTGACTAGGCCCTTGGCCGGCATGGCGCGGTTGAGCAGAAGCGCAAGGCCGAAACCCACGATCATCTGTCCGCCGACGGAGACAATCACATATTTTGCCGTGACCCAGAAATTATTCCAGATGCGTTCGTCGGTCAGTAGTTCGCGATAATTCTGCAGGCCTACAAATTTTGCGGGCTCGTTGACCGAGGCGCGAAAGTCGGTGAAAGAATAGCCCAGGGAATAGATCAGTGGGAAAATGTTGAAGATGATGAGAAAAAGAATGGTTGGAATGATAAAGACGTTGCGAATGGTGAGATCGCTCCATCCCTTTGTAACTGAAACTCCTGCCACTTCCTGCTCCTCACGGGGTCATTGAAAATAAAACCGGAGGAGAGTTTTCTCTCCTCCGGCGAGGATTTGCGGAGTATCAGCCCCCGCGTCCGTATTTCTTGAAGGTGTCGTTCCATTCCTTGGTGACAGCATCAAGAACTTCCTTGGCACTGCCGCCTTCACCGCTGACCACATAGGGATAAACGTGGTTGTTGATCTGGGTGAGAAGTTCCGCATATTCTGGCACGGCCCAGAAATCCTTCACCATGAACATGGTCTGGTAGAAGGCCTCGTTGTAGGGCGTTGCCTTGCGGAAGGCTTCAGATTCCAGAACCGACTTGCTGCAGGTGTAACCACCGAGTTCGGCCCACTTCTTCTGGGTTTCATCCTTGATGAACCACTCCAGGAACTTCAGGGATTCTTCCTGTTTCTTGGAGTAGGAGACGATGGAAATGCCTTGGCCGCCAAGGGCCGCATGCTGTGGCTTGCCATCGGGGCCTGCCGGATTGGCGAAGTATCCCGTGACATCAGCATTCGGGTTGGTTGCCTTGTTGGCAAGGGCGGGGAAGAAGGCGAAGAAGTTCAGGCTCATGGCCGCAAGATTTTCGGTAATGGCCTGGTTGTCTTCCTGGAAGAAGGTCTTGCCCCAGTTTGGCGGCGTGAAGCCGTACAGCTGCTTGTACATTTCGACGGCTGCGGCGTTTTGGGGCGAATTCAGAACGCCGTCTACCTTGTAGGTGCCATAGTCACCGAGTTCGCCACCATAGCTGAAGATAGCGCCCTCAATACCCATGAGCATCGCGTCATAGCTGTTGTCGGTATAGATAGCGATGCCGTAACGCTTTTCGTCAGGACGATAGAAAAATTCAGCGATGTCGCGAAGCTGCGTGTAGGTTTTTGGAATGTCGAGATCATAGCCATATTTGGCTTTGAAGGCGTCTTTTTCCTTAGGATCTTCGAACCAATCCTTGCGGTAGGCCCAACCTGCAGCATCGCCTTCAGCCGGGATAGCCCAGTACTTGCCGCTGTTTCCCGGATATTCGGCATAGGATTTCACCGTTGCAGGGGCCATGAGATCGCCAACCTTGTGCTTGGCAAAAAAGTCGGTGAGGTCAACGTAGTGGCCACCGGTTGAACCGGCGCCGAGCCATTGCGAGTCACCAACAACCATGTCGAAGGCATCACCCTTGGCGTTAAATTCGGCGAAGGCCTTGGTCTGGAAATCAGGCCAGGGTGTGGTTTGCACGGTAATCGTCACACCGGTTTCCGCGGTGTAAATGTTTGCCAGTTCCTGCAAATAGTTTGCTGGGTCCCATTCGGCCCAGAAAATTGTCAATTCTTCAGCTTGGGCCTGGGAGCTCATGCCCCCGGCAATTGTGAAGGCCACTCCCATGACCAATGAAGCAAGATTGCGTCTTAACATCGTGATTTCTCCCATTGTTATACATTCGTAACCGCCTGTTGGCAGGTCATATTTGTTCTTTTGTTTTGATCAACTTCTCGCGGTCTTTGTGCCGCGTTTAACTTCTATTGTGACCGCAAACTTTCGAAATTACTCCTTTCTGCAGCCGCGTTTGTTAGGCAAAGTATATTGCTAAAATTCCTTGTCCTGCAAGGCGTATAGCAAACTTTGCGAGAATAAATAATTAGTCTCCATCACTTTGCATTTTCCCATTGACCGGTTTTGGCCGACCTGAGCACAGCATCCGTCACAAGGTCTGTTGCCAGCGCTTCCCTAAATGTTGGTGCAGCAGATTTTCCGCCGCCAACGGCGCCCAGAAAATCAGCGACCTGATGAATGAAAGTGTGTTCGTAGCCGATCTGCAATCCGGGCACCCACCATTTGTCCATGTAGGGATGGTCACCATCAGTAATGTGCACGGAGCGCCAGCCCCTGGTGCGGCCTTCGTCGCGATGGTCAAAATATTGCAGCCGATGCAGGTCGTGCAGGTCCCAGGCGATTGAGGCATTCTCGCCGTTGATTTCGAAGGTATAGAGCGCCTTGTGGCCGCGGGCATAGCGGGTTGCCTCGAAACTGGCCAGCGAGCCATTGTCAAAGCGGGCAAGGAACAGGCTGGCATCGTCAATGCCAACGGGCTCCGTCTTGCCCGAGATGTTGTGGTGGCGCTCCTTGATGAAAGTCTCGGTCATGCCGGAGACTTTTGTGATGCCCCCATTCAACCACATGGCCGTATCAATGCAGTGGGCGAGGAGGTCGCCGGTGACGCCACTCCCCGCCACACTGACGTCAAGCCGCCACAGGCCCTGGCCACCCTGGGGGAGGTCCTTGGAAATGGTCCAGTCCTGCAGGAACTTGGCGCGATAGTGAAAAATCTTGCCCAGCTTGCCTTCGTCGATCATCTGCTTGGCAAGGGTGACGGCTGGCACGCGCCGGTAATTGTACCAGACCATGTTGGGAACCTTGGCCTTCTCGACGGCGTCCACCATTTGTTGGGATTCTTTGGCCGAGCGGCCCAGCGGCTTTTCGCACATGACCATCTTGCCGGCCTTCGCTGCGGCGATGGCAATCTCGAGATGGGTATCATTGGGGCTGGCGATATCGATGAGGTCGATGTCCTTGCGTTCAACAAGTTTGCGCCAATCGGTTTCGGTGGATTCATAACCCCACTGTTCGGCGAAGGCGTTCGCCTTGGCGGCATCGCGGGCGCAAGTTGCCTTCAGGACTGGGCGAAAGGGGACATTGAAAAAATGGCCGACTTGAGAAAATGCGTTTGAATGGGTGCGGCCCATGAAGCCGTAACCAACCATTCCGATGTTGAGCGGTTTCTTGGCCATCTTAGGCTTGCCATCCATGAGCATCGCGGACTCTGATCATGGTGCCGAGAATGTCGTTCCAGGTTTTCTGCTGCAGCATCACAGTGTTTGGAAACATGCAGCCATCCCAGCAGATATGCCGGAAGGCCTTGGTGAGCCCGCCATCCTTGCCGCGCAACCACAGGCCGGCATGGCGGGGAATATCGAGTCTGCCATTCGGGTCCGTCACCATGCAGTGCCGCCCTGTCTTGTCGTGATAGCCCATGCCTTTGACGGTGCCATCGTTTTGCGCCACGTGAAAATCGATGGTCCAGGGCCGGAGCATGTCGGTCATTTTGGTAAGCGCTTTGTCGAGCTGCGCCTTGTTCTTCCAATTATAGTTTGCGGGCAGGAGCCTCGCCTTGGGCGCGTTGTAGCCCATGGTGTAGAGCAGGGTGTGCGCCATGTCGGCCTGGAAACCGATGGTGTGCGGCCGATCGACGGCTTCGAGCGTGTCGATCATGGCTTTCCAGGAATGCATGCCACCCCAGCAAATTTCGCCCTCTGCAGCCAGCCGCTCGCCATAGTCGGCCGCCACGCTGCACGCCTCACGAAAAGTCTGTGCAACTTTCTTGGTGTTGCCCTTGGGGTCTTTGGCAAATTCGCCAGGACTCGATGCCGAGTCGATGCGGACGACGCCGTAATGTCTCACGCCCAATTCGCGCAATTTCTGCCCGAGGCGGCATGATTTCCGCACATTCTCTACAAATTTTTTCCGATCGGAAACAGAGCCCATAGCGGAGCCGCCGCCCACTGGCGGCCAGACCGGGGCCACGATGGAGCCGATTGCCAGCCCACGCGCCTCAACCTTCTCGGCCAGGCGCTTCACTTCATCATCGGTAAAATCGATGTTGGTGTGCGGGGCGGCATGGAAAATGTCGATGCCGTCAAACTTCACGCCCTTCACAACTGCCTTGGCAGTCAGGTCGAGCATTGTATCGAGATCAATTGGCGGTTCCGAATCCGATCCCTTGCCGACGAGAGCCGGCCACATTGCATTGTGGAGCTTTGGAAAATTATTTGCGCCTGCCATGCGCCCTCCCATCGAATTTTTTTAGTTTGAATCATCTTAGACAAATTTTGGGCTTGCTGTCCACAACTGTTATATTAGTATGTCAACATGAGAATTAGCCTTGCAAGATCGCGGCTTGACCGTTCCAGATCCATGCGCGACCAGATTTATCCGCTGGTGCGGCGGATGATTCTGACAGGCGTGATCAAGCCGGGCGATGTCATTGACGAAAAGGCAATTGCGGCCCAGCTCAATGTCTCGCGGACGCCAGTGCGTGAAGCAGTGAAGAAACTGAGTGACGAGAATCTGGTGGAAGTCGTGGCGCAATCGGGCACGCGGGCGGCGCGCATCGACCGGGAAGAAATTGCCGAAGCCTTTCTTATTCGTCGGGCGCTTGAATCCGAAAGCGCGACGCAAGCTGCTACGCGCATGACGCAATCTCATGTGGACCGTCTCGATGACATCCTGATGCTGCATGCGCGCGCGCTGGAACGGAAAAAATATGTTGAGGCGATTGAACGCGACGATGACTTTCACCGCTATATCGCCGAGATCAGCAATCTACCGCGGCTATGGCGGGCCATTGAAATTTCAAAGGCGCAGCTTGACCGCTGCCGCCACTTAATGCTGCCGCGCGAGGGTGAGGCGGAGGCAACGCTGAAACATCACCGCGCCATCATCAATGCGCTGAAGAGCGGTAATTCCAGGGCCGCAGCAGATGCGATGCGTGATCATCTTGAGACTGCCTATCGCAGCACAACTGAGGTGCTTGACGGGCCGGGACTGGATTAGACTGCCGCAAGTCCTTCCAGTAGTTTTGCCACGGCCACGGCACCAGGGTCGGGTATGCCTGTAAGTTTGGCTGCCGAGACATATGTCGAGCGTCCGGCGCCGGCGCGCTGCATGGAAGCCGTCGCCTCCGCCCCCTGACGGGCAATTTCAGCGGCCTTGGAAAAGGGCTTTCCGCTAACGAGGGCAGCGAGGGCTGGTTCCAGGGCGTCGATCATGGTGCGGTCACCGGTTTTGGCGCCGCCAATTTCCTTCATGCGCGCGAGGCCCTTCTGCAATGCTTTTGCACATGACTCTTCGGAGTCAATGGCCTGGCTTGCAGCGGCAAACATGATTGCCAGTAAAACGCCACTCGACCCGCCCATGGATTTGCCGAGAAGATCACTGAGCGATGACAGGAGGCGCGCAGGATTGGCCAAGGGCAAAGTCGTAATATGTGCTTTCAAGCTGCGGGCGCCGGTGGCAACAGTTGAGCCCGTGTCGCCATCACCCACCTTTGCATCGAGTGCGTTCAATTCGGTTTCCATGGCAATCAGTAGATCGCAGCACTTCGACAGGAAGGCCGCCACAGAAGCATTGCTGCTTGGCTTTTCAGCCTTGGTCTTAATTCCCTTGGGAAGCTTCCAACGCCGCAATTTGCCGGGAACCCGGGCGCCTGGCCAGGCTGCGGGTGCCACCGGGGCAGAGAGGGCAGTCGCATAGTCGCGGTTGAGAGGGAGCAGCGAAGCGGAAAATCCGTGCATGTCCAGTGAGGTGACCAACAGGCCGGGACCTATCACGAGTTTGATTTTCTTGCTGTTCGCGCTCGACAAAAATTCATTGGCGAGAACGCCCATTTCAAGGAGTGTTGTTGAACCCAGATTATTGAGCAGCAGGGCATAGCCGGCAGCCTTGCCAACTTGCCTGAACAGGCGTTCATAGAGAATTTCTGCTACGGCCTTGGCGCCATGAAAATCAATGAGGTCAACGCCCGGCTCGCCATGGATGCCAAGGCCCAACTCGGCCTGTCCCGGCGGCACGCGATCTTCGCGACCGGCACCGGGGAGCGTGCAGGAACTCAGGGAAATGCCGAGAGATACGGCTTTTGCCGCGACGCTGCGGGCAGCAGCTGCGACAGTCTCGAGGCTTGCCCCTTTTTCCGCGAGATATCCCGCAATCTTGTGTATGAACAGTACGCCCGCCACGCCGCGGGGTTGGGCCAGGCCCGGAATGGCAATGTCGTCACCAACAATCACCATTTCAACTTTCTTGCCAAGGCCACGGGCACGCTCTGCTGCCAGGCCGAAATTGAGACGGTCGCCGGTATAGTTCGGAACGATAAGAAGGCAGCCGGCTTTTCCGGTGACTGCCAAGATCGCTGCCAGAACAGCGTCAAAGCTCGGTGAAGCAAAAACCTCGCCGCAGACTGCGGCCGTAAGCATGCCCTTGCCGACATAGCCTGCGTGCGACGGCTCATGACCGGAGCCGCCGCCGGAAATCAGCGCGACTTTGGATGGCTTGTGATCCGTACGGCAAACAATCTTAATGTGGGGATAGCCATCCAGCGTGGTAATTGCCGGATTACCGGCTGCCATCTGCAAGCCGTCAATGGAGTCAATAACCAGCCGTTCCTTCTCATCGTAAAACTGACTCATGCGTTACCCCTTCGCGGATGATGGTCTGCCAGCAGGCTTTTGGTATTTTGCGAAGTGTAGTCATGTCTGGAAGGTGCATTGCTGGCAAGCGCGTATTTGAACCACCTGCAGACGTCCGATTTTGCCGGCGCAAGTGGCTGAAAAGTTACAGCTCTGCGGGAAATGCCCGGTCGTGCTGTGCCATGGTGCGGCATCCATTTAACCCGCAATTAACCAAATCACCCGCAGGAAGAAGGTGTTAACAGGCCTTAGCGGCCTGTCGTTGGTTGAATTATGCCTCTGGGGAGGGGCTTAAGATTGGTCTCCTATCTCGACATAGAGATTTTGTTCATTCGCTGCTTTAACTTGGCTAAAGTTTTTGCGGCAGCGATCGTTTGCCTGATCTTGTTGGTTGGCAGTGCGTCAGCTGAAACGCTAGATTGGGCAACTCGTCCCAACGTTAGTATCTTGTCACCCGCGGCTCCCGATGTAGCCACACCAGGTGTCATCACAGTCACCAGTTCCGCTGTTGGTTCGGGGTCGGCATCGGCGCGAAGGGTTGAGATACAGCCAGCCGCGACACTTAATACTCATACCGGCATCGTCCTATCTGAGATGGATGCCACAACCGATAACCTGTCGGTTTTCAACACGACGACCTTGGCCTTCACGAATTCCTTGGGCGCCTCCAGTCCGGTCTACAATCTTTGTTTCACCATTACCGACATCGATGGCAGCCCAACGACGAGCAGCGGCGGGTCGAATTTCAATGACATTGTCCAGTTTGGACCGGTACCAACGTCGGCCCCGACCATCGGATCAAATGTCAACTATAACGCGGGCACGGGGCGTGCCACCTCAAATGGCAACTACATAGGCGATACCACCGGTGACATCCGTGTGTGTTATGCCGGACCAGTAAACAACGTTACCATCCAGCACATCGCCGGTGGCGTAGCGGGTACCAACCCCACCAACGAATTCATCGGCATTGACGACCTTACCTACACTCCGCCGCCCACCATCACGCTGACCAAGATCAGCAATGGCGCGGTTGGCCCGTTCACCTTCAATGGCGACAATGGCTTTGGCGCGGCCCAGACGATCACCACGGTGACCAGTGGTGTTGGGGTTGCGGGAGCAACCCGGACGCTCGCTGCGGCGTCGACCATCACGACGATCACCGAAACGATCCCTGCGGGCTATGTGCTGGCGTCAGCGACCTGCTCGGGCATGGGCGGCGGCGGCACGGCGACACCGAACCTCGGAACCGGAGCGCTGGTCCTCAATGCGGCGGCTACCGCGGCCGGTTCGGTCATTGCCTGCACCTTCACCAATACCAGGCTTCCCACCATCACCCTGACCAAGATCAGCAATGGCGCGGTTGGCCCGTTCACCTTCAATGGCGACAATGGCTTTGGCGCGGCCCAGACGATCACCACGGTGACCAGTGGTGTTGGGGTTGCGGAGCAACCCGGACGCTCGCTGCGGCGTCGACCATCACGACGATCACCGAAACGATCCCTGCGGGCTATGTGCTGGCGTCAGCGACCTGCTCGGGCATGGGCGGCGGCGGCACGGCGACACCGAACCTCGGAACCGGAGCGCTGGTCCTCAATGCGGCGGCTACCGCGGCCGGTTCGGTCATTGCCTGCACCTTCACCAATACCAGGCTTCCCACCATCACCCTGACCAAGATCAGCAATGGCGCGGTTGGCCCGTTCACCTTCAATGGCGACAATGGCTTTGGCGCGGCCCAGACGATCACCACGGTGACCAGTGGTGTTGGGGTTGCGGGAGCAACCCGGACGCTCGCTGCGGCGTCGACCATCACGACGATCACCGAAACGATCCCTGCGGGCTATGTGCTGGCGTCAGCGACCTGCTCGGGCATGGGCGGCGGCGGCACGGCGACACCGAACCTCGGAACCGGAGCGCTGGTCCTCAATGCGGCGGCTACCGCGGCCGGTTCGGTCATTGCCTGCACCTTCACCAATACCAGGCTTCCCACCATCACCCTGACCAAGATCAGCAATGGCGCGGTTGGCCCGTTCACCTTCAATGGCGACAATGGCTTTGGCGCGGCCCAGACGATCACCACGGTGACCAGTGGTGTTGGGGTTGGCGGGAGCAACCCGGACGCTCGCTGCGGCGTCGACCATCACGACGATCACCGAAACGATCCCTGCGGGCTATGTGCTGGCGTCAGCGACCTGCTCGGGCATGGGCGGCGGCGGCACGGCGACACCGAACCTCGGAACCGGAGCGCTGGTCCTCAATGCGGCGGCTACCGCGGCCGGTTCGGTCATTGCCTGCACCTTCACCAATACCAGGCTTCCCACCATCACCCTGACCAAGATCAGCAATGGCGCGGTTGGCCCGTTCACCTTCAATGGCGACAATGGCTTTGGCGCGGCCCAGACGATCACCACGGTGACCAGTGGTGTTGGGGTTGCGGGAGCAACCCGGACGCTCGCTGCGGCGTCGACCATCACGACGATCACCGAAACGATCCCTGCGGGCTATGTGCTGGCGTCAGCGACCTGCTCGGGCATGGGCGGCGGCGGCACGGCGACACCGAACCTCGGAACCGGAGCGCTGGTCCTCAATGCGGCGGCTACCGCGGCCGGTTCGGTCATTGCCTGCACCTTCACCAATACCAGGCTTCCCACCATCACCCTGACCAAGATCAGCAATGGCGCGGTTGGCGCGTTTACCTTTAATGGCGACAATGGCTTGGGCGGGCCAGACGATAACCACGGTGACCAGTGGTGTTGGCGTTGCGGGAGCGACGCAGACACTGGCGGCGGCGTCAACCGTCACCACGATCACCGAAACCATTCCGGCGGGTTATGAGTTGATCTCAGTTACCTGTTCCGGATTGGGATCTGGGGGTAGTGCCACACCCAATCTGGCGACTGGTGATCTTGTGTTCGATGCTGCGGCTCCGCTGCGGCAGCGAATATCACTTGCACATTTACCAACGGCGTTCCCGCCATTACAATGACTAATAGCTGTTGATCTTTCACTCAATGTCGCTGTGCCAACGAGCTGACCGATACGATCACCATTCAGAATAGCGGCAGCGCCACGCGGACGGGCCTCATCCTCAGCGAAAGCATTCTGCAGGGTGCCTTAACACGAATGCCCACATCGGGTCCGACCGATTCATCTGGCGAACGAATACGGATGGTGCCAACGATACGACAGATGCGTGCGTCGAGACCTCAACCTATGCCGTCACCAGGCCAATACCCACCCCTCCCCTCCCCCCTCCCCCCCCCCCCCTGAGGCAGTACGTTCTCCAACACCGTTCGTTTGACACGACACAGACCACAGCAACGCACAAATGCGGTGCCTACGACGCTCATCCTCAAATCCGCCGCTTACAATTGTTAAGACCGCCGATACTGCCGGTCCTGTGCGGTCAAATATCATCACTTACACATACACCGTTACCAACAGCGGCAACCTCACCATCCGTGGTGTGACCATCGCCGAAATTTCAACGGTTATTACCGTCCCGTTGCCTGGTACTGAAACACTATCGCTGGATGTAACGCCGCTGGGTGACTCAACCGACGCTCCACCCAGCAACGGAACCTGGTCAGTGCTCGCACCGGGCGATGAGGTGACCTTCACCGCAACCTACACGGTGACCCAAACTGACGTGGATCTGCTGCAATGAGAAATAATCATGCAGCGCAGCCACAACTGATCCAAATTTGGATTTTGGGACAGGCGCTTAACCCGTCCTTAACCACAAAACCCTACTCAAAATCAGCGACAATTTTGCGCTCGTCTCGGGGATTGGAGATGAACGGAAGAGCGGCATGGCCAGTTGGTGGCTTCCCCGCTTGCACATTCACCAATCCAACGCCCTCTGTGTGTGAGTTTTCCAGCGTCATTCTTGTGTTTCTTGATGTGCGGCGCGGCACATGTGCGATCTATTTTGGACCTGGTGATTTGCTTGACAGAACGACCATAACGCAAATCCACGCGCTGATCAGTGCGCTTTTGGTCGTGCTTATGGCCTCGATCCTCGAAGCGGCGCCTGCCTTTGCAAACAATACTTTCCCCGGCACTGTAATTGCGGGCAGCAACGGAACCTTTACCGGCACCAATGTTGGCGCAACAGGCGAAGCTGGCGAGCCGCCACGTTTGGTGGCGGAGCGCTGAACACGATGTGGTACAGCTGGACGGCGCCTGCGGCTGGTGTCGTTGTTATCGGAACGTGCAATCCAACGGCCTCAACCACGACCAACTTCGACACAACCCTTGGCGTCTATACGGGTGCGGCCGTCAATGCGCTCACGGTGGTTGGAACGAATGACGATACGACGGGCTGCAACTCAACCGTCAATGCAAACTATGGTTCGACGGTAAGCTTTACCGCTACCTCCGGGACCACCTACCGCTTTCAGGTGGATGGCTATGCCAGCAACACTGGCACCTTCCATCTCCACTATGGCCTCGTCGGATTTATATTTGCCACTACAGACGGCTCGGCAACGGAAGGCGGCGACACCGGGGCCTTCACGGTCAGGCTGACCACGGTGCCAACCGCCAATGTAAGCGTCACCATCGGCACCAGCACGCAATGCACTTTCGCGCCATCGCCGCTCACTTTCACGCTGGCCAACTGGAATACGGCCCAGACGGTTACCGCAACGGCCACCAATGATGCCATCGTGGAGGGCGTACACAGCTGCACCCCGGCGAGCGTCACCGCGACTGGCGGCAGTTTCGGCACTGCAACCGGCACCGCGCCCACCATCACCGTCAACGACAATGACTCGGCCACGGTCACCATCGCCAATACGACGAACGGGGCGGAAGCGGGGCCGGTCAATGGCGTGATGACGGTGACCCAGACAGCGGTGAGCGCCACCAATACGGTGATTGCCTATAGCGTTGCGGGAACGGCCACCTCCGGAACTGACTACACCGCGCTGTCCGGCACGGTCACCATCCTCGCAGGTGCCACCACGGCCACTATCCCCATTCCAGTAACAAATGATGCCATCGTCGAGGGTTCTGAAACTGTGATCGTGACGTTGACATCGATTACGTCTGGCCTTGCAACACTCGGCGGAACACTTACTGCTACCAACACGATTGCCGACAATGACTCAGCCACGGTCACCATCGCCAATACCACAAACGGAGCGGAGGCAGGGCCGGTCAATGGCGTGATGACGGTCACGCAGACAGCAATGAGCGCCACGAATACGGTGATTGCCTATTCGGTGGCAGGAACGGCGACATCTGGAACCGACTACACTGCGCTTTCCGGCACGGTTACCATCCTTGCTGGCGCCACCACGGCGACGATCCCCATTCCGGTGACCAATGATGCCATCGTTGAAACGTCAGAGACAGTCATCGTCACGCTCACCAGTATTACATCCGGGCTGGCCACTCTCGGTGGAACACTTACGGCTACCAATACCATTGCTGACAATGACTCAGCGACGGTGACGATTGCCAATACAACGAATGGCGCTGAGCTGGGTCCGGTCAATGGCGTGATGACGGTCACGCAGACAGCAGTGAGTGCCACTGATACGGTCATCGCCTATTCGGTGGCAGGAACGGCAACATCCGGAACCGACTACACCGCACTTTCAGGCACGGTGACCATCATCGCCGGAGCAACAACGGCGACGATCACCATTCCGGTGATCAATGATGTCCTTCTTGAAGGCCCGGAGACGGTCATCGTAACGCTGACCAGCATAACCTCGGGTCTTGCCACGCTTGGCGGCACGCTCTCGGCCACCAACACGATTGCCGACAATACTTCGGCGACGGTCAGCATCGCCAATACCACAAACGGAGCGGAGGTGGGTCCGGCCAACGGCGTGATGACGGTAACGCAAACTGCGATCAGTGCCACCGACACCGTCATTGCCTATAGCGTGGCAGGAACTGCTACCTCTGGCACGGACTACACGGCGCTTTCCGGCACGGTGACCATCATTGCAGGCGCGACCACGGCCACGATCCCCATCCCGGTAATCAATGATCCCATTGTCGAGGGTTCGGAAACGGTCATCGTAACCTTGACCTCCATTACATCCGGCCTGCCGACGCTCGGTGTGACGCTCACGGCCACAAATACCATTGCGGACAATGACTCGGCCACGGTGACAATTGCCAACACCACGAACGGGGCGGAGGCGGGGCCGGTCAATGGCGTGATGACGGTGACACAGACGGCGGTGAGCGCCACCGACACGGTGCTTGCCTATTCGGTTGCAGGAACCGCGACATCTGGAACTGACTACACGGCACTCTCGGGCACGGTCACCATTCTTGCCGGTGCCACCACGGCCACGATCACCATTCCGGTGACCAATGATGCCATTGTCGAGAACCCGGAAACCGTGATCGTCACGTTGACCAGCGTGACATCCGGTCTGGCCACTCTCGGTGGAACGCTGACGGCCACCAATACGATTGCCGACAATGATTCAGCCACCGTGAGCATTGCCAATACCACGGAAGGCGAAGAGACCCCGGTCAATGGCGTGATGACGCTCACCCAAACGGCGGTGAGTGCGACCGATACTGTCATTGCCTATTCGGTTGCCGGAACGGCGACGCCCGGCACTGACTACACGGCACTGTCCGGCACGGTGACCATTCCCGCGGGGGCCACCACCGCCACCATCACCATTCCGGTTATCGACGATTTTATCGTGGAGGGAGACGAGACGGTCATTGTGACCCTGACATCCATTACGTCGGGCCTTGCAACGCTGGGCGCTGACCCTGATTGCAACCAATACGATTGATGACAACGAACCGGCCATCGTCACCATTGCCAATACCACGGAAGGTGCGGAGGGAGGGCCAATCAATGGCGTAATGACCGTGACCCAGACGGCGGTGAGCGCCACGGATTCGGTTATGTCCTATACGGTTGGCGGAAGTGCAACTGCCGGCCCGGACTATACTGCTCTCTCCGGATCGGTGACCATCCTTGCAGGGGACATGTCGGCCACAATCACCATTCCGGTGATCGATGACCTGATTCTGGAGGGTGACGAAACGGTCGTCGTAACCATCACGGCCGTCACATCCGGCCTTGCCATTCTCGGCGCCACGCTCACCGCCACTAACACCATCGACGACAATGAACCGGCGATTGTCACCATTGCCAATACCAGCGATGGCGCGGAACCCGCGACAGGCGGAGTAATGACGGTTTCGCAGACGGCGGTCAGCGCCACTGATTCTACCATTGCCTATACGGTGGCCGGAACGGCTTCATCCGGAACCGATTACACCGCACTTTCCGGTTCGGTGACCATCCTTGCCGGCGACATGTCGGCGACGATTCCCATTCCGGTGATCGATGATGGCATTGTTGAAAATCCCGAGACTGTCATTGTCACGCTTACAAGCGTCACCTCTGGCCTTGCAATTCTTGGCGCTACGCTCACGGCCACCAATACGATTGCCGACAATGACTCGGCGACTGTCACGATTGCGAATACAAGCAACGGCGCTGAGCCTGCAACCGGCGGCGTGATGACGGTGACACAGACGGCGGTGAGCGCCACGGATACGGTGATTGCCTATGGCGTTGCCGGAACGGCGACCTCTGGAACCGACTACACGGCGCTTTCAGGCACGGTGACCATCATCGCGGGTGCGACAACGGCCACGATCAGCATTCCGGTGACTGATGATGCCATCGTAGAAGCGCCGGAGACGGTGATTGTCACGCTCGGCAGCATAACCTCCGGGCTTGCAACGCTTGGCGGCACGCTTACAGCCACCAATACAATTGCCGACAATGACTCGGCCACGGTGACCATCGCCAACACCACGAATGGCGCCGAGCCAGCGACCAATGGCGTGATGACGCTCACGCAAACGGCAGTGAGCGCCGAGGACACGGTGATTGCCTACGGAATTGCTGGAACTGCGACTTCCGGCACCGACTACACCGCACTTTCCGGCACGGTGACCGTTCTTGCGGGTGCCACAACGGCGACCATCACCATCCCTGTGATTGATGATTTGATTTTGGATCCGGCCGAAACCGTGATCGTGACGCTATCCTCGGTTACGTCCGGGCTCGCGACGCTTGGCGCTACGCTCACGGCCACAAATACGATTGCCGACAATGATGTTGCCTCGTTTACAATTTCAAAAGCGGTGGACATTGGCAACATCTCCCTGCCGGGCACGCTCACCTACACCATCACCGTTGCCAACACGGGCAATATTCCGCTGACCGCACCTTCCATCTCGGATGCGCTGGCGCAGGGCGGCGCCTTGACACTGACTTCGGGCCCAACATTGAGCTCCGGTGATGCGGTTCCGCTGGGTACACTCGATGTGGGCGAAACATGGATCTACACGGCGACCTATGCGGCCACCCAGGCCAACATCGATAACGGCGCAAGCATTACCAACTCCGCCACATTTGATACGGCCGAAACTTCTCCTTTGGCTTCGAATACCGCGACAACGACGATCACCCAGTCGCCAGCGCTGGAAATGAAGAAGACCGCCGATACGGCTGGCCCGGTCTCGGCCGCCGACATCATCAACTATACCTATGAGGCCGATAACATCGGCAACATCACGATCCTGGGCGTGACGGTAAATGATATTTTCAATGGCTATGGCATTGCGCCGGTGCCTGGCAGCGAAACACTAACACTTGATGTGGCGCCCTTCGGTGATTCATCCGACGGCACGCCCGGGGACGGCATCTGGGAGTGCTCGCACCAGGCGACGAGGTGACCTTCACCGCGCCTTACACCGTGGTCCAGCAGGATGTGGATTTCCTGCAATGAGGAACATTTTCAAAAATTACAAGTTTTCCGAAGTTCGAAAAGAATGAGTCAAGGAGTTTGGGTATCACGCCGCGTTTACTTCAAAAACATCTGGGGAAAATATTATGATAACGAGACAACAAGCACAAAGTTCGAAGGTCAGGTCGATTGCGCGAGCGTGGATTTATGCGCCGGTCATGGCCACATCATTTCTGGCGTTCGCGCAGCCGACACTGGCTGACATTTCCAACTCGGCGACGGCGAGCGGCACCTATGGCGGAAACCCGGTTACATCCGCTCCTGATACGGTGGACATTCCAGTTGTTGCCGCCAATCCGAGCCTGAGCATTGCGAAGTCGATCGGCACGGCTGCGACTGTCGCTCTGGGATCGAATGCGACCATCACCGATGGTGGCGATACGATCATCTATCACTACATCATCACCAACAACGGCAACGTCACGATTACCGGCGTGACGCCAGTTGACGCTGGGCCTTCGTTTGGCAATCCGCAGACTGCGGGCTCAGGTTCCATGTCTGTCTTTACCCTCGACATCGGGGTCGACGACTCTGCTGCCGGGGCAGGCTGCCGAGTTTAATGCGACCTACACGCTGTCAACACTTGATGTCTATCGCGCTGCGGGCCTGACGGTTCCGGCCGATGCGGTCAACAACACGGCCACAGGAAGCGGCATCTATGCGGGCAACCCGGTGACATCACCAGGCGGATCGGCCACGACGACCATTGCTGCAGGGCCGCTGCTGACAGTCAGCAAGGTTGGTGCACTGGTAGAAACCAACGGCAACACGACCGATGGTCGCGCGGAAGTTAACGACATCATCACTTATACCTATACGGTCGTCAAACACCGGCAACGTGGCCATTACCGGCATCGTGATCAACGATACACACGAACTGGTCCTCGTTCCGCAGGCATCGTTCACCGAGGGCGGTTTGATCTGACGGTCCGCTGGCACCTGGAACGGTTTCCTCGGACGGCGGCGTCGAATGGCTCATGGGATGTCCTGCAGCCCGGCGCCACGGTCACCTTCACCTATGTCCACACGGTCACGCAGGCCGAAGTTGATGGCGGCTAAGTAGCTTCCATTCGTGAACGCCGCTGGAGCCATTTGCTCCGGCGGCACCGAAATCCAGTTTGTACGCGTTGAATTCCTGAATTGCCGTTTGAGTTAGCGGCGGTCGGTGAGAGCTTTATGAAAACGCGAAGACAGAAACCAATTGGCATGTGGAGGCGGGGAACGGATTTCCTCGCCCGGCTTGCCATGGTTTTGGTGTTGTCGTTCTCGCTGGTCCAGAATGCTTTTGCTGATATTTTAAATGATGCGACGGCGAGCGGCACTTACCAACTGGCTCCGGTCGTTTCGGGGAACTCATTTGTTTCCATTCCGGTTGTTCTCAATGCACCGGCCGTGGAGCTTCTGAAGTCTTCGACATTCAATGATGAAAGTGGCGATGGTTTTGCCCAGCTTGGCGAGACCATATCCTACGCTTTCTCGGTTCAGAACACGGGCAATGTAACGCTCACCAATATCACGCTGGCGGACCCCACGGTTACCGTGTCGGGCGGCCCCATCGCCTCATTGGCTCCGGCTGCCATTGATACTACAACCTTTACGGCAACTTACACGCTTGTGGCCGCAGACCTGCTGGCCCTCCAGGTGACCAACAGCGCCACGGTTACGGCAACGCCTCCGAGCGGCCCCAATGTAACCGATGTTTCCGACAGCCAGAATCCGGGTGACGATACGGGCGCCGACGATGATGTGACCAATACCAATTTCATGGTGCCCATCGACGCGGTTGATGATGACTTCACCGCCTCTCCGGTGAATGGCCTGGCGGGCGGCAATACGCCAACCGTGTTCACCAATGACACTTTGAACGGCGCGGCCTTTGCTCCGGCGCTGGTGACGCCAACAATCATTTCGAATGGCGGCATCGCGGGCCTGACGATCAATGCCAGCGGCACCCTGACGATCCCGGCAGGTACGGCTGCGGCGACCTATACGGTGAATTACGAGATTTGCGAGGTCGCAACGCCTGCGAACTGTGACACGGCGGATGTGACGGTGGTGGTCAGCGCAGCGGCGATTGTTGCCGATCGATGACGACTTCTCGGCTTCTCCGGTGAATGGCCTGGCGGGCGGCAATACGGCCAACCGTGTTCACCAATGACACTTTGAATGGCGCTCCATTTGTTGCCGCCGACGTGACTCCTTCGATCACGGCCACGGGCGGGCTGACCGGGGTCACCATAAATGCCAGCGGCACGCTGACCGTCCCGGCTGGGACATTGGCTGCCACCTACACGGTGACTTATCAGATCTGCGAAGTCTTGAACGCTGCCAACTGCGATACGGCCAATGTGACAGTAGTGGTCACTGCAGCGACGATTGTTGCCACCGATGACGATTTCTCCGCTTCTCCGGTGAATGGCCTGGCGGGCGGCAATACGCCAACCGTGTTCACCAATGACACCTTGAATGGGGCCCCATTTGCTCCCGCTGATGTGACGCCTTCAATCACCGCAACTGGCGGGCTGACCGGGGTCACCATCAATGCCAGCGGCACGCTGACTGTCCCGGCTGGAACAGTGGCTGCCACCTATACGGTGACCTATCAGATTTGCGAAGTGTTGAACGCCGCCAACTGCGATACGGCCAATGTGACCGTGGTCGTCACTGCGGCGACGATTGTTGCCACAGATGACGACTTCTCCGCTTCTCCGGTGAATGGCCTGGCGGGCGGCAACACCGCAACGGTGTTCACCAATGACACCTTAATGGCGCTGCCTTTGTTCCGGCGGATGTGACGCCTTCAATCACGGTAACCGGCGGGCTGACGGGAGTCACAATCAATGCCAGCGGCACGCTGACCGTCCCGGCTGGAACACTGGCCGCCACCTACACGGTGACCTACCAGATATGTGAACTACTGAACCCCACCAACTGCGATACGGCCAATGTGACCGTAGTGGTCACTGCGGCTGCGATTGTCGCCAATGACGATGACTTCTCGGCTTCTCCGGTGAATGGCCTGGCAGGCGGCACTACCGCCACCGTGTTCACTAATGACACCTTGAACGGAGCGGCTTTTATTCCGGCGGCGGTGAACCCGACGATCACGGCCATTGGCGGGCTGACCGGGGTTACCATAATGCCAGTGGCACGCTGACAATCCCGGCTGGGACACCGGCTGCCACTTACACAGTGACCTACCAGATTTGCGAAGTCCTGAACCCTACGAACTGTGACACGGCCAATGTGACAGTGGTGGTCACTGCGGCCGCGATTGTTGCCAACGATGATGACTTCTCAGCCTCGCCGGTGAATGGCCTGGCAGGGGGCACCACAGCTACCGTATTCACTAACGACACGCTGAACGGAGCCGCCTTTGCTCCTGTTGCGGTGATTCCCTCGATCACGGCCACTGGCGGGCTGACGGGGGTTACCATAAATGCCAGTGGAACGCTGACCATCCCGGCTGGGACACCGGCTGCCACCTACGCGGTGACCTATCAGATTTGCGAGGCCCTCAACCCTACGAACTGTGACACGGCTAACGTCACGGTGGTGGTCACCGCGGCTGCGATTGTTGCCAATGATGATGATTTCTCGGCGGCACCAATAAATGGCGTGACGGGCGGCACGACCGTAACCGTGTACACCAATGATACGTTGAATGGGGCGGCCTTCCTTACGACCGACGTGACGCCTTCAATCGCGGCGGATGGTGGCATCACGGGCCTGACGATTAGCCCGGCTGGCTTGTTGACCATTCCAGCAGGTACAGCGCCTGCCACCTATGTGGCTACTTACCAAATTTGCGAGGTTCTAAACATCGCGAACTGCGACACAGCGAATGCTACGATTGTTGTATTCGACGATTCTGTCGTAACCGGCACAGTATTTTTCGATAGCAATGGTGACGGCAATTTTGGCGGCGGCGAGCCAAATGCCGGGCCCAACTACTTCGTGCAGCTTTTCAACAGCCTGGGCGCCCTGCTTGGGACCGCCACCTCGAATGCTAGCGGTTTCTACACGATTTCGGCCCCATCTGGCGTCGGCTACAGGCTGCTGTTCACGAATCCGAACACTCTTGTGGTTGGTTCAATAGAAAGTCTTACGCTGCCGCCGGGCACGACCGTGATTGACCAGAACGAGCCGATAGATCCATCTGGCATCATCTACAACTCGGTTACGCGTCTGCCTGTGGCAGGTGTTACGGTCAGCATCAGCAGCGGTGGCAATCCTCTGCCTGGCGTTTGCCTGGTAGATGCAAGCCAGCAGGGCCAAGTGACCGTTGCAGATGGCGCCTACCGGTTTGACATTGTGGCCGGCGCTGATCCCGCGTGCCCCGTTGGCGAGACGGAGTATAGCATCAGCATTGCAAATCCGGCCGGTTATGCGGCTGGGGCTTCCAGCACGATGCCCCCGCAAGTTGGCGCATTTGAAGTCACGGCCTGTGCGGTTTCGCCTGCGTCCTGCCTGATTGCACCAAGTGCCGCACCGCCAGTTTCACCCAATCCGGGTTTTTATTATCTGGCATTTCTGCTGGAGCTCAACGACGGAAATGTGATGCACAATCACATTGCGATCGATCCCCTGGCTTCCACTGCATCGGGCCTTACGAAGCGGGCATTGGTTACGCAGGTGCGGCGTGGCGAGCGGGTGCCTTATGTGATTACAGCCGCGGATACGACGCTGGCGCTGGCGCGGATCGTGGACATTATTCCGCCGGGCTTTGACTATGTTGCGAATTCGGCCATTGGTCAATGGTGTGGCGACTGGAGCCCGTGATTGCGGGCCGCAATCTGACATTTGAAGTCCGATCGTGGCTCCTGACCCCGGCGGCGACATTACGATTGAGCTGACCTTGATTGCGACCGTCGCGGTGACGACGGGACCGCATGTGAATACGGCGCAACTTATCGATCCTGCCACCGATCAGGTTGTTGGGACGGCGCGCGCCACGGTTACGGTATTGGCCGAGCATGTGTTTGATTGCGGCGACATCATCGGCAAGGTGTTCGACGACAGGAACCGCAATGGCAGCCAGGATGAGGGTGAGCCGGGGCTTGCCGGGGTTCGTCTGGTCACCGTCAAGGGCGTGCTGATCACAACGGACAAGCACGGGCGCTTCCATGTGGCGTGCGCGGATGTTCCCGACGCCGACATTGGCTCCAACTTCATTCTGAAGCTCGACACGCGGACTTTGCCTTCGGGCTTCAAGATGACCACGGCAAATCCGCGCATCGTGCGGCTCACGGCCGGCAAGGCGTCGAAGCTGAATTATGGCGCCGCGATCACGCGTCTGGTGCGCTTCGACATGACGGAGGAGGCATTTGCTCCCGGTTCTGTGAAGCTCAAGGCGCAATGGCTGCGGGCAGTGGACAAGCTGATCTCCGTTCTGGAGACGGACAAGTCAACGTTGCGGCTCACTTACATTGCCAAGACCAAGGACAAAAAGCTTGCGGCTGAACGCATCGCCGGGGTGGAGAAACTTATTCTTTCGCGCTGGGCCGAACAGGGCGGCGGATACGAGTTGCCTATCGAAACACGCGTCATGGGTGCGAAATGAGAGATGAACCCATGAACTTGCTGCGTTCGGCGGTGTTGGCCGCGATGTTCTTGCTTGGCGCGTCAATTGCCTCCGCAGAGGAAGAACAGGCTCCGGTATCCATCAGTGTTGATGGCGAAACCGTATTCGGAAGCTCGGTGCCTGCCGATGAGGAGCGCAAGACTGATGTGGCGCTCGACAAGGTGGATATTCAGGTCAAGTTTGATGGCCTTGAGGTGAAGCCCATCCTGAATGTTTCGACCTGGCCTGTTCGGCGGAGCTATCAGGCTGGCGAGGAGATCAACTTTCTTGCCAGTTCGAACTATCCGGCTTGGATCGCGAAATCCGAAATCAGGGTCTTTGAAAAGGGCAGGGAAGGCGAAGGCAGTCCGCTTTACAGCGATAGAAGTGCTTCCCGAGGGTGCTGCCAGCTGGACCATGCCGGCGGATGGACCTTCCGATTTGGTGTACGTGCTGCGCGTGAGCGACAGCACCGGCAGATTTGATGAAACAAAGCCCTTGTCACTGGCGCGGACTTCCAAGGCATTTGCGCAACATGAGCCCGCTGAAAAGGCGGTGGCTCCGGGCTATGGCGAGGACCGCACGGCGTTCCGCAATATTCCGATTTATGGTGGCTCGATCACAGTCAGTGGACGCAATGTGCCTGAGCGGCACGATGTGCGCGTATTGGGCGACGGTGTTCCGATTGATGACGACGGCGCCTTTGTGGTGCAGCGCATTCTGCCGCCGGGTGATCATAATGTTGATGTGGCGGTATTTACCGGTACAAACGAAGGGCTTGAGTTCAATCGCTCGGTCAACATCCCGACGAGCGAATGGTTCTATGTGGCGCTTGCCGATCTAACCGTTGGCACGCGTTTTGGCTCCGACAACATCGAGGATGTGAAGCCCGGCGAATTTGATGACATTTACACCAAGGGCCGCCTTGCCTTCTATGTGAAGGGCAAGATCAAGGGGCGCTATCTGCTCACGGCTTCTGCCGATACGGGCGAGGGCAGGCTGCAGGATATTTTCAAGGGCCTTGATGCGAAAGACCCCCGCCAATTCCTCAACCGGATTGATCCCGATGACTACTATCCGGTTTATGGGGATGGTTCGACCTCGGTTGAAGACGCGCCGACGCGCGGCAAATTTTATGTGCGGCTGGAACGTGGTGACAGCCGCATCATGTGGGGGAATTTCAAAACCCGTATTACAGGCACGCAGTTCCTGCGCAATGAGCGGGCCCTATATGGCGCCAATGCGCTTTACCGTTCGGAAAAGACAACGGAGTTTGGCGAGCGCCAGACGGAACTCAACGTCTATGCGGCCCAGCCCGGCACGCTGCCGCAGCGCGACGTGTTCCGTGGCACTGGCGGCTCGGCATATTTCCTAAAGCATCAGGACATCACCTCGGGATCGGAGACGGTGACCGTTGAGGTGCGCGACAGCACAACGGGGCAGGTCATCAGCCGCCGTTCACTGCGCTATGGCTTCGACTATGACTTTGACTATGTGCAGGGCCTCATCATCCTGACTACGCCGCTGGCATCGTCGACTTCTTCTCCGGGCCTGGAGGACGACGGAAGCCAGTATCTGGTGGTCAATTATGAATTCACGCCCGTGGCGAGCGACGCCGATGGCTATGTGCTTGGCGGGCGGGCCCAGCAATGGCTGGGTGACAGGGTTCGCGTTGGCGTTACGGCGGCGCAGGAGAAAACGGGACCGGCAAACCAGAAGCTTTATGGGGCCGACATTCTGCTCCGGCACTCGGAAAAAACCTATGTTGAAGCGGAAGTGGCCCAATCCAGGGGGCCGGGCTTTGGAAATTCCATGTCGGCGGATGGCGGCCTGACCATTTCTGACACCGCGACCTCCGGCATTTCCGGCGAAAACGGCTACTGCTTACCGGGTGCAGGGCCGGGTGGCACTGGAAGAAATTACCGATGGTTCATTGAATGGTTCGGTTGGCGCTCACTATGAAAGAAAACAGGGTGGATTTTCTTCCCTCGATGAACAGGTCACGGCCACCAAGCGCACCTGGGGCGTGGATGGGCGCGTGAAACTTTCGGAGCGCGTGGAAGCCCATGGCAAATATGAGGACCTGAAATCTGCCGATGGCAAGGTTGCGCGGGAATTGAACGCGGGTGTCAGCATTGGATTGGGCGAGCATGTGACGCTTGCGCCGGGGGTCAAGTATTCGGAGAAAGTGACGGCTGGCGGCACTGGCACCGATGATGGCACGCGCACCGATGTGGGCGCGGTTGCGACCTACAGGTGGGATGAGGACACGGCGGCCTATGTGCTGGTTCAGACGACGGTGGACAGGTCCGGTGACCGCGGCAAGGATGACCGGGTTGGTGTCGGCGGCAAGAGGGCCCTGACTGAAAAGGTTGGCGTGTCGGGCGAGGTTTCCACGGGTTCCACAGGCTTCGGCGCGCAGGCTGGGATTGATTACAACCCGACTGCTGATGACCACTATTACCTTGGCTACAGGCTCGATCCGGACCGGGCGAATTCAGGGGACATGTCAAGCGTGCTGGAGGGTGATGATCTCGGGGTTATCGTTGCTGGTGCGCGCCGCCGCTTCAATGAACGTGTCTCGGTTTTTGCCGAAGACAACTATGACGTCTTCGGTGCGCGGCGCTCACTTACCCAGACCTACGGCGTCACCTACACACCAACTGCGATTTGGAATGTTGGCGGCGCATTGGAATTAGGTGAACTTGCCGATGACACGATCAATAGTGATTTTGACCGCATCGCGGCTTCTCTGTCGATGGCCTATCACGGTGAAGGTGGAACCGATGGCCGCCTGAAGGGCGAAGTGCGGTTTGAGGATTCCGAGGACGATACGCGCGACCGGGACAGTTATCTCCTGGGCGCTGGCTTCAATATTCAGACGTCAGAGGACTGGCGGTTGCTGACCAGCCTTGATGCGGTCATTTCAGAATCTGCCACGGACTCGCTGGATGGCGAATATGTTGAGGGCTCGATTGGCTATGCCTATCGCCCGGTCGAAACGGACCGGCTGAACGCGCTATTCAAATACACTTTCCTTTATGACTATCCCGGCGTTGACCAGGTGACGGTCAATGGCACGACATCGGGTCCAGCCCAGCTAAGCAATATCCTGTCTGCCGATGTCTCGTATGATCTGAGCAAGATTGTAACACTTGGCGCCAAGTATGGCATGAGGATCGGCGAGACGAAGGACAGGACAGCGGGGAGTTCCTGGGAGAAGTCCTCGACGCATCTTGGGATCGTTAGGGCGGATATCACCTTCCATGAGAATTGGGATGCACTGCTGGAAGGCCGTGTCATGTGGAATCCTGAGAGCGATTCAACGGACTTTGGTTTGCTGGCGGCGCTTTACCGCGATATCGGAGAAAATTTCAAAATTGGCCTCGGCTACAATTTTGGACGATTCTCCGATGATCTCAGCGATCTCACTTACGACGATCACGGCGTCTTCATAAACGCGGTAGGAAAGTTCTAGAGCTTTACGGGCGCCAGTAATTGAACCAGTCGCGGGTTTCGTCGTTTTCGAAGTTTCCGCGCATGTCGATGAGGGGCCCGTGCTTTTTGCAGAGCGAGGCCAAGGTCTTGCCGTCAAACTGCTCGCGGAAAACCGTGTGGCTCAGGGTGATAATAACGGCATCAAAAGGCTCTTCGGCAAACGTTTTCGAAATTTCCGCGCATGTCGATGAGGGGACCGTGCTTTTTGCAGAGCGAGGCCAAGGTCTTGCCATCAAACTGCTGGCGGAAAACCGTGTGGCTCAGGGTGATGATAACGGCATCAAAGGGCTCTTCGGCAAAGGATCGCCGATGATCTTGACGCCACGGCCACCTTCGAAGTGATCATCGAATGCTACGGGATCAAAATTGAAGACTTCCGCACCACGGTTCCACAAGGCATCCATCAGGATGAAGGTCTTGGAATTACGGGTATCGGGGCAATCTTCCTTAAAGCTGCGGCCGAGCACAAGCACGCGGGACTTGTTCAGCTTCTCGCGGCGCTGCTCCATGAGCTCTTCGAGTTTTTCAACGATGAAGTGCGGCGTCTGTTCGTTTACGGCGCGGGCGGCGGCGACGAGTTCCATGGAAAGGCCATGGCGCCTGCCGGCATCAACCAGGAAGTATGGGTCAACGGCAATGCAGTGGCCACCGACCAGGCCTGGCCGATAGTGATGGAAATTCCATTTCGAACTGGCAGCAGCGATCACATCGGTCGAGCGGACACCCATCTTGTCAAACAAGGTCATCATCTGGTTCATCAGCGCAATGTTTACGTCGCGCTGGGTGTTCTCCAGAATTTTTGCAGCTTCGGCGACGCGAATGGATGCCGCCTTGAACAGGCCGGCGCTGACCACGCGCGAATAAAGGGCTTCGAGGAAATCCGTGGCGGCTTCAGTGCAACCCGCAACGATCTTTTTGATGTCAGTTAGCTTGCGCGTCGGATCGCCGGGGTTAATGCGCTCGGGCGAATAGCCCAGGTGGAAATCAAGTCCCTGCTTCATGCCAGACGCCAGTTCGATGACCGGCAGGCATTTATCTTCGGTGGTTCCGGGATCAACGGTGCTTTCGAAAACCACGAACACCCCGCGCTTCATGTGGGTTCCTATGGTTTTGGAAGCTGCGAGCAGCGGTCCGTAATCTGGCCGGTAGTGGCTGCTCACCGGTGTTGGAACACAGACGATGATGACATCCGCGTTCGCCAGGAATTTTGGATCCGAGGTGAAGTCGGCATTGATGTTCTTGAGTTCGTCCAGCTTGACCTCGCCGGTGAAATCGAGTCCAGCGCGAAGTTCGGCGATTTTCTGTGCGTTAATGTCGAAGCCAATGGAGCGGGAGTTTTTTGAGAATCCGAGGGTCAGAGGCAGGCCGACATATCCCAGGCCAATGACTGCCACGCGGGCTGTTTCCGGATTAGGAAAGCCTACTGGTTCTTCCTTGACAAGACGCAAAAACTTTGTTTCGGGCTGGTGGTTGTGTCCACCAACTAAGTTGGCCGCCAATTCCATTTGGATCTCCCCAGATACGGAATGTATGGGAGCAAGAGACACCATTGTGCGTGTATGACTCGTAAAGCCGGATGGTAAATGCGTTTAAAGGTTAAGGAACTGACACTACGGGGCCGCACGTTTCGCGGGCTGCGCATTAACGCCAAAGAAATTATTCCTTCCTAGATTGACCGGTTGGCACATGGGGATTTGTGTTGTTGTGGGTTGTGTTGGTTTATGCTGTCTCTCGTAACGGTTGAGTGGCTTTTTGCGCTGCTGGTGTTGATTGTCTTCACCAATCGCTATGTTTTCGGCTCGTTTCTGCGGCTGATTGACAAGCGCACCTCGCCCTCATTTGACCGCGATCCCGATTACTGGCCAACGGTTGCCATTGTCGTTCCCGTCTATAATGAGGGACCGCATGTGCGCGCAACGGCGGCATCGTTCAGCGCCCTGGATTATCCACGCGAGTGCCTGTCCGGCGATTTTCATTGATGATCAGTCTACGGATGATACCTATGGGCACCTGCTGGCCGTCGTGGATCAGTACCCATGGATGCAGGTTGTGCGCAATCCGCGCAACATGGGCAAACGGCTGGGGATCAGAAATGCCGTCATGCGGACACAGGCCGAGCTGGTGCTTTCAGTTGACTCGGATGTGATTGTTGACGGCAATTCGCTGAAGAACCTGGTCCGCCACATGCACAGCAGCGGAGCGGATGCCGTAGGGGGATGCGTGTTTGTATCCAATGCCAGCGAAAACTGGCTGACGCGCATGCAGGCGGTGAAATACTGGATTGGCTATCAGTTTCTCAAGAACCTTGAAAATGCCTTCAGCCATGTCATGTGCCTCTCAGGCTGTCTCACGCTTTACAGGCGCGAGGCGCTCATGGCCGTCGATCACCAGCTTGAATCGCGTACATTTCTCGGCGACGAAGTGAAATACGGCGAGGACCGTTACCTGACGCGCAAGCTGGTGGAATCGGGCCGCAAGACGAGGCTATGCTTCAACGCGCGTTGCTTCACCAAGGCGCCTGCCACAATCGCGCATTACCTTAACCAGCAACTGCGCTGGCGCCGGTCCAATATCGTCGATTTCGTTTCGGCGATCCCAAACCTCAACAAGTTCAATCCGGTTGTGCTGGTGCATTACATTTCGATGGCCCTGCTGCTGCTGTTCTATCCGCTGTTCCTGGTGAGCCAGATCATCCATCTGGGTTTTGTAATCCCGATGCTGGAACATGCACTGCTGGTTACAATATTTGCCCTGGCCTATGAGTTGAACAAATCAAAGCTGCCGGAATTTGCGCAAATATCCGGCATCTGGTTTCTGTCCATGGCCTTCGTTTTTCCGGTCATGTACATCACCATGACACCTCTTGCGCTTGCAACACTTGGAACCTCCTCTTGGGAAACGCGCGGCACAAAACGCAAGTCCGCTCCCAAGTCTGCGAGGGTGGAATCATGAAGGTGGACGCTTCAGCGCTGCTCCGCGGGCCTGCATCAACGAGCGATGCGAAGGTTCTCTATGTGGGCATGGTCCAGGATGACATCGTCGATGTATTCCGCGATAAATCCAATGAGTTCGAAATCGCCCAATCGCACGGCACCTCGGACACTATCGCTTTGGTCAACCGCAACAGGTTTGAATATGTGGTTGTTGATCAAAGCAATGAGAAAAATACGCTCGCCCTGCTGATTACCCTGCTGGCGGGGACCGAGCACTCATTCAAGCTGATCGTGATCTGCCAGCCTGAATATGTCGGCAAGTATTTGCGGGTGCGCGGCGTTGACCGGGTGCTCGAATGTCCTGTGCCCCATGAGCAATTGCGCTCGGCGCTGGGCTTCAAGCGGCGAATGCCGGACGTCCAGAAGGCGCTGCCTGAGCCGGAGTCCATCCCTGCGGCGCTCGTGCCCCTGTATTTTCTTCAACTCATCCGGAATCACGGAGTTAAAACGATATCGTCATTCTACAAGAATGCCGCCTTCGTTTTGTTGGCCGTGCTGTTCGGTGCGTTCTGTTTTTATGGCATTCTCATTGGCTACTTCCTTATCTCAACGACGTGGGGCGCGCCGGTTTCGCTCTCAAGCGGGCATGAGCTCGTCGTCAAGGTTGAGCAGCAGATCAACGATATGAGAGTGAATGCAAATCTCACCAGCCAGCGTGTCTCCGAAGCTGAACTTGAAGCAGCCCAGGCGACGCGGGCCCATGAAGATGCCAAGCTGCTGGTGGGTTATGTACTTGGCACGGTTGAAGGTGAAATTGCAGCGCGAACGGCGCGCCAGACCACGCTGGGTAAATCCGTGAAGCGCATTTCCGGCCTTAAGCGCACGTTTGAAAAGCAACTCAAGTCCAGCGGAATGTCGGCCGAGTTGGCAAAGCTTTTTGAAAAGCGGTTGATTGACAACTACACCTACAAATCAGGCACGCTCGGGCTTCTTGAGGCGGGCCAAAGGCTTTCGGGTCTTGAAGGCGAGCTGGAAATTGCCAAGGATGATGTCGTGTCCGCGGATGCGGACATAAAGATGCTGAAATCACTTGAGAAGCAGCTCAAGGGCGGGCCAATGGTCACCATTGCGGCCGCTTCCGCCGATCTCATTCTTCTGACCAAGCAGGCCGTAGATGCGCGCTCAATTCTTGATCAATCCAAGGTTCAACTGGCTTCGGCGCAACGGCGGCTTTCACTGCTCGGAAACAGCAAGGAAATACTCGACAAGCGCATTTCCGAATTGCAACAGTCTCCGCTGGGAAGGGCGATTGCTTCCAATGTTTATGTGATCTTTGTTCCCTACGGGAATGAGGCGAGTTTTCAAGCCGGTACGCCCCTCTACACTTGCGCCCTGACCGTGGTTTTCTGCAGCCGTGCGGGCAAGGTCGGCGCGGCGGTTCCCGGCGAATCCAACACAGTTCACCCATTTTTCGGCAAGCCAATCCGCGGATTTTTCGTTGAGGCAATCCTCGACGACACTGGCGCTGCCTCTCAGGAGATCATACATGCCGGACGGCCGCCGTTCTTCCTCTAGCCGCAAGGCCGCTTTGCTGGTTCTCACAAGCGTGCTTGGCATGGCGGGATGCACAGCAGGTGCTGGCCTGCTTGCGAGCCGCGACGGGCCTGGCGAACTGCGCCTTGTCACACTGGACTCGTCGCCGGAAATTACGGCTTCAACTTCTGCAATAACTGGCGCTGCCGACAAAGCCCGATGCCGTGCAGATCAGGCCAGCCACATTTGAGACAAATGATGAATCGGAGACTTCGGCGTGGTGCCGGTATCTCAAAGAGGATTCAGCTGCCGAAGCCACAATTCTGCGCTCGCCTACGATAAGCGGCAATGTGGATGATGGCGGCAAGGCGGCGGTGAGCCTGGGGCTCAGTGTTTCGAGTTTTACCAAGGCCAGCCTGATTGAGAAAGCAGCGCGGGTTAAGTGCCGCCGCTACCTTGCGGAAGCGGGATTGCAGAAACTTGCATTCATTACGCCGCAGGGGCTGACAGCCGCCGGGCTTTCGCGCAAAGTCCGTCAGCATTCTGGCGCGCAAGGACGATCTGGCGGAACTGCGCCAGCAGATAAAATACGAACTCCGGCGGGGAAATATCACTGTCGAAAAGGCAACTTCCCTGTCGGTGCTCATTGACCAGATCAATGCCGAGGGCAATGCCGCGAAATCGCAGGCGGACCGCCGCCTTGCGGATGATTTTGACAGGCCGCTGGGGGCCGCGATTCTTGGGCGAAGATCTGATCAAGGCGGAAGCCGAACTGGAAGACATCAACAACAGAATCCGCACTGCCGATGCCATGGATGTTTCCTTGAGCGCGGGCTGGAATGACAGCACATTTGACGATGGATTTGATGCTCCTGATAATTCATTCAGCGGCAAGATCAGCTTTTCGATCAAGCTCGGCGCTGTATCGCCGCAAAGATTTGCCCATGAGCGGAGGGCGAAGGAAGCCAGGCTCAGGGCAATTCGTGACCAGGAAGGCGGAACACTTTGGCAGATCCAGATGCTGCACAAGGCCCACCAGCGCGCGCTTGCAGGGCTTTCTGAATCCAGGGTCAAACTGAACGAAGCATTGGCTGAGGCCAAAAAACTGGTCACTGTCCTGAGTTCGGTGCAAAGTCCCGAATTCGCGGGCACCCTCGTTGCGGCGAAAATTCAGGTTGTCAGGCTGCAGGCAGACAAGGCGGCCATTGACGGTTCAATTGAAGAGATTGAGCAAAACATGAAACGGCTCAATATCGGCTAAACCGCCTTAAAGTCCGCCAATTGCCTGATGGTGGACATGACGGTTTCTTCCAGTAAAAGCATTGGCCACATGACAGTTGAAGGCCAGGCAATGACGTCCCCCAAGAGTTTCTTCATCGGCATTGATACGGGTGGCACCTATACGGATGCTGTCATCATTGAGCATGACACACAGAAGATTCTTGGCCGGGCGAAGGCATTGACCACGAAGGGCGATCTTTCAATCGGGGTGAAAGAGGCCCTTACGACGGTGATGCAAACACTTCCGTCCGGGGTAAAGTCTTCCGCCATCGGCCTGGTTTCGGTTTCAACCACACTGGCAACCAATGCTGTCGTGGAGGGTCATGGCAGCCCAGTTGGTGTGTTTCTCATTGGCTTTGACAGCCAAATGGCAGAACGGACCGGTATCGCGAAAGCCTTTCCGAATGTGCCTCTCAGGCTGATTGCCGGTGGCCATGATCATAACGGCGATCCAATGATTTCTTTGGATGTGGCAGCTTTAGAGCGCGAGGCGGAGTTGCTGAAAGGCGAGGTCTCAGCCTTCGCCGTTGCTTCGGCATTTGCGGTGAGGAACCCGGAGCACGAGAAGATTGCGCGTGACATTATCATGAGAGTGACAGGCAAGCCGGTGACGCTTTCCACGGAACTTACCTCTTCACTCGATGCGCCGCGCCGGGCGCTTACGGCGGTTTTGAACGCGCGGCTGATTTCGCGGATATCGATGCTGATTGAAGCGGTCCGGCTTGCGATGGGCGAATTGCATATTTCCTGTCCGCTCATGGTGGTGAAAGGTGATGGCACTTTGGCGCGGGCTGAGAACGTGGCGCTCAAGCCCATCGAAACGGTGTTGTCAGGGCCTGCAGCCAGTCTGGTTGGGGCCAAATGGCTTTCAGGGCTTGATGATTTCATCATGTCGGACATTGGCGGCACGACAACTGACATCGGAATTCTGCAAGGTGGGCGGCCGCGCGTCGCAGAGGAGGGGGCGGAGGTCGGCGGCTGGCGCACCATGGTGAAAGCGATAGATGTGACGACCATTGGTCTTGGTGGCGACAGTGAGGTTCATCTTGGCGATGGACGGTTCCATGCAGATTGGACCCCAGCGCATTGTGCCGATTTCCCTCATTGGGCAGCGCTATCCGGAAGTTCTGGCGATGCTCGAAAGCGACCTTTCAGATACGGAAGGCGGTTCGCAGCATGGGCGATTTGTTGTGGCGCCATTCGGGAAGTCCGGGCCCTCACGATCATAGTGGACTCTCAGCGCGCGAGATTGAATTTCTTGCCCTTGTCACCGACCGCCCGAAGCCGCTGCGGAAAATTGCTATTTCCTCAGGGGCGCAGCGGGCTTTGTCGTCATTGCGCAAGAAGGGACTGGTGCAACTCTGCGGGTTTACGCCTTCCGATGCTTCGCATGTGCTTGGCCTGCAGGCGAACTGGTCAAAGCCTGCCGCATTGTTGGCTGCGCAATTGGCGGTGCGGTTTCGGGATATGAGATTGGGTACACCGGAGCGGGTTAATGCGTTTTGCCAGGAGGTGTGGAGTGAAACGGTTCGATTGTCGGCAAAGGCCATATTGAATTCGGCCCTTGGCATTTCGGTTGAAGACAACGCCTTGATCGACAGTGTTGTGGCAGGAACGCCGATGAAGGGTCTGGCTGCGATCAAGATCTCGCCAACCATTCCCATAGTTGCGGTGGGTGGGCCGGCGCGGGTTTTTTACACTGAGGTTGCGAAGCGCCTGGAATGCGAGGTTGTCTTTGCAGAGTGGTGCGAAGTTGCCAATGCGATTGGAGCGGCTGCGGGGCTTGTGGCGTTGCAGGTCACGGTCACCGTTGAAGGCGACGGCAACGGCGCGTTTCGCGTTCATGGCGGGCAGGGCACAAGGATTTTTGGCTCCGGTGTGGAGGCGCTGGCATTTGCAAGCACTGCCGCCCATGACCAGGCAGAAAGCATGGCGCTCGCTGTTGGTGCAGTTGCTCCGAAGATCAGCGTCGATACAAAGAAGTATTTTCTGCCCGATGCCATGGACGACAATGGCTTGCTGAAGGCTGAAATCAGGGCCGAGGCGATTGGCAGGCCTTCTCCAGCGTAGGCCGCGCCCGGGCGTTAACTGTCTATTTACCATAGTTCAACTGTAGTCGAAGGGTAACTGCCCATGCGGGGATTGATGCAGTTTCCGAAAGGCCCTGTTAACCGCAAATTTGATAGTCTGGGTAAGGTTTTTAGAGAGAAATTTCCCCATGAATGCTTCTGCGACTTCTGCCAACAAGGCTCCCTCATTCTCGGGCTGGGATGAATTGGGCCCCAAGGGGCCAAGCTGGAAAATTGAACGGGAAGAGGTTCAGGCGGACGCCTTGGCGCCATTTTTTCCGGACCAAAATGGCGGTGTTTACGAGCAGTTGCTGTTTAATTTCCCGTTCATGATGCATGCCATGGATGGCTCGGGCCGGCTGAGCTCGGTCAATCGCCAGTGGTGCAAGACGCTTGGCTACATGCCTTCCGATGTCATCGGGAAATCCTTCAATGAACTTCTGACGCCGCAGTCGCGTTCGCATCTGATTACCACAATTTATCCGAAGTATTTGCAGACCGGCCTGTGCCGTGGCGAGGAAATGTTTGTGCATCGCAAGGATGGGACATTGGCAACAGTGACGTTGTCGATGAATGCCTATCGCGGCGACAAGGGGCGCATTGAGCGTTCCATTTGCCTGTTGCATGACGTTACCGAACAGAAGATTGCCGAGATTGCCTCGGCGCGGAGTGACCAGCGTTTCCGCGGCGCGTTTTCCGCGGCTGCCCATGGCATGGCGCTTGTTTCGCCAACGGGGCAGATTGAACTTGCAAATTCCGCATTTGGCAGCTTCCTGGGCCGGCAGGAAATTGAAAGGTCCACGCTGGCGTTTGACGAAACTTTGCATCGTGATGATCGCGGCCAGTTCCTGAATGGCATGCGCAAGCTTTTGGCTGGCGAGGTTCCATCCCTGAAGCAGGATTTGCGTTACATGACGGGCTCGGGCGGCGTTGCCCATGGCTCAACCAGTGTCTCAATGGTCAAAAGCGAGACTGCGGAAATTGAGCAGCTAGTCGTTCAGATTGTCGATATCACGGAACGCAAACTCACAACCCAGCGCCTTCATCAGGCGCAGAAGATGGAAGCAATTGGACAACTGACCGGCGGCCTTGCCCATGACTTCAATAACCTCTTGACCATTATCATGGGCAATCTTCAGTTGCTCGAGGGCAAGTTGAGTGGCGACGAAAAGGCCGTCAAGCGCGCCAATGAAGCTTTGGATGCGGCGCGCAAAGGCTCTGACCTTACGCGCCAGTTGCTTGCCTTCGCGCGCAAGCAGGACCTTGAACCACAGGAAGTCAAGGTCAATGATCTGGTTACGGGCATGGAAGCATTGATCTCGCGCACGCTTGGCGAGAATGTGGAGCTCAAGGTTGATGTGACCGGCGGTTCGCCCAAAGTGCTCATCGATCCGTCGCAGTTTGAATCTTCAATCCTGAATCTTGCGATCAATGCGCGCGATGCCATGCCGAATGGCGGCCTGCTGACGATTGAAACCCAGACGGTCTATCTGGACCATGAGTATGCCGAGAAGCATCCGGAAGTTGTTCCGGGGCATCATGTGTTGGTTGCCATTTCGGATACGGGCGTAGGCATGTCGGCGGAACTGCTTGAAAAGGTTTTCCATCCCTTCTTCACCACGAAAGAAGCAGGCAAGGGAACGGGGCTTGGCCTTTCCATGGTTTATGGCTTCATCAAGCAATCGGGTGGGCATATCAGCATTTACAGTGAAGTAGGGCATGGCACTTCGGTTAAGATGTACCTGCCGAGGAAAATTGCATCCGGTGAAATTTCGACGGATACGGCTGCCACGAGTTCTCCTGGAACGGAAGAGGCAATACCAGTCGCAGTTGTGGCTCCGGCGGAAGTTGAAGCAGCTCCGAAGAAGCCAAGGCTGCAGAAGATACTTGTGGTTGAAGACCAGGAGGCTGTGCGCGCCGTGGCCTGCGGGTTCCTCACGGATTTCGGCTACGATGTGGTGGAAGCGGAAGATGGTTTCCAGGCTCTCTCCAAGCTTCAGGAAGACCCCGAGATTGACCTGATGTTTTCGGATATCGTGATGCCGGGCGGCATGAATGGCTTCGACCTGGCCCAGGCGGCGAGCGGCATGCGGCCTGACCTTAAGATCGTTCATACCTCGGGCTATCCCAAGGGCGCGATGGTGCATCAGGATGAACCGCGCTTCAAGCAGGGTTTCATCATCATGAAGCCCTACCGCCGCGAAGAACTGCAAAAAATCATCCGGGATGCTTTTGAAAAGCAGGGTTGAGGCTTTTTACTGTCATCGAATCTTGCTAGGAATGGTGCCCTGGGGGCGGTTCATATCTTAGGGGAATTCAGATGCAGGGCGTTGCGCGAAATTTTTTCTTACTTGGCATTATTATGGCGATCGCCGGGATGATACTTGGCCTCAAGATGGCCATGACCAATGATCATGTTCAAATGCCGGTTCATGCCCATATCATGGTGGCGGCCTGGCTTATGTCGGCCGTGTTCGGTTTCTTCTATCATTTATTTCCGGTGGCGAGGCAGAACAAACTCGCCCCCATTCATTTCTGGATCCACGCAGTCAGCATTGTTGTGCTCGTCGTTTCGCTTTATTTCGTTCTGGCGGGAAATCCGGGAGTGGAACCAGTGACGGCGATTTCTTCAATCCTGTTCTTCGCTGGGCATGTTGTTGTTTGCGTGGATTGCAATTCCCGTTATCAATAAGGCGTGATTTTACATACAGTTTTTGATTTGCTGGCAGCGACGGGGGCCATGGTTATGACCTTGGTCTGCTATCGTTGGCGGCTTAGTGATGCGGCGGACCGCGTTGAGTCGATTGGTATGGCCTATGCATTCGCACTGGTTCTGGGCGCGATTGCGGGCGGCTACGGGGCAGGCACGCTCAATCTTTGGCTCTCGGGCGTGCCGGGATTTGGCCGAAGCATTGTTGGTGCGTTGGCCGGGGCCATCATTGCAATTGAATTGTTCAAGTGGCGAAAGGGCATCAGGGGATCGACGGGACTCATTTTCGTTCCAGCCTTTGCGACGAGCGTGGTTATCGGGCGCATTGGTTGTTACCTGTCTGGACTTAGAAGACAATACTTATGGTCTTCCAACGGCGCTGCCATGGGGGCATGATTTTGGTGATGGCATCTTGCGCCATCCCGTGCAGCTTTATGAATCTCTTTCACTGCTGATTTTTCTTGCAGTTGCCTTGATCCTGCTGGCGCGGCGGCAGCCTTTCTTTATGCGAAATGGCTTCTATCTGATGGTACTGTTCTATGCCGGGCAAAGGTTTGTTTGGGAGTTTCTCAAGCCTTATGGTTCCCTTGTCGGGCCCTTCAACTTATTCCATTTCATTTGTGCGGGACTTTGTTGCTACAGTATCTGGATGATGAGGAGGCGTGATGGACGGGCCAATTCGTAAAGTTACGCCTTATGTTTTTTATGGGCAGACCACATCGCTGTGCGAGAGCTGTTACACCTTGGTGCCAGCAAAGATTATCATTGAGGATGGCAATGTCTATTATCTGAAGCGTTGCAAAATCCACGGGGTTCAGAAGGCTTTGATTTCAACGGACCCCACTTACTACAAACTCTGTCATGATTACCTGAAACCGGGCGACAGGCCCTTGCAGGTGCAAACCCGGACGGAGCTTGGCTGCCCCTATGATTGCGGGCTGTGCCCGGACCACGAACAGCATTCCTGCCTGGCGCTGATTGATGTGAATGAGGCGTGCAACCTCACCTGTCCGGTGTGTTTTGCCGACAGTTCCACGGCGAAAACTTCCCACCGGCCGCTGGCTGAAATTGAACGGATGATGGATGCACTGGTGGCAAGCGAGGGCGAGCCCGACCTTCTGCAGTTGTCCGGGGGAGAGCCAACGATCCATCCGCAAATTCTGGAGATCATCGCCGCGGCGAAGCGGCGGCCCATCCGGCATGTGATGCTGAATACCAATGGCATTCGCATTGCCCAGGAGCCGGAGTTTGTGAAAGCGCTTGGCGGGGTTCAAGCCGGGGCTGGAAATCTATCTGCAGTTTGATTCTCTGAGGCCGGAAGCGCTCAAGACATTGCGCGGGGCCGACCTCACCCGGATTCGCAGGCAGGCGCTGGAAGCCCTTGAAAAGGAAGCAATTTCCACCACACTGGTGGTGGTCGTAAAGCGCGGGGTAAATGATGATGAGTTGGGCGACATCATCAATTATGCCCTGCAATGGAAGTGTGTTCGCGGCGTTACCTTCCAGCCCATTCAGGATGCCGGGCGAAATGAGAATTTCGAACCTCGCCGGGACCGGGTGGTGCTTTCTGATATTCGCCGCAAGATCATTGAAGCGGGAACGGCTTTTGGCGAAGGCGATATTATTCCCCTGCCGTGCAATCCGGAATCCATTGCCATTGGCTATGCCCTGCGCAAGGGTTCCCAAATAGCGCCGATCACATCCTTCTTCCCAAAGGAGATGCTGGTGGAAGCGCTGCCCAATGCCATCACCTTTGAGAAGTTTCCGGATTTGCACAAACAAGTCATGGCGTTCTTTTCATTGGCCACCAGTGAGTGCCGGCATCCGGAAAAGCTGAATGCGTTGTTATGTTGCCTGCCTGAGATTCCGGTTCCGGAGGGCATGGGTTACGAAAATGTTTTCCGTATTGCCATTGTGGAATTCATGGATGCCCATAATTTTTGCTTGGGCCGGGTGAAGCGCTCCTGCATTCATTTTGTCACACCCGCTTGTCAGATCATTCCATTTGAAACCTATAACTTGTTCTACCGGGATGCAGCCGCCCAGCGACGGATGGCCATTTCCAAGGGCGGGGAGGCGTAGGGCGCAATGGCAATTTTATTTATCATAATTGGCCTGCTGCTGATCCTGTTCGGGGGCGGCTGCACCATTGTTTTTATTGCGGTGGATGGCGACATTGAATTCCTTTGGCTCTGGTTGGCGTTGGGGGTTGCGCCGCTGGTTGGGGGATTTTTCCTGGTCCGCTATGGCTTGACGCGTATTCGTGAAAGACGGGCACAACCATCTAGTGGAGACATGCAATGACATTTGGGCTCCTCCTCATCCTGCTCTTGGTGGTGCTTGGCATCTGGTATCTGCTGGATCGGCGGGAAAAGGCCCGGTTGGAAAATGGCCTGCCACGGCATTCATCCTTGCGCCTCATATTTGCGTCTTTTGCCATTCTCACAGTTCTATTTTCGGGTGGTTGTGGCGGCATTTTCCTCTTCAGCTGGATTAATGACGGGATGCGAAGCAGCAACTATATTGGCTGGGAAATCATTGCCATCCTGTCATTGCCGCCGCTGCTGGTCGGCCTCTTGGTCTGGTGGCTGGCCATGCGGCGCAAGGCAAGCTAAGCAGGGCGCAAATCTTGAGGCTTTCCGAGGCAAAAAATGGCTGACCTTTTTACGATTGAGAACCTGCTGACGCTTGTGGTGCTGACTGCGCTGGAAACGGTGCTCGGTTTTGACAACCTGCTTTATATTTCGATTGAAGCCAAGCGGGTGGCTCCAGACAAACAGAAGTATGTGCGGCGCCTGGGCACGATCCTGGCAATTGGTCTTCGCATCGTGTTGCTGTTTGTTGTCCTGCAATTGATCAGCCTGTTCCAGAACCCATTTCTCAGTTTTCATCACTCAGTCTTCGAGGGTTCGTTCAATGGCCACAGCCTGATTGTCATGGCGGGAGGGGCATTTCTTATCCACACGGCACTGAAGGAAATATCCCATATGCTGGTGGTCAGTGACCTTGAACATGAAGTGGGCGAAGGGCCGAAGCATCGCAGTGTTCAGTCGGCGTTGTTCTGGATTCTGGTGATGAACATCGTGTTTTCGTTTGACACCGTGCTTTCGGCCGTGGCCCTCACCAAGGTCTTTGTAATCATGGCGACGGCGATTATCCTGTCAGGCGTGCTAATGGTGGCGCTGGCCGAGCATGTGGCAAGTTTCCTGCAACGCAATCGCATGTATGAAGTTTTGGGCCTGTTTGTGCTGCTCTTGGTCGGCGTCATGCTGCTGGCAGAGGGTGGACACATTGCCCATCTTGCTTTCTTTGGCTACCCGGTCGAGCCCATGGCGAAAAGTACGTTCTACTTCGTGGTTGCCGCACTTGTTATCGTTGACGTTGTGCAAGGGCGCTACCAGAAGAAGATTATTGCTGAGGAACAGCACGGGAAACCCTAGCATTGCCCTTTGGCGGGGTGTCGGCTAAACCCCGCGGCATTCATTCCCTTCAGTTCAGGCTAAATCATCCATGGCGCGTCAATTCATCTACCATATGCAGGGCCTGTCAAAGTCCTATGCAGGCGGCAAAAAAGTGCTCGATAACGTGCACCTGCAATTCTACCCGGAGGCGAAAATCGGCGTTCTGGGGCCAAACGGCTCGGGTAAATCCACACTACTCAAAATCATGGCGGGCCTCGACAAGGAATATAATGGCGAAGCCTGGGTGGCTGAAGGGGCCACGGTCGGCTACCTCGAACAGGAGCCGCAGCTTGACGCCTCGAAGGATGTGCTGGGCAATGTGATGGAAGGGGTGGCCGCGAAGAAGGCCATCCTTGACGATTACAATGCGCTTATGGCCGACTACAATGACGAGAACGCCGAGAAAGCCGGAAAACTTCAGGACATCATCGACGCGCAGAACCTGTGGGACCTGGAAGCGCAGGTCGAGCAGGCCATGGATGCGCTGCGTTGCCCGCCGGGTGATTCCGGGGTTGAGAATCTTTCGGGCGGTGAAAAGCGCCGCGTGGCGCTCACGCGTCTACTGTTGTCGAAACCGGATCTTATTCTGCTGGACGAACCCACAAACCATCTCGATGCGGAAAGTGTCAACTGGCTTGAGCATCATCTGGTTGATTACCCAGGCGCCATCCTCATCGTCACCCACGACCGCTATTTCCTCGACAATGTGACGGGCTGGATTCTCGAACTCGACCGGGGCAGGGGCATTCCCTACGAGGGTAATTACTCCGCCTATCTCGGCCAAAAAGCGAAACGCTTTGCGCAGGAAAAGAGCGAAGACGCGGCGCGGCAGAAGGTAATGGAGCGCGAGCAGGAATGGATTGCCTCAAGCCCCAAGGCGCGGCAGGCCAAATCCAAAGCCCGTTTCAAGGCGTATGATGAATTGCTCAAGATCAATGATGCGCGGCTGAAATCCAACACCGCGCAAATCATCATTCCGCCGGGCGAACGGCTGGGTGACACGGTGATTGAAGTTGAGGGTCTGAACAAGGCCTATGGCGACAGGCTGCTAATTGAGGACTTGACCTTCAAACTGCCACCGGGTGGCATCGTTGGTATTATCGGGCCGAACGGCGCTGGTAAGACAACACTGTTCCGCATGCTGACAGGACAGGAAAAACCCGATTCAGGAAAGATCAACATCGGCGAAAGCGTTCTGATGGGCTATGTCGATCAAAGCCGTGACGCGCTTGATGCCAAGAAAACCGTGTGGGAAGAAATTTCCGGCGGCAACGATGTGCTCTATCTCGGCAAACGCGAGATGAACTCACGGGCCTATACGGGCACCTTCAATTTCAAGGGCGGCGACCAACAACAGAAGGTCGGAACACTTTCAGGCGGGCAGCGCAACCGGGTGCATCTGGCAAAGATGCTGAAGTCCGGCTCCAACGTTTTGCTCCTCGACGAGCCGACGAATGACCTTGATACGGAAACGCTGGCGGCCCTTGAAGAGGCGCTCGAAGATTTCGCGGGTTGCGCGGTGATCATCAGCCATGACCGCATGTTCCTTGACCGTCTTGCCACGCATATTCTGGCCTTTGAAGGCGACAGCCATGTGGAGTGGTTCGAGGGCAACTTCCAGGACTATGAGGAAGACAAGAAGCGCAGGCTTGGCGAGGACTCGGTCATGCCCAAGCGCATCAAGTATAAGCAATTTTCGCGGTAACCTACGTCAGCTGCGAAGATATTTGAACAGCGCGTTGATGTCGCCGTTACTGCGCCTGATCACGCCAACAAAGGTTGAGCGCAATTGCTGGGCTAGCCAGACTGATGATACATTCACATCGCGCACAAGAAAGCCGCGTCTTGTCCGGTAGAGTTTGAAGATTATTTTCTTGCCGTTCGACATTCTAGTGCTGACCATCAGCGCGTTGGTGGAGCCGGCGCAGTCCTTGATGACCATTCCACTGCCGGAAAAGCGGCTTGAATGGCGCACCATGAAGCGGCCAATGAAACCGCGGGTGAGAGTGAGATATTCCGCCTCTTTTGCCTTGTTCACAAGCTTGCGGTGGGGGCCAAGCGCGAACATGGCAATGCTGCGCAAATCCGTATAACGCGAGGTGGCACCCGAAAAGGCGCTCGCGGAATGGACGCGTGCCGCCCCCATGAACGCATTGCTGGCATTGGTAATGAAGGCGGAGGCCTCACAAGCTTTCGCCGCGGTGCTGGGCAGGCAAGTGCCCAGTAACAGGATGAACAGAAAGACAAGCCAGCGCCCACGCATCATCTCAGTTCCGATCGCAGCTGTTTGAATCCCTTTGAATCTGAGTCGCAAGTCCCTTTTTGGTAGGGAGTGCAATTATTCTGCGTCCTTGCTTTTGACGCCCTTGATTTTGGCCTCGCGTAAATGGAGCCCGGTGCGGGTGCCCTTGATGTCTTCCGCCTTGGCCAGGTCGTAGGTGCGTTTGCGAAGCTCCATAACCAGTTCATTGCGGTCTTCAATATGGGCGATTTCGCTGAAGGGAACTGGCCGTCCTACGCGCACGTTCAATCCCGTTCCGATGCGACGCGCAGTTTCTCTAAAAACCAATGAAAGTCTGAGCGTCAAACTCAAGTGGCTTGCGAGTTGGAAAAGCCTACTGTTCTGCCCGGTAAAAAAGATTGGAATGACCGTGGCCTTCGACATGCGCAGAAGCTTTGCGGTGAAGGGGGCCCAAGGGAGATCGACCGCCTGACCTTTCAGAGGTTTTTCCGATGTCGCAACGCCGCCGCCGGGGAAAATTCCCACGGCATGGCCCTCACGCAGCCAGCTCTGCGCGGCGAGACGCGAACTCACGTTGGTTTCGCGGGCTTCGCGGGTGGGCGCGAAAGCAACAGGCAGTAGGTTGTTGGCGGCTTCCGGGGCCTGACACAAAACATCATTGGCCAGTACCTTGGTATCGGCGCGCACCTTTGTGGCAAGCCAGGTCAGGGTGATGCCATCCATGACGCCATAGGGATGGTTGGCGATGAAGAGTACGGGGCCGGTTTTCGGCGTGAGCGCCAATTCCGCCTCATCATACATGACATTGAGCTTCAACAAGCGAATGGCGGCATCGAAAAAGTTTTCGCCGCCAGCTACGCTCTTCTGGTGCTGGAAATAGAGCTTCTTGAGCTTGCGCTGGCCGCCCATTTTTTCGATGGCCTGGATAACGGCGCGCTGCAGGGCGGGCTGGTCTGAGGTTGAATAGGAAAAGCGGACCGGTTTGGGCTTGCTCGGGTGTGCCGGTGGTTTTGACATGTCGCTGGTGGGCAATCCAAAAGGTGCTGGCTGGATGTTGCCGCTTATATGCTCTATTGCGCGTCTGCCAAAGGAGAAGTTCATGTTCAAACTCTATGCAAGGCCGGGTGCCGGATCTGCAGCGGTGGAAGCCCTTCTTGCCGAATGCGGTATTGCCTTCGAAATCATTGACGTTCTCCGTGGACCCGACGGAACTGTTCCGCAGAGCTACCAACAGATAAATCCGCGTGCCGAGGTGCCCACTCTCGTCCTGTCTGATAACAGTATCATGACAGAGAGTGCGGCCATGATGATCTATCTGGCTGATCTCCATCCTGCGGCAGGCCTTGCGCCTTCAATGACTTCGCCGCTGCGGGCGCGTTACCTGCGCTGGATGCTTTATTTTGCGACGGCGGTCTATATGGCGGATTTGCGCATGTATTACCCCGCTCGGCATTCGACTGATGTGGCCCACGCTGCCGGTATCAAGGCCAGGGCGATAGAAGATATGGGGCGGGATTTTGATATTTTCGCCAAAGAGCTGGGCGAAGGCCCTTACATTCTTGGCTCGAAATTGAGTGCTGTTGATATTTATGCTGCGATGCTGATTAGTTGGGCGCCTGACGTTCCGCAACTGTTTGCGCGCCATGCCAACATCAAAAGGCTTTATGACCTGGTGGCGGCGCGGCCTTCCATTGCAAAAGCTTGGGCGCGGAATGAAATGCCTAGCGCGCATTCCGCTTAAGTGGAATCACTTAAGCGAAAAGAATTCGCGCCAGATTATTAGCCTGGAGCATGTTGTTATCGGCAAAGTCGTACAACTTTGCCGCAACATGCTCTAGGCCGCTTCCTCTTTTGGAGTGCCAAGCCCAAGCACGCGGCAGATGGCATAAACGAGATCGGCGCGATTGAGGGTGTAAAAGTGGAAGGCGTTCACGCCTTCACGACGGAGAGCCTCGACTTGCTCGGCGGCAATGATTGCCGCCACGAGGTTTCTGGTTTCCGGATCCGCATCGAGGCCAGCAAAGCGGCGGGCAAGATCGGGCGGGATGTGGGCTCCGCATTTGGCGGAAAATTCGCAGACGCGGGCAAAGTTGGTGATCGGCAAAATGCCGGGCACGAGTTCGATTTCAATGCCGCGGGCGAACATGCGGTCACGCAGGCGCAGGAAAAACGCGTTATGGAAGAAGAATTGTGAAATGGCGCGAGTGGCGCCATGTTCGGCCTTGTCGGCCATGAAGGCCAGGTCCTCTTCAATAGAAACTGATTCCGGGTGCTTTTCCGGATAGGCGGTAACTGAGACTTCAAAATCGGCAATGGCGCGAATACCTCGCACGAGATCGGCGGCGTTTTTATAGCCTTGCGGGTGAGGCTCAAAGCGTTTGCCAACGCCACCCGGTGGATCGCCACGCAACGCCAATATATGACGAACCCCCGCATCCCAGTTTTCGCGTACTACTGCATTCACTTCATCTTTGGAAGCGTCAACGCAGGTGAGGTGGGCCACGGGTTTGAGGCTGGTTTCATTGCGAATGCGTTTGACGGTATTAAGAGTGCGGTCTCGTGTTGTGCCGCCAGCACCATAAGTGACTGAGACAAATTTTGGATTGATAGTTTCAAGTCGCTTCAAGGTGCGCCAGAAGGCCTCTTCAGCGTCACCGGGCTTGGGCGGGAAGAATTCAAATGAGACGGTGAGTTTTTTGCCCTCTGGCGTTGCGTCGATCATTGGGCCTTAGACTCCAGGTCAATGGAATGTTTCGCTTGGGTTTGAACTGTCCGGGTTGCTTTGGGCACAGCGAGCCAGACTGAAACGGTGAGACCCGTTTGTTCTTTCAGCCAGGGTGGCGGCAGGAGTTCGTGTTGTTGCAAGGTGAGCCCTGCCCGATTGAACCAGCCGGTGATTTGTTCGGTGGAGATTCCAAGGCGGCGGTGGGCGTGTTCACTGCGCAGGGATTCCAGTTCATGGGGTGCGAAATCAACGATCAACAGGCGCCCGTCGGGATGAAGAATGCGGCGCGCTTCGATCAAGGCGCGGGCGGGTTCATCGAGGTAGTGCAGGACCTGGTGGATGACGACGAGGTCAGCTGCGCCGTTGGCGAATGGAAGGGCATAGATCTCACTTTGCCGAACCTGGGCGTTGCGAAGCGCCTTTTTCTCCAGATTTGACCTTGCAATCGCGAGCATCTCGCGGCTTGAATCGATGCCGATTGCCTGATCGGCCTGCGGTGCGAAGAGTTCCAATACACGGCCGGTGCCAGTGCCAAGGTCCACGAGCGTCTTAACGCGGGCCCTGCCGAGAATGGCCTGCATGGCGTATTCAACATCTTCTTCGCGGATGTGAAGCGAGCGGAGTTTTTCCCAGTGGGCGGCATTGTTTCTAAAGTAATTTGCGGCCAATTCGGCGCGCTGAATTCTTATGGCTTCGAGGCGGGCGAGGTCGCGGGTGAGCGCGCTATCGTGGGCGGGCAACATGTCTACGATGGCGCGGGAGAGGGCACCTCCCAGTCCTTCTTCGCGCAGACGAAAGAGCACCCAATTGCCTTCCTTATGGCGCGAAACCATGCCAGCCTCGACCATGAGCTTGAGGTGGCGGCTTACGCGCGGCTGGCTTTGACCCAGGATCTGGGTGAGTTCACTGACGTTGAATTCACCATGGGATAGGACGAACAGGATGCGTACACGGGTTGATTCTGCGACCGCTCTCAACCCGACGAGTAATTCTTCCATTCCACAATTCCTCTTGAAATAGACATAAACATATCTTTATATGCTTTTCAATGGTTGATTGGGCGCTAGAAAGTAAAAGCTGTTTATGGTGTTCTCGTTTTGCGTGCATCGGCCTTGCTTTTTCCACACTTTCGGGGCGTACTGTCCGGAATCAAGCTGGCGCTAGGAGGGAGCTGCGCCAGGTTGTTTGGAGGTTCCATGACTGGCACGATAAACCGCAAGTTCACCCGGCGTGAATTTGCGACTTTGTTTTTGGGGGCAGCATTTGCCGGCGGAGCAAGCCGCGCATCGGCCGCGGTCAATCCAGCCGAGGGTTATGTTGGCAGAATTGCTGGTGAAGTCATGTCGCTCGCAAACAGCGGCGCCAAGGGTAATGCACTGCGCGGGAAATTTGCCTCCGTATTGAACCGTTATATCAATCTACGCACGATCGCCAATTTTGCGCTCGGGCCTTACCAAAAGAAGTTGCCTGCAGGCAACAAGAATGAATTTTACACCCTGTTCAACAATTATGCGGCGGCCCTGTTTGTCTATTATGTGGATGATTTCAAGGGGTCCGACCTGGAAATTATTTCCACCTCCAAGCAAGGCAGTTTTACTACAATTACCAGTGCAATTGTCCTGAAGGGCGGGGGCCGCGAGCAGGTAAAATGGCGTCTCGTGCCAGCGGGCGGCGGCTACAAGGTCAGCGATATCAATATCAAGGGGGTGTGGCTGACGATTGCAACGAAGAAGCGCTTCAGCGACGTCCTCAATCGTTCGAAGGGCGATTTTGAAGCGCTCTTTGCTGAATTGAGGGAAGCGGAGACTTGGTAATTGCGGCAAACTTGTTTAAAAGTGTCTTTAGAGCTCATTAACCATATTTGCCCGATTTAGCTTCTTTGGAAAAATTCGAACCATGATTACGCGCCGCGCCCTTCTGGGCTTTATTGCCGTTGCTTCAATATCGCCCGCTGTTGCGGCTGACCATCCGTCCATCTCATTTATGCGACGGTTCGGCAAGGACATGCTGGCGGCCCATCGCATTGGGACCGTTGGCAAGTTTGCGAGTGTCATCGAGGCCTATGCTGATGTTGCCGGAATTTCCAACTATTCCCTTGGGCAATACAAGCCCAACCTGCGCGCCAACCAGCGGAACAGATATTATCAGGGTGTTGTGACCTTCATGTCACGCTATTTTGCCGAGCAATCGCGCGAGTATCGCGTGGCAAAATATGAGATTGGCGAGGCAAGTGTTGATCAGAACAAAGACGTGATCGTTGCCAGCAAGGTTTTCTTGCTTTCCGGCCAAACATACAATGTGCGCTGGAAACTCAAGTGGACAGGCGGGACATACAAGGTTGCCGATGTCAAAGTTTTAGGCTTCTCCCTCACCTATTTGCAGCGCGGCCTGTTCACCTCATACATTTCCAAGCGCAAGGGTGATGTAAGCCAATTGGTGGCGGCACTTACCCGTTAAAGCATAAGACTTACCCGCCAGTTGCAATTTTTGGGTTGCGGGGGCATATCAGCCTCCATGGAACAGGAACTTATCAAACCGGATGTCGCCCCCAAGGGGTCTTCTCAGGCCTTCAGCCCTCTAGGCTGTTTTATCGCTGCGGCGGGTGTAACTTTGCTGGCGCTTTGCCTGTGGGGTGCTGCGGCGCTGACGACGATATGGGCGTTTTCAAAGCTTTTTGGCTTTCCGGAGATGCTGACCTATGGCCTCATGGCCCTTGGCCTTATTCCTGCTATCATTGCAACAATCTGGACCGGCGGGAGGGCATGGCATGTGGAACGGCGGCTGGCCCAGCATCAGGATATTGATGTTCCTGTGTTCAAGCTTCTGCACTATTTTAAAAACACCTGATACCGGCCTGCGAATCCGTTAAACTCAGCAGAATATGTCGATATGGACCCGCATTAGCGAGGCGCTTGCACTCGTTGGAGATTCGATAGGGGGCTTTCTTGTAAAGCTGGCCAAGTCGCGCGTTTCCGCACCTGAGAAATCTCTTGGCTTCACCATCGGGATGATTGCGCTTGGCGCAAAAATGGCGAAGGCCGACGGTATTGTTACTGGTGAGGAAGTGAAGGCGTTCAAGCAGGTGTTCCATGTTCCGCAGTCTGAACTTGCAGCCGTGGCGCGGGTGTTCAATCTGGCCAAGCAGGATGTGGCGGGTTATGATTCCTATGCGCGCCAGATTGCCCGACTTTTTCATGCGAAGGCTTCTACTCTCGAAAATGTAATGGACGGGCTTTTTCACATTGCCAAGGCGGACGGCACGCTGCATCCCGCGGAAATGATCTATCTTGAAAACGTTGCGCAACACTTCGGCTTCGGGCCTCACGATTTTGCGCGTATCAAGGCGCGCCATGCGAGTGCAGGCGCCGATGACCCCTATCTAATTTTGGGAGTGGAAAGGGCCGCTGGACTGGCCGCGATAAAAGTGCGCTACCGAAAACTGGTGCGCGACAACCATCCGGATAAACAGATTGCGGCGGGTGTGCCAAAAGAAATGGTGGTTTTGGCAACGGACCGATTGGCGCGGATCAATGCGGCCTACGAGCAGATCGTAAAGGAGCACCAATTGTGACCCGCTCGGCGCTTGCTTCGACATTTCTGCCTTCACCAAATATTGAAGCACGGCGGAATGGTTGCAAGCCGGATATGCTTGTTCTGCACTATACGGGCATGGATGATGCCAAGGTTGCCTGCAAGTGGCTGTGCGATCCCGTATCTCGAGTCTCGTGTCATTACCTTGTTGATGAGCGAGGGGTCATTACCCAGATGGTGGATGAAAGCATGCGCGCCTGGCATGCGGGGGTTTCTTCATGGAAGGGTGACGAGGATATCAATTCCCGTTCCATCGGAATTGAAATTCATAATCCTGGCCATGCGGCTGGCTATCCCGACTTCCCCGAGGCGCAAATGCAGGCGGTGATTGCGCTCTGCAAGGATATTATCGCGCGTCATGCAATTCATCCTACCCGCGTGCTCGGCCATTCGGACATCGCACCAATGCGCAAGATCGATCCGGGTGAAAAATTTGATTGGGCGCGCCTGCATGCGGAAGGTGTTGGTCATTGGGTGATGCCGGAGCCCATCGGCGGGGGGCCGTTTCTACAGTTGGGCGATACGAGCCAGGCGGTTGAAGCCCTCCAGGAGATGCTCCATCTTTATGGTTACGCAACCGAAGTCAACAGAACATATGATGTTTTTACCCAAGCAACGGTTCGTGCCTTTCAGCGTCATTTCCGGGCTTCACGCGTTGACGGCATCGCGGATTCATCGACGGTGATCACCTTGCGTCGTTTGCTGCAGGGGCTGGAGCAGGCCTAAGGATTTTTGCAGGCCTCAAGGAGGCTTGCAAAGTCTGCCTCACCCAGGGGGAATATATTGCTGCTGGCACCAACTTTTACGGAAAAATGATTTGCCTCCTGGAGGTCTGAGAAAACCGGGTCGGAAGTTTTCAATTCAGTTTCCAGGCTGATGGTGCCGGCCTCCTCATTCACGGAAGTCTTGCCTTTGAGGGGGTAGGTTTTGGCCGCAACAGCTAGTTCAAAGTTAACGCTATCCGCCAGTTTCAGATCGGGGTCCGTTTCGGGGACATAGAACTTCACGATGCCGGATTGCAGAATGCACCAGAAGCTCACGCCCACATCATCAGTCTCGGGAACGCCAAAGACGAGAAAGGCTTCCTGGTCCGTCTGGTCGAGATTCCATATGCGCTCCTGGGCCATGGCCAGGGGCGACCCCAGTACAAGGGCGAGCAGGATTATGGCCAGGCGCGAGAGCATGAATTTCACCTTAGCGTGCTTTCTGCCTGGGCGGTATTGCTCCGTCAGGCGCAAAAGCGGTTTTTGTTGACCTTGGGGGCGGGGCGGAATAGGTGAGTTGCGTCAGTCGGCTGGATGGCCGCTCCCGCTAGGCCCGAAAGGGTGCGGGGGAGGAAAGTCCGGGCTCCACGGAAGTACGGTGCCGGGTAACACCCGGCGGGGGCGACCCCAGGGAAAGTGCCACAGAAATTAAACCGCTCGCGGATTTATCCGAGAGCAAGGGTGAAACGGTGCGGTAAGAGCGCACCGCGTGGCCGGCAACGGTTGCGGCACGGCAAACCCCACCGGGAGCAAGACCGAATAGGGGTGGTACGGGCTTCGGCCCAGGGCTGTTTTCGGCTCACCGCCCGGGTAGGTCGCGCGAAGCCTCCGGCAACGGAGGTTCCAGATGAATGGTCATCCATGGCGGGAAACCGCCGGGACAGAACCCGGCTTACAGGCCGACTGACATTTCTGTTGCGGGATGACGCTAATTTGAAACTATTTGTTAATGAACTCGGGGGCAATGTCGGGCCAGCGTTAACGACTTGTTCATTGTGATAATTTGCCCAAAATGACCCCTGAAGCCGGCCAGTCCCAGCAGCGTCATGTCCCCGTCATGCTTGACGAGGTGTTGCGGGCGCTTGGGCCGAAGGCCGATGCCGTTTACGTCGACGGGACCTTTGGGGCGGGGGGCTATACACGGGCTATTCTGGAAGCTGCGGATTGCCGGGTTGTAGCGCTGGACCGAGACCCTGCGGCCATTGCGGGCGGGCAAGGGCTCGCTGTCAAATTTGTTGGCAAGCTCACGCTGGTTGAAGGCAGATTTGGTGTCATGAGCGAGCATCTCGCCAGTCTTGGGCTTGAGAAGGTTCAGGGCGTTGTGCTGGATGTTGGTGTTTCCTCCATGCAGCTTGATGAGGCAGCGCGCGGATTTTCCTTCATGCGCGATGGCCCGCTCGACATGCGCATGTCGCAGTCAGGGCAAAGTGCTGCTGATGTCGTGAATAACTATTCTCCGGAAATGCTGGCGAAAGTGATTTTCCTGTTTGGCGAAGAACCGCGCTCACGAGCCATCGCAAAGGCCATTGTGGCGCAGAGACTCCTGGCTCCCATTTCGACGACGATTGACCTGGTCAAGGCGGTTGAGAAAGCGACGGGGCCGCAGCGGGCGAAAGATCGCACCCATCCTGCAACGCGAACGTTTCAGGCGCTGCGCATTTACGTTAATGCAGAACTCGAAGAACTTGTGGATGCCCTGCATGAGGCTGAAAAGATTCTGGATGTCGGCGGGCGTCTTGTGGTGGTGAGTTTCCATTCACTTGAGGACCGCATCGTAAAACGCTTTCTGGCCATGCGCAGCGGCAAGACGCCGGAGGTTTCGCGCCACATGCCGGGAACCATTCTGCAGGCGAGCCCCAGCTTCGAATTGTTGTTCAAGGGTCATCTTGATCCGTCAGAGGAAGAAGCAGACAGAAATCCGCGGGCCCGCAGTGCGAAACTCCGGGCTGCTTCGCGCACGGCTGCTCCGGCCTGGCCGGATTCGCGGGGCGAGCTCGGCATTCCCCGCGTTGAACGGAGCCGCCACTGATGCATAAATTCTTCAACGCATGTCTGGTGCTCGCGGTTCTGGTTTCAGCATTTTTTCTCTATTCGCTGGAGCATTCAACTCGCGGACTGGAGCGAAACATTTCAAAGCTGCAAGCCGATATTTTGGAAGAGCGTAAGTCGATCAAGGTGCTTGGCGCCGAATGGAGCAGTCTCGCGCGGCCTGATCGCCTGCAGAAACTGGCGCAAGAAAACCTGAAACTTAAAACGGTAACCGCCTCGCAATTCGTGAATGAAAGCGAACTTGCCGAAAGGGTTCCTGCCGAACCCATCATCATGCTGGAGGAAAAGGGCAAGGACGTGATCGGCGACATTCTCAAAGAGATGCAGTGAGCATGACATACGAGCCTGATGATAGATTTGGCGGCCCAGTGAAGCTGGCAGGACAAAACCGCATTCGCCTGGTGGCAATCGGGTTTTCAATTGCGTTTCTGGCAATCGTGCTGCAACTGGCAAATCTTACCGTTCTGAAAGGCGCAGGTGTTGAAGATGACACACTTGCCGAACATCTGCCGCGCCTGCCACGGCCCGATATTGTTGATCGCAATGGGGCGGTCATTGCTACGGATATTGCAGTCGCCTCGCTTTATGCGGATCCGCGAAAGATTATCGATGTTGAGGAAGCGGTTGAAAGTCTCACCGCTACAGTTCCTGATCTTGATGCGAAGGCACTAAGGGCAAAACTGATACAGCCTGGCAGGGCTTTTGTCTGGCTTAAGAGGCAGGTCAGCCCTGAAGAACGCGACGCGGTTTATAATCTGGGAATTCCAGGCGTCGGTTTTGTGAACGAGCGGAGGCGCGTTTACCCAATGGGGCGGCTGGCGGCGCATACGGTGGGCTATGTCGATCTTGACAGCAAAGGCATCGCCGGCATCGAAAAATATCTTGATGACCAGGGAGCGCTTTATACCGCGTCACTCGGGGAAGATTCTGGCCAGACTGCCAGCCCGGCGCAGATATCCACGGATACGCGCGTGCAGCATGCGCTGACCGATGAGCTTGCATTGGCTGTTGCAAAGTTCAAGGCCATTGCCGCAGGCGGCATCGTGATTGATATCACCACGGGCGAGATCATCGCGCTTGTCTCATTGCCGGATTTCAACCCCAACCAGGAAGATAAGAAGTTCCGCAAGGAACAGGCCAACATGATGACGAGCGGCGTGTTTGAGCTTGGCTCGGTCATCAAGGCTGTCACCTTCGCCATGGCGTTTGACTATGGGGTTACGGACCTAAAGGGAAAATACGATGCACGCTTTCCGCTGGTCATCGGCAATGCCAGCATCAGTGACTATCACGCCCAACGGCGGGTGCTGACGGTTCCAGAAATTTTCACCAATTCCTCCAACATCGGCACGGCCAGAATGGCGCTGGATGTGGGGACGGAAGGCCACCAGGAATTCCTGCGCCGTGTCGGGTTGTTTGACCGGCTCACCACGGAAGTGCCGGAAAGCGCCAAGCCGCTGTTGCCCAAACACTGGAGCAAGCTGGCCACGGCCACCGCCGCTTTTGGCCATGGTTTTGCCGTACAGCCCTTGCAAGGGATTTCAGTGATTGGTGGATTGCTTAACAATGGCGTGATGACCGCCCCGACGTTTCTGAAGCGCGAGGTGGCAGAGGCGGAAGTGCTGGCAAAGCGCATTGTAAAGCCTGAAACCAGCGAAAAGATGCGCTATCTCTTCCGGCTCAATGTGACGGAAGGAACCGCTTCCAAAGCCGATGTTATCGGCTACCGGGTGGGTGGAAAAACTGGCACGGCTGAGAAGGTCGAAAACGGCCGCTATACCCCTGATAAATTGCTGAATTCCTTCATTGGGGCCTTCCCGATGGATAACCCCAGATATGCTATTATCGTGATGCTGGACGAGCCGAAGGCCACGCCTGAAACCTATGGTTTTGCAACTGCGGGTTGGAACGCGGTGCCAACCGCCGGCAAGATCATTGAGCGGATCGCGCCGCTTCTTGGTGTCAGGCCGGTGTTAACGCCGGACGATATCGAGAAGCTGGCAAAGCTTGCCAAGACGGCAAAGAAGGATGGTTGAGCTGAAATGAGCGCCATGCTGGCAAAACTGGTCGGAACCGACGTGGCTTTGCCAGAAGCCGCTGGTTTGCTGCTGGTGGCCGGCCTGACAGCGGATAGCCGCGAGGTGGAGCCGGGATTTGTTTTCGCGGCATTGCCCGGAACGAAAGTTGACGGGGCCAAGTATATTGGCCAGGCGTTTGCGCGCGGCGCCAGTGTCGTCATTGCCAATGAGGGTTCCTATAGCGGTTCCGGACTGGTTATCGAGACAGCAAATCCGCGCCAGTTATTTGCCCGCATGGCCGCACGGTTTTTTGGAAAACAGCCTGACCTTGCGGTGGCGGTGACGGGCACAAACGGGAAGACTTCCGTTGCCGCTTTCGTTCGGCAGATTTGGCAGTCCATGGGGTTTCGCGCGGCGAGCATCGGCACAATTGGTGTCGTTGGTCCTTCGGGCTCGGAATATCTCGCTCACACTACGCCCGATCCCGTGCAGCTGCACCGGCTGTTGGCCAAGCTCGCGGAAGATCACGTCGAGCATCTGGCCCTCGAGGCGTCAAGCCATGGGCTCGCCCAATACCGGCTGGATGGTGTTCGCGTGGCGGCCGCAGGATTTACGAATCTCTCCCGCGATCATCTCGATTACCACGCCACGCTGGAAGAATATTTCGACGCCAAGATGCGTTTGTTTGAAGAACTGCTTCCAGTGGGCGCTCCCGCGGTGATTAACGCGGATACGCCCTTCAGCGCGGATGTAACCAGGCGTGCCAGGGCGCGGGGCCTGAAAGTTTTTTCTGTCGGGAAACTTGGCACTGAACTCAAGTTGTTGAGTGCGCAAAGAGATGGCTTCGGCCAGCATCTGGAATTGCAGGGGGCGCATAAAACCCATTCCGTCTATTTGCCTCTGGTCGGTGAATTCCAAACTTCGAATGCGCTGGTTGCGGCTGGTCTTGTGCTCGCTACAGGCGGCGAAGAAGTGTTGGTGATGCATGCGCTGGAGTCATTGCAGGGGGCAAAGGGCCGGCTTGATCTCGTGGGCAAGAGTAAAACCGGAGCTTCGATATTTGTGGATTATGCGCACACGCCTGATGCGCTTGAGAATGCCATTGTCTCGCTTCGTCCTTATACGGATGGAAGGCTGGTTGTGGTTTTTGGTTGTGGTGGTGACCGCGACAAGGGCAAGCGGCCACAAATGGGGGCAATTGCGGCAAAGCATGCAGACAGGATTATTGTCACTGATGACAATCCTCGCAGCGAGGATGCCAAGATCATTCGCGCGGAAATTCTGGCCGCGTGTCCGGGTGCGCAGGAAATTGGTGACAGGGCGAAGGCTATTCGCGCTGGCGTCGATGTTTTGAATGCAGGCGATGTTCTGCTGGTTGCTGGCAAGGGCCACGAGGAAGGCCAGACGGTTGGAAGCGAGGTCATTCCCTTCAGCGATCACGACGCGGTTCGGGCGGCCATTGTGGGTGAGGCCTATCATGGGTGAACCTGCGCTTTGGACTGCGGATGAGCTTGTTGCAGCCAGCGGTGGAAAATTGATCGGCGCGGTGACCAAGCCGCTGAATGGCGTTTCCATCGATACACGCACAATTGCTTCTGGCGATATCTTTGTGGCGATCAAGGGCGGGACTCATGATGCCCATGACTTTGTGGCCAAGGCATTAGCTGCTGGTGCGGGCCTGGCAATCGTCTCGCGCGTTACGGAAGAGATGAAGGCGACAGGACCACTATTGGTTGTCGACAATGATCCGCTCGAAGGCTTGGAGAAAATCGGGCGCGCATCGCGGGCCCGTTCCCACGCGCAGATCGTGGGAATCACCGGCAGCGTTGGCAAGACCAGCACTAAGGAAATGCTGCGGGTGGCGTTGTCTGCGTCCGGCCTCACCCATTCCTCGGTCGCGTCATTCAACAACCATTGGGGGGTGCCACTGACGCTGGCAAGAATGCCGCGCAATACCGCCTATGGCGTTTTTGAGATCGGCATGAACCATGTGGGTGAAATCACGCCGCTGGTTGCCATGGTGCGGCCCCATGTGGCCATTGTCACCAATGTAGCGCCGGTACATGTAGGCAATTTTAATTCGGTAGAAGAAATTGCCGAAGCCAAGGCTGAAATTTTCAGCGGCGTAGAGGCTGGCGGCCATGCGGTGCTTAATCGTGACAATCCGTTCTTTGAGCGGCTTGCGGCGGCGGCGCGAGGGTTTGGCATTCAGAACATCGTCAGTTTTGGAGCCCATGAAAAAGCCGATGTGAAGTCGGAGCGGGTGGTGCTGCATTCCTCATGCAGTTGCGTGACCGCCGACGTCATGGGCGAGAAGCTCATTTACAAGCTTGGCTTGCCCGGTGAGCATATGGTGCTCAACAGTCTTGCAGTGTTGGCGGCAGTCAAATTGATTGGCGCGGATTTAGCCCGTGCGGCGCTGGCGCTGGCTGTCGCTGAAGCCGCAAAGGGCAGGGGGGTTCACCACCACCTGCGGATTGAATCCGGCGAACTGCTGCTGATTGATGAGAGCTATAATGCAAACCCGGTTTCCATGGCTGCAGCACTCGCCCTGCTTGGGCGGGCCAAGACCGGCAAGGGCGGACGGCGCATCGCGGTTCTGGGCGATATGCTGGAGTTGGGAAAGCATGGGGAGGCCCTTCACGCTGAGCTTTTCAAGGCGGTGGACGCCAACAATGTCGATGCTCTATACGCCGCTGGGCCCCTGATGGCTCATCTCTGGGAGAAGACGCCACCGGACCGCCGGGGGGCTTTTGCCAAAACATCTGCGGAGTTGAAGGACAGTCTTTTGGACGGGCTTCATGCCGGGGACGTCGTCATGATCAAGGGGTCGCTCGGCAGCCGCATGGGGCCGCTGGTCGAAGCCATAAAAGAGCGCTTTGCGCCACTGAACAGGGATTTTTAGTTTATGCTCTATTACCTCCTCACCAGCCTTACCGATGATGTATCGGCCTTCAACGTGTTTCGCTACCTCACGACGCGAACCGGCGGGGCCATTTTAACAGCGCTGTTCTTTATTTTTGTCTGTGGCCCCAGCATGATTGCCCTTTTGAAGGTGAAGCAGGGGCGGGGGCAGCCCATCAGGAGCGACGGGCCGCAACGACATATTGTTGAGAAGCAGGGCACGCCCACCATGGGCGGCCTGATGATATTGTCAGGGACTTTTGTTGCAACGGTTTTGTGGGCCGATCTCAGCAATCTTTATGTCTGGGCTGTGCTTTTCGTCACGCTGGGGTTCGGGGCCATTGGCTTCTATGATGATTTTCTGAAGGTCACGCGGTCCACCACAAAGGGTTTTTCCGGCAAGGCAAGGTTGCTCGTAGAATTCCTGATTGCCGGAGTTGCCGTTGCCTGTTTCATGTGGATTGGTGACAAGCCGCTGTCGAGCTCGCTGGCGGTGCCATTTTTCAAGGATGTGCTCATTCCTTTTGGCAGTTTCTTCATACTTGTGGGGGTGTTCGTCATCGTAGGGGCAGGCAACGCGGTGAATATAACGGATGGGCTGGATGGCCTGGCCATCGTGCCGGTGATGATTGCCGCAGCAAGCTACGGGATGATCGTGTATCTCGTGGGCAACGCTGTCTTTGCGGAATATCTGCAGGTGCATTTTGTGAAAGGCACGGGCGAGCTTGCGGTGATTTGCGGGGCGCTTGTAGGGGCGGGCCTTGGCTTCCTGTGGTTCAACGCCCCGCCCGCCATGATCTTCATGGGCGATACGGGGTCGCTGGCGCTTGGTGGTGCTTTGGGCGCCATTGCAGTTGCGGTGAAGCATGAAATCGTGCTCGCCATTATCGGCGGCCTCTTTGTGCTCGAAACGGCTTCGGTGATTGTGCAAGTGGTGTCTTTCAAATTGACGGGGAAGCGGGTGTTTGCCATGGCACCGTTGCATCACCACTTTGAGCAGAAGGGCTGGAAGGAACCGACAATCGTTATCCGTTTCTGGATCATTGCCTTTGTGCTGGCTCTTATCGGCCTATCAACCTTAAAGCTCAGGTAGGCATTTGTGTTCCCCGCCGGCTCATTCAAAGACAAGAAAGTGGCGCTCTTCGGCCTTGCGCGCTCGGGCCTCGCTTGTGCCGAAGCCTTGCGGCTTGGCGGGGCCGAGGTTTTTGCATGGGATGATTCAGAGGTAGCGGTGAAGGCGGCAAAGGCTGCAAGCTTGCCGGTTTCAGATCTGCTTGGGATTGATTTTGCCACGCTTGATAGTCTTGTCTTGAGTCCAGGTGTTCCGCTCACCCATCCGGAACCGCATTGGACCGTGGCGAGAGCTAAAGCCGCCGGCATTGAAATCATTGGCGACACGGAAGTGTTCCAGCGGGAAGTTGCAGGTACGGGCGCGCGCATCGTGGCCATTACCGGAACCAACGGCAAATCCACCACAACGGCGTTGATAGGGCACATCTTCAAGGCATCGGCACGCGATGTCGACGTGGGCGGGAATATTGGCACGGCAGTATTCCTGATGCGGCCTCCGGTGAAGGACCGCATTTATGTTCTTGAACTCTCCTCTTTTCAGATTGATCTGATGCCCAGTCTGAAACCGGATGTCGGTATACTGATCAACCTGACGCCAGATCATCTGGATCGCCACGGTACCATGAAGAATTACGCGGCTATCAAAGCACTGATGTTCTTGAAGCAAGACAAAGCTGATACAGCCTTGATCGGCGTTGATGATGAATGGTGCGCTGAAATTGCAATAGGTATCAAAAATGGTGCTGTCGTGCGAGCGGTGTCTGTGGTTCACGAAATAGAGGAAGGCATATCTGCGGTTGATGGTATTCTCCGTGATTGGCGGAATGGCAAGGAAGTGGCCCGGATTGATTTGCGTGCCATGCCCGCCCTGAAGGGCGCGCACAATTGGCAGAATGCCTGCATGGCGTATGGAGCGGCGCGCGCGCTCGGCTTGAGTGTTGCCGAGATTACGAAGGCCATGGAAAGTTTTCCCGGCCTTGCGCACCGCATGCAGCAAGTTGGGTGCCTGGGCCATGTGCCCTTCATCAATGATTCCAAGGCAACAAATGCTGATGCCGCCGCAAAGGCGCTGGCTTCATTCGAGGATGTTTTCTGGATTGCCGGGGGTATTGCAAAAGCCGGCGGCATCGAGCCGCTTGCCTCATTCTTTCCGCGCGTTGAAAAAGCCTATTTGATTGGCGAGGCAGCGGATGGGTTTGCGAAAACGCTGAGCGGCAAAGTTCCCTATGAATTGTGCGGCACGCTCGACAAGGCTGTATTTGCCGCGGCGCGCGATGCGGTCAATTCCGAAAAGGCAAATGCAGTCGTATTGCTGTCACCGGCCTGTTCCTCGTTCGACCACTATCGCAATTTTGAAATTCGCGGCGATGCTTTCGTGAAACTTGTTTCCGAATTGCCCGGTATCGTCATGACCATAGAAGGAGTGCCCTGATGCTTGTATCCCGAAGTGATCGCGGACTTATTGCGCGCTGGTGGTTCACGGTAGACCGGCCACTGCTATCGGCGGTCCTGCTTTTGATGGCCATTGGCGTGCTGATCAGCATGGCCGCCAGTCCGCCAGTAGCGGAACGTATCGGGCTTAACTCCTTTCATTTTTTCAAATATCAACTGATTTTTCTGGTGCCGGCGGTGCTTATGCTCGTTTCTGTCTCGCTACTTGAACCCAGACCGGCGCGCCGCGCTGCGTTCCTGATGTTGGGCATTTCCTTTGCGCTCATGGTTGCGGCCCTGTTTTGGGGGCCGGAAATCAAAGGAGCCCATCGCTGGATCAATTTTGGACCTATTGGCCTGCAACCTTCGGAACTGGCCAAGCCCAGCTTTGTAGTGATTGCTGCCTGGTTTCTTTCGGAACACACAAAGCGGCCAGACATGCCGGGTCATATTGTTGCTTACCTGATCTTCGCAATTTTTGTTGGCCTTCTCGTCCTGCAACCCGATTTCGGGCAGACGGCGCTGGTCGTGGTGACCTTTGGCGCCATGCTGCTCATCTATGGCATTCCATGGGTTCTGGTTTTTGGCCTTGCGGGCCTTTGCGCCGCAGGGGTGATGACGGCCTATACAATGGTGCCCCATGTTGCGTCACGCATTGACCGTTTTCTCAACCCTGAAAAGGGCGATACGTTTCAAATGGACACTGCTGTGGCGGCGTTCGCCAATGGCGGCCTGATGGGCGCAGGCCCCGGTGGCGGCGAAGCGAAACTCGTACTTCCCGATGCCCACACGGATTTTACTTTTGCCGTCGTGGGAGAAGAATTTGGTCTGATCGCCTGCATTGGCCTGATACTGCTCTTTGCCTTTGTCGTGATGCGCATTTTGCAACGGGCAAAAATTGAACCTGATCCATTTCCGGCGCTTGCCTTGAGCGGGTTGGGAATTGTTTTTGGCCTGCAGGCCATCATCAATATGGGGGTGAATGTTTCACTGCTTCCCGCGAAGGGCATGACCCTGCCGCTCATTTCCTATGGCGGATCGTCGCTCCTTGGGGTTGCTTTTGCCATGGGAATGGTTTTGGCCTTCAGCCGGCGGCAACCTCATGTCTCGTTGGCATCAACGACTTGGCAACCGGTTGCAGCGTGATTTCATGAATGAAGTGCTGGGCAGAATTGGGCGGGGCATTGTGGTTCTGGCCGCTGGTGGAACTGGCGGGCATTTGTTTCCGGCCCAGGCGCTGGCTGAGGCGCTCGTCGACCGCGGTTTTCTCATTCACCTGATTACCGATGAACGTGTGGCCGACTACGGCAAATCCTTTCCGGCCATCGAAATCCACATTGTTCCCTCGACGACAATTTCACTCTCAAAACCATGGCTGTTGCCCGGACGCCTGTTTCGGCTGTGCCGTGGGGTGATGCAAGCCAGGGCCATCCTGCGGCGATTGCAGCCCGATGTTGTTGTAGGCTTTGGCGGCTATCCATCCTTTCCGCCGATCATCGCAGCTTGGCTGCTTGGCATCGTGTCTTGCGTGCATGACCAGAATGCGGTGATGGGAAGGGCTAACCGCTTCCTGTCGCGTTTTGTGGAGGCGGTTGCTTCATCATTCCCAAAATTGGCAAAGCTGCCGGAACATGCCAAGGCAAAACTTGTGGTGACCGGCAATCCGGTTCGCGGCCTTGTCATGGCGGAACGGGCGGCACCCTACCCGGCAACAGGCGCCGATCAGACCTTCAACCTGCTGGTATTTGGCGGCAGCCAGGGGGCGAGCTTTTTTGCGGAGTTCATGCCGAAGGTCATCGCGGAACTTCCTAGGGCAATTCTCAAGAATTTGCGCCTCACGCAACAGTGCCGCCCGGAGGACATCAAAGCCGTCAGAACTGCCTATGCGGCACTTGATTTCAGTTTTGATTTACGGCCATTCTTCATGGACATGCCGCTGCGGATTGCCAACGCACATCTGGTGATCTGCCGGTCCGGGGCATCGACCATTGCCGAGCTTGGCGTGATCGGAAGGCCAGCCATTATGGTCCCTTTGCCTCATGCCCTTGATAACGACCAGCTGCGCAATGCGGAAAGCTTTGCCGCGGCGGGGGCCGGCTGGATCAAGCCGCAAGGGGATTCAGAACCAGGCGAGTTTGCCGCATTTTTGACGCGATTGCGCTATCAGGAGGGGGAATTGCAGGCCGCCGCAAGGGCGGCCCTTGCCCACGGACGACCAGATGCTGCCCAGCGGCTGGCAGACCTGACGGTGAGACTTGCGGTTAATTCCGCCAAAGTTAAGTTGGAGAAGAAGTCGTCATGAAACTGTCGCGCGATGTCGGCCCCATTCATTTCATTGGCATCGGTGGCATTGGCATGAGCGGAATTGCCGAAGTGATGGCGACCCTTGGCTACAAGGTGCAGGGGTCTGATCTCAGTGACAATTACAACGTGGCGCGGCTCCGCAAGAACGGGATTGAAGTTTTCATTGGCCATCAGGCGGCAAATATTGGGACTTCGCAGGTCATTGTAGTCTCGTCGGCGGTGAAGCCGGATAATCCCGAGCTGGTTGAAGCGCGCGCCCGCTATTTGCCAATTGTGCGGCGAGCCGAAATGCTGGCCGAGCTCATGCGCTTCAAATCCTGTGTGGCGGTTGGCGGCACCCATGGCAAGACAACAACGACTTCGATTGTTGCGGCGCTGCTAGATTCCGGCGGTTTTGATCCGACTGTCATCAACGGCGGCATCATCAATGCCTATGGCACCAATGCGCGCCTCGGCAAGGGCGACTGGATGGTGGTTGAGTTGGATGAGTCCGACGGCACATTTGTAAAGCTTCCCGCCGATGTGGTGATTGTCACCAACATTGATCCCGAGCATCTTGATCACTACGGCAGTTTTGAAAAAGCCAAGGAAGCCTATCTGGCGTTCGTTGAGAATATTCCCTTCTATGGCTTTGCCGTCATGTGCATTGATCATCCCATCGTTCAAGAGCTGATCGGCCTGGTCCATGACCGCCGCGTGGTGACCTATGGCCTGAGCCCCCAGGCAGATTTCAGGTTGACTGATCTCAAATACGAAAACGCGGTTACGAAATTTTCGGTACGCATCACCGACAGACTCTCACGGGCAACGCATGACATCACGGGCCTTGAACTGCAAATGCCGGGCGACCACAACGCTTTGAATTCCACAGGTGCATTGGCTGTTGCCCATGAGCTTGGGCTCAGCGATGAAGCCATTCGCAAGGGCCTCAAGAGTTTTGCCGGGGTGAAGCGGCGCTTCACGCGCACGGGCGAGCATAATGGTGTTACGGTGTTTGATGACTATGGCCATCATCCCGTCGAAATTGCCGCCGTACTGAGCGCGGCAAGGAAAGTGACTAAAGGAAAAGTCATCGCCGTCATGCAGCCCCATCGCTACACGCGATTATCGAGTCTTTTCAATGAATTCTGCTCGTGTTTTAACGATGCGGATACGGTTATCCTCGCGCCCGTCTATGCCGCTGGTGAAATTCCCATCGATGGGGCAACGCATACGCATTTGGCTGAAGGCCTGCATGGGCGCGGTCATCGCTCGGTTTACACCATCGAAACACCGGAGGAACTGGCCCCATTGGTTCGTGGACAAGTTGGAGCCGGAGATATTGTGGTTTGCCTGGGTGCTGGCACGATCAGCCAGTGGGCCTATGCGCTGCCTGGCCAATTGGCTTCCCTTGATGGCAAGGGAAGCCATTGATGCCGAAGCTGGATGGTGAGGCTTTGGTCAAAAGGCTGCCTGCTGTGCGCGGGCGCCTTGAAGCCAATGCGCCTTTGGCTGATTTGACCTGGTTCCGCGCGGGCGGACCGGCGGAGGTTTTGTTTACGCCGCTGGATGAGACTGACCTTGCGGATTTCCTGCAGGCCACGCCAAAGGATATTCCAGTTTATGTTATCGGTGTCGGTTCGAATCTGCTGGTGCGCGATGGCGGTGTTCCAGGCGTCGTGATCCGGCTGGGCCGCGGATTTTCCGACATCAAGTTGGAGGCAGACAATCGCGTTCGTGTCGGAACAGCGGTGCTGGACGTGCGCGTGGCGCGCTTTGCCTATGACAACAGTATCGATGGGTTAACCTTTCTGAGAGGTATCCCGGGCACCATGGGCGGCGCTTTGCGGATGAATGGCGGGGCCTATGGTGGTGAAACCAAAGACGTTTTGGTTGAGGTCCGGGCGGTAGACCGGGCGGGAGCTGTACGCGTGCTTTCAAATGCGGACATGAAATATTCCTATCGCCACTGCGGTGCGCCGGAGGACTTGATTTTCACCGAGGCCCTGTTGCAGGGGCGAGCGGGACAGCAGGATGAAATTTTGGCCGCCATGAACAAGATTACCGACAGCCGCGAAGCAACCCAACCGATCAAGAGCCGCACGGGCGGTTCCACTTTCAAAAATCCACCGGGCAACAAGTCCTGGCAATTGATCGACAAGGCGGGCATGCGTGGCTTTGCCATTGGTCCGGCCAAGGTCTCGGAACTTCATTGTAATTTTTTGATCAACGAGGGTGGCGCCACGGCTAGCCAGATAGAAGAACTTGGCGAAACTATTCGTGCCCGTGTCCTGGCCACATCCGGCATTGAGCTTGACTGGGAGATCAAGCGCATCGGCAATCCGGCAGGTGGCCAATGAGCAAGCGTGTTCCGCAGGAAACCAATGTTGCCGTATTAATGGGCGGCTGGTCGGCTGAGCGCGAAGTGAGCCTGTCATCGGGCGAGGGTTGTGCGGCGGCGTTGGGCCGGGCCGGATTCAAGGTCACGCCCATTGACGTGAAACGTGAAACGATCTTTTCGGTGTTGCAGGACTTGCGGCCAGACGTTGCTTTCAATGCGCTGCACGGAAAATGGGGCGAGGACGGCTGCGCTTCGGCGCTTCTGGAAACTTTGCAAATTCCCTACACGCATTCCGGTGTTCTTGCCTCGTCGCTTGCAATGCATAAGGAAAAGTCGAAACACCTATTCCATGAAGCAGGCATTCCGGTCGCGGAAAGTGTGCTGGTTGAAATTGAAGTTGCGGCGCGCCAGCATCCTATGGCCCTTCCTTACGTGTTGAAGCCTGTCAGCGAAGGTTCAAGCGTTGGGGTTCACATTGTCACCGAACAATCCAACGGTCCTGCCGCGATAATTCTTGAAGAGCGGAAGCTGTTCGGTTCACACGTGATGGCCGAACGGTTTGTTCCAGGGCGGGAGCTTACCTGTGCCGTGATGGGCGATGTGGCCCTTGGCGTCATCGATATTATTTCCAAGGTTGGTTTTTATGATTACCGCGCGAAGTATTCGCCCGGCGGTTCCCAGCATATTCTGCCGGCGGACATCCCGAAGGAAGTTTATCGGAAATGCCAGCAGTATTCGCTTCTTGCCCACCGGGCTTTGGGTTGCCGTGGCGTCAGCCGCGCGGATTTTCGTTACAACGATACGGAAGGACCGGCAGGCGAACTGATCCTGCTGGAAATAAATACGCAGCCGGGGATGACGGGAACCTCGCTGGTTCCAGAACTTGCGGCTCATTCAGGGCATTCATATGAGGAGTTGGTGACATGGATGGTCAACGACGCATCGATCAACCGATGACAAGGGCCTATGGGCGCGGCCAACGCGCAGGGTTCCTGGATCTTGGTCAGACCAAGCGGATTCGCATTGCGGCGCGCGTAAGCGCTGTCCTTTTTCTTGGCATGACTATACTGCACAGTATCATTCTGGGTGGCTATCTCAACTATGAAGGAAGCCCGTGGGCGAAGGTGCCGGGCAAATTGTCAGGTCTCATTGGTTTTGCCGCTGACGATATCCGGATCACGGGCCTCGTTCATCAGGATGCTGCAATGGTGCTCAATGCTCTGGGAGTCAGACCTGGCGGAAGCCTGGTTGGTTTCGATGCGACAAATGCCAAGGCGCTGCTGGAAAATCTGGATTGGGTTTCAACAGCCACGGTGCAGCGCTCGTTTCCCAACAAGCTGGAAATTTCCGTGGTGGAGCGGGTGCCTTTTGCCGTGTGGCAGCGGGCAGGTTCCTACTACGTGATTGACCGCTCAGGTTCGGCCATGAGCAATGTTCTGCCGGGAAATTTGCCAGCGCTTCCGCTGGTTACGGGCGAGGGCGCGCAGTTTGAGGTTGCAGAGCTTGTTAACCAACTGGAAGTTTCTACTGACCTATCATCGAAGGTAAGTGGTGCTGCCCGCGTTGGGCAGCGCAGGTGGAATCTTTATCTCGACAACGGCATCACCATTCTATTGCCGGAGGAAAATGTGGCGGGAGCACTGGCGCGATTGTCGGCGCTGGAGTCCAGCCAGCATTTGCTTTCCAAGGGCGTCAGAAGCGTGGATTTGCGCTTTCCGGGGCGGGTGATTGTCGGGATCGCGGAGATTGAAGAAACCACTTCTGGGAAGTCGAAGCTCAAATTGAGCCAAAACGAATAGATGGTCAGGGAAGCGGCGGGTAATGACGGTGGTGCAGTTGAATGGCAAATCAACAGGGCGGGGGACGGTAACTGACAGGCGCAGCATATTTGCGGCCCTGGATATCGGTTCGTCGAAGATTTCCTGCCTTATTGCCGAGACCCTGCCGGCAAAACATAAAATGCCAGGAGCTTTCGAGCAAAAATCCTTAAAAATTTTGGGCCTTGGTCACCAGGTTTCGCGTGGCGTCCGGAACGGCTCCATCGTTGATGTTGATGAGGCGGAACGGGCCATTCGGCTAAGTGTCGATGCGGCCGAGCGCATGGCGCAGCAAGCAATTTCTGAAGTCTATGTGAACGTGTCGGGCGGGCGTCCGCAATCGACCTGTTACACGGGTCAAATTATGATTGAGGGAAATGCGGTAAGTCCCCGCGACCTCGATACAGTGATTGCATCGGCGGTTGCGCAAATCAATCCCTCGCGCCGGACGGTGCTGCATCTGGCGCCGATTCAATATCACATTGATGATGCCAACGGCATTGTGGCCCCCCTCGGAATGCATGGGGAAAGACTGCGTGTTGACCTCGGCGTCGTAACTGCTGACTCTGCCAATTTGCGAAATCTGGCCCTGGCTATTGAACGCGCCCACCTCTCGGTCAAAGGCTATGTCATTGCGCCTTATGCCGCCGGAAAAGCCGTGCTGGCGGAAGATGAAATGGTGCTCGGTACTGTCCTGATTGAAATGGGTGGTGCCACAACCGGCATTTCCATTTTCCATGAAGGAAATCTCGTGTTTGCGGACAGCATCCCGGTTGGCGGCATGCATGTGACCAATGATATCGCGCGCGGCCTTTCAACCACGATCGCACATGCGGAGCGGATGAAAACCCTGTGGGGCAGCGCCCTTCCCACGAGCACCGACGAACGCGAAATGCTTTCTGTTCCCTTGCTCGGCGAGCGCGGGGTTGAGACGGTTCAGAAGGTTCCGCGCGCCATGCTGACGAGCATCATCCGGCCGCGCATCGACGAAATATTTGAACTTGTGGCCGAACGCCTGAACCAGTGTCCGGTGGCCTATTTGGGCGGGCAGCGGGTGGTGCTTTCAGGAGGTGCGAGCCAGCTGACCGGGGTTTGTGAGGTTGCCGGTCTTTGGCTGGGCCGGCAGGTCCGTCCGGGCACGCCCAAGCCCGTATCGGGTATGCCCGACGCCGGGCGCAATCCCGGATTTTCCGTGGCCGTAGGTCTTCTGGCCTATGGGCTGAAACCGGACCGGCACTGTGCCCTTCCTGCCCAGGCAGCAAGAAACCTGGCCCAGGCCCAACAGGGCTATGCCAGGCGGGTTGGGCGCTGGATTGCGGACAGTTTTTGATCAAAAATATAATCTGATTGGATTGGCCCGGAGTTTTAAGGCTTTCCCACCTATTTGAATCACTTTGAGGCAGATTTTAAGCTGTATTGAGAGACTTGGTTAGCGCGCGTTAACCATTTGTTATTCTTTGAGTAAGAAAGATGACGGCAGGGAAAAACATTTCCGGAAGCTGTCATGACAATCAATCTGAATATTCCTAATCTTTCCGAGCTCAAACCCCGCATTACTGTCTTTGGGGTGGGGGGCGCTGGCGGCAACGCCGTCAACAACATGATTGAAAGTCGCCTTGAGGGCGTCGAGTTCGTCGTAGCCAATACGGATGCCCAGGCCTTGATGCAGAACTCTGCCTCGCGCCGGGTGCAAATGGGTACCGCCCTCACGCAGGGGTTGGGGGCGGGTTCCCAACCGCAAATTGGTGCAGCCGCCGCCGAAGAGGCGCTTCCGGAAATACTTGATTATCTCGCAGGTGCCCACATGGCCTTCATTACAGCGGGCATGGGTGGAGGCACGGGAACGGGGGCCGCTCCCGTTATAGCGCGGGCCGCAAAAGAGCAGGGCATTTTGACGGTTGGGGTGGTGACCAAGCCTTTCCACTTTGAAGGTGTCAGGCGCCTGCAAACGGCAGAGCGCGGCATTGAACAACTTGCGCAATATGTCGATACACTGATTGTCATTCCAAACCAGAACCTGTTCCGGGTTGCGAATGAAAAGACGACCTTTGCAGCAGCCTTTGCCATGGCAGACCAGGTGCTCTATTCGGGCGTTGCCTCCATTACGGAATTGATGACGAAGGAAGGCCTGATCAATCTTGATTTCGCCGACGTTCGTGCCATCATGAGCGAAATGGGCCGGGCCATGATGGGCACTGGCGAAGCAACCGGCGAGAAGCGCGCCATTGAAGCAGCGGAAGCTGCGATTTCAAATCCGTTGCTTGATGATGTTTCGATGCGAGGCGCGCGCGGACTTCTGATTTCAATTTCCGGCGGACCGGACCTCACACTTTATGAAGTTGATGAAGCGGCAACGCGCATTCGCGAAGAAGTTGATCCGGAAGCCAACATCATTCTTGGTGCAACATTTGATGACTCACTTGAAGGCACCATGCGGGTTTCCGTTGTGGCCACAGGTCTTGCGCAGGAGCTTGTAACGAGTTCCGTTCCGGCTGAAGGCGAAGAGGAAATGCCGGAGGCCGGCAAATCTTCATTTGGCTATACGGGCAAACAGCAAACCGCAATTCCGAAAGTTATCACGCCAGCCCCCATGGCGGCGCGGGCGCATGTTCTGGCCAGAGCTCAAACTCCGGTAAAGAAAGTGATCACTGACGAAGAGTATGAAGATGGCCACGAAGAACCAATGGCTGCCAAGCCTCAAGTGCGGAGCCAGCGCATTCCGCCCATCGAAGAGTTTCCACCTATTGCGCAAAAGCAGATAGCGGCCCAGCAAAACCGCATCGAGCATATTGCCGAACACGCGGCGCGCAAGAAAAAAGGCCTGTTTGAGCGCCTGGCAAATGTAGGCCTCGGCCGCAGGGATGATCCACCTCCAGCACCAAAGGAGCCCGTTATGGCAGTTCGTTCAGAGCCCAAAGCGCAAGCCGCGCGCCAGCCTCGTCAGGCGCCACCAGAGCCGCAAGCCTATATCGATCCCAATCTGGATGACGATCAATTGACCATTCCAGCTTTCCTGCGCAGGCAAGCCAACTGATTGATTGTTAACTTAATTTTGAAACCCGGTGGACACATTTCCGCCGGGTTTCGTGCTTCTAACGCTATGCGCTTCATGTTCCCGTGGCGATAGGCTAGAATATGCAGCTATTCAGAATAGAGAGTTAGTTGCGAATGGTATCCGCCGTTAAAAATCACACTGTTTTCCCGTTGCGTTTGTTGAGCATTGGGACGGTTGCCCTGGTGCTTGCAGGGTGCGCCACGCCGGGTGTGATTGGCGATATTTTTGGCGGTGGCTCGACGCCTGCCGCAACGACGAGTGTTGGATTGACCGGGGGTGCCATAAGTCCCGGAGAGGAAGCTCCGAGCCGGGGCGACCCTGTAGCCGAGCTTTACAATGCGGGGCTCGAAAAGCTCAGGGCAGGTTCCTACAAGGCAGCAGCCAAGAGCTTTGCCGAGGTTGAACGCCAGCACCCCTATTCGAAATGGGCTACCAAGGCGCTTCTGATGCAGGCCTTCGCCAACTACCAGCGCAATGCCTATGATGATGCGATCAATGCCGCCAACCGCTTTATCACCTTGCATCCCGGCCACAAGGACTCGGCCTATGCGTATTATCTAACGGCAATTTCGCAATACGAACAGATCAACGATGTGCGCCGGGACCAGTCCAGAACGGAAAAAGCATTGGAAGCGCTGGAAGAAGTGAGTAAGCGGTTCCCCCAATCGCCCTATGCCGCAGACGCTGCGAAGAAAGCTGTGCTGGCGCGCGATCATCTGGCAGCGAAGGAAATGGAAGTTGGGCGCTACTATCTTAAAAAGGGTTCATACCTTGCCGGCATCAACCGCTTCAAGAAAGTTGTGACGGATTATCAAACGACGAGCCAGGTTCCTGAAGCACTTTACCGTTTGACGGAAGGCTACATGGCCTTGGGTGTGGTTTCGGAAGCGCAAACGGCGGCGGCCGTATTAGGACAGAATTTTCCCAATAGCCAGTGGTATAAAGACGCCTACACCCTTGTTTCGAGCGATGGTCAGCAGCCCGTTGAAAACAAGACTTCGTGGATCAGCCGCCTCTTCAAAGGGTAAATTAGGCTCTCGCGCATCGCCAAAAAACTCAGCTATAGTCCGGCCATGCTGACCGCCCTTTCCATCCGCGATATCGTTCTCATCGAGAAACTGGACATCTCGCTTGAGAACGGCTTGACCGTTTTGACGGGTGAAACAGGTGCGGGAAAATCCATTCTGCTTGACGCGCTGGGTCTTGCCCTTGGCGGACGCGGCGATTCAAGCCTGGTGCGCCATGGGGCAACGCGCGGCGTGGTAACCGCCGGTTTCATGCTGCCGAAGGGCCATGCGGCACTTGGCGTACTGGAAGAGCAGGGCATTGAAACGGAAGGCGAGCTTGTCATTCGCCGTATTCAGAATGCCGACGGCCCCAGCCGGGCAACAATCAATGAACAGCCCGTCAGCGTGAATCTGCTTCGCCAGATCGCCGGCAACCTGGCTGAAATTCACGGCCAGCATGCGGACCGCGCCCTGGTGGATGTAGCCAACCACCGGCGCCTCGTTGATGCCTATGGTGATCTGGATGAGCAGGCGGTAGATGTTGGCGGGCTTTGGCAGGCGCTGAGCGATCTGGCCAATGAGCTTGCGGAGCATCGCGCCCTGATGGTGCGGGCCGAGGCCGAGCGTGATTACATTGAGCATGCGGTGGAAGAGTTGCGCGCCCTTGACCCGCAGGCTGATGAAGAGACAAATCTGGCAAACGCCCGCCAGCTCATGATGCATGCGGAGCAGTATTCGGCAGCATTGAGCGAGGCCGAGAATGTGTTGTCCGGTGATGGCGTTGAGGCAAGGCTGAATGCGGCGCTGCGCAAGCTGGAGCGCCGCCGCGAAACGGCTGGCGGACGCCTGGATCAGACCTGTGCGGCACTCGACAGGGTACTCATTGAAATGAATGAGGCGAACCGGGTCTTGGCCGATGCGCAAAGATCGTTTTCGTTCAATCCGGCGGAGTTGGAAAAATCCGAGGAACGGCTTTTCGCTTTGCGGGCGGCGGCGCGCAAGCATAAATGCACGGTTGACGATCTGGCCAAAACGCGGGAGCGTTTTGAGAGGGAATTGTCGGCGCTTGGCGATGGCGGACAGCATCTGGAAAAACTGGAGGCGCAGCATGGGACGGCGCAGAAGGCCTATGATACCGCATCCGATGTCTTGAGTGCGGCGCGTAAGGCTGTGGCCAGGAAATTGGACAAAGCAGTGTTGGCGGAATTGCCACCGCTCAAGCTCGAGAAGGCGCGTTTCGAAACGCAGATCAGCACGGATGCGAGCAAGCCTGGGCCTGCGGGCATTGACCGGGTGGAGTTCGTTGTCGCGGCAAATCCAGGGACTCCTTTGTCACCGCTGATGAAAGTAGCTTCGGGCGGTGAACTCGCGCGCTTCATGCTGGCGCTCAAGGTTGTTCTGGCGGCCAAAGGTTCCGCGCCCACATTGATCTTCGATGAAATTGATACGGGTGTTGGCGGCGCCGTGGCGGACGCCATTGGTGGTAGGCTTGCGAGAATGGCGGAAGGGCTTCAGGTTCTGGCCGTGACCCATTCACCACAAGTGGCGGCGCGTGCCAGCGAACACATGCTGATTTCAAAAATGGAAGAGGTCGGCAGTCACCGCATGGTGACCCGGGTGCAATCGCTTTCAGACAAGAGCAGGCGCGAGGAAGTGGCGCGAATGCTGTCCGGCGCACAGGTGACCGACGAGGCACGGGCGCAGGCCGACCGATTGCTGGCAGCTAAGGGCTGAGGCATGGCTGAGAAATCACCGGACCAGCTGAGTCTGGCTGAAGCCAAAGCGGAGCTGAAGCGCCTTGCGGCAGAAATATCTGAGCATGATGTGCGCTATCACAGCCAGGATGCGCCGACGATATCCGACGCAGAATATGACAAACTTCGTTTGCGCAATGCGGCGCTTGAGGAGCGCTTTCCAGAACTTGTGCTGTCCGATTCTCCATCAAAGCGGGTGGGTGCGGCACCCCAGGAGAAGTTCGGAAAGGTGCAGCACCGGGTGCCGATGCTGTCACTTGGTAACGCTTTTGACGATGAAGATGTCGCAGAGTTTCTGGGGCGCGTGCGGCGGTTTTTGAACCTGCCTGAAGCTACTGAAATCGAGGTCACTGCCGAACCCAAGATCGATGGGCTTTCCATATCATTGCGCTACGAAGGCGGAAAACTGGTTCAGGCGGCGACACGCGGCGACGGGGCGGAAGGCGAAAATGTCACCGCCAATGTGCTGACCATCAGGGATGTGCCTGCAAAACTTGAAGGCAAGGCCCCATCTGTTCTCGAAGTTCGCGGCGAAATATATATGTCCCATAAGGACTTCGCCGCACTCAATAAGAAACAGGATCAAGACGGGGAAAAGACTTTCGCCAATCCGCGCAATGCGGCGGCCGGCAGTCTTCGTCAGTTAGATTCATCGATTACCGCTTCAAGACCTTTGCGCTTTTTCGCCTACGCCTGGGGTGAGGCACCGGAGCTTCCGGGAAAATCTCAGTGGGATGTGGTGATGGGGTTCAAGAAGTTGGGATTTCCCGTTAGCCCGCTAATGAAGGTCTGCCGTTCGTCCGAAGAATTGCTTTCGCATTATCGCAGAGTCGAAGGGCGCCGGGCCGATCTCGGCTATGACATTGATGGTGTTGTCTACAAGGTGAACCGGCTGGACTGGCAGGAGCGTTTGGGCTTTGTGTCGCGCTCACCCCGCTGGGCCATTGCCCACAAGTTTGCGGCGGAGAAGGCAACGACGGTTCTGGAAGGTATTGATATTCAGGTGGGGCGAACAGGCGCTCTAACGCCAGTGGCGCGGCTCAGGCCCGTCACAGTTGGCGGCGTTGTTGTGTCCAATGCCACGCTGCACAATGAAGATGAAATTGCCCGCAAGGACTTGCGCATAGGTGACACGGTCGTCGTGCAACGGGCTGGAGATGTGATCCCGCAGATTGTTGAGGCGGTGATTGAGAAGCGTCCGCGAAGTTCGTCTCGCTATGAATTTCCGAAGGTCTGTCCGGCCTGCGGCAGCCATGCGGAGCGCGAGGAACGTGAAACCGGCAAGACAGATGCGGTGCGGCGTTGCACAGGCGGGCTCATCTGTCCCGCCCAGCGTGTTGAACGGTTGAAGCATTTTGCCTCGCGCAATGCCTTCGATATCGAGGGACTAGGCGACAAGATCATTGAGGAATTTTATCATGATGGACTCATTCAATCGCCATCGGATATTTTCACCCTTGCAGCCCGTGACCTGCGCGCACTGAAAAAGTTGCGGGATCGGGAAGGATGGGGCGAGGCCAGCGTAAAGAAACTGTTTGAGGCAATTGATCAGCGGCGCAACATTGCCTTTGACCGTTTCATTTTCGCGCTTGGCATTCGCCACGTGGGCGAGACGACGGCGCGGGTTCTGGCGCGGTCCTATGGGTCGGCAAAAGTTTTCAGGGACCAGATGATAGCCGCGCCGCCTGATTCCGAGGCTTGGAATGAACTCAATGCGTTGGATGGCATTGGGGCCGTGGTGGCTGAATCGATCACGCAATTCTTTGCCGAGAAGCACAATGTTGACGTGGTGGATGAGCTTCTGAAGCATGTCACACCTGCGGCACTTGCCACAGTTGCTGCTTCTTCCCCTGTGTCTGGAAAAACAGTGGTTTTCACTGGGGCCCTTGAGAAGATGACCCGTGAGGAAGCCAAGTCCATGGCGGAACGGCTGGGGGCGAAAGTCGCGGGATCAGTCTCTAAAAAGACGGACCTGCTGGTGGCTGGCCCGGGAGCGGGTTCAAAGCTCAAGGAAGCGGAAAAACACGGGGTTGAGGTGATCGACGAGGCGGAGTGGTTCCGCCGGGTGGGGAATGGCAGGTAAGCGCAATTCTGTACAAGCGTTTCCTGGCTGGCCTGCTAAATATGGGGCATGAAACTTCTCGCACCCGACGACACGCTTGATGACCTCGGACAGGGCGACCAGACGTCGTTCTGGCGGGTGGAGCGGCATGCGGAACTTGAGTGCCTTTCGGCTACTTTCCGAACCCACGTGTTTCCGCCCCACACCCATGAGAGTTATGTGATCGGCGCGGTGGTTGGTGGCATGAACGTTTACCGGATCAGCGGCACTATGGTACGAGCCGGGCCGGGCGAATTGTGCTTCGTCAATCCGGGCGAGGTCCATGATGCGGTGCCGGAAGGCGACGGCTACAGCTACCGGATGATTTATCCCAAGCCTTCGCTGTTCAGACCATCGTGGAAATGGCGACTGGCAGGCGGGCCGCCGCACCGCAGTTCAATGGCCCGGTCATCAGGGATGAGTTGCTTGCCGCCCGTTACCTGCGCGCCCATCGAGGCACTTGAAATGGGAGCCGAACCTCTGGGCGTCGATGAGGCGCTGACCTCGGTGCTGCTCGACATGATTGACCGCCATGCGTGGCGGCCTCCGTGCGGTGGGGCTGCCGGGACGCGAACCCAGTGCGGTGCGCCGTGCCAAGGATTATCTCGCTGCCCATGTGGACGAGCAGGTTGAACTTGAAGCATCTTGCGCGCGCCGCGGGCCTTAGCCCTTTCCATCTCATTCGGGTATTTCGCAAAGCCACCGGGATGACGCCGCACAACTGGCTGGTGGACCGGCGGGTGCATCTTGCCTGCAATCTGTTGCGCGAGGGATTGAGTGCCACCCATGTTGCCGCGCGCTGCGGGTTCTCCGACCAGAGTCATTTGACACGCGTGTTCAAATCGCGGCTTGGCGTGACGCCCGGCCAATTCCGCTTGAGTAAAGTCTCGGCATGAGCCCTATGCTGCGTGATTTGAGGCAAGGTATTTTTGATGTGGCGCCGGTGCTGGTTGCCGCAACACCCATTGGTTTGCTGTGGGGAACGCTGGCGGCAGGCAAAGGGCTGTCGCCCTTTGAATCCTGGCTGATGAGCGCTACGGTTTTTGCCGGTGCGGCGCAATTCGTGGCAATTGAAGTATGGCGCGATCCGGTGCCCTGGGTCTTGCTGACGGTCACGGCGCTGATTGTGAATGTCCGGCATGTGCTGATGGGCGCATCACTGTCGCGCCATATGGGCGGCATTGACCGGCGCTGGCATCCCGCGATGATGTTTCTCATGGCCGATGAGAACTGGGCCTTCTCGGAACGCCGCGCGCTTAAGGCGCCGCTGTCCTTGGGTTACTATTTCGGTCTTGCCTTGCCTATGTGGATTACGTGGACAACCTCGTCAATCGTCGGAGCAATCGTCGGCCGCTCCTTTGGCGATCCGGCGGCCTATGGTTTTGATTTTGCTTTTTCTGCCATGTTTATCGGAATCCTGGCGGGGTTCTGGAAAGGCCCGCGCACCGGGGCCGTGCTGGGGGCCAGTGCGATTGCGGCGGCCTTGGCTAAACTTTATGTGCAGGGGGCCTGGTACATCGTTATCGGCGGGATTGTCGGGATGGTTGTTGCGGCCCTGCTTTACAGACGAGGCGAAGCGTCATGACGGCGACGATTTTAGCCATTCTGGGCATGGCCCTTGCGACCTATGCCACACGCGCCAGCGGGCTTTATCTCATGCGCGGCATTATTGTTAAGGGGCGGCTGAAAGCGGCGCTTGATGCATTGCCGCCCGCCATTCTCATGGCGGTGATTGCGCCGACGATTTTGACAACCGGCATTGCAGAAACCATTGCGGCCGCGATTACGGCAACCGCCGCCTTCATGCGTTTGCCACTGGTTGTCACAATACTGATCGGCGTGATGAGCGTTGTGCTGTTGCGGATGGTTCTTAACTAGTTCGAGAGGGACTGGTTTCGCCTTGCAGCCACGCGACGACCAGCAGCCAGATGCTCCAAACCAGAACGGAAACAATTCCAAGCAGCGTAGGCATTGAATTCGTTGGTGAGAATCCGACCGAGCCGATGATCCAGCCCTGCGCAAGATACGCAAGCCCCGAAACTCCCATCAGATAGCCGACGAATATTGTAATTTTGTGCGTCCGAATGATCATCGTCCCCATCAGGATAAGCGCAATTCCGAGCATGTAACTTTGATAGCTTCTGACGGCCCACTCCAACCATCTGATGGTCTCGGCGCTTGCGAAGCGCGCAGGTTTTTCCACCTCTGGCGCACTCATCCAGCTATCCACGGCATGTTTCAAGGCCACGCCGTCCACGGCCTGCAGCACGCCATAGAGGGATAGCGCGACGATTGCTGCCACTGCGCCCAGACGGCCGCTTTTACTGGTCTTGGCATCGAGCGCGTGCGGCAAGGCAATCAGGCCTGCGATGATGCCAGCCATGCCGATGAACTGACCAAGGTGAACGGCAATCCACACATGGCTCGCAGCATAGTCGGCGAACACCGCCGCATGGTCGTTTGCCGGCACCTGATCGGGGTGAAAGAAGCCCGAAAGCATCGATACAAGGACGCTCGCGAACAGCAGCGTGGCCGAAAGGCGGAACAGGTTGCGATCAAGCATGGTGAACCTCCATCAAAGAGACAAAGACAGATCAGTTGAATGCGAAAGCTGAGAACGATAGATTTATGTCGTTCTTTGCGGAATTGTCCGATTCCGCGCAACGATAAATCTCACCTTACCAGCGGGGGTGATGCAGGAGAATTTTCATCGGCATACCTCAGCATGAGGGGTTAGGAGAATGGGGCGCAGGCTTTTTTCAGCCAATCCAGTTCATGGCCTGACAAGTGATCGCCTACTTCCTTGAGAACGCGGGCGTGGTAGGTGTCGAGCCAATGCAACTCGTCCCGCGTCAGCAGCTTCGTATCAATCAAACGCCGTTCGATGGGGCAAAGGGTTAGCGTTTCAAAGCCCAACATGGGGCGCTCGCCGCCTTCAATGTTTTGTGCTTCGTGGACGAGCAGCAGGTTTTCAATGCGGATGCCGAAACTGATTTTGTTTGTAGAAGCCGGGCTCGTTGGAGAGGATCATGCCGGGCTCCAGTGGCGTGCGGTCGGACTTGTTGATGCGGGCAGGGCCTTCATGCACTGAGAGATAGGAGCCGACGCCGTGGCCCGTGCCGTGATCATAATCGAGGCCAGCTGCCCACAGGCTTTGGCGGGCGAGGGCATCGATTTGCGAGCCGCAGGTGCCTTTCGGGAAAGCGGATACGCGACACGTCGATCATGCCTTTCAGCACGCGGGTGAAGCGGTCCTTCATTTCGGAAGTTGGTTCGCCGACAATCACTGTGCGGGTGATGTCGGTGGTGCCATCCTGATACTGGCCGCCGGAATCGATGAGGAAGATTTCATTGATCATGAGGGGCAGGCAATCATCGGGGTTCACGTGATAGTGCGGAATGGCGGCATTGGGGCCAGCGCCTGCGATGCTGTCGAAGGAGAGATCGAGCAGCATGCCGGTGTCCTTGCGGAATTGCTCCAGCTTTTCAGCAACGGACCATTCGGTGAGTTCGCCCTTGGGTGCGGCTTCTTCGAGCCAGCAGAGGAAGCGGGACATGGCCACGCCATCACGCCGATGGGCGGCACGGGCACCTTCCTGCTCGGTCTTGTTTTTCTTTGCCTTGGGTAAAACGCAGAGATCCGTGGCGCTGATGATTTTCGCCTTGGCCAACGTCGATTTGATTTTTGCCGGGGCCCAATTGCTGTCGATTTGAACGACGGATTTTCCAAGGGCCTTCAGTGCCAACTCAAGTTCGGCGGGTTTCTTGATGATGACGGATTTCTTGAGATGGGCCTGCACGTCCTCTGGCAGTTTTGCCTTGTCGATGAAGAGCTCAGCTTTGCCTTTTCTTCTTGAGAATGGCATAGGCCAGAACAACAGGCGTGTAGGGAACATCGTGCCCCCGGATGTTAAAGGCCCAAGCCACCGAGTCGGGCTGAGTGAGTACGGTGGCGTCAGCTCCGGCTTTGTTAAGGAGCTTGGAAATTATCGCCAACTTGTCGGCAACGCTTTGGCCAGCGAACTGGAGGGGCTGAACCGAGAGGGAAGCCGTGGGTCGCTTGGGTTGGTCCTCCCAAATAGTGTCGATAGGATTGGGTGTGACGGGTACCAGCTTTGCGCCCACCTTCGCGCAGGCTGCAGCAAAGCGTTCAGCCTGGTCGGCGGTAATCAGCCAAGGGTCAAAACCCAGGACATCACCCTTCTTCAGGTTGTCCGCAATCCACGCCGCTGGCGGGTCATCGATGAGGTGGTGGGGGGCGAACAGCTTGGTATCCACCTGCTGGCGCACCTGGATGGTGTAGCGACCATCGACGAAAATGGCGCCCTTGTTGAGGGTGAGAATGGCCATTCCCCAGGAGCCGGCGAAGCCTGTGAGCCAGCGCAGGCGCTCGGCGTAGGCGGCCACATATTCCCCCTGGAATTCGTCCTGCCGGGGCACGATCAGCCCGGTAAGCTTCATCTTTTTGAGCGTTTGCCGGAGCGCCGCCGCGCGGGATTTGTGAGTCATTTCCGGAGCTTAACCTCGCGCGGCTGATTTGGGCAAAAGGATTTACTTGCTTCCTGCGTCAACTTGTTCCATATCAGCGAGATCGAAAACTTGGGCCGGACGATTGGCCGCTCCGCCACCCGTTTGGGTTGCGCGCACGCAAAGACTCCTCCAACGATCGACTACACGGGTCTTTATGCGCTGCTTTTGCATTTCATCAAGGCCTCACTATAACCCAACTGAAGGACGATCCCATGAATACGGGTACTGTAAAGTGGTTTAATGAGCAAAAGGGCTACGGCTTTGTTCAACCGGACAACGGAAGCAAGGACGTTTTTGTTCATATTTCCGCTGTAGAGCGCGCCGGTCTGCGCACTCTCAAAGAAGGCCAGAAGGTCTCCTTTGAAATCGTGACCGATAAGCGTACGGGCAAGAGCTCGGCTGGCAATCTGACTGCTGCTTAATCGCTAGCAAGCAAGTTTTGCGAATTACGGTGCCCGACCAATAGGTCGGGCATTCTTTTTTTGTGCAGTGCAAAATTTAGGCTGACACAATTCATGCTTAATTAGCATGTCTTAACGCCAAAATTCCCCCAAATTATCCAAATCTTGCATACCTGGGCTTTGCGATTTGTCAACTATTGTGACCGAACAAAGGCACAAACCGTTGAATAATTGTCATATTTCAAGCGTATAAGAGTTGTCATGCAGATTAACAGAACATGAATATTGTTATGTAAAATTCTGCATAGCAGATGCGGAAGGTTAGCTCTACGAACAAGCCGATCTGCAACATATATAGGCGATGTAGTTGTGCGACGCACAAGAATTAACACCTCAAGGCACTGATTTCAGGCCGGTTTCTTGGGAAGATTGAAGGAGAAAGACCATGACAACGACCACTTATGGCCGCGAAGCCATCCACAACAAGGGCACGGATTTTGCCCCCGGCATTATGGGCCGCGTGAAGAGCTATCTTGCGCGCACCCGCGCTGAGCGCCAGCTGCACCAGCTGGACGACCGTATGCTCGCCGATATCGGCGTGCGCCGCTCGGAAATCGAAAAGATGGTTTGGGGGAATTAATCTGGAGCATGTTGTTATCGGCAAAGTCATGCAACTTTGCCGCAACATGCTCTAAGCCTCTTCCCATCCCTTGCCTACAGCACTGGAAACTAAACGCCCGGCACGAAAGTGTTCCGGGCGTTTTTTCTTGCTTACGAGCGTGAGCGTAGCCCAGTTACCTAGAAGCAGAGTTTGGCTGCAGACCAGACCGCGATTGCGATAGGCGGCCGAGACCCAACGCACCTGATCATTGGTGAGACCTGACAAAATGAGATTACCGCCTGGAGCCAGAATTGATTTCAAGCCCTGGGCAAGATTGATGAGAGGCCGCGCCAGGATATTTGCGAAGATCAGATCATAGGGAGCAGCGCTTGCAATGTGGCTGTGCTTGAGGCCCGGCGCTGTTACCCCGTTGATCAGGGGGCCAGCGCAATTGAGGGTCGCATTCAGTCGCGTGACTCGGACTGCTTCTGGGTCGATATCAGTAGCGAGAGTTTTTCGTTTTGTTGCCTGCGCAGCCGCGATAGCCAGAACGCCAGTCCCGCAACCGAGATCCAAAATGCGTTTGGGCTTGCGCTGTTTCAAAATTGCGTCGAGAGCGAGCAGGCATCCTGCCGTAGTGCCATGATGGCCAGTCCCAAAGGCTGTGCCCGCATCGATCTCGAGGGGAATACCGCCATGCCGCCTGCGTTCGCGGTCGTGGGAACCATGGAGAAAAAATCGACCTGCGGCTACAGGTGCCAGCCCTTCGAGTGAATGCTTGACCCAATCTGTATCGGGCAGGGTTGAAATAATGCCTGACGACAATTGCAAAAGCTGTTGCGCTTCGCGGGCCTCTGCCGCATCAGCAAAATAGGCCACGGTTTCCCAAAGATTTTTTGCTTCATCAGTTTCATTGATAGAGAGAGCGAGTGGCTCAATCCGAAAATCACCCTCAAATCGGTTGGCTGTTTCTTCCGCTGCTCCAAGGGCGAGGGCAGGGATGGTGAGGGTTACACGCGCTGTGCTCATGCGGGGGCTATAGGGTAGTTTTGTGTTTCACTAAAGTACTATGCTCCAATGTCCTCGCCCGCGGAACGCGGGAAAGGAAGTGCCCTCATCTATCCCACCTCTTCTCCCGCTTCGAAGGAGAAGTCGGTAGATTACGCCAGCGGAACAATCTGGATTTCGACGCGGCGGTTCTGGGCTTTGCCGGAGGTGCTTGCATTCGAAGCCACGGGCTGGCTTTCGCCCAGACCCTGCACCGAGAAGCGCTGCGGGTTGAGCTGCTGGGAAACCAGATATTGCGCAACGGAGCTGGCCCTGCGGCTGGAGAGCTCCTCGTTGTATTCATCGGAGCCGTCGGAGTCCGTGTGGCCGTTTACGTCAACCTGAGTCCGGTCGAATTCCTTCAGAACGAGCGCCACTGAGTTCAACACTTCATAGAAGTTCGGCTTGATGTCCGACTGGTCAGTGGCGAAGGTGATATTGGAGGGCATGTTGAGGATGATATTGTCGCCCTGGCGGGTGACGGATACACCTGAGTCCGCAAGACGTTCGCGCAGCTTGGCTTCCTGGTTATCCATGTAGACGCCAATGCCGCCGCCGGCGAGGGCGCCGATGCCTGCACCAACGAGTGCCGCATTGCCGGTCTTGAGCTTGGTGGTGGCCCCGAGCAGGGCGCCTGCAGCGCCGCCAAGAGCCGCGCCCGTTCCAGCGCCGATCGCGGTGTTAGAGACCTGCCGCTCGCCCGTATAGGGGTTGGTTGAGCAGGCGGTAATCAGGAAAGATGCGGCTGCAAGTGCGATAATGGCGTGTTTCATAGTGTCCCTCGCGTAAATCCTGGGGCGTCTTCCGAGCCATTTGTGGCCGGATTATGGTTAATGAATGGTTACTCGGCGGCAACAGCCGTTTCGTCAATCAGGAAGCCGCCGGACTGGCGTTTCCATAGATTGGCGTAGAGGCCATTGCGCTTGAGTAATTGCTTGTGGGTACCTTCCTCCGCGATGCGGCCCTTGTCCATAATGATGAGCCGGTCCATGGCGGCGATGGTCGAAAGCCGATGAGCCACCGCGATCACGGTCTTACCTTCCATCAGGGTGTAGAGATTTTCCTGGATGGCGGCTTCGACCTCTGAATCGAATGCGCTGGTTGCCTCATCGAGAACAAGGATAGGGGCGTTCTTGAGCAGCACGCGGGCGATGGCGATGCGCTGGCGCTGGCCGCCGGAGAGCTTCACGCCGCGCTCACCCACATGGGCGTCATAGCCTTTGCGGCCCTTGGGATCAACGAGGTTGGCAATGAATTCATCGGCATGGGCTTTACGCGCCGCAGCTTCCACATCAGCAAAGACAGCACCTGGCATGCCATAGCGCAGGTTATCGATGACGGAGCGGTGGAGCAGGGAGGTATCCTGTGTGACTACGCCAATATTGGCGCGCAGGGATTCCTGGGCCACTTGCGAGATGTCCTGACCATCAACACGAATGGCGCCACTCTCAAGATCGTAAAACCGCAGCAGCAGATTGGCGAGGGTGGATTTGCCCGCGCCCGAGCGGCCAACAAGGCCCACTTTTTCGCCAGCCCTGACGGTGAGCGAGAAGCCATCGACAATATCAGCCCGGCCTTCTACTTTTTCCTTGCCATAGTTGAAGCGCACGGCGTCAAAGATGATTTCCCCCTTTTTTACGACAAGCGGCTTGGCATTTGGCACGTCGGCCACGAGACGGTCGCGCGCCACTGTTTCAATACTGTCCTGGATGACGCCGATATCTTCAAACAGCCCGGCCACTTCCCAGATGATCCATTGCGACATGGCCTTGAGGCGCAAGGTCAATCCAATGGAGAATGCGATGGCACCCGTGGTGATGGCGCCGACATGCCACAGGTAAATGGAAATGCCGGACATCATGAAAATGAGAATGCCGCTGAGCAGGCTGAGCGTTGATGTCATGAAGGTGGACATGCGCATGGACTTGTTGACGCTTTCCAGCATCCAGCCCATGCCTTCCCTGGCATAGGAATCCTCGCGTTCCGCATGGGCGAAAAGCTTGACCGTCGAGATGTTGGTGTAGCTGTCGACCACACGGCCCACAACAAGTGAGCGCAATTCGGCCTGGGCTTCCGACAATTTGCCAAGGCGCGGCACGAAGTACCAGCAGGCCAATGCATAACCGCTGAGCCAGACGAGAAGCGGGACCATCAGCCAGTAATCACTTGTTGCCACGAGAACGAGCGCGCCGACGAAATAGACAGTGACATAAACCACAACTTCAGTGATTTTCATTACTGCGTCGCGCACACCAAGTGCTGCCTGCATGACCTTGGTTGCGACGCGGCCAGCATAATCATTGTGGAAGAAGTCCATGCTCTGGCGCAGCACATAGCGGTGCGCCAGCCAGCGAATGCGCATGGCGAAGGCACCGCGCAGGCCCTGATGGGAAATGGATTCCGAAATGAAATTCAAGACTGGAAGCACCAGCAAAACCAGGATGCCCATCAGGGTCAATTTGGTGGCGTTGGCTTCCCAGAAGGTGGCGCGGTCCGCCGTTGACAGCAGGTCAACCAGATTGCCGATGAAGGCGAAGAGGTAAACCTCGATGAGGGCAATAACCGTCGAGAACAGGATTGATGCGATCAGCAGCGGCAGAAAAGGTTTGGTGTAATGAAAGGCAAAAGCGAACAGCTTGGGCGAGGGCTTTTCAGCCTTCTGCTCAGGAAACGAATCGACATAGTTTTCAAGCCACGAAAAAAACCGGGAAATCATGGGTGACTTATAGCGCGTTCACTTTGCCGGGGTCAAAGCCACGGGGGCTTTGGCGTGTCGAGGGCGAGCATGCTTGGCAATATGCGGCCTTGAACCCATTCCATTCCCAGTATGTAAGGAATTATCCAACGCCGCAGGGCCTTTGCCGACAGGCTGTTGGAACTGATGAGCCGGGTCGGCTGGGCGGTGAGCTTCAGCACCTTTGCGCCCACGGGATGGCGGTATGCGGAATAGTCAGCGCTGCGGCCCTGTTCAATCAGCCATGCCAGCCAGCAGGCATCCTCAATGCCAAGGTTCATGCCACGGCCGCCCACGGGCGAATGAATATGGGCGGCATCGCCCGCCAGAAACACATTGCCCTTCTGATAGGTTTCCACCTGCCGGTAGCTGATGCGGAATTCCGCCTGCCATTCAACACTGCGCGGCTTTGCGTCGGGCGGCAGAAGGTTCATGGTATCGGGACGGGTTGAGACAAAGCGGCCAAAGCCTTCGCGCATGGGGATGAAGGCCACGACATGATCTTCGTTGATGGTTGCCACCGCTTGGTCCCAGGGGAAGGGCCAGTCATCGAGTTCCACATCGGCAAGGCCAAAGGCCTGTTCGGCGCTTTCGCCGGGAAAGCCGAGGCCTAGTGATTTTCTGACAATGGAATGGGAGCCGTCCGCACCGATCAGGAGATCAGTCAGGACCGTGCCACCGTTGCTCAGGCTCGCGGTGATTTGCGGGCCTGTTGTTCTGAAGCTCTCAAGGGCTGCGCCACGCTCCAATAAGCCGCCGTGGCGTTTCAGCGTGTCGGCCAAAATCTCTTCGGTTTTGGATTGGGGCAGGCTGAGGAGAAAGTTGAAGCGGTGCATGACGAGGCCCAGTTTCATCTGGAAAAGCGGCTGGGTGTTGTAGCGCACGTGAATGCGGCGAACCCGATGTCCTGCCGCCAGTAAAGCTTCAGTCGCGCCTGATGGCTCCAGAAGGTCAAGGGTGCGGGGGTTCACAGCAAGGGCGCGCGACTGGGGAGAAACGGCCATATCCGGGTCAATGATGCGCGGGGTAAAGCCGCGACGGTAAAGCTCGATAGCTGCGGTAAGACCCACCGGGCCGCCGCCTGCAATGAAAACCTGAGTCTTATGAAGTGCTTGCATGGGCTTTCGGCATTAACGCTTGAGCTCTTAACACGGCTTAGGATTGCATGAAATTGATTCTCTTGTCATGCTGGTTCTCATCACAATGGCTTCTCCCGCACGCATTATCCCGCTGATCGTTGCCTCGGCCCTGTTCATGGAAAACATGGATTCGACGGTGATCGCCACCTCGCTTCCGGCCATTGCGGCGGACCTTGGCACGGACCCCATTGTGCTGAAACTGGCGTTCACGACTTATCTTTTGAGCCTTACCATTTTCATTCCCATCAGCGGCTGGTTTGCGGACCGGTTCGGGGCGAAGCATGTGTTCCGCGCCGCCCTTGCCGTATTCATGCTGGGTTCCATTGCCTGCGGATTTTCGCAATCCCTGGGCTGGCTCATTGCCGCGCGGGCTTTGCAAGGCGTGGGCGGCGCCATGATGGTGCCGGTCGGGCGCATCATTGTCCTGCGGACGGTTTCGAAGTCGCAGCTGGTGGATGCCCTGGCCTGGCTTACGATCCCGGCGCTCATTGGCCCCCTGGTTGGGCCGCCCATCGGCGGATTCATCACCACGTATTTTGACTGGCGCTGGATATTCTGGATGAACATTCCCATAGGGCTGCTGGGAATAGCGCTGGCAACGCGGCTGATGCCAAACACTCTTGTGGAAACAATTCCGCCTCTTGACCTCCGGGGTTTCCTGCTTTCCGCACTGGGGCTGTCTTCAATGGTGTTCGGCTTTACAATTGTGGGCCGCGACCTGTTGCCTGATTATTCGGTCCTCGCGCTGATTGTTTTTGGCAGCATTTGCCTGGCGCTCTATGTGCGCCACGCGCTGTCCATTCAGGAGCCAATTCTCGATCTCAGGCTTCTGCGCATCCAAAGCTTCCGGGCCGGTGTAGTGGGCGGCAGTTTCTACCGCGTCGGTGTCGGCGCCTTTCCGTTTCTCATGCCACTCATGTTCCAACTCGGTTTTGGCTTCACGGCCTTTCAATCGGGCCTGCTGACTTGTTTTGTAGCCGCGGGTGCCATGGTCATGAAATTTTCAGCGTCAGGGCTTCTCCGCCGTTTTGGTTTTCGCAAGCTGCTCATTGTAAATGGTGTCGTGTCTTGCGGCTTCATGGCTTCCTATGGCCTGCTTACTGCCACCACATCATTTGTGTTGATATCGCTCCTGTTGCTGATCGGCGGATTTTTGCGCTCGCTACAGTTTACTGCAATGAATGCCTTGTCCTACGCCGACATCGACCGGAACGACGCCAGCAAGGCCACGACCCTTTACACGGTGGCCCTACAAATTTCCCTTTCGGCGGGCGTTGCGGTTTCGGCCTTCATTCTGGAATCGATGCAGGCCTTGCGCGGCAGCCCGGACATTCTGGCAAGCGATTTTTCAATTGCGTTCGTTCTTGTTGCCGGGGTGGCTTCGTTTTCGATTCTGCAATTCCTGTGGCTTGGGGCCAACGCGGGGGCTTCGGTTCTGACCCGGCATCTTCCCGCTCCGCAAGCGGCTGCTGCGGCGGCCCGCGAAGACCTGTGAAACCTTTTCACAATCCGGGCCGTATTTGTAGTAAGGTGAGGACATCATGGATCGCCGCAGCATTTTGAAATATGCCGGATTTTCCGCTCTCGGTTTGGGCTTTGCGAGCCGCTTGAGCTCGGCTGAAACTTTTGAGATCACCAAAACTGAAGACGAATGGAAAGCCTTGCTGACGCGCGAGCAATTCATGGTCCTGCGCGAGGAAAACACCGAGCCGCCCAACAGCAGTCCGCTTCTGGATGAACATCGCAAGGGTACCTTTGCCTGCGCTGGCTGCGACTTGCCGCTTTACTCATCTGAGGCAAAATATGACAGCGGCACGGGTTGGCCGAGCTTCTTTGATGTGTTGCCGAATGCAGTGGGCGAAAAGGAAGATAACACACTGTTCACCAAACGCACGGAAGTGCATTGCCGCCGCTGCGGCGGGCATCTGGGCCATGTGTTCGATGACGGCCCGCAGCCCACCGGACTTCGCTATTGCATGAACGGATGGGCGCTGAAGTTTGTGCCATCTGCATAACTTTCGGCCATCGAAGGGATCCCCCTCTAAAGCAGTGACAGCCAATTTTCGCGGGAACAACGCAATTCGCCTACTTTATTGCAATGGCACCAGCCGCTATTGCGCCGGGATTTTCGTATTCATTATCGGCGTGGTCACGCCGTTCACGTGATATTTGTGGCATGTCAAACAGTCTTGACGCGCCTTGCCGCTGGTGTGACATGTCTGGCAGAGCTCCTTCTTCACCGCGCCGAAACTGGACGCGAATTTTTGTGGATTTCCCTGCTCGTAGACCGTTAGATATGGGCGGCCTTTTTCAAGGCTGTGGCAGGTTTGACAGCCGCGATTGTCCAGGATGCCCATATGCGGCTCATGGATGAAGTTCGTGAAGCGTCCCGCTTTGCTCTTGACCGAGGCTGGGGAGAAATTGACGACCCGCCCATTGTCCCGGATATCGTCAACGCTGTGGCATTTCGTGCATGACCCCTGTGCGTCCTTGTTCGTGAGAGAATCGAAGACCGCCGCCGCCGGGCTCGTATCACCTTTCGGGGCTTGGGGACCGGTCAGAAGGAGCCAAGAGTAGTTGAATTTGTCCTTATGACCTATGGGACGGTAGAAAATCGCGTAATCCTGCCGGTACCATCCGCCATATTCAGCCCAGCTCTCGGGATCCACGTCGCTTTCGATGCCGACCACGGGCGCAGTCTGGGCCTGAGGTTCTGCCGCTGCACTGTCTGACTTGGGGGCGGGCTCTGCTTCTTCAGGTTGGCTTGTGTTCGCGGCCTCCTGGCTATCTGTGGCACTGTCTGCCTTGGAGGCGGGTTCTGCTTCCTCAGGTTGGCTTGCTTCCGCGGCCGCCTCGCTATTTGTGGAGTTCCCGCCAAGCTCCGCCTCCGTGGGAAACAGTAAATCGTCAACCTGGTCTCCGGCTTTGCCGGCAGGCTGATTTTCCGTGGGTGGGGTTTCCTCGCCGCCTTCGGTTTTGGCCTCAGTGGAATCGGTTTCTCCAGTCGCTTTTTCAACCAGAGCTATTTTTTTGGCACCGGTTTTTTTGTCGGCGCATGGCGTCTGCTTGCTGCCATCCGACTCCGCGTCCGCAGTATCGGTTTCTCCCGCCGCTTCTTCGGGTTGGATTTTTTCCTTGGCGTTCTCGACCCGAGCATTGATCGCCCGGGACGTTCCACTCGGCAAGGACAAGCGTCCATCGACTGCTGCCTCTTCTTGCTCTTCGTCGGGTGCCGGTTCCTCGATCTCGGCGGGGATGGCTTCAGCGACATTGGATTCTGACGCTGCTTCTTCAGCAGCGGCTACTTTCTTGGAGCGAGGTAGCTCGTCAGTGCATTCCGTGTCCTGAGTGCCAGCAGGCTCAGCTTCCGCTTCCGCAGTATCGGATTCCACAACCGGCTCGCTCTCTGCTACTTGTTGTGTTGGCGCCGGGGGCTCCTCAGTCTCATTCGTACCAGACAGTTCCGCGGGAGGCTTGCCCGGGCCATTGGCAATTTCTGCAGCGAGATTGGGTAACCACTCCTGTTGCGCGCCGGTGACCGCATCGCGCGGGAGGCTTGCAGTCAGATCGGCAACGAGAGTCGCACTCAGCTTCGCCCCGCCGCCAATATTGAGATCGCCCAGTACGTCCGATGCTTTTCCCTTAATCAGCGTATAGAACAGCCCCTTGATCTCCCAGACCAGAGCCGTCACCGCCTTGATTTGGTCGTCGTTTGCTGTGGTCAGATCCTGGAGGTTCAGACTGTCCACGGCCTTGACCAGTGCGCCGCCCTGCGCATTCCGGCTGATCATCATTTTCATGAAGGGTGTGAGCGCGGCTTCGGAATCTTCCGGCCATTCACCGATTGGGGCGTTCTTCTGCTTCAGTGTTTGCAGGTCGAGGCCAGGTAAAGCCAAGAATGCTATGCCTTTTGGGCCGCTGGCCCGCTCTTTGCCGATGATCTGGTCGAGGTGGCAGACGGAGCAGTTTTGTTCGAACGGCACTACGGCCATGACTCGCCGGTCTTTTTCGCTGTTGTGACAGGTCGAGCAGGTAGCGGGAATGCGCTTTGCCGGCTCCTTCTTCGCCATTTCCGGGTAGTGCTTGCCAAAGTGACCGGCATGATCGAAGATGATTCGCGTACGCCGTTCGAACGGATAGTTCTCGAATTTCGGGTGATTGCCGTCGAAGCTGTCGAACTTCAGCACGTGGCACGAGCGGCATTGTTCGTTGGAAATTCTGTTCAGATTGAAACTTGCGCCCTGATGCTCCTGATGGCAGGTTGCGCAATAGAGATCGCCCGCCATCACCTCACGCATCGGAAATGCGATGTTCTGCGCGCGGGCCGATTGCGGCGCAGTCCACCCCGAGGCGATTTTCGTCAACCGCTTGGTGCTATTTTTCAGCACTGAGGTCGAAGCGCTGTGTGCGTTGAAGGCCGTATCCGGCATTTTGTGGCAGGTAATGCAAGCCTTGCTGTCGGCGAGCGGATCGGCGGCGACGAGGCCGTGAAGCCAGCTCAGTTTATTGTTGCCGCTCTTGGTATGGCAGGCGCTGCAATTTTCGATTGCGCCGTGACCGCTCGTCAGCGGCCCCGGCATCAGTATCTGCGTGCCCCTGGAGAGAAACAAGGCCGAAACCAGGCACACGACGGTCAAGAGCGTCAGCAGCACCGCGAGTTGGGCGCGCCGGGAGCCGGAGGGCGCCTGCCGCTCGTCCTTCGGCGGCCGAACCGATTTGAGCCGTCCCGGTCGCCACATCACCAGACACCCGATGAAAAGGCGTAGACGACGAGGATGTGCAGCACCGTCATCACGATTAGCGCATAGGTGACGGGCACATGCACCAACAGCCAGCCCCTGGTAAGTCCGAGAGAGACACGGGCGAAATCGAGCCGGTATTTCTCGACCACCAGGCTCTTTATGAAAGTTAGCCTCTCCTGGCTCTGCTGGTCGACATAGCGTGACAGATTGTCGATCGCGTCGGTCAGTTGCTCGAGCGGGCGCTGCGAGCCGAAGAGATGGGCGGTGAAATTGCGCTGCCCCCGAAAAAAGTCGTCCAAGTGGGTGGTGTAGAGTTCCGTGATCCAGGCGTCATAGGGCAGCCCCGGTAAATCGATCGCAGCGGTGGGCGGATCGATCTCGGCGATGGTGCGGAGGAATGCAAGCTCCAGCTCGGCGCGGCGGGCCGGGATGCGATCATAGCTGATACTGTCGTCGATCAGGCGCTTGGCCTGCCGCGACCACATGAGGTAGGTGCCCAAAATTCCGCTCAGCGCCACCAGCACAAAACCTGTCCACAGTGCCCATTCGAAGCCGGTTTCCGGCAGAGAGAAATCCGAATGAGAGATGAAGGCGGCGATCACCAGATAGCCGGCAAAAATATGGATCTTCCGCCAGCGCGCGGCTGATTTCGGCGACACGCCTGCCGCCTTGGCGATGCGAAAAGTAATCTGCAAGACCATGCCGCCTGCCAGCACCCAGCCATCGAGATAGCGCGGGTCGCGGAGCCCGCTGGCGTAGATCCAGACGAGCCAGAACAGGCCGCCGGATATGGCTGCGATCAAAAGGACATGGACGGTCTGGCTGATGGGATACCCCGCCGAGCCCGGGCCGCGTCCGCCGATCGAGGCGCCAGACGTGCGCGATCTCACGGCGTCCCCCTGGAGCATGTCCCGCTAAAGTGCGAAGCGGTTTGGCGACAACGACATGCTCCAGCATAATGATCTGGGGCGAGTCCTTTTCGGCGGGATGATTCCATCCTGCCGGGACACGCGCTAGCATCACACATGCAGTGGCTCTTCAATTGACCGCTCCGGCTTTTCTCGCCGTGCCCTTGAACTTGTCCGGTCCAGGAATCAAGCTGTCGAGCCCGGCCATCGTGCTGCCGTCATACTTCTCGCTGATGCTCGCGAGCAGCTTGGAGACGCCGTCGGCAGCAGCCGTCAGATACTGGTCATTTTTCAGTTTCAGCCCAGCCGAATGGGCATACTCGACCAGCTTTGCGATTTCCGGCACTTCAGGCACCGCTTTCGCCGCGACGGCGAGCTGCTTGCGCGCCCGGTCGACGCGCTTTGCCATTGCGAAGGCGTATTGTCTTCTCACCGTCGCCTTTCCGATTGCGCGCAATCCAGTCTCAAGCTCGACGCCGAGCCCGACAAGATAGAGCATGCGCTTGCGCGCGGCGTTTGCCGCGACGTTTTCCTTGCCCTTGGAATACCACGTGTTGTGCCGCACTACCCCCTGCGACCAGGACACCAGCTCAAAGGCGCTGCCGGCCTTGTGGCCACCCTTGTTCACCAGATTCTCTTGCGGCACGACATGGCAGCTGTAACAGTTCTTCGCCAGTTGATAGATCGAGTGCCGCCTGATCATCCCTTTAGATTCGGCGAGGTTCCAGCGCGCCGCCTCCTCGGCCTTGGTTTCGGTCTTCGCTGTCTTGCCGCTGAACCCGCTGTGGACCTTGATCCAATCCTGGCCGGCGCTGTGGCAGGATTCGCAGGAGATGCCGGCGATTGGCTCCTCCTTGTTGTCCTTCTGCTGCACCGTGAAATGGCAATTCAGGCACACGCTCTCCGACTTGATGCGCCGCAGCCCCATTTTTTCCGCGATTGCTTTTGCCTCAGGTTTGCGTGGCATGTCACGGAAGGTCTTGAAATGAGGTGTACCTTTCCAAGCCTCAACCTCCTGCTTGTGACATTCGGCACAAGCGTTCGCACCGACGATCTTTGCCGGATCGGACGCAACTGCCCGATCGGCGGCAAGGCCGAGGATCATTAGCCACCCGAAGAAACAAAACACGGAAGACCGGAGAAGGGCGCTGAGCCCTAACCCGATCAGCCGAAGACTATACGCTCTGAGAACGATACTGACTCCTCACTCTTGCATCCACAATCCCATTCGCCCGCATTGGCCGTTCCCGCCGGTCGCGGGGGTCATCAAGAACGAGTTCGTCCACCTGCCGTCTGGTGCGCGCAGCGAACCACCTCGTCGTGCGACTCAGAACGCTTTCTTCGACCGTGTCGTCGGTGGCTAGGCAGAAACGGATCCGCATAACAGACCGCGCCGGTGCGCGCCGCGACCTCCTTGATCGAATCGACCATCCCCGGAGCGCCGCAGGCGTAGAGCACATCGTTCGGCAGCAGGGGTGGCAGAAAATCGGTCGGACGGCCGAAGTTTACCTCTTTGGCCAAGGTCTGTTGCGTGCTGCATACAGGCACGACATGTACATTGGGAAAGCTGGCCAGCCGCACGAGAGCCGGCCACATATAGAGCGAATCGATGGTGCGGCCGCCTGCGACGATTACCATCGTGCGCTCCGGGTTCTCGCGCAGCGCAGCGACAGCGATCGGTCCAGATCGGTGCAAAGCCGGTGTTGGTGGCGACGAGAATCAGAGGGTTGTCCAGATTGGGCCGGAAATGCGCCGAGCCATAGGGCCCGGTCAGCTTAACACGATGGCCCGTCTTGATGCGCTTTCCGAGCGACGGGGTGACTCGCCCATCCTTCGTGCGCCGGACATGGAACCAGAGCGTGCGGCCGATCGGGTTGCCGTTCAAGGCACGCAAGGGATGGGTGATGCTGAATGGACGGCTTGGGTAGCCGCTGAAGCGCACCTGCGCATATTGTCCCGCAAGATATGGCAGCGTGCTGTCCGTCCTGATGCCGACTTCCATCACCTCAGGCGATAGTCGACGCAATGAGCTCAACACGCCATCAACGCTGCGAACTCCCGACCGCTGGTCCGTCTTGATGTCCGCATCGGCGGCGATTCGGCACTGGCAGGCATGAACTATGCCCGGTTCGGAGCCTTCGCCCCCTTGCACTTCGCCGGATATCAGCCGCACGCAGCAGGTGCCGCAGTGGCCGGCGCGGCAGTCATAGGGCAGCTCGACGCCGTTGCTCAGGGCAGCATCCAGCAGCAACTGGCCGCGGGGCGCCAGAAAGCTTTGGCCATTGATGGTTATCTGGTGATGTTTTGTCATTGTTTGAGTCTGATCCTGCAAGGCTTTTTTTTGAGTATCGGCCCCAAACATGGTCTGTTTTACGGCGACAATCAGGCGAAAAAAGTGAGATTATCTGGCGGGAGAGTGGTCGCATTGCCCCACAAATGACTATGTAAGAGAAGCCAGAGGAATTTATTCGCTCCGCAAAATCCTTGGGCGCCAGAAAAATTGCCTCCGTCATAGTTTTGCTGGGGCGCGGACATAGGATGGCCCTTTTTCGTATCAATAATCGGTCATCGCTCTTGAAAAGCGCCAAAGCGCCATTTTCTCGAACGATGCAAATTGGGGCGGCCCACACTGAAGGTTATTAGCGGGCCAATGAAAAAATTATCAAGCATTTCAAGACTTTCCTGCGCGTTCGCGAGTGTTTTGCTGATAAGCACGGCATTCGAGCAAAACTTCATTGCCGACGCTGAAGCGGACGGCATTGGAAAGAAGACACTGTTCGGCGCAGCAAGTGCCTCGGCAGGCAGTAAAGCTCCTGTTGCCGCAATCGACGAGGAGACCCTCTCTCTATACCCTGTCGCTGCGAAATGCGGCGAATGCCATAGCCAGATTTACCAAGAGTGGTCGTCGTCGCAGCATGCTTATTCGTCGATCTCGCCCATGTTCCACGCGTTTGAGCAGAAGTTTCAGGAGCTGACGCAAGGCACGGTCGGCACCTTCTGCGTGCGCTGCCACCAGCAGGTTGGCACCCAGCTCGGCGAGGATCGTCAAACGCCGCTCTGGGCGAGCAGCCCGGTCTCGCGCGAGGGCGTGACCTGTATCACGTGCCATCGGGTCAAGGAGCAGTACGGCAAGGTCAACGGTGAGCGCCGGGTCGAGCCGGGAAAGATTTACGAGCCGGTCTACGGCAGCGGCGACAAGAGTGTGATCAAGGACGTCCTTGCCAACAAGGAAACTTACTCGGTTAAAACGAGCGCTGACGGGCAGGGCAATGATATCCACGAGGGCATGATTACAAACGACCAGATCACCAAGTCGGAGTTTTGCGTCAGCTGTCACCAGGTTGCCGTCAATCTGGGAATCAAGCTGGAGATCGTCTGGGATCAGTATCGTGACAGTCCGGCACGCAAGGCCGGCGTCACCTGCCAAGACTGCCACATGGGAAAGGTCGCCGGAATGGCCAAAGGCTATGCGACCGCACCCTCGGCGATCGTCGGCGGCAAGGAAATCAACCCTGGACGCAAGCATGCCAATCACCGCTTCATCGGCCCGGGCTATTCAATCGCCCACCCCGGCATCTTCCCTCACAATACGAAGGCCGCCCAGGCCGCTACCATGAAGGAATGGCTGCAGTTCGATTGGCGCGCCGGTTGGGGAACCACCGAATTCGAGGATAAAGTCGCGGAAGGCGGGAGCAAGGTCAAGTTCCCCGAGCGCTGGGCCGATCCTGTCGATCGTGAAGACGCCCGGCAACTTATCGACGAGAATCTCGCAAAGCTCGACGCACGAGACAAGATCAGGCAGAAGGTCCTGGAAAACGGCAGCCACGTCGACGGTCCCAAAATTGAAGGCAACCCCAGGGTCGGTAAGGATCTTGCGTTTTCCTACAGGATCAAGAACACTAATCCGGGACACAACCTGCCGTCCGGTTCACTGGGTGCGCAGCCGCAGCTCTGGGTTAACGTTGCCCTCATCGATCCAGATGGCAAGAACATCTGGGAGTCGGGCTACATCGACAAAGACGGCAACATGGCCGATCTGCACAGTCTGGAGGTCGCGGCAGGCCGAATCAAAACAGATCAACAGCTGGTGCACTTCCAGACCAAGTTCCTGACGACCAACATCAAGGGTACGGACCGCGAGATGTACTTGCCGGTGAACTTCGACGTCGATCCGCTGCCGCAACTTCGCCCGCCAGGCGTCCCGACCACCGTTCTCAACCATCCGCCGCTGGTGCGCATGGAGAACCACTCGCTGCCGCCGCTGGCTGAAAAGGTGGCCAAGTACAAGGTGCCGGGTAAATTGATAACGAAGCCTGGAACGTACCGCCTTGCCTTCCGTATGCGGAGTCGCAGCGAGCCGATCTACTTCATGCGCTTCGTCGGTGCCACCAAGGAGATGGAGCAGAGCATGAATGAGCGGATCATGAACTTCCACGCCTTCGCGGTCGAACTCAAAGTGACGGACTAGTTCCGAAATACCGAAGGTTGGTTTTGGAGGGATCCGTAGGAGATCCAAAGAAACGGTTAGTGGAGTTCTCATATGTTTTCTAATGCTTACCTTGCCAGGACACTGTCTGCCACTATTGCGCTGGCAGCCTTTAGTTACCTTGTGATGTCCGACGCGAGGGCAGACGCCGCGACAGATGAAAGCAGCAGCAAGACCCAAAAGGAAAACACGAGGGCAGACGACGCGACAAGTGAAAGCAGCAGCAAGACCCAAAAGGAAAACACGAGGGCAGAACCCGCGAAAGGTGAAAGCAGCAGCGAGGCCGAAGAGGAAAACACGAGGATAGAACCCGCGAAAGGTGAAAGCAGCAGCGAGGCCGAAGAGGAAAACACGCTGACCCGGATGTGGCGCGCCCTCTTCAGGTCCAGTTCCTCACTCTTCCCGTCTAGTTCCGCCGAAGACCAAGCCGATACGCAGGTCGCAGACGCGCAGCTGGAAGAAGAGACCGCAGGCTCAGAGGCAGACGCCCGCAGTGCCGAGAAAGGCAAGGGGGATCTTTTCCGATCCGACCCGCAGTACGGAACCAAGTACGTTGCCCAGAAGCAGGTCGATGTTTACGGCGCCAAAACCGCTGTCGAGCCGCCGCGCCCCCTGCTTGAGCTGGGTCGCGAGCAATACACCTCCGGCGCATACGAAAAGAGCAGCACCCTGCTGGGCGAAAAGAATCCGCTGCTCCCGGGCCTCTCCATCTACGGCGACTGGCGGACGGCAGTCGCCTACAACCAGAACGCCGGCAAGGATATTGCCCAGGTCGCGACCCGGCTGAACCTCGACGTCGACTTCAAGATCACCGGCACCGAACGCCTGCACGCCTTCTTCACTCCGCTTCAGAGGAATGCAGAATTCACCCGCTTCGAGTTCGGCGGCAACGACGCAAATAACAAGCTCAACTTTGAGTTCGACCCCAATCCGCAGACGCTGTTCTTCGAGGGTGACTTCGGCTCCCTCTATTCCGGTCTCTCCGACCAAGAAGCCAGTTTCGACCTGCCCTTCACTGTCGGCCTCTTCCCGCTGTTCCTGCAGAACGGTATCTGGGCGAACGACGCGATCCTCGGCGGCGCGGTGAGCCTCCCTGCGAAGAACTCGGCGGCGCTCGGCCTTGCCAACTTCGACACCACCTTCTTTGCCGCATTCAACGATGTCGACAACAAGGGCATCATCGGAGCGGCCGCGGACGACAACAACAACACCAATCTTTATGGCGTCACCGCCTTCATCGACGCTTACAGCGGCTATATCGAAACGGGCTACGGCCTGATACAGGGCCGCGACGAGCAGGACGGCCTTCTGACGCACTTCCTGACCGGCGCTTACACACGGCGCTATTACAACACCTTTTCAAACTCGACCCGCGTGTTCGCAAACTTCGGGGAAGACCCCCAAGGCGAAGACGAAGGTCTTGCAATCATATCGGAGAACAGCCTGGTCTCAGGCTTGCCGAGCACGCTGCTTCCCTACGCCAACTTCTTCGTCGGCTTCGGCAATCCTCAGCCCCTGGTCGATGGCAACGGCGCAGGCATACTGAAGAACGTCGGCATCAACTTCGAGACCGATGCCCTGACCGGCTTCCCGAAACTCGACGACACCGGCTCCAACACCTGGGGTGGTGCTATTGGCTTGCAGTATCTCTTCGATCTTGATGCGCAGCTCGCCTTCGAGGTGGCCATGGTGCAGCCCTTCGAGAATGATGGCATCGGCGCCGAGGACGCGCAGTACGGTTTCGGTGCTCGCTATCAGATTCCGATCGATCGGAGCTGGCTTTTCCGCGCCGATGCTACCTACCAGATCCTGGAAGGTATCGAAGACAACTTCGGTGTCCGCGCCGAGCTTCGCAAGAAGTTTTGACGTGATGTCGCCATGCGAAGCATTCGCTTGAATAGTCGTAATTTTGCCAAGAGTTCAGGAGCGCGCAGATGTTTTTGACGTATTTGGGATGGTTTTTTGTCGTCGCTTCAATTGCGATGCTGCTCTTTCTGCTGCGATCGAGGGGGTTGCGAAAGGAGCAGCTTGACTTGGAGACCAGCAAAGCCAGTCTCGAAGATATCGGAGCCCGACTTAAGCATGGGGAGTTCAACGAAGCGGAAGCGGACGCGGCGAGGCTTGCTCTCCTCTCCCGGTTGCGGCCGTCGCGCTGGTGGCTCGGCCAAAACCTTCTAAGTACCCCGCGGATGTTGTTTGCGGCCGCCGCGGTCTTCCTCCTCGTTTCAGGCATCGGCACAGCTATTCCTTATGTGGGGAGTGCTCCCGAGGCGGCACGCGCGGGGGAAACGATCTCGTTCTCGGGGCCGGATGGCGAAATGCTTACGCGCCTCACGGACTATGCTCGTTCTATTGGAACTGAACAACCGTCGCCCACGCCAGCGGCCGGCGAACTTCTGCCGGATGTGAACGCGATGATCGAACGGCTAGCGGCCCGGCTCAAGACAACGCCGCAGGACGTTGAAGGGTGGCGGATGCTCGGTTGGTCCTATTTCCACACGACGCGCTATGAAGAAGCAGCTACTGCCTTTGGGAGAGCGTTGGAGCTTGATCCGGGTTCCGCCGAACTCAAGCTCTCGTACGAAGAGGCCAAGGCCAAGGCGAAGGCCGCCGAAAGCGGCACCTCGAAGACAGCCGCGTCTTTGCAAACCGGGGCCGTCGACAAGAGTGGCCACGGACCAGGCGCCGAGAAAGTTGCCACGCCTGAAGCGATGCCTGCGCTCGAGCGTGACGCCGCAATCCGATCGATGGTCGATGGCCTGGCAAATCGCCTGGAGAGTTCCCCTCGAGACGTCGACGGCTGGATTCAACTTATGCGCTCTCGAATTGTGCTTGGAGAGGGAGAGGTGGCGGCAACAGCGTTCCGCAAGGCGCTTGAGGTCTTCGTGGACGACCAGGCAGCATCGGGCAAGATTATGGCGGCGGCGACTGAGCTCGGCCTGAAGGCCGAATGACTGCTCTGCATTTCAAGATGTGCAGGAGGCCGATAAAGCCTCCACACTTTGCAGGCCAGTAATGGCTACCAGCGCTTGCCCGTCGTTCGGTAATACGGGCAAAAGTCGAACATTTCCTAAGCCGCTGTCACGAAGCTATCGAGCACGCGTTTTTCGCCGGCTTTTTCGAAGTCGATGGTGAGTTTGTTGCCATCGACTGAGGTGATGCGGCCGTAGCCGAATTTCTGGTGGAAGATGCGGGTGCCCTTCGTCAGTGCTGGGTTTTCTTCGCCGTGGGTCACCATTTCGCCTTCAATGAATTTCGGCGTGGTGCGCAGGCCTTCGCCCTTGCTCCAGCGCTCTTGGGCGCGCTGCCAGCCGGGCGTGGCGTAGGTGTTGGTGAAGGGTTTGGTTTCATCGAAGCGGCTTGCGCCGTAGTTGCCGAGGCTATGTCCACCGAAGGAATTGCTCATAGGGGCTACTTCGACGAAGGCTTCCGGCAGTTCGTCCACAAAGCGTGAGGGCAAGGCGTTCTGCCACATGTTATGGACGCGGCGATTCTGGGCGAAGGAAATATAGGCGCGGCGCTTGGCGCGGGTGATGCCGACATAGGCCAGGCGACGCTCTTCTTCCAGGCCAGCCTTGCCTTTTTCATCGAGGGCGCGCTGGTGGGGAAACAGGCCTTCTTCCCAGCCGGGGAGAAACACGGTGCCGAATTCCAAGCCTTTGGCGGAATGCAGCGTCATGATGTTGACCTTGTCGTCCTCGTCGCCGCTGTCGCGGTCCATCACCAGGGCAATGTGTTCGAGGAAGCCTGCCATGTTTTCGAACTCGCCCATGGAGCGCACGAGTTCCTTGAGGTTTTCAAGCCTGCCCTCGGCTTCTGGGCTCTTGTCGTTCTGCCACATTTCGGTATAGCCGGATTCATCAAGGATCATTTCGGCCAAATCCGTGTGCGGAACGTTTTGCAGGGCCTGACGCCAGCGGTTGAAGCTTTCAATCAAGAGGCGCAGCGCCGTGCGCGTCTTGTTCGGCAATTCATCGGTTAGTGCCAATTCCTCTGCGGCGCGGTAAAGTGGCAGGCCACGGGCGCGGGCAAATTCAAACATGCGCTTGATGGATGTATCACCGATGCCACGCTTGGGCACATTCACGATGCGCTCGAAGGCGAGGTCGTTGTCGGGGGAGGCCGTGACTTTGAGATAGGCGAGGGCATCGCGGATTTCGGCCCGTTCATAGAAACGCGGTCCGCCGATCACGCGGTAGGGCAGGCCGAGCGTAATGAAACGATCTTCAAAGGCGCGCATCTGGAATGAGGCACGAACGAGGATTGCCATGTCGTTGAGCTTTTCCTTCTTGCGTTGCAGGCTTTCGATGTCATCGCCGATGGTGCGGGCTTCCTCGTCGCCGTCCCAATGGCTGCGCACGATGATGGGTTCACCGTCGTTCTTATCGGTGCGGAGCGTCTTGCCGAGACGGCTTTCATTCTTGGCGATCAGGCCTGAGGCAGCTCCCAGGATATGGGGCGTTGAACGGTAGTTGCGTTCCAGCTTGATGATTTTTGCGCCGGGAAAATCCTTCTCGAAGCGCAGGATATTGTCCACCTCGGCGCCGCGCCAGCCGTAGATCGACTGGTCATCATCGCCCACGCAGCAGATATTCCTGTGGCCCTGGGCGAGAAGCCTCAGCCAGAGATACTGCGCAACGTTGGTATCCTGATATTCGTCCACCAACATATACTTGAAACGGCTCTGATAGATTTTTAGAACATCGGGATGTGTCTGGAAGATGCGCAACACTTCCAACAGCAGATCGCCGAAGTCGGCAGCGTTTACAACTTTCAGGCGCGCCTGATATTCCGCATAAAGTTTCCCGCCAACACCATTGGCAAAGCCATGGGCCTCTCCCGCTGGAACTTTTTCTGGCACCAGTCCACGATTCTTCCAGCCGTCAATGAGACTGGCCAGCTGGCGGGCGGGCCAGCGTTTTTCATCAATATCGTGGGCCGAGAGGAGCTGTTTGAGCAACCTGATCTGATCGTCGGTATCCAAAATGGAAAAACCGGATTTGAGACCTGCCAATTCTGCGTGATTGCGCAGAATTTTGACGCCGATGGAATGGAAGGTGCCAAGCCAGGTCATGCCTTCCACCACGCCGCCAATGAGGTGGCCAATGCGCTCTTTCATTTCTCGCGCCGCCTTGTTGGTGAAGGTGACGGCGAGCATCTGGTTGGGCCAGGCTTTGTTGGTGGCCAGGATATGGGCCAGCCTGGTGGTGAGCACACGGGTCTTGCCAGTGCCAGCACCAGCGAGAACGAGCAGGGGGCCTTCGGTTGATTCGACCGCGTCGCGCTGTTCCGGATTCAGGCCCTTGAAATAAGCGGGTTCATTCCCTGCCATGGCTCGCGCAGAAATGCTTACATCAACACTATCAATCGGCTTGGCAGTCATGGGGTCTCACGAATCCGTAAAGACCCCTTATAGCAAATGAGAAGCGGGAACAGTCTTGTAATTTCCCTCACCCTGAAGCGCGACCCTGGACTTGATCCAGGGGAGCCTCAAAGGGCTGGCGGGTGCGGAAACAGATGCTTCGAGGCCCGGCTTCGCCGGGCACCTCAGCATGAGGGGTAAATCAGGCTGCTTTCTTGTAACCCACACATTTCAAGGCGAACTGGACATTGCGCCAGGTTTCGGCGGTTTCCATGTCGCCGGACTTCTCGCACAGAATTGCCTGTCTGGCGGCCTCTTCGGCGGCCTTTGGGCCCTGGGCAAAAACAAGGGCTTCGGCAAATTGCAAATAACCGGAATTCGTCATCATATTCGCCTCCTGCATTTTTTGTTGATTGGGTTATGGCAAGCGAATGCGACGAGAATGTTACGGTTGTTGGACCTTTCGGGGAATCGCGATTTTGTGACCAACTTGTAATGGAATGGGGAGTGATTTGTGCGCTTCGTGAGCGAGTTTGATTTTCTCAAGAACGTCCTCTGGAAAGGAAGACGATTTTTTTGAGGCCATATCCACGTGCATCACGATGTTTTCCGCGACGCAGGCCACCCAACCTTCAGCCGCATGGTGCATCTCCTGAACATAATGAATGCGCTTTGAATCAAAATCGAGAATTTGCGTGGTTATCCTAACCATGTCGTGCGGATGTAGTTCGCGCAAATAGCTGACATGGGATTCCAAGGAAAAATACGAATTCCCAGTCTGCTTCACGTAGGCGGGGCCGAGGCCAACGAGGTCGAGGGCCACATCGGAATCCCGGTCAAACAGCACATTGTAATAGGCCATGTTGAAATGGCCGTTGTAGTCGATCCATTGGCTCTCAATGCCGTATGGCGGGCTTTTGATAGGCGCTGGAAAAGCCATCGTAATTTTCTTCCCATCTGCTAGTTTTGAGGCATGCTTACACGAGACCGCGCCAACAGCACAATTACAACAATTGCCGAGATCAGGGAGTTTTTGGGCGAGCGGCTGTCAACATCCATGGCGGTGCGCGAGCAGCACGGCAAGGACCAGACCTGGGCTGCCGGAGCGCCGCCCGATGCGGTGGCCTTTGTGCGCGATACGCAGGAAGTGCAAAAGATCGTTACGATTTGCGCCAAGCACCAGACGCCCATCATTGCCTATGGCACGGGAACTTCACTGGAGGGTCACATTTCCGCTCCTTACGGCGGCATTACGGTTGACCTTTCGCAAATGAACAGAATTGTTGCGGTGAATGCGGCGGACCTCGATGCGCGGGTCGAAGCGGGTGTCACGCGCAAAGCTTTGAACACGCATTTGCGTGATCAGGGGCTGTTCTTCCCGATTGATCCCGGGGCTGATGCCAGCCTTGGCGGCATGGCGGCGACGCGGGCCTCAGGCACCAACGCGGTGCGTTATGGCACCATGCGGGAGAATGTGATGGGCCTCACAGCTGTCATGGCCAATGGCGAAATCATACGCACGGGGACACGGGCCAAGAAATCATCGGCGGGTTATGATCTCACGCGGCTGTTGGTGGGTTCTGAAGGCACCCTTGGGATCATTACGGAAGTGGGGCTGAAACTCTATGGCATACCGGAAGCTATGACGGCGGGGGTTTGTGCTTTCCCTTCCGTCGAAGCGGCCTGCAATGCCACCATCGACACCATTCAACTGGGCATTCCGGTGGCGCGTATTGAACTGGTGGATGAGGAGCATGTGAAGGCGCTCAATGCCTATTCGAAGCTCGACCTGAAAATCGCCCCGACGCTGTTCCTGGAATTTCACGGAACTGTTGCCTACGCCCGCGAGCAGATTGAAATGTTTCGGGAAATTGCCACGGGTTATGGCGGAGGCGCCTTCGAGTGGGCGGAAAAGGAAGAGGATCGGCAGAAGCTGTGGCAGGCAAGGCATGATGCCTTCTGGGCCACGCGGGCGATTGCGCCAGGCAAGCAGGATGTGTTTGCCACCGATGTGTGCGTTCCCATTTCGCGCCTTGCGGAATGTGTGACGGCAACTCAGGAAGATTTGCGCGTAAACAATCTTTATGGCCCCATCATCGGGCATGTGGGCGACGGCAATTTCCATGTGGTGTTGTTCTGTGATCCGCTGGACGGTGCGGAAGTTTCTCGCGTCAAAAGTTTTTACGAGCGCCTTATTCACCGGGCAATTTCCATGGAAGGTACCTGCACCGGAGAGCACGGCGTGGGGAGCGGGAAGATCAAGTTCCTTGAAGCCGAGCATGGTAAGGCGCTGGCCGTGATGCGGCAGGTCAAGCAGGCGCTGGACCCGCTCAACATCATGAACCCGGGCAAAATTCTTGCACTCTGAAAGTTTGGTCCTATTGTAACCACCCATGAAGGTCTGGAAATCACCCGTCTTTTATTTTGGTATCATTCTTGTGCTGGCGGTGTTCAGTGCAATGCTTGCGCCGGTCGTGGTGGACTGGAACAGCTACCGGGCTGGGCTTGAGGCCTATGGTGAAAAGCTCAGCGGGCGAAAGGTGCAGATTGCAGGGCCTATCGGGGTCCGGCTTTTCCCCTGGCCCAGGCTCACGGCCCGTGATGTGCGCATCGCCAACCCACCCGCCTTTAAGGAAAAATGGTTCGCCACCGCCGATCAAATTGTGGTGCGGATGAACCTGGGCGCACTGCTCAATGGCCTCATCCAGGTTGAAAGCATCAATATCGAGAGTCCGACGGTCAAGCTCCAGCGCTCGCTTGAAGGCGTGGGCAACTGGAATTTTGAGCCCTCGGAAAATGTCCGGAACAGCCGCCTGCTGGAACAGGTGAAGCTGGACCAGATTACGCTCAGCCGGGGCACCCTGCAGTTGACCGATGACCGGCGGCAAAGCCACGCCATAATCGAAAAGCTCAATGCCACTTTTTCCGCCCTCAATTTGGTGGGACCTTGGCGCTCGTCTGGCACTTTTGACTATGACGAGGTGCCGCTGGCGTTTACGGCAAATACCGGGACATGGGAGAATGATGAACCCTTGGTCCTTGGTCTTCGCATTTCTTCCCGGGAAAACTCCGGCTATTCCTATTTTCTTGACGGCAAAAGCAAGGCTGGCACGTTCGATGGAGCATTGAGCATAGTTCCCATTGCCAGTGATGAGGGGAAGTCTGATTCTGAGGGCCAGGTCCGCCCCATCACTTTCAAATCGAAAATCAGAGCCAGTTTTGATAAGATCGGCCTGAGTGAAATTGAAATCAGGCCGGCCGACGCCTCGGAGCAGGGAACACTTCTTGCCGGCAGCGCAAGCTTCACTCTGGACAAGCAGGTGAAAGCCACCGTGGACATAACAGCCCCGCGGGCGGATTTTGACCAGTTGGCTGGCGCCGGCTCGCGCCGCTTGCTGCGTGACGGCGGAGGACTTGCGCTGGTGAACGGCATCATGGATTCGCTCCCCGAGACAGTTGAGTTAAGATCCTCCATCAAGATTACAGCCCTCAAGGCCGGCGGGGAAATTCTCGAAAATGTCCTTCTCGATTTTTCGGCAAACCGCAGCGCCATGCGCATTCATGAACTTTCCGCTTCATTGCCGGGGCGTTCACGTTCACTGTTTGACGGCGTTTTCTTTCCGGGCACGCAGTACGCGGAACTCGCCGGCAACCTTGCAATTGAGTCATCCGATGCACGGCAGCTTTCGCTCTGGCTGTGGCAAAACAACAAGAATGATATCAGCAAGACATGGACCGGCATTCGCGGACGCATCAAAGCGAAGGCGGAGGTGGCGCTTACGGCGTCGAAACTTGAACTGCAGAATATCGAGTATGACCTGGATGGCCACCAGGGGAAGGCAAGCCTTGCGGTTCTGGTCAATGGCGAGCGCCCAATTGTCAATTTGCGGGTGGACACGGAAACCGCCGACATTGACAGCTACGTTCCCGATGGGCTAGCGGCGCTTTCGGCAAATGGCGGGGCCAGCTGGTCGCGCCTCATTGAGAATTTTGTAAACGAGCAGGTGAAAAGAGATTTGCGCTTCACGTTCCAGGCTGGAACGCTGCGGCTGAACGGGGTCGAGGCCTCCGATGTTGCCGTGGACATGGAAACCACGGTAAAAGGTTTTGATCTCAAGACCATTGAAGCGGGCTCGGTTGGCGGAGCCAAGCTCAGCGTTTCAGGCGTTGTGCTGAGCACGCCGGAAGGCCCTGATGGTGAAGTGGGAATCTCGCTCATGGCCGAGGACCCGCGCGAGCTCCTGCGCCTGACTGGGCTTATGCCGCGAGGCGAGGACCCCCAATGGTCTGCGGCTCTAGGAGCTACAGATTTGAAAATCAACTTGCAGGCAAAGCCCTCGGAAAGCACGCCTGCGACCTATTATGATGTCAACGGCAAGATTGGCAGCCTTACGGTTGCGTCCAATGGAAGCTTTATGCTTTCGACAGGCCTGAAAGGAACGGGCATCAAGGGGGTCACCGAAATTTCCAGCCCCTCAAGCGCCACTCTTATCAATCTTCTGGGTGGCGCGATCGAAACGGTGGATGCCATTCCGGGAAAGGCCGTCATAACCGCAGACGGAGTGATTCAGGAAAGCTTCCAGATTGATCTGCAGGGTGATGTGTATCGCTCTCTCGTGCAGTACAGCGGCAGGGTAACGCCAAATGCGGCGGGGCTTGTTCTTGATGGTGACCTCACGGTTCAAAGTCCGGAAGGGCGGGATTTGCTTGGTGCGCTGAAGCTTCCTGTTTCCTCGCCGCTGGCCGGCCAGTTCTCGTTTGCCTCCAGGATCAGCACCGAAGGCAAGACGATGACCTTTGACAAGATTGATGCAAAGCTTGCCGGCCTCACGGTTTCGGGCAGTGCGGCGCTTGAGGACCGTGCGCGGCTGACGGGCGATTTCAGCGTGAATGATGTTTCGCTCGTTGACGTGATAGCGCCCGTATTCCTGCCGTGGAAAGGGCGGCCCGCAACGCTGGAGGAGTCCTTCGCTAAATCCCTGCCTTATGGGCTTACCGGGGAAGTATGGGTGCGGCCAAAAACCCTTGAGGTTTATCCCGGCCTTGCCGTCAGTGACGCCGAAATCGGCATTACGGCAACGGCCGAGGAAACGCGGCTTGCAGCCTATGCCACGGCTGCGGGAAGCGAAAAAATAACGGTTGAAATTGCCCTGGCGCCAGCCGCAAGCACCCAGAAGATAACCGGACTTCTGAGCTTGCCGGTTGATGTTTTTCAACACCTCAAGCGGGACGGTGGATCGGCCGTTGCCTCTGGCCTGGCGCGTGTTGAAATTAAATTTGACAGCGAGGGAAGAAGTTTCGGCGGTGCCCTGGCAACGCTCAACGGCAGGGGTTCATTTACCGTGGCTGACGGCAAGCTTTTGAACATCACGCCGGAGAATTTTTCGAAATTGATTGTGGCGGCAAAGGATGCGGAGGGCCTGAAGGCGGCGTTCGAAGGCTTGCACCAGGGCGATGGAATCAAGCTTGGAGCTGTGTCCGGGGCCGTGAATATTGCCAATGGGGTCGCTGTGTTTTCACCATTCGGGACGACCACATCCGATGCAACGGTGCTGGTCAAACCCGTGGCCGAGCTGGCCGACGGGAAAATTGATATTGGCGTTGTTCTAAGTCTTAAAGCCCTGCCCGAACTGCCGCCCATGGAAATTTCCTATTCGGGAAACCCGTCGCAGCTTGTGGCCGGAGAGGACAGGGCGGCTTTGACGTCTTATCTTGGTTTCAAGGTACTTGAGAAAAGTGTCGATGAGCTTGAAAAAGTCCAGGCGCAGCAGGAGCGTTTGGCCATTGAAGAAGAAGAACTTCGAAAGGATGACCAGGAGCGCCTCACTGCTTACTACGCGCAGAAGGCGGAGCTGCGCCTGCGCCTGCGTGAGTTGAAAGTTCAGAGCGCCCAGCGGGTGCTGGATGTCGAACTTGCCAAGGCCGAGCAAATCCGGTTGATCAAGGAAGGCGAAGTGATGAACAAGGCGGAATTGCGCCTGAGGCTGCGGGAACTTCGGGTTTACCGGAAGGCCATGGCTGAGGCGGTTCCCGTAATCACACCACGGGATAAACCCGTTGCGCCGCCACTGGAAATACCCATTGTGCCTCAGGAGCCCATTCTCGCTCCCCCACCGTCGGGATTGCCAACTGATCTCTATTGATCAAGTTTTCTTTGCCCGCTTGAACAGCCACACGCGGATGGCGCTGGAGAGATTTCGTGATCCCCTTGTCCGGTCCAGTTCTCCAACCAGGCCTGCAAGCGTCTTTTTTTCTGTGCGCGCAATTTCCTGCAGGGCCTGCCAGAATTCCGGTTCAAGCGAAAGCGAGGTGCGGTGGCCAGCTATGGTGAGGGAGCGCTTGAGGTCCTTGGCCATCAGTCTTCGCGCTTGTGCCTATCAAGCTTTTTCTTTTCCAGCGCGCGCTTGGCCTTGGTCAATTCTTTTTCGGACTTTGTACGTCCGAAGACGGCGCGATTGACCTGGGCCGCAGCATGCTTTTCTTCGCGCTCCTTGCGTTTGCGAAAATTGCGGAGATTGACGACCTCGGCCATTATTTCGGCGCCAGCATGTCTTCGGGCCGCACGATGGCGTCAAAGTCGGCGGCGGGAATACCATCCTTGATGGCTTCTTCGCGCAGCGTCGTGCCATGCTTATGGGCAGTCTTGGCGATTTTCGCGGCGCGGTCGTAGCCATATTTGGGAGCGAGAGCCGTGACCAGCATCAACGAACGATCCAATGCTGCTTTGATGTTGTCTTCGCGCGCGGTAATGCCCACAACGCAATTGTCGGTGAAGCTTGTTGCAGCATCGGCCATGAGGCGAACTGATTGCAAGAAGTTGTAGGCCATGACCGGATTAAAGACATTGAGCTCAAAATGTCCCTGTGAACCAGCAAAGGTCAGCGCCGCGTGATTGCCGAAAATCTGCACGCACACCATGGTGAGCGCTTCGCACTGGGTGGGGTTCACCTTGCCCGGCATGATGGAGGAGCCGGGTTCATTCTCTGGCAATGACAGTTCTCCGAGCCCTGAGCGTGGGCCCGAACCCAGAAAACGAATGTCGTTGGCGATCTTGAAAAGCGAGGCGGCTACGGTGTTAATGGCGCCATGGCTCATGACCATGGCGTCATGGGCGGCCAGCGCCTCGAATTTGTTGGGGGCGGTGGTAAATTTCATCTGGGTAATTGCGGCAATGCGCTCAGCCACCTTTTCGGCAAAGCCTATCGGCGCATTGAGGCCGGTACCGACCGCAGTACCGCCTTGGGCCAATTCCATCAGCAGCGGCATGGTTTGCTCAATGCGGGCGATGCCGTTTTCTACCTGGCGGGCGTAGCCGGAAAATTCCTGGCCCAAAGTTACAGGCGTTGCATCCTGGGTGTGGGTGCGGCCAATCTTGATGATACGTTTCCACTGTTGCGCCTTGTCGTTCAGGGCGTTGCGGAGCTTTTGCAGGGCGGGAAGCAGGGCGTGGTGAATTTCCTCGGCGCAGGCGATGTGCATGGCGGTGGGATAAGTGTCGTTGGACGACTGGCTCATATTCACATGGTCGTTGGGGTGCACAGGTTTTTTTGAACCCATCTCGCCACCCAGCATTTCAATGGCGCGATTTGAAATGACTTCATTGGCGTTCATGTTGGACTGGGTGCCGGAACCAGTCTGCCACACGGCCAAAGGGAAATGCTCGTCCAGCTTGCCTTCGATCACTTCTTGCGCCGCGCTGACAATTGTCTTGCCGATTTGCGGGTCGAGGCGGCCCAGCGTCATGTTCACTTCCGCCGCGGCACGCTTTACGATGCCAAGGGCACGCACTACGGGCAGGGGCTGCTTTTCCCAACCGATCTTGAAATTGCCAAGGGAGCGCTCCGCCTGAGCGCCCCAGTAACGGCTGGCATCAACCGCGATGGGGCCAAAGCTATCAGTTTCGGTGCGGGTTTTTTTCATTTCATACGATCCAGAATTACAGTTCATCTTTCCAGATGGGATTACTCCACGCCTTTTTTCCGGCGTGATCAATGCACACGACGCGAAACCATGGGCTTTGCTTGGTGAGCAGCCAGCCGGTTTCCAGTTTCTTCAAATCCAGTGTCGCTTCGGTAATTGATTTTGCATTGCGCACCAGGGTGCGGGAGTTGCCGCAGAGAACGGTAATGTTATCCACGGGAGAACAGCTGATGTTGATTTCTTTTCCGCTCACAGAGATGTCGTGAATTTGCGGGCCTTGGCTTGAATAATACTGACCCTTCTTCAGCGCATCGAGAAGCACTTCCGGTCCAAGGCTTTCGGCTTTCACATGAACCCAGCCGCCGAAATGATCCGGCGACTTGAAATGGGCGTCGTCGGTGGCAAAGGCGGTGAGGCGCTTGCCTTCGCTCAGGAGCTGGTCAAGCAGATACCAGCCATCGCCCCGATCATTTTCGATGGCGCAGCCATGGTTATAAATTTCCACCGCATGGGCGCAATCGATGGCGCGGCCATCTTCCATGGTGAGTTGCGACCAGGCGGGGTGGGCTATGCCGATGAAGGCGCCTGCTTCATGGGCGCGCCGGGCGAGTTGTTCGCCAGTTTCACTTTTGCCCGCAGGCGGAAAATCGAGGGGAAGGCCAGCGGCAACAATGTGCCAGAGTTCGCCCACTTGCGTTTGTGGGGCGTGGAGTTCTGAGCCGATGATGGTGGTAAAATTGTTGGAGCGCAGCGCGCGCGTATCGGCAATGGGCCAATTGTAATGCCCGATGAAGTGGTCGGACAGCATCATGAAATCATAGCCCGCGTTTTTGTAGGCTTCGATGACCTGCGGCGGTTCAAGGGCGCCATCGGAAAGCGTTGAATGGGTATGGAGGTTGCCGCGCCAGAAGCGGCCAGGAAGCGAAAATGGTGAAAGCTGCGGCATCAGACGCTCATTTGCATGCCGAGTTCGACAACCCGGTCGGGGGGAATGCGGAAGAATTCGATAGCGCGGGCCGATTGATTTGCCAACATGATGAAAATGCGTTGCTGCCAGAACGGCAGCGCGGATTTTGCCGAGGTGCGGATCACGCGGCGGCCAAGGAAATAGGAGGCCTGGGCGGGATCAATGGAAAGGCCATGGGACTCGCAGGCGCGCAGGGCCGCGGGCACATCGGGCTGTTCCATATAGCCAAACCGGGCTTCCACAAGCCAGGCGCCGAGCGGCAGATTTTTCACCGAGACGCGGTTGTCCGGATCGGCGCGCGGTTCATCGGTTGTTTCCACGCTGATAAATACAAGAATGTCATGCAGCACGCGGTTGTGCTTCAAATTGTGCATGAGGGCGCTTGGGGCATAAATTGAATCGGTCTGCATGAATACGGCGGCACCCGCCACGCGGGTGGGGCTGCGTTTTTCGAGGCTGTTCAACAGGCTGATGAGCTCAATGGATTCCCGGCGAAGCTTGGCGGCCAGGGCAAACCTTCCGCGCATCCAGATGACCATGAGCAGAATGATGGTGGAGCCAATGAGAACCGGCATGTAGCCGCCCTTGGCAAGTTTCAGCCCGTTGGCAGCAAGGAAGGTCAATTCGATGGTGAAGACGGCGAGAAGTGCTGGAATAACGATGAACAGCGGCAAGGTTCGCGCTTTCCAGAAGAACACGAGTGCCAAAGTTGTATCAACCACCATCGAAGTATTAACCGCAACGCCGTAGGCCGACGCCAGATTGGAAGATGAGCGGAAGACTACAACCAGCAATACAACACCTGCCAGAATGAGCCAATTGATCTGGCCGATATAGATTTGGCCCTGTTCGGTTTCGCTGGTGTGGGTGATGTTCATGCGTGGAAAAAGCCCTAATGACATCGCCTGCTGGGCGATGGAGAAGGCGCCGGTGATAACGGCCTGGCTGGCAATCACCGTGACAAGTGTCGCAAGAAGCACGAGGGGGATCAGACCCCACGTCGGGGCCATCAGGAAGAACGGGTTTTCCACATGCTGCGGATGGGCAATGATAAAGGCGCCCTGGCCCAGGTAGTTCAAAACCAATCCTGGAAAAACCACGCAAAGCCAGGCAAGGCGGATGGATTTTTTTCCGAAGTGGCCCATGTCGGCGTAGAGGGCTTCGCCGCCGGTCACAGCCAGGAAGACGCCGCCGAAAACCAGAAGTGCAAGTCCTGGCTGCTCAATCAGCATGCGCACGCCATAGAGCGGGTTTAGGGCGTAAAATATTTCAAGGTCATCACCAATGTGAACAAGGCCCATCAGGCCAATGACGCCAAACCACAACGCGGTTACCGGCGCAAAAATCGAGGCAACGCCTGCGGTGCCGCGATACTGGAACAGGAACAGGCTGAACAGTACGGCGAGGGTGAGTGGCACCACCACGAATTCAAATCTGGGATTGATGACGGTGAGGCCTTCAACGGCCGAGAGCACCGACATGGCGGGTGTGATCATGGCATCGCCAAAGAAAAATGCTGCCCCGATGATGCCAAGGGCCAGGACCAATCCGCCCTTTTTCTTCAGAAGTGTTTCGATAAGGACAACAAGGGAAAGAATGCCGCCTTCGCCTTTGTTGTCGGCGCGCATGAGAAGGACGAGGTATTTCAGCCCGACAACCAGGATCAGGGCCCAGAGCAGGAGCGAGACGACGCCCAGAACTGCAAGACGCAAATCGCCCCCACCGGCACTCACCACGGGGTGCAGGGCTTCGCGCATGGCGTAAAGCGGGCTGGTGCCGATGTCGCCAAAGACCACGCCGATGGCCGCAAAGGCCAATTTGTACTTGGTCGAAGATGGACCAGAGCCTTGGTGTTGCACCGTCTGCGGGAGAGCTTGTCTGGGTCATGGAACGCCCGTTAGGGCTCCGCTCCTTGAAGGTTCTCGGAAACGGTCTAGGGGGCCGTCACAACGGCTCGGCATTCAGCAGGAAGGCCCGCCAGTGTCAAGGCCGGGGCCGGTTTCACGGGTTTCGCGTTGGGATCGCGCTTCTTGGGTTTCCAGGGAATGTCGCCCATCCAATAGGCCATTTCCTCGCCGCAGCCAGTGCCATCTTTCGGCGCTGCCGGTGCCTGGTTCTTGCAACCAGCGAAACCGGCTGGGCATTTCATGCGGACATGAAAGTGATAGGTGTGGTTATAGTAGGGGCGCACCTTGGCAAGCCACGAGCGATCACCAGTCGCCCACTTGCAGAGTTCCTTCTTGATCGGTGGATGCACGAAGATGCGGGCAACTTCCGGGTAGGATGCGGCTCGCTTGATCAGTTTGGCCCGGGATTCCGTCCACGCATCGCGGTTCAAGGTCGAGCGGTCCTTCACCATTTCGATCGGGGCGAAGCTTTCGCGCTCCGCGACGGTCAAGACATGGTCGGGCATGGGGGTGAACCAGACATCGGCATCGAGTCCGATTTGGTGGCTGGCATGGCCCGTCAACATGGGGCCGCCCCGGGGCTGGGACATGTCGCCCACCAGCAGGCCGTTCCAACCATCATTCTGCCTGGCTTCGCTCGCCAATTTTTCAATCAGACTGACAAGGGCGGGGTGGGCCCAGTTGCGGTTGCGCGAGGTGCGCATGGCCTGCCATGCAACGCCAGTGACGGGCAGAGCCTTCGCTCCGGAGAGACAACCTTTGGCGTAGCCGCCGATGGCGCGTGCGGCAAGGTTCGTTGGCAGCTTTGCGGCGCCGAAAAGTTTTTTTGCTGGCGTGCGCTTGAGATCGGCTGCGGCCAATGCGGCCAGGCCCGCCTGGTCCTTGGCCGATTGGGCGAGGGCAAATGACGAAAACATGACAAGTATTGCAGCAAAGAGGAATGCAAGGGTTTTAGAAATTTGCATTAGCCATTCTTCCCTCATTTCTTGCGGAACGAATCCAGCGAAATTACTTTAGGCCCATCCTTGGGCGGTACTTCTGGAGGTTCGGCGCCTTCGGTTCCATCGGTGTCAAGTTTTGCCTTCAATGCGGCAGGTTTCTCTACCTTGCCTTCGGAGTCAACCGGAGTTTCAACGGTGACGACTTCGAACTGCAGTCCAAATTGCACGGCCGGATCAAGGAAACCCTTTACCGCATTAAAGGGAATCACCAGTTTTTCCGGAATATTGTCAAAAGAAAGTTCCACCTCAAAGCGGTCATCGCGGACGATAAGATTTTCATACTGGTGCTGGAGCACAATGGTCATTTCGCGGGGGTAGCGCTGGGCCATGCGCTCGCCGATATCGACGCCGGGAAATTTCGTGTTGAAGGCGATATAGAAATGATGCTCGCCCGGCAGCCCTGACTTTTCCACCCGGCGCAGGGCCTCGCGCACCACGCCGCGCAGGGCGTTTTGCGCCAATTGGTCATACCGCATCAGGTCTTCAGGCATAGACAGGACATCCTCGAAACAGGCCGACTCGACCTTCCAGATACTACAGTGCAAGGCCTTCCGCAGCCATTTACTCAATTGTCCCACATAATTGAAAGTGCCGGTTTCTGTTGCCAGGTACCGGCGGACCCCGCCTGAAACGGCTAAGCCTCAGGACTTTGATTTCGGCATTCGCACTGCGTTAAGCAGCGAGAGCTACCGGAGCATAGTTGTCATTTGCAACTACTTGTTTAGCCCGATAACGTCGGAACCATCACGGGCAAAGCTCCATCCTTTACACCCTCGTCGATCCTAGTTCGCCCCCATCAAAGCCTGCAGGCCGTGCAATCTTTGGTGGAGGCGCCGGGTACTGCCCCCGGGTCCGAAAGGTTTATTGCGATGGCATTTTATCACCATAGCCGCCCATTGCTGGGTGGCATCCCTGATATAGGGCTTCCCGGCCACAAGCGAAAGGGCCAGCCTGATTCTTTGGAAAACTGGCGTTTCCGGCCCCTTACAAAGGTTAATCCGGATGCTATAGAAGACCCCAGAAGGCGCCTGCCTTTGCCATAAAATAGGGGGATTTATCGAATGGCTGACTATATTGCCGATATCCAGAAATATACGTCCAGTGTGAATGCCGCCGCGGTTTCCAAGATCGTCAAGTTCTGTGGAATTGCGTTACGCGGCAAAGATTCGCAGTGGGTTTCGACCACGGATGCCGCGGAAGTGAAGCGTGTTGTTGACGGCTTCTGTGCGAAGAAACTCAAGCTCGACGCGAAGGCCGCACTGGCCGCCATAATGCATGTCGGGGAAAAAATGAAGGAAGAGCAGAGCAAGCATCGGGTTACGGTCTATTATCTGGTGGCCGAGCATACCAGGACGCTTTCCATGCTCGCTTAAGGTGTAAATAAGCGTTGTTGCGGCGGGGCTTAGATCATTAATCTGGAGCATGATGTTGTCGCCAAAGTCTGTCAACTTTGGCGCATCATGCTCTAGGCTCCGCCGTTTTGTTTTGGACAAGAGAATCGGCTAGCTTAACCCCCATGCGCCAATATCTTGACCTCATGCGGCATGTCCGCGACCACGGAACTCCGAAAAATGATCGCACCGGAACGGGCACGCGGTCCGTGTTCGGCTACCAAATGCGTTTTGATCTCGCCAGCGGTTTTCCGCTGGTGACGACCAAGAAGATGCATTTGCGCTCCATCATCTATGAACTGCTTTGGCTGCTCAGTGGTGACACCAACATCAAGTTCCTGCACGACAACAAGGTCACGATCTGGGACGAGTGGGCCGATGCGAATGGCGATCTCGGTCCTGTTTATGGGCAGCAATGGCGTTCGTGGCCGTCGCGTGATGGCGGGGTGATTGACCAGATCGCCGACACGGTTGAGCGCATAAAGAAAACGCCGGATTCGCGCCGGCTGCTGGTTACCGCGTGGAACCCTGCCGATGTGGACAGGATGGCCTTGCCGCCATGCCACTGCCTGTTCCAGTTCTATGTGGCCAATGGGAAACTGTCGTGCCAGCTCTACCAGCGTTCGGCTGATATTTTCCTGGGGGTGCCTTTCAATATCGCGTCCTATGCCATGCTCACCCACATGATGGCCCATGTCACCGGGCTGAAGGCCGGCGAATTTGTTCACACGCTGGGGGACGCCCATATCTATCTCAATCATCTCGAACAGATTGACGAACAATTGTCGCGCACGCCCTATGCCCTGCCGCGGCTGGTGATGAAAAGAGATGTGAAAGCCATCGATGAATTCCGTTATGAGGATTTTGAAATCGTGAACTATCAAACGCACCCGCATATTTCCGCGCCCGTGGCGGTGTAGAAACGATGGCAGCTTTCGGTACGGATTTTCAGAAATATACATCTCCTTTCCTCTATGCGCCGAGTAACCCGGCGGGGCTTTGGGTGGCGCTGGGGTTCGCCGTCGCGCTCATGATTGCCAATGGGGTGCTTCAGGCCGTGGCCGGAACCTCGGTTCTCAGCCTGTTTTTTGACGGCGGATTTGAAGATCAAAAGTCCATCATCAAGGCTTTCATCATTGGTATTTTTCCAGCATCAATCTTAACCGCCGTTTTGGCCTGGCAGGCAGCCAAGTTTCGCGGCGGTCGGCCGCAGGAAATTCTGGCCCTGCGCTGGCCGGACCTGGGCTGGCTGGGCTGGCTTTGCATTGTCGGCGGTTTCATCGTGGCCATGTACGGCGCGATCTTTGTCATTGTGACGGTGTTTCAGATTGATCTCGCGGACTACACGCCGGGGCCCGACGGCCAGTCGCCGTCTTCGGGCTCAGCGGGCCTGGTCAAGGAAGCCATGTTTGATCTGGTCAATGAGCCGCGGCTGTTTTGGCTGGCTTTTCCCGCTGTGGCCATTGGCGCGCCATTGGCGGAAGAACTGGTTTTCCGCGGCCAGCTCTTTGCCGCGCTTTCGCGCAGCAGGGCCGGGTTTTCCGGGGCAACACTTATCACGTCGGCGCTTTGGTCCCTGTTGCATATTTCCGAACCGTGGCTTGCGATAGGCATTATCTTCATGATGGGATTGGCGCTCGGCGCGTTGCTCGTCCGCTTCGGCAGCCTGTGGGTGACGATCATCTGTCATGGCATCTGGAATGGCTTGTATTCACTGGCTATTTTTGGATCGCTGCCGCAATGAGCCTGCTGATCCGACAGGCGGCCCGAGGCGAGGAGCAGATCGTATTTGATTATATTTGCAAGCTTGCGGATTATGAAAGCCTGCGCCACGAGGTTGAGGCCACCGTCGATGATATTCGTGAAAGCCTATTCGGTGTCACACCCCGCGCCGTTTGTGATTTGGCATTCTGGAATGGGGAACCTGCGGGTTTTGCCCTTTGGTTTTATAACTATTCAACCTTTCGCGGGCGGGCGGGAATTTATCTCGAAGACCTTTTTGTGGATGATGCCATGCGCGGCAAGGGCATTGGCAAAGCGCTTCTGAAACATTTGGCGCAGCGCTGTTTGAAGGAGGGGCTGCCTCGCCTGCAATGGTGGGTGCTGGACTGGAACGCGCCTTCGATTGAATTCTACAAATCCCTGGGTGCGGTTCCGCAGGATGAGTGGACAGTGTTTCGCGTTTCCGGTGAAGCGCTGGCTAAGCTGGCTTCGAAATGATCACCGTGCGCCCGATGAAACCCGGCGAAGGTGCCGCACTCCTGTCGATGGTCCGCGCCCTGGCGGAGTCGCACAATCTTCTGCACACGGTTTTGGCAACGCCGGAGATGTTCGAAGCGGCGATGTTTTCGGATCCGCCAATTGTCGGCACGTTGATGGCGGAATATGATGGTGTGCTGGCGGGCTGTGCCGTGTGGCATCGCAGCTTCTCGACTAATCGCGGAGCGGAAGTGATGTATCTTGAAGACCTTTCGGTTCTGCCGGAGTTCCGGCGGCGCGGCATTGCGCGGGCCCTGTTGAAAGCTGTGGCGCGGCTGGCGCTCGCGAAAAACTATCCAGGCATTTATTGGCTGATGATGGACTGGAACAAGGAAGCGCAGCGCCCTTTATGCGAGCGTGGGGGCCGAGATCGAACCCGGCACCACATTCTGCCGCATCCGCGATGACGCGTTGAAGGCGCTGGCATCATGAGCAGGATTTCTTTTGTGGTCGCGGTGTCGCGCAATGGGGTGATTGGCAGGGCAGGCGGTTTGCCGTGGCATATCTCGTCAGACCTGAAACGCTTCAAGGCGATCACCATGGGCAAGCCTCTCATCATGGGGCGCAAGACCTGGGAAAGCCTGCCGAAGAGGCCGTTGCCGGGACGGCAGAACATCGTGATTACCCGCCAAAAAAATTATCAGGCGGAAGGTGCTGTTGTCGTGCCCGATACGGCCTCGGCCCTGGCTGCGGCAGGGGAGGTTGAGGAAATTTGCGTTATCGGGGGCGGGGAAATTTTTGCCAAATTTCTGGCCAGGGCCGGCCGCATCTATCTCACGGAAGTTGATCTGGAGGTTGAAGGTGATGTGCGGTTTCCGGTGATTGATCCCGGCCACTGGCTTGAAACGGCGCGGGAAATTCATCCGCGCGGCCCCAATGACAGTGCGGGGTTCATCTTGCGGGTGCTTGACCGGAAGGGATGAACCCTGCACTATTGAATGATGGTTCAAAATCCAGATGTCGTGATAGTTGGAGCGGGTGCGGCAGGCATAGGCGCTGGCCTGGCGCTCACGCGTCTTGGCATTTCCCACATTATTCTTGAGGCAAAACACCGGGTTGGCGGCAGAGCCTATAGCGATACTTCAAGTGTTGGTCATCTCTGGGATCACGGCGCGCACTGGTTTCATTCCGGCGATGTCAATGTCATGCGTTTCATGGCGGAGAAAACTGAAACACAAATTCGGTCCCGGAAATCAGGAGATCACCAGTTTCAGGTCATTCATCGGAGGCCAGTGGAAGGTTTCGGAGTTTGCCACCGACTATGTCTGGAACAAGCTGGAGGAGATTGTGCAAGCTGGGCGCAAAGGCAGCGACGTGGCGGCCGAAAGCATTCTGGATCGCGGCCATGCCATGATATCCGTTGCTGCGCCACTGGTGCCAGCTCATCTACTCCAAGGACCCCGCCGAGCTTTCGACGCGCGATGCCGGGAATTATTCTGATAGCCATGTCAATCTGCCGGTGGAGGATGGCTATGGGGTACTGGTGGCGCGCCTGTCGCGAGGCTTGCCCATCAGGCTTAACGTGGCGGTCAAGGCCATTGAGATCAGGGGCGAAGGGGTTCGCGTCGAGACAAGTTCTGGCACCGTCACGGCGAAGGCCTGCATTCTGGCTGTTCCTTCACGCGTTATGGAAAAACAGCGTATTGTCATTAAGCCGGATTTGCCCGCCGCTTTGCAGCAGGCCTTTGCCGATGTGACCATGGGTTATGGGGAAAAAGTGGCCATGGGTTTTGACCGCAAGGTTTTTGAAGGCTTCGAAATCCCCTTTGCCGACGTGTTTGATCCGGTGGCGCCGGACACCAAACCGCTTAATTTTGAGCTGCATCCATTTGGCCGGCCCATTGCCGTGGCTCATGTGGGAGGCAGCTTTGCCAGAGAGCTTGCGGAAGCAGGCGCTGAGGCGATGAAGGGGTTTGCGATTGATACGCTTGTGAAGGCTTTTGGCGCTGATATTCGCAAGCGCATTGTGGCAAGTGCGGCCACGGGGTGGACGATGGACGAACAAATCGGCGGAGCCTACTCCTGCGCCAAGCCGGGGAAGGCAAAGGCGCGGGCGGTGTTTTCTGAACCCGTTCATGAACGGGTGTTTCTGGCTGGCGAGCATGTGCACCGGCACTTTATGGCAACGGCTCATGGGGCCTATGAGACCGGGCTTGATGCGGCGCACCGGGCTGCTGTTGCGGCGGGCTTCTCTGCCGGGCCAAAAGACCCCCTCTGGCTTCCCAGCTAAACTCGTGGACTTTCACCCGCAGGCTTCCTATATCGGCAGCCAAGACGATCAACCCGAAACACATGGGGCAAGCATAGATGCCGTGGAATAGCGATGATGGTGGCAACAAGGGTCCGTGGGGGCAAGGTCCGTGGGGGCAGGGTCCTAAAGGGACCCCGCAACACGGGGGGCGGCCGTGGGCCCAACCAGCCAGACCTCGATGAATTGCTGCAGCGCGGCAAAGACAGCCTGAAGAATGTGCTTCCCAGCGGCGGACGGGGCACGTGGCTCCTGCCATTGGTCCTCCTTGCAGCGTTTTGGGTTTTCAATTCGGTTTACCAGGTTCAGCCCGATGAGCGCGGTGTTGTCTTGCGGTTTGGCAAATACACCCGAACCGCCGACCCCGGCCTGCATTTCGCAGCCTGGCCCATTGAAACGATGGAAAAGCCCCGGGTCGGAGCCGTGCGCCAGATAAACATCGGCATGGAAGGCAACGAAGGGGCGATGCTCACCAGCGATAAAAACATTATCGCTGTTCCGTTCTCGGTGTTCTGGCGGATTTCGGAGCCCAGGGGATTTCTCTTCAATGTAGCCGACCAGGAACGAACTATCCGGGCGGTTGCCCAAAGCGCCATGCGCGAAGTGGTTGGCCAGACAAAGGCCCAAATGATTTTGACCACAGGCAAGGATGCGGTGGCGGCCCAGGTCCAGTTGATCACGCAGACCCTGCTTGATGAATACAAGGCTGGCGTCATTGTCAGCCAGATCAACCTCGGCGATGTGCAGCCTCCCGCCGAAGTGGCGAACGCTTTTGCCGAGGTGGTGCGGGCGGGGCAGAACCAGCAGCAGCTGATCAACGAGGCCGAGAAGTACCGCAACCAGCAGGTCCAGCTGGCCGAAGGCGAAGCTGCCAAGCTTACTGAAGATGCCAGTGCCTACAAGGCCCGCGTTGTGTTTGAAGCGCAGGGCCAGGCAGCGCGCTTCCTGTCCGTCTACAACGAGTACAAGAATGCCAAGGATGTGACCCGTCAGCGGATTTATCTCGAAACGATGGAAGGGATACTTTCCCGGTCAAACAAGGTGATTATCGAAGGCGGCCAGAATGGATCGGGTGTGGTGCCCTACTTGCCGCTTCCGGAAATCCAGAAGCGTGCCACCACAACGAGCCCGTAAAGCAGATTTGGGATACAAATATGAACAGCATTAGAAACATATTGGGCATTGTGGCGGCGTTCCTCCTGTTTATCGCCTATTCCTCCTACTTCGTGGTGGACGAGCGCCAGAAGGCTCTGGTTCTGCGATTTGGTGAAATCAACCGGACCGTTGAATTGCCTGGCCTGTATTTCAAGCTGCCATTTGCCGACAGCGTCACCTTGATAGAGGACCGCATACTCATCTGGGAAAATAATGACCGTCCGGTTCAGGATGTGGCAAGCCAGGTTTACATCGTGGACGCCATCACGCTGGCACGCATTTCAAACACGCGCCTTTTCCGCGAAACACTGGGTGCTGACCTGGTGCAGGCAGAGGCACGGGTTGCGGCACGCCTCGATTCCGCTTTGCGCCAGACCTATGGACGGCGCTCTTTTGATGCCGCTCTGTCATCTGACCGGGCTGTCATGATGCGTGAAATCCGTACCGAATTGCGGAAAGAAGCCGACACCTTTGGCATTGAGATTGTTGATGTCCGGGTACGCCGCACGGACCTGAACGAAAACGTCCTTGAGCAAACCTACAAGCGCATGGAATCCGAGCGCAATGCACTGGCCGCCGATATCCGCTCCAAGGGCGAGGCGACCAAGACAAAGATGAATGCCGAAACGGACCGCGCCTACACGACCAAGCTGGCCGATGCCCAGCGCCAATCCGATATCATCAGGGGTGAAGGCGATGGCGAACGCAACAAGGTGTTTGCCCAGGCGTTTCAACAGGACCCTGAATTTTTCAGTTTCTACCGGTCCATGCAGGCCTATTCCAAGAGCATGGGCGCCGATGGCACCACCATGGTGTTGAATCCGGACTCTGAATTTTTCAAGTATTTCGGTTTCAAAAAAGATAGTGGAACGGCACCTGTTGCGCCGGCGCAATGACACATGATTTACTGGTGGCCCTTGGTCTCGTTTTCGTGATCGAGGGCCTTCTTTATGCCTTGGTTCCGGGGCATTTGAAAACCATGATGAAGGCCATGGAAGGTGTCGCGGACGAGACGCTCCGTATTGGCGGCCTGGCCGCACTTGGCTTTGGGGTTTTCATCGTTTGGGTGGTACAATCACTTTTTGTCTGAATAGTTTTGGGAGACGATTTACATGACGGGACGGATGAGGATTGTGCGGAACATCATGGGAAGTGCGGCGCTTGGTGTGCTGGCCATTGGTTTTGTCGCATCTCCCATCGCCACAACACCAGCGCAGGCCCAACTTGAGCAGCTGCCTTCGGTTGCCGACCTGGCCGAGCGCCTGCTTCCCTCCGTTGTTGAAATTTCAGTGCAGACCAAATCGGACACCGCCGGGCCCACCCTGCAGTTGCCCGAACTTCCGGACAATTCTCCGTTCAAGGATTTCTTTGACGAGTTTCTGAAGAAGCAACGGAAGGGTCAAACGCCGGAACAGCAGGACCGGACGGTCAACTCCATGGGCTCGGGCTTTGTGATTGAGGCAAGCGGATTGATTGTCACCAACAATCATGTTGTTGAAGGGGCCGAGAACATCGAGGTTCATTTCCAGGATTCCACGGTTCTTAAGGCAGAGCTGGTTGGCCGCGATCCGAAAACCGATTTGGCGGTCCTGCGCGTCAAGCCGGAGAAGCCACTGCCGGTCGTGGGCTTTGGCGACAGCGATGTGCTGCGCATTGGTGAATGGGTAGTGGCCATCGGCAATCCCTTTGGGCTTGGCGGTTCCGTGTCGCTTGGCATTGTGTCGGCGCGTAACCGCGACATCAATGCGGGCCCCTATGATGATTTCATCCAGACGGATGCGGCCATCAACAAGGGCAATTCAGGCGGCCCCCTGTTCAACCTGAAGGGTGAAGTGGTTGGCATCAATACGGCGATCTTCTCGCCCACCGGCGGCTCGGTCGGCATTGGTTTCTCGGTGCCTGCCAACACGGCCAAGGGCGTTGTCGATCAGCTGGTGAAGTATGGCGAAACCCGGCGCGGCTGGTTTGGCGTCAAGATCCAGTCGGTGACCGATGACATTGCCGAGAGCATGGCCATGGGCAAGGCCCGTGGCGCGTTGATTGCCGATGTGACCAAGACGGGGCCCGCCGAGAAGGCTGGCATTGAGCCCGGCGATGTGGTGATTGAATTCAATGGCAAGCCGGTCAAAGAGATGCGGGACCTGCCCAGGATTGTGGCAGACACTGAAATTGGCAAAAAAGTGCCAATCAAAATTTTCCGCAAGGGCAAGGAGCTTGAACTCACCGCCGAAGTCGGGCGGCTGGAAGACGGCGAAAAAGTTGTCGCCCAGCAGGACAGCAGTTCAGACGCAACGCCAGCCCCGGCGATCACAACGGCTCTCGGCATGACCGTCAGTTCCATGACCGACGAGCTCCGTCAAAAATACACGATTGATGCTGACATCAAAGGTGCGGTTGTCACCGAAGTCACACCTGAAAGCGCCGCGGCAGATAAGAAACTGGAGCCGGGCGATGTCATCACGGAAGCCGGCGAGAAGGCTGTGACGGGCGCTGCCGATATTTCCGCCAGCATTGAAGAAGCCGAGAAGGCGGGAAAGAATTCCGTGCTGCTGCTGGTCTCAAAAGGCGGCAAACAAACAGAGATGCGGTTTATCGCGCTGAAGCTGAAGAAATAGACGTCAGATAAACTCTGCTTTTTTATACCCCTGCAGATAAAGCAGCGCGGTCAGGTCACCGTGATTGATGCAGAGGGAGACTGCTTCCTGCACTTTGGGTTTGGCGTGGAGGGCGACGCCCATGCCTGCTGCCTGTAGCATTGGAATATCATTGGCGCCGTCGCCTACGGCGATGGCGTCGGCGGGGGTCAGGCCGTTCACCAGTGAGAGATGATTGAGGGCTGCAAGCTTGGCTTCCTTGCCGAGAATTGGTTCGGCCACCTTGCCTGCAAGTTTTCCGTTCTCAATGATGAGGTCATTGGCTTCATTGGCATGAAAGCCGATTTGGGACGCAACCCTGGACGTGAACTGGCGAAAGCCGCCTGAGACCAGAGCGGTGTAGGCGCCATGGGATTTCATGGTAGCCACGAGTGTCTTGCCACCGGGCATCAGCGTGATGCGGTCGCGCATGATGGTATCAATGACTTTGGCATCGAGTCCGGCCATGAGCCCCACGCGTTCTCGAAGCGCTGATGGAAAATCAATCTCGCCACGCATGGCGCGCACGGTGATTTCCTTGATCTGATCGCCAAGGCCCGCCACAACGCCAAGCTCGTCGATGCATTCCTGCTGGATCATGGTTGAATCCATGTCGGCGATGAGAAGGCGCTTGCGGCGGTTGGCCTTGGGCACAATATTCACGTCGATAAAGAAGTGAGATAGTTTCCGCCGAAGCTCTGCAAGATTTGGCGGAGGCTCAAATTCAGCGGCCTCGCCTTTGGACAGCCAGTGCGGCACGGTTCCCACGGCGTTCAAGACTTCGTCATTTATTGCGTCTGAGCCCGGGGCTGCTATGAGAACGAGAACGGTTGCCATGATGAACCAGACCAAATCCAAATCTGCGCTGCTTATTGCAGGACCGACCGCCAGCGGCAAGTCCGCTCTTGCCTTGAAGCTGGCGAAGGAGCGCGATGGTGTGATCATCAATGCGGACGCGCTGCAGGTTTACCGCGAATTGCGAATCCTTTCGGCGCGTCCAACTGACGAGGAGCTGCACGAAGCTCCCCACAGGCTTTATGGCCATGTGTCCGGACTTGATAGTTACTCGGTGGCGCACTGGCTGGCCGACGCAAAGCGTGAAATCGAAGCGGCATGGGCGTTGGACAAACTTCCCATCATTACGGGCGGCACCGGTTTATATTTCATGGCGCTGGAGCACGGGCTGGCTGAGGTTCCTCCCATTTCGCCCGACATCCGCGAGAAATGGCGAAGCTTTGCGGGCGATCTTCATGGTGAACTTTTTCGCCGTGACAGGGCAAGTGCCAGGGCGTTGAAGCCGAACGACCGGCAACGCCTGTCGCGCGCCTTGGAGGTTTTGGAAGGAACCGGTCATCCGCTTTCCCATTGGCAGATCGAGGCGCAATCGCACGCGTTTCTCAAGGATGTTGCCGTCGAGCACCATCTGGTCGACGTGGCGCGCGAGGAACTTTACATCCGCGCCGAACGCCGGTTTGACCAGATGATGGCGGCCGGAGCGCTTGAGGAAGTGCGGCCTCTCATTAAACATGGCAGCGTATTGCCCATGATGAAGGCCATTGGCATTCCCGAACTCACCAGCCATCTGCGCGGTGAAATCTCCCTGGAAGAAGCTGTAGCCCTGGCCAAGAACCGCCACCCGCCAATACATCAAGCGCCAGTTCACCTGGTGGCGGGGGCAGATTGAAGGTATCTGGCGAGTCACGTCATGATGTTCGCGTTTCCATTGTCATGATTGCTGGGCCGGAGGTTCCAGCCGGCTTGGGGCCACAGCGGCAGATGCGGATTGCTCTGCACGAATTGGGCGGCAATCGAGTTCTGGCAGGACTCCGTGAAAAAGTCATAGGCGGTTAACGTAGGTCACATGGGGCGCTTGACCTGTCCCCGCGGGATGGGTACAAACGCCCCATGAACAACATTCTTATCGTCGTGGTACCGCGTAGCGCCGTGGAGGGTTAACCCTCCGGGATACACGGTGTTGCGCGAAAACAGGCTCCCTCGGGGGCCTTTTTTATTGCCTGAAAGGGCGGTTCATGTGAAACGAAGTTGGCGGATTGAAGAGGTTTGAAATGGTTACGGGCGAATTAATGTCGGGTGCCGAGATCGTGCTGAAGGCTTTGGCCGATCACGGGGTGGAGCATGTATTCGGCTATCCCGGCGGCGCGGTGCTGCCGATCTATGACGAGATTTTCCAGCAGGACAAGGTGAAGCACATCCTGGTGCGCCATGAGCAAGGGGCAACCCACGCGGCGGAAGGCTATGCGCGCTCCACGGGCAAATGCGGCGTGGTGCTGGTCACTTCCGGTCCCGGGGCCACCAATGCGGTCACCGGCCTCACCGATGCGCTGATGGATTCGATCCCCATGGTCTGCCTCACGGGGCAGGTTCCCACTCACTTGATCGGCAATGACGCGTTTCAGGAATGCGACACGGTTGGCATCACCCGGCCCTGCACCAAGCATAACTGGCTGGTGAAGGACGTGAATGACCTGGCGCGCATTCTGCATGAGGCCTTCTATGTGGCAACCCACGGGCGGCCCGGCCCGGTTGTGGTTGATATTCCGAAGGACGTTCAGTTTGCCAAGGGGCGCTATGTCGGCCCCAAGAACATTGAGCACAAGACCTATCGCCCGCAGGTGAAGCCCCATCAGGAGGCGATCCGCGCGGCGGTTGAGCTCATCGCCAAGGCCAAGCGCCCGCTGCTTTATACCGGCGGCGGCGTGATCAATTCCGGCGTGATCGCTTCCAAGCTGCTGCGCGAATTTGTGAAGATGACGAACATCCCGATCACCTCGACGCTGATGGGCCTTGGCGCCTATCCGGCGAGCGGCAAGAACTGGATGGGCATGCTGGGCATGCACGGCACCTACGAGGCCAACATGGCCATGCATGATTGCGATGTGATGATCAATGTGGGTGCGCGCTTTGATGACCGCATCACGGGACAGGCTTGATGCCTTCTCGCCGGGCTCGAAGAAAATCCATATCGACATCGATCCCTCTTCGATCAACAAGACGGTGCAGGTTGATATTCCGGTTGTGGGCGACGTGGCCCATGCCCTGGAAGACATGATCCGGGTATGGAAGGCCAAGTCCTATGAGTTGGACAAGAAAGCGCTTGCCGCCTGGTGGAAGGAAATCGAGGGCTGGAAGGCCAAGGATTGCCTGAAGTACAAGGCCAACAAAGACGTGATCATGCCGCAATACGCCATTCAGCGGCTGTACGAATTGTCGAAGGACAAGGAAGTTTACATCACCACGGAAGTTGGCCAGCACCAGATGTGGGCGGCGCAGTTCTTCAAGTTTGAGGATCCGCATCACTGGATGACCTCCGGCGGCCTCGGCACCATGGGCTATGGCTTGCCTGCCGCGGTTGGCGTGCAGATGGCGCATCCGAAAGCACTTGTCGTTGATATCGCGGGCGATGCCTCGGTGCAGATGACCATGCAGGAAATGTCGACGGCGGTTCAATACCGCCTGCCGATCAAGATATTCATCCTGAACAACCAGTACATGGGCATGGTGCGGCAGTGGCAGCAATTGCTGCATGGCAATCGCTTGTCGGAAAGCTATTCCGAAGCGCTGCCGGATTTTGTGAAGCTGGCGGAAGCATACGGTGGGGTTGGCATTCGCGCCGAGAAACCAGCGGAGCTTGATGATAAGATTTTGCAAATGATCAAGACGCCGCATCCGGTGATTTTTGACTGCCGCGTGGCAAGCCTTGCCAACTGCTTCCCGATGATTCCCTCGGGCAAGGCCCATAATGAAATGCTGCTGGGTGAAGATGTGAGTGACGAAGAAGTTGGCAGCGCCATTGATGCCAAGGGCAAAGAGCTGGTTTGAGGAGAGAGACATGAACGCACATCAAGCGCCTACGGGCTCGGCCTATTTCCTCGACACGTCCAAGAAGGAAGTTGAAACCCACACGCTGGCGGTGGTGGCTGACAACGAGCCGGGCGTCCTGGCGCGGATCATCGGGCTGTTCGCGGGGCGCGGCTACAACATCGATTCGCTCACCGTCTCGGAAACGATCCACGAAAAGCACGTATCGCGCTTTACCATTGTCACAACGGGAACACCCACGGTGCTCACGCAAATCAAGCACCAGCTTGAGCGCATGGTGCCGGTGCATTCGGTGGCTGACCTTACGGTGCAGGGCAATTCCATCGCGCGTGAACTTGCCATGGTGAAGGTTGCAGGCAGCGGTGAGAAGCGCATGGAGGCCTTGCGCCTGGCTGACGCTTTCCGCGCGCGGGTCATTGATGCGTCCACCGAGAGCTTCATTTTTGAAATCACCGGCAAGCCCGACAAGGTTGACCAGTTCATTTCGCTGATGGTGCCGATTGGCCTCGTCGAAGTTGCGCGCACGGGAGTTGCAGGAATTTCGCGCGGCGTGGAGGGAATGCGGGTTTAGTTCTATTTCCCTCCCCACAAGGGGGAGGGGAATTAAGTGGATTGGCATTATTTTTGAAAACCGGACTTTCCAGCAGGCCATGACTCGCCTACAAGCCAGCCCATGGGCTGCAAGTTATCCGTGAATGTGAATGCCATTGCTTATCTCCGCAACCGGCGAAGCCTGCCGTGGCCAAGCGTTGAAGGTTTGGGGCGAATTGCGCTGCAGGCAGGGGCGGCGGGGCTGACCATTCATCCGCGCCCGGATGAGCGCCATATCCGCAACAGCGATGTTCCGGTTCTGCGGGACCTGATCCGCAAGGAATTTCCGACGCGCGAATACAATATTGAGGGCTATCCCGATGAGCGCTTTCTGAAATTGGTTGAGGCCAACAGGCCGGATCAGGTGACGCTCGTTCCTGATGATCCGGCACAGGGCACTTCTGACCATGGTTGGGATATTTCTAATAACCATGCCTTCCTCAAGGACGTGATTGCACGGCTGCAAGCGGGCAGGATGCGGGTTTCGGTGTTTGTTGATGCGGACCCGGTTCTGGCAGAACTGGCGGTATCAGTGGGCGCAGACCGGATTGAAATTTACACGGGTCCCTATGGTGGTGCGTTTGATGCCGCTGCACGGGAGCTCGAGTTTGACAAGATTGTCGTCACGGGGAAGGTCGCGGAATTCGCCGGCCTTGGCCTCAATGCGGGCCATGACCTGACGCGGGAAAACCTGCCTGCACTCGTGGCCGCCCTCCCAAACCTCGCCGAAGTTTCAATCGGCCACGCCATTGTCGCCGATGCGCTCACTTTCGGAATGGCTGAAACCGTGCGGATGTTCAGGGATGCCATTGGCGATGTCTGAACTTTCCACCCTTGTCTCAATCGGCCTTGTGCAGATGTTGGCGGTGATCAGCCCCGGCCCCAGTTTTCTTGTCACGGCGCGAACCGCCGTTGCGAGATCACGCTTTGATGGCGTCAAGGTGGGTCTTGGCATCGGGGCCGGAACAGTGATCTGGTCTTCTGCCGCGCTGCTCGGACTCAATGTTCTCTTCCGCGCCGTTCCGGTTCTTTTTCTGGGCATGAAGATTGTGGGCGCGCTGTTCATCCTGTGGATTGCCCTGCAGATTTTCCGGCATGCGGCTGATCCCGTTGTGCTTGAAGGCGCAGAGGGCGAGAGTATTTCCAGCCCCTTCATGAGCGGCTTTCTCACGCAAATTTCCAATCCGAAAGCGGCGGTGTTCTTTGGCTCCATATTCATTGCCATGCTGCCCGGTACCGTGTCCCTATGGATGACCGTTGCGCTCATTGCGCTGGTAAGTCTCAACGAAGTTTGGTGGTACGCACTCGTGGCGCTATTCTTTGGGGCAGGGCCGGTGCGGCGGTTTTATATCCGCGCCAAGGTCTGGATTGACCGGGTGACCGGGCTTTTCCTCGGTGCGCTGGGCTTGCGCCTGCTCTGGGGCGCCAGGG